>CAWFVW010000001.1:0-194331 GCA_963819395.1 uncultured Acidobacteriota bacterium
CGCTACGGCGTTTATCAGGACCTGAGTCGGATTGCTTTGTGGGAGGCCCCCTCCTGGATGTCGCCTTTCATCCCGTGGCGATTCGATGAAAGGCCCCGGCGACGCAGAGATACTCGTTTGGATTCGATGGGTTATCAAAAACAAGAACAGCCATTCCCGATTTCACCTTGTCCGCAATAGCTCGAGCAATTTAACGGATTCGCGTCATCTCAATGAGATATTCTTCGACACCCTTTAGGTTTTTCGATTTTGCGTTCATGATTCTCTCAAGCCATACGCCATCTGCCGCAAGTCTTACGACACGAAGCTCGATTCTCGAATCAGTTTTCGAATGTCTCTTTAGGCGTTCGCTCAGCCAGTTATTCCAAACCCATCCGACCTGATCTTTAGAGGCCATCAGACTCAAGAGCGCGCCCCAAATTTTACGTTCAGCTGCACCTTCGGAGAATGCGGCCCTAATGTATGCACGAGTAAAGCATCCGTCGGAATTCTCTTCCTCCGCCATCAGTCGGTCAAACTGCTTGTCCAATCGGGTCAACAGCATCTGCATCAGCTCCGTCACCAACGTCTCTTTGCTATCGAAGTGATGAAAGAAAGCCCCCTTGGTAACGTCCGCCAATTCGCTCACTTTGTTGACGGTGACATCAGCCATGCCCTTGGTCGCAGCGAGTTCGAAGGCGGCATTTAAGAGGGATTCTCTAACGAAGAGAGGGTCCTTCTTTTTCATGTACGCGTTTTTTACTTTAGTCGCCTTCATTTTCGAAAGTCTCCTCAATGTCTCAAAATTGTATTCCATTGGATGCGCCAGTGGCACAAATAAAATGATTGCCTTAGAAGATACCGTATGGTATCTTTAAAAGACGCTCTTCAAAACGAACCGCAACACTGCTGTATCAGTTTTGTAGGGCAATTTTGAAGCAACTTGTGAGGTGAATTATGAGCGAGATGAAGACTGTCGTTGACTCAGAATTAGCAGTGGCTCACCTTGTTTTTAAGGTGGCTGACCTTAAGAGCAGTTGCCAATTCTACTCGAATCTCGGCCTTCCTCCATTTGCTATTGAGGAAAAGGTCGCAATTATTGAACTACGTGGAGGCACTCATCTTCTATTGTTAGAAGTTGATCAGCTGGCTGGAGAAGACGTAGCGGAAAGTTTGACAGGACAATTCCATAAAAGATTTTCTGAGCAATTTGACCTCATGATTAAAGGCAAAGGCCTGAATGAATTGAAAAAATATCGGTTGGAGCTAATCAGTCGGGGAATCGCAGCAGGAGAGATCCCTGATGAAGCTGTTTTTGGACATTATCTTTTTTGCATAAAGGACCCCGATGGGAACGGTATAACGATTTATACTAGCCACGCAAATTAGTGATCAGAAAGCTCTGCCATTGATTTCGGGAACATCAAGTAAGGCTCGAGATTGTGCTAAACCAGTTCGCTCCGGCGAGCGCGGGTTTCCAGCTTAATTATCCGCAGCGTCCGCAGGTTTGCTCCAAGAGGAAGTAGCTCCCACATGCGCGCTCGTGACGCGGGCATATCTCCCGGTTTGTCGCGTAACAGGACGCTTTCGCGGACCGTGCCAATGCCGAAAGGCTGCGCGACCGCCTGCTCGCGCACTACCAGCCGATTTTCATCCAGGATTATGACGCGCCCACAGGCCACTTCTATCGCGTCCGTGTTGGCCGCGTTCCGAGCCCGGAAGCCGCGCAACAGCTAGCCATGCAACTAAAGAACAGCGACGGCTTCCAGACATTCGTAATGAGGCTAGACCAACCGGCTGATCGCGGCTTCTAGTAGCACAGGCACTCTTGCCTGTGCGGTTTTCGCGATTGTAATTAACTGGGCAGCTCTTGCTTGCAAGCTACAAATCCGCACAGGCAAGAGTGCCTGTGCTACTCGACTTTTTTCACAAGCTGTATAGACTGCAAGCTGCGAGGAAAACTCATGGAAGACTGCCTGTTTTGTAAAATCGAAAAAAAGAAATACCGTCGAAACTAGTATACGAGGACGCGGATATTTTCGCTTTCGAGGATATTTCACCGCAGGCCCCGAGCCACATCCTCATCTGCCCGAGAAAACACCTGGTCTCGCTGACGGAGGCCACCGAAGAGGACGCGGCCATGCTGGGCAAGCTGCAACTCGTCGCCGCAAAACTTGCTGGAGAGCGCAAGCTCAATGCCGGCTATCGCACAGTGTTGAATAACGGACGGGGAGCCGGACAGTCTGTATTCCACCTGCACCTGCATCTGCTAGGCGGCCGAGATTTCCGGTGGCCGCCGGGCTAAGTAGGACGGGCTTCAGCCTGGCTGCGGTTTGACTTTCTGCCGAGTTGAAAAAGTCAAACCCAGACAGGCTGAAGCCCGTCCTACTTGTGCGTCATAACATACACTCCGTCCCAATTTTCCTCGGGCCCGGCGACAAGATATTCCCTGCAGCGATTCAGATACATGCGCGCGGGGCCGTCCTCCGGCCAGCGCTCCAGCAGTTTTTCAAACACGATTTGCGCATCCTGCCAGCGCCGCTCGCGGTAGCACGCCCGCCCCTGCGAAAAAAAATCCAGGCGCTGTTCCAGATCCGGCGCGTCGCCTTCCGGCGTCCCGCGCGCGGCAACCAGTTCGTAAAGCGCGACCGGCTGCAATTTTCCTTTGACGCGAATCAGATCGAGCTCCCGGAAAACGAGGAGTGGGTCGTCCACGGCCGCGTATGTCGTATCGCTCAAAAGAATGTGCGTGGCATATTCCTTATTCAGTCCCTCGAGGCGCGAAGAAAGATTCACCGTGTCACCCAGCGCGGTGTACCCGTACCGCAGCTCCGAGCCCATATTGCCCACCGACGCGACGCCCGTGCATAGCCCGACACCGATGTCGAGCACCGGCCTTCCTTCGGCTCTCCATTTGATCTGCAATTCTTTGAGGTGCGAGATCATTTCGAGAGCGGCATGGCAACTTTTTGTGGCGTGGTCCCGGTCTTCAAACGGCGCGCCCCAGAAAGCCATCACAGCATCCCCGATGTATTTGTCGAGCGTGCCGTCGTGCCGGAAGACGATCTGCGTCATGTCCGTCAAATATTCGTTCAGCAGCGCCGCAAGTTCCTGCGCGTCCAGTTTTTCGGAAATGCTGGTGAACCCGCGCACGTCGCTGAACATCACGGTGATATCCGTCTTGCGCGGCTTTACCAGATCGGGATTTTCCAGCAGCCGGCGAATCACCTCCGGGCTCAGGTATTGCTGGAACGCGCCGCGCACGCGCCGCTTTTCTTTTTCCTCGACCAGCGCGCGATACACCGCGACAAAGCCCACGTTGGCCACCAGCGTTCCCGAGGGAATGATGAAGTTCAGCCACCATCCATGCAGGAACGCGTACCACACTCCGAAGCCGAACGGCACGAGCAGCAGTAGGCCGAACAGCATCGACCGCGGCTGCGCCAAGCGCCAGCCACAATCCCAGCGGCACGCCGACCAGAAAAATCAGCAGCAAATCGAGGGCGACCTGATTTGCGCCGCGAAGCAGAAAATACCGGTTCAGAATATTGTCGATCACGTTCGCGTGGATCTCGACGCCCGGATAGTTGATCCCACCGAATGGCGTCGAGCGCAAATCGCCGATTCCTGTCGCGGACGCGCCCACCAGCACGATTTTCCCTTTGAATGTTCCCGCGGGAAATTTGTGGCGGACCACGTCGGCGATCGAAACATAGGGATAGGTGGCAACGTCGCCTTCATAGTTGATCATCATCCGCCCGACGGCGTCGGGGTGGATGATGAGCGAGGGGCCGAACTCCAGCGCCGTGATGCCCGTTTCGCTGAAGTCGAGCACGGTCTGCTGGTCGGGCAATCCCTGAAAAAGGCGCACGGCCTGCACGTCGAGCGAGCCGTAAAGGTCCCAATCGTCCAGATTCTTCGTCCGGCCGTAGGGAAGCACCAGCAGGGAATGCCGCACGACGCCGTCCGCGTCCGGCTCGACATTGAAAAATCCGGTCGCGCCGTGCCCCTTGCGAAGCGCGTCGCTGAGAATTTCGATGTTGGCCTGCGTGCCTTTCGGCATCAGCGCATACGGGTCGCCGAAGCCCTGGATCAAATGCTGCAGATCGCGCTGCCCGGTTTGCGGATTTGCCGCGCGCACTTGCGGGAAGGGGAAATCGGCGAGGATGTTGGCGTAGCGGTCCAGCGCTTTGTCATCGACGCCCTTCAAATCGTATTCGGAATAGAGAAAGAAATTCCCGAGTACGACGTTTCCAAACCGCTCGATGGCCCGCGCAAACTGTTCGTCGCCGTCATATTCTTTTGACAGGCGGTCGAGATCCGCGATCACGCCGCGGGTCCGTCTTCCCGCCCTGCTTTTGCCTTTCGATGACGGTTTGCCGCAGCTCGCGAATCGGCGCGGCGGTTTCGTCCGGCTTGCTGAAGGTGACGTCAAAGGCCGCGACTTTCGCGCCGTCCTCGCGCAGGGCATCCAGCATTTGCGCGAAATACGTGCGCGAGAACGGCCAGCGGCCCAGAATTTCCTGCGAACGCTGGTCGATGTCCACGATGATGATGCGCGGATCGGGATGCTTGTACTTGTCCGGCCGCAAACGGAATCGCAGGTCGAGCGCGTCCAGTTCCAGCCGGTTGATGAAGGAAAACACAGCCGTCGGCCGGTCGCCAATGAAGGTGTACGCGTAAATCGTCAGCGCAAATGCGGTCAGGCCGATGCTGATGGCGAAGGGAACGCGCCGCTGCCACCAGTCCCGGAACCATTCGCGCGGGACCTGCAAGGCGCGACTCGATTCACCGCCCGTGGAAGTTCCTGGCATGATGCGGGAATTGTACCTGAGGGCGCGGCGAAAGGTTATTCACGATACAGAAAATTGAGCCGCACGCGGCCCGACTTCGATCACGTCTCCGTCGTTGAGTTTCGTCAGGCCCTGGATGCTGACGCCGTTGATTTTCGGCACGCGGTCCCCGCGGCCCAGATAGTATCCGTCCTCGTGCTTATTGATTTGCGCCGCAACCTCGGGCGTGAACCATCCGCGAAGCCGGACGGTGGCCATCTTGGAGTGGCCGATTACGGTCAGCTTGCCGGCGATCCGGTACTCTTTTTGATCGGTGCGCCCACGCTCCACGGTAAGCGTCGGGACGAGCAAGCGGCCGGGAGAGAGCTGGGATCGCTCGCCCGCCGCCGCGGCCATCTCGAGCAGCTTCCGGCGTTCATGGGTATCCAGGATCATGGTTTCATTCACGCGCGGCGCCGGGGCTTTGCGCAACGCGTCCCCGGTGAGGACCGCGTCGTGCGCCTGGTCCACCAGAATTTCATGCTTGCCGATCAGAATCGAGTCGCCGTCCTTGAGCATGGCGCGTTCGACCCGAATATCGTTCAGAAACGATCCGTTGAGGCTGTTCAAATCCTCGACCACCAGCGATCCGGCCTCGACATACACCCGCGCGTGATAATTGGAAACAGCTAAATTATCTATTTGAATATCATTGTCCGGCGCCCGCCCGATCGTCACCGGGCGCGTTCCCAGGGGAACCTCCTTCAGGGAGGCGCTTTCAAATTTCAGGACAAGTCTCGACATGGCTCTTCTCCTCCGGTCAATGCCGGCGCAACCTTACCCGGAGTATCATTTCCAAAACTTCAGCCGGTGCAACACGCCTTCCGATTTTTCGACCACCTGCAAAACAATCACGGTGACGTTATCCACACCGCCGTTGTCATTGGCCAGATCGACCAGCCGATCCGCGGATTCCTGCGGGGACGCGCTGGTCAGAAGCGTGCTCGCGATTTCAGGGTCAGTCACCATGCGCGTCAGCCCGTCCGAGCAGAGCAGCACAAAATCCCCGACCAGCAGCACCTGCTCGTCGGTGTCCACCTCTACCGAACTGTTCGTTCCCACCGCGCGCGTCAACACGCTTTGCAGCTCGCTCGCATCGGCTTCCTGCGGCGTCAGAATCCCGACGCGCACTTTTTCGGCCACCAGCGAATGATCGGCCGTCAGCTGATCCATCGAGCCCGGCCCGAAGCAAATACGCCCGGCTGTCCCCCACGTGCGCCAGAGACAATTTTTGCCCGTCGATCCACACGGCGACGATGGTTGCTCCCATGCCTTCGTGTTCAGGGTCGGAGGCCGCCGCCTCAAAAACCTTTCGATTCGCCAGATGGATCGCGCTGGCCAGCCGATTCGTCCGCTCGGAAACGTCCGGGCTGGACTCGCCGAAGATGGGCGTCGTGCGGCTGTTCTCACCCTGCCTGCAATGCGTCAAAATCGTCTGAACGGCAAGCGAACTCGCCACCTCGCCATGCGCTTCTCCGCCCATTCCATCGGACAACACATACAACTGGAGCGAGGGGTCGATCGAATAGCAGTCCTCATTGTTTTTTCGGACGCGCCCAAGGTCGGTGCGCGAGCCGGCTTGAATATGCAAAAGGGGCCTCATTCGGCTGGCGGTGAGGTCTTACGCTTCCAGAAACTTACAGCAGTTGCACCGCAAACCCGTACCACTCCGAGACTCGTCCATCCCGAGGTTCGTTTGCCTTCTGAATTTCAGACTAGCAAACCAGTTTTCAGACCGCAATAGCCTGTGACGTAAGTAGTTACATCCTTTCACGACAACTCGCCCAATGACCCGCTAGGTACCACGCTCCAATTCCGATATACTGGTCACCGCGGCGAGCGCGCAGAAAACCCACCCCTGCAGCTTCCCGCACCCTCTCACATGCCGGCGCGAGCTGAAATCTGGTATTTTGAGCACTCCCTGGCCGCACCTTTGGCGCGCCCCTTGAGCCGCAGTTATGCGGTCCGGGCTCTGCCACCCCCGGCGCTTGGAAAGCGGCCTTCCGCTCCTGACTTGGGCGATACCCCGGTAGTATGTTTTGCCGATCTGGGCGCAGGCGATCTGGCTGCTTTGCGGCGCCTGGTTCGACGGGCCCCGCGCGTCCGGCTGATCGGCATCTCGCGCAATGGGGAAAGCCAGGGCGCCCCGGGATGCTTCGCCACTCTTCCTCGCAAATCCAATCCCTCGCTGGTTCGAAAGACAGTGGACGCCGCGATCGCCAACATCGAGCTGGCGCAGCGCGAGCGCGACCTGCGTGCCGAACTCGCGCGCGCCGAGCGCGAAATGGAGGAACTGAATCGCATCGGCGTCGCCCTGTCGCAGACGCATGAAGTCGGGGCGATTCTAAACATGATCCTCACGAAAGCGCGCGAGATCACAGGCGCGGACGCGGGCTCTCTTTACCTTGTCGAGGAACTGCGCCAGGACGCTCTTTCCGCCGGCCCAGGCGATCGCCGCCTCCGCTTCAAGCTGACCCAAAACGACAGCGTGCAGTTTCCCTTTGCCGAATTCGAACTCCCTCTCGAGGAAAATTCCCTGGCCGGCTACACGGCCTTGCACGGCGAGGTGATCAACCTGGCCGATGCCCGCCGCATCCCCAAGGATCGTCCCTATCGCTTCAACCCGCGTTTTGACGAGGAAACCGGGTACTTTACGCGGTCCATGGTGACGCTCCCAATGAAGAATGGCCGCGGAGAGGTTATCGGCGTCCTGCAGCTCATCAATTGCAAACTGCATCCCGAAGCGCGCCTGACGAGCAGGGAAGTCGTGGCCCGCGAAGTGCGGCCATTCTCCGACCGCCTGGTCCGGCTGGCGCTCTCACTGGCCTCGCAGGCTGCGGTCGCCTACGAAAATGGCCGCCTCTACCAGGACATCGAAAAGTTGTTCGAAGGGTTCGTCCAGGCTTCCGTGAAGGCCATCGAGCAGCGCGATCCGACGACCTCTGGCCATTCCTTGCGCGTTTCTCAGATGACGGTGGGGCTTGCGGAGATTGTGGACCGTGTCGATACAGGAGCGTACGCCTCGATTAGTTTCTCTCCCGAGCAAATGAAGGAGATCCGTTACGCCGCGCTGCTTCACGATTTCGGAAAAGTCGGCGTGCGCGAGGATGTCCTGGTCAAGGCCAAGAAGCTCTACCCGTTGCAGATCGACCTCATCTCGCACCGCTTCGATTATCTCTACAAGGAGATGGAAGCCCGCATGGAGCGCGAAAAAGTTCGCCTCCTGCTGGAAATGGACCGGCCGGACGCCCTGGCGCGCATCGCATCCCTCGAAGAGGAATACCGCCTCCGCAGGGTCCAAATGGAAAGCGGATTCGAGGCCATCCTCCAGGCCAATGAGCCGACAGTGCTTCCCGAGGGGGAGTTCGATCGCCTTTTCGAAATCGCCAGGCAGACTTATCAGGACCCGCGGGGAGTAGAGCGGCCCATGCTCACTCAGGAAGAAGTCCGTTACCTCTCCATCCCGAAGGGGAGCCTCAGCCCGGACGAGCGAGCCCAGATCGAATCCCACGTGGTCCACAGCTTCAATTTCCTGCTGCAGATTCCGTGGACCAGGCAAATCCGCGAAATTCCGCGAATCGTCCGCGCGCATCACGAGAAATTAAACGGCACGGGGTATCCGTACCAGTTGCGAAGCGATGAAATCCCCGTCCAGGCGAAGATCATGACGATCTGCGATATTTTTGACGCTCTCTCCGCCTCCGACCGGCCGTACAAAAAGGCCGTCGCCTCCGACCGGGCTCTCGGCATCCTGGAAATGTCCGTCAAGGATAAGGAACTCGATCCGGAATTGTATCGCCTCTTCCTCGAAGCCAAGATTTTCCACCTCGCCGATAAAACTTGAAACGATTTTGCCTCCCGTAAATCTGAAGACGTCGCCCGTGGGTGGTTCTAAGTGGCGCATGCTTTAGCTTGTGGGGGTTTAGGCCTCGCAAGTGCCGACCTCCACAAGCTAAAGCATGCGCCACTAGTGTCAACCATTTCATTCTCCCACCCCCGGCGCGGTAGAATCCCTGACATGATGCGCGTGTGGGTCCGTCATAGATCGCCGAGCCGGTGCCTGGTCTTCACCCTTCTGGTGGGCATGTGCGCGGCCCTCACCGCTGCCCAGCGGCGGCCAAAAGAGCACGCTTCTCCCGCCCCGCGCCAGATTATCCTGCCCACCAAAGTAGTTGCCGGCGCCCAAGCCACGCTCGCAGTTCTCGATTCCCAGGGTCGACTATTGCCGAACGTCGTCGTGGAACTCTCGGGAGGGCAGAAAGTCACCACCGATGTTACCGGGCGGGCATTGTTCAAGGCCCCCGACCAGCCCGGACTACTCACAGCTAAAATTCCCGGACTGGCAATCGCCGGGTCCACGAATGTGGTTGCTGCTGAGGATTCCAGACCGCATGCAGGCTTCAGGAGCGGGCCCCGGAGGGGTCAACCTGATTTCCTACCCGCGAGTCATGGCCATCCACGACCGATTTAATTTGGAGGGCTACGGCTTCCAGGGCGCGGCGGATTCGAATCACGTCTATCTGAACGACGATCCATGCCTCGTCGTGGCATCCTCCCCGGTCTCACTCGTGGTGCTTCCCGGCCCGAGCGTTCCGGTGGGAGACGTCAACCTTCACGTGACTGTCGCTGGAATGGACGCGGGGCAATTTCCTGTTTCGGCCGTGCTGCTCGAATTCAGCGGCCCGACGGAAGCTGTGAATGCCGGCTCGAGTGGAAAGCTCGTTCTCCACGCACATGGCACAACACTCCCGCTCTTACTGGAAGTTCGAAACGGGTCGCCGGGAGTGATCCAGCTTTCGAAAGGAAACCTGCAGCGCGTCAAAACATCCGGCGGCGAGGAGAATACGCGTCCCCGTCGACGTGAAATTTGTGACGGGCGGAAACTATTCGGTCTCGGCGAGACTCATCTCCGCGGACTCGGGCGCGCCCGATCTCGAATCGGCCAGGAGACGCCTTGCCGAGGCGCGAAAACTCGCGTCCGGCGACTGGCCCGCGCGGATCGATCAGGTTCTGCTGAAAATTGACCAGGCGCCGCGAGATTTGCCGCAGATCCGCGCGGAACTCAGGAGCATGCTGGATGACAAGCCCGCCGCCCCGCTTGCCTCGCTGTTGGATTCGGCCTGGCGGGAACTCAATTGAATGTCTTGAGCCCTGAAGTGGCGCATGCTTTAGCTTGTGCTGTTTTGATTCTCGGCGGGACTAATCTCCACCATACCCCCACAAGCTAAAGCATGCGCCACTTGTGCCATGATAATATCTGGTCCTCAGCTACGTAGTTTTGCCATTCCCTTCGCAGAAGGCGTCTTCATGACAGGAACTGAAATACTGATTGCCATCGCTTCGTCTTGCCGCAGGTTTTGCAGTTGCGTGGGCGTGGGCGAATTCCTCGGCGGGCGCGCGCGCGTCTGGAGCTCGAGAGGCGTGCGGCCGGCCTGGACGGCACGGTCGGCGAACTAAAAAAGCAGAACGACGCGCTGCAGCAGGACCTGCGAGCTTCGCAGAAGAGAATTGAAGAGGAACAGAAGCTGCGAGCCTCCGCCGAAAAAGACGCCGAATCGCAGCGCGCAAATCTGCTCGAGCAGAGGCGCTTGCTCGACGACGCCCAGGTGAAACTTCGAGAAGCTTTCCAGTCGCTGGCCGGCGAGGCCCTGAAGAGCCAGCAGCGACCAGTTCATGGAGCTGGCCAAGTCGAAGTTCGATTCCCTGCAGAAGGAAGCCGAAGGCGATCTCGAGCAGCGCAAGATGGCGATTCAGTCCATGGTGGATCCGCTCGAAACGGCGCTGAAAGACCTGCGCTCGGAAGTGTCCCGCGTCGAGTCCGCGAGACAGGAAGCCTACGGAAGCCTTCGCAACGAAGTGCAACTGCTCGCCACGACGAACAAGGAATTGCGGGAGGAAACCGGGAGCCTGGTCAATTCCCTCAAGCAGCCGCAAGTCAAGGGGAAGTGGGGCGAGCTGACTCTGCGGCGCGTGGTGGAGCTGGCGGGCATGTCTCCGCACTGCGATTTTCAGGAGCAGCAATCGGTCGACACGGAAGAAGGCCGCTTGCGCCCGGATCTGATCGTCCATCTTCCCGGCGGCACGCAAATCGTCGTGGATGTGAAGGTCCCGCTGCACGCGTTTTTCAAGGCGGTCAGCGCGCAGTCAGACGCGGAATATCGCGAAGCCATGATCCAACATGCCGAGCCTGGTCCGCGATCACATCAAAGGGCTGTCGGGCAAGGAATACTGGAAGCAATTTGAGCCCACGCCTGAATTCGTCGTGCTTTTTGTTCCCGGGAGAATCGTTTTTCAGCGCCGCGCTCGAGCAGGACCGCACGCTCATCGAGGACGCCATAGAAAAACGCGTCGTTCTCGCCAGCCCGACGACGCTCATCGCGCTGCTGCGAGCGATTGCCTATGGGTGGAAGCAGCAACTGGTGGCCGAGAACGCGGAGCGCATCAAGGAATTAGGCAAGGAATTGTACGACCGCGTGGTGAAATTCGCCGAGCACCTTTCCGAAATCGCCAAGGGCCTGGAACGCGCCAACAAGGCGTACAACAACGCCGTGGCGTCGTTTGACAGCCGCCTGATTCCTTCCGCCCGCAAGTTCAGAGAAATGGGCGTTGGCAGCGCGGAAGTTCCAGCAAGTAGAGCCCGTCGAAACGTTTCCCCGCCCGCTGCTTTCCACTCCCAGTTCCGAAGAACAATGATGGATTTTAGTGGCGCAGGCTTCAGCTTGTGGGGGTTAGTCCTTGCAAGTACCGAAACCGCACAAGCTAGAAGCACTGCGCCAGCTGAAACTCGAGCTTGCAGGTCCGCATATGAAAATTGCATGAGTTGCGTGAATTTACTTGATCAGCTGTGTGACCAGGCGCCGCAGGCGCTCGCGGTCGCGCGGCTTCATGTGGACGAATTCAACGCCGGCTCCTGTCGACGTAATGTTGCGCACGACGGCGGTGGATTGGATCTTGCGCAGCCCGTTCTTGAATTTCCAGTTGCATGGAGTCGCCAAGCGCCAGGCGCATGATCGGTTTCCAGAAACGCTCCGCCAAGCGCGAGGACGCGAACACGCGCGGAGCCGCTCTTCGTTCCGGTGATGGCCGCTTGCATGGGCGGCTGCAGGCGCGCGCGCAGGTACCGGCGAGGCCGCGAATTGGGTCACGCTGGATTTCGGCGCGCGCGCTTTCCGCGATCCGAGCGCGCGCGGAAGAGGGCCGGTTTTCGAGCAGCCCAAGCGCTTCTTCCGCCGCCGCGCGCAGCGCAGCCGGCTCGTCGTGGGCCAGCCCATTGCGCAGCCTCACAATTTTCAGCAACGGAGGCGCCGCTTCCGGCACGCGCATTCTGCCCAGAGCTTCGATGGCCTTGATCCGGAAATAAATGTCCCGCAGCGACAGATGCTCGCCCTCGGCAATCTGCAGCAGCGCCGGAACCGCCGCAGTTTCGTGCGCGATTCCCAGATGATCGATCATGCAGGGCACGACCATCGCGTGCGCTTCCGCCAGCGTGGCGAGAAAAGCCTGCGCCGTCGCCGCGACCACCGGCGGATTCGTCCACTTCATGAGTTCCGTCGCGGCCAGGTCCTGCAGACTCCATTCCCAGCTCGCCAGCGCCCTGGGCAAGGCGCCTGCCAGGCGTTTCGGGTCCGCCGAAGCCAGCAGATGAATGGCGGTGGCAATGCGTTGCCGCCGCGCTTCGTACAATCGGGTTTCCAGAGCGCCGAGCACCGGCTCGCCCGTTCCGTGAATCAAGCGCACCATCGCGGGAAGCGAATTCAACCCGTTCGGCCGCGGTCAGCAGCAAGCCCAGCCGGTCAATCAATCGGTCGGGGCACCTCTTCAGCAATCGCGGGATGACCGGGTTGAGCGGCTGGCTGGAGAGCGCCTCGTCCACAAGATAGAGCCACTGCTCGTCGCTCAGGATGCGCCCGACGAGCGTGGAAATATGCGCGTGTTCATCGTCCCGCGGCGCGGCCTCGAGCGCTTCGAGGATTCGCTCGAATTCCGCGTATTCGTGCTTCACCAACGAGGTTCGCGCCAATTTCTCGACCACCGCGGAAAGCAAGCCCGCGATCCCCGGCGAATTTCCTTCAGGAGAGCCTGCACGATTCCTCGCCCAAAGTCGGCGGCGGAGGAATGTGGCCATAATCGTTCCATCTGCGGCGCGATTTCCGCGATGCCCGCGGCCACGGCGCGGCGCGCCTTGCTTTCTTCCGATTCGAGGCACCGCGCATACGCCAGCAGCACCGCGCGGCCCTCGCGCGCTGCTGCGTCGGATTTCTTTTTTTCCGCGGCCGCGGCCAGCGGTTCCAGGAAACGAGCCACCACGCTTGCGGGGACGCACCACGCGTCGTGGCTCCGCAATATTTTCCCTTTCACGCGGGCGGGCTGCGCATTCCAGAATTTTTCGCACAGAACGAGCCACGCGCAATTCGTCATGCTGCGATCCGCCAAACCGCGTTGCGCCCGAATTGTCCGCCTGGCCGCGCTCCTGATCGAGGCGCACGAGCAAAGGGAGAAGCCCCGGCGGGGTTGTCCGGCCCGCATGGAACTCCTGTTTCAGGAATGCCAGCACGAGTTCGTCGGTGAGCCGTTCCAGATAGGGCGCCAGCGTTTCGCCTTCGCGCGGCCTTACGTTGGAAACTCCATACACGATCAGGGCGATGGAGGACTGCTCGCTTCCGGAAACGACGGAATGAAAGCGTCGGGCCACATCCTCGGTGGACGGCGTCATTTCCGGATCGTTGGGCGGCGCCAATTTTGCCAGCACGCGCAAAGTGGCCGCGATCTGCTCGAAGCTCGCCTCCGGCATGGTCCGGACCGCGCGGGAGTAGGAGGAATGTTGCGCCGCGTTATCGTAGGCCAGCACGGCGGACATCAGGCTCGCCAGCAGCAGGGAATCGCGCCGCTCGGTCGGAATATTGATGCGGATTCCGACAATGCCGCTGCTCTTCGTCCAGTTGTCCCACAATTTTCGCGATGCGGTGTCGCCGGGAGAGGCGCTGCGGGGAACGCGGCTGATTTCATTGGCCAGCAAATCCAGCTCGCCGATGTTGATCGGATGAGTGAACAGGAACGAACAAATTCCGCTGCGCAGAAGCTCTTCCGCAAGGGCGCGCAATTCGCCGCGCGGGTCGTGCAGCAGCTCGGGGGCGCTGGCTTCCTGGCGCGGCAGGAGGATGCCCTTCGGCTCCACGGCAACCACCAGCGGCGAACGAGCCGCCAGAGCAATGCGCAACTGCTGCTCGGTGGAGGCCAGAATTTCCATCAGCCTCGGATGGTTGCGCTGATACAGGCGTGCGGCCCCCAATAAGACCCGGAATTGCCGCAGGAAGAAATTTACGGCCGTCTCGGCGTTCGAAAATGCCGGGCGAACGGGAACCACTTCAGCTAGCGCGGGTTCAGGCTTTCGGGGTGGAGGGAGTGGTGTGGCGCTTACAACGGGAACATCCTCGGTGGATTGGGGCTTCGAGTTGTCGAGGACTTTCATTCTGGAGACGTTTCCTTGCCGGAAGAACCTAAGACGCCCGGGCTAGCCACGGACCGGTAAACCAATTTCGAAGAGGCGGCGGATCTCAAAGCACCCTGGGCGGCGAGGCCTAAGGGTATTTTCAATTAAGAGCACGCGGCCTTCCGTCAGGATGCGCCTCTAGGTCTTTGTAATACAGAGGATTGCCGACCCTCGGATGCCTATGAATTAACCTGCAGGATTGTGGTGGATAGAATCGTTACAAGCCTGGAAGACGCAGCTATATTAAAACGTGCGAATATGCGAAGCGTCAGGTGGTTTGTCCAATGCAAAATAACTGATGGTGGGGCGCAGAAATCAACAGGCTTATTCTATTGTCAGGACTTCAGTGAACTGCGACGTCTGCCCTGCATCCACCTGCACGTTCCTATGGGCGATTCCGAATCCGCGCCGCACTAAACGGACTTCATGTTCTCCCGGCTGCAATTCCAATCTCGCGGGAGTCCGCAGGCCGGTCTCCGCGCCGTCGACCAGAATCCTGGCCCCGGGGGGAGAGGATCGCGCCCAAATCCAGCCGGCCAACAAGGGCGCGGCAGCCGCCTTCGGGTCGTCCTTAAATTCGATGTCGTCGATCACTCGAACCCCGGCGGGGACTGTCCGCAGATGTTCCAGAAGATCGCGGTGTTCGGCGAAAGTCAGCGCGCCGGAAAGAGTAAGGGCGCTTGCTGTCGCCTGAATTTGTACTTTATCTTTAAGTGGCGAATCAGTTAATTCAGCACGCAATTTCGATTCGAGCTGGTGGGCGGGCGAGGGCCCCGCGGGAGGAGCCGGGTTTTGGGACGCAACCGGTTTGTCGGCGCTTCCGGCCGGCGAAGCAGCGTCCGGAGCCTTCGCGGGAGATGCGGGAACAGCCGGTGGCCGAGACGCATTCTGCTGCGTGGAATTTTCCGCGGGTGCTGCAGCAGACGCTGGCGCAGGTGCTGCGACGGCCGGTGCAGCGGTACCCGGCGCGTCGATGGATTGCGCATCCGGTTTCGCAGCAGAGTTTTCCGGAATCGGGGCCTGAGGCGCCGCTTCCGGCTTCGTCGGAGCCAGCGGGGTTTCCAGAGGTTCATGGGCGCGCCGCCACAGATCCAATACCGGGGGATACACGCGATAACCGGCATACCCGATAATTCCGAGCAGAATGAGCGTCAACAGCAGTCCCCCCGCCTTTTTTGGGGGTTCTTCTTCTACTCCCACCGACAACATGAATTGCGCGGATGGATCGGGCGCTCTGGAATTTGCGTTCGAATTTGCATTCACGGGCGGATTCGGCAACCGGGCGGGTTGGGCGCTGGTGCGGCTTGCGCCTGCCGCGGATGGCGAGCCGGCGGGCGCCATTTTCACCGTGGCGTCCGGACTCATCATTTCGTGGAAATTTTTCAATGCGTTCAACAATTCCTGGCAGTTTTGAAATCGCGCCGCGGGATCTTTCGCCAGCGCCTTTGAAATCACGGCGGAGAGGCCCGGGTGGATGGAAGAATCGAGCGACCGCGGCGGGATGGGCTCTTCGTTGATGATTTTGTAGATGACCGTGGTGATGTTCTGTCCGGGAAACGGTTTCTCGCCGGTCATCAATTCGTACAGGATCACGCCCAGGGAAAAAATGTCCGAGCGGCCGTCGACGGGTTTTCCCTTCACCTGTTCCGGTGACATGTAGGAGGGCGTGCCCATGACATGCGCCGTCTGCGCCGTGCCGAATTGAAGAATCTTGGCGGTGCCGAAGTCGGTGATCTTGACGGTGTCGTCCGCGGTCAGCATCAGGTTCGCGGGCTTGATGTCGCGGTGCACCACGTTGTGCTGGTGCGCAAAATCGAGCGCAGAGCAAACCTGCTCCATCAGCTTCATTACGCGCGGCAGGGAAAAGGGCTGATGCGAATCGATCAGCGTTTGCAGGCTCCGCCCCTCCACGAACTCCATCGTGATATAAAACAGCCCTTCTTCCTCGCCGGCGTCAAAGACAACGACGATATTGGGATGGGTCAGGAGGCCCGCGGCGCGCGCCTCGGTCTGGAACCGGCCGATCAGTTCATCGCGGGAAAGTCCCGTTCCTGCCTCGGACAGGCGCAATGTTTTCACCGCGACGTCGCGGCCGATCATCGGATCGAATCCGTGAAACACGACGCCCATGGCGCCGCGGCCCAATTCTTCACGGAGATCGTACCGGCCAGCTTTGGTAAGGGTGGTCACTTATGTTTTACACGCGGGCGCGCTGAGCCTTCATCAATGACCGGGCCGGGCCTGGTCAATAAAGAATGCAGGAGCGGAACTGGCGTAAATCCCTTCAGTGCACAGGAAGCGCCGGTGCCTGGGCAGTATTGCCCGGGGGGAACGCCAGCGCACCGCACGGCCTTCCATTCGAACATAGCCCCCCTGCAATGGAGCGTCAACGCCGCTGAGGGACAGTGTTCCGGAATAGCAATGGCGGGGCTATAAGCGGTCAGCTCAGAAACCGAGGGTCAGCAGCCAGCGTCAAAGGATTATCGCGGAACCCGCTGCCTTGTGAGATGGCATCTGGTTCAATTCATGTGATATAAATGCAAAATAACCGCGAAAACGAGGTGCAAGGGCATGGCTAAACAAACGAAGGGCGGAGTCGATCGCCGGAATTTCCTGAAGGGGGCGGCTGCGGGGGCTGCGGCGCTGGCGGCGGGGCCTGCAGCGGTTGCTGCGCAGCCAGAGGAGGCGAAGCGCATCGTTCCACCTCCCATGTCTGCGGCGGCCGAGGCGGAGGCTCCGTCGGGCGCGGAAGTGCTGACCGCGGATCGCACCGGGTCGGACTTCATGGTGGATGTCATCAAGTCGCTCGGGTTTGAATACGTTTGCGCGAATCCGGGATCGAGTTTTCGCGGGCTGCACGAATCCATCATTAATTACGGCGGGAACAAGAGCCCTGAATTCATCACCTGCTGCCATGAGGAATCCTCGATGGCCATGGCGCACGGGTATTTCAAGATAGAAGGCAAGCCGCTGGCGGTCCTCGCGCACGGAACGGTGGGCGTGCAGCACGCCGCGATGGGTATTTACAACGCGTACTGCGACCGCGTGCCGGTTTACGTAATTCTCGGAAATATCATTGACGTAACGATGCGCGCGCCGGGCGTCGAATGGTTTCACAGCGTGCAGGACGCGGCGGCCATGGTGCGCGATTTCACGAAATGGGACGATCTCCCCATTTCGCTGCAGCACTTTGCCGAATCGGCGGTACGCGCCTATAAAATCGCCATGACGCCGCCGACCATGCCGGTCGTGCTTGTCGCGGACGGCGCTTTGCAGGAAGACCCGATTTCCTCCGATTTGAAAATTCATATTCCGAAGCTGACAAAAGACATGCCACCCGTGGGCGATACGGGCTCCGTGAATGAAGCGGCGCGGCTTCTGGTCGCGGCGGAGAATCCGGTGATTGTGGCGGACCGCACGGCGCGAACGCCTGCGGGCCTCGCCTGCGTGGTCGATTTGGCCGAGGCGCTGCAATGCGCGGTGGTCGATCAGACCGGCCGGATGAATTTCCCAACGCGCCATCCGCTGAATCAATCCGACCGGGCCCGCGCTGCGATGGCCGACGCGGACGTGATTCTGGGACTCGACGTCGCCGACCTTTACGGCATCACGCACACCTATCGCGACCAGATCGAGCGCAATTCGAAGTCCGGGATCAAGGCGAACGCAAAGCTCATCACGATCAACGCGGACGATCTCTACATCAAGGCGAACTACCAGGATTTCCAGCGTTACAACGAAGTGGACCTGGCCATCGCCGCGGATTCGGAAGCGACTCTGCCTTCGCTGACCGAGGCGGTGAAGCGCCTCGTCACGGATGACCGCAAGCGCGCGTTTCAGGATCGCGGCGCGCGGCTCAAGGCGGCGCACATGCAGGCGCTCGAGCGTTCGCGCGACGCGGCGGCCTTTGCCTGGGACGCGAGCCCGATCAGCACCGCGCGACTTTGCATGGAGCTGTGGGGGCAGATTCAGAATGAGGACTGGTCGCTTGTCGGCGCCACAACGTTTGTCAGCAAGTGGCCGCAGCGGCTGTGGAACATGGACAAGCATTATCAGTACATCGGCAACGCGGGTGGCTACGGCGTCGGCTACGGCGCTCCCGCAGCCACGGGTGCGGCGCTGGCCAATCGCAAGTACGGCCGGTTAACCGTCAATATTCAGAATGACGGCGACTTGATGTACGCGCCGGGGATTCTGTGGACCGCGGCGCACCACAAGATTCCCGTGCTGCACATCATGCACAACAACCGCGCGTATCATCAGGAAGTGATGCAGGTGCAAATCATGGCTGACCGCCACAGCCGCGGCACCACGAACTGCGGTATCGGCACGACGATCAACGGGCCGGATATTTCCTACGCCAAGCTTGCGGACAGCATGGGCATGTACGGTGAGGGGCCGATCTCGGACCCCAAGGATCTCGGCCCGGCGATTAAGCGCGCCATCGAAGTGGTGAAGCGCGGCGAGCCGGCCCTCGTGGATGTCCTTACGCAGCCTCGATAAGGGTAATTTGATGACGAAGCCAGCTCATGAATGGGAGGGCCTCCAATCACGGTACGGCGTCAGCGGCTAAAGCCCTTGTTTTTAAGGTTCTTGAATGTCGCGGCTGAAGCCGCGACCCACAAAGATTATTTGTCAGAAAGCTCGATCTGAAGAGGGAGATACGCGTGATGAGATGGGTTAAGCGCCGGATCGAAATGAGCGAGGTACAGACCGGCTGGACGAAACGATTCTTCTTGTTGTTTCTCCTTGTTTATGCATTGCTGTTATTCGGTTTTCCCGTTGCCCAAGCGCAGCAGTCTTCCGACGCTCCTCCCGCCGGCAATGCGCAAAACGGGAAGAAGCTTTTCATGGCCAATGGATGCTACGAATGCCACGGCCGGATGGGCCAGGGGGCGGCGCAGACCGGCGCGGCGCGCATCGGCCCCCCACAGCTTTCATTCGAAGGATTTCAGAATTACGTTCGAAAGCCCACGAATCAGATGCCTCCCTATGCGAGCAAAGCGATTCCGGACCCCGACCTGGCCGATATCTACGCATACTTGAAATCGATCCCGATGCCGCCGAAAGGCAAAGACATTCCCCTGCTGAATAAATAATCGCGCTCTGCCCAGAGGATCGTTCGTCGGAATGTGCCCGAAGAATTCAGCCACACCCGTATATGACTTCTTCTATCCGCAGCGGCGGGCAAAATGCCAAATCGATCTGGAGACTTGGCGGTTTGGGTATCTGGCAACTTGTTCGAGATGTTTTACACGCCGCTCATGAAAATGAATTGTTCGAGCGTGCTTCCGGGCTGGCCTTTGACTTCCTTCTCGCCCTCTTTCCGTTGCTGTTTATTTTAATGGCGTTATTTGATTTGTTCGCCTCGTATAGCCTGCAATTGCGGACCAGCCTGCTCGCTTATTTTGCCGACCTTCTTCCGGCGCTGGCCTTTCAATTATTGAACAAGACGACTCGAAGAAATCGCCGCCAACGCGAGTGGTGAAAAACTGGCGATCGGCCTTTTCGTGGGCGTATGGCTGGTCTCGAGTGGAGTGGCGTCGATCATTTCTTCGCTTAACGCGGCTTTTCGCGTCAGGGAGTCCCGAAGCTGGTTCAAGGTAAGAGCGATCGCCATGATTCTGACTTTGGCGATTTCGATCTTGATTCTTTCAGCGTTGGGCATTGTCCTTGTGAGCGGCGATTTCGTCGATTGGCTCGGGCGGGAGCTTCAAGTGGCGGGGGCCATGATTGTAATCTGGAAGGCGCTGCAATTTCCGACGGCAATTTTATTTGTCATTTTCTCTTATGCCTTGATTTATGTCTTTGGGCCGGACCTGCGAGAGAGACGCTGGCGCTGGATCACGCCGGGTGCGGTCTTCGGCGCGATTTCATGGCTGATTGCGTCCATCGGATTTCGCGTTTACCTGCGATACGTGAATAATTACAGCGTGGTTTTCGGTTCCCTCGGGGCGTTGATTATTCTCCTCGTGTGGTTGTACGTTACAGGACTGGCGTTCCTGATTGGCGGAGAAATCAACGCCAACATTGAGCGCGCGGCCGCCGAAGATCTGATCGAATGAAACGCGGCATCACGCGAAAACTCGCGGCGCTCATAAAAATGCGCAAAAGCTTTTAACACAGAGAACACAGAGGCTACCAAGACTGCTCGGATATTCCCAGGTTTTCACGGGCCACGGGCCACGAACCACCCTTCGTATTCACTCAGGGCAAGCGAGTCACGGCTTCTTCCCCACATTGTCGCCGATCAAGTCGCCGACCGCGATGGCCTGGCTGATCTGGTCGCGCAGGTTGCGCATTTCACCGGGGGCGTGGGATAGCATGAGAGTGTTGGTATTCGACGAAGCGCCGATTTCCTTCAGCGTGTCGAGATATTGCGTGAGCAGAACCAGCGTCATCACATCGCGCGCCGTCGTGCCCTCGACCACTTTTTGAAAATCCTCCACGGACTCCTTCAGTCCGGCGATGATGGCTTTGCGCTGCGCGGCGATGCCTTCGCCCTGCAGGCGTTTGCTCTCGGCTTCCGCTTCGGCCTTTTTTACCGCGATGGTCTTGTCGGCTTCGCCTTTCGCCAGGGCCGCTTCCTGCTCGCGCCGCGCCGCGTTGATTTCATTCATGGCGGTCTTCACGCGCGCGTCCGGAACAATGTCGGTAACGAGGGCGCGCACGATGGCGAAGCCGAAGTTTTCCATCGTGGCGTCGAGTTCGTCCTTGACGGCCTTGGCGATCTGATCCTTTTCCAGGTAAGCCTCGTCGAGGGCGAGTTTGGGCACGTGGCCGAGGATCACGTTGTACACATAGGACTCGATTTGCTTTTGCGGGTCGGTGAGCTTGTAGTACGCGTCGCTGACCTTGTCGGGGAGAACCTGATACTGGACCGATACCGGGATGACCACGAAGACGTTGTCCTTGGTTTTGGTCTCGATCTTGAACGGGAGTTCCTGCACGCGCATGTCCACGCGGTGCACGGTCTCGGCGAACGGCACCTTGAGCGAAAGCCCGGGGCCCGCGATGCGCGAAAATTTGTTGAACCTTTCGACGACGCCGCGCTCGGCCGTATTGATCGTGAAAAATGAGCCGAGCAGCGCGCCCAAGGCGGTAAAGACGACAACGATCACCACAAACAGGATCACGTAGGATGCTGGGTTGTCCATGGCTCACTCCTATCCGTTAGAGATGTCTTCTCATAACGATAGTTAGAAAATCAAGAATGGCGCAGTATAAAACCAGGCGCGGTTTCCACGGGCGCATACCGGAGAAGGAGCGATTCTCCTCCGATTATGATGTAATACGCCCATCGTGGGGGCCACCGTATGAGCGCCTGGGAAAAGTGGAAGAAGCGCCCGCAGATTGTATGGCTGCGCAAGGCGCTCTTTCAGGTCCATTTATGGACCGGAATCGGCCTGGGCCTTTACATCCTGCTCATGAGCGTGACCGGATCGGCTCTGATTTTCCGGCGGGATCTGACCAGGTCGCTGGCGCGCGAGCCGCGTGTTGCCGTCGGTCCCGGCGCGCGGATGAGCGAGGACGAACTCAGGCAAGCTGCCAAGCGCGCCTATTCCGGACTATGAAGCGACTCGAGTCTTTTTGCGTAAAAATCCGGACCAGGCCGCCGAGATTTTCCTGGAACGGCGCGACAAACAGTTGCGGCGCCTCTTCAATCCCTATACGGGCGCGGATCTGGGCGCGTCCATTCGATCCTCATTTCTTTTTGTGCTCTGGCTCGCGGACCTTCATGACAATCTTCTGGCCGCGCACACGGGCCGTGTGATCAATGCCGCCGGGGGGATTCTCACTGTGCTCCTGGCTCTGACGGGGGTCGTGATCTGGTGGCCGGGGATCGATACCTGGCGGCGCAGCCTCAGCTTCCGCTGGAAAACAAACCCGAAAGGATTCAACTGGACGCTGCACAGCGCCCTCGGATTTTGGAGCCTTGCGTTCTTTTTCATGTGGGCGATCACTGGGATTTACCTCTCGATTCCGACCAGGTTCAATGCCGTGGTGGATTATTTCGAGCCGCTGAAAACGTCGAGCCGAACCCTGCGATTCGGAGATAAGGTCCTGTTCTGGTTCGCGCAGGCGCATTTCGGGCGGTTCGCGGGCGTTCCGGTGAAAATTGTCTGGACGGTCGTCGGACTCACTCCGGCGGCGCTATTCGTTACCGGGTCGCTGATGTGGTGGAAGCGCGTGCTCAAACCATGGCTGGCGCGAAAAGCGTTTGTCCGGCCGCAGGCGCAGGCGGTTCGCGAGGCCCGCTCCGACAATTCCGTTCAAGCACGTTTCTAGTTTCTCTCGATGAGGATCGTTTGCCTCATGGTTTTCTCTGTGCCCTCTGTGTTCTCTGTGGTGAAAGACTTTACGGCGTGCTGGCCGGGCAAAATTCAAAGGCTTTTAACACAGAGGACACAGAGGAGCACAGAGAAAACCGGAGAGAAGACTGCCGATCGCACGGGCCACGAATCACGAATCATGCTCTACCGCAGCTGCACAAGCGATTCCGGCGAGGATGGCGGCGCGGCGACCGGCTTTAGCGTTTGCGGGCCGCGCCAGTTGTCCACCACGGCTATTTGTTGGACGCAGGAAACCGTGCAGAGCGGCGCGCAATGCTTCTTGGTGAAATATTCGCGGCGCAGATCTTCGGCCGTATATTTTTCGAGAGGGATGCCCGGATAGCCGCGCTGCTGCGAGCACCAGTGCACCAGCCCGTCCTCGCAGATGTAGAGATAGCGCGAGCCGGAGCGGCATCGCCAGTCGTTGGTCTTGCCCTTGGCGATGTTGTGCTGGAACCCGTTGATGCGCGAAAATCCGCGCTTGCCCATCCCCATGATTTCTTCAAAAATTTCAATCTCGCGCCCGCCCAGCGGCTTCAGTTGTCCCTGGCCGTCGTGCAGAATGCCCACGGTGCTGGTAAAGCCCAGTTCCTGCGCGCGGCGCGCCACCTTCAGCGCATCCTCCGGATTTTTCACGCCGCTGCCCAGCACGGAATTGATGTTTACCTGGAACACGGCGTGGTCGGCCAGCAGCTTCAATTTCTGATCGAGCACCTTGAGGCTCTTCATCGACACTTCGTCCGGCATCGCGTTGTCGATGCTGATCTGCAGGTATTCCAGGCCCGCGCGGTTGAGCCGTTCGATGCGCTCGGCGGTGAGCAGATAGCCGTTGGTGATCATTCCCGGAAAGGATTCCGTTTTTGCGCATGCGCGCGATGATCACGTCGAGCTCGGGATGCAAGAGAGGCTCGCCGCCGCTGATCGTGACGACCGCCGTCCCGAGCTCGCCCAGGCGGTCGATCCGGCGAAGCATTTCCGCGGTGTCCACAGGCTTCGAGAAATCGTCGAATTCGTTGCAATAGGTGCAGGCCAGATTGCAGCGCCGGATCGGAATGATATGCACCAGAAGCGGATGCCGCGTCGACACGAGTCCCTTCACGACGCCGCGCAATTCGCGCGCGCGCGTGCGCCAGGACCGCAATCGCCTCCGCGTTTTCGTGCTGAGTGGCATCGCTAAACTATACAGGGATTTGCAGCGGTTTTGAACCCGCCATCGATTCCGTCTTGGCTAGTTTCCAACCGCAAATGTTTCCACGGATGGAGCGGATTTAAGCGGCGCTAATGGCAGGACATCTTGCCCCCTGCTGTTTATGGGCATGTTCACTCGCCCTCTGGGACAATTGGCTATTTAATCACAAAGAGTAAGGTTTTTCCGCCGATTTGCGGTGGGAAGGGTACGCTATGATCTAAGCGACTTCCCTCTGTATGGCCGCAGCAAAGCGTAGATGTAGCCATGCCGGCAGGTTGAATGAGTACCAACGAGGCGCCAGAAAAATTGAATACATCCCTTTCGGAACCTGAGACCGGAGCTCGTCCCGGCCAAGGCACCGATTGGGGGAGTCTTGCCTTGCTGACGCTCCTTGTCGGCGCAGGGCTCACCGTTTTTGAAAGATTAGAGCATTTCCTTCTCCCCCATTTGAATTCCGCGCAGCATCAGGCTGTGACGATTTGCGTGGGGACTCTCGCGGCGGTGGTCGGCACATATTATTCGACAAGAAGGCTCGACCGCGCACTTTCTCTGCACGCCCAGACGGAGAAGAAACTGGCCATGGAGCGCAACGTCCTCCGCACGGTGACCGACAACATCCCCGACAGCATTTTCGCAAAAGATACGGAAGGGCGTTACCTTCTCGCGAACAAAGCCTTCGCCGCCATTCATGGAATGAAGTCCCCCGACGACCTGTTGGGGAAGACGGCGTTCGATTTGTTCCCGAAAGAGCGGGCCATGACTTTGCACACGGACGATTTGCAGGTCATGAGGACTGGCGGAGCGGAATCGGAGCGGACGGCAGTAGACTCCGAAGGAAACGTGAAGGTGCTCCAGACGACCAAAGTTCCCCTGATCGACAAGAACGATATGGTCGTGGGGATCGTCGGGTTGCATCGGGATATTACGCGCCGAAAGGAAGCGGAGCAAAAGTTGCGGCAGAGCGAGGCCAATCTGGCGGCTGCGCAACGGATCGCGCACTTCGGAAGTGTTGAGCTGGATCTCGTCAACCTAGAGGACCCGGAAAAGAACCCGGTGCGCTGGTCCGACGAAGTGTTTCGGATTTTTGGGTACGACCCCAAAGTGGACCAGCCGTCGAGGCGGGCATTCTTCCGCATCGTGCATCCGGATGAGAAGGACGAAGTCCGGCAGTCGTTGGATTACGCCCTGCGGGAAGCCAGGCCATACGCCATCGACTTCAGGATCATTCGTCCGGATGGCGTGGAACGAAATATCCACGAGCGTGGCGATATCATTTTCGATGAGAAGACGCATAAACCTCTGAAGCTGGTGGGGAGCGTTCAGGACGTCACGGACCGCGTGCAGGCGGAAATCCAGCTGCACAAAGCCAACCAGGAGCTGGCGGAGAAAGTGCAGGAGTTGGAGCAGCGCTCGAAGGAAATTAATCTCTTGAGCGAAATGGGAAGCCGCCTTCAGTCCTGCAAGAATGCCGAGGAGGCTTTCATTGAAATTGGGAATGTGGCGGAACAGCTATTTCCAAAATGGTCGGGCGCGCTATGTATCACCAGCCCTTCCAGGACTGCGGTTGAGACCGTCGCCGATTGGGGCATGCCCACGAGTGGAGAGCGCGTGTTTGCCCCGGACGACTGCTGGGCGCTGCGCCAAGGCCAGCCGCAATCGTTCCGTCGCGGTGAAAGGACCGCCCCTTGCCGCCACATTAATCCGGCGGAAGTGACGGAATCTCTTTGCGTCCCGTTTATGGCGCAAGGGGAAGCGCTCGGAATCGTGAGTTTGCAGATGAGGGCCGGCCAGGAACAGATGGAGCCTGTTCCTCGATCCTCGGGTGATGCGGGGCGGCAGTTGGCGGGGGTGCTAGCCAAACAAGTGGCATTGGCGCTTGGGAACCTGAAATTGAAAGAGAGTCTCAAGAATCAGTCGATCTGCGATCCGCTGACGGGGCTCTTTAACCGTCGCTACATGGAAGAATCGCTGGAACGGGAATTCAGCCGGGCCAATCGGAACAAGACCTCTCTTGCGATCATCATGATGGACCTGGACCACTTCAAGCGGTTTAACGATACGTTCGGACACCAGGCCGGCGACACGCTTCTTCGCTCCTTCGGAGACCTTTTGAAGCGGAACACGCGAGGCCAGGATATCGCTTGCCGCTACGGGGGAGAAGAGTTTGCGCTGGTCCTCACTGACTCCACGTTACCCGGCGCTCTCCAGCGGTCGGAAATTCTGCGCCAGCAAGTGAAACAGTTAAGCGTGGAGTATGCCGGGCAGCTTCTGGGAGCCGTCAGCATTTCGATGGGCGTTGCGATTTTCCCGGATCACGGGATTACGATGGGCGATGTGCTGAGGGCTTCCGACCAGGCCTTGTATTGCGCGAAACGCGAAGGCCGTGACCGCGTATCCGTTTGGACCGTAGAGGCAGTGGTCTGAGCAGTCGGCGCTTGTCATAGTTGGTTTCCTCTTCCTGAGCAAGATTTCCAAATATTCCTATAGGGAATCCCCGCGAGTATGAGTGTGTGTTTTGAGTAGCACAAGCATCCGCCGCTGCGGATGCCTGCGCTACTTAAATGCAATGCAAGCGGGCGAGTGCGTGCTTGAGGTAGGATATGTGTCACGGGTGAATTTAATATGGAAGGATCTGCTCATCGGCGCAGCTTCGTGCGTTCAATCCAGGATTTCCCTCACGCTCATGAGATGAACCCTCTGCTTGCGCCCCACAAGGCCCGGCAATCATGAAATTGGAATGGGCCTTGAGAATTGCCGCATTATCCCTTGGCGCGATCTCATGCACACTGGCTCCGCCTCGGTTGGCGGCGCAGGATACGCCGCCGCAGGATGCGCCGCCGCAAGAACCGGCTTTCCCGGGGCTGTGGCCGTGGCTAAAGGAAGGGAAGATATCTTTTAACGCCCGGCTCCGCCTGGAAGGTTTCGAACGCGATGCTGCGCCGTTTACCGGAACCGCCTATGCTCCCACCCTCAGGCTGGCGCTGGGATACGAGACTCCGGCTTATCACGGGTTCTCAGTTTTTGCCCAGGGCGAAGCAGTGATCGTCACCGGTCCCGCGGACTACAGCGTGCCCCTCCTCCCCTCGCAAAACCGTCCGAATCTTCCGGCGATTCTGGACCCCAAGAGCTTGCAAATGAATCAAGGCTACTTGAAATGGACGCACGGCGAATCGGATAAGAAACTGGCGATAACTGTTGGACGCCAGGAGCTTGGGCTCAATGACGGGCGCTTTCTGAGTTATTCCAACTGGCGCCAGGTGCATGGGACTTTCGACGCGGCACGAATTGATGCGGAACTGCCACTGAACTTCTCCTTTACATATGCCTTCATCAACCGTTTCTATCGAGAGGATGGCTACAATGCTACCGATGGCGAAGAACCCATGCATTCGGACATGGTGAACCTGAAGTGGGAGAAACCCGGCCGGATCAGCGCGTCGCTCTATGGATTGTTGCTCGATTTCAGGGCCCGCGCTCAATTTGCGACGTCCACGCAAACGTACGGTCTCCGCGTGACTGGCCCGTACCAGTTCAATCCCGATTGGAGCCTTCTCTACGTCGGTGAGATCGCCAAGCAGATGAATTACGGCACCAATCCGAACAAGGTCAATGAGAATTACTACCTCGGAGAAATAGGTCCGGGCTGGCGCGATTTCGGTTTTAAAGCTGGCTACGCTTTTTTGGGAGGCCGGAGCGCTACGGACTTATTGACGACCCCGCTTGCTCCGCCTCGCAACGGCTGGACTGATTTGTTTTTCTACAATCCCACGGAAGCGGCCGGCAACGGTCTGCAAGCCGCCTACGTGACCGCCAGCGGGCCCGTCCGCTGGCTCGACGGAGCCGTGGCGACGGTAATCTATTACGACTATCACTCGGATTACCCGCACATTCACTATGGCAGGGAGTTCGATCTGTCCATGGCGTATAAGATCAGGAAGGTGAGCAATCGTTGGGAAGTCGGCTGGCGATTCGGGCGGTATTGGGCGGACCACCTCTTCACGAACTCCATGCGCACGTCGGTCTATACGAGTTTTACGCTGTAGTAGGACGGGCTTCAGCCTGTCTGGTTTGATTTGGGAGCCGGGAGAGTCAAAAGCCGACAGGCTGAAGCCCGTCCTACCTCAGCCCCCGCGGGTGTGCATTTCTAGGTGCGGATCCTGGCGAAGCTGCTCGATCCCTACCAGCACGCCGCGCTGGCCCGTGGCGGCGCGCAACTCTGCGCCGCGATCGGTTCGCGCGCGCCAGACGGAGGAAATGCGAGCGGCGATCTCTTCGGGCGCTGCGCCCGAGCGCAACATTTGGCGGAGATCCATCCCGGCTTGCGCGTACAGGCACAAGTACCAGAGCCCGTCTGCGGTCAGGCGGCTGCGGTCGCAACTCCTGCAGAATGGCGTCGTGGTCGAAGCGATGATGCCAAATACCGTGCCGTCCGGAAGGCGGAACCGTTCGGCGGGCGCGGAAGAGTTTTCGTTGAGCGGCGTGATCGTTCCGTAGCGTCCGGTCAGCTGATCGAGCATCTGGGCGCGCGTGAAAACTTTTTCGAGCGACCATTCCGTCGCGCCGCCCACATCCATGTATTCGATGAAGCGAACCTCTGCTTCGAGGCTTCGGCCATATTCGATCAGGTCGGCGAGTTCATCGTCATTGACGCCGCGCAGGACAACGGTATCCAGTTTGAGTTTCGGAAAGCCAAGGCGGCGCGCAGCCGCGATGCCTGCCAGCACTTGCGCGTGCGTGTCGCGCCCCGCCAGCGCGGAAAACCTCTCCGGCCGCAGCGTGTCCAAGCTCAGTGTCACACGATGGAGTCCTGCCGCGCGCAGCGCTTCGCCTTGCTCGGCGAACAGGACGCCATTGGTTGTGAGCGCCAGATCGCGAATCCGCGGATTGGCCGCCAGCATTCGAACCAGTTGCGGAAGATCGCGGCGCAAGAGCGGCTCGCCCCCCGTGAGGCGCACGTCCTCGACGCCCAGCGAGGTAAACACCTCGACCAGGCCCGCAATCTCCTCAAACGTCAGCAATTCCTGCTTGGGCAGCCAGACGTACTCTTCCTGCGGCATGCAGTAGTTGCAGCGCAGGTTGCACCGGTCGGTCACCGAAACGCGCAGGCTGCGCAGAGGCCGGCCCAACCGATCGGTGGGCACGCCAACCGGAGACACATCTACCGGTTCTCTGGAGTCGCCAAGCATACCCCTATGTTAGGCCGTGTTAGCTGGAGCGTCAACCGTACAGAACCGCCTAGAATCGTAGAATTGGTAGGACAG
Source organism: uncultured Acidobacteriota bacterium (assembly GCA_963819395.1). Taxonomy (GTDB): domain Bacteria; phylum Acidobacteriota; class Terriglobia; order Acidiferrales; family UBA7541; genus Palsa-360. The sequence goes on from CAWFVW010000001.1 coordinate 29,085, forward strand.
GCTTCAAGCCTGTCTGGTTTTGACTTTTGCGTCGCAGATCAAAACCAGACAGGCTTGAAGCCTGTCCTACTCACCCCTCATCTTTGGCTTGCTCTTTGAGCTTGGCGATGACGGTGGGGTCGGCGAGGGTTGTGGTGTCTCCGAGGACGCGGCCTTCGGCGATGTCGCGCAACAGGCGGCGCATGATCTTGGCGCTGCGCGTTTTGGGCAGCTCGGCGGTAAAGAAAATATCGTCGGGCTTGGCGATGGAGCCGATTTTCGTGGAGACGTGATTTTTCAATTCTTCTTTCAGCTTCTCGCTTGCCTGAATGCCTTCCTTCAGAGTGACGAAAGCGGAGATTCCCTGGCCTTTGATTTCGTGCGTCTTGCCGATCACCGCGGCTTCGGCCACCGAGGAGTGATCCACCAGCGCGCTTTCCACCTCGTAGGTCGAGATGCGATGCCCGGAGACGTTCATCACGTCATCCACGCGGCCGAGCAGCCAGAGATAGCCGTCTTCGTCCATCTTGCAGCCGTCACCAGTAAAATATTTCCCGGGATAGCGCGACCAGTAATTCTGCACATAGCGGTCCGGGTCGCCGTACACCGTGCGCAGCATGGAAGGCCATGGTTTGCTGAGCACGAGATATCCGCCCCCGCCCGGCCCAACCGGCTTGCCGTCGATGTCCACCACCTCCGCGACAATTCCCGGGAGGGGCTTCGTGGCGGAGCCGGGCTTTGTGGCCGTGATGCCGGGCAGCGGTGAAATCATGATGCAGCCGGTTTCGGTCTGCCACCACGTGTCCACGATGGGGCAGCGCCTGCGGCCGATCGTTTCGTTGTACCAGATCCATGCTTCGGGATTGATCGGCTCGCCCACGGTGCCGATCAGACGCAGCGAGGAAAGTTTGTATTTTTCCGGGACTTCCTTGCCCCAACGCATGAAGGTGCGGATTGCCGTCGGCGCGGTGTAGAAAATGTTGACGCCGTATTTGTCGATGAGATTCCAGAAGCGCCCGCGGTCGGGAAAGTCGGGCGTGCCTTCGTACATAACGGTCGTCGTGCCGTTGGCGAGCGGGCCGTACACGATGTAGGAATGGCCGGTAACCCATCCGATGTCGGCGGTGCACCAGTAGACGTCGTCTTCCTTGATGTCAAAGACATAGCGATGCGTCATGCTCACGCCGACGAGATACCCGGCCGTCGTGTGCACGACGCCCTTTGGCTTTCCCGTCGTGCCGCTGGTGTAGAGGATGAACAGCATGTCCTCTGCGTCCATCGGCTCGGCGGCACATTCGTCGGATGCGTTTGCGACGATGTCGTGCCACCACTCATCGCGGCCGGGCTTCATGGAAATCGGCGCGGCTTTGCCAATGCGTTCCAGGACAACCACTTTTTCGATGGTCGGAGTTCCGGTCAGCGCATCGTCGACGCTGGCCTTGAGCGGCACGACCGTGCCGCGCCGCCACGCGCCATCCGCGGTGATCAACACTTTCGCCTTCGCGTCATTGATGCGCTCGCGCAGCGCCTCCGCGGAAAATCCGCCGAACACGACCGAATGTGCCGCGCCGATCTTCGCGCAGGCCAGCATGGCGATGGCCAGTTCGGGAACCATGCCCATGTAAATCGCAATTCGGTCGGCCTTGGCGACGCCCAGCGATTTCAGCGCGTTGGCAAAGCGGTTCACTTCGCGCTCGAGCATCCCGAATGTCAGCACGCGCGTGTCGCCCGGCTCGCCCTCCCAGATGATCGCGGCTTTGTTTCGCCGCGCCGAATGGGCATGCCGGTCCACGCAGTTATAGGTGACATTGAGCTTCCCGCCGACGAACCACTTGGCCCACGGCGCGTTCCACTCCAGCACGCGCTGCCACGGCGTGAACCAGTCCAGTTTCTTCGCCTGTTCCGCCCAAAATCCTTCCGGGTCCTGCGCCGCGCGATCGTAGATTGCAGGATCGTTCCAGTTGGCGCGATCTTTGAATTCCTGTGAAGGAGGAAATGTCCTGCGTTCATCAAGCAGTGCGGACAGGCTCTTTTCGCTGGGCAATGACATTTCGGCAGTACTCCGCGTAGAAGTTCAAGCCTGGGGCAGCCTCCCACAGCGGGCTCTGTGCCTTGACTTGTCCGCCTAGGATGTCGGAGGCGCGATAGCTTGTCAATGGAGTGGATACGAGTCGGCACCGTTCAACAGGACGCGGCCGCCGGAACGCCGTTGATCAGGCTAGGGGCGAGCTGTAAACGTACCGGAATCAAGACAGGAACCCCAGAATTTTGGCCGACGATAAGACTGTTACTTGCCGGGCTGCAACATCTTTTCCGTATCGAGGAAGTTGGCATTGTCGTCCACGCAGGCGACTTCCCCAATGTTCCAGCCCGGTTTTAGATCGAAGAGGGTGTGGGAGGTCCAGGACTTGGTGTACGCCTTCGGATCGTCGATCGTAAAATCAATGGTCAAGGCGTCATGGGCTACCCGCCGGATGCGTTCCACAAGGTGCAGTTCGTCGCTGTGCGGATGACCTTCCCCATCGAGCCAGGTTTTGTCGTTGAAACCAACCGTATCAGCCACGAGCGTATCCCCTTCCCACTTGCCGATCGAGTCCCCCATCCACGTGGGAATCAGATCCTTGGGATGCTCCTGCCTATCCATGAAGATTTGGCGCACAAAGTGATCGTATTCGAAGAACATGAGCACGCGGCCAGGAATCTGGATGATCTCGAACGGTTGTCCGACTCGCACAAGGTAAATTCGCGGCACTCCGGGGGGAAAACACTTGAAAACCGGATCGTTCGTCTCCGTTAAGGAGACTGCGCGCGGTCCTTCGTTCGGTATGGCGGAGTCGAATTTCTCTTTTCCCCAAGGCGTCATCGGGGGCTCCTGAAGGGTAAGGGTTGCCGCAATCTGATGCATTGTGTACCGGCGAGCATTATCGGGCGGCTTCCTCGATCGCCTCCAAACTCCCGTGAAGTCCGGCGCCGGAGTCTTTACCGCTCCTTGTGGGCGCGCAGTCTGAGTGAGTACGCCGGACGAGAGAACGAGCACACCCAACACAGCCAAGCCCGAACCCACCAGCCGTTTGCGCATCGCAAACTCCTCATTGACCTGAATAATCTTCGCCGCTCATGATCGTGAACTCTTTGCCGCCGGGCAGCACAATTTTTTTGAGCCGCAGGATGTGCGTGCCGTTTTTCGGGAGATTTCCTGTAACCGTGACCTGATCCCCCGTCTTGAGCAAATCCTTGGTCCAGCCGATCCTGGAAAGGCCCAGGGGACTGACCGATTCCACGATGTACTTTTGGGCCGGGCCCGTCGCGTCGTGCACTTCAATAAAAATTTCCGCGTGCGGATTCATCCACTCCACATTCGTTACAGTTCCCTTCAAGGTCGTCATTTTTGCTGTGTCGTATGACGCCGCACCGTGGTGCGCAAAGACGGGAACCGAAACCAGGAAGAAAAGAAAGGCAGCCAAAGCAGGAGGGCCTGAGAGCTTTGCTTTCATTGGAAACCCCCTATTGCGGGCGAGTTTTTCAATTCCACCGCGACTTGTCAATGGAATTATCAAAGGACTGCGGATCGTCTGTACGTTTTGAAGATGGGCAAAGAAACTGCACCCGGCTTAACAGCCGGAATGGTTGAATTGTCGACGAGCCGAATAGTAACTGACGCTCACAGCGCAGAAACTCGTCCGCGCACTTTCCGATTCCACTACAATGAGGCGCGGATACCTCATCGATCGGAGGAGGGTTCGACGTGGAATCGTTTGACCTTGTGGTGATCGGCTCGGGGCCTGCCGGGGAGAAGGGCGCGGCGCAGGCGGCCTACTTCGGCAAGCGCGTCGCGGTGATTGAGAGCAGCGCGAATCTGGGCGGAGCGGGCGTCAATACCGGGACGGTGCCGAGCAAGACGCTGCGCGAATCGGCGCTCTACTTTTCCGGGCTGCGGCAGCGCGGGCTCTACGGCATCGATTACTCGCTGCGCGAAGGGCTCACCGTGCAGGGCTTCATGCACCGCAAGGACGCGGTGGTGTCCGCCGAGCGGCTGAAGATTGCATCCAACCTCGCCGCGCACAAAATCGAATTGATCAACGGCACGGCCCGGTTTGAAAATCCGCACACCGTCATTGCCGTGGATCAAGGCGGCGCGATGCGGTCGCTGTACGGCGAAGTGATCTTGATCGCGACCGGCTCCAGGCCGCACCGCCCGCCGGAAATCCCGTTTGATGACAAAACCATTTTCGATTCCGATTCCATCCTCGGAATGGACCGCATACCGAAAAGCATGATTGTCGTGGGTGGCGGCGTGATCGGCTGCGAGTACGCGTCGATATTTACGGCGATGGGCGTCGACGTGACGCTTGTCGACGGCCGTGAACGTCTGCTCCCGTTTCTGGACGCTGAAATTTCCGAGTTATTGCGCGCGCGTCTGGCGAGCCTGGGATTGAAATTCTGTTTTCAGGAGCGGGCCAAGGAAACCGAACACGTCGCGGGCGGAGTTCGTATGACTCTCGCTTCGGGCAAGGGGGTGGAAGCGGAAACGGCGCTGCTGGCCGCCGGGCGCCGCGGCGCGCTTGAAGGACTGGGCCTCGAAAAAGCGGGCCTCGGGATCAATCCGCGCGGCAACATCGACGTGAACGATCACTACCAATCCCACGTGCGGCACATTTATGCGGCTGGTGACGTGATCGGATTTCCCGCACTCGCGTCGACGTCCATGGAGCAGGGGCGCGTCGCGATGTGCCACGCCTTCGGCTTCCCCTACAAGCAGCGGCTCGCGTCGCAGCTTCCCATGGGCATCTACACGATTCCGGAAATTTCCGCGGTGGGCGAGACTCAGGAATCCTGCGAGATCCATAAAATCAGATATGAAGTCGGGCGCGCGAAATACGCGAACAACGCGCGCGGGCAAATCATCGGCGAGTCCACGGGCCTCTTGAAACTGATTTTCCGCCCAGAAAACAAGCAACTGCTCGGCGTGCAGATTTTCGGAGAAAGCGCGACCGAGCTGATCCACCTCGGCATGGCCGTGCTCGAATCCGGCGGCACGATCGACACGTTCATCGAATTAGTCTTCAATTTCCCCACGCTCTCCGAACTCTACAAATACGCAGCCTACGATGGCCTCGGCAACCTGGCAGGCCACAAAATGCGCGAGGGCTAAGTGGCGCATGCTTTAGCTTGTGGGGGTTGGGCATTGCAAAAACCAAAAGCACACAGACTGAAGTCCTTGCCACTTAAAGCTCAATGAAGCAGTACGCGCAGGCGATCGTAGAATGCCATGCCTGAGGAATCCGCGCCGCCGAGCGGCCGCGGCGGCCCCGGAGGCGCATCCGTGACGGTGTAGAGCTTTCCCTGGCGAAGATAAAGTTTCTCCGCCTCCGCGCGGTTGAACGGCCGGGCGCCGCGGCGTCCAAAAACCGCGAGCTGGTTGCCGCTCTCGTCGACGGCGCGGTCGCGGTCGATGCCGCGCGAGATCGCGAGCGCCGGGCCGCCGGTGCGATAGGTCGCAATCAATTTCGGAGTGAGGCGCGGGCTGAATCCGTACGATTCCGGCGAATCTTCCGGCGAAACGACTTGCAGGATGCGCAGGCCGTTGCGCCCGTCGGCGACATATGCGAAAACGCTGGCATCCACCGCGCCGATCTTCACATCATTCACATCGTTCAACTGCCTGTCCGCGGTGAACATTTGATCGAGACGTGGATGCTCTGGCTGCGCCACGTTGACCAGCGCGATTCCGTTTTTTCCGGCCGACACGTATGCATAGGTCCGCGATACGGCGACATTGCGTGCATCGTCTAATTTCACAAATGCGCCGGGAACGATGCGCGGATGCGCGAGATCGGTCGCGTCAAGCGTCTTCAGCCCCTGGCGATCGGCGACGAATGCGTAGCGGAATTGCACGGCGACGCCCTGCGGGTCGGCCAGATCGGGCGCGCCAATTTCCGCGGTCACACGCGGTGCAAGCGGATTATTGAGATCGACTACGACGAGTCCGCGGTCGCACAAAATGTACGCGTACGTTCCCGCAATCGTGATGCGCCGTGCGCCGTTTAAAATCCCGCCGGGATTAAACGTCGTGGCCCGGCCGACGAAATTATTTTCCGGATTTCCGTCGAGCAGCGTGCCGACGCCGGGATTTTTCCCCTTCAGGTCGGGATTGCCGACGACAACCAATCCTTCGTACTTGTCCGTGACGTAAAGAAATCCGTACATCAAATGGATTTTCTGCTCTTCGTTGGCGGGATCCTGCGTGCGCAGGGGATCGACGGCCAGCGTTGTGGGGGTGGCGACGGCGGTCGCGAATTTCGTCTTCACGTACAGGCGCTGGCCGAGCGGCGAAACCGGCGCGGTAACCATGCGCTCGGAAAATCCCTTGTTGTCGATGTTGGCGACGTCGAAGACGCGGAAGCCATCCGCGCCCATCGCCGCGTAGGCATATTCTCCGCGCAACTGAATGTCGAGAACGTTTCCGCCGTGGCGATACGCGGTGGTGAGTTCGCGGTTGCGGTCCTCGTGCTTGCGGAAATCATCGGGGTAGGCCATGCGCTGCAGATCGCTGCCGATGACGGCCTCGGGCTCGTCGTGCTCGGCGGTCGCTACGGCTTCAAATCCCTTGTTGCCGGTGGCAACGTACACGTAGCGTCCCATGAAGTTCAGGAAATTGGTGCCTTGCAGGAGGAGCATGGACATCCAGGCGTTGTTGTCTCGCGCGGCGGAGACGTGGCAATCGGCGCATTGCTTTGTTTCGCGAGCGCGCACTGTGTGCGGCACGAAAGTCGAAAACGCCTGGCCGGAAAAACCTTCGGCGGAAACGGTTTGCTGCGTGTTGTACAGCCACTCGCGATTCGCGTTTTGCGAACTCACCAGAATCGCGCATGAAGACCGCGCCGGCGCGACGCGATGCCCGGTAACCGTCCCGTCTACGGCGAGCATATAGCCGTCATCGCGCAGCACCTGGAAATTGTACGCGGTCCAGTTGCGCGTCGTGAGCCCTTCGTTGTGCAGCATCGGTCGCTTTTCATTCGCCGTCATGGACAGGTGGCAGCCGAAACAGTTAGGTGTCCAGGACGTGTGGCATGCGTAGCAGGTCATGCTGCTGTTGGCGTGCGCGAGTTGCGATTCGTCTTTCGGGACGTCGCCCCACGTCACGCCGTCTGTGCGCAGCGTTTTCGCGAGGCGCGATTTCTCGCTGTAGTGCGCGTTCCCCGGCGTGATCGAGTCCAGCGTCTGCACCACTTCCCATTCGAGGTGCGCTTCCATCATCGAGCGCTGGATCAGTTTTCCTCCGCGCCATTCAAATTGGCGTTCGCGCCACGGCGTGCGCAGCGCGTCAAGGCGGGTGCCTCCGCCGGATGCCGCCGGGCCGGACGTGACGAGTGTCGCGGGCCGTGAAATTGTACCGTGGCAATCCACGCAATCCATTTCAATCGCGGCGCGGGGCTCGCCGTAAAGTTTCCCGGTGCCATGGCTGTCCTGCTCGAGGTGGCAGTCCACGCACTGCATGCCTTTTTGCAGATGAATGTCCGCGAGGTGCGCGGCCTTTTCAAACTTTTTCGGATCATCTGCCGAGACACTCGAACCTTTTTCGTCGAGCAGATGCCCTTCACGGTCGCGCCCGAACACCGCGCGGAAGAGCCAGCCGTGGCTATGAAAATCGGCGAATTGCGTGTCCTTCAGTTTGGCGTTGAACTCGGCGCTGCCCGTCTCAGCGAGAAATTTCACGTCAGACCACAGCCCGCGCGCCGCCGCGCCTTCCGGATTGCGCTCGGACACCTCGAACTTTTCTTCTTCAGTTGGATTACGCTGCTCTTTCGGATACATCGCGGCGCCGTCGGATTCGTTGTCCCACCACGTGTATCCGAAATAGGTAGTCACCATGTTCGTGCCCGGGTGCACATGGCAGACCATGCATTGGCTCGACGGGATCGAGCGCGTGAATTCGTGACGAATGGGGTGGCCGGACTTCTCCCGCGGAATCGTTGGATCTTTCGTCGCGCTGTAGCCGCGATTGCCGAAGGGCGCGTACTGGGCGGAATGCTGCGTCGAGCGGTCGTTCGCGTACACAACGTGGCACGCCGTGCACCCGCTGGCGCGATAGTCACCCGGCTGGTCATTGGTGCCCGGCAGGGAAAGCAGGGGATCGAGGAGGCGCGTTTTTTGCAGTCCAAGGAAAACCGGATCGGTGCGCAGCAGCGTGCCGAATCCTCGCGTGCTGAGCTTGTCGTCGGGCTTTCCCGCGTCGTCGGCCCGGATGGGTTCGCCGACCTCGCCTTTCGGGCCGCCGCCGCGTTCGAACACGCGCAGGACGTTTCCGGGCTGCGAAATTTCCCAGCGTTCGAGCGCCGTGATCTCCGGGAGGATTCCCTTGGTGCGCGTTTCTTCCGCTGGCGGCTTAGGAATCGTTCGAACGGATTGCGGCGAGCCATCGCGGGCGTAGCTTTCGCCGAATCGTGTGTCTTTGTGAGGGTAGGCGCCGTTGTTGTAAAGCGCCGCGCCCCAGAGCATGCCGCCGGTCGTCATCATGCTGGTGGAAACATTGCGCACTTCGGAGGCGTGGCACCCCGTCCTGCCGCATGTTTCCGGCGCGACGCGCAGATCTCCGGGATTCACGAAGCGCACATACTCGGGGCTTTCCTTCAGCCATTCTGTGTACAAGCGCTCGGGATTTGCCGATTGGTTCGCCAGTTTCGGATCGCGAGGCTGCGGGTGAGCTTGACGTTTCACTTGATCGTATTCCGGCGAGCGGGTTGAGACGCCCGCAGCCACTCGCGCGTCCGCGTTTCCTCCGTGGCAATCCGTGCAGCCGAGCCGCAGTGTACCGGTCGCGTGCATGGTCGGCTGGTCGGTTTGCGTGTGGCAGGAAACGCAGCCGGCGCTCTTGCGGTCGGCTTCCTCCTGCGTCTGGGCCATCAGGTTAGGGCCGGCCCTTTCATCGGCGGCGCGCAGGGGAGGCGCAGAAATGCGCGCTCCCGCTAACGCGAGGAACAGGCTCACGGCCAGCGCGGCCCATGGAGAAACATGCGCGAGCCTCGCTCCTTGATTGCAAATTTTGCTCGAGGATTTCATTTAGGCTTCATTCGGCTGCAAAAATCATCTCCACTTTTGTCATTCCGAGCGGAGCGAGGAATCTCTCTTCGTTTTTCGCCAAAGGAAAAGAGAGATTCCTCGGCGAAAGGCGCGCCTCGGAATGACAAAACGATGCAGGCCATAGCTCCCCTTCGGAAATCATACACGCCGATTCAGAAACATCATTTATTCTTCAAAACTGAAACCGCACATTCGCGAATAACGAGAATTGCGTCGTGCCGGAAAAGATGTCGCGAAATCCTTGGCCTGGAAACAGAGCAGCGGCGCCTCCCGTGATCGAAATATTTTCCGACAGAGGAGGCCGGTACTGAAAGCCGAGGCTGGTGTCCAGGCCGATCGTATTGTGAATGGGCGATTCAAAGAGCAGCAGCGCGATGGGCGCGGTGCGCTCGAATCGCAGGTAATTCACATTCAGAAAACTCTTGAGTTTCGGAGTCAGATCGAAATTGGCGCCCGCGTTCATGAGAAAAATTCCCGGGTTCACGAAGTTCGCCTGGCCTTCTGTCTTGCTGGTGCGCATGCTGGGGAGCAAGCTGTCGCCCGGAGTGAGCGCGATTCCCGTGCCGGGCAGGCGAAGTTCTTCGCGGTCCCAGAAGCTGAATAGTCCTCCCGCAAAAGAAGGGTCGTCGACGATGGTGTCGAATCCGGTCGCGCGGCCATCGCGCGGATTTCCATCTCCGGAAGCGTAGAACGTGGAGACTTTGTAGCGCACCCAGTTTTTGTCGACCGAAACTTCCGCGGCGGCCATCTGCGCGTTGATGGTGACGGGACGCCCTGCGATGGGGTTCAGGCTATCGGTGCCGAGCGCTTCGTAGAACGCGTGATTCACATTGATGGGGCCAAAGTGCCCGTTGCCGGTCCAGCCCAGATAGGCCGCGCGAATTTCATGCGCCTGAAAAATTCCGATGGGAGAGGGCCGGACCAGAAAGCCGTTGTCATCGTAATGGATGCTCGCATCGTCTTTGTTGTAGTGAATGCTGAACTCGGTCGTGTAGCCGGGCTTGACGAAATCCTGCATGTAGAAATTCGCGATGATCACCTGCTGGTGGCGCGGCTCGAACGAGTTGAGGCCGCTATTCGTGTCCTTTTCGAGCAGGTTGAAATAGGCGGCGTTGTATTCCCAGCGGTCCGAGTGCAAATTTCCAAACAGGCGCACGCCCGGCTGCTCATCGACGAATAGAAATCCGCGGAAGTCGCTGGAAAAAGACTGAATCCCCGCGCGCACGGAAAGGAAATCGTAATTGGGGCTCAGATCGTGAATCTTGTATTCCGCGAACGCTTCCTGCAGGCCTGCGTGCGCCTCGAGGCGAGTCGTCCCGTCGCGCACGTCGATGTTCACGATTCCGACTTCGCGCGCATCCAGGTAGTTCACGTTCACCGCGGGAGTCACCTGGATGCGCCAATCGACCGGACGGAACGAGGTGTCCCCATGGAATAGATCGAAGGAAAAGCGGAATGTCTGGCTGAGTGCAAACTGCTCCCCTTTGCCGAAATAATCGCTGCTGCCCGGCCGGGCCGAACTGATGTTGCTCGTCGAAGGCACGCGCCGTTCGTCCAGCGAAGTGTCCGATGTCGCGGTTATGTTGAGAAATGTCCGCTGGCCGAAAATCGGCATGTCCCCCTTCAACCGGTTGCGGTTGAACGGGTCCCACCAGTGGCTCGTCCGCACGTACGGATATTCGCCGCTGCGCCCATAGCGACTCCATTCCGGCATGGCCACGTTCCAGCGGTCGGGCGTCTCGAGGAATACTTCCTGCGAAGGAGGAAGTATTTCCGGAGCGGCGATTTCCTCCCCAGGCTGCGCATCAGGGCGGCGGCGCAGTTCGCGATAACTCGAAGCTGCCACCGTGGCCGCGGCGGCGGGAGCCGGTGGGCCGAGTTCGGGCATGCGCGGCAGGCGGGAGGCAAGCGCGGAGGAAATCGCCGCGGGCGAAAGCGTCAGCTCGACAGTCACAACATCGCCTGCGTCGAGGCGCACGCCGTCACGCGTCAACGGCTCAAATCCGTCGCTCTTCACCAACAACAAATAATTTCCGGGTGCGAGATCCGTCCAGCGGAACACGCCATCCGCGTCGGCCGTAAGCGTGCGCGTCATGCCGGTGGCTCGATTGGTAAGGGCAATCAAGGCGCCAATAATTCCACGCGCCGCGCCATTGCGCACGATTCCCTGCAGGGCCGCGGTCCTGCGCGGAGCTTGCCTGGGGATTCTCTGCTCGTCCTGCGGCGGAAAAGCCGGCAGCGGAAAACGCGTCGAAGCCGCGGCGAAATACCGGCTTGGAATGCGTGCTGACGCGAGAACAAAGGAAGGTCTTGAGACGCGGCGTGAACGCGAGCGATGCGCGCCCGGCCGCGGACGAGCATGCTTCGCCGAGGGGGGCGCGTGCCGGCGTCGCGCAGATGCGTGCCTGGAGGCGACGGACGCAGGCTTTGCGGCCACCGCCGGTACAAACGCCAGCAAGCAGCCCAGGCAAATCGTTCGAATTGGTTCGGATGCTCGCCGCATCCAGAGTATTTAGTTTCTCCCGGCCGCGAGAGGTGCCAAGCCAGCCGGCGACTAGCTAACAACGATCTCCAGTGGGCGGCAAGGAGATTCGGCCCGGTGTGCGCCTAGAGTGAAACCCTCTTATCGCCGGAAAGTGTAAGGCAAAATCGAATCTCGCTTGTTCATACGGATGGGTCAGCCCGCACAACCTCAGGTAACGCTCAAGGCGTTGTCATTCCGAGGCGCGCTGCGCGCCGAGGAACCTCTCGTTTGCTGAATCCAACTCGAAGAGAGATTCCTCGCTTCGCTCGGAATGACATGGGTTGGAATTTTTTCCAAAGTCTGTATATGCTGGCCGGACGAGGAATTTTCATGTCAAACGAGCGGGCCAAAGTGGTCCTGGCTTTCGATGTGTACGGCACGTTGATCGATCCGTTTCGAATGGAAGAGCATCTGCGTTCCGCTTTCGGAGAGAGGGCGAGGGAAGCGTCCGAGTTGTGGCGCGCCAAACAGATCGAGTATTCGTTCCGTCGCGCGCTCATGATGAAGTATCGCAACTTTGGCGAATGTACGGGGCAGGCGCTCCGCTTCGTCACCGCGCAATTAGGAGTTTCTCTTTCCGAGGAATCGCAGGCGGCGTTGCTGTCGAAGTATCGGGAATTGCCCGCCTATCCGGACGTTTCCACTGCCCTCGATGCCCTCGCGTCGCGTGGATTCAGGATTGCCGCTTGCTCCAACGGAACGGAGAACGCCGTGCGCGAATTGCTCGATCATGCCGGAGTCATTGCGCGCTTCAGCAAGATTGTGAGCGTCGATCCGATTCGCACGTTCAAGCCGGATCCCGCAGTGTACGAATACCTCCTGGGGGAGTTGCGCGCCCGCAGGGACATGGTGTGGCTCATTTCAAGCAATCCGTTTGATGTGATCGGCGCCAAGGCCTGCGGATTGCGCACGGTCTGGGTGCAGCGCGATGCTAAGCGTGTGTTCGATCCGTGGGAGTTTGAACCTGACTTAGTCGTTCATGGGCTTGCAGAATTACCTCAGAGACTGGTTCCCGCCTAGTCCGAGTTTCTTGCCCTGGAGGGGATCTCGTTCCAAGTAGCACAGAATTCAGTGGCTGCGGAAAAAAAGCATTGTTCTGTCATTCTGAGCGAAGCGAGGAATCCCTCTTCGATTTAAGTATAAGTAAAGAAACAAGGAGAGATTCTTCGCTCCGCTCAGAATGACAGATTTTTGAGTTTTTCCGCAGCCTGTTCAGTCTGTGGGTTTCCGTTGTCCATGCGATGTTGCGCCTCGGAGGGCTAACGGAAACCCACAGGCTGAAGCCTGTGCTACTGTTTGCGATTCCGCACAATTTATTCTCGCGCCTTGAGAGGCGCATTGCGATGTGTTAACAAAGCAGGGACCTCTCATGGACGTGCTCACCGACGAAATCAAAAAATCGGAATTTCTTCGCGGAATATTATTCGGATTCGCAATCGCGCTGCTGGAAACCATCACAGGCTGCGGAGGCGTCGTAGGCAGTTTGACCTCCGCGCCTCTGCCGCCCTCTGAGCCCAGCCTCACCGCCGCTGATGTCACCACGCTTGTGCAAGCCGCCGCGCAGGCTGCCGATCCAAATACGATGGTGATCGCCGTGGTCGATCGCTCCGGAAATATGCTGGGCGTTTACCGGAAGCCGTCCGCGCCAACGCTGGCCACGGGAAATTTCAGCGCGCAAGTGGACGTAAATGACCTGGCCGTTTCGCTCGCCCGCACCGGAGCGTTTTTCAGCAATGATCAGGCTCCGCTTTCCTCGCGCACCGTGCGCTTCATCAGCGGCATCCATTTCCCGCCCGGAATTGTGAACACGCCGAACGCGCCGCTCTACGGGATCGAAAACACAAATCGCGGCTGCACGCTTTCGACAAATTTTATCGCCGGGCAATCGGTGCCGCCCGCGCGCTCAATCAGCGGCGCGGCAACCGGCCTCGGCATCGCGACCGGAAAAGTGGACGTGGATGATAGTGATCAGGCCGCGGTCAATCCCGGAGGCGTGCCGCTGTTTCGCAACGGCACCCTGGTAGGCGGCATCGGAGTAGCGGGCGTCGCGCCTGACGTCGCGGAATTCGCAGCCTACGCGGCGGCAACCACGAATGGATTTGGCCCCACGCCCGCGGCACCCGGCGTGGTGTTCATTAACGGCGTCGCTTTGCCGTTCGTGAACCAGACGACTCCGCCGCCGGGCAACAGCGCAGGAAGTTTCAACGGAAGCTTTATAGTTGGCCCCTCGGCAAGCCCGGGCCCGACGCCGGAAGGCATGCTGGTTGCACCCGCGGCAGGGCCGCTCGGAGGGCTGGCCGCGTCCGACGTAACGAAGATCATCAACAACGCCATCGCCACGGCCAACATGACGCGCGCCGTGATTCGCCTGCCCATCGGCTCTTCCGCGCGCATGGCGATGGCGGTTGCCGATCTAGATGGCACGATCATCGGCATGTATCGCATGGCAGACAGCACAGTGTTCAGCATCGACGTGGCCGCCAGCAAAGCCCGCAACATGGTGTACTTCAGCGGTGCCGCCCGCTCGGCCGCCGATTTGACCGGCGTGCCGATTGGGACCGCCGTCACGAGCCGAACGATCGGCTACGGCGCTCAACCGTTTTTCCCGCCCGGAATCGACGGCAGCTCCCCCGGGCCATTTTTCAATCTCTACCAGAAGGACGTCGCGAATCTCTGCACGCAGGGATTTCAACCCGCCGGGGCGAATCAAAGCGGAGTCGTCTTTTTCCCTGGCTCGGTGCCGCTCTATCGCAACGGTGTGCTTGTGGGAGGGCTGGGAGTCAGCGGCGACGGCGTGGACCAGGATGACTACGTGGCTTCAGGCGGATCGGCAGGCTTCGAAGCCCCGGCCTCGATCCGCGCCGACCAGATCGTTGTGCAAGGCGTGCGCTTGCCCTACCTGAAATTCCCTTCGAATCCGACGAATTAATCAAACTTGCAATCCCGAAATGGATCCGGTCACACATAACAACCTGGATTTGATCGGATTTTGTAGCGCCCACCTTCAGGTGGGCATCTTTGATCCAGGCACGTGCCCGCCTGAAGGCGGGCGCTACATGATCCAAGAACAAGCAACCACACGGGTTCTTCAGCCTGTACTCCTCATATGCATCAGCCCGGTTACTTCAGTGCAGCAGCGAACCGACCTTGCGCATCTGGCGGGAAAAATCAGCGGGATTGTAATTCGAAGGATTTTCGAGTTGTTGAAATAGGCCGTTGATGACGGCGCGCACGTCGGCGGCATTCGCGACTTTTTCCGTGCGGGCATAGGCGATGAAAAGCGAATCGAGCGCCATGGCGGCCTGTTCCGCGGCGCGCTCGCCTTCATTCGAAATCACGTCCGCGTCGTCCGAAATTTTTTGCAGAAGGCGAAGCGTCATCGCCGCATCGTAGGGCTGCGTTACGATCCGTGCGGCCAGCTGATTCGATAGGGTCGCGGCGCTGGCCGAAGCGGCGGCAACCGCGTCGCGGTCGGGATTCAACTGGCTGAGCGTCTTCGCCAGTTGCCCGACTTGTTCGTCGAGGCGCGACGCGGCATCGTTGTCCACCTGATGCGCGAGTTCGCGGAAGACCGCATAGCGCGAAGCGTTCCAGGGCGGATCGCCCGGACGGCGTCCCGCGTAGCCGCGTTCCTGCCGCCAGCTCTGTTCGGGCGCCGTCAGGGAATGATGGCACGCGAAGCATTGCAGCTCGGAGTATTCCGGCCAATTCTTACTTTTCGCGCGCCATGCGAGGCGTTCCATCGAGGCGCGAAGCTGTACGGCCTGCCCCGTTCCCCACTCGCGCACGCCGGCCCACGCGTCATTTTCCGCAGGGACCCCGGGAGCGCTTTCGCGCGGCGTCTTCCAGTGCCTCGGCATCACGGCGGAAAAGGAATCGAGTTCGAAGTACAGGTCCGGATGCCCGGCGGCAATCATTTCGTGATCGACGAATTTTTCCTGCGTGCCAAGGTGGCAGGTCAGGCACTTTTCCGTGCGCCGGGCGAGGTTCCTCGTGTCGTACATTCCGGCGGCAACCGACTGCTCGTGCGTCCAGTTGCGCGTGGTGTGCGGGCCGAGCCACGCGGACGCGGGCCCGTGGCAGCTCTCGCAGCTAACGCCTTCGCTCAAATCAAAAGTCCTGGCACGCGCCTCGGCAGGGACATCGAGCGCGTGGCAGGCGAGACACTTCGCCGCCTGCTCGGATTTGCCGAGGCCCAGGATTTTCCCCATGCGCACGCCCACCGGCCCGGTGAGCGCGTCATACGCCTTGGCGTGCTTGTCCTTCACGGCCCAGATGCTGTATTCATTTTGAAAAATGCGGTTATCGGCGCGAGGCTTCACGCTGCCGTGGCAACTGGTGGAACTGCAGGAGCCGGGCCCTGTGTATTTGCCGGTGTCCGCGGGAGGATTTGCGGCAAGCGGCGGGTTCAGCGTGGCAAAAAAAATCGCGCCAAGCCAAACCACGGCGCATCGAAGCGTCCACCGCCTGGCCTCAGGCCCGATTCTCATTCCTGCGCTCGGATGGAGCCCGCCTTATTCGCGCGGGCCGTGAAGCCGGCCCGCGCCTGAATTTTTATACTGCCCGCTGGAATTGAAGTCAACGAAAGGAAATCAGTTGATTTCTAAGGTATCGAACCCTAATGCTCGACATATATGTATTTCGTCACGCGACCAGGATGAAGGGAACTGCAAACGCCTAGCGGAAACGGATTCACAATGCGGAGCCCTTCGATTCGCCGCTCATCCTGAAAGTCCTCGGAGAACAACACGGAACATCCCGCCAATTTTGCCGACCGCAGAATCAAAGCATCCCAGAAAGAAAACTGCGTGGAGGCGGTGGAGATCGATCGCGGCTAGAATGTCCGAAACCTCGGGCGTGACAACGTCAAACTCCGCGAGCAGTTCGACTTTGCGCCGCGCGGACTGCGGATCGACTCCGAGCTTACGTGTGGCAACCACAAAGTATTCTTGAAGAACTTGGAGTGAAACCACGCCGGTTCTTCCGCGCCGATGCTGGGCGATGAGTTCAGCCGCGAGCCCCTGCTTGGTTGGGGCGGTACTCTCATCCGCATAGGCGAGAATGTTTGTGTCGAAGAAACTACGAGCGCTCATGGATTTCGTCACGATTGAAGCGCCAGCCTCGAGAGTTCCCGCGCCCGGAGAGACGCTTGAACTCCTCGATGCTGCGTTCAGGATCGTCATCGGCGAGCGTCTGCAGATAGTCCCGGATCAACTGGTTGAGGCTCTTACCAAGTGCTTCTGCGCGCTTGCGGGCTCGAGAGACAGTATGCTCATCAATGGATAGAGTAATATTCATGTCACAGTATACGTGCACACATATTATGTGTCAAATCGAATCTCAGTCGCGGCGATACGGGTATGGACTCGGCGATGGAATTATCGTATATACGTAAATTATGGTGCAGGAGTCGAACTATGGCCAAGAGAACGCTTCCGATATCATCACCGCGCGCTGGCGCGAGCCCGAAAGAACGCGAAGCCTATGCACGGATGAGCGGATCGATTTTTCGGATATTCCGGAGTCGACGGACGGAGAGCTGAAGCGCGCGCGCCGTGTTGGCCGTCCGAAATCCAGAAACACGAAACAGCTTATCGCGATCCGCATCGCTCCCCGGCTACTCGCTCAACTCCGCCGCCTCGCCGCAAAGAGGGACAAACCCTACCAGACTTTGATCCACGAACTCCTGGAAAAGGCGGCACGAACATCCAAGGTCGCCTGAAGTAAGCGGTTTTTCCAATTGTTCCGATTCCGTGTCACGTAAAAGAAGGCCTACCGACACATTACCTCCGCGAGTACAACTATGGAAAATCCCATCCTGGTGAGGATGGACTCGAACCCCGGGGTCTGTTATATGAATTTTGGCGTGAGAGGCCAGTCCATCGCGTGTTCCGCATTCCCCGAGGAGCACCGGCTTGCTTTTTGAAGAGTTGAAAGACATTCAGCGGCAGCCGGACGGGACGCCGGTGGCGGCCGAGGATCTGCTGCGGCTGCCGGTTTTCAAGGATATTTCCCCGCAATTTCTAAAGAAAAATGCGAACGCGACGGTCTGGAGGCATTTCAGGCGCGGCGATATTGTTTGCCGCGAAGGCGAGTTCGGTTCGACCGCTTTTTACATCCTGGAGGGCAAAGCCAGCGTCGCGCTCGCCACTCCCATGGCGCACGTGAAGGCGCAAGGCCGCCCGGGCGGATTTTTCGCGCAACTGACGAGCAAACTCACCAGCCGGCTTGCGCCGCGCCGGGAAGACCGCCGCGAAGACGAAGCGGACCGGCGCTCGATCCCGATCGACGCCCCAGTCGACCTGGCTTACGACCATCCCGTCGCTGAGCTGGGGCCGGGCGAGCTGTTCGGCGAAATGACATGCATGAATTATTACCCGCGCTCGGCGACCGTGCGCGCCGAAACCGATTGCACGATGCTCGAGATGCTGCGCAACGTTCTCGACGTATTGCAAAAGAGCAAGGCGTTCCGGGCGCAGCTCGATGAAACTTACAGGCGCCGCGCGCTCGATTCGCATTTGCGCGATGTCACCATCTTCCGCGGGCTCGGGCAGGATTTCATCGACCGGTTGCGCGACCGCGTCGAATTAATGCGCTTCGCTCCGGGCCAGGTGATCTGCAAACAGGGAGATCCCGCCGACAGTTTTTATCTCGTGCGGCTCGGCTTCGTGAAAGTTTCGGAAATCTATCCCGGCGGCGAACTGGTGCTGGCCTATTTGTCGCGCGGCGATTACTTCGGCGAAATTGGATTGCTCGGCGGAGGGACGCGCACGGCAGCCTGTTCGGCGCTCGATCACGTCGAGGTAGTCCGAATTTCCGCGGAAGATTTTCGCGCAATGGTGGAAATGTATCCGGAGGTTCGCTCCGGCCTCGAGCGCGCCGCCCGCGAGCGCCGGGAGGCCAACCAGGAGCGCCTGCGCATGGTGCGCAGCGTGCCCCTGGACAGTTTTCTCGCGCAGGGATTGATGGAGGCGCAGAGCCTGCTCGTGCTCGACCTTGAAAAGTGCACGCGCTGCGACGCCTGCGTGACGGCCTGCGCCGATTCCCATGACGGCGTGACAAGACTTGTGCGCGAAGGCTTGCGCTTCGAGAATTTCCTCGTGGCCACTTCGTGCAGGCAGTGTCGCGATCCGCTCTGCATGGTGGGCTGCCCGGTGGGAGCGATCCGCCGGCGCAATTCTCTCGAGGTCATCATCGAAGACTGGTGCATCGGCTGCGGCCTGTGCGCGAGAAATTGTCCGTACGGGAACATTAATATGCACTCCTTTGCGGCGCCGCCCATCGAACCGGAAGCGGCCCACGGGGAGGCCGAACATAAGAAGGCCGCCGTGCAGAAAAAAGCGACGACTTGCGACCTTTGCACCGAGCACGCGGAACCGAGTTGCGTTTACGCCTGCCCTCACGATGCCGCGCACCGTGTCGAGCCACGGGATTTCTTCGCCGGCACTCTAGGCCAGCGCGTCGGAAAAGCGGGAAGGGCCCGAACATGAGTGGGTGGCCGGGATTTTGTAGCGCCGGCGTCCCGCCGGCGGGTTTGCGACTCGACACAATCATAAAGACTGCCGGCGGGACGCCGGCGCTACAAAACCTCACCTCCCACGACGGTGCAGGCGAGGGTCGTTTCGATTGCTGGAATCGTGGTGAGATGCAAGGTCCTGGAGAATGATTCGTGCGCATTGACCGCACGCACAAGAGTTGGCTCGTCGCGTCGCTCGCAATTTTGGGCGTCTCGCTGCTGCTCTATGGAGTCTATCGCGTCCCCTTGGGAAAGGGATCGATGGGCGGCACGGCGGCGGGGCTGGCCTTCGGCAGCGCTGGATTTGCATTCATGATTTTTGCGGCGCTGCTCGGAGCGCGGAAAAGAGTGCCCGTCTACCGGTTTGGCCGCGCACAAACCTGGATGCGCGGGCACCTGTGGCTCGGCTTGCTCAGCTTGCCGGTCATTTTGTTTCACTCCGGATTCCAGTACGGCCATGGATTGACGGCTTGGTTGATGACGCTGCTGATCGTTGTGGTGGCCAGCGGCATTTTTGGCGCCGCGCTGCAACATTACATGCCGCGCGTGATGACGCGCGAAGTGACAATGGAAACCATCTACGAGGAAATCGGACATGTGCGAGCGCAACTCCTGGAAGAAGCGGAAGAATTGATCAGGGCCGCCGCCACGGGAGACAAAAAGGCGTCAGCCGGCGGGGTCGAGCCTGATTCCGCCGCGTCTGTCATCGCTGTGATGGATGAAGCCGCGCCGCTGCGCAATTTCTACGAGCAGGAACTCAAGCCGTTTCTCGAAAAGCCGAACGCACGCGGAAGCGCTTTGGCTGACGCGGCGCAGGCGCGAAGCGCATTCGCGCAGTTGCGAACGCTGGTCCCGGCTTCGCTCCAAGCCACGATTGAGGACCTGGAAGGAATCTGCGAAGAGGAGCGCCAGCTTACCCTGCAGAGCCACTTGCACCTGTGGCTGCACGGCTGGCTGTTGTTGCACATCCCTCTCTCACTGGCATTGATTCTGCTTGGCGCCGTCCATGCAGTAATGGCTCTGCGATATTAGGATTTCTGTGCGACGCATGTTTACGAAGTTCGATGCATGGAACACGATCTGTGGGTCACGGCTTCAGCCGTGACATAAAACCGGCCCACTTGTTGCGGCTTTAGCCGCTGGCCGGGCGAATGTAGCGCCAACCTTTAGGTTCGCATTTCAGAGGACCGCAGATGCCCACCTGAAGGCGGGCGCTACACGAACCGAAATCGTTTTCTGCACCTGTTGCAGGCCTTCCAAGTTGCGAAATTTGGAGAACAGCGCCCTTGCCGCGAACACGCACAACCAAGAAACTTGCGCAACGCATTGATCTCGACTATTTCAAGAGGCCGAGCCCGTTTCGCCGCTGGCTTTTCTTGCTTTCCGTTGCGGCGCCGGCGCTCGCCATTTTGGGTATCGCGTGGTATGGCATCCGCAAAGACCGGACCGTGTACTCCGCGGGCGCCTTGTCCTCCGCCCACGCGGTGCTCACTAAACAATGCTCTGCCTGCCATGTGTCCAACCTGGGCTTTTACGACGTAAAGGTTATCGATCAGAAGTGCTTGGCGTGCCATGACGGGCCTGTGCATCATCCGACGCAGGCCTTCACGCCCGCCTGCGCCTCCTGCCACACCGATCACCGCGGGCCGATTCGTCTTGCGGCCTCGAGCGATGCGAACTGCATCCAGTGCCATGCGGACCTCAAGACGCGCGGCGGTTCCACCAGTTTTGTCCGCAACATCGGAGGTTTTGAAGGCAATCATCCCGAATTTGCCGTGCTGCGATCCGGCCGTCGCGACCCGGGCACGATCCAGCTCAACCACTACCTCCATTTGCAGCCGAATCTTCTTGGGCCGAATGGCAGCCGGCTCCAAATGGTTTGCACCGATTGTCACCGTTCGGCGGCGGACGCCGGCGGTCCGTGGCCCTATGGGGATTCGAAAAGCCAGGCCGGAACTTCAAAAGATTTACCGGCATCGAGTCCAAAAAACGAGCCGGGCGGCGCCATGCCTTCGCGAGCCTACATGGCCCCCGCAACGTATGCGCAGACATGCGCCGCATGCCACATGCTGCAATTCGACAGGCGGCTTACCGACGCTGTCCCTCACGACAAGCCGGAAGTGGTTCACGCGTTCGTCGTCGCAAAGCTGCAGGAATACATCGCAGCGCATCCCGCGGATTTGCGCGTGCCGCGCGATCCGAGCCGCGACCTGCCGGAACAGCCCATCCCCGCGGATTACCGGCTGCTTACGCCTCCGCAGTGGGTCGCGGAACGCACGGCTGAGGACGAGGAACTGCTGTGGCGCAAAACCTGCAAGCAATGCCACACACTCGTCGCGGAAGACGGCGCTGCGTTACCCAAAGTTGCGCCATCGAACATCACCGCGCGCTATATGCCGCACGCCAATTTCGATCACTCGCAACACGGCCTCGTGGACTGCGCGAGTTGCCATGCCGGCGCGGTAAAAAGTCAGCTGAGTTCCGATGTTCTTCTTCCCGGCATCGCAACTTGCCGCGCCTGCCATCATGCCGGCGCCGATGCAGCGGAATCCGGATGCTTCGAGTGCCACACCTACCACGATCCCTCACAGCGCAAACCCGCGCACAGCAATTTTTCTCTTGCAGACCTACAGGGACACGCGCGCTAGAATACCCCGATTGAGATTGAGGTCGGATTAAGTGGCGCATGTTTTAGCTTGTGTTTCTTTGAATTGGAACTAAGAAAAGACCACAAGCTAAAGCATGCGCCACTTGGATCACCGCCCGGCCAACGAGCCCAACTCGTGGCGCGACTGCAGGACGCGCAGGATGGAATCGCGAGTCACGATGCCGACTACGTTTCCGCCGGCAATCACGGGCATCTGCTGCATGCCAATCGTGCGCATGCGGTCAAGGAGGGAAAGCGCAGACTCCTCGGGGGCGGCCCAGTGCAGTTTGTCCTTGGGGAGCATCACGGCCTGCACCGAAGTAACATCCCAATCCTGCTGCGGAACGGAGTTCAGAGCCTCGGCCGTGACGAGGCCGACGAGTTGATCGCCCGCAACCACCAGATGCGCGCGGCGCCCGGTGCGCACCATTTCACGGGCATAATCTTCGAGGGAAATCTCGCGCCCCACGGTGTGCAATTCAGGCGTCATGATGTCCGCCACGCGCAGGCCTTCGAGCGCTCCGCGAGCTTCGACTTGCGCCTGACTCTGCTTCGCCGCTGACAAAATAAACCAGCCGATGAACGCCAGCCACAAGCCTCCCACCGGGCCGCCAATTCCCAGCAAGGTATGGTTGGTCAGCGCCGTGGCCGCGCCGAGCGCGATCATCGCATACGCAATCACCTGGCCCGATAGCGCGGCGATCCGCGTTGCGCGCGCGTAATCCTTGTTGAAAGCCCAAACGATGGCCCGAAAAATGTGCCCGCCGTCCAAAGGAAATCCCGGGATCAAATTGAACAGCGCCAGGCTGAAATTGATCCATGCGAGCGATCCGGCAAGGGTGCTTAAAATGGCGTTCGAACCAGCTTGCCGCGCGACCAGCCAGAAGCCCCCCGCAAGAAAAAGACTCGAGAGCGGCCCGGCCACCGCGATATTGAATTCTTCCACCGCGCGGGCAGGCTCGCGCCCGATGCGGGACACGCCGCCAAAAACGAACAGGGTAATGGAAGCCACCGGAATCTTGTAATGCCTGGCGACCACGCTATGGGCCATTTCATGAAACACGAGGGAAGCGAAGAACAGCAGGCTTGTCATCAGCCCCAGACCCCACAATCGGGACGTAGGGAGGTTCAGTTGCAGGGCGTCGAACTCGGAAACGAAAGAGAAGGCGATGAGCCCGAAAATGATGAACCAGCTGGTGTGCAGGAATATCGGTATCCCGTAGATTCGCCCGATTTGGATTCCTTCTTTGCGCATCGCGGCCCAACTGCCTCAGCTTCAGTATAGCCCAAGCCTTGGGAATCGTTGGCGCTACCCCATCCGACAATTCCCGTTTTGGTAATGATTCGAATGTGCCTCGCCACTTCAGATTCACGGATTGCCACATACACAGCGTGTTCGGTTAGCCACACCTGAACCTGCGCACTGTTTGCGCAACCCTTTCATTTTCAATGGCTGGTGAGTTGGCGCCTCTCGTGCCATTCCTTTCCGCGGAGAAAGGGAGGACGGCGATGGAAACCTTCATGAATGGGGCAACGGTGGCCGAGGGAGCGCTGCTCTCGTTTTTGCTGGCGCTTTGGATGACGTGGATGGGGCTTCGCGGCCTGTTCCGCTTGATGCCTGCCACGAGCCCGGCCGTAGACCGCACCCTTCAGCCGGGCCGGTTCGGAACCGGCCGCCAGCGGGGGATTCAACACCACGTAGGTGTTTAGGGGTCGCCACACGGCAAGCCGTTCGAATTCGGAATTCCCCGACAAGCGGGATCAGAGACTCGGGGAGTCCTCGGATGCGGGCTCTACTCGTAAACTGAACGCTCTCGGTGAAGCGTAGAGCCCGCCGGGAAAGAAAGGAGCAGGTCATGTTCGCACTGAGATGGTTGCTGATGGCCGCGAGCGTTGCGATGTTCGGCACGGCGGCGGGTGTGGTCGGGTATGACGTGTATCTGGCGATGCAGTTCCAGGCTTTGATGGGGTCGGGGGAACCAGGGGCGGCCGAAAAGGCGGGGACTCGCCGTCCCATCCGCTGGCAACTCGCCGCGAAGATATTCGGCATGGCCTGGGCGCCCCTGCTCCTGGCGCTGAGTCTTGCCATGGTTCCCGAGGGGTCCGGCGGGGTGCGCATCAGCCAGATTTCGGGGGTGCGGCAGGGAACTCTGTATCCCGGCATGCACGTGGTGGTGCCGTTCGTCCAGAGCGTAGCCCTGTATGACTTGCGCGATCATTTGTACACGACCATGGCTGTGGCGGCCGATACCGCCGCGAAAAATGAAATCCTGACGGTGCAAACGCGTGAAGGGCTGACGATCGGGCTGGCGGTGTCCGTGCGTTACCGGCTCGATCCGCAAAGGCTCGCATACATCCACGCCAACCTCGCGCAGCCTGTGGATTCGGAAATCGTCGCGCCGGTGGTCTCGACGGCGTTCCGCGACCTGGCGCCCAATTACGTGGTGCGCGAAGTCTTCGCGGTGAAGCGCGATGAGTTCCGCGCGAGGTCCACGAAGACCATCACCGACCGGTTGGGCTCGGACGGGATCGTGGTGAAGGAAGTGCTCCTGCGTGACGTCCACCTGCCGGCCGAGTACGCGAAAGGGCTGGAAAATATCCTGCTGAAGGAGCAGGAGAGCGAGCGGATGGAATTCGAGACGGCGATCTACGAGAAGCAAGTGAAGATTGCGGAGTTGCAGGCCGAAGCCGCCAAGGCGCAGCAGGTGAAACACTCCGAAGCCGATGCCGCGTCCCGCGTGATCGCGGCCAAAGCCGAGTCGGACGCGATGCAATACACCCTGCCGCTCAAGCAGAAGCAGATCGAACAATCCAAGCTGGAAGCACAAGCTCGCAAGGAAGCCACCGTGGAAAATGCGGACGCCGCCGCGCAGTCCAAAGTGATCGACAGCAAAGCGGAAGTCGAGCGCAGGCATTTGCTCGCCGTCTCGGACGCCGAAACGGCCCACCTGAATGCGGAGGCCAGCGCCGACGCGGTGCGCCTGAGCGCGGCGGCCAATGCGGAAACGATTGCTAGTCGGCTGACGCCGAGCGTTTGCAGGGCGAAGCGGCCGTGCTCAAGCAGAATCCCATGCTGATCCAGAAAATCATCGCCGAGCGGCTCTCGGACAAGCTGCAAATCATCATGGTGCCGACCGACGGACGAAATTTCTTCGCTTCGGATGTGTTGCGCTCCGCGTTTTCGGCTGGGGCAAACGCGAACAACACGGATGACACGGATCAGGATGTTCCCGCGCCCGGCCGCAAGCAGGTGCAGATCATGAAAACGAAATGAGGATTGAGTTCCGCCGGCCAAAACCCTTGCGGGCCGCTCGCCGGAAACCGGGACAGGGACCGCCGCCCCTGCGAAGGCTTTCCGACCGCGAGCGCCGCCCGGCCGGTGGCCAGTGCGCGCCCCGCGTCCCGGCAGAGTCAGTGGCGCGGGCTTCAGCCTGGGGTTTTGGCCTGCCGAGGCCAAAACGCCACAGGCTGAAGCCCGCGCGACTTCAGCCGGGACTGCGGACGCGCGTCCGAGTAGCCACAGACTTCAAGTCTGTGGGTCCGTCAATCCTTGGAGGCGCAACGCTGCATGGACAGTGGAACCCGACTGAAGTCTGAACTACTAAGTGCAAATCGCACCGGCGATCGGGGGACTTCTGAGAGGCTGTGCTATGATTTTCTGCACGCCTGGCCGTCGCGCGGATTTCCAATTCGCATTTTGCGAGGGCGGGCGCGGCACACCGATGATGGTCTCCGATCAATCCACACGTTCCTTGCGCGCGATTTTATTTCTGATCGTCTCGTTTGGCTTGCCGGGCTTGGGTGTTGCAGCGACTCTGGAGGACTTCGCAAAAGAGTTTGCGCAGAAAATTGCCGCTGAACTGCCACCCCAGGAAAACTGTGTCCTGCGAGATTCGCAATCTGTCGTCTCTGAAAGCGGATGAAACCGCGCGCGTCGAGCAAACGCTGAAGGCTGAATTGCAGAACCGTGGCATACGCATTTCGAGCAGCGGCTCGGCGGCTATGGTTGTGGTCACGCTTTCGGAAAACTTCAAGAGTCTAATTTGGACCGCCGAGATTCGCGAAGGCGACACTTCACGCCTGGTATTGATGGCGCCAGACCGAGCCCTGGAAATTCGCGGCGCTCCAATTCCGATGTCCGTAACGATCCGAAGCCAAAAATTCTGGGAAGGATCGGAGCGCATCCTCGATGCCGGTGAGATTTCGGATGGGTCTGGAAATCATGGCTCGTCCTCCTGCGACCCGGCGGCTTGCGGATTCAAGAAAGACAAACCGAATTGGAAAGCGAGATCGAAATAACATCCAATCGGAGCAAGAGCCGCGATCCCTGGGGAAGTCTCAGCATCGGACAGATTGGGAATACAATTGGATTCTTCCTCTCGCCCCAATTCTGCACGGTGAATTTGCAAATTCGAAATTCAGAGTCGTGCGTGCCACGGGATAAATCAGCCGAAGGATCTGGTGGTATCCGCCCGCCAGTGATGTTCGACGTTTCGCCGGCTGGTCCTCCGCATCCTGGCAAAGGCACTGAAATTGAAATGAGTTCTGTCTGCAGCGGCGCGTATCAGTTTCTCGCGACTGGAGCGGGCGACTACACGCAAACGGATTCATTGCAAGTATTTCAAACGGAGTCGGGCGGTGCCGCCGCAGTCAGCGCTGAATTGGATTTTCCGGGGCCGATCACAGCGTTACACGCCGCATTGGACGCGCCCCGCGTCGTTGTGCGGAACCTCACGACTGGAAATTATGAAGCGTATCGCTTGTCTTTCTCATGTGGCCAATAGCCGATCCATGGCATTCGTGACGCTCCTCGCGCTGGGAGCAATTGCGACTGTCCTGAATGCGGCGGCATCAAAGCGACCGCAAATTGGCGGGACGTTGCGCGTCCAGATGAGTGAGCGAGTAAATTCGATTGATCCGCGCCAATGGACTGCTGAGACGGCGCCGGAAGCTGCGGCCGCGCGAGTCGACGCGCTCGTATTCGACCGCCTCGTCAGGCTGGATGAGCGCGGAATGCTTCAACCCGCGCTCGCAATTTCCTGGCAGCATGATCCGCAATCGAAGCGATGGCAATTTCGTTTGCGAGATGGTGTGAAATTTACGGACGGGTCGACAATGACGCCGGCGGTTGTTGCGATGGCTCTTCAACAATCGCTTGGTGTCTCCTACGATGTAAGCGCCACTTCCGATTCGGTTGTCATCATGACCGACCGTGCTAAGCCGAACCTGCCCTCGGAGCTCGCGGCGGGGCGCTACTTTATTTTTCACGTGGCGGAGGACAATTCCCTCGTGGGAACGGGACCGTTTCGAGTGGCCGAATGGCCTGCCCCGGGCGGCTCCGGAAATGCCGTCCTGGTCGCGAATGAATCATGCTGGGCGGGGCGGCCGTTTGTGGACAAGATTGAACTTACGATGGGCGTGGATTTTCAGCAGCAGGCCAATACGATTTCATTTGGCCAAACCGATGTTGTGGAGTTGCCTGCGTCTCAAGTTCGCCGGACCGCGCAACGGGGCGTGCGCACTGCTTCCAGCGATCCGGTCGAGCTATTTGCGCTCCTGCTCGATGCGTCCCGGCCCGCAGTACAAGACGCACGTGTGAGACAAGCGATTTCATTGGCCATGGACCGTGCGTCCATCGCGGACGTGATTCTGCAGAAACAGGGGGTCCCGGCCGGAGGCCTGTTGCCAAATTGGATTTCGGGATACGCACATCTGTTTCCCGCCGCGTCCGACCTGCCGCGAGCGAAGGAGTTGCTGGCGGCCACCGGGCGCGAACTTTCTCGTCCCGTGCCCCTTGTGCTGTTCTATGATTCGAGTGATGCTGAGGCTCGCGCGGTTGCGGATCGCGTGGCCGTCAACTTGCGAGAAGTAGGAATCATGGTCCAAGTTTCCGGGCAAACGACTGATGGGAAAATGAAAGCTCCGGTGGCCGATCTGCGCCTGGTGCGTCAACGCATTGCCATACCCGATCCGGCGGCAGCATTGTCCGGGCTATTGAACTCGCTGGGCGAGGCTGCGCCGACAGACCTTGAAACGCCGGAGCAGATTTACGCGGCCGAGCGCGCGCCGATTGACGCGTTTCGCGTGATTCCTCTTGTCCACGCGACCGAAAGCTTTGGGATCAGCCCGCAGGTGCGCGATTGGATGCCGCCGCGCTGGGGCGGATGGGACCTCGCGGACGTGTGGCTCGGGCCGCCGGCCGGGGCGGGAGGCAACTCCCCGTGAGCTTCCGCGCCAAGCTGCTGACGTTTTTTGTGCTGACCATCGTGGCGGCGGTGACGATGGTGTCGTGGGGCGTGTCGGTGTACACGCGCCGCGCCTTTGAGGAATTTGACCGCCAGCGGTCGGACGCCCTCGTGGCGCAGTTTCGCCGCGAATACGCGCAGCGCGGGGATGAAATCGCGCATCGCGTCCAGGGCATTGCTGACTCCGAAGCAACGCTGCGCATGGCGATGGACCTCAACCGCCCGCAGGCCGACGCATCGCAGTATTACAACGACGCGCGCGGCATCGCCCAAACTCAGCAACTGGATTTTGTCGACATCGTCGCGGATGACGGCGCGCTGATTTCCTCCTCCGAGTGGCCCGCGCGTTTCGGTTACAAAAACGATTGGGTGGGCGCGGAGCCGGACTGGAACTCGAAGGGCGCCTTCCTGCGCCGTGTGGATATGCCCGAGGCGGTTGACCTGGGCATGCTTGCGGTTCGGACGGTCCGAGTGGGTGAGAAGCGCCTCTTCCTGATCGGCGGGCTGCGCCTGGATCAGAATTTTCTCGCGACGCTGGTTCTTCCGGAAGGCATGCGCGCGCTGCTGTACAGAAATCTGGAGCAAGGCTTCGTGCCATCCGAGCTGACCGATCCGCGCGGCGCGGTGAGCCAGCCCGAACTGTTCTCCGCGATGATCGCCGAAGTGCAAAAGAACAGGCACGAATTGCAAAGACCGATTACTTCGGGCGCGGGAGAAAGCGCCAATTCAGAAACCGTCAATGCCATTCCCCTCCTCGGCCGAGATGGCGATTTGCTCGGCGTCCTCCTGGTGGGCAGTTCGCGGGAAAACCTTATCCAAATGCTGAATTTTATCCGCGCCCTGGCCTTGCTCGTCGCGGGGGGAGTGATTCTGCTGGGCCTTGTATTCGGCTGGTGGATTTCCGCGCGCGTGACGCGCCCCATCGAGGAGCTTGCCGCCGGCGCGCGCGAAGTCGCCGCGGGGCATTGGGAGGCACGCGTCGCTGTGCACTCGCACGACGAAGTGGGCCAGCTCGCGGAGGCTTTCAATGAAATGACGCGCCAGCTCGCCGAGCAGCGCGAGCGTCTGGTGCAGACCGAGCGCGTGGCGGCCTGGCGCGAACTGGCCCGCCGGCTGGCGCACGAATTGAAGAATCCCCTGTTCCCGTTGCAACTGACCGTCGAGAATTTGCAGCGCGCCCGCGAGCAGACGGCCGAGCAATTTGACGAAGTATTTTTTGAGTCCACGACAACCCTGCGCGCCGAACTCGAAAATTTGAAAGCCATCGTCAGCCGCTTCAGCGATTTTGCCAAAATGCCGCCGCCGCAGTTCGAGCCCGTGGACGTGAACGAACTCGTTCGCAGCGTCGTTAAATTACACGAGCCGCTGCTCGCCCCCGTGGGGCGTCCCCCGATCACTCCCGAGCTCTACCTTGACGAAAATCTTCCGCGCCCGCAGGCTGACCCGATCCTGCTTCGCCGCGCGCTCGAAAACCTCATCCTCAATTCACTGGATGCCATGCCAACAGGCGGCACACTGACCGTGCGCACGTCGCAACGGAACGGCTCGGCGCGCCTGGAAGTCACCGACACCGGCGAAGGACTTACGCCCGAGGAATGCGCGCGCCTCTTCACCCCCTATTACACTACCAAACGGCACGGCACGGGCCTCGGCCTTGCGATCGTGCAATCCGTGGTCAGCGATCATGGCGGAAGAATCGAAATCGAATCCGCTCCGGGCGCGGGCGCGACGTTTCGCATCGAGCTGCCGATGGATCAAAAGCTTTCCGTGGAAGGAACAGAACCCGCCGAGGAGCGTCCCGCCGACCCTCCGGTTTTCACCGCGGCCTGATCCGGTGAAACATTCATGAACTCTCCAAAGCCGCATCTCCTGCTCATCGACGACGATCCGAACACACTCGCTTCGCTTTCCCGTGCGTTCCGCCTCGCGGGATACGAAGCCACCGTATGCGACAGCGCGGCGCGCGCACTCGATCTGATCCGCGCGGAACGATTCGACGTGATTTTTTCGGATGTGGTGATGCCGGGCAAGGATGGAATTTCGCTGCTCGAGGATTTGAAGGCGGCCGGAGTGACGACGCCGGTGGTGATGATCTCAGGCCAGGCGACCGTGGAAACGGCGGTGAAGGCCACGCAGCTCGGCGCCGTGGATTTTCTGGAGAAGCCGCTCTCGACGGAGAAGCTTCTCCTGACGATCGAGAATGTTTTGCGGCTGCGCCATCTCGAGGACGAGAATCGCGATTTGCGGAGCCGCCTCGGCAAGCACGAGATGATCTGGTCGGGCCCCGTGATGGAGCGGCTGATGGTGCAGGTGGAACGCGTTGCGGCCAGCGAATCGCGTGTTGCGATCCAAGGGGAGACGGGTACGGGCAAGGAACTGATCGCGCGGACCATCCATCAAAAAAGCGCGCGGCATGCAGGGCCCTTCGTGACGCTCAACTGCGCCGCCGTGCCCGCCGAGCTGATCGAGTCCGAACTTTTCGGCCACGAAAAAGGTTCATTCACCGGCGCGGCCACGCGCCACGTCGGAAAATTCGAGCAGGCCGCGGGGGGCACTCTTTTTCTGGATGAAATCGGCGACATGCCGCTGGTAATGCAATCCAAGCTGCTGCGCGTTCTGGAAGAGGGGGAAATCGAACGCGTCGGCGGCGACAAGCCGATCCCGGTGAACGCGCGTGTCGTCGTCGCCACGCACCGCAGCCTCGAGGAAATGGTCCGGCAAGGATCGTTCCGCGCCGACCTGTTTCATCGCATCTATGTTTTTCCGATTGCTCTTCCGCCGCTGCGCGAACGCGCCGGCGAGATTCCCGTGCTCGTCGAATATTTTTCCGCGCAGGTGGAGTCGCAAAACGGCTGGCGGCCGAAGCATTTCTCGCCGGAGTCGCTCGAAATTTTGCAGCGCTACGCCTGGCCCGGCAATGTGCGCGAGTTGCGCAACGTGGTGGAGCGAGTTCTGCTGCTTTCCAGCGGCGACACAATTTCCGCTGAGGAAGTGAATCTTGCACTGCCCGCTCCGCGCAACGGCGAAGCCTCGACCGCAACGGGGACCGGCCCCCTCACGCAGCGTCTGGAATCATTCGAACGGGAAGTGCTTCTTGCGGAGCTGCGCCGCCACCATCACCACATGACCAACACCGCGCGCGCCCTGGGCCTCGAACGCAGCCACCTCTACAAAAAGTGCCAGCAGCTCGGCATAGACCTCCGCCTGGAACGCAAGACGGAGTGAGATGCCAGTGACGCATGCTTTAGCTTGTGGAGTTTTCCGTGACCAAATGCCAAGACAGCTTCACAAGCTAAAGCATGCGCCACTTCGTCTACGGAAAGACGGACTCCACTACGGGATCAGCGGGGCGCGTGCTCCAGAGGCCGGCGGCAGCCTCGCGGAGCGCGCCGAGGAGACGAGCAGTCGTTTCGTCGCGCAGCATGGGATCGGCAAGTTGCGCCATGACTTTTTCGAAGCCGCCGCCGAGTTCCAGCGCGGAAATCATCGCGTGAAGCGCGTAGCGGTCGCGCGAGTCGGCAATCGTTTGCAGAATATGCAAGGTCTCGGGTTCGAATTTGGCCAGGGCCGTCGCCGCCCTCATTCGAACCAGGCGGTTCGAATCGCGCAGGGCTTCGAGCAGGGCCGGGATCGTGCGGGGATGAAGAAATTGGTTGAGCGAGGAGACCGCCCGCAAACGCACGAACCAGGCATCGTCGCGAACCAGGTTCGCCAGCGCAGGAATCGCCAGGGGCAGCGGGGCGACGGCGAGTGCCCTTGCTGCGCAGGCCCGCACTTCCGGATCGGGATCTTCGGCCAGGAGAATCATTTCATTCGCCATCCCCTGCGTGGCGAGTTCTGCGGCCACTCGTGCGAGCAGTTCGAGTGACTCGCCTTTGCAGCGGCGCAGGAAAGGCAGAATTGCTTCCGGCCGGTCCATGTAGCAACGGACCAGGGCGTTCGCGACGGGGCCGGTGGGCACCTTAAGTTTGCCGGCCATGTGGGTTTCGATGATGGGTTCTCCCGCGCTGGGGAGACCAGTCCGGCCGAGAGCCTGCACGGCGACCATTCGAGTATCCAGCTGCCAGTCGTCGAGAGCTTCGTCGAGCGGGAGGATCGCTTCCGGAACGCGCATCGAGCCGAGCGCCAGCATCGCGCGGCGGCGGCTCCATCCGTGGCCGCGGTGAACCCGTTCGATGCAGCGATCGAGCAGGCCACTCGCGCGCAGAAATTCCTGCAGACCCAGACGGTCTTTATCGGTCGCCGCGCTGATTTCCTGAATCACGATCGACTGCAGGATGTCGCATTGCAAGGGATTCCTTCGCCACGCTTGCGCGGGGATTTCTCCTCGAACGATTTCCCGCCACTGGCCGTGGATCTTGATGGAGAGCGCGTCAAATCGGCGCGTGCGAAAATATTGCCAGCCGCGGCGCGCCAGGAGAAACAGAAGCAGCAAGGCAATCCCCGCCGAGACGCCCGCAAGAATGACAGTCACTAATAATGCTGCATTCATCATTTGCGAAAAACTTTTGAGAATGGAATCCATTCATCACTTCCAGGTTAGTCCGCACGCGAAGATGGACAATGCGCATTTTTACAGGCAACGGTGCGTCTCATTTGGAATATCGTTCGCTCGGGGTGTCAGGTTTAGAGGAAAGGATGGTTCGCTGCAATTATCGCCATGTTCCGAAGTGAAACGAGTGATTCTGTCGAAACTTTGCAATGAATCCCGGGAACGCCAATCTTCCGATTGGCGTTTCTTAACCCGCCAATTGGGAGATTGGCGTTCCCAGGGCAGTGCCTCTAGATATTGGGCGATGCCTTCGGTGAGGCTGTCACGCGCGATCCGAACCCGATCGCCATGGCCGTATCTTTCGGATAGATGACGTCGTGCCCGCGGGAAAGAAAATGGTCATAGACCGACAAGCTGGCGCCGTATACGCCGAATGCGGAAGCCAGTGGCCGGGAACGGGCCAGTGCGCTCGTGACGAATCCGATGGCGTGGAAGCCGGAAACCCCGTTCGCCGCTCTCCCGCCTATCTCAAGAACGGATTGGCCCGAGCTGCCCGCATCGGCATCCGGCAAAAAGGAAACCGCCGCGAGCGCCAGGGAAATTCCAGTCGTCAGGTATCTCGTTTTTGGAGTTGTGGCTTGCGCGCCGCCTTCGGAATCCAAGCTCAGGTTTTCGTCGTCCTTCACTTCCACTCCCTCGAGGCTCGCTTCGAATTGTTGCTCGGCCGATTTCGGAGGGACGATCTGGTGGAAGACGATTCGAAGTTGTCCGTTCCGGTGCAAACTGCGCGCGGGCTGAACTTGCAGGACGGAGCCTTTCAGCAGGGTGCCCTCGGGAAGGATGAGCTGGCTGTCGGTGATGAGGGGCTCTGTCATCACGGCCTCAACCGCCGCGCCCTGTTGTGCGCAGGCGGAACTCAAAGGCGTTTTCAGCAGCGCGTGGATCACGCTTCCCGCCGCGGGAGTCGTGCCTACCATATGCACCTTTTCCGGCGTCAATTCTTCGGTCCCAAAATTCAGCGGGTCGAGAAGTTCGGCGTTGAAACGGGTTCCTGCGTCGAAATATTGCGGATGGTAGGGCAACTCGGCGACCAAGATTCGTTTCAGGCGGTGCATTTTTCCGGGAGCGGTGATCTGCTGCCTGGCTGTTTGCCATTCCCGGCTGATTTCCTGTTTCGCCTCGCCGGTCTTTTCGGATGCCAGCTTCACGGCCGCGTTGTCTTTGCTTTCTTTGTGTTGGTTCTTGGGTTCGGCTGCGGTCGCGAATTGCAAAACTCCCTGGGCAGCAGGAGAAACCCGCGTGTGCAGGGGGACGCGGCGTCCGCCGGGCATCACCAATTGGTCGAAAGCAACGGCGACGTCGCGGGGAGGGGAGAAATTTGTGTCGAGCGCGGCAACGGTGCGCATCAGCGCGGGAACTCGCCCGATGCTCGTAACGCTGCCAATCACTTCGCTGCCCGCCGGGACCACCAGCTTGTCAAACGCGTACACCGGCTCGGCGATCTTTCCGTGAATCGGTTGCCCGGCTTTGCGGATGCGCACTTCTTTGTCCAGAACGACGGGAAGGGGAGTGCCCGCAGGGACCTCCAGTGGAATCGCATCGGGTGTTCCGGCGACTGCCTCCGAAGCGCCCGGATGATCCGCCTGCCCGTAAACCAATCCCGCGCATAAAAAAATCAGGAGGATTGCATAGGAGATGGGGCCCATGAAATTCTACCTTTCCTTCGACCTCCGAACGGCCGCCGCGATTGCGCTCCGGGAAATGTCCGGCCCGAAACGCTCACAAAAGCAATCACGCAGCGATGTGTACCTCTAGGGATGCAACACTCTGGCCGGCTGTTGCATGGCGGGGCTGGGCTTGCCGCGTGCTTCCCGGGGTGCTGGAAACTCTCAACGGAAACACAAAAACAGAATACTGCGGTGCGAAACAACGGTCAATTGTTCGACAGCGGGAGGATCGATACTATTCCTACCTTGCCCAAGATCGAAATTGATATTGCTTTTTAGGAGGTCCGACCCTCAGGTCGGACGTCCAGCGGCGTATGTTCGTGGCCTTTAGGCCCTGAAGCTTCAGGGGCTAAAGCCCACGAATACGCAATCCTAAACGTCGGGGCTGAAGAGTCTTTGTGAGAACTCAAAATCGGTGCCTTTTTGTAGCGCCCGCCTTCAGGCGGGCATTTTGGAATCAGGCAGATGCCCGCCTAAAGGCGGCCGCTACATGAACCAAAATCAAGTTTTCACACAGACTCCGAAGCCCCGATCTGCCAATTCCAGGAACTAACGTAACGAAATTAGATTAGGGCACTACTGTGGTGCAGGGGTCGTAGCCGACACGGCGGGCTTGGGCGCGGGCCGCAGCGCAAAATAATTGCGCGCGAACGCGGCGTACGTCGTGCCCGCGTCGACGACAACGGCCTGCACGGTGTAGCGGCCCGCGCCTAATCCCGAAAGCGGGAGGCTGAGGCGGAAGGAGGCCGTGCGGCTGGTTTCGTCGTACTCCGTCGGCGCGACCATCGGCGTGTCGGAGAGGCGCAGCCCGTTGCGGAAAAACACGAGGCCCGCGCGAAGGGAATTCGCGTCAGCCTTCTGCGGGGCGTAGGCCTGGAAGAAAACGTACAGCGTTTGATCGCCGGTGAAGACGCGAGTCACGCTGGGAATGATTCTCTCCCCGCCCACGTCGAGAGGCGAGGATTTCAGCTTGGCGTCCTGCGCGAGCGCCTGTGTTTTAATCTGCGCCGTGTGCTGCACGGCCTCCACCTGGCTGGACAGGACGAGGGAACTGACCTGCAGACGATCGAAGTTCGGCGGGGCCAGGGAAATATTCTGCTCGAAGGTGCCGATCCGGCCGGATTCATTCTCGCGCGCCAGGAATTTCAGCTTGTACTCGCCCGGCGCGAGGATGATTCCACCCTGGTAGACCAGCGCGCGCTGCTGAATGTCCTGAAAATGTTCCGCGTCGATTTTTACCGTGATCGTGTCGCGCAGCGCGCCTACCACGCGGTTTGATTTCGCGTCGCGTACCTCGGCGGCGAAATCGAATGCGGTTTCGCGGCTGCCGCGTTTTTGAGCCCATTGCAGCGCGCTGGGCGCGAGCTTCGCGTCGATCGGCACGAACACCTGATTCGCGTTCAAGCGGAACTCCGCGGTTTCCACGGCTACCGGCAACTCGACTTCGGGGGTTTCTGACTGGAACGCTTCCTCGAGTTGGCGCTCGCGGTCTTCCGTCGTGAAGACGCCGAAATTTTTGGGAGCGTAGTAGCCTTCCCGCGCGCGAATGTGGACGCCTGCGGGAAGCGCATCGACTTTCACATGGATACGCCGCCACGCGCCGTCATTCGCCGCGTTCGTGCTGTAATAGCCCACCAGGTAATAGCCGGACGTATCGTTCTGCACGCTCTGAAAAATCTTGCCGAAGTCTCCGACATCGAAAAAGGCGCGGCCTCCGGTGTCCCCCGAAAGCGTCGCCAACGTTTCGCGCGAATCCTGGCGCGACTGGCTCTGGGAAACGACGGTTGCGCCTGTGAACATGGCATTGCCGCCCGATGCGCCCACGCTGGCGTCCCCTCCGGGAGTCATCGTCAGCAGTCCGCGCGAATCGACGCTGTAAATGGAAACATTCGAGCGATTCGCGGAATTCGTCGCGGCAATAAGCTCCGAGCGATTTTCCTCGCCGGTTTGCGTAATGCCGCTCGTGAATTCAATGATCGATTTCTTCCCGGGAATTCCTTCGAGGACTTCGCAGAGCGCTTCGACCGCGGCCAGTTTCCTGTCCGTGTTGAATATATTGAATTCCGTGTCGTCGGCCGTGAATGCCGCTCCGGTGTCCTCTGTGACGGCGGTTTCCCCATTCGCCGACGTCGCCGCATCGGCCAGTTGCCCGAGCGCCGCTTCATGGCCGGGCACCAGGGCGTCGACGGCCTGCTTGAGCAATTCGCGATCGTTCGTGAAATTCGCGACAACTTTGAGCGTGTTGCCAAATGCGACGACGCCGACGAGGTCCGCCGGGGTCATCTGCTCCTGAAGATATTTCTGCGCGGCGAGCGTCGAACGCAGCAAATCTTCGGATTGCAGCGAAGTGAGGTCAAAGAACAGCACGATCATCCGGTGATCGCGCACCACCGCCTTGATTTCTTCGGGAGATGTGACCGTGCCCAGCGGAACCGTGATGGGAGCCTGATCGCTTTTTCCTGCAGTTTCGACGTGCTCGATATCGTTGTACTCGAACGTCGAAATTTTTTGCGGCTTGCCGTCCTCGGTGATGCTGAACTGCTCCTGCTTCAGCCCTTTCACCGGCTTGCCATCGCGGTTGGTGATTTGGACGTCGATTTCCACGAGGCTGACGGTCGAGCGAATGGTCGCCTTTCCTCCCGGCACCGGCTTAGTGTTGGGTGGCGCCGCCGGACCCCGGCGCGGGTTGACGGGCACCACTTGCGGCTGCGCCTGCGCCTGCGGCGTTTGCGCCGGCTGCGAATTCTGCGCCCCCAGCGGCGCGGCGACCGGCACGGAGAGCAGGGACGTTGCGGCAAGCGCGGCCATAATGCGGCGCCGGATTGATCTTTGCGCGCCCATCAGAAATTAAACCTCGTCGTGAATGTCATCGATCGCATCGCTCCGACGCTCGTAATTTCGCCAAAGGTCTTGGAACCCAGCACGGTCGACGGTCCGCCGTAGTTCGGATGATTCAGCAGGTTCGAAGCATTCCAGCTGAAATCCAGCCGCCGCAAGCCGTCGCGCCCGAACGGGACCGTTTTCGTCAGGCCCGAATTGATCGTGAACGAGACGGGGCCGATTACTGAATTCCGCGCCGCGTCGCCAAAGCACCCACTCGGATCGCTGGGTGAAACCACGGGAATCCTAAATACCGCTGTATTGAACCATTCCTGAACCGTCGGATTGGAGAGGGACGGATTGCCGGACTGGTCGGCGCGCTCGGAATTCGTGCCCGGAACATTCTGGCAGGCCTGGTTTTTCGAGAAAACTCTTACCGTGAAGGGCGCGCCGGAATTTACGGTGAAAGTTGCATTGGTCCGCCAGGCGCCGAACACGGTTTTCTCCCAGCCCTTGGTGGCAAATCGCTGCCGGTCGCCAAACGGAAGCTGATAGCTGAACTGGCCGAGGAACTGATGCGTCATGTTGAAGGATGAAAGCCCGTAGTCGGCGCGCGGGTCGGCGTTGTTCTGGATCACGATCTGCCCACCACCGCCAATCGTGCTGGCATCGTCGAGAGATTTGGAGTAGGTGTAGCGCGCCATGAACATCAGGCCGCGCGTCATGCGTCTCTGCAAGCGCACCTGCAAACCGTGGTAGATGGAAATTGCGCCGGAAGTATCGTAAGTGAATCCGGCCGCCCCTGATGCTCCGTTGGTTACAGAACTGAAACCCAGAACCTCGTCGAGATGCACTGCGCGCGTGCCCGTGTACATCAATTCGAGGAACGTGGTTCGCGTCAAATTGTATTCGAAGCCGAAATTCCAGAAGATCAGGTAGGGAACCTGGTAGTTAGGATTCACGGCCACGGTATTGGTCAGAGTGCCCGGAACGGCCGAGGACAGGTTGGTCTGGAAGCTCAGAGGGATGGTTGTTGCTCCTTGCTGCGTCAGCGTGCTGGCAGTTGCAAACGGCGGTTGATTGGCCATCTCGCTCGCCAGCGTATTCATGTAGGACTCGATGTCAAACACGCTGGATCCGGCCCGAAACGTCATCTGGTGCTGCCCGTTAAACCATTTTCCCGGCACCTGCCAGGCAATGGCCAGCCGGGGCGCAAAGTTCTTGTAATGGCCATTGAAAAGCGACGCCGAGGGGCCTGCGAGGCAATTCCCGGTTGGTACAGGCGTAACGCAATGCACCTGGGTGAAGTCCGAATTTACGGCGAGGTTCGCGATGTGTCCGTTGATTTCCGTCGGCGGAGTGAACGCCTCGTAGCGCAATCCGTACGTCAATGTAAATTTTGGGAACATATGCCAGTCATCGCTGAAATAGCCAATAAAGGCCCAGTTGCGAAAGTAGGTGGCTGCGTTACCGTATTGAACCCTCGAGTTCGCGGGGTACCCGAGAAGAAAATCGGCGAAATCGTTTCCGATGCAAGGTCCGGAGGCGATTGACGTCTGGCAATTGGCTGGAGAGGAGATCGGAGTGCCGGTGGCCGTCAGTTGGCTGGTCATCAATCCGGTAAAAGAGAAAAGGCCGTTTGGCGAGGGATCGGTGTCCCGATTGATGTCCATCTTCCGCACTTCGCCGCCTACGCTGACAGTGTGTTTCTCTTTCATCCAGCGGAGGCTGTCAACGTAACGGTAGGTCTGGCTGCGGGCCAGGAAAAAGTTCGGATCGTTTATTCCCGAGAAGTTGGTGAAATTAATCCAAGGCAGACCATAATCGGCCGGGTTGGGAGAAATTCCCGTGAGGCCGAGCTGCGCCGAGGCATCCGTCACGTTGGAAAATTCGTTCAGACCCAGCGAACGGTTGCGCGAAAAATAGAGTTGCGAGGTGTGCATGAACGTCTTGGTCCAGTTCTGCGTCAACCCAATCATCACACTCTGCCCGCGAGTAAATGTGTTTCCCTCAATTCCCGGAAAACTGCTTAAGGAGTGCGTAGTCCCGTCGGTGTAGTTGTAATTCACCGCCAGGCTCAGCTTCGATGTGAGCTGGTGCGTGATGTTTGCATTCAGCCGATGGCTGAGGCCCGGCACATTCGTCTGCAAGTGATAGTTGAAACTCTGCCCGGCAACGCTCGTCACGGGAATGTTCGGCAAGGGGATGTAGTTCAAAAGATTGATCGACTGCTGGCTGATCATGCTGGTGGGAATGCAAGTGCCCACGGGAGGCAGAGGCGAAGACGGCGTGGCCTGGTAGCAGCCGGTATTGGTCAACAGGGATCTCGGGCCGGTCAGGTTTGACAATGGATCGTAAAGTTGGACATTGTCCGCGCTGAAATCGCCGTTTCTTTCGGCCAGCGTCGGCACGGTTGCGAACTGGTCGACCGGACTACGCGACCACGTCCCGCCAAAATTGAGATAGAAAAATGTTTTGTCGCTGCCGTCGTAGATGTGCGGAATTTTCAGCGGCCCGCCGATGTTAATCCCGGCGGATTCTGCCCAGCTGGAAATTTTGGGCGGGTTGTCCTGGTAAAGCGAGTAGGGCCTCGCATCCAAAGCGGAGTCTCCAAACGTGTCATAGAAACTGTAGTGAATGCGGTTGACGCGCTGCCGCATTACGCGCTGCGCGCCCCACAGCGCGGCAACTCCCTGCGCCCCGCCCTGAGGACCGCGCCCGCGTCCTCCACCTCCACCGCGCCCGCCACCACCGCCGCCCGGTCCGCCCCCGCCCGGTCCACCGCCGAATCCGCCACCCGGGCCCCCGCCTTGCGGGCCACCACCTTGTCCGCCCGGCCCCGCGAATCCAGCGGGACCCGCTTGCCCAGGAATCGCATTTCCGCCGTTCCCAAATCCGCCTGGCCCCCCAGGGCCGCCCGGCCCGCCGGCTTGCGGAAATCCCCCCGCTGGGATCTGCCCCATTGCAACGGTTCCTATCATCTGGACAGCGTCCGCGGTGGCGGCCTGTCCGAGCTGTTCGCCAGGTTCCGCATTATTTTGTTCATCCGTCCCGTTTTCGGCAGAAATCTGATCCTGGCCATTCAGTCCCACTTGCTGAAACGCTCGCCGTCCGCCCCCTCGGCCCGGGCCTCCGCCATTTCGGCCGCCTCCTCCTCGCTGCCCGCCATACCCGCCGCCGTTTCTCCCGCTGGGGGAATTGGGCGAATTATTATTTGCCGCGGCGGCGGTTGAATTCGT
Organism: uncultured Acidobacteriota bacterium; assembly: GCA_963819395.1. GTDB lineage: Bacteria > Acidobacteriota > Terriglobia > Acidiferrales > UBA7541 > Palsa-360. The sequence goes on from CAWFVW010000001.1 coordinate 69,355, forward strand.
GGCAGCGGGTGCGGAACCGCTTGCGCCAGGCGTCGCAGTTGGCGCGGATTTGACACTTTCATTTGGAGGCGGCGCGGCCGAAGTTTTGGCCGGATTTTCCGCGGCGGGGGGAGCGGCAATCGCAGCGAGCGTGCCCACGTCCAACTTTAAATCGGCCGGGGTATTCGTGTCGGAAGCGAGATCGAATTCTTTTGTTGCGGGCGCAAAACCAAGCTGGGAGATTTCCACGCGATAATGGCCCGAGGGAAGCGCGGGAAATTCAAATTTTCCGTCTTCGTCCGTCCAGGTGATCCATGCTTTTCCAGTGGAGGTCTGAATCACGCGCAATGTCGAGCCGGGAAGGGCTGTGCCGTCCGGCATGCGCACCGTGCCGGCCAGTTGGGCGTCGGCGGGAGCGTTGGTATCCGAATTTTCCTGCGCGGCGAGCGGAGCTCCAAAAGCGGCGCACAACGACAGCAACCCGGCGAGCACACCCGCGAGCAGTACTGCGTACGTTCTACCCAACAACTTTCACGCCCCTTCGAGCCCCTTAAAGATACCGTTTTCGCGCTCCCTCGGTTCCAATTTTCGCGGCCCGCAGACAGCCCTACTCAAACCCATTCAAGCCCATTCAAGCTTAGTCCACTCCGTGCACCCTTAGACGGCATCTCATCCTTAAGGGTTACCCCGCTTCTGGTATGACGCGCCGGGGCGTGCGAAAATAACGGCCTGGAGACCAATTGAATCCTTTGCCGGCGATTGTGTCGACTGGCGCGGCGGCCGCTCTTGGAATTACCGCCTGGGGCGCGGTGTCTCCGTCGTCGGAATTATTCGGCCCGGCGCTGCGGCGCACATCCTCCCCGCGGAAAATCGCCCTCACGTTTGACGACGGGCCGAATCCCGCTGTCACTCCGCGGCTTCTAGAATTGTTCGACCGCTTTTCCGTGCGCGCCACATTTTTCCTGATTGGAAAATTTGCGCGCGCCTGTCCGGTACTCGTTAAGGAAATTTCCTCGCGCGGGCACCTGCTCGGAAATCATACGGACACTCACACAAATCTTTTTTTCCAGTCCAGCGCGGGCATTCGCGAAGAGCTCCAGCGCTGCCAGGATGCGATTGCCGGCGCCGCTCACACGCAGCCGCCGCGCTGGATGCGCCCGCCGTACGGGTACAGGAATCCCATGCTTCGCGGAGAAATTCTCCGCGCTGGTATGCGGGGCGTCGTGTTGTGGTCGAAAATTTGCTGGGACTGGAAACCGCAGCCGCCCGCCCGAATGATTGAGAGGCTCTCGAGCGTCGCGCGCACGGACCGAGCGCACGGCGACATCGTCGTGATGCACGATGGCGATCACCGTGCTCTCGGCGGAGACCGCAAACATGTTGTCGCAGCTCTCGAACACTGGCTCCCGCGCTGGCGCGACGCGGGCATGGAATTTGTTACAATAGATTCGTTGGCCCCAGCGGGGGCAAACGATTTGTCGCGGCCGCCGCGCGCTTGAGCCGCTGAGCGCGGGCACACAGAGAGCAGGGACATCATGGACGAGCGACAGTTTTATACGGAAAAACAGGAAACCAAGACCATCCCCCTCACTTGCCCCGCGTGCCGCAAGGAAGACAACTATCCGATTCGCTGGATCGTCCGGACAAAAAAGAACGAGCTGCCCCGCGGCGCCGGAGAAGAAGACAAGAAGCGCTTCGCGCTCGCCCGCTCCTACATGGTTCGCGTGGATGAACTGGTGGCCTGCCGCAAATGCAGAAAGCGCTTCGAGTTAACGGGACAAAGCGTCGTTCTTGTCACTTCCAGCACGGTGGCGCCCGGCTCGGCCGATTTCGATCCCGAGAATTTTGGAAACAGGTAGGACGGGCTTCAGCCTGTCAGGTTTTGGATTTCTTTTGGAAGAGCAATCGGCTTCGCGCTACTGCACATTTCGGGTGGAGGAAAGTCAAAAGCTGACAGGCTGAAGCCCGTCCTACTCATATCTCCGGGTACATCTCGAAAAACGCTTCCACCGATTGCCGCAGCGTCTCTTCGATCTGCTCCTTGCTGCCTTCGATCAGGTGCATCGTCACGCGCGCCTTGCGTCCATCCTTCAGCGTGATGCCTGCCTCGCCCACTTCACCCAATTCGTCCGCGGGAAACAATCTCATCCCGTACACTAATGCCAGCTTCGCCATTGTCTCTCCTTGTAATTTGCAAGCTCAAGCTGGATGTGGCACAGGCTTCAGCCTGTGAGTTTTTGAATTCAGCGAGTACGACTGCGACTTGACGAACCCCCACAGGCTGAAGCCTGTGCCACTCTTACATCTTGTCCAAGCCTTCGTTCAACTCAATATACGTTCCCCACGGATCGGTAATGAACGCCAGGGAAATACCCAGGTCGGGCCTCTTGGTGAAGGGCATGTTGAACTTCACTCCATTGGCCTCCGCCTTCTTGCAAAACGCCTCGAGTCCCACGATCTCGAAACCTATGTGATCCAGCATGCGCCCCTTGGTTGGCACGGTGGGCGTGTCGGATTTGGTGAACGTGAGATTCACTCCCGGCAGGTCCGCGGCATCGAATTGGCCCCGTTTCCCAGGCTTCGCGCCGAACATCTTGACGTACCACGATTGCATCTCCAGCACATTCGAAGCGCCGTTGCTGTTCGCGATGTAAAAATGCACATGGTGAAACGCGATGGGCACGGTCTGTGTTTTCTCTTCCAGAATTTCGACCCTGATCATCTTGTCCGGGGTCCACACGAAGCCCTGTCCGGGATTCTGGCCGGCTTCGGTATCCAATCCGGCCGCCTTCCACCTGGCCATTGCTGCATTCGTATCGGGCACGTGAAATCCGATGTGACCCACGACGGATCCGACGCTTGGAAGAGTCGCCGTCGGTTCGCCTTTTCGCACGAGGATCAAGACGCCGGGGAATTTGTAAACATCGTTCGGTCCAAGCTTGCCGGGAACGCCTCCCATCGCCACCCAGAACTTCTTGGCGGCATCCACGTCCTGCACCATCAGGTGCACGTGGCCCATGGATACGCCCATGCTATTCGGCGGCGCGACTTGCCCCCAGGAAGCGCGAGCGGGAATCAGCAGCGCGAGGCCCAGAATCAGAATCAGCTTTTTCATTGGAATGCTCCTTATGCCAGCCAAGTCGAGAGATTCTCCTCAATTCATTCCGGGAAAAATCTGCCAAGCTACTTCTTAAATGAACTCTTCAACAGTTGGTCAAGAAAGTAGGCTACCAACCGATATGTGTCAAGGAAAGCCTTAGTAGCGCCGGAGTCCCGCCGGCACTACAAGGAAATCGCACTTCACGTCGAACTCCTATCGGCGCGAAAGGGCGTATAATCGCGGCATCCCCGGGTTGTGAATCCGCATCGTAGCTGGCATCGGAGATACCGAATGAAAATCACCTTTCCGGCCCTTATATTGCTCGCGGGGTTGTCAGCCAGCGGAACTGCGCTTGCCGCGCAGATGCCGGCGGGACCGGAACAAAATCCTGCGCCGCAATCTTTGCCGCCACAACCTCCTCCGGCCCAAGCGGTCCCGGCTTCTCCGTCTGCAGATTCCGCTCCGAAAGCTGCGCCCAAAAATTACGTGGTTCCCTCCGGCACGCGGCTGCCCTTGATCCTGCACAACGCGGTGACCACGCGAAATGCCAAGCCGGGAGATCCCGTCTATCTTGAGACCCTTTTCCCTGTCGTAATCGATAACCGGATTCTCATCCCCGCCGGATCCTATGTGCAGGGCGAGATTCTCGAGGCCAAACGTCCCGGCAAAGTAAAAGGCACAGGCGAAATCCGCCTGCGGCTGAATTCCATGATTCTTCCCAACGGCTACACGGTCGACTTCAACGCCGTCCCCACCAATGCCGGAACGGGCGGCAATGAAGCGACCGACAAAGAAGGAACAATGCACGGCGATACGGACAAGGGAGACGACGTCGGAACCATTTTGAAGTCGACCGGAATCGGCGCGGGCGTCGGCGGGATCGCTACGCAAAGCGCCAAGGGCGCGGGCATTGGGGCAGGAGCCGGCGCAGCGGTAGGCCTCGCAGCCGTCCTGCTCACGCGCGGCCCGGAACTGGAACTGCCGCGCGGCACAACCGTCGACGTAATCCTCGACCGCACCGTCTACCTCGATGCCAGCCGCGTCAATTTCACCGACCCCGGCCGCGCCTCGGCCCTCCCAGGCCCTCCCAGCCGCGAACCCACGCGCAGCCGCCAACCCTTCTAATTTTGCGAAACTCCAGTAGCACAGCCACTCCTGGCTGTGCGGTTTTGTAACGCTCAACAAAGACGCGCAGCCAAGAGTGGCCGTGCTACAAAAACCGTTCCCTCAGATTTTCCGCCTTGCATGAATTGTCTTCACCCCATTCGTAACGCCGAATGCCGAATTCTGCGCAATTCGCTCGATTCTTGGTCCCATGGAATAGAGGCGTCAAATCACATCGAAGCGTGACGCGCATCACCGTAGGAAGACGGCCAAAGCAATATAAGTTCGGAGCATGTCTTCCAGGCCGTCGATTCGGAAAATTCCAAACTCCAAACAGCAAGCACAGGAGGGCGTATGACTGCGAAGAAATCAGACCGGCGCCAATTCTTGAGGAACGGCGCAGCGCTCGCCGGTTTAGCCGCCGGAGCCGCGGCCGTGCGCTCTCTCGGCGCTCAGACGCTTGACTCCGAGAAGGGCCAGACGCTTGATACGCCGGCCGCCCAGGAAGCCGCGCTCGAGGGAACTCCCGGCCTCGCTCCGGGACAGCAGTTCAATGCCATTTACGGAGTGCGCTCGCGTTTTGAGACGGCAGGGCGCATTGGCGGGATCGGCGCTTACACCACAGGCCCGGACGGCAAAGTCGTCCGCCCATACATCGGAGGATTAACTCCAGTCCAGAATTTGATCGGGATCATTACTCCCTCCGCGCTCCATTACCACAATACGCACGGTTACCCGCCTCCGGATATCGACCCCCAGCAGCATCGCTTCCTCATTCACGGCATGGTTGACCGGCCCATGGTATTCACAATGGAGGATATCTATCGCCTGCCATCGGTAACCCGAACTCACTTCCTCGAGTGCAATGCAAACGGTTACACCACGCCGTCCCGGATCGCGCCGGAAGCGACAGCCCAGGTTACGCACGGGCTCATGGGTTGCAGCGTATGGACCGGAGTGCAGGCGTCCCACATTCTGGAAATGGTGGGCGTGCAGAAGGGAGCTAGTTGGATTGTCGCGGAAGGGGCTGAGGGCGCTCACCACTCGAAAAGTATTCCTCTGGAAAAGATTATGGACGACGCTCTGATTGTCTACGCCCAGAATGGCGAGGCCGTGCGCCCCGAGCAGGGATACCCGTTGCGGTTGCTGGTCCCCGGCTACGAAGCGATCAACAGCATCAAGTTTCTGAGACGAATCAAGGTGGTGGACGGTCCCTACCTTCAACAACGGGAAACCAACGCGTACCAGACCGTCGTGCAGGAGGGAAAATATGCCGACGGCAAAGCCCGCTGGTTCCAGTTCGAATTGGGGCCGAATTCCGTAATTACCCGTCCTTCAGGCGGGCAACGCATCGGCACTCAGGGATTTTACGAAATCACCGGCCTTGCCTGGTCCGGCGCAGGCTCCATCCGCAAAGTTGAAATATCCACCGATGCGGGCAAATCGTGGAAGGCGGCGGAACTCCAGGGGCCCGTTCTTCCCAAGGCGCATACGCGATTTACATTTCCGTGGAAGTGGAGCGGAGAAGAGACGGTTCTCCTCTCCCGCAGCACGGATGAGCGCGGCCAGATCCAGCCTTCGCTGGCCGAAATCGGCAAAATCTGGGACGTCACGATCGATTACTTCAAGAAAGCGAACGTAGGTCACACCAATGCCATTCAACCCTGGAAGGTTAAGGCGGACGGGAGGATCTACAATGCGATCGTCTAAACTTTTTGTGTTAGCAGCGGCTCTGGCGGCCTGTTCAGCGGTCTCAGCGCAAACGACGCCATATCAAAATGTGGGCAGGCCCGCTACCGCGGAAGAAATTCAGGCTTGGGATATTTCCGTGAGTCCTGCGGGAAGGGAACTTCCGCCCGGAAAGGGAACCGCCAAGGAAGGCGCCCCGATTTTTACGGCCAAATGCGCGATGTGCCACGGGCAAACCATTGGAGTACCAGGCCCACTCGGTCCGGCTCTCGTGGCGAAAAAAGGAGGGAATCTGAGGGGCACGATCGCAGCCTGGCCGTATGCCACCACAGTCTGGGACTTCATCAACCGCGCCATGCCCAGATTTAATGAGGGAACACTTAAGCCGGATCAGGTTTACGCTTTGACGGCGCTCTTGCTCTTTCGCAGCGGGATTATCAAGGAAGACGACGTCATGGACGCCAAGAGCGTGACGGAACTCCAAATGCCATATCGAAATGCATACGTTCCCTCGGACCTGGCGGAAATAGGAAATCTAAAAAAGCGCGCATGCCATCTGGGACATTGCCCTGGACCTGACCCTGCTGCGGCTCATTAAGTCAGCTCGATTGCAGCACTCTCTAACAGGCTGCGGAAAAACTCAAAGCGCTGTCATTCTGAGCGAAGCGAAGAATCTCTCCTTGTTTCTTTTCTGATGCTTAAATCGAAGAGAGATTCTTCGCTTCGCTCAGAATGACAAAATGAGGCGTTTTTTCCGCAGCCTATAAAATAGGCTATGCAGTCGCTGATCGGTCCGGGCTTGCGCGCGTAAAGCGGAGGGGGCTAAACCGTTCCCAGTCGAGATAAGTCTTTCGCTCCGTGATCCACTCCCCGACAAGCTTCGCCGTGACGGGAGCGAGCAAAATTCCGTTGCGATAGTGGCCGGTGGCAAACACCAACCCATCGACATCCGCGGGCCCCAGGATAGGGAGTTGATCCGGCGTGCCGGGGCGCAAGCCACACCAGGTCTCGACGATTTCAGCCTTCGCCAGTTCCGGCGCAAGCTCATTTGCCGCCGAGAGGATTTTTTCGATCCCGCCCGAAGTAACAAGCTTTTCATAGCCCGCGTTTTCAATCGTACTGCCAACCACCACCGTCTGCGGGCTCTCCACGCCGCGCGGCACAAGATAACCGCCCTCGGAGCGCAGCACATGCCGGATGGGCGTTCCGGAATGGCGCAACGCGGCCATCTGGCCGCGCACGGGAAGTGTTGGAGCGTACAACGCTACATCGGAAATTTGTGATGACCAGCAGCCCGCGGCGAGCACCACCTGTCCCGCGTGAATCGTTTCGCCGCTGGATGTTTTCACGCCCGCGCATTTTTTCCCATCGAACGCGAGTGAGACCACTTCAACTCCGGGGCGCAGCGTCGCGCCGGCAGATGCCGCGGCTGCTTGCACCGCCGCCGACAACGCCCGCGGCACGATCGAACATTCGTCGGGGAGCAGCACGGCTGCGCGCGCATCCCGCCCAAGCCCAGGTTCCATCTTCCTGGCATCGTCTAGAGGCAGCGGTTCGCAAGCAAGTCCCAAACCGTGATGAAGCGCCACGAGCGTGCTCAGTTCGCGTTCCGCGTCGCCATGAAAAATCGCTTCGAGTGCGCCGCCCGTGCGATAGCCAGTGCGCAGGCTCGACTCTTCTTCCACGGCATCCACAAAATCAGGGTAAAGCGCCAGGCTGGCGCGGCCCAGCGGCACGAGGGGAATCGCCGCCGGACAATCCGGAGCGGGGGACAACATTCCCGCCGCCGCCCAGGAGGCTTCGTGCATGAGTTCCCGCCGATCCAGCACAACAACGCGCAGATTCCTCCGGGCGAGGTCGAACGCAATCGACCCGCCAATGATGCCCCCGCCGGCGATGATGACATCGTATGTTTTCACGCCAATATCTTATCAGCAGTGCAGGTGGAAGGAGGTTCCAGTAGCGCGGGCTTCAGCCTGCGGGTTTTCGCCCGATAATTTGGCAGAAACCCGCAGGCTGAAGCCCGCGCTACTCAAAATGATTTCACGAGTTCCGCGGAAAGCACGCGCGCCTTCTCTGCCAGGTTCTGCGCGCGCACCCAGTCGTCGGCCATGATGGCTTCGTGAGCCTGGCCGAGGAACCCTTTTATTTTTTCCGTCAGGTCTTTTTGCGCGGCGCTGAGTTGCTTTCCGTTGGTGACCTGCAGATTCTGCTCCGCGTTAGTAATGTTCGTGGTCGTGTTTCTCTTCGTTGCTTCCAGGTCCCTGGCCGAGAGTTGCGGCGAAATTTGCGGCGGGGCGGGCTTGGCCGGCGTCGGGTCAGCCGTCTCCGTCGGCGCCGGACGCCGAGGCGCGGAAGGGCGCTTGGATGGCGCGGGTGGCGGAGCAGGAGAGGGTACCTCCGGCGCGGGTTCCTCGGTGGTGGCAACGGGTGGAGGGGTTTCCGGCGGCGGCATCGGCGCGGTCACGTCCGGCGGAGGAGAACTCACCGAAGGCGGCGCGGCGCGCACGATGTGCTTGCTCGCGCATCCCGCCAGAACGGTCGAGACCGCGAACAGCAGCGCGAGAAGCTGGATTCTCCGCATCAGATACTCCTCGCGACGGCCGCGCCCGGTTCCCTCGAGCGGGAGAGCGCGGGCTCAATCTGGCGAGCCAGCGGCAAGTCGATTCGAAACGTCGTGCCGCGTCCAACTTCCGACTCGAATTCTATAGAGCCGTTATGTAATTGTATGGTTCTGAAAGTGCTCGCCAATCCGATTCCGCTTCCTCCCGGCCGCGTCGTAAAGAAAAGCTGAAAGATGCGTTGCCGGTGTTCGGGAGCGATGCCGCGCCCCGTGTCCCGGATCTCGATCTCGGCCATTTCTCCGCGCCGGCCAAGCAAGACAGAAAGCTGGCCCCCTCCCGGTGTGGCTTCGAGGCCATTTACCAATAAATTAATCAATGCCTGTTTCAAAAGCGGTTTATCGACCAGGACATTCGGAACGTCGGAGGCCAGGCGGGCATCGAGTTTGACCTTGGCCTTGTCGAACTCGGGCCGCTCCACGGCCACCACCTCTTCCAGAATTTCCTTGAGGCTGGATTCCTCCTGGTGCATCTCCGGTGGACGCGTGAAATCGAGGAAGCGTTTCACGACGCTGTCCAGCCGGTCAATTTCACTATCCAAAACGCGAACCGCCTGCAGCGGCAACCCATCCACTTCCGGCAGGCTGGCTTTCAGATTTTCCAGCCAGATGCGCATTGAGTTTAGCGGATTTTTCACTTCGTGCGCGACGCCCGCGGTAATTCGTCCTAGATTCGCGAGGCGCTCGGAAACCTGCAACTGCGTGCCGATGCGCTCTCGCGACTCCAAATCCTTGAATTTTACGAGCGTGCCCATGCGCGCAGCGCCTTCGCCGATCACCTCGACGCTGACGCCGACGCGCCGCGGCGGCCCGTCAAAGCTGGTCAGCACCACTTCCGCGGAATCGACGGGTTCAAGTTCGCCGTTATGCAGCCCGATGGCCTCCCGCACATCATGATCGGGCGGAAAAATATCCTCCGCGCGCCGTCCCAGTAGCTGATCCGATGGAGTCGAAAGAAACCGTTCAACCGCGGGACTCACCATGACCGCTCGGCCATCTACGGAAAACAAGCAGCAGGCCATCGTCGAGCCCGCCGAGAACCTGGTCGATGTTTTCACGCAAATTGCTGAAAATTTCTCGGACGCCGCGCAGTTGCATTCCGATCTGGCTGATCTTCGTGCTGACCTGCCCGAATTCGTCGCCGCGCTCCAGCGGCTTCTGGTCGAATTCACCCTTGGCGATTCGGTCCAGTTGCGCGGTGATGCGTTTCAGCGGGGCTAGTGAAATGTTGCTGACAAAGGCCGCGAGCAGAACGGAAATAACCACCGAGGCCAGCGCCAGCAGGCCCGCCGAACGCAGACGCCGGAGTAATGTTCGCGCGCAGCAGGCTGGTTTGCACGGCCACGCGAACCGCGCCGAATGGAATCTGGTGTCCGGGCGGTCCGAGTTGGAAGGGGTAACTCACTTCGTAAGTGCGCGGCGGCCCATACATGAGGCGGTAAAATTCCTTGAGCTGGTTTACGACCCCCTTCGGAACGAGTTGTTCGATTCCTTCACGGACTGGGATCGGATTGCCGGGCAGGGAAGCTGTCGCTCGACACTAGCACCGTGCCCTTCACATCGGAAATGGAAATTTCGTAAATCAACGGCGAATAACCCATTTGCGCGTCGATCGAAGAGGACAGCTGCATGCTTTCGTCAAACGCTTTCTTCGCATAGGCGCGCAGATCCTCCGGGCTATCCGAATCCGGGGATTCCCCTGCCTTGGCTGCGTCGGCCAGAGCGAGTTGCGCCTGGAAAAAAACCTGCCGCGAAACCAGTTGCGCGCGATCCTGGGCCTGCCGGATCACCTGCCGCGACAGATTCATGACGTACAAGGTGGAATTGACGCCCACCACGGCAAGGACCAGGAACGCCGTGATCAGCGTAATCTTTGTTTTGAGCCGAAGTTGCATGCGTTGCCCCTCATGGCGAGGGAGATTTTGCGGCCTCGTATTCCTTCAGCTTATTGTGCAGGGTTTTCAGGCTGATTCCCAGCAATTCGGCGGCGCGTGTTTTGTTATTGGTAGATGCCAGGGTCTGCAGGATGAGCTCGCGTTCGGCCGCTTCCACCGTGGTTCCCAGCGGAAACCGCAGCGAGGCGAGGTCCGAAGCGGTTGCCGCGGGCGCATGCCCGAAATCCGTCGGCAGACTCGCGCGGCCGATCAGGTCGCGGTCGGAAACAATGGCGGCGCGTTCCAGCACGTTGCGAAGCTCGCGCACATTGCCCGGCCAGGAATAACTCGCAAACAAATCGAGGACCTCCGGATTTACGCCGCGAACGTGGCGCCCGTGCCTGGTGTTGATGTCGCGCAGGATGTGTTCCACGAGCAGCGGAATATCTTCCTTGTGGTCGCGCAGCGGCGGCAGCGTGAGGTGAAACACATTCAAGCGGAAATAGAGGTCCTGCCGCAATTCGCCTTTGGCTACTGCCTGCTCGGGTTCCTTGTTGGTTGCGGCGATCACGCGCACGTCGACCGGCGTTTCCACCTTGCTGCCGAGGCGCCGCACTTTGTGATCCTCGAGAACGCGCAGTAATTTTGCCTGCGTCGGCGCGGGCATCTCGCCGATTTCATCGAGCAGCAGCGTGCCGCCGTCGGCCAGCTCGAAGCATCCGAGCCTCCGCTCCGCCGCGCCCGTGAACGCCCCGCGCTCGTGCCCGAAAATTTCGCTCTCCATCAACGATTCGGGGATCGCGGAACAGTTAATTGCAATGAAGGGACGATCCGTGCGAGGCGAGAGCCGATGAATCGTGCGCGCCAGAATTTCCTTGCCCGATCCGGTTTCCCCCGTGATCAGCACGGATGCGGACGAAGGCGCCACTTGCTCGACGAGATGCATTACTTCCTGCATCACCTTGGACTGGCCCACGAGATCGCCCAGCTTTCCGGATTCGCGCAGTTGCCGGGTGAGCGCCGCCACTTGCTTCTGGTCTCGCACGCGCCCCAGCGCCCTGTCCAGCAGCACATGCAGGACCGCGCCCTTGAGCGGCTTTTCGATGTACCAGAACGCGCCGGCTTCGATGGCTTGCACGATGCGCTCTTCGCTGCCCTTGCCGGTGATAATGATCGCCGGAACATTCTGCAGCTCTTCGCCCAGCCGCGCCAATAGATCGAGGCCATTCATTCCAGGCAGCTCCACGTCGGCAATCAGCGCGGCCGGCGCGAACTCGGAAAATTTTGCCAAGGCGTCCTCCGCGCTGTTTACGCCCAGCACTTCAAATCCCCACCGGCGTAAGAGCGCTTCGTACCCCAGGCGCGCGTTTTCTTCGTCCTCGACAATCAGAACACGATCAGGAGAAGGTTTTGCTGTTTCAAATCGGGTCGCTTCAGCCATTCAGTTTGTGAGCAGTCCCTGGGACGTAGGGGCGGCGCCTCCCCCCGAATCTATCAGTACCGCCCTAGTAATGCCAAGCTGAGAAACGCAGCGGGGCCTTCCTCGCCTTAACCCCTGCTGTTGGGTCAGATACAAGTAACAGCAGAGGGGTTGTTCCAGTCACTCGGCGTCAAGCTGACTGAATGTTATGCTCCAGCCTCGCACGATCGGTGACAGGGAGAAAGGAAAACCCATGCGTCACCCGCCAGGGTTGAGAGATGACTTCTCTGGCAGGTTGACTAAGTGTATCCCATAGGATACAATTCCCAATGACTGAAGTTCGCAAAACGGCCGCCTTTTCAGACTGGATGGCGAACCTTCGCGACCATCGTGCCAGAGCCAGGATTGCCGCCCGGATTGATCGTTTGGCGTTTGGCAATCCCGGTGACGTTGCATCCGTCGGGGAAGGGGTCAGCGAATTGCGAATCCAAACAGGCCCCGGCTATCGCGTTTGTTTTTGTCCGGCGAGCCGAGACGTTAATCGTACTGCTTTGCGGTGGCGATAAATCAGCGCAAACGCACGACATCAAGGCAGCTAAGAGGCTCGCTGCGAACTGGGAGAAATGAAACATGGCAAAAAAGAAAGTAAAGACTCTTCCGTATGACTCGGCGGAATACCTGGACTCGACCGAAGCGATTAATGCCTATATGGAAGAAGCCCTGGAAACGGACGATCCAGCTTTCATCGCCAGGGCGCTTGGCACCATAGCGCGCGCTCGAGGCATGTCACGAATTGCCAAAAAAGCGGGACTCTCTCGCGAAAGCCTTTACAAAGCCCTGAGCACGGAAGGCAATCCGGAGTTTGCCACAGTCCTCCGCGTGATGCAGGCGCTAGGACTGAAGTTCTCCATCACAGCCACACAAATGCACTAGCCTTGCGATGAATCGCGTGCTTGTCTCAATTTCTACACTCGAAACTTTGTAAGTTGGCTGGCGAAAGAATTTAGTTGTTACTGATTCAGGTACAAAGGCCGGTCGAGGACCAGTTCGAGCTTCGTGCCTTTCGGCAAATCGAGTTCCTGGCCGATTCCGGAGGATGCCAAAAATGCGGCTACTCCCCCCGCTGCGGCACCGGTGGCCGCTTCTTTGGCATTGTGAGATGTAACTCCCGGCGCGCTGCCCTTCGCCGCGCCGGCGGCTGTGGCTTCGAGCACCTGAGTTCCTTTGGTGGTGTGCGTTTCGATTTCACCCTCCTTGCTCTCGCCTTGCCGGACGCTGTACTCGCCGGGGACGCTTGAAACCTCTGCAACGATGGGCAATACGCGGCGGCGCGTGTCGATATCGTCAAAGGTCAGCCAGAGCCGGGCGTGCCCGGTCAACCTTCCCGGTTCGATCCGGCTTATATGCCCAACGATCCTCGCGCCAGAGGGAAGGACGGACCCGCGTAAGGTCTCCAGCGGCTCAATTGTTGTTACTTCAAACCTCTTGCTGACCTTGTCTTTGCCCGTATTCATATCCTGATCGAGGCGCACAAGGAAATGTGTCCCATTTTGGACCACGGCGGCAGTTGGCGGTAAGGCTCCATTCCTGACTTGTCCCGCATGTGTCGTTACCACGCACCCCAATTGGCCGCACAACACTAGGATGAGCGCGGCCTTCGCGGCCCAAAATGAGAAAGTCTTCAACATATCCAGGTCCTCCGGCTTTCTTGAGATCTTGCCCATAAGCCAATTGGCACGAACGTCCAGAGGGTTCGCACATGGCCGCGAGGCCCTGACGTCGCAAGAATCTACCTGAATCTGATGGCAATCGTCCCTCTGGGGTGGCCCGCGAACTTTTTGGAATATGACGGCTCAAAAATTAATGGAACTTTCCAACTCCTTCACTTCCAGATGAATACAGGAAAAAATGTTTTGCGACTTGCACAGTACATATATAATGTCCCCCGCTACAAGCCCGGGGAAGCGCACCGTCGGGGTGCGGTGAGGAACAGAATCTGCGCCCGGGATTGCAATCATACTTATTGGTCCGAAGCTCATGGCTATCGCCGTTTCATTTTGATCTTGCTACTTGTGGAGGTATACGTTCATGTTGCGACTGATCCTGCGTGGTGTGGGACTCCTGATTTTACTTTTCCTGCTCGTTCCATCCGGTTTTGCCAAGAATCCGGCAGGGAATGCTGATAAAGACCCCAAAAAGACGGCCGACGCAACGTCTGCAACTTCATCCGACACAACAGCCCCCTCCGATCCTGCAAAGCTTGATGAGTCCGCGACTTCGGAGGAGGCTACTCCGGCCCTGCCTGCCCCTGCTGCGCAGAAGGCCTCGAGCGACAAAAAGGGCACAAACGATGACTATAAGCCCGCGCCGATATTTACGCCTTTGCTGGCAACGACGGGGACCCTGGGGCTGTTCACGCTGGAAACAGGCGACACCCTGCCCAAGCATGGCTTTGCATTCTCCGCATTTGGAAATAAATTCGGCCGCATGCCGGGAAGCGTCACCATCCTTGAAATCGGCGTGGACGCCAGCTATGGCGTGACGGACAACTTCAACATCTACGCCGCTTTTGACCCGTACGGGCACGTGCACACCGGATGCCCCGGCCAGTTGAGCCTGCGGTCGATTCCGTTGAATACTTGCGCGCCGCTGGGAACTCCGACCCCGAATACATTCTTTGACGCGACGCCTGGCACCGCCCCCGGATATGTGCTGGATTATCCCTTTGCCGCAAACAACACGGGCGGCATCGGGCCTCTGACTTTGGGCGTAAAGTATGCTCTGCTCAACCAGCGGCAGGGCGCCCCGGTCAGCTTTTCCGTCCGCAACGACCTGAATATTTCGACCCGGACGGACGAGGACAAACTGCTTGCCAATGGCACGCAAGCCAGCCCGCTGAGCGATATGGTCTCACTCGCTCTCAGCAGGCAATGGGGCAACATCGTCACCGGAACTTTTAATTTCGGATATATGTTTGTCCGCGCGCCGCGCGACAGCTCGGGCAACATTCTGGTGGCCATGCCGGATCAGGTCAGGACCGGGGTGGGGCTCCTGTTCCTGCCAGAGAGCCGCTTCCAGCCCATGATGGAATACTCGGGCCTGTTGTTTGTGAATGCTCCCAATACTCCTCCGGACAACTCGTTTGGCGCACGCGATCCCGTAGATGGAATCTGGGGGATTCGCATGTACCCGTGGAAATACGTCGGGATCGACATCGGTTACCGGCGCATGCTGAATCTACGCGACCTCAACGACCGGAACGGATTTGTAGTCAAAGTCGGGGTCGGCTACTGGCCCGAGAAGGCTCCGCCGGTCAACCACCCGCCCACGGTTTCTTGCACCGAGGATAAGAGCATGGTGTATCTGGATTCCGGCGATGTGGTTACCGTTAACTGCACAGCCTCGGATCCGGATAACGACCCGTTGACCTGGACGTGGTCCTCGACCTGCGGCAAGGTGGACGGAACCGGACCCACGGTTCGCTGGCTTTCCGCCGGGGTGCCTCTCGGTTCGTGCACCATCACGGCCAAGGTGGATGACGGCCGCGGCGGCTCCGCTAACTCCAGCGTTTCCGTCCGCGTCGATCCCAAGCCAAATCATCCTCCGACGATTGCCTGCTCGGCTGACCGCTCCTCGGTTTTTGTAGGAGAGAGGGTCCACATCACCACGAACGCGAGCGATCCCGACGGCGACCCCCTGACCTACACCTGGCGCACGAATGGCGGCAGGATTGTCGGCACGGGCGCAGCCGTGGACCTCGATACCACGGGCGCCGCGCCTGGGAATTACACGGTCACCGTGCGCGTCGACGATGGCCGCGGCGGGGCCGCGGATTGCACGTCGACGGTCGAAGTGAAGGCCGTGCCTCCTCCGCCGCAAGCCAGCAAGATCAGCGATTGCGCGTTCGGCAAGCCGCTCAGCACGCGCATTGACAACGTCTGCAAACGCATCCTCGATGACGTCGCCCTCCGCCTCCAGAACGAACCGCGGGGCAGCGCCGTGATCATCGGTTACTCCGATCCGAAGGAACGCCAGCCTGAGAAAATCGCCGGTGACCGCGCCACGAACGCGGTGAAATATCTCGGCGAAAAGGGCATTGACGCGTCGCGCATCACCACTCGAACCGGCAGCGGCCAGGCCGGCGCGACCGACAACCGCCGCATCGACGTCATCTGGGTGCCCGAGGGCGCGACGTACTAGCGCTCTCTCCGGCTCGTAACCTCCGGGCTCCGTGCCACGCCGCCACTGCGGCTGGCACGGAGCCCGTGTGAATTTCACAAGAAAATTTCACGAATTATTTCTGCCCCACGGGACTTTGTGAGCCGAATTGCGCTTATTTCAGTCCAATTTGGCTGGAGGATCCGGCAAGTCAGTTTGATGGGACGGGTCCGCCGAGGCCACGCCGTTGGGGAGTCGCCGAAGGACAATCGAGTATTCCTGCGCGGAATCCTCGCGCGTCGCCTTGACCGTCTGGGGAGCTTGAACGATCACGTACCTCCCGGGGGCGGTGAACTCCTCGAACGCCACTTTCAGTTTCAACTCTCCAGCCTTCTTTACGCGCAGCATGAAATTCCCGTCGGAATCTGAAACCGCCAGGTCCGGTCCGATCTGGAGGGCGGCGCCGGGAACGGGGTTTCCATCAGGATCGAGGATTTCGCCGCGCACGACGTTTCGAAAGAAGGCGCCGGCGAAGGAGGTTCCCGGTGAAGTGTTTCCCAACCCGTGGAACATATAAGTGGATCCATAAGCCGTGTAGCGCACCTGGCCGAGCGGCGTGACATTGGTATTCATGTTGAATTGCACGCCGTGTGGAAGCTGGAAGTGCAAGCCCAGGACCATGACCTGCTTGAATTGTCCGCCGGGGGATTGGACGAAGGGAAGAAAAACAGGCTGATAGTCCACGCTCACGGACAGGAAATTAGAGAGAAAGGCGCCGCCGAAATCGACCGTCGTCTGGCCGTTGTTGTGCGAGATGACCTGAGTCACGCTGAATCGCGAGTTCAAAATTTCCCTGCAAATTCGCGACCAGGGTGTTCTGCGGCGCGTTTTTTTCAGATCCGCTCCGCAGAAAGTCCACTCCGCCCTCGAAATGCGGCGTCAGCATGCGCTGCACGCCAAGCGAAATCGCGGATGATTTTCCGAAGGAACTGGAAGAGTCGAACAACGAACCATCCATGCAGAAATCCGGCGATGCCCGCCCCCGCGCTAAGGCCCTGCACCATGGCGCTCTCGACCGCGGTGGGCGAGATGTATGCCTGGAAGTTGTTGCGGCTCACGACGACGCGAAAATTCGATGCGGGATGCAACTCGAACCGTATATTTTCCTTGTCGTTCTCCGACAATTGCGGCGTAGCAACCAGCACGCGCCGGAAGGCGTTGCCGGCCAGGGCGTAGCTGGCGTCCAGCAACATCCAGCGCCTGTGGATCGAAATGCTTGTGGCCGCGTAACCCTGGTTATTTCCCATTCCCGCGGAAAGCGCCATCTGTATGTCTTTCCGGGCCGCCCACTCGATGGCCTGGATGGACGTTTGCCGCGTGGAAAAAATGTTGCGCGAGTAAAACCGCAGGGCCGGAGAAAGCTGCCTTTCGTAGAAAATGCCGCCGGAGGGCGTATCGTTGCGCGCGACGTTGAGAAACGGCGCGAAGTATCCGTCGGTCGTCGTGCCCGCAAAAACGAAGAGGTGTCCGTCCTCCACAGGCCGGGTAAGGCTCAGCACGCGTCCCAGAAAATAGAAGGAGTTATCGAATAAATCCGTGGGAAGCACAAACGGAATCTGCTGGTCCCCCGCGCCGACGACCGACGTTTTGTACTGCCGCGAAAAGAAGAATCCCAACCTTGGCCCGCCAAGGTAACCCAGATCGATTCTTCCCGTGTAATCGGACCCGTGAATCTCGAGCGATCCGCCCTCCGCATCCAGCAGGGAGGACGATCCTCCGGCCAGCTGAAAAACTTGCCCCGCCGCGCGCGTGCGGCCATGCCACGCAAATGGCACAGACGATCGCGACCAGCAGGGCTCTCGGGAATCTCCGCGAAATCCCCGGGACCGATGGTGCCGGCCCGTTCATTGCGCGGCGGTGAGCTCCTTCAGACTGGATTCCATTTTGAAATGGGGGAACTTCAGCACGATTTCTTTCGGTGTTCCCGGCTGATCCCAGTCGAACTCAATATCGCGCCGCTGGCCCGGGAAGAGCGGAAAGCCCGCGAAGGTTTGCCTGCCCGAACTGGTCAGAGACTTCCACTTCCTGGACGCGGCCATAATCAGTGCCGTGATTCTCCACCTGGGCCGAAATCCGGCGTTTGCCGCCTTGCACCGTGAGTTCCGCCTTGTTCCAGGTGACGTTCGATTCCGCAAGCGATTTGTGTCCGAGCAGGTAGACGGTATGAGGCAATTCCAGCGCCAGCTTCAAGCCCGTCGGCGTCGTGGCGCCGGAAATGGTCGCGTAGATGGTAAACCAGTTTGGATATGTTTCCGTCGTCGCCTTGTAGAAGACGTAGTACGTCTGCTTGGGCGCCAGCCGGAAACTCGTGGCGGAGAGCTGGACATGGATCTCGGGATCCAGTTTGCGGAAGGTTGCCATGCCGGTGGAATCCACCGTAAAGCTGTGCGGTTCCACCACCACGGTCAGAGGAATATCCCCGTCGTTGTACAGCTGGAACCGTCCGTCCGCTTTGTCCGTGTACTCGACGATGACAGGCGAGATGGTTTGGGCCGGCGCCGACCGCGCAAAAAAGAACAAGCAAACCAAAATCAAAAACGTCCGTTTCACAATTCCCCCCAGTTATCTATTTTTGCTGCCTGGCCCGGAGTTCCGGTCCGGCGGCGCGCTAATTGGCCTGCGCTTGAATATGCAAAACGCCTGTATACGTCGCGGCGGGCAGATTCAATCCTGTCGTATTGATTTGCAAATTCAGCGTATCGGTGCGCGTTCCCGGGTTCGTAAACAAAATGAAAAAGAACTGGTTGAAAAGCGTCATGCTGCTCCCGGCGGCCAGCGGACTCGTGCCCGTAAAGGCGGCGAAGGCTCCGCCGTTGAAGCTCCCGGATACGCTTGCCGAAGGGATGTTGTCGCTGGCCCCGTCCGTCAGCGCGGCCGCGGGGCTGGTAAAGTACGCGTACTCCGCGATGTTGCCGAAGACGAGCGGAAGTCTCCAGCTGGTCGTAATGGTGACGGGCGCGCTTCCGGTCGCGGTGCCACTCCGGACGAGAGTGAAGTTCACGAGTCCGGGCGCCGCCGTAATGGTGATGCCGGTATTCAGCGTCGCGGCGAGATTTACGGTGGCGGCGTTGGATTTCAACTGCGCCCCGGCCGGGGCAGGACAAAGGGCAAGGACAATTCCCAGCAGCCCGAGAGCGGGAACCAAAAAGCGCCGCGGGAAACTGACCGCCCCCTCCGCCGATTTGTCCGCCCGTCTGAACAGACTGATCACGTTTCCTCGCCGGTACATCGCCGCGAAATCCGCGGGGCCTGCAAGCGCTCATCCTGAGCAGGGAATGAAAAGCGGCTCGGAAGCCACACCGCGTCCGAACCGCGATCCGTTAGGAGGCCTTAGGAGAAATACCCTGGCCGAGCCGGCCGGCGTCGCTGGATTAGAATGCTTGAGCCTGGACGTTGAGCATACCGGTATACGTGGCTGCGGGCAGAGCCAGTCCGGCGGTATTAATCGTCAGGCCAATCGTGTCGGGGCCGTGGCTGGAATTGTAAGTTCCCGCGGCTCCGAGCGTTTGCGAGAAGACCAGAATGCCGGTCGAGGCGCCGAAGGGCTGTGCGCTGGTAAAGGGAACCGCCGCCACACCGTTGACGCTTCCGGTCACATTCGCGACCGGGATGTTATCGCCCGCCCCATCCGTCAGCGCATTGGCGCTCCCAAAGTAGGCGTAAAGCTTGACGGTCCCGCGGTTTTTGGCCACCGCCCAGGTGGTCGTGATCGTGACCGGATTGTCGCCGGCTGTGGGGCCGTTGGGCGCCAGCGGAGTGAAGTTCACTGTGGCCGGGCCCGCGACGACGGTGAGGGACTCGGAAAGCTTGGCGTTGAGGTTCACCGTGGCGTTATTGGAATTGGTCTGGGCGCGCGAGGCCGGGCTCATTACGAGCACAAGTCCCAATGCGCCCAGAAGGAGCCATGTCTTGTTGATTGGTTTCATGAAGTTTCCACCTTTATAGGTTGAGAGGGAAACAAGACCCTCAGGATTGCGGGCGCGAGCTCGACACACGCATCGGGGCTCAGGCGCGCAGGTACAGTTTTAGCCGGAGACTTTAACCGGGTGAGTGGTACGTCGGTACCAGTTCAAGCCAACGCGCTATTACCGGCGCTTTCTATTGCACTGGGCGGAACGTTCTCCGTAATTTACTTTACTCAATTTGTATATACTGTTAGATAAATCAATTATAATTAAATAGTTATCAAAAGGCGCCGGCTGCAAGTTTCCGAGCCCCCCCGGCGGCGCGAAACGCGCGCCGGATTGGCCGGATCCGCCGGAATTGGCAGCCAGCCGCGGCCCTGCGGCTCTTCCGAGGCGCGGGCGGAATATCCCGATGGTGTCCCCGGCGGGAATCGCCTGTACAATCGGAGGCGTTGCGGGGCGAAGTATCCAGGAACGGAATTCAACCATGAGGAGAGTTTTCGGAATTCTGCTGATTTTGCTCGCGCCCCCGGCGGCGCGCGCCCAGACGTGGAAGCCGCTCGGGCCGCCGGGAGGAGACGTTCGCGCGCTCGCCGCCGATCCTTCGCGGCCCGCGCGGATTTTTCTGGGCACGGCGGACGGACATATTTTCGGTTCCGAGGATTCCGGCGCGCACTGGACGCTCCTCGGACGCGCCAGTTCACGGCTCGACGCCGTGATCACCGCCATCGTGGTGGATCCGCGCGACGGCAACGTGCTGTTCGCGTCTTCCTGGACGCGCGACGCCGCGTCGAGCGGCGGCGTGTTTCGCAGCGCCGACGGCGGACGCACCTGGAACGGCGCGGGTCTCGCCGGACAGGCCGTGCGCGCGCTGGCCATGGCGCCCTCCGATCCGAACATCCTCGTCGCGGGGACTCTGGACGGCGTCTATCGTTCGCTGGACGCCTCGAAATCGTGGGAGCGGATTTCGCCCGAACACCACGAGGAGTTGCGCAACTTCGATTCCCTGGCCATCGACCCGCGCGATCCGAAAATTATTTATGCCGGGACGTTCCACCTGCCCTGGAAGACGGCCGATGGCGGGCGCACCTGGCGCCCCATTCACGAAGGCATGATCGACGATTCCGACGTCATGAGCCTGCTCATCGACGAAGGAAACTCGCGGCGCGTCTACGCCAGCGCCTGTTCGGGCATTTATCGCAGCGATGACGGCGCCGCCCAGTGGAGGAAGATCCAGGGCATTCCCTACACGGCGCGGCGCACATATGCGATCACTCAGGACCCTACGCACCCGCAAACGTATACGCGGCAACCTCGGAAGGCCTGTGGAAGACGGCGGACGGGGGCATGACCTGGCGCCGCACGACTCCCGCGACCTGGGTGGTCAATACCGTGGTGGTTGCCGAAGGCGACCCGGGACGGGTCTTGATCGGGACCGAGGAACTGGGCGCTCTCGCCAGCGACGATGGGGGTGAGCATTTTCAGGATGCCAATTTGGGATTCGATCACCGGCAAATTCTTGCCCTGGGGCTCGATTCGAAACATCCCGGCCGGGTCCTGGCCGTCATGGCCCACGCTCCCGAGCCCGTTCTGGCCACAGAGGATGATGGCCAGACATGGGCGCCCCTGGGACCGGGGCTGCGCGCCGAGCAGGCTCTCGTGTTTATGCCTCGCCGGATGAGCCTGGTGGGTATCCCTGGCCCGCGGAGGACTCATGCGGTATGACGCCGTGAGGAAAGCCTGGAAGCAAGCCGGAACGGTCGTTGGCGGGGCTGCAGACGCGAACGCGCCACTTCACGGGTCGCGCCGATAGGGGCACGGCATGCCGTGCCCCTACAGGCGATGCAGGGCGTACAGGACCGAAGGCAGCGAGCGGGCCTCGCCCGCTGCAGGAAATTGTCACGGACATGGCTTTTAGTTCGAAGGAGTGGTATGCCGCGACGAGCATGGGTTTGCTCGTGTCCGCTGACCGGGGCGCGACGTGGACTCTGAGGCCTGTCGGCCCTCTGACTTCGCTGCCGGTGGAGTCGGTGCGTGTTTCCCCGAATGGCGAGCGGATCAGGGTTGTTTCGCTGCGGGGGCTTGTATTTTCCGACGACGGCGGGAACTCATGGACCTGGCATGATTTACCTTTGTCTTCTGGCGGCGCTGTCACGTTGGATGCCGAGCCTGGGGACGAAAACACGCTGGTGGCGATCGCCCGCAATGGCCTTTACATTTCGCGGGACGCAGGGACAACCTGGCAGCAAGCTGCCTCGGGACTGCCCTCCACGCCCGTGCAGGATTTCGCCGCTGACGGGGGCCGTCTTTGTCGCCTCCATGCGCACCGGGGGCTCTACGTTTCTTCCGACGCCGGCCGGACATGGGACCGCGTCCCGGGCACGCTGGCCGACGGTTTTTTTCCGGCGGTGACGCCGTCAAAGCGAGCCGGGCGTGATTTTCGCGGCGTCCGCGACGGAGGGCCTCTACCAGGTGGAATGGCTGGCTTCTGTGCGAACAGTCGCGGGCGCTTCTGACCGATCCGGGAAGCAAACTGTCCGTGGTGAATCGAGCCGGGGGAACTGACGGGTCTCGCAATCGAACTGCCGGGGCATCCTGTCCACAAAACTGTTCCGCATTGAACCCTGACGATTCCCATTCCTGCTTCATCAACTCCCATAAGGGATTACGAGCGAGAGGGAGGAAATTGGCTTGCATTAGTTCCCGATTCGGCAATAGAATCATCGGCAAATATGTGATATTGTCACGATAAGTGACACGAATGGCCCGTTTTATGATTTTCTCCTGATTTGGCACGCCTGTTGCTCCTGTTTTGAAAAGGAGTCCCAGCCATGGAAACCGAGATGAAGAAACGAAAGTGGAAACGCTTTCCGCGCGGACTGCGACCTTCAATCTGCTGGTTGTGGACGACGAGGTCACCACGCGAAATCTATGCCGGGATGTCGCCGTGGACGCCGGGCTGCAAGTTCACGTGGCGCAGACCACCGAGGAGGCGCTGGAGATTCTGGACCAGTATCCGATCGACATCGTGGTCACGGATTTGCAGGTTCCGCAAATCGGCGGGCTGGAACTGCTTCAAGCGAATCGCGCGCCAACAATCCGGAGATTGCGATCATCGTGCTGACGCAATACGGGACGATCGAGACGGCCATCGAGGCCACGCGGCTGGGCGCGACCGACTACGTGACCAAGCCGTTTCACGTGGAGGAATTGCGCACCAAGCTCGACCGCCTGGTTCATTCCATCGAAGTGGACCAGGAGAACCGCCTGCTGCGCGAGCAGTTGCGCAGCCGGCCGGGTTTCGGCGGCCTCATCGGCATGTCGCCGCGGATGCAGCGCGTGTACAAGCTGATCCAGAAAGTGGCGCAGCACACCTATCCGGTGCTGATTCTCGGCGAGAGCGGGACGGGCAAGGAACTGGTGGCGCGCTCGATTCATTTTTCGGGGCCGCGCAAAAATAAGCCGTTTGCTCCGGTCGACTGTTCCTCGCTGGTGCCGACGCTGATCGAATCGGAACTGTTCGGCTACGTGAAGGGCGCGTTCACCGGCGCGCAGCATTCGAAGCAGGGATTGTTCGAGGCCGCCGGAGAGGGAACGCTTTTTCTCGACGAAATCGGCGACCTGCCCATCGACCTGCAGGCCAAGCTGCTGCGCGCCCTGCAGGAACGCGAAATCAAGCCGGTCGGGTCCAACGAGCGGATCGGCATTCGCGCGCGCGTGATCGCCGCGACCAATCGCGATCTGGAAGTCGGCCATTCGCACCGGCGGATTCCGCCAGGATCTTGTATTTCCGGCTGAACGTGGTGCAGATCAAGCTGCCGCCGCTGCGGGAGCGCAAGGCGGACATTCCGCTGCTGGTCAACACGTTTCTTGAAAAATTTTCCGATCCGGCGCGTCCGATCCACACGATTTCCGAGGACGCCATGCGCCGGATCATGGCCTACGACTGGCCGGGAAACATCCGCGAACTGGAAAACGCCATCGAGCGCGCCGTGGCGCTGGGCTCGGGGCCGATCCTGCACGTGGGCGATTTGCCGTCGAACCTGCAGTACACCTCGGCGGAAAAACTTTCGGACGCGGACGAACTCGTGCCGCTCGAAGCTCTCGAGCGCCGCGCAATTTTCCGCGCGCTGCGGGAAACGTCCGGAGACAAGCTGGCCGCCGCGCGGCTGCTGGGCATCGGAAAAACCACGCTGTACCGCAAACTCAAGCAATACGAATCGGGCCGCCCGCAAGCTTGAGTGGCGGGCTGGTATTCGTACGAACCGCTGAACCACTTCACGTGGATCACATCGAGATGAAGAAGGAGAGGAGTCTAATCACCGCACCGTTAAAAACCGAAATGGTCGGCCACCGAGACTGCGGCGACTAATTCTGCGAAACCGAGCCACCCTGCCCGGTCGCAACAGTGCAGATTCGTGTCGCGGCTTCGACTGCGTCCTTCAGCGAGCCCTCGCCAAATCGCTTCTTCGTCTTGTTGTCGATGATTTGCCAATCGGAGTTGGAATAATCGATCTCGCCACCATCGATACCGATGTTAAATGAAAGTCTCCAACCGTCTTCATATTCCTTCCCGATTCCCTGGTTGAGAGGCGCATAGTTTAGCGTTACTTTTTTGCAGGCTGCGCTTTGCAAGAGGGCCGATGCAAACCTGAGCCTTAGCTCAGTTGCGATCTGTTCAGGAGTTTTTAAGCACGCGACGCGGTAGTTATTCTTGTAAAGCTCGCACGCGTTCATGGCGATAATCGCGATTCCACGCCTCATCGAGAGAGATTGTCGTTTTCTGATTTCGGCATCCAGACAAGGAGCCAACAAGTAAAGCACATATTGCGACTTGCAGTTTCATCTCCGAGAGTATACGTTCCCGGAGAAAATGCAGTAAGGGTTTCTTACAGCGATGAGTGGTAATATTCAACAAAGCTTACCGTGCAACACTGGATAAAATTCTACGAAGCAGTCACGAAGCCTCTTCCTGTCGCCTCGGCTCTCTTTCTGTTTCTCTCAACGTCGTTCCTGTTGTTCGCGCCGGACGCGGCACTCACAAAGCTGGGCCTGTCTCGCGTCATTCGCAAATTATCGGTGGGCCGTAGGTCTAAGTTTCGTCATTGCCCTGACATGGCTTGTAGTGACTTCGGTTCTTTGGATAGGAAATCGGCTCTATCGTAGGATGTTGCAGTGGCAGATGATTACACCGAGACGGAACTCGCGTGGTGAAGGCAATTTCTCAAATGGATTCGAAAGAACGAGAAATCATCGGATATCTTCTCGCCAAGAATCAGAGGATGTTTACGAACACGCCCGACGGCGGTTATGCGAATACGTTGATTTCGAAGGGGATCATTATTCTTGCATTGCGACCCGGACAGGCATTTTCCAACGAAACGCCCTTTGAGGTGCCTGAGCACATCTGGAACGTCCTGCTAAAATATAAAGCCGAGTAATTCCGTATGTGGCCCGCGATACCTAACCAGCGGCGGGGCCGTATCCTTGGCGCATCCCCGGGTCTGCTCGATAGCTTGATTCGATCAAGGCTACGATCGGAGGGCCTCTTCCCTGCTCCCCTTGGCCGGATTTTCCTATCCGGGAATCGAAGCCTGCGTGAGTTTCGGGATGGGAACGCGGAGCCTTATGAGCGATTTCCGCTTTATCCCTATCATATTGATTCTAAGACGGTTATCTCGTCGTGGATATTGGCCACCGCGGTGCAAGACAAATGGGCGACAGGAGGATGTCATGATCCATCGAACATTGTTCTTGCACTATCGCTCCATCCGCGAGGCGGCCACGAATGTGGCCACCATTGGGACGGCGTTGCTGTTGGGGTATTTGATTCTGTGGGCGCGGCTGTAGGGGGCGGGATGGCCGCGGCTGGCTGGCTTCGAAGATGGCGTGGCGGTCGCGCGGAGGGGGAATCGCGCGCGCCGGTCCTTGCCACGTCGGAGCTGCATCGCGAGGCCGCGCGCGAAGAGCGGGCTGCCTCGAGCGAAATCCTGCGAAAGGTCATTGAGGACAGCCGCGAATGGCTCATCGTGATCGACCAACACGGAAGAATTCACGAATCCAGCCGCGCCGCTGCCACGTTCTTGTTCACGCCCTTGAAGCCCATCGATGGAGTGCTCCTCGATGAATTATTTTCTCCTTTGGCTCGCAATGCGGTCGCCGAGTGGCGGGGCCGGCTCCGTTCTACTCTCCCGGCGCCTCCCCAGAAGAAGGAGGCTTTCCCGGCTGCACTGGAAGCCGCCCTGGAGCGAGGCGGCATCATCCGCATGCATCTCCGGTGCGAAATCACGGGGCGAGGCGGGGACGGGCCGAGGTGGCTCCTTTACCTGGAAGACTTAGGACAAGAACAACCCTGGCGAGACGCGGAAGAACGCCTGGAGGCCGAGATGGCCGGGCTGCTGGATTCGATCGAATCCGGGGTTCTGTTGCTCGATGCCGAGGGGCGGATTCGGATGGCGAGCGGGCGGCTGGCGGCGATCTTCGGACTGGAATCGCGGCGCCTGCTGGAATTCGTATCGATTGACGCGCTGATCGCCAGCCTGGCTTACCAATTCCTGCGCCCGGCGGAAACCGCGGCGCGATGGCGCGAACGCGTGCGCCAGGGCAACGAGGCCAGCTGGGATGAATTCGAGCTGGTCCGCCCGTCGCGAAAAATCGTGGAGCGGTTTGCGCGCCCTCTCTACAAGCCCGACGGCACGCGTCTCGGGTGGCTGGAAGTTTACCGCGACATTACGGGGCAGAGGCTGATCCAGTCAAAGCTGATGCAGACGGAAAAAATGGCCGCGCTCGGGCAGCTCGTCTCCGGGATCGCGCACGAACTCAACAATCCGCTGACGAGCATCCAGGGATACGCCCAGCTTCTGCTGGGCCGGCGTTCGGCCTCGGACCGGGCGGGAGACGCGCTGCGCATTTCGCAAGAGGCCGAGCGCGCCGGGCGCATCGTAAAAAATCTCCTGCTCTTCTCGCGGGAGACCAAGTCGGAGCGCCGCGCAGTCCAGCTGAACGAAGTGATCGAACGGACAATTTCACTGCGCACCTACGAATTGAAGCTTCAGAACATTGAAGTGGAGTTGGCCCTGGATGGCAGCCTGCCGCAAACCTTGGCGGACTCGGCGCGGCTCCAGCAGGTGGTGCTGAATCTGATCGTGAACGCGGAGCAGGCCATCGTGGCCTCTCGCGGGGAGGAGTCCCGCAATGGACGCATCCTGATCCGCACGCGGCGGCTGGCGGGAGACCGCGTGGCGATGGAAGTGTCCGACGACGGGCCGGGGATTCCGCCGGAGATTGTGCCTCGCATTTTCGATCCCTTTTTTACGACCAAACCGCCGGGCATCGGGACGGGTTTAGGACTATCCATTGTTTACGGGATTGTGCAGGAGCACGGCGGGGAAGTCACTGTCGACAGCCTGCCGGGCCGCGGTACGACTCTGACCGTGGAGCTTCCTGCTCTTTCCGTTTCCGGCTTTGTTTATTCCAGCGACGAACCTGCTATGGAGACAAAAGTCGCCGCCGCGATACCGCTTCAGGCCTCTGAACGAAAATCGACGAGAAAGCATATTTTGATTGTGGAGGATGAACCCACGGTTGCGGAACTGATCGCGGACGTGATGGCCGAGCAAGGCCACAGCGTCGACACGCTGCTGGACAGCCGGGAAGCTCTCGGCAGGCTCGAGGAGAGGAGCTATTCCCTCGTGATCTGCGATTTAAAGATGCCGTACGTGGACGGGCCGGGATTGTATCGCGCTCTGGTGCGGCGGGAGAATCCGATGCAACAGAGAGTCCTGTTTGTCACGGGAGACACGATGGCGCCGCGCACGATTGAATTTCTGAAATCGAGCGGCTTGCCGTACCTGGCCAAGCCTTTCCTCGTGGAAGAGTTGAAAGAGGCCGTACGCGAGGCCCTGGCCGCCGTCCCAGTTGACGAAGGAATGGCAGCGGGCCCGGAACGGGCGCGCGCCGCTGCCAGAGAACAGTGAAGTGGGAACAAGGAAGAGGGCACAATGAAATCGACGAGCCGGACCATTATTATCGTCAGCGGGGACCTTGTCCTGGCACAGCGATGCTTCGAGGAACTCGCCTCGTTCGGGGGACGCTACCGGACTCTGATTGTCGGCGCGGTCGAGCAGGCGCGAAAGAAGATGGAGCGGAGCGCTCCTGTAGCCGTTTTTCTGGACGAATCCGCGATCAATTTCGCGCACGGTGGAGAGACTTTGGAATCCGCGCTGGCTCTGCTTGCCGAAGTAGCGCCCGTTGTGGTGGCGGCGGCGCCGGAGTTTCAGGCCTGCATGGGGTTCCTGATTACATTGGGAGCCGTGGATTTTGTAGCGCGCACAGGCGACTATGCGCCGATCGTCGCGGGAATGCTGGACCGCCGGGCGCGGATGGCCGAACGGGCCGCGGGGATGATCCAGTTTCCCCGGGACGAATTTTCGGGGGATTTCGGCGAGATCCTGCGCCATGAAGTGAACAATCCCCTGACCGGAATTCTAGGAAATACCGAACTTTTGCTTGCGCGACGCGACCGCCTGCCGTCCGCCGCGGTGGAGCGCCTGGAAACCATCGCCGAGTTGGCGGTGCGGTTGCGGGAAACGGTTCGGCGCCTGTCCAACGCCTGGGATGAGAATCACGAGCACGCAAGGCCGGCGTGAAAACGGGAGGCAGAGATCCAAGGAAGCAGGGATGTAAAGGAAAACGATGTTCGTAGTTCTTTTCGCCTGGCCTTGTCCCTCAACGCCTCCTGCCCCGCTTTTCAAGTTCTGAACAGGACGTCTTCCCTCTGGAATAATTTTACAGCGATAGCCAGCGCCACTCCTGCATAGATGCTGGACGACAGGAAGATCAGCGCGATCATGCCCCAGTGATACGTGCCGGTGATGATTTCCTTGCTGACGAGGCTGGTGTTCAGCACCGGGATCAGAGCGACCGCCGGAGTCAACTCCACGCCGGGCAGGACCGCGGCCACCGCCGGAAGGACCACGAGAATCATCAGCGGAGAAATGTAGCTTTGCGCTTCCTTGAAGCTCTTGGCAAAAAGGGAGAGGGCCAGCAGGGCCGCGGAAAAGAACACGGCGAGCGGCAGCACGATGAAGAATATGGAAACGATCGCCTTTCCGGTGATGGTGACTTGCAAGGCGGCATCTGTCGCTCCGTTGGAGACCGCGAGAAGCATTTTTTTGCCCGCGCCAAAGGAAACCGCCATGGCCGAGATCGAAAGAACCGCCGTCGCGATCGAAGCCGTGAGCACCATCAGGAATTTTCCGAGGACAAGATGCGTCCGGGAAACCGGGCTGCAGAGAATCGTTTCGATCGTGCCGCGCTCTTTTTCGCCCGCGGTCAGATCCATGGCGGGATACATCGCCCCGGTCAGGCATAACAGAATAATGAAATAGGGAACCAGGCCTCCCAGGATCGCACCGCCGACTTTTTCGGGCGGGGCGACATTTTTCTCCTCGATGTCGAACGGGCGCGCCAGGCTTTCCGGGAGATGGCGCGCCTCGAGATCCTCGCGAATGGTTCGGTCGCGTAATTCGCGGAAAAACTTCTGCAGGCGCTCGGCGCCGAAGCCGGACTTCAATTCGCCTTCATACATGTAAATATGCACGGTGGACGATTCGCCTGCGGCCAGCTTGGCCTCGAAGCCCGTGGGAATTTCCACGGCCGCGCGAATTTGCTTGTTCGAGATTTCATCGGCGTAGTCCGGTTTCGCGGGAACAACCCGCAAATCGCGCAGTTTCCTGAGTTGCGCCGTCACATGCGGAGAATCCTCGCCGCCCAGGATCATGACTTGCGGTATTTCTTCCATGGCCAGGCCCAGCAGGGTCACGGAAAGTATGCCCATCCCAATCGTCAGCAAGGGCATGACAAGCAAAGGGACGACAATCATGGAGATCACCGTCCTGCGATCGCGCAGGGAATCGACGAGTTCCTTGCGGTAAACGATGCCAATGTTGCGCAGACTCATGACTCGATCACCTTCACAAACAAATCCTCCAGATCGTGTATGCCAATTCGCGCGCGCAGTTCGGGAAGAGTTCCTTCGGCCAGCAGCCTCCCGTTATGGATGATTCCGATATGGTCGCAAAGCTTTTCCACTTCACGCATGACGTGCGTGGAAAAGACCACCGTTTTTCCATGGTCGCGGCATTCCCGGATAAAGTTGACGATCGTGCGCGCGGCCATTACGTCCAGGCCCACGGTGGGCTCATCGAAAATCATCACCGAGGGATCGTGCACCAGAGTGCGGGCGATGGAAACCTTCTGTTTCATCCCGGTGGAAAGCTTGTCGCAGCGCCGGTCGCGAAAATCATTCATTTCCAGGCGCGTGAAAATCTCGTCGATGCGGCGGCGCAGGGTGGCGTCATCGAGCCCGTGCAGGCGGCCGAAGTATTGAACCATTTCCAGCGCGGAAAGCCGCCCGTAGAGCGCGGTAGCCGTGGAAAGAAATCCGACTCGCGCGCGGACAAGTTGGGGATCTTTGGCAACATCAAAGCCGGCGACGGTGGCGGTGCCTTCTGTGGGCGCGAGGATGGTGGCAAGAATGCGCAGCGTCGTGGTTTTTCCCGCACCGTTCGCGCCGAGCAGGCCGTAGATTTCGCCTGGCCGGCAGGAAAAACTCACGCCGTCAACGGCGTTGACTGTGCCGCGTTTTTTGTCCCGGAAGCGTTTGACCAGGTGTTGAGCTCTTATCATTCCGTCTCAGCTTGGGTGCAGTCTCAATTCGCGTGGATGCGGCGCAGATTGTAACTGATTGGGCAGGAAATTTGCAGGGAGAGGAAGCGCCAGGCCGGATATGGGCAGGAGCAGCTAACCTTTGTGGCAGTTGGGGCACTGTTTGGCGTCAAAATTCCCAGGCGTAACGCGGAACATGTTGTTACACTGGATGCAAACACGATGAAGCACGGGTTCCCCGGGCGTCGGAGATTCGTGTTTCGGGGCATGGGTTTGGGGCTGAGCGGGTTCGTTTGCCATACCCAAATTTTAGCATACTGGCGGCCATCGCAACACCCGTGCCGTGTGCCTGGGGGGCCCGGCATCCCGGACGAAGGAATGCCGCATCTTATCGGACGCAATCGGAGCGATCCATAACCGCCGCCGGCAAGTCGTCTGCCGCCCGAAACTTTGTTAGAATGCCGAGTTTTAATCCCGCCAGTTAAGACTGGCAGAGCGAGGACGGAATGACATCGGCGCTGGGCCGAAGACTGTGGATTATTGTGGGCGGCGCTTTGGTGCTCACAGCCCTGCTGGTGTTTCTCAGCGGGAGAGGATCCACGGCGCGCGTGGCGGTTGCCGACGCCGTGCGCGAAAACCTGAGTTCGATCGTATCCACCAACGGGAAGGTGGAACCGGTGATGCCGCGTTCGTTTCGAGCGGGATATCCGACATTTGTGGAACGCGTCTATGCGGTCGAGGGCCAGCAGGTGAAACGCGGCCAGATGCTGTTTGCCCTGGATGACGCCGAGGTGCAGGCGGACCTGGCGCAGGCTCGCGCCGATCTGGCGACGCAGCAGGAAGCGCTCAACGTGGCGAAGGCGGGGGGGCACGCCAGCCAGCTTGCAAAAGCCGCAGCCGATTTGCAGAAAGCGCAAGCGAGCCGCGATCAATTGCGCCGCGACAACGAAACCTTAACGAAGCTCGTGGCGGAAAAAGCCGCGACGCCCGAGGAACTGGCGCAAAACCGGCTGCAGCTGACTCAGGCGGAAGCGGACGTACAATCCACTGAAAAAGTGAAACAAACCCTGGAGCAGCAAGCGCAACTCGATCAGGGGCGAGTGGCCTTTCTGGTGGAGCACGCGCGCGTGAGCGTTCGCGATCTCGAGGAGCGGCTGGAGTCGGCTCACGGGAGCGCCCCCTTTGACGGCACGCTTTATTCGCTGCCAATTCGCCAGGGCGATTTCGTGAAAGTGGGCGATCTACTGGCTGAACTCGCGGACTTGCACAAGGTGCGGATCAGGGCGTTCATCGACGAGCCGGAGCTCGGGCAGATAGAGGTTAATCAGCCCGTGGAGATTTTTTGGGACGCGCATCCCGACCGGGTCTGGAGCGGGCGAACGGAAGTGTTGCCCAAGCAAGTCGTCACGCGGGGTACGCGAAACGTGGGGGAATTGCTCTGCTCAGTGACCAATGACCGGCTGGACCTGCTTCCCAACACGACCGTCGATGTGCGGATTCATATCAGCGAGCGGCCCGAGGCGCTGGTGGTTCCGCGCGGGGCTGTTTTTATCGAAGGCGACAGGCGATTCGTATATCGAGTGGAGGACAATCGCCTTCACCGCGTTTTTATCAAAGTGGGCATCGCGAATCCGACCAAAATTGAAGTTCTTTCCGGCTTGAGCCAGGGAGATGTAGTGGCGTTGCCCGGCGAAGCCTCCCTCAAAGAGAATCTGCGGATCATACCGGTGCGTCAGGAATGAAATGGCGTTCCCCATTTGTAGTGATGACGGTGATTCTGGCCTGTGGATGGAGCCGGGGACCCGTTCTTGCGGGGCAGTCCGCCCTGGCCGAGGCGCAACATGACTACAACGCCGGACGATACAACCGCGCCGTGGACGCGTTGAACGCCGCGATCGCAAAGTCTTCCGAGGATGCGTCCCTGCAATTTCTGCTCGGGCAAAGTTATTACCAACTGGGAGAATTTCCGCGGGCCTCGGCGAGCTTTGAGCGCGCCGTGCAACTAGCTCCCCGGGATTCCGTGTATCGCGACTGGCTGGCCAAGGCCTACGGCCGCAGGGCCGAACAAAGCATGTTCCTGAACGCGATGACCTGGGCGCGAAAAACGCATCGCGAATTCGAGATTGCGGTCGAATTGAACCCCGCAAATTTCGAGGCGCGGCGCGACCTGATCCGCTACGAAATGAACGCTCCGAGCGTGGTGGGGGGCGGCGACGACAAAGCGATGAAACATATCGAAGTCCTCGAGAAAATCGATCCGATGCAGGGGCAGCTCGCGCGCGGGGAATTTTTCTCAACGAAAAAACGGATGCCCGAGGCGGATGCGGTGTTCGCGAAAATATTGGAAGAGGACTCCGACCAGGCAGGGGTTTATTTCGAGGTGTGCGATTACTACCGCGACCGCCCAAACGCGGAAAAAATGGGCGAAGCCATCGATAAAGCCGAGCACCTGGATCCGAATGACCGGCGATTGAAATTTTACAAAGGGGTTCTGCTGGTGATGCAGGGGAAAAGCCCCACGGAAGCGGAGATGCTGCTGAAATCCTATGTTGCCACGGTCCCCGACAACTCCGATCTGCCATCGCATGCGGCCGCAGTGGAATGGCTGGGCAAACTGTATGAATCCCTGGGGCGTTCTTCCGAGGCGGCGGAAGAATACCGGGAGTCGCTCACCCTCGATCCGCACAACAAGGGAGTGGAAGAGGAATTGAAGCGGGTGCAAAGGAAGTAGAGGAATTTAAGGAAGTTGAGGAAGCGAAGGAAGTCCGGCTCGGCTTGAATGAGTCTCTCCAGTCAGGTCTAATATAATCCGCGGAAATCATCATGATGCTACGCAACGAAACCTGGATGGTTGCGCTGGACGCCCTCTGGGCCAATAAAGTCCGGGCGTTTTTGACCACGCTGGGTGTGATCATCGGCAGCGCGTGCATCGTTCTGGTGGTGACCGTGGCGCTCAGCGGGCGCCGCTACGTGATCCAGCAAATCGAAGGCGTGGGATCGAACCTGGTTTATGCGCGGCTGGACATCGATCCGAACCAGCCGATCATGCTGCAGGACGAATTGTCGATCAAGGACATGAACGCCGCGAAGACGGGGATTCCAGGAGTGGCGGCCGTGGCGGGAACGCGGGGGGATCAAACGAGCGTGAACGTCGGGTCGATCGAGCGCAATGTGAGTCTGGTGGGCGTCACCGAAGGGTTCCAGCAGATTCGCAATTTGCTGATCCTGCAGGGGCGGTTTCTGGACGCCGTGGATGTGTCCCAGCGAAGCCGGGTTTGTCTGATCACCACGCAGCTGGCCAAGTTTGCTTTTCCATTTGTGGACCCGATCGGGCAGAGTTTGCGCGTCGGCGAACTCAGTTTTACCGTCATTGGGGTATTTCGGGAACGCGTGGAGACCTTTGGGCTTTCGGAAATTCAGGATTATTCGGTTCTCATTCCATTTCCGCTGATGAAATATTACCTGGGGGACTCGTCCCTGGAGATGCTGTACGTGCAGGCCACAACGCCCGAGGGCGTGGTTCCCGTGACGCGGCAGCTGGAAGCCTTGTTGACCAGCCGGCATCCGACCCGCGCGCGCTATTCTGTGCAGAATCTCAGCTCGATCCTGGACGCGGCGCGCAGAATTGCGCTGGCCCTGACCATCGTATTGCTGCTGATCGGATTCATCGCGCTGCTGGTCAGCGGAATCGGAATCATGAATATTATGCTCGTGACGGTGCAGGAGCGGACGCGGGAAATCGGAATCCGGAAGGCCATTGGGGCGAGGCATCAGGAAATTTTGTATCAGTTTTTGCTGGAGGCTTTCCTGATCAGTGGGTTCGGATCGGTATTGGGAATCCTGATCGCGGTTGCAATTCCCGTTCTCGTACGGCCGTTGCTTCCGGCGAATATCAGCGTTCCCGTGCCGTGGGAATCGGTGGTTTTGGCGTTCCTGGTGTCTTGTTCGGTTGGAGTGTTCTTCGGATATTTGCCCGCGGAGCGAGCGGCGCAATTGCAACCGACGGAATCGCTGAGATATGAGTAGGAGGCGCGGCGCGATCCGGTTCCGTGCTTTGATAGAGGTTCAGCGGCTAATGCGTTAGTCGGGGAGCTCAAGATTGGGACGGTTATGTAGCGCCCGCCTTCAGGCGGGCATTTGCGCGATTGCAAAATGCCCGCCTGAAGGCGGGCGCTACATAGGCCAGGTTCTCACAGGCGGCGTTGGATTCAATGCGCCATCAAAGTAGGTGCGTTTGCGGCCGATGGAAAGCAGGTGCAAGAAAATGAGCAGGTGTGCTGATGGAGGCAAAGTTAAGAATCCCTGGCGGGCAGCCGTCTTCGCGAGCGGCCTGATGATTTTCTGTTTGGCGGGCGCGGGGATGAGCCGGGCGCAGGACTCCGAATTGACGCGCAAGCTGACGCTAAAGGAAGCAGTGAATCTGGCCGTGGCGAACAGCCGCGACCTCGCACTCGCGCGGCTGCAGTACGGAGTGATGCAGCGGCAGATTGGCGTGGCGCGATCCGCATTTCTTCCCAATCTTTACACGGGGACTGGAGTGGCCTATACCAACGGGTTTCCGCTGCTGGAGGGAGGAGGCGCGCCGGCTATTTTTTCGCTTTCCTACACGCAGCAAATTTTTAATCCGCCGCTGAAGGGGGAACAGCACGCGGCCGAGCAGAGAGCGGAGGAACAGCGGCTTTCGATGGATGACGTGCGGGACACGGTGATGTCCCGTGCGGCGCTCGATTATCTCGAATTGGCGAAAGTTCGACATGCCCTGGAGCTGATGCACAGCGAGCGGCAGAGCGCGGGACGGATTCTGGAAACGACCCGGGAGCGCGCCGATACTGGTCGCGAGCTTCCCGTCGAGGTGATCCGGGCCCAGCTGACGACGGCGCGCATCGAGCAGCGAATTGCACAACTGGAAGACCGCGACGATTCCGTGTCAGGCGAGCTTCGCGACATGATGGGGCTGCCGTCCGACGAGACGATCGAGGTCTCTACCGAGGAAATTCCCGGAGCGGCAGCGGAAGCCTCGAAGGACGTGGTCTCGGAAGCCATGGCCAACAACCTGGAATTGAAGCAGGCGCAGACCGAATTGCGCGCGCGCGAGTTTAAGCTGAAAGGCGAGCAGGGGGGGCGCTGGCCTTCCTTCGCGTTGACCGGCCAGTACAACGTGCTGAGCAAAATCAATAATTACACTTCATATTTTAACAAGTTTTCGCGCAATAACGTCGTGTTTGGCGTTCAGGTGCAAATCCCGATCTTTGCCTCGCGCACTTCTTCCGCCGTGGCGTTTGCGCAGGCGGACTTCAACGCCGCAAGCCTGGCCCTGCAAAAGAAGCGCAGTGAACTTTCCCTGGATGTGCGCCGCAGAGCCAGGCTGGTGCGGGAGGCCGAACTCGGCGGAGAGGTGGCCCGACTGGAGTTGCAGTTGGCGCAGGAAAATGTACGCGTATTGCAGGCGCAATTTGACGAAGGGCGCGGCAGCTTGAAGGATCTGGAGGCGGCGCACATCGAGGAAAATGACAAATGGCTCGCCTTTCTGGACGCCAACTACGCGCGGCAACAGACGCAGCTGGAACTGCTGAGGACGACAGGACAACTGGCGCAGGTGCTGCAGTAGCATGAAGATTGCGACGGAAGCATGTGCTGAGGCTCACCTGAGCCTGAATGCGACCCCGGTCGAATTGGAATGCTGACGGCAATGCTAGCTGCGCGCGAAACTTAGCAGATCCTGAATGTCGTCGTTATTCGCATCGGCAGCTTTCAAACAGCGGATGTATTCTGCGCGTGCCGGCCCCGTATCTTTCAGTTCTTTGAATCCCCAGGTGAACCGCTCGCGACCGTTCTTTACAGCGATGATATCGGCTAATAAACGAGCGTGCCTTCCATTTCCGTTAGGGAATGGATGAATCCATACCAGCCGGTGATGGTAACGGATCGCGATTTCTTCGATGTCAAAAGTCGCATTATCCAGCCAGTAGTGTACGTCTCCAAGGATGGCCGCAACCCCATTCATTATTTGGTGAAACGGAATGCCCAGGTTCTTGTTTGTCGTCCGATACCTGCCAGCCCATGCCCAAGTCTGATCGAACATCCTTTTATGGAGTTGGCGAAGATAGGGCTCGATGAACGGGTCTTCGCGTTTGAGCACACGTGGATGGAAGGCCCATCGATTCGCCTCAAGAATGTTCAAGCGTTCAAACTGATCCAACTCACCTTTCGTCGCGAGGCTTGGCCGTAACCCGGCC
This sequence comes from uncultured Acidobacteriota bacterium, assembly GCA_963819395.1. Taxonomy (GTDB): domain Bacteria; phylum Acidobacteriota; class Terriglobia; order Acidiferrales; family UBA7541; genus Palsa-360. Next base: position 106,168 of record CAWFVW010000001.1, read on the forward strand.
AAATCGTCGAGGGTGAGCGGCGTGTTACCAGGGTTTTGATTTAGATCCACAATTGAATCGCTCACGATCTTTTCGTCATTCGGTTGGTTTCTTTGTCGATCAGCTCTTTCAAGCCGCCCGACGCCTGGCCCTCCAGTGCCATTGTGTGTTCAACAGAAAGGACGCGTTCGGCTGCCTCCATTCGTGCCCGCCGTTCCGCAAGTTCCTGAATCGATCCGGACTTCGGCACTATCGCATAGACCAACTCGCATCCCATCGCGTCAGCCACACGTCGAAGATTTTGGAGGGTGATTCGATCGCTAGCTTCAGCTTTCTCGAACCCTAGAATACTTTGGCGTTTTACTTTCGCGGCGGTCGCCACTTCCTGCTGGGTTACACCTAACGCCTCTCGAATCGCCCGGAGCCAACCTAGGACCGGACGAGTCGCTTGTTTCGCGGCTGTAAACTTGTCAAGGGTAGTGGCCAATTGCTCCAGCCTTATTTTGCGAAATTCCGGCATCATATAGCCTCCAGGCTGCATTTATAGACTGATATACAATATATACACTACTTTATGTAAATTATAAGCAGCTTATAAGCAGCAAGTCAAGGCATTACCAGTTTGGCCGACTATTCGATTTTAAGCTAGAGCGCGCCTCGTCCCTCGCTCGCCATTTAGCCTACTTCCTTTCATCGAGGCGGGTACGCCGGGTCCATTGCGACCGTCTCACGGGAAATTTCTGATTTGATGGACATCGCCTTCTGAGTTTTCTTTCGAGGCTTAGGCGGTTTCAGGTAAGATATTAGCCTCCGGATGTTTGCGATCGTCGCGAATGGGCCGGATCAGGGGAAAACAAGAATGCCGGAAGTGATGAAAACGCTGTTTCTGAATCCGCCGAGCTATGAGGGCTTTGACGGCGGGGCGGGCGCGCGCTACCAGGCGCGGCGCGAGATCAAATCCTTCTGGTATCCGACGTGGCTGGCGCAGCCTGCGGCCATGGTTCCCGGCAGCCGGTTGATTGATTCGCCGCCGGACGGGCTTACGGTGGATCAAGTGGCGCCCCTGGCTAAGGATTACGAGTTGGCGGTGCTGCACACGAGCACACCATCTTTTCCCAACGACGCGAAATTTGCCGCGCACCTGAAGGAAATCAATCCCAAAATCATGATCGGGATGGTGGGCGCGCATGTGGGCGTTCTGCCGCTGCAATCCATGAATGCGGCCCCGGCCGTGGACTGGGTTTCGCTCGGAGAATTCGACTACATTTGCGCGGAAGTTGCCTCGCGGAAGCCGCTCAAGGATGTGGGCGGCATTGCGTATCGCGATAACGGGCGCGTCACGCTGACGCCGCCGCGCCCCACGATTGAGAACATGGATGATCTTCCCTTCGTCGTGGACGTGTACAAGCGCGACCTGACGATTGAAAACTATTTTATCGGGTACCTGCAGCATCCCTACGTCTCGCTTTATACGGGGCGGGGATGCCGGTCGAAGTGCACGTTTTGCCTGTGGCCGCAGACGCTCGGCGGGCATCGTTACCGCGTGCGCAGTCCGGAAAATGTGGCCGCTGAAATGGCGCTGGCGAAGAAACATTTTCCGCAGGTGCGCGAATTCTTTTTTGACGATGATACGTTCACGGATGATTTGCCGCGCGCGGAAGAAATCGCGAGGCGCCTGGGCAAGCTGGGGTTGACCTGGTCATGCAACGCGAAAGCCAACGTCCCGCGCAGGACGCTGGAAATCATGAAGGACAACGGGCTGCGTCTGCTTCTTGTGGGCTACGAATCCGGGAACGACCAGATTCTGATCAACATCAAGAAGGGCGTGCGCATCGATATCGCGCGTGAGTTTTCTCGGAACGCTCGGGACCTCGGGATCAAGATTCACGGCACATTCATTCTCGGGCTTCCGGGCGAGACCACCGAGACGATTCAGCAGACCATCAAATTTGCGTGCGACATCGACCCGGAAACGATTCAGGTTTCCCTCGCCGCGCCGTACCCGGGCACGGAACTTTACCGGCAGGCGCAGGAGCAGGGTTGGCTGCAGATCCAGACCGGAGAGCTTGTGGATACGCACGGAATCCAGACGGCGGCCATGAATTATCCGAAGCTCAGCTCGACCGTGATCTTCAGTTCCGTGGAAGAACTCTACCGGAAATTTTATTTCCGCCCGCGGAAAATGTTCTCGCTGTTCGGCGGGATGTTGCGCGATCCGGAAGTGATGAAGCGGCGGCTTCGCGAGGGCGTGGAATTCTTCAAGTTCCTGCACGAACGCAAGGCGACGGCGCGCGAGATGGCCGGGGCCGCAGCGGCGCCCGCTTCGAGTTCCGGGGACTGAGGGTTTGAGTGGCGCATGCTTTAGCTTGAGGGGTTTGATTGACGCTCTCCTGATCTTGCCACGATCAAACCCCACAAGCTAAAGCATGCGCCACTTGATCTTCTTTCGATGACTGCTCCAAAAACTCACCAGACAAAGACCTACGTGCTCCTGTTTTTGCTCGTCCTGCTTGGATCGGTCGGGAACACGATTTTGAGCAAGGGAATGAAGGACGTTGGCGATCTGGATATATCGCATCTTTCATCGCTGGTGGCAGGGGCCACGCGTGTTCTGACCAGCGGAACGATCTGGGCCGGAATCGCGATGATGCTGGGCTTCATGGTGTGCCACATGCTCGTGCTTTCGTGGGCCGACTACAGTTTCGTGATGCCGTTTTCCGCGATTGCCTACGCCTTGGTTCCCCTGCTCGCGTTTCTGTTTCTGCACGAGCAGGTTTCCACTGCGCGCTGGATTGGAATCGTTCTGATAGTTTTCGGCGTCGTCCTGATTAACCGCACGCCCCACCGCACGACTCCGCAGGGAACTCCCCACTGAAATGCGCACCGCGGCCATCCTCGTCTTCGTGGTGGTGACGGGCACGGGCGGAGAAATTTGCCTGACGCACGCGATGAAGCTGCTGGGCGAAGTCCACGATTTCCATCCGCGCGCGATTTTTTCGTTTATTCTGCGGTCCATGCGGGTCGGCTGGCTTTGGATCGGCGTGCTGCTAATGGCCGCGTCGTTCTTCTCGTTCCTGGCAATGCTGTCGTGGTTCCCCGTCAGCTTTGTGATTCCCGCGACGTCGCTGGCGTACGTAGCCGGAGCATTCGGAGCGAAAATATTTTTGGGCGAGAAGCTGAATGGGACGCGCTGGGCCGGTATTTTTTTGATCTGTCTCGGTGTCGGCATGGCCTGGGTGGATGATCTGCCTGCGTCCCTGCAACACCCTTCCGCGATCACGATCCTGCGCTGGTCGATCCTGGCGCTTGCATTGGGCCCGCTTTTTTATTACCTGGTTGGAATTTATTCCGCATGGCGATTTTTTCGGCTTGCGCATCGAGAAGCCCTCCAAACATCGGCCGCAAATGACCAGACTTTTCCGATCAGCGTGCTGAAGCCGGTGCGAGGGCTCGATCCCGGCGCGTACGAAAATTTCGCGAGCTTTTGCCGCCAGGACTATCCGGAGTTTGAAATTTTATTCGCAGTGAATGACGCCGAGGACCCCGCTGTTCCGGTCGTTCAAAAACTGATTGCGGATTTTCCCGAGCGGTCCATACGCCTGATTGTGATCGCGGAGCGGCTCGGCGCGAACACCAAGGTTTCCAATCTTTGCCGCCTGGTGCGCGAGGCGCGGCACGACCTGCTGGTGATTACCGACAGTGATGTGCGAGTCGAGCCGGGATATTTGCGCAGCGTCGCGGCGATGTTCCGCGATCCGGGCGTCGGCGGAGTGACCGCGCTCTACCGCGGGCGCGACAATCTGCAATTTGTCGCCGCGATGGATTGCGTGGGCTCCTCGGCGGCGTTTTGCGGCGCGGCGCTCGTCGCGCGCGAACTCGAAGGGCTGAAATTCATGATGGGCTCGACGATGGCCACCACGAAAGAGCGGCTCGCGGAAATCGGCGGCTTCGAGGCCATGGTGGACTTGCACTCCGACGATTACGAACTGGGCCGCCGCATCGCCGCCCGCGGCTACCGGATCGAGTTGCTGCCAGAGCCCGTCTGGATGGCATTTCCCTCAGAAACGCTGGGCGCGTACCTGCGGCACGAACTGCGCTGGGCCATCGGCATCCGCAATATTCGCCCGGGCGGGCATTTTGGCATGCTGTTCACGCACGGGCTTCCCTGGGCGATTGCCGCTGCGTGCGTCGCGCCATCCGCGGCCGTTGGCGCGGCGTATCTTGGCGCCTATTTTGTTTTGCGGTTCGCGATGGCCTGGGCCGTCGGCGTTTGGGGATTGCGCGATCCTGTCCTGCGCCGCCGGATCTGGCTGTTGCCTGTGCGCGACCTGCTCTCATTTTTCGTCTGGCTCGCAAGTTTTGGAATGAACCGCATCGAGTGGAGGGGAAGCTCATTCCTGCTCGAAAAGGGCCGGATGATTCCCGTTGAGCCGCGAGTGGGGCGCGATTAGCCAAGAACGGTTCATCACGCCTTGTAGATAAACTTTGCAGAGACGCCGCCGGCCAGCACCAGCGCGGATAAAATCAGCCAGTTGTAGTTTGCGCCGTAAGTGGCCGTCGGAAAGTGGTTGCTGATCATCAGGAAAATCAGCGGGACGGTCATGTATGTGTTGTGGATGGTGCGTCCTTTCGCTCTTTCCGCAAGCTTCTGATCGATCGGCTTTCCCTCACGAATAGACTCCAGCATCTTGCGTGTGGCTGGCAGGATGCCCATCCAGACGTTGGCGGCCATAATCGTGCCGAAGAGCGCTCCAATATGAATGTACGCCGCGCGCCCGCTGATCACGTGAGTGAGGCTGTAGGCCAGCGCGACGACGAGAAAATAGCAAATCGTTCCTGCAAGCACCGGCACGCGCCCCAGCGGCGACCTGTAAATCCCCTCATAGACGGCAAAACCCACAAATAATGTGCCGAGGCCGATCGCCACTCCCGCTCCCATGCCAATGCTCGAAACACTATCGTCAAGCAGCAGGCCGCCGGAGTAATACAGAAGGCCAAGCAGCAGGAATCCCGAAATCCAGGTGATCAACGCTTCCCAGCGGAACCAGTAAAATTTTGACGGCACCGCTTTGGGCGAAGCCTGCTTTTCCACTACCGAGAAACTTCCGCTGTGCACCAGCCAGACTTGGGGGAGCCGGCCGGAATTTCGCGCGGCCTCCTCATCGAGGGCCATGCGCCCTTCCAGCTTGGTGAAGTAATACGTCTGCCCGATCCAGAAAATACCCGCAAGCACGTGGATCCAACGGAGAATGAGGTTCGACCATTCGCTGACGGCGGGCGGCATTTGAGCGGCTCCCCTGAAAGTGTGCGTGTCCCGAACGGCGCGAAACACTGGCAGAAGATGGTACTGGCGGGACCCTGCCAGCTCAAGAACAAAAGTTTGCCAGCCACCATCGATTCGGCTGATTCATGACCCAACTGGTACATCCAAACGCGGTTCGGGAGCGCGGTTGACGGATTCCATTTTCCTGTCTAAAGTAAAGAAGCTGGGTCGTGAGACCGGGGCCAATTCCCGGTTCGCCACGGCCCATTTCTTGCGTCTCTCTCGGGTGGTGGGAGGTCGTACAATCGGTAGTACATCAGCCTCTGGAGCTGACTATCCTGGTTCGAGTCCAGGCCTCCCAGCCAAACTTTTAGTTTCAATGGCTTAGGCTCCTTCCTAAGAGCAAATCATAAGAAATCTCCGCAACTCAGCATTACGTTTTGCCGCGGTACACCTCAAAAAAATTGACGGTTCTAGGTGGCGTTCTGCTGTAATTGTTCCCACTGGTCGCAAGATCGGTTGCTTGATCGCCTCGTTCCTCGGATAAGATCTCCCTCGGAACTTATAACAATGGACAGCCACATGCCTGGTCAGGACAATATTCAAGAGCTCCTGAAAACAGTGCAAGAGGAATGCCAACGGCTCCGTGAAGAGAATGTGCGTCTTCGCGCGATGCTCGGGATTAATCATTCGGCTACCAACGAACCCGTTTCCCAAGCGCTCCCGGTCCCAAAGCCTCCCTCACCGGCACAAGCGGAGTTTCCACGCCAGAGAAAAAGATCGTCCTCTTTCGAAATCTGTTTCGTGGGCGCGAAGACGTTTTTGCCGTCCGGTGGGAAGGGAAGAGTGGCAAATCTGGCTATTCACCAGCTGGTGTCATGGACTGGCGTGCCATCCATGCGTCGAGACCAGAAGAGCGAAAGAAGGTTGCCCGCAAAACCAGGATGCTCCAGCCACTGACTGATGATGCGATTCGCAATCATCTAACTGGAAAGCAGACGATCGGCATCTATCCACTTCTACCCGACGACACGTGCTGGTTTCTTGCAGTGGATTTCGACAAGAAGTCCTGGGTAATTGATGCAGCAGCGTTTGCCGCAACATGCAGGCGATTTCAGGTTCCCTTGGCTGTCGAGCGCTCGCGGTCGGGAAATGGCGCGCATGTTTGGATATTCTTTGACCGTCCGGTATCCGCCGCCGATGCGAGAAGGCTGGGATGTGCCCTGTTGACACGCACTATGGAAAATAGACATGAAATCGGCCTTGATTCATACGACCGTCTTTTCCCCAACCAGGACACCATGCCCAAAGGCGGTTTCGGAAATTTGATTGCGTTGCCCTTGCAAAAGCGTCCCAGAGAACAAGGCAACAGCGTGTTCTTGGATGAACTGTTTCAGCCTCATTCTGATCAGTGGAGATTTTTAGAGTCCATTCAGAGAATGCCAATCGATCAGCTCGCCCAGAATAACTTACGCGATAGTTCCCGAGGGAAATCCCATCGGAGTGCACCTCCATTTGCCCGATGAAGACGAGGGCGAAGCTCCATGGCTCTGGCGCCCTTCCCGGAAACGAAAGGAAAGACAAATCACAGGTCCGCTGCCCCCGAATGTGCGCGTGGTGGTGAGCAATCTTGATTTATATCGAGAAAGAGGGCCTGCCGTCCGCAATGGTAGATCGTCTGATTCGCATCGCTGCGTTTCAAAACCCTGAATTTTACAAAGCTCAAGCGATGCGGCTCTCGACTTACGGTAAGCCGCGGGTCATATCCTGCAGTGAAGTCTTCCCCGAGCACATAGGCCTTCCAAGAGGGTGCATGGAAGAGGTAGTCCGTGTCTTCAAGTCACATCACATCAATGTGGAAGTCCATGATGAACGAACCGCAGGGCGGGAAATCGACGTTTCTTTCCACGGCGAATTGCGGCCTGAACAACGAGACGCCATCGAGCAAGTGCTTGCTTATGACCAAGGCATACTCTGTGCGCCAACGGCGTTCGGAAAAACAGTGGTGGGGGCTTGCCTTATCGCCAAACGAGCGGTCAACGCCCTGATCCTCGTACATCGGCGTCAATTGATGGATCAATGGCGCGAGCGATTAGCGGCGTTTCTAGCTTTGCCGATTGAGCACATCGGACAGTTCGGGGGAGGAAAAGCTAAGAGAACCGGTTTGATTGATGTTGCTGTAATCCAAAGCTTGCAGCGTAAAGGGGCAGTCGAAGATTTCGTCGCGGACTACGGGCACGTGATTGTGGATGAATGTCATCATCTGTCAGCAGTCACGTTTGAACGAATTCTTCGCGAAGTCAAAGCAAAATACGTTCTGGGATTGACGGCAACACCGACTCGAAAAGATGGGCATCAACCCATCATCTACATGCAATGCGGCCCGATTCGTTTTCATCTCAGCGCGAAGAAGGCTGCCGAGTCTTCACCACTCCAACATAAGGTTTTCCCAAGGATTACCGATTTCGGTTGGAATCGGGCTGAAAATGAGACGGCCATTCAAGATATTTATGCTGCTCTTATTGTTAGCCAAGAGAGGAACGACCTGATCGTCCGAGACCTTCAGCAGGCTTTGTCCGGCGGGCGTTCACCACTTGTTCTGACAAGTCGGACGGGACATCTCGATTATTTGGCTGGACGCTTGCGTGGAGTTTGTCCGCATATTTTCATTTTGAAGGGTGGGATGGGCACCAAGCAAAGAAAGAAACTGGCTGAATCTCTAGCAGCCGTTCCTTGCGATGAACCGCGTGTGATCCTGGCGACCGGAAGTTACCTCGGCGAGGGATTTGACGACTCGCGTCTTGATACGCTTCTTCTTGCAATGCCGATTTCGTGGAAAGGTACGTTGCAACAATACGTAGGCCGCCTGCATCGCCTCCACGACAACAAGAGCGAAGTCCACGTCTACGACTATGCGGATGTGATGGTGCCTATGCTGGCTCGCATGTACAAGAAGCGTCTGGCAGGATACTCTGCACTCGGCTATACGGTCGTCGATGTTGTGCGAAGTTGATGCAACGCCTGCAACCTGAGCTCGGTGAGGAAGAGAAGAGAAAAACGTATCGCTGCAAGTTCTGAACTCATAAGAACAATGCGGTCCCTTGAGAGCGTCGTCAGGTTCCAGTCGGGTACTCGGGCGCGAAGGTTTTCATGAGTCCAAATGCATATATCATCGCGGGACCAAACGGAGTCGGCAAAACGACTTTCGCACGGGAATTCTTGCCAAATTACGCAGACTGTAAGAATTTCATCAATGCTGATCTGATTGCACAGGGAATGTCGCCCTTCTCACCTGAAACCGCAGCCTTTCATGCTGGCAGAATCATGCTCGGCGAAATAAGTCTTTTTGCCAAGCGAGGTGCTGATTTCGGGTTCGAAACGACACTCTCGGGCCGAAGTCACTTGCATTTGATTCGGCAACTCAAAAATAAAGGATATGCGGCACACTTTTTCTTTCTTTGGGTACCAAGTGTCGATCTCGCGCTGTCGAGGGTCAGAGCGCGAGTATCTGAAGGCGGCCATAATGTACCCGAAGCGGTCGTCCGTCGGCGGTTTGGCCGCTCAATCAGGAATTTCTTCAGTTCACTATCGTCGGCTTGCGGATTCATGGAGTTTGTTCGACAATTCAGGCGCGACACCCATTCTCATCGCCTTTGAGAAACAAGGCGAGGCCCATATAATGGAGCGAGAGATTTACAACGAATTGGTTGCGCGTTACGGAGAAACATGACTAAGCCGCCAGCAAACGTTCTTGAATTGCCGCTGGAAGAGCGTGCCGAGATGGCGCTCAAAGCAGCCGTCGAGAAGGTCATTGCCGCGCACGCTCGCGAGGGATTGCCAATCTATATCTGGCGCGGTGGCAGGGTGGTCGAGATGTCTGTCGAAGAATTGCGCGAGCATTCTGCACGCATCCACCTCCAATAAAAGCCGAAAACGTCCTTCCTTTTAATTCTGTATCGAGACCTTAGATTCAGCGTGGGGTAGCCAGTATAGGCCCCCAAACACCGCACAAAGCATCCTTGAGGATAGGAGATAGGATCTCGCGAAACTGCTCCCCCCTTAGCGATTCCCTTCAGACACCGAATTGTGATTCGGAATCGAAGGAAAACAGCTTCTTCGGGTCGTAGAACCTAATTTCGTTCGTCTCCGGATCGTAAACCACATTCTCTATCTTGCGCTTACATGCGTTGGAGGCTATCGGACCATCCAGAGAACTGGTGACAATCGGGCAAATGCCCCTGCCAGCATATTCAAGGGTTCGGAAAAGATAGGTAAAAAAAGAACCCGTGTAGCGATATCGTCGGACACATCCTTCGATCTGCTCTAGGATTTCATCGTTGTAACCTTTCCAACGAGAAAGGCAGTAATATTTGTCGATCCAATCGTCAATGGTAAAGCGAACGAGCCTAACTACTTCTACTTTGGCAAGCAAATTACCTTTTTGCGCGACGCGCACAAGATCAATAGCGATTTTATCTCGAACCTGTCGATCTGCGAAGTTGGCTGGGGCGATGAAAACGTAAAGCTTATTTCGATATTTATTTAATATTAGATCAATTTCGATTGCGTTTTTATAGGGACGGTATTTCTTTCGAAGTCGCGGTGTCCAGCGTCGTTGATGCTGAAACTCAAGAGCATAAGTCACTTTATCCCAATCGATGTTGCCTACCTCGGTTCGAATGCTTTTGCGGATAAACCGATAACACGCAGGAGCGTGTTTAAGAACCCACGAACTGTTAAATGTCTCGGGGCGTTTTTGCAGAAGCAATTTATTCAAGACAGCGACTACATTCTGAAAATCCATTCCATGTTAATCGACTGGCACAAACGTATCTGAAGTCACAGTTTTGCCGAACGTTTCCGTCACGAATGCCCGGGGATAGCCGTGAACAGGCAGCCCAATACAAATTTTCTCCGCAGCCCGCGGGTCGGGCTGAAATTCCGCCAATGGTCACGATCCCTGGACGGGGCCCCTGATTTCATCAAACTCAATATAACAGGGACTGGCGCTCCGAAGCGCCCCTGCTCACGAGGCAGGTGCTTCCCTCCGAGCTACCTACCCCGAAGGCCTGAAATCGTAGACGCAATGAGTTCGGCGACCGTTTCGCCCTCAAATGTCTCGATGATCCATTCCGAAACGGCAGGCTAGGGGTCTGTCGACCGCCGTGTGGATTCCTTGGGTGGTGTTGGTCGCCACATCTCAACAGCCATTCGTCCGGCCTACTGTTACCACTGTTGCCAGATTGACCTTCCTTTTAGTATCTGAGATGGTCTAGGATTGACTCGGCGTTACAGCAAGGCATCGGGGGAAGTGTTAACAACAAGTAGAATTTAGCGGTTTTTCAAGGGGTTTCTGCAAGTCGTGGAGCCTAATCCAGGCCTCCCAGCCAAACTTCACAACGCATCCGCCAAGAAAATCATCAATCCAAAAGGAAATTAAGGAAGTCCGAAGGTCGATCAGTACGAAAAAATAGCAGCGGAAGCCTGTGTTGATTCAAAGATCCCGGGCTGCCGCCGCTACGATGCGAACGAATTTCCGAGTTTAGTTGGAAGACGTCATGGCGCCGGGCGCCATCGCCAGATCGTTCTTGATGACGGCGCCGCCCTTCATCACGAATTTCACGCGCTGCATCTCGGAAATATCCTGCAAGGGATCTCCGGAAACCGCGATCATGTCGGCGAACTTGCCCTTCTCGATGGTGCCAAGTTTATCCGACATGTGAATGATTTCCGCGTTCACGGTCGTGGCCATGCGCAGCGTGTACACGGGACTGGCTCCCCACTTGACGAAGATGGGGAACATTTCCCCCTGCACGCCGTGCGAGCAGTTGCACTCGGTGTTATAGACGCGGCCTGGAGGCGGCGCGGAGCCGCTGCCCCAGCCGAGGATCACGCCGGCGGCCAGCATTTTCTTCCAGGTGACTTCCACGAGGCGCCAGCGGCTGTAGGGCGCCCACTGTTTCAGATCGTCGGGCTCATCCTGGCGGTGGTCGAGAATCGTGGTGGTGATGGGCAAGTGCTTCTGCACGATCTCGCGGATGTCGTCATCGGTCGCGGCAGTCGCATGTTGGATATTGTCGAGGCCGAGATCGATCGCCTCCTTCAACCCCTCGCCTCCGTAGGTGTGCGAGGCGACCCACATGCCGCGGCGGTGCGCTTCGTCGATCACGGCGGCGAGTTCTTCGCGCGTGGGAAGCGGCTGGTTAAACATCTTGCCTTCCTTGTCGAAATAGAACGGCCCGGTGGTGTGAATCTTGACGTGCTCGACGCCGTACTTGGCGAGTTCACGCACCGCGCCGCGCAATTGATCGGCCCCGTTGACTTCGATGTCCTGTTCCAAAGGCGTGTTCATGAGCGGGAAGGGCGCATTGCCCGGCATGGTGATGTTGATGATGGGGCCGGCGGTAATGATGCGCGGGCCCTTCACGAGGCCGGACTGAATGGCCTTCTTCAGCTCCACGTCGGCGTAGCCGCCGCCGTGCGAACCCATGGCCACCAGCGTGGTGTAGCCTGCGTTCAGGCTCGACGTGGCGCTGAAGAGCGCGACCATCATCTGGTGCTGCAAATTCTCCTTGCGCGTCGGTCAGGTGAACGTGGCCGTCAATCAATCCGGGGAGCACGGTCGCATTGCTCAGGTCGATCACTTTTGCGCCGGCCGGAATTTTCACGCGGTCGGCCGGACCGACGTCCGTAATTTTGTCGCCGGTGATGAGCACGACTTGATTCGCCAAATTCGCGCCCGACTTCGGGTCAAACATTTTGCCCGCGCGAACCGCGGTTACTTGCCCCTGCGCGGATGCCACGACGGCGGCCGCCAGCATCAAGAGCGGCAATACTCAAGGCAAATTTCATTCGCTTCATAGAGCCTCCGTTACGATTCAAAATCTTTTCCATTTAATCCTGAGCGTTCCATTACCGCCCATAAATTAACAGCCGAAACGTTCCCGGGGTAGCCACTGGTTGCGGATTGGGCTGTTTCTCCGTAGGGGCCGGAGCCGGACCGAAATCCGACGTGGTGAGGATACAGATTTGTGGGTCTTGGGATCGAGGCCCATGGTCTTGGCGCCAAACTCGGTCTTCACCGTTTCGACTACGGACAACTTGTCGGGCGAATCTTCGTGGAAAATGTGGAGAGTGCCTTCGCGCGTCGCGGCCGCGACCATATTCGTGGAAGGATCAAAAATATTGGCGTCCACGCGATCGCCGATCGGGAACGGCTCGCCGATCACTTTTCCCGTGTCGGCATCCATCATCACCAGCATCTTGGGATTTCTGCCGCCGACGAAACAGCCGCCGGGTCTTGCGGTCCATCGCGATCGAAGCGGGCTGCTCCGGAGGGCGCGACCGGCCATCGCGATTTGACGGTCAGGTCATTCGCGTCGATGGCGACGATTTCGTTCGTGGACTGGAGCGTGTCGTAAATCATTCCCTTGCCGTCGGCGTAGGCTTGTTCGGGCGCGCCGCCGAGGGGAATGCTCTTGATCACTTCTTCCTTCGCGGGATCGATGGCCGTCGCGGTTTTGGAGCTGCCGTTAAACGCGAAGATGCGCTTCGAAGCCGTGTCGTACAGGATCCAGTCGGCGTCGTCCTCGCCTTTGATCGTCTTGCGTGACTTTGAGCGTTTTCAGATCGAACACGATGATGTTTCCCGCGTCGCCATCCGTGATGAATCCGTTGTTCAGTGCAGGGGACGAGGGCGACGCCATGAACGCGTTTCCAGTCTCCGGTAATCGAGCCGACTTTGTCTCCCGTGTCGGCGTTCACTACGTCGACTTCCGTGCCGTGCGTGAAGTACATGCGGCGCGCGGCGGCGTCGGGAATCACGTAATCGAAGTATTCCCGGGTGGCTCCGATGCCCGGCGCCGCGCCATAGGCAACTTTCTTGAGCAGGTGGTAACCGCCAGCCGGCGAGCCCGCGAGAACGCAGGCCGCGGACAGCACGACGGAAAACGCGAGCGCCAGCTTTGCGTAACTGGAAACTTTCATCGGTTCCTCCTCCGAAATGGTTTGTGACCTTGCATCTGGTAGGACACGCTTCAGCCTGTCGGGTTGGATGGCCGGCGGCTCGGAACGGCGACAGGCTGAAGCCTGTCCTACTGGATCTGTAAAGGGCCCACGTACTTTAATGCCGCCCGCCTGAAAATTCCCTGAAAGAAGAGGCCGAAGCGTTCATTGGCTAAGCCTGAAGGGGGAAGGGGCGGCGAATCTGGAATTTGCACAGCTTTCAAGCCTTCAAGATTGCCAAAAGTGCGCCGCTAAGCCGGCCGATTCTGTTTGGAAGAAACAGATGCCCGTCCGCACTGGCGGCGGACGGGCATCTGGGCTGAGCCGTTAATGTGGAAACTACCAGTTCGCCTTGAGGGCGAACTGGATTTCCCTCGAAGGTTGTTGTGCGTTCGCATACTGGGTGATAAACCCGAATTTTGCGGGGCTTGCGAGCGAGCCATCCGGGTTGAGAATTCCAGACTTTGAGTCGCCGCTGTTTGGCTGGGGCGGGACGAAGTTAGCGTGGTTGGCGATGTCAAAAAACTCCGCCCGGAACTGAATGTTAAACGCTTCCGAAATACGCCTGATCGGGAAGGTCTTGTGGATGGAGAAGTCCATGTTGACAAAGTGCGGACCGGTGATGCTGTTCCGGCCGATATTGAACGGCGCCAGATTCAAGCAACCCGTATTACCCGACGGTGTGTTCGGACTGTTGGCCTGGAGCGCACGCGTAATGCGTGCCGACGAGTGAATTCGCGAACGAAGTCGGCAAGTACGGCTCCGTGAAACAGGATTCGTTGATCCAATTAGGTTTCCCAGGTGCGCTTCCGGCGGTGTTGACTGGATTGCATCCGGGGAGCCGAACCGTGGGACCGAATTGGTCCGCGCCGCCGTTCCCAAGGCCCAACGGATCGCCCTGGTTGATGGCAGTCGTTGGAGTGCCGCTGTTGTAAGTGAAAATGCCGCCCAGTTCCCAATCCGCCAGAGCCTCATTCATTATCCCAGTCCACGATTTTGGCGTTGGGATCGTGTACAGGGCGTTGATCGAAAGCGTGTGCGCTACGTTGAAGTCGGATGGGCCATAGAACGCCTGGGGCAGGAACCACCAGGGCGAGTTAATCCCGTTTCCGAAGGTATCGCCGGCTATGGTTTGAGAGGTGTCGTCCAACGACTTCGAGAACGTGTAGGCCACCTGGAATTGCAACCCGTGACTGAACTTCTTGTCCAGGTTGACGTTTAGCCCGTTGTAGTGGGCGCTGCCGTTCCAATAGATATAACGGATCACTCCCAGTGTCGGATTGAGTTGGTTGCTCTTCCCAAGACCGCCTGTCGGTGTGCCCCCATACGTCCCGGGCGTGCAGGATTGGTCTGCAGCCCCAGCCGTCGGAAAGCCGCACGGGAACAGATATCCATAAGGGGTCGTCATGTACTGCACTGGACTACCGGGCGCCCCGGCCATATTGCCATCATCTCCGCGGGTGAGCAGGTGCAGCCCATGGGAACCCACGTAGCCGACGGTCAAAGACATATCCGAAGTGATCTGGCGCTGGATGGTGAGCCCCCACTCATCCACGTAGGTTCGATGAGGCGAGCCCTCGACGGTTGACTCGGAAAGATTGCTGGCCGTTGAATTCGCCAGCGCCGCTCCTCCCCCTCCGGCTACGAAATTGGCGCCGGTGATAGCTGGGATCTCCAGTGACGCTCTTGAAAACGAGGAACGGACCTGCCTGGTTTTGCTGCAGGAGGAAGTAGCCCGCGAAGGGGTCCACGTCGTAGATACCAAAGCTGCCGCGGACCGACGTCTTTCCATTTTTGAACGGATCCCAGGCAAAGCCGATGCGAGGTTCAAAGTTTTTGGTCGTGGCATTGTTGTAATAAGGGCCGACGCTGCTGCAGGCCGTACCGGGTTGCGCCGGAAGGTTATAGGGGGGAGCCGATACGGAGAACGGCGAGCCGCACGTGGGAGAGGTAGAGGTAATGGTCGCCAAGTTCGTGATCCGGCCCTGAGCGTCCTTCAGGACGGTGGTTGGCTCGTACCGGAGACCGATGTTGAACGTCACGTTGGGTTTGAACTTCCAATCGTCCTGGACATAGGCGCCGAACGTGGTTTGCCGAAATTCTCTCGGCTCGTCAATGATATTCAGCAAGCCTCCCTCAAAGTGGCTGGGTAAGCCATCGAAGAAGTCCTGGTAGTCGCCGAGGCTGCCGGGGACGTCCGCCGCCAAATATATAGCGCCCGCCGGGGTTCTGGAACGTGTGTTCGTTGTAGTCCATTCGCTCCGCGCCCCCGCCGAACTTGATGGTGTGGTTCCCGCGGGTCCAGATCGCGTCATCATAGTACTGATACGAATTCCAGACGTGGAGATAGTGGGACCCTGACTCGGTGCCGCCGAAGAAGTCGGTGACTCCGCCCTTAACCGAAAAGCGCGGCGCGGTCTGCCCGGGTATGGCGTCCACCGTAGTCGTATCAGCTGCCAGGGAATTGATCGCCGTGGGGGTGAATAGATTTTTTACATTGTCGCGGTTGAAACCGACGCGCGCGGCATTCACGAAATTGGAGCCGAACGTGTGGTTTTCTTCCAGGGCAAACGTCGTCCTGCTGGTGCTGGATACCGAGCCAACATCATTGAAACCGTCCGGTTGCGTATAATTTGCCGGGTCCCTGAGGAACGTTCCAAACAGGGAATCGTTCTTCCCGAGCGTGTAATCTACGCGGATCGTCCCGAAGTTTTCGGGCGCCGCTTGAACGCCTGCGAAAACAAAGGTGCCGGTATCTCCGCTGACCGCCCGTTGGGCGCTCGGCCAGAATGGAAGGAGCGCAACGGCATAGTTGGCATAGCACGTGTTTGCAGCTGGAGAAAGGTACTGACCGGGCGCGCCGCCCGCACCGGGGTCGGTGTCGAAGTTAGCCCATTGTTTACCCTTCCCACGGTTGTGCAGGTGTATTCGCGGGAAGCCTAATGCCGGCCCGTTCCCGACGATGAAGCCATTGTGAACAGCGTCCGAAAATACAGTGCTTGACTGCGGAATCCCCTTCGTCTGGCGCAGTCCCTCATAATCGGCAAACACGAAAAGCCTGTCCTTGAGGATGGGTGCGCCCGCCGAAACGCCAAACTGATTTCGTTTGAATGGCGGTTTCGGAGTTGCCTGCCGCTCGGGAAAAATAATCGTTCGCATCCAGCGCGCTGTTCCGCAGGAATTCAAACACGGACCCATGGAACTGGTTGGTGCCCGACCGGGTGATCGCGTTCACCACGCCGCCGGTTGCGCGCCCGTATTCGGCCGGGAAGCCGCCGGTCAAGACCGTAGAATTCCTGAATTGCAGTCCACTCCCAGGACGACGCCAATCACGTTTCCGGGAGATGACATGGCGTAATCACTCACAGTGATTCCGTCAATCCGGTAATTGTTAAAAGTGGACCTCTGGCCGGAGACGGTAAGCTCTCCTCCGAAGCCGCGGTTCCCGCGAGCGGAGGTCGCAAAGGCCATCTGCGTCTCGATGGGCTTTACGCCAGGCTGCAGCACTGCCAGCGAAGTCCAGTCGCGTCCGTTCAAGCGGCAATTCGCGCACCGTCTGCGGATTCAACCTGTCCCGAAACTGCCGACGAGGTGAGATCGATCTGCGGGGCCGCCCCTGTCACTTCGACATTCGTGGTCGTTTGGCCAACCTTCAGGCCGAAGTTGAGCTGTAGTTGCTGTCCGACGGCAAGCGTGAGGCCCGATTGCACGCTGGTAGAAAAACCCGTTGCGGAGACCTTGATGTCATAGACCCCAGGAACCAGGTTCGGGATCGTGTAAAGCCCGGCAGAGTCCGTCATGACTTCACGATTGGTCGCTGTTGCCGTATTGACCGCGGAAACCGTCGCATTGGCGACAACGCCGCCCGTCGGGTCAGTAACAGTCCCGGAAAGAGTTGCTCCGGTGACCTGGGCATGCGCGACAACGCCTGCCATTAAGCTGAAAAACAGTGTTACGAATATTGCGAAACTTGTAGCAAGCTTCCTAGATTTTCCCACACCCATGCAACGCCTCCTTGATGATCCCTCTTGGGTCATCACGTGCGATTTGAAATTTAGACAGATGGCCTGAAATCCGGATTAAACCACCCCATACTTGTGGGCATTTAATTACCCGAGGGCAAAAGAAGTCAAGCGATTTCTCAAGAAAACGTAAGTATATTGTGGGGGTGGAACACGCAAATCGATGGCAAACAGCGAGGAATCCTCGGTTCAAAGCACAGGGTCATTTTTCGTGCGCAGGGTGGAAGAAATCCAAGGGACAGCAACTGCTATCAAATGACGCGCTTCTTGCGTAGATCCTGAATCTTTTCGGCGTCATAGCCAAGCTTGCCCAGCCACGCGTCCGTGTGCTCGGAAAGCGCCGGAGCGGGCCCTTGCGGCGACGCCTGGTCATCGGAAAAAAGAAAACCGCCGCGGGTTACTTTTTGTTTTCCGGCCGCTCCTTCAAACTCGGAGACGAAGTTGCGGCCCGAGAGATGCGCGTGGCCGAGAATCTCCGGAACGCTCAGAACGCATCCCGCGGGCACGCCTGCTTCGATCAGCGCTTGCTCCCACTCCGCGGCGCTGCGCTTCATCAGTTCCGGCGCGATTTCCTTGTTGATGGCCAGGCGGTTTCCCCGGCGGGTTTCCCGGTCCTCAAAACGGGCGTCGGTTTTCAGCTCGGGGCGTCCGATGACGTCGCACAATTTTTCATACTGAGCGTCTTCATTGGCGGCGATGTTGAGCAGTCCATTCGCGGTGCGAAATGCGCCGGAGGGCGCGGCCGTGAAGTTTTCATTCCCCATGGGGATGGGCTCGACGCCCGCGTTGAGATAATTCGAAACGACCCAGCCCATGGAGGCCAGCGTGGATTCCAGCATGGAGACGTCGATCCTGCGGCCCTGGCCGGTGGTTTGCGAATCGACGAGCGCCGCGCAGATGGCCATGGCCGCCGTGATGCCGCCCATGGTGTCACAAATGGGATAGCCCACGCGCAACGGAGCGCTTTGCGCGTCTCCGGTCACGTTCATGACGCCCGAAATTCCCTGGATCACCTGATCGTAGGCGGGCCGCATCGCCAGCGGGCCATCCTGCCCGAAACCCGAAATCGCGCAATACACGAGGCGGGGATTCACTTTCGACCAGCACTGGATAATCGAGGCCCAGCCGGGTCATGACGCCGGGGCGGAAATTTTCGATCACGACGTGCGAAATCGCCGCGAGTTTCTTGAAAATCTCTTTGCCTTCCGGCGATTTGAGGTTGATCGTTACGGATTGCTTGCCGGCGTTGACGGCTACGAACGAGATGCCCATCAATTCCGTCATTCACTTTCACATCCGCGCCCAGGCGCCGGGCGAGATCTCCGTTTTCCGGGTGCTCGATCTTGATGACTTCGGCTCCCAGCAGAACGAGCTGAAAGCTGCAGAAAGGGCCTGCGAGGACGTTGGTTACGTCCAGCACGCGGACACCATGGAGTGGAAGCGCCATCTGTTTTATCCAGTCGTGATTGAAATTGAATCTTGATGATCAGCTTTGCCTGAGCGCAAAGTGCCCGTTCCGTCCCGAAAGGCACGGGACAGAACGGCCTCTACAAAACCGCCTTGTTGGCCGTGGGTTTTGTAGAGGCCGCCCGTTTTTTTCGGGGCGGGCAGCCGTTTGCTCCATCGAGAGCCAAACTGAACCGCTGCTGAAATTTATGCTGAAACTGGTGGAGTCACGCCGCAGGCGCCTGCACGGCGCGCGCGCAGGAGATGTCCTTGATAGGGCCGGGACGAAAAGCGGCACGCAAATTCGGCCGCGTCCAGCAATTTCTCCAGATCGATTCCCGTGTCGTAGCCCATGCCTTCCAGAAAATCGACGAGATCTTCGGTCGCGAGATTTCCGCTTGCGCCGGGGCAATACGGGCAGCCGCCCAGGCCCGCGGTGGAAGCGTCAAATTCGCGAACTCCTGATTCGAGTCCCGCGAGTGTATTGGCCAGGCCTCGGCCGTACGTGTCGTGAAAATGGAGCACCAGATCCTGCCGGGTCATTTTCAATTCGCTTAGCAGCCGGCCAACCGTTTCCTTGACTTGATCCGGGAAGGCCATGCCATCGGTGTCGCAAATGGCGATGCGCCACGGCGCCAATTTCGCGCGCGGCGCGAACCGCGTTCACTACCGCCTGGCTCGAGATTCTTCCTTCAAAGGGACAATGGAAGCAGGTGGAAAAGCCTACGCGGAGGACGACGCCATCGCGTTCGGCCAGGCGAGTGGCTTGCTCCAGAAGTTGCAGGGATTCGGCCATGCTGCGATTCAGATTTTTCCGGTTAAACGTTTCGCTTGCGGCAATCACGAATTCCATGTGGCGAATGCCCGCGGCCAGGGCGCGCTCGTAACCTTTCAGGTTGGGCACCAAAGCGGAAAACGTCACGCCTGCAAATTTGCCGAGTCCGGCCGCCACATCTTCCGCGTCCGCCATTTGCGGCACCCATTTGGGATGGACGAAGCTGGTGGCCTGAATATCGGAAACGCCCGCCTGGATCAGCTTTTCGATCAGCGCGAGCTTGTCTCGCGTGGACACGGGTTTCGGTTCATTCTGCAATCCGTCGCGAGCCGTTACATCGACAACTTTTACTTTTTCGCCCATGGATGCACTTCCTTCAAAATCGCAATCGCGGTTCAAGATTCTGTACGAACATGGGTGGAGGCGAATTTGTAGCGCCCGCCTTCAGGCGGGCAGAATAAATTCCAAAGCGTGCTCGCCTGAAGGCGAGCGCTACAGATTTCTCCTCCGATTCGCGACTCGAACCGATTCTTCAATTGTACGGCTTGCATTCACGAAGGAAAACAGCAAACCCGAAAGACCTGATGAGCGCATCCCGGTTGAGCGCTCGACTTTCCTAATCATAGGAGCATGCTAAAGTTTGATTGGGCACGCTCAGATCTCGAATTTCGCGTTCCGGATGAGTCTCTTCGAATCGGGTTCCCGCTTTTCGCGCCCATCGGGAGGGCGTGGAGAAGTTGACCATTTTCCCGCCATCCCTTAACCTGTATTCCTGCCTGCAACCAGACTCACAAAGGCGGATATGCCCTTGAAAATGACTTTGGCTCAAGCCGGACTGCGTGCGCCCCAAATAATTTTTTTCCTAATCTAAAAAGAATGGACTGAGAACAACGATATGCCAGGAATCATCAAGGAAAGACTGTTTACTCCCGGACCGACGCCTCTGCTGCTGGAAGCGCAGCTTCGCGCGCTGACCATGACGCTGCATCACCGCACGGACGCGTTCCGGGCGCTGATGCGGGAGACGCTCGAAAACCTGCGGTATTACTTCCATACGAAGAATGACGTCATCGTGTTCGCCAGTTCGGGCACGGGCGCGATGGAAGGCGCGGTGTCGAACCTGCTCTCTCCCGGCGAGCGCGTGCTGATCGGGACGGCGGGAAAATTTGGCGAGCGCTGGGTGCAGCTCGCGAAAGCTTACGGCATCGAATCGGTGGTCGTGGAAGCGCCCTACGGGCACCCCGTTCCCATCGGCGAAATGAAGAAGCATCTCGAAACCGGCGGGCCGTTCCGCGCCGTGCTCATCCAGGCGACCGAGAGCTCGACGGGCGTGCGCAACGACGTCGAAACGCTCGGCAAGGCTGTGGCCGCGCTGCCGGATTGCTGCTTCGTGGTGGACGCCATTACCGGACTCGGGACCACGGACCTGCGCCCGGACGAATGGGGAATCGACATCATGATCGGCGGATCGCAGAAGGCCACGATGATTCCGCCGGGCCTCGCGTTCGCCAGCATCAGCGAAAAGGCTGCGCGGGCGATGGAAAAATCGAAACTGCCGCGCTATTACTTTGACTATGCGAAGGAACGCAAGAGCCTGTCGAAGGGGGAATCGAGCTACACTCCGGCGACTTCGCTTGTCGTTTGCCTGCACGGGGCTTTGAATTACATCAAGGAACTTGGGCGCGAGAACCTCATCGCCAACGCCGCGCTTTTGGCCGAGGCGACGCGCGAAGCGGCCGTCGCGCTGGGCCTGACGAACTTTGCGGTGAGTTCGCCGGCGAACGCCGTGACCGCCATCAACGCTCCCGCGGGGATCGAGTCCACCAAGGTGGTCAAGGAGATGCGCGCGCGGTTCGGCGCCATTCTTACCGATGGACAGGGCTCGATGAAGGGCCACATGTTCCGCATCGCCCATCTCGGGTATTACGATTTTCTCGACCTGGTGGCCGTGCTCGGAGGGCTCGAAATCGTGCTGCAGAAAGTCGGCCACAAAGTCGAGCTCGGCAGCGGTGTTCGCGCCGCGCAGAACGTATATTTGCGGCATTCGTCATAACAAGTTAGGCGGCATTGACTTTTCTCTGTGTTCTCGGTATTTCTCTGTGTCCTCTGTGTTAAGTCTTTTGACTTCTGACAAGCAAAGACTTAACACAGAGGACACAGAGAAATGCGAGGGCACGGAGAATCTTGAGAGCACAATGAAAATTCTGATTGCCGATAGCGTCGATGAAAGCGTGGTGGGGATTCTGAAGGCGGATCCCTCCTGGAACGTCGTGAATCTCCCCAAAACGAAAGGGAAGGTCGAGGAAGAAATTCGCGACGCGGATGCCTTGCTCGTCCGCAGCGCGACGAAGGTGACGGCCGAGCTGCTGGACAAGGCCAAGAGCCTGCGCGTCATCGGGCGCGCCGGCGTGGGCGTGGACAACGTCGACCTCGACGCCGCCACGCGCAAAGGCGTGCTCGTCATGAACACTCCCGGCGGAAACGCCATCAGCGTGGCCGAACACACGATGACCATGCTGCTGGCCATGGCGCATCCCGTGGCGCAGGCCGACGCTTCGATGAAGTCCGGCAAGTGGGACAAGAAGAAATTTACGGGCAGCGAATTGCGCGACAAGACGCTGGGCCTCGTCGGCCTCGGCACGATCGGCACGGAAGTCGCGCGCCTCGCGCAGGCGCACAAGATGAAGGTCGTCGCCTTCGATCCCTACGTTTCCACCGTGCTCGCCACCGAGCAGAATATCCGCCTCGTCCCGCTCGAAGAATTATTGAAGACCAGCGATTTTATCAGCCTGCATTCCTCGCTGACGCCGGAGACCCGGCATTTGATCAACGCCAAGTCGCTCGCGCTGACCAAAAAAGGCGTGCGCATCGCCAATTGCGCGCGCGGCGAACTGGTGGACGAAGCGGCGCTGCTCGCGGCGCTCGAAAGCGGGCACGTGGCCGGCGCAGGGCTCGACGTATTTGAGGCCGAGCCGCCCGCCGATCCGCGCCTCGTGCAGCATCCCAAAGTGATCGCGACGCCGCACATCGCGGGCTCGACCG
Organism: uncultured Acidobacteriota bacterium; assembly: GCA_963819395.1. GTDB lineage: Bacteria > Acidobacteriota > Terriglobia > Acidiferrales > UBA7541 > Palsa-360. The sequence goes on from CAWFVW010000001.1 coordinate 128,699, forward strand.
AAGAGGCGCAGAAAGTTGTCGGCACGCGCATCGCGGAACAGTTGCGCGATTACCTGACGACCGGCGCCGTCAAGAACGCCGTCAACATGCCGGCCATTTCTCCCGAAGAGTTCAAGAAGCTCGGGCCCTATCTTCAGCTCGGGGAAAAGCTGGGCACTTTCGTCGCGCAATTGACGGAGAAGCCGTTTTCGGAAGTTTCGATCAGCTACGACGGCGGCCTCGCCGACCTGAACACGCACCTCGTGAAAAACGCCGTGCTGAAGGGCGTCCTGGGCCAAATTCTGGCCGATCAAATTAATCTGATTAACGCCGGGAATTTCGCGAAGGCGCGCGGCATTGAGGTCGTCGAAGTGCGCAGCGCGCGCCGCGCCAAGTACACCAATTCGCTGGGCGTGGCGTTGCGCATCGACGGCGAAACAGTTTCCGTCCTCGGCATGATCGGCCTGAACAACGCGCTGCGCGTTCTCGGCGTGAACAACATCGACATCGACGCGCCGCTCACCGGCTTCCTCCTGCTCTTCCGCAACCAGGACGTCCCCGGCGTCATCGGCCGCGTCGGCACGCTGCTCGGCAAACACAAGATCAACATCGCCAACTTCGCCCTCGGCCGCGTGCAGAATTCCGACGAAGCCATCGGCATCGTCAACGTGGACCAAAAAGTTCCGCCCGAAGTTCTCGCGCGAACTCCGCGCGATCACAGCCGTCCGCCAGGCGCGGGTGATCGAAATTCATTAAGCGGGATTGGATTCGGGGACGCTGGATTTACGACCCGCACCCTTGCAAGAACGGCAAGGGTGCGGCACCCCTACCTGACTGGTGGCTGGGCTCTACCAAATCGTCTTGATCTGCTTGAAGTTCCGGATCGAACTGTCTTTCGTGACGAGTGCGATTCCCTCAGACATTGCGGTCGCTCCGATCAACCGGTCGCTCGAATCGCCGGGATACGTTGCGGGAAGCTGATTCGCCAGAATAGCAATCGGCGCCGTAATGGGGAATACTGCTGTTCGCGAGGAAATTTCCTCGAGAAATGCGTCGATAGTCCCGGCAAAATCTACTCGGTGGTGGGTCACTAGCCATGCAGCCTCCCAGAGCGTAATCGCCGAAATTCCAAGGCCGCCGGCCCTGCTGTTTGTGTGGATGGCATCTCTGGCCGATTTCGATAACTTACCAGGTTCAAATGCCAGCCAGATCAGCACATGAGTATCGAGAAGAATCATCTGCCGTCGCCTATGAACCGGAAATAGCAGTCAGAGAAGCCGAAGCAGCGAGCTGTGACGCGGAGGCCAATGGATCCACTGACGCGCGGAATAGTGCTGTGGAGGCGGATCATTTTTTTGGCCTGGTGATCTTTCGGGCTCTAAAGATCTTCCACTCTTTCAACGGAACTACCGGAGACTCGATGTCCCCCATAATCGTACCTTTTCCCGCCATGAATCCGAAGATATCGTCATTCTCCGGCTTTATTGGAACCACCTTAACGACGGGCTTGCCGCGCTTGGTTACGATGACCGGCTCGCCGGTTGCCTGTATGGCATCCATCACCGCCAGGCAACGCGCTTTGAACGCGCTTGCTCGCATTTGTTTCATGGTGTCTTCTCCGGGACTATGGTCATGTTAACATGACCACTTTGAAAAAACCAGCACCCGGCTGCGGGTGAGTTGACACACGATTCAGTTCGGGAGCATTGTGCGCGCCGAAAGTCAAAAGCCACAGACTGAGCAGGCTGCGGAATAAATGCCCAGTTCTGTCATTCTGAGCGGAGCGAAGAATCTCTCTTGGATTTAAGTATCAGAAAAGAAACAAGGAGAGATTCTTCGCTCCGCTCAGAATGACAGGGGCTCGAGTCTTTCCGCAGCCTGTGAAGTCTGTGCTACCTTTTCTTTGGAGCGAGGAAGCATGCGATGACAGCCGAAGAACAGCGCCTGGACGAATCCCACCAGCGCACCAAGCACTGGAAGCGCTGGGGGCCGTATCTTGCCGAGAGGCAGTGGGGGACGGTCCGCGAGGATTACAGTCCGGGCGGGACGGCGTGGGAATATTTTCCGCACGACATGGCACGGTCGCGCGCGTATCGCTGGGGGGAAGACGGCATCGGCGGGATCAGCGACCGCCACCAGCGTGTCTGCTTCGCGCTGGCGCTTTGGAATGGGCGCGATCACATCCTCAAGGAACGCTTGTTCGGGCTGACGGGCAATGAAGGCAATCATGGCGAGGACGTGAAAGAGTATTACTTCTACCTCGATTCGACGCCGACGCATTCCTACATGAAGTACCTGTACAAATATCCCCAGGCAGCTTTTCCGTACGACCAGCTCGTCGAGGAAAATCGCAAGAGAGGGAAGCGCGAACCGGAATTCGAACTGATGGACACGGGCGTATTCAACGAAAACCGCTATTTCGACGTGTTCATGGAATACGCCAAGGCCGCGCCGGAAGACATTCTGATCAAGATCACGGCCTGGAATCGCGGGCCGGAAGAAGCGCAGCTCGATCTGCTGCCGACGCTGTGGTTTCGAAATATCTGGTCGTTCGGGGAGAAGCACGGGCATCCCAAACTGTGCGCGCGTTCCGGATTTTATGGGCGCTGCGGTGGTTGCGGCAGAGGAGAGCCGTTACGGCAAGCGGTGGCTGCTGGCCGAAGGCGCGCCCGAAATGCTCTTCACCGAAAACGAAACCAATTTTCAGCGCGTGTTCGGTTATCCGGATGGAACTCCGTACGTGAAAGACAGCTTTCACGAGTATGTGATTGGCGGCGTGAAGGAGGCCGTCAATCCCGCGCAAAAGGGGACGAAATGCGCCGCGCACTATCGTTCGAAGATCGCGCCGGGCGCATCGGTGACGCTTCGCTTGAGGCTGACGAACGCGGAACCCAAAGACGGCGCTGCGAATCCATTCGACGCCGCGTTCGAAAAAATGTTCGATCTGCGCCGCGGCGAAGCGGACCAGTTTTACGCGCGCCGCTTTCCGCAGGAGCGCTCGGAAGACGCGCACAGTGTCATGCGCCAGGCGCTTGCGGGCATGCTCTGGTCCAAGCAGTGCTATCACTACGATGTGCGGACCTGGCTGGAGGGAGATCCCGGCCAGCCGCCTCCGCCGCCGGAACGCAAGAAGGGGCGCAACCGCGACTGGACGCACCTTTACAACGCGGACGTCCTCTCGATGCCGGACAAATGGGAGTATCCGTGGTTTGCGGCGTGGGACCTGGCGTTTCATACGGTCGCGCTGTCGCTGGTCGACCCGGACTTTGCCAAGGAACAGCTCATCCTCCTGCTGCGGGAATGGTACATGCATCCGAACGGGCAGTTGCCCGCGTACGAGTGGGCGTTTGGCGACGTGAATCCGCCGGTGCACGCCTGGGCGGCCTGGCGCGTGTACAAGATCGAAAAGCGCATCCGCGGGCGCGCCGACCGCGGCTTCCTCGAGCGCGTGTTCCACAAACTCCTGCTGAATTTCACCTGGTGGGTGAATCGCAAGGATCCGGACGGCATGAACGTGTTTCAAGGCGGCTTCCTGGGCCTCGACAACATCGGCGTGTTCGACCGCTCGCAGCCGCTGCCCACCGGGGGACACCTCGAGCAATCGGACGGCACCAGCTGGATGGGGATGTATTGCCTGAACATGCTGGCGATCGTCGCTGGAACTCGCGCGCGAGGATCCGGCCTACGAAGACGTGGCCAGCAAATTTTTCGAGCACTTCGTCCACATCGCGGACGCCATCAACTCCCACGGGTCCGAGGGCATCGCGCTCTGGGATGAAGAAGACGGATTTTTCTATGACGCGATTCACCTTCCGAACGGCGACCAGCACTACTTGAAAGTGCGCTCGATGGTCGGGCTGATTCCGCTGTTTGCCGTGGAGACGCTGGAACCGGAGCTGATCGCGCGCCTGCCGGGCTTTCAGCGGCGCATGCAATGGTTCCTCGACAACATGCCGGGCTTTGCGTCGCGCGTGGACAGCAGCCAGACTTCGCCGAACGGAGTGCGCCGGCTGCTTTCGCTGGTGGACCGCAAGCAACTCGTGCGGATCGTCGGCTACATGGTCAACAAGGAGGAATTTTTTTCGCCGCACGGCATCCGCGCGCTGTCGAAATATCACGCGGCGCATCCGTATATTCTCACGGTCAACGGCAACGAATATCGCGTGGACTACGAACCGGGGGAATCGCAGAGCGGCTTGTTCGGCGGAAACTCGAATTGGCGCGGGCCCGTCTGGTTTCCCACGAATTTTCTGATGATCGAATCGCTGCAGAAATTTCATCATTATTATGGCGATGATTTTCGCGTGGAGTGTCCCGTCCGGCTCGGGCCGGCAGATGTCGCTGTGGGACGTGAGCGCGGAACTTTCCCGATCGCTGACGCATATTTTTCTGCGCGATGAAAACGGCCGCCGGCCGGTGTATGGCGCGAACGAGAAATTTCAGAACGATCCCTACTGGCGCGATCTGATTTTGTTTTACGAATATTTTCACGGAGACACCGGAGCGGGATTGGGCGCGAGCCACCAGACCGGATGGACGGGGCTGGTGTCAAAGCTCCTCGAACAGACAGGGGAGTAGGAGTTTTGTAGCGCCCACCTTCAGGTGGGCACTTCTGTAGCGCACAATTGCCCACCTGAAGGTGGGCGCTACATGATTCGCGCCATTGCGGAAAATCGACTGGGGACATCATGAACTTCCACGACAAAATTGTTCTCGTAACCGGCGGCACCGGAGGACTGGGCCGCGAAGTCACCATGGCGTTTCTGGAAGCGGGCGCGACGGTGGTGGTTACTTATCAGGTCGCCGGAAGAATTTGCCGCGGTCAGTGTCCGCCGCGCAGCGGATCGGAGCGACGCCTCCGGCGGGCGTGAGCGTGGACGTGACCGACGCGCAGGCCGTTGAGAAATTTGTCGCGGAAATCGTGGCGAAGCACGGCCGCCTCGATATTCTCGTGAATACGGTGGGCGGATATGCGGGCGGGACAAATCTCTGGGAAGCGGACCCTCGAACCTACGACAAGATGCTGCAGCTCAATCTCAAGGCGGGATTTGTCCTCGCGCGGGCCGTCGTGCCGCAAATGATCAAGCAAAATCGCGGATGGATCGTGAACATCGCGTCGAAGGCGGCCTTCGATCACGCGGCGGGAGGAGCGCTCTATGCGGCATCGAAAGCGGGCGCGCTGGCCCTGTTCGATTCGCTTGCGGCGGACGTGAAGCCGTACAACATCAATGTGAATTCCGTGTTGCCCAGCATCATCGACACGGCCGCGAACCGCAAGGCGATGCCGGGAGCGGATTTTTCCAAATGGCCGAAGCCGGAGGAAATCGCGCGCGTCATTTTGTTTTTGTGCTCGGAAGAAGCGCGCGTGATCCACGGCGCGGCGATTCCGGTGTACGGGAAAGTCTAGTAGGACAGGCTTCAGCCTGTCTGGTTTTGCCCTTATAATTTCCAAATGCTCGACGCACACAGGTTCCTACTCTTTTTCGCCGCTGCCGTGGTTCTCGCCGCGACCCCCGGTCCCGGCATTTTTTATGTTCTCGCGCGCACGCTCGCCGGTGGACGCCGCGAAGGAATGTTGTCCGCGCTCGGAACCCTTGCGGGGGGCTTGTTTCACGTCCTGGCTGCGGCTCTCGGCGTTTCCGCCGTCCTCGCGGCTTCCGCGGTTGCTTTCCACACGATCAAATATGCGGGCGCCGCCTATCTCGTCTGGCTTGGCATTCGCATGATCCAGACCCGCAACGCCGAATTGTCCGGTGAAACTTTCGTCCATTCCCGCGGCGCATTCGGCCAGGGAATCGTCACGGAAGTTCTCAATCCCAAGACGGCTCTCTTCTTTCTCTCTTTCATCCCGCAATTTATTTCGCCCGCGCTCGGCCACGTGTTCTTGCAATTTCTGATTTTGGGGACGGTTTCCGTAGGGCTGAATACTGGCGCGGATCTGCTTGTCGTTTCGCTTGCCGTCCCGCTCGGGGGCAAGCTCAAGGCCAGCGCCGTATTCCGGCGGCGCCAGCGGATGGCCTCCGGTTTCGGCATGATCGGTCTGGGCGCCTACGTTGCGCTCTCCGATACGAAGTGAAAATTTTGGATTTTGGCGGGTGCGTCTTAAGTAGGACGGGCTTCAGCCTGTCACGTTTTGGTTGCCGCGCGCGCAGAAAAGCAGACAGGCTGAAGCCTGTCCTACTTCGGCTGCTCGACGAGTTCCACCAGCACTTTTTGGTTGTTTATCGCCGTCACCAGGAAAAAATTCACGCGGGTGCCATTCGCTCCGGGGCGCGTCGCGGGATAGATCGGCTCGATCTTGAATCGCGTGCGCAGGATTTCCGTGGCGCGGTCCACGTCCGTAACGTCAATTTCCACCTGCTGAATTCCCTCGCCAAATTTTTCAAGGAAACGCGCGATGGCGCCGTTTCCGCCGGGCGCTTTCGTCGTCAGGATGTCCAGGCGGACATAAGGCATGCCGCTCTCTGCAAATTCGAGCTCGAATTCCAACACATCCTGGTCGGCGGGCGCGTCGGCGAGTGGCGGAGAGCCATTGGCGGCGCGGATTTTCTCGAACGTTTCCGGCAGGACGGCGATTCCGACAGTGAGTCTGGCGACATGCTGGAACCACGGGCGTGGCTTTCTCAAGCTTTTCCCGGACCATGAGCCTCCGCAATTCTTCATCCTGTTCCCAATCCTGCAAGGAATCGAGGGCGCGGGCCAAGCCCGCGCTGAACAGATTGAACGCGGTCCGCGCGCGCTCCGCGGGGTCGTCTGTCCGCGAGGCGCGTATGAGTTCCGGCGTCACCGCGACTGCCGCAATACGGCCGCGTTTGATGATCTTTCCTTTTACGGGTGGTTTCTTGCAGTTTCGCCGCGATCACTGAGATGAGAATGGCAGAGGGCGATGATCCCGCCGACAATCGCGAGCGAGAGGCCGGTGGAAATATGCACCCACGGGTTGGCGAGCATTTTTGCGCCGATAAACATGACGGTAATCGCGAGGCCTTCATCCAGGTACTGAAAGTATTGCAGGATTCCGGCCAGGAGAAAATAGAGGGCGCGCAGGCCAAGAATCGCGCAGACGTTGGAACTGTAGACGATAAAGGGATCGCGCGTCACGCCAAACACGGCGGCGATCGAGTCCACCGCCAAGAGCAGATCCGTGGTTTCGAGCACGATCACGACCAGAAAAAATGGCGTGAACAGCCATCGCCCGCCTTGCCGCACAAATAATTCCTGCGCGGTTTCCGTCTGCGACATGGGCAGAAACTTTTGCGCCCAGCGCACCACCGGATTTTTTTCGGGGTGCACGGCATGGTCGGCGCCGAACAGCTTGAATCCCGAATACAGCAGAAAAGCTCCGAAGAGATAGAGGACCCAATCAAACCTCGCGATCAGCGCGGCGCCCGCGGCGACCATCGCGCCGCGCAGGACGAGCGCGCCCACGACTCCCCAGAACAACAGGCGATGCTGGTAGCGGGGATCGACGCGAAAATACTGGAAGACCAGCAAGAAAACGAAAACATTGTCCAGGCTGAGGGATTTTTCGACGACGTAGCCGGTGAAAAATTCGAGGCCCGGCCCGCGGCCATGCGAAATGAAAATCCACGCGCCAAAACCGAGCGAAAGCGCGATCCATGCCGCGCTCTCGATCGCCGCTTCGCGCAACGAGATCACGTGCGCGCGCCGGTGAAACAATCCCAGATCGAGCAGCAGCAAGAGCGCGACGCCGGCGTTAAAGGCGATCCAGAGCGGCCAGGTGCCCATCTAGGCCACGCTCTCGTCTAGGAAAGTCACTGCGGAAGGAATCCTCAGTTATTGGAATTTTGCGCCGTGGTGTTGGGCCTTGCGGCGTTGAGGTTGGAGAGTTCGACGCTTGCTGTTTCACCCTGCCGGACCGTCACGGGAAATCCCAATGCAAGCGGACATCGCCGGAAATCGCTTCCGCGCCGAGCATCCCGATCCAATAGTTTCCGGGAGCGACGCCCGCGAAGGATCCGCGCCCTTCGAGATCGGTATTCGTGCGCGCGACGAGATAGCGCTCCTCGGCCAATTGAAATGCGCGGGCGTCCAGGAGCTGGCGCTGCTTGCCTTCGAGTCGACTCCCATTTTGCGTCCGGGTTCAGATCGACGAGTTCGAGGTCCATCCCCTGCTACGTGTCCGGGGCGGCGCGATAAATTTACGAACAGCCGCTTTATATTCTTCCTTCTGCGTCCTTGTATTTTTCCGGATTGGAGTTGCGGTCTTTTTCCTTGAATTTCGGCTCGGGGAAGCCGACTCCTCGATAGGCCTCGTTGTGCGCCATGTAGGCTTTGAAAAACTCGGGAATGTCCACGATATCCTCGGGAGTCAGGCTCTTGGTGAAATCTTCGCCGGACAGCCGAACGGAATGATGTTTCTTCATCCACGCTTTCAACTCAGGCGAAACGCTCGAGCCGTCAATGAACTTGTCGAGATCGCGGGGGCGGGCGCCGTTTGCAAGGCCTCCGCGCGAATGTCTTCGACGCTTTTGCGCAGAAGATAAAACGTCAATTGGCGGACGGGCTCGGGCTGGCCCCCGGTGGGCGCCACGAGCGCCACGAATTCGATGCGCCCGGTGGACTGCGCCGCGAGGTGCGCGGGGAACACGATCATCAAGGATCCGATGGACAGAGCCACTGCGCGAAGGCACGATTTTGTCTTCATTGATCTCATGGCGAAGTGTACCTCGCCGCGAACGCCATTGGAAATGATTCCGCGAGGATGTGTTTCCGCCATGTACGCGGCAAGCATTCGGAGGTTATGCGCCCAATCCTGATTTCTCATGGCGCTGGTGCTGCGTGGCGCCGGCGTCCCGCCGGCGATCTTTTCCGAATCTCCACTCAGTGCAAAACCGCCGGCGAGACGCCGGCGCCACAGCTCATCTGCTGCCTCTTCTTCTTTGTTTATCACGGGCAGGTGCGTGAATCTTAGATCCTGAGCGCGCTTGAGTTTCGTAATGTAGATGATTTGGCCGGTGTGATACCCGAAATGCTCGGCCACGTGGAAGGCCGCGTCCAGTCCCGTAACGTGAAAGCCTTGAATTTCATATTTCCGCGACAGCGAATCATCGGAGAGCTGCGCCAACACCCGGCACGCATCCCGGACAGTCCGGCGCAGTTGGGTGACGAGCACTTGCCGGGGAATGGGCCCTCGCTCCGCAAATTCGCGGTCGCGCTCCCGCCTGTCCTCCGCCCCGCCGAGGCCCGAAATGATCCACTGGCGGACATTTCCGCACAGATGCAGGACGAGATTGCCTGCGCTGTTGGACGCCGCATTGGGCCGCCACCAAATCTCCTCTTCGGAAAGCTGTTGAAGGCATTTCACGATGCGGGGAAGACTTTGTTTTGCGAGCAAATGTTGCGAAGTCGCGAGAAACAATTTTGCAGCGCGGGTTGTTTTTGGTTTCACGGCGGCCACCTCGCGTTCAAATCGTAATCAATGCGCGAGGAAACGGCAAACGATAGTCAGAACTGCAAGATAAGAAAATGTGGCGAGGAGGAAAATACTAAAGCAATCGGAAAGTAACTTCGATGGGGAACGACCACGGGAACCGGCTTTCCGCCGGGTCCATTGGCGGGCTTGAAGCGCCATTGCTTCACGGCTTCCACCGCTTTTTCTTCCAGACCAAGTCCCGGGCCCTTCACGACTTGAATTTCCGTGGCGCGGCCGTCCGGCGTGATGACGGCCTGAAGAACAACCGTGCCCTGATATTTTGCCTTGCGAGCTTCTTCGGAATATTTCGGATCAGGGCAATAGACGCAAGTCGGATAGCCGACGCCGCCCGTTCCCGGATGGTAGGCCCCGCCGCCCGTGCCGCCGCCGGAACCCGGGCCCAGGCCGCCGCCTTCGCCGCTGCCAATCCCAGTGCCCGTGCCGCTTCCGATGCCGCTGCCGCCGCCGGGACCGCCCGAATCGGTCAGCATTTTGGCCAGCGGATCGCCGAAATTATCCATATTCGGGCTCGGGATTTTCAGGTCCGGCGGCCCAAGCAGAGTCGCCTGAATAGTCGAATCGGGCTTGGTGTGCACCATCGGGGGCGCAATCTGGTTGAAACTGAACTTCGGCGCCTTGCCCTTTGTTGCGGGAAGCGGATTTCTCTCGCCGCCTCCACCGCCGCCTCCGGCCTTGTCCTTGCCCGGGGGCAGCTTCGCGGCGTAGTCGGAAATATCAATCGGCGTAACGAGCGAATTATTGACGGGGTTTGCCGTCGCTTTTTTGACCACTGTATATAGCAGAGGAGAGAAGACCAGCGCCGTAATGCCAATATGCACGGCGAGCGCAATGGCTTGCGAAGGTCCGAAGGCCTTGTCCTTGGACCAGATGTCTTTCACCTTGACCGGCTGGCTGGTCACCTTGAGCGGCGGCAGCTTGGGCGGTGAAATGAGGTCGCGAAGATTCTGCCACATGACTTTGTAAGGCGGCTGCCAATCCACCGTCATGCGCGAGGACACGGCTTTGGGCGTTGGCTTGAACCACTCTTTGAAATTTTCGGCCAACGCCGCCGCCGTATTCGGCACGGTGAAGACATCGCCCCGTACATTCTTGGCGACCTTCACCGGACGTTCCATGAGGAAGTCCCTCAGGTTGGAGAGAAATCCGCGGGACAGGGGTTTCTGGGAGCCGCCGAGGCGCGGCGCAGTTTTCCCCTCAGGCAGAACCACCTTGGGTGGCGGCGTGCCTGGGTCACTCCACTTTGGCGCAATGGTACTCAACGCTATTTTTGCCTCACGCTACCGAAAATTGTCTCTCGCTGTACGATTCTCTCACGTCGCGAATGGATGCCCAGCGGGGCAGGCGGCTGACACACTGCCAAATCCATTGTAACATTGGGACGTTACCACGAGGAAGAAGGTTTCCAGACTAGGCGGTACAGGCACGGCGGTACAGGAAAAAACTGTCCTGTGCCAAGCCCCGCCGATTTTTCGGCGGGCGTGCACGCTCCCGGTGTTACCGGGGTACGTTCAGCGTAAAAGGACAGTCCGCACTCGAAGCTAACTTATGCCCAAAATCGTTGACTTGAAAAGCACATTGAACTTGCCGCGCACGGCCTTTCCGATGAAGGCCAGCTTGCCGCAGAACGAGCCGAAACAGCTTGCGGAGTGGGAAGAGAAGAAACTCTATCACCGCATCCAGCAGGCGCGCGCCGGCGCGCCGTCCTACGTCCTGCACGACGGGCCGCCCTATCCGACCGGCACGATCCATCTCGGCACCGGGCTGAACAAAATTTTGAAGGACATGGTCGTGAAGTCGAAAACGATGGCGGGCTTTCGCGCGCCCTACGTTCCCGGATGGGATTGCCACGGGCTGCCGATCGAAACGCAGGTGGAAAAAGAACTGGGCGGAAAAAAGGGAAGCGTCCCGCCCGGTGAATTCCGGCGCATGTGCCGCGAATTCGCTTCGCGCTACGTGGATCAGCACCGGCGGGATTTCAAGCGCCTCGGCGTGTTCGGGCAGTGGGAAGACCCGTATCTGACGATGAGCCCGCAGTACGAAGCCACCATCGCCGACGCCTTCGTCACGTTTCTCGAAAAAGGCTACGTGTATCGCGGGCTGAAGCCCGTGTACTGGTGCATCGTCGATTCCACGGCGCTGGCCGAAGCGGAAGTCGAATACGAAGATCACACCAGCCCGTCGATCTGGGTGAAATTTGCCGTCGAGCCGGGCGCGGCAGCGGAAAAACTCGGCGCGGGCGTGAGCGCCGTGATCTGGACGACCACTCCCTGGACGCTGCCGCACAATCGCGCGCTCGCGTTTCATCCTGACTACGATTACGTCGTGGCCGAAACTTCCGCCGGAGCGTTGCTGCTCGCGGCGGATTTGGTCGGCCCGGCGCTCGATGCGTTGAAGCTCGAAGCAGGGAGCGTGCGCGGGCCGTGGAAGGGGAAAGATCTGGCGGAGCTGAAATTCAGGCATCCGTTTCTGGATTTGACTGTGCCCGCGGTGCTGGCCGATTACGTCACGCTCGATCAGGGCACCGGCATCGTGCACACCGCGCCGGGCCACGGCGTCGAGGACTTTCAGACCGGGCAGAAATATGGCATTGAGGCGTACGCGCCGATTGACGGCCACGGCCGCTATCTGGAAGGTCTGCCGGAGTACAAAGGCAAAACAGTCTTCGAGGCGAATCCCATCGTTGTTACGCTGCTGCGCGATCGCGGGGCGCTGCTCGGCGAACAGAAACTTTCGCACAGCTATCCGCATTGCTGGCGCTGCCACAATCCGGTGATTTTCCGCGCCACCGAACAATGGTTCATCGATCTGGACGGAGCGGGGAGCGGTGCGGGGCGCGATCCGTGCGCGCGCGCTTGCGGAAATTGCCAAAGTGAAATGGACGCCGGAGTGGGGCGCCGAGCGGATTCACTCGATGATCGCGGAGCGGCCGGACTGGTGCGTTTCGCGGCAAAGCGTTTCTGGGGCGTGCCGCTGGTGATCCTGTATTGCGACAAGTGCGGCAAGCAGTTTGACGACTACGCGGCGCTGCACGCGCTCGTGCAGAAATGGTTCACGCGTCGAGGGCGCCGACGCCTGGTTCACGCATCCGGTGGAAGAACTTCTGCCCGCGGGCACGCGCTGTTCCTGCGGCGCATCCAGCTGGCGCAAGGAAACCGACATTCTGGATGTGTGGTTCGATTCGGGCTCTTCGCATCTGGCGGTGCTCGATCGCCTCGATGCCGACGGGCAAAAACTTCCCTGGCCGGCGGACATGTATCTCGAAGGGCCGGACCAGTATCGCGGATGGTTCCACAGCTCGCTGCTGGTTGGCGTCGCCGTGCGCAACGGCGCGCCCTACCGGCACGTGCTCACGCACGGCTGGACGCTCGACGCCAAGGGCCAGCCGATGTCGAAATCGCTCGGCAACGTCGTGCTGCCCACGGAAGTGTGCGAAAAGTGGGGCGCGGATTTGCTGCGGCTGTGGGTTGCGTCGCAGGATTACACGGCGGACGTGCGCATGTCCGACAACGTGATGACGCAGCTTTCCGAGGCGTACCGCAAGCTGCGCAACACGTTCCGCTTCGCGCTCGGCAATCTCGCCGATTTCGATCCCGCGCGCGATGCGGTGCCCGACGCCGAAATGGAAGAGCTCGACCGCTGGATGCTTTCGCGCACGGCGGAACTCGTCGCGCAATGCCGCAAGTGGTACGAGGGATTTGAATTCCACCGCGTCTTCCACGCGCTGCACGATTTTGCCGTGGTGGACCTCAGCGCATTTTATTTCGATGTGCTGAAGGACCGGCTCTACACTTTCGCCGCGCGAAACCGCGCGCGCCGCTCGGCGCAAACCGCCGTCTACCGCATCGCCAAGGCGTTGCTGAGCCTCGCGACGCCGATCATGGTTTTCACCGCCGAGGAAATCTGGAGATATTTTCCGCGCGTGGCGGGCGATCCCGAGAGCGCGCACCTGGCTTTGTTTCCGGCCGCTGAGGCCTTCGGCGCTCCGCTCGATGCCGCAAAGTCGGCGAACTGGGAAAAGCTGCTGGCGGTGCGGACGGAAGTGCTGCGCGCGCTGGAAGCGGCGCGCAACGCGAAAACGATTTCGGGCGCGCTCGAAGCCAAAGTCGTTTTGAACGCGGCGCAGGATTTGGCTCCTCTGCTGGAACAATACAAAAGCTGGCTTCCCGGCCTGTTCATCGTTTCGCAGGTGGAACTCGCCGCAACGGCGCCTGCGGACGCGCAAAAATCGGAATCGCTTCCGGGATTGAGCGTGGCGGTGCAGCGCGCCGACGGCGCGAAGTGCGAGCGCTGCTGGAATTATTCCACGCACGTCGGCGAAAACGCCGATTACCCGACGGTGTGCGAGCGCTGCGTGAAGGCGCTCACCGAAATTGAAGAGTCGGGCCATGCGGGAGGACAAGGGGCCGCGTCCGCGTGAGCGGGGCGCGCTGGCTGTGGCTGTCGCTCGCGGTGCTGGCCGCGGACCGCGCCACGAAATTTGCCATCGAACGCTACACCAGCCCGTTCTTCCGCCATTCCATCGTTTCGGACATCGTGGTTCTGGTTCACAGCCAGAATCCCGGCATCGCGTTCGGCGTGTTTTCCGATTCGAGTTCGCCGTGGCTTGCGCCGCTCTTGGTGTTAAGTTCCGCGGCCGTGATGGTTTTGCTGGTGTGGATGATCGTCACGGGCCGCGCCGGCGGCGCGCTGGCGCAATGCGGGCTCGCGCTGATTCTTGGCGGCGCGGCAGGCAACGCGCTCGACCGAGTGATCCACGGCGGCGTGACGGATTTCCTGGAAGTCCGGCTCTGGAAATACATTTGGCCCGCGTTCAACGTCGCCGATTCCGCGATCACGATTGGAGCGGTCTTGGTGCTCATTGAATTGTTATTCGGCGCGCGGCAGACGCAGCACATTCCAAACGCCGAAAAACGGGGACGGGTTTAGTAGCACAGGCTTCAGCTTGTGGGTTTTTGTTGATGCTGAGACAAGAATCAAGCAGGTCCAACCTTCACGACATTGAACACGCCGAACAAAAAACCACAGGCTGAAGCCTGCGCCACTAAACCCCAAACCCTCACCGCCGCATCAGGCGACGCGGGGCGGCGGCTGGATTTATTTCTCGCCGAGCGTGTCCCTGAGCTGAGCCGCACGCGCATCCAGGAACTGATCCGCGAAGGCCACGTTCGCGTGGACGGCCACATCGCCAAGGTTTCGCACCGAGTCGCGGCCGGAGAAACCATCGAGATCGAAGTTCTGCCGCGGCCCGCGCTGGAGGCCCTGCCGGAAGATCTGCCGCTCGATCTGCTTGTACGTGGACGACGATTTCGTGATTGTGAACAAACCCGCCGGGATGGTGGTCCATGCGGGCGCGGGCCACTCGCGCGGGACGCTGGTGAACGCGCTGCTGCACCGCCTGGGAAAACTTTCCGCGGCGGGCGGCGCGCTGCGTCCGGGCATCGTGCATCGCCTGGACCGCGAAACGTCGGGCGCGATGGTGGTGGCGCGGAATGACCAGGCGCACGAAAATCTCTCCGAACAATTCCGTTCGCGCAACGTCCGAAAAATTTATCTGGCGCTCGTGCACGGCAAGATGCCGCGCGATTCCGGCACGATCACGCTGCCCATTTCCCGCGATCCGCGCCGCCGCACGCGCATGACCGCGCGCGCCGCCAAAGGCCGCCACGCGCGAACCGACTGGCGCGTGATCGCGCGCCTGGACCGCTGCACGCTGGTCGAGGCCGCGCTGCACACCGGGCGCACGCACCAGATCCGCGCGCACTTTGCGGCCATCGGGCATCCGGTTGTGGGAGACACGCTCTACGGCGCGCCGCGCGGCCTGCGCGCCGGCACGCGCAATCTGCCGCTCCTCGAGCGCAACTTCCTGCATGCGGCGCGGCATCGGATTTTCGCATCCCTCGAGCGGCGCCTGGGTGGAAGTTCGCGCTCCGCTGCCAAGGGATTTGCGGGTATACTTCGAGCAGGTGGGAGCATCTTTGGGTTGGCGCGCCGCGGAGATCGAGGCCGCGCTTGCGCCGTACGTAGAACAATCATGAAAAAACGGGCGCTGTGGATCGCAATCCTTGGTTTCCTCGCGGCTGTGGCCGTCGTGGGCGCGCAGCAAGCGCAGCCTCCCGCGCCGCCGCAATCTCCGCCGGCAGCTCCCGCCGCAAGCCGACCGTCAGGGCGCGATCGTCCGCAACGTCAACCTGGTGGAAGTGCTGTTCAGCGTGGTGACCAAGCGCGAAAAACTCGTCACCGATTTGAACAAGGAAAATTTCAAGGTATTCGACGACGGCGTGCAGCAGGAAATCACCGATTTCAGCCAGCCCACCGATCTTCCGCTGCGCATCGGCATGGTGCTGGACACTTCCAACAGCATTCGGGAGCGTTTGAAATTCGAGCAGGACGCCGCCATCGATTTCATATTTAACGCCTTGCGCCGCGGGAAGGACCAGGCGTTCCTGATGACCTTCGACGACGGCCCGCAAATCATCAAGGATTTCACGGGCGATACCGGCGAGATTCGCGACACCATCCTGAAGCAGCGGGCCGGCGGCGGCACGTCCCTGTACGACGCCGTGTACGCGGCCAGCGATCATTTGTTGAAGAATTCGCCGCTGCCTCCCGGCCCGAACTCGGACGTGCGGCGCGTGCTGGTGGTGATTTCCGACGGCGATGACAACAGCAGCAATCGCTCCCGCGGCGAGTCCGTGGAAATGGCGCAGCGCGCGGGCGTGATCATCTACTCGATCAGCACGAGCACGGACTGGGTTATCGGCCGAGGACGAAAAGAATCCCACCAAGCGAATCAGCCGCAAGTACGAAAAAGAGCGAGGGAGATAAAGTCCTCGAACAACTTGCGGTGGAAACCGGAGGCCGCGCTTTCTTTCCCTACCAGGTCGATGATCTGGGCCAGTCGTTTCTCGACATCGGAGACGAATTGCGCCATCAATACGCGCTGGCCTACAGTCCCGCGGGCCGCTCTCCGGACGGCAAGTACCACACCATCCGGATCCAAACCGATCGCAAGGACGTGGTCGTTCGCGCCCGCAAGGGATACTATTCCGTTCCGATTCCCGCCGCCGCCAAACCTGCCGCCCTCCAGCCTGAGCCGCATTCTTGCAAGGCTTCAGCACTGGGAGTCAAGTAGCGCTGACGTTTCGCCGGCATTTTCGTTCGATGCACAATTGCAAAATTGCCGGCGAGACGCCGGCGCTACTGAGAGAAAACAGCGCTCGACTTGATCCTGCTCAGTTGTTGGGCGCGTAGTATCCGCGGCGGGTGAGGACGGAATAATCCTTGTTCTTCATTTCCACTTTGATCTTGCGGTAGCTTCCGTCGTGCTTCTTGTTGGTGGGAGTGTAGCCGAGGGTGTACTGGCTGCGCAGTTCTTCCGAAATTTCATCGAACGCCTGCTCCAGGTTCTTTTCGCTGCGCACGATGATCATCCGCCCGCCGGTATCGTCGGTGAGCCTCTTGGCGACGCTCTGGTCGCCTCCATCGGCGGCAACCAGCAGAATATGGACAACCGTGTCGGTCCGCTGCGCGGCTTCGATGGCGTCCGGCAGCCTCAATTTGCTTCCGGTATCTTCCGCGTCGGTCAGGACAACGATGGCTTTCCTGCCCGCTTCATCGGACAGCTTGTCATGGGCGGCGAGGTAAACGGCGTCATAGAAATTCGTGCCGCCCAGCCGCTCGAGGGCAGGGGACCCTGCGCAATCATCCCGCCGCTGGGGGCATTGATCTGCGCGCGGTTGATGGCGCGATCCAGCATCCCGCGGTCATCGGTGAAATCGGCGAGCAGGTCCACGTCCGTATCAAAGGTCATGACCATGGCCAGGTCGCCCTTGCGCAACACCCGGCCGAGGAAGCGCGAACCCGCCTCTTTTTCTCGCGGAAAGCATGTAGTACTCGCTGCCGCTGGTATCCATCAGAATGCCCAGGGTAATGGGCAGGTTGGATTCCGCGGAAAAATTGGTAATTTCCTGGAGCTGGCCATCCTCATAGACCTGGAAGTCATCTTGTTTTAAGCCGGTGACAATCGCCTTGTGTTTGTCGCGCACCGTGGCGAAAAGGTTCACCAGGTTCACTTGCACGCGGATTTGGCCGGGAGGCGCGGCAAAGGCCAGCCCTCCCGCAAGAGATGCGACGCACAGATAGGAAAGGATGGCTCGAATCCGCATTGTATAATCTCCGTCGGCTGCGATGGCGTGTTGGATGCCGCGCCGGGACATTAAGATGCCATTTAAGACTCAAGAAGCGTGGCGCCCGGTGGCAGCCCACGCGGAAATAGTGACGGGACACCCATGAAATGTCCACGAAAATTCCTGGCCGTGAGCGTGACGATTTGCCTGGCTTTGGCTGCCATTCATGGTCTTGCGTGCGCAGGTGGTGTTCGGCCAGGGCGCCGGTCAGGAGCCATCGCTCGCAAGCGCAAGATCCCCGCGCTCGAATCCGGACGACGGTGTCCCTGGTGGTCGTGCCCGTGACGGTGAAGGACAGCGCGGGCGAACTGGTGACCGACCTCCAGCAAAACGACTTCCGCGTCTTTGAAGACGGCGTCGAGCAGCCGATCGCACTGTTTTCCGCGGATGCGTTTCCCTTGTCGGCGGCCATCCTGATTGACGATGACCTGAAGCGAGGCACGGCGGAAAAGGTTCAGAAGACCCTGGAGACCCTGGCGGGCGCGTTCAGCGCTTCCGACGAGGTTTCCTTGTGGCGCTTCGATGAAGTTCCCGAGCAAATCTCCGAGGATTTCATCGCCGACAACGACACGCTTCTCACGCAGCTCAAGCACATCGACCTCAGCAGTTCGTTTCCCGGCGTCGGCTCCTACACGATGACGAACGGCCCGCGCGTCAACACGGCGCAGCCGCCCGGGCCCGCGACGGTTCCGGCCGAAGCCAACGGGCATCCCAACACCAAACACGTCACCGACGCGATTTACGCCGCCGCCGAACAGTTGCAGGACCGGCCGCGCGAGAGGCGCAAGATTATTTTCCTGATCTCCGACGGGCAGAATGCCAAGAACAACACGCACAAGTACGACGAAACCCTGAAGCTGCTGCTGTCCGCCGATATTTCCGTTTACGCCGTCGGCGTCGGCGAAGCGAACTTGAATCGCGGCATCACGTTTCTCGGGAACAATATTTTGTCGAAGTACGCCCATGCGACCGGCGGCGATATTTTTTACGGCGGCATGAGCCGGGAAAACCTCGAGGAACTGTACGCGCGCGTTTCCGAACAGGCGCGCAACCAGTACACCATCGCCTATTCCGGCGCGCATACCGACCGCTCCAAGCCCTATCACACCATTGAAGTGCGCGTGAAGCGCCCCGGCCTGGCGTTGCTCACGCGCGACGGCTATTACCTCAACGCAACGCCGTAGTCTTTCATAATTTCGTCACGCTCAATCTCTGATTGCGTAGCGAGCGATCACTCAGCTGGCCTGTTGCACTCGAGCGCGCAGGTTTTTGCTAGCGCCGGCGTCCCGCCGGCGGTATTTTCAATGCTTGCTCGCGATGTCGCAAGAATCGCCTGGCGAGACGCCGGCGCTGCAACGCATCGCGCGTTTTTTGCTGCGTGAAACGGGCCTCATTTGCTGCGAAGTTCATCCCGCAAAATATTTTTCTGGAGTGCATCGCTTTTTCGTTTCGCACTTCTGGAATTTCTTCTTGACTTCCGGCGCGCACACTCGTAAAAGAACCATAGCGAGTCTGCGATGGATTGGCTCGCTGCTCCGAGGGGAGAACGGTTCACGGAGCGAATGCGCGAATCGGCCACATCAGGGAAACGCGACACACCGAGTCGGGTCTAAAGAAAACGTTTCCAAAAAGGGCGGTCGCAACAGTGGCCGCCCTTTTTTATTTTGCACTGGCACTCTGCCGTAAGGCTCAAATTGCAATCTTGAAGCGCTCGGCATCTCAGAAGCGCGATCGGCACGAGTGCCGACTTACTCTTCGCCGGAAGCGCTGGCCGCCGCGCCTTGCTCGCGCGCGGGGCAGATGGATTCGTAGTCGCAGAACCTGCATGCAAAGCCGGGCTTCGCGGGGAATTCGCCCGCGCGAATATCCGCGGCGGCTTCCTGAATTTCCGCGCGCACTTTCTTGAGCTGCTTGTCGTCGCGCGTGGCGCTCACGGGCTGATTCGTCTGCAGGAAATGCAGCGTGAGCCTGGCGGGATTCCAGTCGAACACTTCCCGGGCCGCGAGCGCGTAGACGCTCAGTTGCACGTCTTTTTTCGCCTTGTCCTCGTTGCGCGGCCTGCCCGTCTTGTAGTCGACGATTTCTTCTTCGCCGGGGCCGAGGCGGTTCACCTGGTCCATTCGTCCGGTGAGGACGACGTTGTTGTCCATCGGCAGCTCGAAAGCTTTTTCCTGCGCGATGACATTGGGCGGCGAGGCGAGCGTGCTGGCGTGGAACGCGCGCAATTGGGCCAGGCCGTCTTTCTTGTACTCCTGCTCCTGGTAGTCGTCCTCGAATCCGGCCGAGGTCCACTCCAGCTCGAATTTCCGCGCCACTTCCTCGAACGGCAGCGTGTGCCCCTTGGCCAGCTCGCCGATGAAATATTTGATCGTGTTGTGCATCACGCTGCCAAAGCTCATGGCCGCCGCGGGCCCGCCGCGAAGTTTCCACGCGCAGCTGAAAAGATATTTTTGCGGGCACGATTCCAGCGTGCCGATCGCCGAAGGGCTGATCTGCAGCGGTTCCGGCACCGGCGGGCGATAGGTCGCGGCCCACTCGCCGATTCGCGAGCCGATCCGCGCGCGCCGCTCCGGCAATGTCGAACAGAGCCGGCTCCGTTTCGGCGGGAGCGGGAGGCTCATTCGCCGGAGTTGGCGCAAGCTGCTCGACGTCGCGGCGCTTGATCTGCGCGTCCATCAGAATGTCGTCCAGGAACGGCGAGGGCTTCGAGCGTTTGTTCACGACCGTGTTGAGCGTGAGCCGGTGCCGCGCGCGCGTCACGGCCACGTAAAACAGGCGGCGCTCTTCCTGAATGTGAAAGCTGCCCTGGGGCTGCTCTTCCTTCATCAATTCCGCGGGGAATTCGAGCACGCGCGGTTTTTCTCCCGCCGGAAAACCGCGCTGCACCAGGCGCAGGACGTAGACGTGGTCGAATTCCAGCCCCTTCGCCGCGTGCACGGTCATGAGCTGCACCGCGTCGCCGGATTCCTGCTCGAGGTTGATCGATCCGCCGGCCTGCTCGAAATAATCCAGGTACTCGACAAATTCCTTGAGGCGCTGCGTTTCGCTCTTGGGCTGCCACTCGCGCACGAATTGCGCGAGGCGGTCGAAATATTTGCGGTCTTCGGCAGCCACGGCGGAGCTGATTTCGAGGGCCTCGGCCAGCTCGTCGAATAATTCCGCGGCCGTCAACTGCCGGGCTTTCTTTCGCAGCTCCGTGACGAGTTCGACGAGCGCTCCCAGATCGCGGCCGCCGCCGGAGAAGGGCGGCTCGCCTTTCGCGGCCTGCATCGTGTCCCACAGGGAGACGCCCTTGCCTTTGGCGGCGCGTTCGATGAGGCGCACCAGGTCGGCGGGTTCGAGGCCCCACGCCGGCATCGCCAGCACGCGCGCGCAGGCCACGTCGTCCGAAGGCTGATCGATCAGCCGCAGATAGGCGATCAGGTCGCGCACCAGGCGGTGCGAAAGGATCGAGAGATTCTTGATCACGAACGGAATCTTGCGCGCCTTGAGCGCGTCCACCAGCTTGTCGCGATGCGCGTGGCTGCGATACAGCACGGCGAACGTGCGCCATTTGGCTCCGGCGCGATGCAGCCGCTCGAGTTCGCCGGCAACCCACTGCGCCTCGGCTTCGCTCGATCGGTGCGTGAC
Organism: uncultured Acidobacteriota bacterium; assembly: GCA_963819395.1. Classification (GTDB taxonomy): domain Bacteria; phylum Acidobacteriota; class Terriglobia; order Acidiferrales; family UBA7541; genus Palsa-360. Next base: position 149,951 of record CAWFVW010000001.1, read on the forward strand.
GATCCGCACTTTGTCTCCGTCTTCGCGGACGGCCGTCAGCGGGTATTCGGGAATGTTGGTCGGTTTTTCGTTGTGGCGGATCACTTGTCCCGCGACGCGCAGGATTCGCCCGGCGGAGCGGTAGTTCAGCGTGAGCGGCCGCAGCAGATCCTGGTGCGCCGCGAGCGGCGCCCGCCGAGGCGAAGCGCTTCAGAAAAATCGTGAAGCTGCCGAACGACGCGCCGCGAAAACGGTAAATGGCCTGGCGATGGTCGCCCACCACGACCAGGTTGGGCCGCTCGCCGCCGAGCAGCCAGAGCAATTCGAGTTGCGCGATGTTGGTGTCCTGAAATTCGTCGACCAGAATGTAGCGGTAGCGCGCGCGAAGCTTTTCGCGCAGGGCATTCGTTCGTCGCGGAGATGCAGGACGGCGTCCATGATCTGCGTGCCAAACGTGAGCAGCTTGCGTTCGCGCAGCAGAAGATCGCTGGCGCGGTAGGCCCGCGCAATTTCCTGGATCTTGGCGATTTCTTCGTCGCGGATGCGGCGCTCGTCTTCGGGCATCGCGCCGCGGACGCGCTGAAAATTTTCCGCCTGCTCCGACGGCATAGCGCTGGTAGTCGTCCGGCGTGACCAGCTCATCCTGGCAGCGCGAGAAAAATTCCACGAAGTCGCCCAGAAATTGTCCCGGCTCGGCCAGCCGCCGGTAGTGCTCCAGTTGCAGCAGAGGCAGGTTGCGGCGCAGCAGAATCCAGTGGTCGATTTTGTCGATGGGCTTGAGGTCCGGATCGAGTTCCTGCAGCAGCGCGTTGCAGAACGAGTGAAACGTGCTGAGCGTGACCGCCTCGGCGCGTTCCGCTTCCGATTCTCCGCGCTCGCGCGCCGCCGCGACCACGCGGTGCTTCATTTCCGCGGCGGCCTTGTCGGTGAACGTCAGGCCCAGGATTTCCTTGCCGGTGAGTTCCGGCTGCGTATCCAGCAGATAGCGGATGCGCTCGGTGATGACGCGAGTTTTGCCCGTGCCCGCGCCGGCCACCACCACCAGCGGCCCTTCGCCGTGATGCACGGCGGCGCGCTGCTCGGGATTGAGCTGAATGCCCGGCGCCGGGGCGCCGGCATGTTCAAACAGGTCGGCCATCTTGAATCATCCCAGCCGCACAACAGTAGCACACGCGCGGCATTCGCGGCGTTAACAGGCACCGAGGTAACAAAAATGTTAAAGATGCAAATAGGTTACAAAATATATGTAACATCTAATTAAGACTGATGGTAATGTACCGGCCAATTAACACTCCGGCAGGCCAGCGAAGATTTTGAACGGAAAAACAGATCGAGACAAAAGGAGGTCCCCTAATGTCTCATCGAAGCCGTGCCCGCGCCCCTACGGAAACTCCGATTGAGCGCATCTTTGAAAAAGTCATGCATCGGAAAATGACTTCGCAGGAAAGGATCTATTTTCACCTCAAGCGCAGAATCAAGCCGCCCCTGCGCGTCAAGCACGAATAGGCAAACTCGCGCGGCCTGAACCGCGCGAAATTGACCCGCGCTCTGACTCCCTCCTATACTGGGCCATGGCGATGCCACCGCTCCGGTGGCGCACCCCGTTATTGTCATGTCCGGGAGAGCAACCATGGACCAAGCCGTCATCCTCAGCGCCGTTCGTACGCCCATCGGAAAATTTCAGGGCGGACTTGCGCCGCTTTCCGCCACGCAACTCGGCGCGAAAGTCGTCGCCGAAGCGGTGCGCCGCGCGGGCATCGAGCCGAAAGCGGTGGACGAAATCATCATGGGCAACGTCGTGCAAGCGGGGCTCGGGCAGAATCCCGCGCGGCAGGCGGGCCTGGGCGCGGGGCTCGACGTGCGCGTTGCGGCCATGACCATCAATAAAGTTTGCGGCTCGGGATTGAAGGCCGTGGGCCTCGCGGCGCAGGGCGTCATGCTGGGCGAAACCGAAATCGTGGTCGCGGGCGGCATGGAATCGATGTCCAACTGCCCTTATTTGTTGCCGGGCGCGCGCACCGGCTACCGCTACGGAAATGCGGAAGTCGTGGACTCGATGGTGCGCGACGGTTTGTGGGACGTGTACAACGATTTTCACATGGGCATCACCGCCGAACTCGTGGCGGAAAAATACGGCATCACGCGGCAGGAGCAGGATCAATTTGCTCTGGAGAGCCACCAGCGCGCCGTGCGCGCCAGAAAATCCTGCTTCATCGAATCGCAGATTGTGCCGGTCGAAATTCCGCAGAAGAAGGGCGATCCCGTGGTGATCAAGTACGACGAGTCGCCGCGCGAGGATGCTTCGCTCGAAGCGCTGGGCAAATTGCGCCCGGCGTTCAAGAAGGACGGCACCGTGACGGCCGGCAACGCCCCGGGCACGAATGACGGCGCGGCGGCGCTCGTGGTCACGAGCGAACGCAACGCGGCGCGCCTCGGCAAGACGCCGATGGCGCGGATCGTCGCGCAGGCCGTGAGCGGCGTCGATCCCAAATGGATCATGAGGCGCCCATCTACGCCGTGGAAAAAATCCTCGAAAAGACAGGCTGGGACCGCGACCGCGACGTGGACCTGTACGAATTGAACGAAGCGTTTGCCGCGGCCGCGATCGCCGTGACGCGCGAGCTGCGCCTCGATCCCGCGAAAGTAAACGTGAACGGCGGCGCCGTGGCCATCGGGCATCCCATCGGCGCTTCCGGCGCGCGCATCCTGACGACGCTGCTCTACGAAATGCAGCGCCGCAACGTGCATCGCGGAATCGCCGCGTTGTGCCTCGGCGGCGGCAACGCCGTCGCGCTGGCCGTCGAGCGCCAGTAGGACAGGCTTCAGCCTGTCTGCTTTTGACTTTAAATGTTCCTGGCAGAAGTCAAACCCAGACAGGCTGAACCGCTCCCATCTGAAGAGGCGCGCTACAATGCCACTCTCATGACTAACGACTCTCTCGAAATTCTCTGGCGCGGTTCCGATCCCGCCAAATTCACCGCGCTGCAAGCGGCGCTGCGCGACGAAGCCATCCCTTTCTGGCAGACGCAGGTCTACGATCCCGCCGGCGGCTTTCTTTCTTCCCGCCCGTATTATCTGGAAGCGACTCCCGGCTTTGAAATTCGAGTCCACGCCTCCGATCTGGAGCGGGCGAATGGCGCATTGGACTGGGTGGAAAGCAAAGAAAGCGCTTCCCAGGATTCCAGCGGTTCCTCGATGCAGGAGCTATGACCGTCTCGATGCCAAGCAACCGCTGCCTTACGATTGGGATCCCAAAGAGGCGACCTCCGAAGTCTGGTCCGGCGAAGATGAGTCCATGGCCGAATACCTGGCCAGCGCGCTCCGCGAAAACGGCATCCCCAGCCGCATTCCGGATGAACCGGGCCATCGCGCCCGGCTCTGCGTCCGTCCCGAGGATTTGACGCGCGCGCGAGACATCGCGCGCGAAATCACGGAAGGATAGATTCCGGCCCGGACCAGCGGTAGAATGCACCGCCCATGATTTGCCCCAATTGCAAATGCGAATATATTCGCGGCGTGACCCAGTGCGCCGACTGCGGCGTTGCGCTGGTGGATGCGCTCGAATCGCCGGAGGCAAATCTCTGCCGAAGATGTTCGAATCGTTTCCATCTGGCGGGGCAACGATCCCGCCGAATACGAAAGAGTCAAGGAAGCGCTCGAAAACGCCGGCATTCCATTTACTGCTCCCGGATTCCAAGAGCTTCCTTCAGTTTTCTTCCGACGGAATCGGAAAATGGAAATTTGGATTTCCGAAGCGGATCAGGAGAGGGCCAGAAAGATTCTTCTCGATCTGGAGGGACGCGTCGATCCCGACGAATTGACTCCCGAAGAAATCGAATCGCTGGCGCTTCCGGAATCGGATGATGCGGACAGCGATGAGCAAACGAGCCTGGAACCGGATTCATCGGAAGATTGGGACGAGGACGATCCCGTTGCCGAAGTCTGGAACGGCGATAAGGAGGAATTCGCGGACACCTTGAGCGCCTGCCTGCGCGAAATTGGAATCGCATCGCGCAAGCTTTCCGAAGCAGGCCACTGGCGCCTGGTGGTTCGCCCCGAACAGGAAGCCCGAGCAAAGGAAATTGTCCGCGAAGTAGTGGAAGCAAGCCCGCCGGAGTGATAGTGGCGCAGACTTTAGCTTGTGAGGTTTAGGTAGTGCGTATTTCGATGCCACTGAGATTCCAATAAACCATGGCTCAAGCGCGCGCCTCGGCATGCCAACCAAACCCCACAGACTAAAGTATGCGCTACCAATGCCCCTTGACCGCAAGGAGAAGAAATGACACTCGACACCATCCGCACCGTGGCCGTGCTCGGCGCGGGAACCATGGGCAACGGCATCGCGCACGTCTTCGCCCGCTGCGGCTACACCGTGATTCTGCGCGACGTCGAGGAAAGCTTCCTCGACTCGCGCCCGCGACACAATCGCGAAGAATCTCGACCGCGAAGTGAAAAAAGGCAAGATCGCCGAAGGGAGACAAGTCAAAAATCCTCGGCCGCATTCAAAGCGACCACCGATTTTTCCCAAATTGCGCGCGCCGATTTTGCCGTCGAAGCCGTGCCCGAGCGCCTGGACCTGAAACTTTCCGTCCTGCGCGAAGCGGACAAACTGCTGCGCCCCGAAGTGATCCTCGCGTCGAACACCTCCTCGATTTCGGTGACGACCCTCGCCGCGGCAACGGGCCGCCCCGACCGCTTCATCGGCATGCACTTCATGAATCCCGTGCCGGTGATGGCTCTCGTCGAAGTGATCCGCGCGCTGCAAACGAGCGACGAAACATTTCACACCACCATGGCGCTGTGCGAGCGCCTCGAGAAAAAGCCCGTCGCGGTCAACGACGCCCCCGGCTTCGTCTCCAATCGCGTGCTGCTGCCGATGATCAACGAAGCCGCCTTCGCCGTCATGGAAGGCGTCGCCACCGCCGAAGCCGTCGACGCCATCATGAAACTGGGAATGAATCATCCCATGGGCCCGCTCGAACTCGCCGATTTCATCGGCCTGGACGTGTGCGTGAATATCCTCGACGTGCTGTACGAAGGATTCGGCGATCCGAAATATCGCGCCTGCCCGCTGCTGCGGAAAATGGTCGCCGCAGGCTGGCTCGGCCGCAAGAGCGGGCGCGGGTTTTATGGGTATACACGGTAGCCGGTTAGCGTTCCATCTGCGTGGAACATATTCACGGAAAAGGCTTTAACACAGAGAACACCGAGAACGGCCACAGAGAACGCGGAGAGATCCAGCCTGCCACTGATCCCGAAATCTCTCCGGTTTTCTCCCCCCCCGCATTTCTCTGTGTTCTCTGTGTTAAAGTTTTTGGGGGGGGCCTAAGTCGAGCAAGGTTGTAGTCTCGGCGGGGGGGCGCGTAAATAGTATTTGCTTTTTCTTCGCCATATGGTATCTTGCCTCTCGCAATGAATTTGCGCCAGGCGGGACGCTTTGTAGTAGACTCCAGAGAACCCGCGCGAGTCACGATACGTGACAACTCAGCTTCCGAGGTGAAGTGATGACGGACGAAAAAACGAAAATGCTGGAAAATGCGATTTCGCAGATCGAAAAGGATTACGGCAAGGGCGCCATCATGCGTCTGGGCAGCCGCGACGTGCTGGTGCCGGTCAGCGTGATCCCCACGGGGGCGCTTTCGATCGACGCGGCGCTGGGCGTGGGCGGCGTGCCGCGCGGGCGCGTGATTGAAATCTACGGCCCGGAATCGGGCGGCAAAACGACGCTGACGCTGCACATCATCGCCGAAGCGCAGAAGATGGGCGGCCAGGCGGCGTTCATCGACGCCGAGCACGCGCTCGATCCGGTCTACGCGCGAAAGCTGGGCGTGGACGTGGACAATCTGCTGGTGTCGCAGCCGGACAACGGCGAGCAGGCGCTGGAAATCGCGCAGAAGCTGATCCAGTCGGGCGCCGTGGACGTGATCGTGGTGGATTCGGTCGCCGCGCTCGTGCCGCGCGCCGAACTCGAAGGCGACATGGGCGATCCGCAGATGGGTTTGCAGGCGCGCCTGATGTCGCAGGCGCTGCGGAAGCTCACGGCCATCGTGTCGAAGTCGCACACCTGCCTGATCTTCATCAACCAGATTCGCGAAAAAATCGGCGTGATGTTCGGCAATCCGGAAACCACGACCGGCGGGCGCGCGCTGAAATTCTACTCCTCGATCCGCCTCGATATTCGCCGCATCCAGTCCATCAAGGAAGGCGACCGCGTCATCGGCTCGCGCACGCGCGCCAAAGTGGTGAAGAACAAGGTGGCCGCGCCGTTCCGCGAAGCCGAGTTCGACATCCTCTACGGCGAAGGCGTTTCCCGCGAAGGCGACTTGATCGACCTCGGCGTGGAAAAGGGCGTCCTCGAAAAGTCCGGCACGTGGATTTCGTTTGGCGGCGAGCGGCTCGGCCAGGGCCGCGAAAATGCGCGCGTGTTCTTGAAGGAACACGCCGACATCCGCGGAAAAATCGAAAACACGCTGCGAAAGAAGATGAATATTCCCATTCCCGGCGCGGCCAATGGCACGCCGGCCCCGGCGGCACAGGCGGAAAAGCCCGCCGTTCAGGCTGCCGCCGCTGCCGCCTCCGCGGCAGCAGGCAAGCCGCGCCCGGTGAAGTAATCGGCGTAGCCGGCAGAATATTAGCTTCTACTAATCGCGGCCCGGCAGTCTGCCGGGCCGCGAAACTGCTTCGAACGACCCACGCCAGCATCGTTCGTGCCTCTTCTTGAACCAATTGTTCCGCCCGGATACACTCCGCGTAATCTCTGTTCCACCCGTAGGCAGTGTATTTTCAAGCTAGTACGAAGGTACCTGAGAATGGCCCCGTGCGTGATAGTACGTAATAGTTGAGATTAGCTATTGCGTTCGAGCGGGCAAATTACCTAGAATCAGAGCTTAAGCCTCGAAACGCGCTTCGGGAGCGCTAAAGCGGTCCAGATTGGAACGAATGATCATGACGTCTCGGCCCAGCCATTATCGATTTCTCGCAATTCTCCTCTGCCTCTCGATTGCAGGGAGTTCACCCGCACTGGCGGCTCCCGCGCCACGCGCCGCTCGCGCTTCGATTAAGAGAAGCTCATCCTCGCGCTACGGCGTGCCTACGTTTACGGACTCCGAGAAGGGCGACGTCTCGGCATACGACGATCCGATCGTGCGCAAGGCTGCCGTTGACGCGCTGGGCCGCTACAACGGTTCGGTCGTCGCCATCGATCCGGCCAGCGGACGCATCCTCACGGTCGTCAATCAGAATCTGGCATTTTCCGCCGGCTTCATTCCTTGCTCGACGATCAAGCCGGTGATCGCGGTTGCGGCGTTGCAGGAAGGCGTGGTGACGCGCGACACGATGATCCGCGTCGCTGCCCGCAAGTATTTGAACCTCACCGAAGCGCTGGCGCATTCCAATAACGCTTTCTTCGAGGAGCTTGGCCGGCGCATGGGATTTGACACCGTTTCGCACTACGGCCGCCTCCTGGGGCTCGGCGAACTGGCCGGGTATCAGATTCCCGAAGAGCATCCCGGGCGGATTTCCCTCCGAGCCGCCCTCCTTTGGCGGCGTGGCGCGAATGTCCAGCTTTGGCCAGGGAATTCAGATGACGCCGCTGCAACTCGGCGCTCTGGTATCGAGCATCGCCAACGGCGGCACGCTCTATTACCTGCAATATCCGCGCACAGCGGAGGAACAAGCGAATTTCGCGCCGCGCGTCAAGCGGCAGCTCAACATCGAATCGCTCCTGCCGGAAGTGCGCGACGGCATGCTCGCCGCGGTGCTCTACGGCACGGCGCGCTCCAGCTACATTTCCGACGATGCGCAGGCGCTCGGCAAGACGGGAACCTGCTCGGATACGGCTTCGCGCCTCGGTTGGTTTGTTTCCTACGCCGATCAGGCGCATCCCAAGATCGTCCTGGTCGTGCTGATGCGCGGCCACAGCAGCGTGATCAAGGGCGCCATGGCTGCCGGCGTCGCGGGGCGGATTTATCGCCGGCTGAACGACGAGAATTATTTCGCCACGCACAGCGCGGAGATCGCGACGCCGAACTGCGCAGTCGCAGGCACGCGGCCAGTAGCATAATCGCTCGGATCTGCAATTCCACATTTCAGATTCGTTCAATCGAATGCCGGAGACCATGTCTCCAGCATTCGATGTTTCGCTCGACTTCTGTCCTCAAATTTTGCCGGTTCACTGAATCTCAAATCACATTCAAATTCGCTGAATCTGCAGCAGCGCATTCCCGAAAACAAAAAGGCGGCCCGAATTTCCGGGCCGCCCTTGTTTTGAAATTTGATTTCGCTCGAAATTCGCGGAAAGGCTACCGCACTTCCCAGGTATCGCCGGCGTTCAGCAGCTTGGACAGATCGCCGGGGCCGCGCTTGGCGATGACGTCCTGAATCTGCTTGGACATCACGTCCTCGTAGCGGTCGCGGTCCCAGGAGCGAAGCACGCCGATGGGAGTGGGGAAGCCGGGCTTGTCTTCCATCTGCGCGAGCAGGAAGGCGTACGCGGGATTCGGATGGTGCTCGTCATGGACGAGGATGTCCTTCTCGGTGAGTCCGTTGCCGTTGCCGAGATGGACGACTTCGAGTTCCATGCCGTTGAGGCGAATGCCCTTGTCGCGATTCTTGCCGTAGATCAGCGGCTTGCCGTGCTCGAGCTGGACGACGTGCTCGCTGCGGGCTTCCTTTTCGGTCAGATCGAACCACGCGCCGTCGTTGAAGATGTTGCAGTTCTGCAGGATTTCGACGTAGGCCGAGCCGTTGTGCGCCGCGGCCTTCCTCAGCGTGTCCTTCAGGTGCTGCTGGAAGACGTCCACCGAGCGCGCCACGAACGAAGTGTCCGCGCCGATCACCAGGCCCAGCGGATTGAACGGCGATCCGCGGTGCCGAACGGCGTCGACTTCGTTTTCTTGCCGAATTCGGAAGTCGGCGAATACTGGCCCTTCGTCAGCCCGTAAATCTTGTTGTTGAACATCAGCACCTTGATGCCGACGTTGCGCCGCAGCATGTGAATCGTGTGGTTGCCGCCGATGGCGAGCGAATCGCCGTCGCCGGTCGCCAGCCAGACTTCGAGTTCGGGATGCGTGATCTTGACGCCGGTGGCCACGGCGGGCCCGCGGCCGTGGATCGTGTGAAAGCCGAACGTATTCATGTAATACGGGAAGCGGCTCGAGCAGCCGATGCCGGAAATGACGACGAATTTTTCGCGCGGAATCCCCAGCTCAGGAAACACGGCCTGCACGGCGGAGAGAATGGCGTAATCTCCGCAGCCCGGACACCAGCGGACTTCCTGGTCCGTCTGAAAATCCTTCTTGGTCAGTACTGGAATCGATGCCGTAGTCATTGGTCTTTTCTCCAGAATCTTTCCTTGCCCCGTCGGGCCTCAGCCCAGAATTTCTTCGATCTTCGCTTCGATTTCCGATTGCTTGAAGGGCTGCCCCTGAATCTTGTTGTAGCCTTGCGCGTCCACCAGGAATTTCGCGCGCAAGCAGCATCGATAACTGGCCCATGATTCATCTCCGGGACCAGTACCTGCCGGTAGCGCCCCAGCACTTCTCCGAGATTGCGCGGCCAACGGATTCAGATGCCGCAGATGGACGTGGCCGATGCGATGCCCCTTGGCGCGCATCGTCTTCATGCCCGCGGTGATCGCGCCGTACGTCGAGCCCCAGGCCACGATCAACAGATCGCCGTCGGGATCGCCCGCCGGAACCAGGTCCGGAATATCCTGCGCGATGGCTTCGACTTTGGCCGCGCGAATTCGAACCATCTTTTCGTGGTTCAGCGGCTCGTAGTTCACGTTTCCGGTTACGTCCTGCTTCTCGATGCCGCCGATGCGGTGTTCCAGTCCCGGCGTGCCGGGAATCGCCCACGGGCGCGCCAGCGTTTGCGGGTCGCGCTAGTAGGGAAGGAATCCGACGGGATCGGTTGCGAATTTCACCTGGATGCCTGGGATTTCATCGACGTTGGGAATGCGCCACGGTTCGGCGCCATTGGCCAGATAACCGTCGGACAAGATGATGACCGGAACCATGTACTTGAGCGCGATGCGGCAGGCTTCGACGGCGACCCAGAAGCAATCGCCCGGCGTCGACGGCGCAAGTATCGGAATCGGCGCTTCCGAGTTGCGGCCAAACATCGCCTGCAGAAGGTCCGCCTGCTCGGTCTTGGTCGGCAAGCCCGTGGACGGGCCGCCGCGCTGGATGTCGCAAATCACGAGCGGCAATTCCGTCGCGACGGCCAGGCCCATCGCTTCGGTCTTGAGCGCCATGCCGGGGCCGGAAGTGGTGGTCAGCGCCAGGGCTCCGGAATAGGCACGCGCCAATCGCCGAAGTGATCGCCGCGATTTCGTCTTCGGCCTGGAACGTCATGACGCCGAAATTCTTGTACATGGAAAGTTCGTGCAGAATGTCCGAAGCGGGCGTGATCGGATAGGAGCCGAGGAAGAGCGGAAGGCCGGCCTTCTGTGACGCCGCCACGAAGCCGATCGCCAGCGCCTGGTTGCCGCTCAGGTTGCGATACGTGCCGGGAGTAAGCTTGGCGGGAGGAATTTCGTAGCTGACTTGAAATGCTTCGGTCGCTTCGCAGTAGTTGTAGCCCGCGCGCATGGCCAGCTTGTTCGCTTCCACCAGCAAGGCCTTGGTCTTGAACTTGTCCTCGATCCACTTGTAGGTCAGGTCCATCGTGCGGTTGTAGAGCCAGTAGCACATGCCCAGCGCAAAGAAGTTTTTGCAGCGGTCCATCGACTTGGCGTCGAGGCCCAGATCCTGCAGCGCGGTGCGCGTCAACCGTTCAAGCCCGACGGGGAAGAGCCGGTAGCCGTCGAGGGAATGATCTTCCAGCGGATTCGTGGTCAGGTCCGCCTTGCGCAAATCGTTGTCCGTAAAAGCGTCGCTGTTTACGATCAGGATGCCGTTCGTCTTCAGGTCCTTAATATTGGTCCTGAGCGCGGCCGGGTTCATGGCCACCAGCACGTCCACGGCGTCCCCCGGCGTGAACACGTCGCCCGAGGAAAATTGGATCTGGAAGCCGCTGACGCCGGGGAGGGTCCCCGCAGGGGCGCGAATTTCAGCGGGATAATCCGGGAATGTAGCTAAGTCGTTTCCGTAGAGCGCAACCGTGTTCGTGAACTGGTTGCCCGTAATCTGCATGCCGTCGCCGGAATCTCCGCAAAAGCGGAGAACGGCCTTTTCGATGACTTCGCGCTTGTGTGCGCGGACGACTGGGTCCGTAATCGTAGCCATGGCTTAGGAAAGCTCCAATTCTTAATTATGAATTTTAACCACCCGGTATGCCCCAAGGACCATCAGTTGCGGGTGCCGAAGTTCCCCAGAGGGCTTCCAATAACCAAGCATAGCACAATGGAAGTGACCATGTAATGCCGCGAAGAAAATTCCATGTACCCTATGCGCCATGAGCCATAGAGGAACAAGAAGGAGAAAACCGAATCCACAGATAAACACAGATGAACACTGATAAATGCTAGGAAAGGGCTGGAATTCCAAAAGGGTCAAAACTCTGTGTCCAAACTCGGTAGGGTTTTTTCTGGATTTGTCTCGGGCTTTTATCTGTGTTTATCAGTGTTCATCTGTGGATTCAAAGATTTGTCTTGTTTTTCGCTTTTACTTCGCCTAAGATAGGGGCGCATAGGAGGAGCGCGCCATGACACTGACGAAACGCCAAAAAGAAGTGCTCGATTTTCTGGTCGCCTTTCACAACAAGCACGGCTACTCGCCGAGCTTCGAGGAAATGGCGCGCTCGCTGAAACTGACTTCGCTGGCCACCGTGCACAAGCACATCACCACGCTCGAGCGCAAAGGATTCATCCGCCGCGGCTACAACCAGAGCCGCTCGATCGAAGTCACGAAGCTCCCCAAGCCGATGCGCGAGCAGGTGCTCGACCGGCATACAGTTGAGCTGCCGCTGATGGGCCGCATCGCCGCCGGCCGCCCGCTCGAAGCCGTGGAAGATCGCGAGACGCTTTCTCTCGGCGAGTTCGCGCGCTCGGACAAATCGTTCGTCCTGCAAGTGAAGGGCAATTCCATGATTGAAGACCACATCATGAACGGCGACTACGTGGTGATCGAGCCGACGCAAGTGGCCAATCCCGGAGAGACCGTCGTGGCGCTCGTCGGAAATGACGAAGCCACGCTGAAGCGCTTCTATCGCGAAGCAGGGGGAAAAATTCGCCTGCAGCCCGCGAATTCGGAAATGCCACCCATCATCGTTCCGGCAGCCGACGTAAAAATTCAGGGCCGAGTCGTCGGGGTTCTGCGCAAGTACTAATTTCCCGTGGCGCTGGCGTCCCGCCGGCGGTCTTTTCTAATTTTCACCCAGCACAAATAGGCCGGCGGGACGCCCGCGCCACATAAACCCTCCTCCCCAATCTTGTCCCACATTGAAACGATTACTTTTTTCTTGCGCTCTTAAATCCCTTCTTGTAGTGTTTGGTCTCCCAGCCGGGCCCCCAGCCCGTGTTACTTTAAGGAACACCACGCCCGTAATTCCCTTGTTCCAATTTTGACCGGGGAGATACATTGATTCGCACCCCGGTCCTGCACCGGCAGTTTTGTTGGTGTCTCTGACCGAGGAGGTCCAGAAAAGCATGTGGGGAGATAAGAAACCAGAAACGCCGCAACCGACGACCGCAAAAGCTCCGGAAACACCAGCACCGGTAGCGAAGCCGGCTTCGGCAAAAACGGAGGGAATAGCCATGAGCACTGATGCCATGCGCCCGCTAAGCTCCACGCCGTCCGGCACAACCGCCCGGCTCGGCGCCAGCTTGCACGTCAAGGGCGAAATTTCAGGAAATGAAGATCTGCACATTGACGGCAGCGTCGAAGGGCTGGTACAGCTCGAAGACCGCAAGCTCACCGTGGGCGCCAGCGCCAAGCTGACCGCAGACGTTGTGGCTCGTGAAGTTGTCGTCTATGGCAGCGTGAAGGGCAATCTGCGGGCTCGCGACCGCATCGAAATCAAGAAGGATGGCTCGGTGGTCGGCGATTTGACCACGGCGCGCATCATGATTGAGGACGGCGCGTACTTCAAGGGCTCCATCGAGATCGACCGGACCGGCTCTTCGTCGAGCGAAACCGACCTCGACAAGCCTTCGTACTCCCGGGTCGGCTCGGGTTCCACTTCGTCGACACACGCGTCCACCACGAAGTCTTCCAGCTAAGCGAGGCTTTCAGCGCCCGCCCGCGGTGCCGCGCTCTGACGCGTCGCACCGCGCGGCGATCGGCGTCCTGCGTTGTTCGCCATTTCGGGCCGCTTCGCGAAACCTTTCACCAAAGTCAAATTTGGTCGTCCATTACTCGCTGCTGCGATTTGACAGCGGCACTACCTTGATGTCTTCTCTCCGTGGCGATCCCGCCCGCGCCGTTTCCACCTTGCTCAATAAGCCTGGGGCTACCCGCCAGTGCTCCCCCGAATCCGTGATCACCGTGACGGTTTTCTTGTTGTACTGGGTCAGAATGCCGGAGATTTCAGGCCTTCCGTCAGGCCGGAATTTCACCCGCTCCCCGATGCGAAAATCCAGCATCTTGCTGTGCGATCGCATCTGACTGAGAAATCGAAGCCGAGCCACAATTTTGTGGTTCAACTCGATCAGGTCGTCTTCGGAAAGAGAGTCGATATCGAATTTGCTCATGGTCGTCATTTTCCTCGAAAGCCCGCCCATTTTTGCATCTCCGGCCAACGTTTCGCAACCCTGCGATTCATCCACAGGCTTTCATTGACAAAAATGCACATACCCGATATCGTCTAAGTTTGACTATTCATGGAAAGGTGTGACTGAGCACATGCGCACGTATGTCCCCCGGGGACGGGATACCGAAACGATCGAGCAGGGCGGCGGGTGGTTTGTGGTGGACGCCGCAGGACAAGTATTGGGCCGCGTGGCGACGCGCATTGCGCGCATCCTGATCGGCAAGGACAAGGCGAACTATACTCCGAACCTGGACTGCGGGGATCACGTCGTGGTGATCAACGCCGACAAGATTCGCCTCACCGGAAACAAGCTCGAGCAAAAAGTTTATCGGCATCACAGCGGCTATCCCGGCGGGCTGAAGGAAGTTCCGGCCAAGCGCCTGCGGCCGACTCGCGCGGACTGGATGCTGCGCGAAGCCGTGCTGGGCATGCTCCCGAAGAATAAATTGCGGGCGCTGCGCGCGAAGAAATTGCGGATTTATCTGGATGAAAAGGGTTTGGCACGCCACGCGGGGCAAAAACCACAAGCGGCTGTTCTTTGACCTTTGCGGGCTTCGACCTTAAGTAGCGCGGGCTTCAGCCTGCGGGGGTTGGGTCGAGCGCGATTCCTTTTGCCGCGGAAAAAACCGCAGGCTGAAGCCCGCGCCACTGGGTTTTGATTTTTGGATTTGAGGAGGAAATTTGAGTTCCAGCGCACAGCCTTTGGAAAATGCGAAACAGAAATTTTACGGGACCGGCCGCCGCAAGGAATCCGTTGCGCGAGTTTTCCTGACGTTCGGGACCGGCAAGATCACCATTAACGGGCGCACCCCCGATGAATATTTCCGCAACGTGACCTGGCGCAATCGCGCCGTCGAGCCGATGAAGTTCACCGAGACCTCGGCTTCCGTTGACATTGTTGCAACTGTGAACGGCGGCGGAGTGGGTGGGCAGTCCGGCGCTGTGCGCATGGGGCTTTCGCGCGCGCTGGCGCTATTTAATCCGGAACTGCGCTCGGGCCTGCGCAAGAATGGCTTCCTCACGCGCGATTCGCGCATGAAAGAACGCAAGAAGTACGGGCAGAAGGGCGCCCGCAAGCGCTTCCAGTTCAGCAAGCGCTAACTTAAAGAGTTCTGGTTTGTCCCGTCCGCTTCGGCGGATGGGACGGGCCAAATTCACGGCCGGCAAGGAGCCGGCAATAGGATGTTCGGTTCCGGGCCTTTCGTGCAACGAAACGGTCCGGCGCTCGCAAACATCTATCTCCTGAGGAGGAACTTTGGCAGTTGAAATAACGATGAAAGAGTTGCTGGAGGCTGGAGTCCATTTCGGCCACCAGACCCGCCGCTGGAACCCGAAGATGAAGGAATATATTTTCGGCGAACGCAATGGAATCCACATCATCGATCTGCAAAAGACATTGAAGCTGTTCCGCGAGGCCGCCAAATTCGTGAGCGAGCAGAGCGGAAACGGCAAGACCATCCTTTTCCTCGGCACCAAGCGCCAGGCGCAGGAATCAGTGGCCGAGGAAGCGAACCGCTGCGGCATGTTCTACGTCAATCACCGCTGGCTGGGCGGCACGCTGACCAACTGGTCCACTCTTCAGAAATCCATCAAGCGCCTGAAGACCTTGAAGGCCATGACCGAAGACGGCCGCATGGCGCAGCTCTCCAAAAAAGAGGCGGCGCGCCTGGACCGCGAAATGAAGCACCTGAAGCAGAATCTTTCGGGCGTCGAAAATATGTCGGCGCTGCCGGACGCCATGTTCGTGATCGATTCCAACGCGGAAGCGATTGCCGTGCGCGAAGCGCGTCGCATGGGCGTCCCCGTCGTCTCCATCGTGGACACCAATTGCGATCCCGACCAGGTGGACTGGGTGATCCCAGGCAACGACGACGCGCTGCGCGCCATCAAATTGTTCACCTCCAAGATTTCCGACGCCGTGATCGAAGGCCGCCAGGCCTACGAGCGATCGCAAATCGCCCAGGAAAAGGCCGCCACCGACGCTGCCCTGGCCGAGGATACGGTCGAGTATCAGGACACCAGCAAATACGAGAAATACGAAAAGCAGGAAGGCGATTTCATCGAGCCGGGCGCGGAAGCCCTCCTCGAACCCACGCCCGAAGCCGAGCCGGACAAATCCGTAAAGGGCGCCGCCGAATAGCAACGCATCGCGTGTTTTGTATGCAGAACCGCGCGGACGGATGTGTACGCAATTCATAGAATTTGCAGATAAAGGAACGCCATAGAGCCATGACAAATCCAGCCGAACCGGTCACTATTTCCGCGCAACTCGTGAAGGACCTCCGCGAACGAACCGGCGCGGGCTTTTCCGACTGCCGCTCCGCCCTGGTCGAATCTAAAGGCAACATGGAAGGCGCGATCGACGTCCTGCGCAAGAAGGGCCAGGCCGCCGCGCAGAAAAAAGCGGCGCGCCAGGCCAGCGAAGGCCTGGTCGGGCATTACATCCACGCCGGAGGAAAAATCGGCGTTCTCGTGGAAATCAATTGTGAATCCGATTTCGTCGCGCGCACCGAGGATTTTCAGCGCCTGTGCCACGACGTGGCCATGCACATCGCCGCGCTGGACACGCGTTTCGTGCGCCGCGAGGACGTCACACAGGAAATTCTCGACCGCGAACGCGAAATCTACAAAGCGCAGGCCCGCGCCACCGGCAAGCCCGACGCGGTCGTGGAAAAAATCGTCAACGGCAAGATGGAAAAGTTCTACGAGGAAAACTGCCTCTACGAACAGCACTTCATTAAGGATGAATCGATGACCGTCGGCGAGATGGTCAGCCAGATGATCCACAAACTGGGCGAAAATATTTCCATCCGCCGCTACGTCCGTTTCAAAGTGGGCGAAAGCGCCAGCGCTCCCGCCGAAGAGCCGCCCGCCGCCGTGGCCGCGAGCTAGTCGGATTTTTGAAGCGGGCGAGTCCTGCTTGAATCACCCGATATTCTCCGTGCCCTCGTTTTTCTCAGTGTCCTCTGTGTTAAGCCTTTGGGTTCTTGCCCCGAAAAGGCGCAACACAGAGAACGCCGAGAAATACCTGAGAACCCGGAGATGAATCTTTGTTAGAATGCCCGCCGACAGCATGAGCAAAGACGCCCGAACTCCTAACCAGAAAAGCGACTCGCCCGCGCCCATTTACAGACGCATCGTCCTGAAACTTTCCGGAGAATCCTTCCAGGGTTCGCACGGCTTCGGCATTGACGCTGAAACCGTTCACAGCATCGCCCGCGAGGTGAAGGAAGTCAGCGACCTGGGCATCGAAATGGCCATCATCGTGGGTGGAGGAAACATCTTCCGCGGCGCGCGCCAGAAATCCCTGGCAATTGACCGGGCCACGGGCGACTACATGGGCATGCTCGCCACCGTGATCAACGGTCTCGCGCTGCAGGACGCGCTGGAAAAAAATGGCGTCGTCACGCGACTCTTGAGCGCGATCGAAATGGCGCAGGTGGCCGAGCCTTTCATCCGCCGCCGCGCGATGCGGCACCTCGAAAAAGGCCGCGTCGTGATTTTCGCCGGGGGCACCGGCAACCCGTATTTTTCGACGGACACCGCTGCCGCGTTGCGCGCCATGGAAATCAAGGCGCACGTCATCTTGAAAGCAACCCGCGTGGATGGCATCTATGATGCCGACCCGGAAAAAGTTCCCGGCGCGAAAATGTTTGAGCGCATTACGTACCTGGACGTGATCCAAAAAGGCCTCACCGTCATGGATTCCACCGCCATCTCGCTGTGCATGGACAACCGCATGCCGATCATCATCTTCAATATGAATCGGTCGGGAAATATCCGCCGCGCGGTGATGGGCGAACAAGTGGGCTCGACGGTGACGGCGGAATGAACGGGGGCTCAACACGATGAGCACGATTTCGACCAGCAAGGAAGCAATGGCGCAGGCCCGCACGCGCATGGAAAAGGCCGTCGAGGATTTTCGCAAGGAACTGGCAGGCGTGCGCACCGGCCGCGCCAACGTCGCGATACTTGACCATATCCGCGTCGATTACCACGGCACTTCGATGCCGGTAAACCAGCTCGGCTCGCTTTCCGTGCCCGAGCCGATGTCCATCGTCATCTCGCCCTGGGATCCCGGCGCCGTCCCGCTGATTGACAAAGCGATCCGCACATCCGACCTGGGCCTCAACCCCACCAACGACGGCAAAATCGTCCGCGTCCCGATCCCCCCGCTGACCGAGGATCGCCGCAAGGACATCGTCAAGCACATGCACAAAGTCCTCGAAAATCACCGCACCGCCGTCAGAAATATCCGCCGCGACATCAAGGAAGCCGTCGATAAACTGGAAAAAGAAAAAAAGATCAGCCAGGACGAGCAGAAGCGCGCGCTAGACGAACTCGAAAAACTCACGCACTCCGAAACCAAAAAAATCGAAGACTTAAGCGCCATAAAAGAAAAAGAAATCCTCGAAGTGAAGTAGCGCTTTCGCTCTATTTTGATTGGGCTTGATTTCAGGTCGCGCGCAAAATGTGAACCGTCCGAAACTCGGGTGCCGCACCCTTGTGGGTTTCAAGGGTGCGGGTTTTCCGCTGAGTCGCCCGGCGTGTCCCATCGATCGATCCGGATCAGCCCTTTCTCGCCGTTCGCATAGTGGGCCCAACTGCTCCAAGGCCAATCTCGAGGATGAACAACAAGCCCTCTCGTAATGGGATTCAGGTGCATGTAATTTAATTTTTCCGTGATTTTCTTCCCGCTCCAAACATTGAAGTCATAGAAACGCCGCATCCAGAAATGCCGTTCAGAGGCAATATCGGCTCCCCGAATTTTGTCAAGAAGCTGACAGGAAACACGTTGTTTCAAAACTTGCAGCGCCTTGGAGGGATCTCCCTTGACGGGTTCCGTCATGAGGAGGTGAACATGTTCCGGCATCACGACATATCCGATCAGCCGGAACGCATATCGATCGCGGACTTCGCCTAGAACATGCACGAAACAATGACGAGCTTGCGCGTTTCCCAGTAGGGGGCGCCTATGGATACAACTGAATGTGATGAAATGAAGATCTCCTTCTCCGTACCGTCGTTCGAGTGGGCTGCACATCGAAAGTCAAAACCCGCACCCTTGAAACCCGCAAGGGTGCGGCACCCCAGTGTCTTACATGCCCTACCCTTATTTTCATGGAATATTGCCAGAATCTCCCTGGGGGCGGTAAGTTGATTCTTAAAACAAATGGCCCCCATCAGTTTTCCACCGCCCTTCCCGATTTGCATTTGACATAGCCCTTCCTTTTGCCTATACTTACCGCTTCGTCAGGGATTGTTTTGCCCTGTAGTGAAAGGGAAGGTCTTCGCGTCCCGGAACAAAGCACGACGGAACGGGACAAGAAGAGCGGCCGGAATGGGGCGCCAGCCCCGCAAAGCCGAGTAACCCTCTCCGCTTCGACCAGAAAGTAGAATCTGCTCACTGGGAGTAGTGCGGAGTTTGTTGTCGGGTGCTCCGGAAACGCAGCTGTACCCTTTCTTTGTTTGAACTCCACGACACGCCGCAATGCGGAATTCCGCGCTGTGGAAAGTGAAGTGAAATCCTAGCTCGTTTGAGGGAGAGCCGTGCCGACGTTCGCACAACTGGTACGATCCGGTCGCGATCAGATCCGGACCAAAACGAAGTCGCCCGCGCTGCAGGGATGTCCCGAAAAGCGCGGCGTATGCATCCGCGTCTACACGCAGACGCCCAAGAAACCCAATTCCGCCCTGCGTAAAGTCGCGCGCGCCCGCCTGACCAACAGCATCGAAGTCACGACTTACATTCCCGGGATCGGCCACAACCTGCAGGAGCACTCCATCGTGCTCGTGCGCGGCGGCCGCGTGAAGGATCTTCCCGGCGTGCGCTATCACATTATTCGCGGGACGCTCGACGCCGCCGGCGTTGAGAACCGCAAGCAGGGGCGCTCGAAATACGGCGCCAAGCGGCCCAAGGCCGCCGCGAAGTAGCCGAGGGGCAGCAGGCAGGGGTAGGTCAAGGTATTGAACGGGAAACGAGGAGAAGAAGCGAATGCCGCGTAAAGGTTTCGTTCCACGGCGCGAGGTCACGACCGATTCGGTCTACGGCTCGGATCTCGTGCAGAAGTTCATCAATTCGATGATGTGGGATGGCAAGCGCTCGACGGCGCAGCGCATTTTCTACGGCGCCATGGACCAGATCGGCGCGAAAACGAACGGCGACGCGCTCAACACATTCAAGAAGGCCATCGAGAACGTCAAGCCGGTGCTGGAAGTAAAGACGCGGCGCGTCGGCGGCGCGAACTACCAGGTTCCGGTCGAAGTCAATCCGTTCCGCCGGCAATCGCTCGCGATTCGCTGGCTGCTGCTCTACGCGCGCACGCGCTCGGGCAAGACCATGACGGACAAGCTGGCCGAAGAGCTGCTGGACGCAGCCAACGCCCGCGGCGGCGCCATGAAGAAGAAGGAAGACGTTCACCGCATGGCGGAAGCCAACAAGGCCTTCGCGCACTATCGCTGGTAGTCAGGTAGGACAGGCTTCCAGCCTGTCAGGTTTTGCGACCGATATTCGGGCGCGTAAAAAAAGAGCTGGCAGATGCAATCGAAGAATTTCGGCCGGCGGTTGAAAAGTTTCAGGGGCACGGCAACAGGGGACCGGGTGGTTTCGCAAGCTCAGGGGAGAAAGTCGCGGTAATCCAGAAATGGCACGCAAAGCACAACTCGCGGAAACACGCAATATCGGCATCATGGCGCACATCGACGCCGGCAAAACCACTTCGACCGAGCGCATCCTGTTCTATACGGGCGTGACGTACAAGATCGGTTCGGTCGACGAAGGCACCGCCACGATGGACTGGATGGAGCAGGAGCGCGAACGCGGCATCACCATCACCTCCGCCGCGACCACCGCTTCCTGGAAGCGCAACGGCACCGAATTTCTCATCAACATTATTGACACGCCCGGCCACGTGGATTTCACCGTGGAAGTCGAGCGCTCGCTGCGCGTGCTGGACGGCGCGGTGGCGATTTTTGACGCGGTCGCCGGCGTGCAGCCGCAATCGGAAACGGTCTGGCGCCAGGCGGACAAGTATCACGTTCCGCGCCTCGCCTTCATCAACAAGATGG
Organism: uncultured Acidobacteriota bacterium; assembly: GCA_963819395.1. Classification (GTDB taxonomy): domain Bacteria; phylum Acidobacteriota; class Terriglobia; order Acidiferrales; family UBA7541; genus Palsa-360. Next base: position 170,690 of record CAWFVW010000001.1, read on the forward strand.
ACCGCACCGGCGCGGATTTCGAGCACGCCATCAAGACCATGCGCCACCGTTTGGCCGCTCATCCCGTGGCGATTCAGTGCCCCATCGGCAAGGAAGATCTGTTCATCGGCGTCATCGATTTCCTGGAAGAAAAGGCGATCATCTGGCTCGAGGAAACCCTGGGCGCGAAATTTGAAGTTTTCGATGTCGCCAAGCTGTGGGACGCGGCAGTTTCATCGCCACGCGCCCGGACATTGCCGCCGCGCTCAAGTTTTCGGCGCTCGATGAGGCGTATTACAAAGAGCATCGGGAAAAGTCGGTCGAATACATCGCCGAGCACGACGATTCCCTGGTGGAAAAATTCCTGAACGGCGAAAAGATTTCCGCGGACGGAACTGCGCGCTTCCATTCGCCGCTCGACGATTGCGCTGAAACTGGTTCCGGTGCTGGCGGGCTCGGCGTTCAAGAACAAGGGAATTCAGCCGCTGCTCGATGCGGTGGTGGACTACCTGCCTTCGCCGCTCGATGTTCCGCCCGTCGAGGGCACGACGGCCGACGACGAAGTGGTGCTGCGGCGCGCGAGCGACGACGAGCCGTTTTCGGCGCTGGCGTTCAAGATCATGTCCGACCCGTTTGTCGGGCACGTCACCTACATTCGCGTTTATTCCGGCGTTCTGAAGGCCGGCAGCTACGTCTACAACTCGACCAAATCGACGCGCGAGCGCGTCGGCCGCCTGCTGCGCATGCACGCCAACAAGCGCGAGGAAATCGACGCCATTTACGCGGGCGATATCGCCGCGTGCGTGGGCCTGAAGAGCGTGACCACCGGCGACACGCTGTGCGATGAAGACAAGGCCGTCGTTCTCGAAAACATTGAATTTCCCGCGCCGGTGATTTCCGTCGCCATCGAGCCCAAGACCAAGGCCGATCAGGACAAGCTCGGCAACGCCATGCAGCGGCTGGCGCAGGAAGATCCGACCTTCCGCGTGCACAGCGATCGAGGATACCGGCCAGACCATCATTTCCGGCATGGGCGAATTGCACCTGGAAATCATCGTGGACCGCATGATGCGCGAGTTTGGCGTGCAGGCCACCGTCGGGACGCCCGCAAGTCGCCTATCGCGAAACGATTCGCAAGCGCGCCGAGGCCGAAGGCAAGTACATTCAAGCAGACCGGCGGCCGCGGCCAGTACGGCCACTGCGAAATCGAAGTGCTTCCGCTGCCTTCCTCCGCGCACGAAAACATGCATGAAATGTCCACCGATGAACTGGACGCCCTGGCCAAGGAAGTGGGCGGCTCGGGCGGCAAGTGGCGCTTTGACAAAGAGCACCGCATGCTGTTCATCGACAAGATCGTGGGCGGCTCGATTCCCAAGGAATTCATCGCCCCGATTGACGCGGGCATCCGCGAAGCCATGGAAAACGGCATCCTGGCCGGCTACGAAATGGTGGACATCGCCGTCCTGCTGATCGACGGCAGCTACCACGATGTGGACAGCTCGGAAATGGCGTTCAAGATTGCGGGCTCGATGGCGTTCAAGGAAGCCTGCGGCAAGGCCCAGCCCGTGCTGCTCGAGCCGATCATGAAAGTGGAAGTGGTGACGCCGGAAGAATACATGCCGCAGGTCTTCGGCGACCTGAATTCGCGGCGCTGCCAGATTCAAGGAACCGAGAGCCGGGGCGGCGCGAACGTGATTCGCGTCGAGGTGCCGCTGGCCGAGATGTTCGGCTATGCCACCGATGTGCGCAGCCGCACGCAGGGCCGCGCCAGTTTTAGCATGCATTTCTCGCATTATGCGGAAGCGCCGAATTCGGTGGCCGAGGAAGTGATCGCGAAATCGACCGGCAGGGCGACTCGCTAAGGGTTTTTGAGACGCGGATTTTTTGCTGGATGCTAAACGAACGCACAAGCTGAGGAGCATGACAGAGCAATGGCGAAGGAAAAATTCGAGCGAAACAAGCCGCACCTGAATATCGGGACGATCGGGCACATCGATCACGGCAAGACGACGCTGACGGCGGCGATCACCAAGGTGCTGTCCAAGCACAACCCGAAGGTGGCGTTCCGGGCGTTTGATTCGATCGACAACGCGCCGGAAGAGCGCGAGCGCGGGATCACGATCGCGGTGTCGCACGTGGAGTACGAGACGGCGAACCGGCACTACGCGCACATCGACTGCCCGGGGCACGCGGACTACGTGAAGAACATGATCACGGGCGCGGCGCAGATGGACGGAGCGATTCTGGTGGTGGCGGCGACGGACGGGCCGATGCCGCAGACGCGGGAGCACATTCTGCTGGCGCGGCAAGTGGGCGTGCCGTCGATCGTGGTGTTCATGAACAAGTGCGACGCGGTGGAAGACCCGGAGCTGCTGGAACTGGTGGAACTGGAAGTTCGCGAACTGCTTGAAGCTCGTATCAGTTTCCGGGGGACGAGATTCCGGTGATTCGCGGTTCGGCGCTGGGGGCGCTTGAACGGGGAAGCGAAGTGGGAGAAGCAGATTGACGAGCTGATGGAGGCGGTGGACAAGTACATACCGCAGCCGGTGCGGGACGTGGACAAGCCGTTCGCGATGCCGATCGAGGATATTTTCTCGATTTCAGGACGCGGCACGGTGGTGACGGGGCGGGTCGAGCGCGGCAAAGTGAAGGTGGGCGAGGAAGTGGAAATCGTGGGCTTCCGTCCGACGATGAAGCGGGTGGTGACGGGGATCGAAATGTTCCGGAAGCTGCTGGACGAAGGCATGGCGGGAGACAACGTCGGGTTGCTGCTGCGCGGGACGGAAAAGGAAGAAGTGGAGCGCGGGCAGGTGCTGGCCAAGCCGGCATCGATCACGCCGCACACGAAGTTCAAGGCGGAAGCGTACGTTTTGACGAAGGAAGAAGGCGGGCGGCACACGCCGTTCTTCACGGGCTACCGTCCGCAGTTTTACTTCCGCACGACGGACGTGACGGGCGATGTGAAGCTGCCGACGGGCGTCGAGATGGTGATGCCTGGAGACAACGTATCAGCGGAAATCAGCTTGATCACGCCGGTGGCGCTGGAGAAGGGGCTGCGCTTCGCGATCCGCGAAGGCGGCCACACCGTCGGCGCAGGAGCGGTTACGGAGATTATCGAATAATTTATGCCAGCCGGAGAAAAAATTCGCATTCGTTTGAAGGCGTACGATCACCGAATTCTCGATCAATCAACGCGCGAAATCGTGGAGACCGCGAAGCGCACCGGAGCGAACGTGGCCGGACCGATTCCTCTGCCCACCACCATCAACCGGTGGACGGTGCTGCGCTCGCCGCACGTCGACAAGAAATCGCGCGAGCAGTTTGAAATGCGCACGCACAAGCGCCTGATCGATATTCTCGAGCCGACGCCGGATACGGTCGACGCGCTCATGAAGCTCGACCTGCCGCCCGGGGTGGACGTCGAAATCAAGGCGTTTGGCCGCGAACACGGCGGAAAGTAAGCAAGTGGAAGCAGGGAGCAAAGAGGCAGGGAAGCAAGGAAAGAGAAAGAATCAAGGGCGGAAAGAAGAGGCAGGGCGACTTCGATGGCTGTGAACGGAATACTCGGAATCAAGCTGGGAATGGCGCAGGTCTTCACCGACGACGGGCAGGCGGTGGGCTGCACCGTGCTCCAGGCGGGGCCCTGCGTCGTCGTGCAGCGGCGCACCAAGGAAAAAGACGGCTACGACGCCGCGCAACTGGGACTCGTCGAGTTCATCAAGCCGCAGCGGGTGAGAAAACCCATGGCGGGGCACTTCAAGAAGGCCGAAGTCGCGCCCATGCGTAAACTCGGCGAAGTACGCCTCGAGGATTCCGCCGACGAAACCAAGATCGGCGATCGCGTGCTGGTCGACCGCTTCGCGCCCGGCGAACTCGTCGACGTGACCGGCATCAGCAAGGGCAAGGGCTTTGCCGGCGCCGTCAAGCGCTGGCACTTCCGCGGAGGCGACGCGACGCACGGATCGATGCATCACCGCGCCCCGGGCGGCATTGGCGGCAGTTCCTTCCCGTCGCGCGTCTGGCCGGGGCAGCATTTTCCGGGGCACATGGGACACGCGCGCGTGACCGCGAAAAACCTGCGCGTCGTGAAAGTGGACGCGGACGAGAACCTGCTGCTCGTGTTCGGCTCCGTTCCGGGCCCGGTCGGTACGTACTGCTTGATTCGCAAGGCGCGCAAGGCGAAGTAACAAGAATTTTTGTATGAAGCTCGTAGAGAAAGTTTAAGGACGCGACGACGATGGCGGTAGTGGACATCAAGAATCTGGAAGGCAAGAACGTCGGGCAGCTCGACCTCCCCGACGACGTGTACCGCGCCAAGGTGAACCCGAACCTGCTGCACGAAACCGTGCGCTGGTATCAGGCAGCGCAGCGCGCCGGGACGCACAAGACCAAGGGCCGCGGCGAAGTGTCCGGCTCGGGAAAAAAGCTCTGGAAGCAGAAGGGCACGGGCCGCGCGCGCGTCGGCTCGATTCGCAGCTCGATCTGGCGCAAGGGCGGCACGGTGCACGGCCCGGTGCCGCGCAGCTACGCCTACCGCCTGCCCAGAAAAATGGTTCTCGGCGCGCTGCGCTCGGCGCTTTCGGCGAAACTCGCCGACGAAAAGCTGACCGTCGTGGACGCCTGGCAGCTTGACTCGCACAAGACCAAGCCGTTTCGCGAGGCGCTGGGAAAGCTTGACGGCGCGACGAAAACGATGCTGCTCGTGGAAATCGCGGCGAACCGCAACCTGGAACTCGCGAGCCGCAATCTTGAGGGTGTGAAGCTGGTCGCTCCGCATGCCCTGCAGCCGTACGATTTGCTGCGGCACGATCGCCTCTACCTCTCGAAGGACGCGGCCGTACGGCTCGGCGAGACGCTGGGCTTCGGCCCGCGCGCCCCGGCGCCAGTAGCGGACGTTGTGACCATCGAAGGGGCAAAGCCGGCCGAAGCTCCCAAGGCCGCGAAACCCGCGGCGAAGGAAAAAAAGGCCCCGGCGAAGAAAGCGGCGAAAAAGCCGGCCGCCAAAGAGAAGAGCAAGGGCAAGAAGTAAGCCCGGCAAATAAACGCAGTCAGCGCTACGCAGGAACGAAACGAAGGACGAGGCCATGAGCATCAGCGCATTTCAGGTAATTCGCCGCCCGATCATCACCGAGAAGGGTCTCGGCGTGAAAGAGACCCAGCACACGGTGGTCTTCGAGGTGGCGACGGCGGCAACCAAGACGCAGATCAAGGAAGCCGTCCAGAAAATTTTCAAGGTCAAGGTGGCGGGCGTGCGCACGGCGATATTTCACGGCAAATTCCGCCGCCGCGGCCGCGCCGAGGGGCACCGCCGGGACTGGAAGAAAGCGTACGTAAAGCTCGCGGCCGGCGAGAAGATGATCGAGTACGCCGACAATTTGTGATTTAGCCCGGGGTTTTGGCGGCGGGCGCTCCTCGTTCCATGAAAAGGGGGCCGCCGGCTGGGGCCCGCGGAGCGCGCCTCTCTAGAACCGAGGAAGAGAGTTAAAGTTATGGCACTGAAAACATTCAATCCGTACACCGCATCGCGCCGTTTCCTGACCATGCTCGATAAGAGCGAGATCACGAAACAGACGCCCGAGAAGGCGCTCGTCGAGCCCAAAAAGCGCACGGGCGGACGCAACGCGCACGGCGAAATCACCATCTGGCATCGCGGCGGCGGGCACAAAAAGCAGTACCGCTCGATCGATTTCCGCCGCGAAAAGAAGGGCATTCCGGCCAAGGTCGCGGCCATCGAGTACGACCCGAACCGCTCGGCGCGCCTGGCGCTCCTGCACTACGCCGACGGAGAAAAGCGCTACATCCTGCATCCCATCGGCCTCGAAGTGGGGATGACCGTATCAACGGGCGAAGGCGCGGACATTCTGCCCGGAAACGCGATGGCCATCCGGTCGATCCCGCCCGGAACGCAGCTGCATAACCTCGAGCTGCAGCCCGGCAAGGGCGCGCAACTCGTGCGCGCGGCCGGAGGCTCGGCGCAGCTTCTCAGCAAGGAAGGCGACATCGCCCTCGTCAAGCTGCCTTCGGGCGAAGTCAGAAAATTTTCGCTCGATTGCATGGCTACCATCGGCCAGGTCGGAAACCTCGACCACGAGAACGTGACTTACGGCAAGGCCGGCCGCACGCGCTGGCATGGACGCAGGCCCACGGTGCGCGGCGTGGCCATGAATCCGGTGGATCACCCGCACGGCGGCGGCGAAGGCCGCGTGAAGGGCAATCACCCGCAAACGCCGTGGGGATTCTCGACCCTGGGCGCGAAGACGCGCCGCAACCGGCGCTCGGACCGCCAGATTGTGCAGCGCAGAAAACCGTAAGCGGTTTTGGCTAAGTTTGGAAAGAGTTTTGACGGTGATTCGGAAAAGTTTGAACCAGAAGGAAAAATACTCAGCCTGGCGCGGCGGGTATTTGAGGGGAAGTTGAGACAACCATGATGAGCGCATCACGAACGAGACGATCACGGCCGTCGGCGCGGAGGGTGGCGCGAACGCGCAAGCCCGCCCGTGCGGCAAGGCCCGCAGCAAAAGCGGTGAAACCCGTCAGCCGGTTTACCCCGGTGGTTCCCGTGCAGGTGCTGTACCGCCTGTGCAAGCCCGGATGGGCCGTCACCGTCGAGAAAACGCCGAACGCCCAGGGCACGCGCTTCGTTTGCCCGTTCTGTCCGGTCTCGCACCGCGTTCCCGGACCCGTGCGCGGGTTCCGGAAATTGCGGCGCGCCCAGTGGATCAAGTGTCGCCGGGTGGAAGAATAAGAACGCAACGATAATGAGAACAGGGTCGTAGGGAGAAACAATGGCACGTTCGCTTAAAAAAGGCCCGTTCATTGACGAGCACCTGCGGATCAAGGTGTCCGGGATGAACGCGCGCAACGAAAAGAAAGTGATCAAGACGTGGTCGCGCCGGTCAACGATTTTGCCGGACATGATCGGCCACACCATCGCCGTGCACAACGGCCGGAAATTCATCCCGGTCTACGTCACGGAGCAGATGATCGGCCACAAGCTCGGGGAATTCGCCCCCACGCGCACCTTTAAAGGCCACGCGGTAAAAGCGGCTCTTGAACGGGCGGCGGGAGTGGCGGGAGCGCCGGGCGCTCCGGCAGGCGGCGCGGCACCAGCGGGAGGCGGCGCGCCGGCGCCGAAGTCATAACCCATGGCCAACGAAACATTGCAAGCCCCGGCAATTGAGGCAGTGGCGATGGCGAAGCACGTGCGCATGTCGCCGCAAAAGGTTCGCCTGGTCGTCGACCTGATCCGCGGGCAGCGCGCCGAAAACGCGCTGCAAATCCTGCGCTTCGCGATGAAGCGCGCCTCGCGCGACGTGGAAAAAGTTCTGCGCAGCGCGATCGCCAACGCCGAGCGCAAGGCGGAAGATGCCGGCGCGTCGCTCGATGTCGACCACCTGTTCGTGTCGAACTGCTACGTGAACGAAGGGTTCGAGATGGAAGCGGCTGCGCCCGGCGCCGATGGGCCGCGCGTTCCGTTACCAGCGCCGCACCTGCCACATCGTTGTGGGCGTCGCCGAGCATCATGTCGCCGCGAAAGAACGCGTCGCCGCCGCGGCAGCGGAAGCCGAATCGCAGAAGGGCGTCGCCGGAGCGGTGAAGAAGGCCCGCCAGGCGCTGGCCGGAAAGAAAAAGCCGGCCCGAAAGCCGTCCAAGAAGTAGCGGAAGGGGAAAAACTTTGGGACAGAAGACACATCCATACGGGTTCCGCCTCGGCTACAACAAGCCCTGGAAGTCGCGCTGGTATGCCGACCGCGATTACGCCGACCTCCTGCACGAGGACGTGAAGCTGCGCGTAACGCTGAAGGACCGCCTGAAATCGGCCGGCATCAGCTCGATTGACATCGAGCGCGCGGCCAACAAACTGGTCGTGCGCCTTTTCACCGCGCGCCCCGGCATCATCATCGGGCGCAAGGGCGCGGAAATCGACAAGCTCAAGGGCGAAATTCAGAAACGCACCAAACGCGAAGTGCACATCGACATCCAGGAAGTGCACCGCCCTGAACTCGACGCCACGCTCGTCGCCGAATCCATCGCGCTGCAGCTCGAAAAGCGCGTCGCCTTTCGCCGCGCCATGCGTAAAGCCGTTGACTCCGCGCTGCGCTTCGGCTGCAAGGGCATCAAGATTCGCGTTGCGGGTCGCTTGAACGGCGCCGAAATCGCCCGCAAGGAATGGTACCTGCAGGGACGCCTGCCGCTGCAAACGCTGCGCGCGGACATTGACTACGGCACGGCCGAGGCGCACACGACTTACGGCGTCATTGGCGTGAAGTGCTGGATTTACCAGGGGGAAAACGTTCCCCAGCGCGGAATCAAGAAGCCCGAAGCGCAGGCAGTGGCCGTATAACGGCGGGCGACGAGAATTTTGCGAAGACGATTCGCGAAAAAGTTTGAGGGAAGGCGACAGGGAAGACGACGATGTTAATGCCAAAGAAAGTGAAGTACCGGAAACAGCAGCGCGGGCGGCGCGCCGGAAAAGCATGGCGCGGCAGCGAACTCTCGTTCGGCGACTACGGCCTCAAGGCGCTCGAACCGGCCTGGATCACCGACCGCCAGATCGAAGCCTCGCGCGTAGCCATCACCCGCTTCATCAAACGCGGGGGAAAACTCTGGATCCGCATTTTTCCGGACAAGCCGTTCACCAAGAAGCCGGCGGAAACCCGCATGGGCAAGGGCAAGGGCGCGCCGGAAAAGTGGGTGGCGGTCGTGAAGCCCGGCCGCGTGATGTTTGAAATGGCCGGGGTCGATCTGGCCACGGCGCAGGAAGCGATGACGCTCGCGGCGCACAAGCTGCCGATCCACACGCGCTTCGTCAGCCGGGCAGAGGCGCTCTGATGGCAAAACGAATCGAAAAAATGCGCGATCAGGATACACCCGAGCTCAAAGAGCGGCAGAACGAGCTGGCCGAGCAGGTTTTCCGGCTGCGCTTCCAGCTCTCGACCGGGCAGGCCGAGGCCGTCACCAAGCTGCGGTCGGCCCGCAAGGATCTGGCCCGCGTGAAAACATTGCTCCGCGAACGCGAATTGAGGAAAGCATAATGGGAACCGAGACTCCCGCAACACCCGCGCCCGTCGCCGTGCGCCATGAACGCCAGGAAGTGACCGGCGTCGTGACCAGCGCGAAGATGGAAAAAACGATTATCGTGAAGGTTACTCGGCTCGTGCAGCACAAGCTGTATCACCGCGTCATCCGGGTCACCAAAAAGTTTTACGCGCATGACGAAAAGCGCACGGCGCGGCCGGGCGACACGGTGAGAATCATCGAAACGCGCCCGCTCTCCAAGCTGAAGCGCTGGCGGCTCGCCGAAGTCATAACGCGCAGCACGCGGGCCGTCTAACGTGCGCGAGGGCAAGGGAATGAGTAAAGGACAACGACCATGATTCAGATGCGAAGCTGGCTAACGGTGGCCGACAATTCAGGCGCGCGCCAGCTGACTTGTATCCTGCCGCTGGGCGGCGACGCGGGCAGCCGCGCGGGCCTTGGCGACGTGATCACCGCGGCCGTAAAAGAAGCCGCGCCGGACAGCGCCGTGAAAAAAGGTTCGGTCGTGAAAGCCGTCGTCGTGCGCACGCGCAAGGAGCATCGCCGCAAGGACGGCACCTACATCCGCTTTGACGACAACGCGGCCGTGCTCATCAACGACGCGAACGAGCCGGTGGGCACGCGCGTGTTCGGCCCGGTGGCGCGCGAGTTGCGCGAGAAAAATTTTGCGAAGATTGTTTCGCTTGCGCCGGAGGTCTGGTAATGCCCGGAAGAAACCGCATGGAAATGAAGCCGACTGCGGCGGGAATCAAGCGGGGCGACCTCGTGCGCGTGATGACCGGGCGCGATCGCGGCAAAACCGGACGCGTCCTCGGCGTGAACCCAGGCACTCGCACCGTGATGGTCGAGCACGCCGGCATGATGAAGCGGCACACGCGGCCCAACCCTTCCAAGAACGTGAAGGGCGGCATCGTCGAAAAAGAAGGCAACCTGCCGATCTCCAACGTGCAGCTCCTGTGCCCGGCCTGCAACAAGGGCACGCGCATCGGCCACAAGCTTTTGCCCGACGGAACCAAGGAGCGGGTCTGCCGCCGCTGCGGCAACACGCTCGAAAAGTAAGCTAAGGACGAAGAGGCGCAAAGAGACAGAACATCATGATGAGCCGAATGCACGAACGCTATCGCAAGGAAGTGGTCCCCGCGCTGATGAAGCATTTTGGGCGCACGAATCCGATGTCCGTCCCGAAGGTCGCAAAGGTGACCGTCAACATCGGCATGGGCGAGGCGAGCCAAAACGTCAAGCTCCTGGACGTGGCCGTCATCGAACTCGGCCAGATTGCCGGGCAGAAGCCCATCGTGACGCGCGCCAAGAAATCCATCGCGAATTTCAAGATTCGCAAGGGCATGCCCATCGGCTGCTGCGTCACGTTGCGCGGCGACCGCATGTACGAATTCCTGGACCGCCTGTGCAACGTGGTCCTGCCGCGCGTGCGCGATTTCCGGGGCCTGCCGCCGAACGCGTTTGACGGCCGCGGCAATTACACCATGGGCCTGCGCGACCAGCTCGTGTTTCCCGAAATCGATTACACGCGGGTCGACAAGATCAAGGGACTGAACATCACGCTCACGACCACGGCCAGGAACGACGAGGAAGGCCGCGAACTCTTGAAGCTCCTGGGCGTGCCGCTGCGCGCGCAGGGCGATACCGGAAGGAATTAGAGGAGAAACGATGGCGCGAGATTCGCAATTTGCCAAGATGCGCAAGAAGCCGAAGTTCAAGATTCGCGTGCGCAACCGCTGCCGCCTGTGCGGACGCCCGCGCGGCTACCTGCGCAAATTTCAAATGTGCCGCATCTGCTTCCGCGGACACGCCCTGAAAGGGGAAATTCCCGGCGTAGTGAAGGCCAGCTGGTAGGAGCGCCCAGAAAAGACTATGCAAACCGATCCCATTTCCGATTTGCTCACGCGCATTCGCAACGCGGCCAAAGCCCGCCACGCGCGCGTGGACATTCCCACCTCGAAATTGAAGGTGGAAGTGGCCCGCATTCTGAAAGAAGAGGGCTACATTTCCACCTACAAGCTGATCGAGGAAAACAAAACGCGCAAGACCTTGCGCCTGTTTTTGAAATACACGCCGGACAAGCGCAGCGTGATCACCGACCTGAAGCGCATCTCGAAGCCCGGCAGCCGCCGCTATCTCGGCTCCTCGGGCATCAAGCCCGTCGTCGGCGGCATGGGCATCAGCATCCTGACGACGCCCAGGGGCGTCATGACCGGCCGCGCGGCGCGCAAGGCGCACATCGGCGGCGAAGTGTTGTGCGAAGTCTGGTAAAAATTTAAGAGCAGCCGGGCAGGAGAGTCATCGAGCTATGTCGCGAATTGGAAGAAAACCGATTGCCGTGCCCGCGGGCGTGAAGATCAATCTTACGCCGGGCGCCATTGACGTCCAGGGGCCCAAGGGCAAAATGAACGTGAAACTCCCTCGGGGAATTACCCTCGAGCAAAAGGGCGCTGAGTTGCACGCCGTCCGCCAGAATGACGATCAGGCTGCGCTTCACGGCCTCGCCCGCGCCCTCGTCGCAAACGCCGTGACCGGCGTCACGACCGGCTTTAAAAAAGAAATGGACATCGTCGGAGTCGGGTATCGCGCCGAGCTGAAGGGAAAAATGGTCAGCTTCGCGCTTGGCTATTCGCACCCGGTGGAATTCCATATTCCCGAGGGCATCCAGGTTACGGTGGAAAAGCAGACGCACCTCACCGTTTCGGGAGCCGATCGCGGCCAGGTCGGCCAAGTCTGCGCCAATATTCGAGGCCTGCGGCCGCCCGATCCGTACAAGCAAAAAGGCATTCGCATCACCGGAGAACGCTTGAAGAAGAAGGCCGGAAAAGCGGGCGCAGCCACCAAGACGGGCGCCTAAACCGGACGCGACCCGCCGCAGCGGGCCTGTTGAGAGCGATCTTGTGGAATCGTCTTTGTGGGTCGTCTTTGTGGGTCGCGGCTTCAGCCGCGACATTCAGAGACATGAAAAACAAGAGCTTTAGCTCCTGAGGTCCTATCGAGTGCTTGGAGCCAGCCATCGATGAGATGGCTTCGGGAACGAAAGAACGAAGAAGGAGAGCATCGTGGCAACGGTAACAGTCCGAAAACTTTCTCGCGACGCGCATCGCCAGCGCATTCACCTGCGCGTGCGCACCCGCGTCGTCGGCACGCCCGAGCGCCCGCGCCTCAGCGTCTACCGCTCGAATGGGCACATCTACGCGCAGGTCATCGAAGACCGCAGCGGCCGCACGCTCGTCTCGGCCAGCTCGATTGACAAGGAAACGCGCAAGGAACTCAAGGGAGGCAACAACGTGGCGGCGGCAAAAGTGATCGGAAAAAAGATTGCCGAGCGCGCCAAGGCCGCCGGCATCGAGAAAGTCGTGTTTGACCGCGGCGGTTACATGTACCACGGCCGTGTGGAAGCCCTGGCCGCGGCGGCCCGGGAAGCGGGGTTGAAATTTTAAGATTATGTCGAAAATTATTCTCAGGGAAACACTGGCGGTCCGGCGAAACATCGAGGTCAACGCCAACAGCTTGAAAGACCAGGTCGTGGCCATCCAGCGCGTCACGAAAGTCGTCAAGGGCGGCAAGAACCTCAGCTTTTCCGCGCTGGTCGTCGTCGGAGACCAGAACGGCAACGCCGGCTTCGGCATGGGCAAGGCCCGCGAAGTTCCCATGGCCATACGCAAGGCGATCGAGCAAGCGAAGAAAAATCTGATTCACCTGAATTTAAAAGGCACCACCATTCCGCACCAGGTCCTCGGCCTGTACGGTTCGGGCCAGGTGATGCTCAAGCCCGCTCCCGAAGGAACCGGGATCATTGCCGGCGGCCCGGTGCGCGCCGTGATGGAGGTTGCGGGCATCTCCAATGTGCTGACGAAATCCATCGGCACGTCGAACCCGCACAACGTGATCAAGGCCACGTTCGACGCGCTCCTGCGCCTAAAGGACATCGCCAAGGTCGCCGAGCTGCGATCCAAGACAGTCGAGGAACTCACGCGCTGAGAGCGCCGGGACGGATAGGAAAGTTATGGCCGAAAAAAAGTCGGGAACGCTAAAAATTAAGTGGGTGCGAAGTTTCATCGCCTGCCCGAGAGGCATGCGGCAGACGATTCGCGGGCTCGGATTTCGCCGCATGAATCAGGTCGTCGAGCATCCCGACACGCCGGCCGTGCGCGGAATGATCCTCAAGGTCCGCCACCTGGTGGTTGTCGAGGAGCAGGCGTAACATAAACGGCAATTGAAAATATTGTTCGGGAATCGCAAATTGAGGACAACATGGCAGTGAACCTATCCAATCTGAAGCCGCCGCGCGGGTCGCGCCACCGCAAGGTGCGCGTAGGCCGCGGCATCGGCTCGAAGCTCGGCAAAACGGCGGGCAAGGGCAACAAGGGACAGAAATCGCGCAAGGGCTATTCGCGCCGCGCCGGTTTCGAGGGCGGCCAGATGCCGCTCCGCCGCCGCATCCCCAAGCGCGGATTTCACAATCCGACGCGCGTCGAATATGCCGTCGTGAATGTGGTCTCCCTCGACATCTTCCCCGCGGGCACGACGGTCACTCGCGAACTGCTGATCGCTTCCGGGCTCATCCGCCAGGTGCGCGCTGACATCAAGGTTCTGGGCGACGGCGAGCTGAAAAATTCGCTCACCGTGCAGGCCCATAAATTCAGCAAATCGGCCGCCGAGAAAATCGCCGCGGCCGGTGGCAAGGCCGAAATACTGTCATGAACCAGTTTTTTGAAGCGTTCGCCAACATGTTCCGCATTCCGGACCTGCGCCGCCGGCTGATGTTTACGCTGGGGCTCCTGGCGGTTTACCGCCTGGGCGCGTTCCTGCCCACTCCCGGGATTAATACGGACGTTCTGGCGCAATTCTTCCAGCAGAATCAAGGCTCCGTGCTGGGCGTGATCGATCTCTTCAGCGGCGGCAATTTCCGCCGCCTCACGATTTTCGCCCTGGGCATCATGCCCTACATCACGGCCTCCATCATCCTGCAGTTGATGCAGGTGGTCTGGCCCTACCTTGAAAAGCTGCAAAAAGAAGGCGAACTCGGCCGCCGCAAAATCACGCAGTACACCCGTTACCTGACGATCCTGCTCAGCGTCGTGCAATCGTTCTCGATCGCCGTCACCCTGGAAAAAACCGGTGGCCCGAGCAACCAGCCGCTCGTCTACAACCCCGGCATTGCCTTCGTGCTGATGACGATCCTTACGCTCACGACCGGCTCCGCCTTCATCATGTGGCTCGGCGAGCAGATCACCGAGCGCGGCGTCGGCAACGGCATGTCTCTCATCATCTTCGCGGGCATCGTGGTCGGACTCCCGCGCGCCGTCGGCGACCTGTTTGACAAGTTCCGCACCGCCCAGTGGGGCCCCTTCACCGGCCTCGCCCTGATTTTCCTGATGGCCATGATGATCGGCGTAATCGGCGTGATCGTCTTTGTGGAGGGCGGCCAGCGGCGCATCCCCGTGCAATATGCCAAGCGCGTGATGGGCCGCCGAATGATGGGCGGCCAGATGACCTATCTCCCGCTGCGCGTCAATTCCGGCGGCGTCATCCCGCCGATTTTTGCCAGCTCCCTGCTCACCTTTCCAGGAACCATCAACCTCTTCCTCGGCCGGAAATTCAAGGCCGTGGACTGGCTGGCCACAAACCTGGCCTGGGGCGAGCCCTGGTACATATTGGTTTACATCACGCTGATTATCCTGTTCGCGTTTTTCTACGTCGGCATCGTCTTTAATCCGACCGAGCTCGCCGACAACATGCGCAAGTACGGCGGCTTCATCCCAGGCATCCGCCCCGGCCGCAACACCTCGGAGCACATCGACCGCGTCCTGCGCCGCCTCACCTTCGTCGGCGGCGTGTACCTCGCGGCGGTTTGCCTCCTGCCGGAGTGGCTCATGGCGGGCATTCACCTGCAACATTTGCCCGTCGTCGGCACCTGGTTTGACAACCATATGTGGCGGTTCGTTCTGGAAGGCTTGAAAGTCAATTTCTATTTTGGCGGCACGTCGCTTTTGATTGTAGTCGGAGTGGCGATGGATACAGTTCAGCAGATCGAGGCCCAACTGGTCATGCGGAATTACGAGGGGTTCGTGAAGAAGGGAAAGCTGCGTGGCCGCCGTTACGGTTGATCCTGGCGCGGTAGGCGTTTTGCAGGGATTGGGGCGCGCGGTAATCCTGCTGGGCCCGCCGGGGGCCGGCAAGGGCACGCAAGCCCAGCGCATCGCGCAGCGCTATCGCTTGCCGCACCTTTCGACCGGGGACATGTTTCGCGACAATATTGCGCGCGACACCGAGGTCGGCCGGAAGGCCAAATCCTTGATGGAGCGCGGCGAACTCGTCCCCGACGAAATCGTCCTTGGCATGGTCGAGGACCGCATCGATCAGCCGGATTGCGCCAAGGGCTTTGTTTTCGACGGTTTTCCGCGCACGCTGCGGCAGGCGGACGACCTCGAACGAATCTGTAAGACGCACCATCTGGGCTGCACCATCGTGCTGCACATGGTTGTGGACCCGGCCCTGCTGATGCGCCGGCTCACGGGCAGAAGAATCTGCAAGGAGGGTGGGCACATCTATAATGTCTACGAACGCCCGCCCAAGGTCGAAGGTATTTGCGACGTCGATGGAAGCGAGTTGATTCATCGCGCGGATGATTCCGAGGGGGTGATCGGCGAGCGCCTGGCGGCCTACGACCGGCAGACCACGCCGCTCGTCGAATATTACACCGTACGGGGGCTCTTAAGTCCGATCGATGCGATGGCTGACGCGGACAAGGTCACCGAAAGCATTGCCAGGATTCTGGACGGAGCAAAAGCGCTGAAATGATTGTCTGCAAGTCACAGGCGGAACTCGAGAAGATGCACCGCGCGGGCCTCGTGATCTGGGAAGTGCTGAACGATTTGCGCGGGATGGCGCGGCCGGGGGTTAGCACGCAGCAGCTTGACGAGTACGCGGAGCGCAAGACCGCCGAACGGAAAGTCCGCCCGGCGTTCAAGCACTATCGAGGCTACCCCGCGACTCTGTGCACTTCGGTAAATTCCGAAGTAGTACACGGGATCCCGTCGAAGTCGCGCGTGCTGCAGGCCGGGGACATTATCTCGCTCGACTTCGGCGTCGAATGCGAAGGTTACTACGCGGACGCCGCCGTTACCGTGCCGGTGGGGGAGATTACGCCGGAATTGAAGAAACTGTTGCAGGTGACCCGCGAATCCCTGGACCTGGCGATCGAAAAAGTGCGCGTGGGCAACCGCCTGTCCGACATTTCGGCCACGGTTCAGGAGTGGGTCGAGCGCAAGAACGGCTACTCCGTCGTCCGCGACCTGTGCGGCCACGGCATCGGAACGCACATTCATGAGGAGCCAAACGTGCTCAATTACGGCGAACCGGGCCGCGGCCCGCGCCTGCAGGAAGGCATGGTCCTCGCGATCGAGCCCATGGTGAACATCGGCAAACCCGATGTCCGCGTGCTCGACGACGAGTGGACCACGGTCACGGCCGACGGCACGAAATCGGCCCATTTCGAGCACACCGTCGCGGTCACCTCGAATGGGCCGTGGGTTTTAACGCGTCCCCGGGAAATGCAGGGACCCTCTTGGTAGGGGGCGCACGAGGGCACATGGGCAAGAGACCCGAACCGGAAAAGCGCAAGGCGGACGCGTCCAATCCGAAGGAAGACGCCATCGAAGTGATGGCCACCGTGATTGAGCCGCTGCCGAACGCCATGTTTCGGGTCGAACTCGAGAACAAGCATCAGGTGCTCGCGCACATTTCCGGCAAGATGCGCAAGAATTTCATCCGCATCCTGGCCGGAGACAAGGTCGCGGTGGAGCTTTCGCCCTACGACCTGACGCGCGGGCGCATCGTGTACCGGTACAAGTAAATTTTATTACGGAAAGTTTTGGCGAGGAGCTGGAAATGAAAGTTCGGGCATCGGTAAAAAAGATTTGCGACAAGTGCAAGGTGATCCACCGGCGCGGCGTGGTGCGCGTGATTTGCGTCAACCCCAAACACAAGCAGCGCCAGGGATAATTTACAAGAGAAGTGTGCGGGTCCGCCGACGGCGGAAGGCCCGCGGGAAAAAATTGAGGAGCAAGCATGGCACGTATAGCAGGAGTTGATCTACCGCCGCAAAAGCGCATCTGGGTCGGCCTGACGTCGATCTACGGCATCGGGCAGCCGCGCGCCCGCCACCTCTGCGCCAAGGCGAACGTGGAAGAAACCAAGAAGGTCAAGGACCTGACCGAGGAGGAAGTCAATCGCCTCCGCCAGGCCATCGAGTCCGAAGGCCGCGTCGAAGGGGATCTCCGCAAGGAGGTCCAGATGAACATCCGCCGCCTCATCGAAATCCAGTGCTACCGCGGCCTGCGCCACCGCCGCAATCTCCCGGTCCGCGGCCAGCGCACGCACACCAACGCGCGCACCAGAAAAGGCCCAAGAAAGGGCGCAGTAGCCGCAAAGAAGAAAGTAGCCGCGCGAAAGTAGGACAGGCTTCCAGCCTGTCAGGTTTTCGTAACGGCGAGCAGAATCAAAAGCGACAGGCTGCCCTCACCAGGGTAAAGAATCCTGTCCTACAAAAAAGAGGGTACCGACTTGGCAAAAGAACCGCAGCAGGACGCCGCCGTACAAGCGCCGGCAAAATCGACGAAGAAGAAAAAGGAATTCAAAAAGAAGCGGGAAAAGCGCATCGTCCCGCACGGCGTCGCCTGCATCCAGGCCACGTTCAACAACACCATCGTCACGATCTGCGGCCCGGATGGCCGCACGGTTTCGTGGTCCTCGGCCGGCTCGATCGGCTTCAAGGGTTCCCGCAAGGGCACGCCCTACGCCGCCCAGCAGGCATCGATCTCCGCCGCGGGCGTGGCGCGCGACCAGTACGGCATGAAGTCGATCGAAGTGCGCGTGAAGGGCCCCGGTTCCGGACGCGAGTCCGCCGTCCGCGCCCTGGCCTCGGCCGGCCTGCACATCGTGCACATCAAGGACGTAACGCCGATCCCGCACAACGGCTGCCGCCCTCCAAAGCGCCGCCGGGTCTGAAGTAGCACAGGCACTTTTGCCTGTGCGGTTTTCGCAGAATGAAGGTTAGGCGCAAAGCCAAAATAAGGCGATGCGCGGTTTCTGAAGAGTTCCGAAAGCAACAGCGAAGGAGAAACGAATTTGGCACGTCACCGAGAAGCAGTTTGCCGCCTCTGCCGCAGGGAAGGGCAGAAGCTGTTCCTGAAAGGCCTCCGTTGTTTCACGGAGAAGTGCGCCATTGAAAAGCGCAACTTCGTTCCGGGGCAGCACGGCCAGTCGCGCCGCGTAAAGAAGCTCGCCGGCTACGGCCTGCAGCTGCGCGAAAAACAAAAAGTCAAGCGCACCTACGGGCTCCTCGAGCGCCAGTTCCGCAACTACGTGGAAAAGTCCGAGCGCGCGCAGGGCCCGACCGGCGAAAACCTGATCGTCATGCTCGAGCGCCGTCTGGACAACGCGGTGTGGCGCGCGGGCTTCGCCAGTTCGCGTTCCCAGGCGCGCCAGATCGTCCTGCACGGCCACGTCCTGATCGACGGAAAAAAGGTCAACATCCCGTCGTATCTGGTGGACGTTGGCGAAGAAATTTCCCTGAAGGATAAGATGCACCAGAACGCCATGGTGCTCGAAGCGCGCAACGTCGCGCAGAGCCAGAACGCGGTCCCCTGGCTCGAAATCGATCGCGACACATTCAAGGCCAAAGTGGCGGCGTTACCCAAGCGTGAAAACGTGCAGACGCCGCCCATCACCGAACAGCTCATCGTCGAGCTGTACTCGAAGTAGAAATGAAGTAGCACAGGCACATATGCCTGTGCGGGGTTCGCGATCTAAGTTAGGTCGAGCTCGCGGCGCAAGCGGCTTACAAAAATTCTATTTCTGAGATTGCTGTTTCCGTAATGAGATTCGAATGCCCCGCACCCGCGGGGAGGAAGGACTTAACAAATGTGGAAGGGTTTTCAGAAACCAAAGCGTCTGGCGACCGAACTCGAGTCGCTGACGGACAAGTTCGGCAAATTTTCCGCGCAGCCGTTCGAGCGCGGTTGGGGCACCACGGTGGGCAATTCGCTCCGCCGCGCGCTCCTGAGCTCGATTGAAGGCGCGGCCATCACCGCCGTAAAAATCGAAGGCGTGCTCCACGAATTCTCCTCCATCCCGGGAGTCGTGGAAGACGCGACGGACATCATCCTGAACCTGAAACAGGTGCCGCTCAAGCTCAACAACGACCAGGCGAAAACGATTTTCGTGAATGTCGAAAACCCCGGCGTCGTCACCAGCGCCATGATTGAGGAAGACTCCGACTTCGCCGTGCTCGACAAGACGGTCTACATCGCCACGGTCAACGAAGGCGGCAAGCTGCAACTCGAAATGCGCGTCAAGAACGGCCGCGGATACGTTTCCGCCGACCGCAACTTCGACGAAGATCTTCCGATCGGCTACATCCCGGTCGATTCGGTCCACTCACCCGTGCGCAAGGTCAACTACGCGGTCGAAGCCGCCCGTCTCGGCCAGATGACCGACTACGAAAAACTTTCTCTCGAAGTCTGGACCAACGGCGCGATCACTCCGCAGGACGCCATCGGCCTCGCGTCAAAACTGATCAAGGACCACATGAGCATCTTCATCAATTTCGAGGAGCAGCCCGAAGTCGTCGAGGAGATGACCGAGTCCTACAACGATCCGCGCGTCGAGCACCTGGACCGCTCCGTCGAGGAACTCGAACTCTCCGTGCGCTCCTACAATTGCCTGAAGAACGCCAACATCCAGACCATCCGCGAGCTCGTGCAGAAGAGCGAAAACGAAATGCTGAAAACTAAAAACTTCGGCAGAAAATCGCTCAACGAAATCAAGGAAATCCTGAACAAGATGGGCCTGAGCCTGGGCATGAAGTTCGACGAGCACGGCCGCATCATCTGGCCACCGCTCCCCAGCCAGACCGCGCCCCTGACGCCGGAGGAATCCGCGGGCCTGTAAGCGCCCCCGGGACCCAAGCATGCGACACCGCAACTACGGATCGAAACTCGGACGCCAGCCGGCCCATCGCCGCGCCACGCTCCGCAACCTCGTGACCAACGTCATCGAGAAGGAACGCATCACCACCACGGTCACGCGCGCGAAGGCCGCGAAGCCGCTCGTCGAGAACATGATCACCCTCGGCAAGCGCGACACGCTGCAATCCCGCCGCCAGGCCGCCGCCTATCTCATGACCCCCGGCGCCACCAAAAAACTTTTCGCCGACCTCGCCCCGCGCTTCTCCGACCGCGCCGGCGGCTACACGCGAATCATCCACGCCGGCTTCCGCATCGGCGATGGCGCGCAGCTCGCCATCCTCGAACTGCTCGGCTCCAAGCTCAAGAAAAAAGCAAAGAAGGAAAAGGCCGCTGCGCCCGAAACGGCCGAGGAAATTAAAGAGGACGTGGCGGGGAAGTCGCTGAAGTAGTGGTGACTGGTGATCGGTTACTCGTGACTGGTGAATCGTGGTTCGTGATTTGTGACTTGTAATTCGATTTTCTTCTCCGTTTGAAAAATAGGAAGACGTTTTCGCGCCAACGGCGCGGAGGAGGATAGCCCGGGGCAACGCCCCGGGTATCGTCCACCCCTTGATCGTCCGCCCTGAAAGGGCTCTCATCAGCTAACGCATTAGCAATTCCCACCTGAGGACAATCTGGCATCTCGGGACTTGGCGAGAGTTGTGACGTGGCGTGACGTCCGAGGATAACTTCCGGTTTGCCGACAAACCATAAACTATTCGCTCAAATCACCTCAACATGCTGGTTTTTATTGAAGATTCGCAGGGTTAAGCGCGATTGCAGTTATTTGCCGATTGGAATCTTTCGTAGCAGTTCGCGCAGACTTCGTAGGAGCTCAGTTTTGTGCCAGCCGTGATGGTCATTTCTTCAAACCCGCGGCCCAATTGAGGACCAACGTGATGGGCGGCGCTTGTATCCCCTCACCCCCCGACTGGACGTTTACCAAGAATCGCTCCCCATTCGCTGTAGGCAGATACGGGCTGGTCGCGGTAGAATTCGCGGTGAAAGGCTCGATCCGAAAAAGCGGCAGTGGTGCTCCGGGCTCAAAGGCGCCCGAGGAACCGCTTCCTGCTTTGACGGGCACTGCCATTAGCTGTTGATCCGCGGCGATGTAATAAAGCTCCTTTCCATCGCGCCTCCATTTGGGGAAATCGCCGCCCGCACTTGAGATTTGCCATTTCGGCCCGGTTACTGGAACTGTCTGCACGTACACCTCGAACCGTCCGGATTCATCCGAGGAATATGCCACCCAACGCCCGTCGGGCGAAAACTGCGCGCGAAGCTCATTAAACGGGGTCTGCAGGTAAGGAATCGGTTTGCGGTCGCCTTCGAGTGGAAGCAGCCACAAGTCGTACTTGGTCTTATCCTGGTAATCTGAATATAAGATGAACTTGCCGTCCGGCGACCAGTCCAAAGTACTTGTGTTCACATCTGTGTGCAGGACAAGCAGGGCGTTGCCGTTGCCTGTCACGGCTCTCTGATAAATCTCATATTCCGCCGCACCAGCGTCCCGATGTGTAAAGGCCACGCGGTTGCCGTCCGGGGACCAAACGGGAGAGTAGGTGGCCCCTGTCTCGAACGTGAACCGAGAAATCACTCCTCGGTCGATGTCCTGCAGCCAAAGGTCTACGAGGTCGCTCGCCTCATCGCCAATGCCGAAGACAAACCGTTTTTCGTCCCGCGATAGCGCTCCCGACCTGGTCAAAGCCGGCTTGGTGACCGTGCCGAGCCGTTTGCCCGAGCGATCCGTCCATGTGAATTCGCGAGTCCCGACTGCGCCGCCACTCCTATAGGCGAGCACACCATTCTCGGAAGCGGAAAAGGCTCCCATGCCAACGTTCTCCGATATGCCCACCTGCTCGGCTACAGGAAATATCTCGCCGACGAGTCGCATCTGGCCGGCATCGAAGGGCTGAGCCATTAAGGAGCCCTCTCTTCGGAAGAGCAGATAGCCGTTTGTTCGCGGAGCTGTCTGTGGAACATAAACGGCACTCGACTGGTCGGGCAGGAGGCGGATTGCAGGGCTCCCATCCAACGACCCGGCGTAAATTCCCGCTGCTTCCCTTCGGGAGTCCATGTATAAGAAGTGGCGACCGTCCGGCAGGAATTCAGGGTAACGCTGCGTGTCCGTGGGGCCAGTGGCTGTGAATTTAGTCGCCGGCTCGGGGACGCCGCCAACCGCTGAGACCTTGTACAGCCCACCGGTAAGATTTGGCGCGAAGAGAATTACTCCTGATGAACTCCAAGTCCCTCCGCGGCCCTCGGGAGCATCGCAGAGGGTCTGCGGCGGTCCGCCCATAACCGCGATTTTCTTCAGCTTTCCTTGGGCGAAAAATCCAATGTACATGCTATCTGGGGACCAGAACGGATAGCTCGCATCATCGGTGCCTTGCAAGACTTGCGCCTGAAGCGAATCGAGGGGGCGAATCCACAACCGGTTTCGGCCTTCTGATAGAGCGGCAATCGCGACAAATCTGCCGTCGGGAGAAAGCGTGAACATCGAAATAACCGATTGCTCTGGTGGCGGAACCTGAAAACGCGTGCTTGGTTGCGACGCAGGCGTCTCGCGGAGGTGGACAACAGACAACGCAACGAGTGCAAGGAGTAGCACTGCCGTGGCCGCCATCCATGCGAATGTAGTCTGAGGTTGAGGCGGGGCGGGCTCGGTCACGTATGGGGCAGTCTGAGCCTCTTGAATCTCAATTCGCGCATCGCCGGCGTCCCGAAGGCGCTGGTTCTTGTCCTTTCGCAGACAACGACGCAGCAAATCGCGAATCTTCACTGGAGTCGCGGGTGGCAATGCTTGCCAGTCCGGTTCTGCCCTGACGACGGCAGCCAAAATGTCAGTTACGTCCTCGCCGTGAAACGCCTGCTTTCCTGTGAGCAACTCATACACCACGCATCCATAGGCCCAAATGTCGGTGCGTTTGTCGACCGCTTTGCCCTTGGCCTGTTCGGGACTCATGTAAGCTGCCGTCCCGAGGATCACTCCCTGCATGGTCGCGGCGCGGCTAAGCGTTGGCGAATTGCTCATGTCTTCGTTAGCCGCGTCACCCTCGAACGCCTTCGCCAAGCCGAAATCCAGGACCTTCACTTTGCCTTCGGGCGTCACTTTTACATTCGCGGGTTTCAAATCGCGGTGAATAATTTGTTTCTCGTGCGCGGCTTCGAGCGCTTCAGCAACTTGCACGGCGATCTTCAGCGCTTCCTCTATCGCCAGCGGTCCGGACCTCACTCGTTCGGCCAGCGTCTCGCCGGGAACGAGTTCCATCACGAGGCAGGTCACGCTTCCGGATTGCTCAAGGCCGAAGATTGTTGCAATGTTCGGGTGGTTCAACGCCGCCAGCATGCGCGCTTCGCGCTGGAAGCGGGACAGACGTTCCGGATCATTAACAAAATTAGCGGGAAGGACTTTGATGGCTACATCGCGCACGAGTTTCGTGTCATGCGCGCGATACACTTCGCCCATGCCACCGGCGCCAATTTGCGCGACAACTTCATACGTGCCGAGTTTTGCGCCTGCGCGTAGTGGCATGGGAGCGAGTCGGTTGAGTTTACTCGATAAAAGGGCCCAAAAGTAACGAAATGCGGGCCAACTCCCGTATTACG
>CAWFVW010000002.1:0-340294 GCA_963819395.1 uncultured Acidobacteriota bacterium
AGCGAACCGTTTCTCCCTTAATCATGACCGTGCAGGCTCCGCATTGTCCGAGGCCACAGCCGAATTTCGGTCCGGTCAGGCCAAGGTCGTCGCTCAACACGTAGAGCAGAGGAGTAGTGGGATCGACGTCTAAACTATGGGTTTGTCCGTTTACCTTCAAAGAAATGAGGCTCATATATGTATGACGTTATTGCGAAGCCCTATTTTCGTCAAGTACAAGTGTTGACGAACGAGACATGCGAAATTGCGGCAGGGCCGAGTGCATGCAACGCTTAGTTCTGCTCAAATAAAAAAGGCCGAGCTTTTGGCTCGACCTTTTTTCCTCTCCCCAAAATCATCGACTGCAGCGATTTTTTTGCCCGGAGTCTAGCTGTTCCCCAAAAACTCCACGTGGACATACGTTCCCAGCCGGACGTTGTAAGCCAAATACCATCCATCATGATCGGGATCTTCATAGATCACGATATTATCGGTGCCCCAGTCCCAGTCGCTGCAGTAGCCGAAATCGTACGGCGCGACCGAAAAATAGAAACCTCCAAACCAGAAGCGGTTCGGGCCTCCTCCTTCGATGCGAAACGCATGCCCTTTGCCGAAGCCGCCCGTAAATCGTCCGTGCTCAAAGGGACGATCGAGGTGATAGTGAGGGTCGTCCTTTCCCGTATCGTGGCCGACCCACTTGTCGCCACTAGAATGGACGTGCGGCGCTTCGGGATGGCCTTTCTTGTCGCTATAAGAACGAGCTTGTTCCGCTGGAGCCGGGCGCGATTGTTTTTGGGGCGCGCGCGTTTGTTCCTGGGGCGCGCGAGATTGCTGCGGAGGTGGAGCAGGTTTCGCAGCCGGTGCAGGCCCTGGATGCGGAGCCGGGCCATGCGAGGGAACGTGGCCCCCGCCAACACCGCGCACGCTGCCGCGATTCTTCTGAGCGGATGCGGGAATTGCAAATAACAGGAACGCGAGAACAATGCCGAAAAGATTTTTCATTTCAATCTCCTGTACGTGCGATTGGACGGAATTGGAAGTTGGGCATGTGGCAGACTCTATTCGGCCAGGCACATTGTATGATGTGCCGGAGCGATATAGTGGTTGCACTTATCTTTCGGACGGGCCCGCGTGATCGCCTCCGCATGCGCCCGCGAAGTTGGAAAATTTCCCGTCTTCATGCAAACTACGCTGCGGGAATTGATCCGCCTACAGAAACGGAACAAACGATGAAACTCGACAAGATCTACACGCGAACGGGTGATGAAGGCAAAACTTCGCTCGGGGACGGATCGCGATTGCCGAAATTCCATTTGCGTGTGACGGCTTACGGCAGCATCGACGAAGCGAATTCCGTCATCGGCGTGGCGAATCTGCATGTAGAGGACGGCGAGGTTTTGCAGCTTTTGAAGCACGTCCAGAATGACTTGTTCGACGTGGGCGCCGATTTGTGCCGGCCGGAGCGGCCGGGAGCGGAAAAGCCCTCGCTGCGTATCACCGAAGAACAGGTGACGTGGCTGGAAAATCAGATTGACCGATTTAACGGCGGCCTGGAACCTCTCACAAGTTTTGTGCTTCCCGGCGGGAGCCCCGCGTCGTCCCACCTGCATCACGCAAGAACAGTCACACGCCGCGCGGAACGCGATGTGGTGCGGCTTTCCGCCGATGAGCCGGTAAATCCCGCGGTCCTGCGCTACGTCAATCGCTTGTCGGACCTTCTCTTTGTCCTGGCGCGATATTTGAATGACAACGGAAAAGGAGATGTCCGCTGGCAACCGGGCCTGCATCGGTGAACGAGTAGCACAGACTTCAGCCTGTGGATTTCCAGTCGCTCGCGAAGCTGTGCATTGCAGAGGGCACCATGTAGCGCCCGCCTTCAGGCGGGCATTTGTGCGATTCCAAATTGCCCGCCTAAAGGCGGGCGCTACAAAGATATGCCCATCTTGAGTTCTCCAATAAAGTCTGAAGCTTATGCTACGAGGGGGCGCTCATTTCCTGTTGCGGGAATCGAAGATTAGAGCGTTGTATAAACTACATGAACGAACGCATCGCCGTTGAGGACCCCTTTTCCCCAAACCGGGTCCAGATCAGAGAGCGGTTTCGCGGCGACGGCTTCCGCGAGCGACTTCCCGGAAGACTTCAGTTTTTGAATGCGGGCACTCGCGGTGACCATCATGTCCCGGTACTTCCTCAAGTCGGATTTGTTTCCGAGCGGGCCGTGTCCGGGGATGATTTTGGTATCGTTGTCAACCATGGCCAGCATCTTGGTCGCGCCCGCGATCATGCCTGAAATGCTGCCCTTGGTTCCCTTGTCAATGTAGCAATAGATTCCGTTGAAAAACACGTCGCCCATGTGCAGGACGTTGGCTTTCTGGAAATGGATATAGATATCCGAATCGGTGTGAGCCGGGGCGAAGTGTCCCAGCGCCAAATGCTCGCCGCTGAAATTCATTTGATACGATTCCTTGAACGTGTGCTGCGGAAGAGCGTTCTCGGGAGACGGATCAAAATGCAGGCCGATGACGTCGAGATCGTGCGTTTCCATCAACCGCTTTTGTGTGTTTTCATGAGCGATCAGTGCGGCTCCCGCGCCGCGCACATTCGCGTTGTTATCGGTGTGGTCCCAATGCCAGTGCGAGTCGATGGCATATTTCAAGGGGCCTTTGCCGATTTCGTCGAGCGTTTTTTTGAAACGGTCCCACGCCAATTGTGTGAATGTGTCCACGATCAGCTTGCCGTCCGCTCCGTTCAAGACGGCAACATTCCCGCCGGGTCCCTGCAATAAAGTGAGGTTGTCCGTAAGCTTTACCGATTCGATTGGAACTTTTCCGAACCGCGCACGAGCCGCCGCCAGCGCGTCGCCCGCAGGCGCGCCGCCCTGTTGCGCGGCCCGCGCCGCGCCCGCCAGTGATTCCGGAAAAACTTGCGAGAGCGCCCAACCCCCCGTAAGGGCACCAGTCGCCTGCAGAAAAGCCCGCCGCGGGACTCGCTTGACGATGCTGCCGGGATCCATAATGCACCTCGCTACGATTTGGTATTAGTTTCGACTCGGTTTGGCAATCCGAAATATATCAAATCGGAGACTGGATATATATTTTCATTCTGACAGTACCAACCTTCGGTTATGCGGCTTTCAGAATTTATCGCTGCTGGTTATACTGAATCGATTTTTCGATGCGAGGATTGAATATGGATCCGTTTGAGTCGTTTAAGGCGGCGCAAAAACAAGGGTGGGTGCACTTCGCGCCGTATGAGGCGTTCACGACACCATGCGCGGCGCGATTGGTGAAACGCGCCGGCGTGCGTTCGGGACAGCGCGTGCTCGACGTGGCCTGCGGGACAGGCGTCGTATCGGTCACGGCGGCGCGCCTCGGCGCCCGCGTTACCGGGCTTGATCTCACGCCCGAACTGTTGGCTCGCGCCCGGGAAAACTCAAGCATCGCGAAAGTTGAAATCGACTGGCATGAAGGAGACGTCGAGCATCTGCCGTTTGGCGACGCGACTTTCGACGTGGTCCTGAGCGAATTCGGCCATATCTTTGCCCCCAGGCCGGAAGTTGCCATCGGCGAAATGCTGCGCGTACTGAAACCCGGGGGAACGATCGCTTTCTCCACATGGCCGCCCGAACTCTTTGTAGGGCGAATGTTCACGCTCACGGCGAGTTACTTGCCGCCTCCGCCGCCGGGCGTCGCGTCCCCTTCGCTGTGGGGCGACCCAAACATAGTGCGGCAACGCCTGGGCTCCGGCGTGAAGGACATCTTGTTCGATCGCGCAACCATGCTGATCCCCGCGCTCAGTCCGAGCCATCAGCGGACCCTCGCGGAAAAGAGCACATTTACGACAATGCGCATCGTCGCAGCTTTGCAAAATAGCGATCCCGCCAGACTGGACCAGTTCCGCCGGGAATACGATGCGCTTGCCGCCGAGTATTTCGAGGAAAATCTGTTGCGACAGGACTATCTGATCACCCGCGCCATGAAACTTTAAACCTGCGAAAGTTCCGATTAATGGACCGGCTCTTACCAGAACTCACATGGAAGAAACAGTTTCGTTGCGCTGGGAAAATTCCCACGCGCTGTCGCAAAATAAAAAGGCCGGACGATTTGGCGTCCGGCCTTTCATTCTCAGTTATGGGAAATGATCAAACCTTAATTCGGAAATGCCAGATAACTCCAAAAGTCGTTCAGGTAGCCTGGGGGAGCCCCCTGGGAAGAATCATAGCCTTCCCCACCGAAGACGGTAATGAACCCAAGCGGGTCAGGAGCCCAGATTGCGGCTCCCCGGCGTCCGCCCACGACATTATTCGTAAAGGGCACGCCCTCGGCAAAAGTTAGGGATTGCGTCGCAAAAACGCTGTTCTGGTTGACGTTGCTAATTCCCTTCCACCAGATCCATTGCCCGGAGCTATGCTGGTATTCCCAAACGTCGTCCAGGAATCCAGTCGGGGCCGTGGTATTGGTGCCGTATCCCCAACCACCAAAAAGCCAGAGATTGTTGTTAGCATCGCTCCAGCCAACAGAGCCCCAACGCGAGCCGGGAACACTCGTTGCAGCGCCGGTGCTCAGGTTGCTGGTTGCCTCTGAACCGTAGGTGCCAGTCTGGTTCGCGAGGTTATTCCCTGAAACCCAAATCCACTGCTTGGTAGAAATATTAAACTCCCAGAGATCGTTCAGGATCGCCCCTGCAGGGGGAGGACCGGCATTGCCAGTTCCCGCCGAATCAAGTCCGAATCCGCCGAAGAGCCAAATGTTGCCGGATGCATCCGCCCAAAGCACGGCCGCCTGGCGCGAACCCGGAGCCGTGGAGCCGCTCCCTGTTCCTGCCGTGGCGGGGTAGCTGCCCTTCTGGTTGACGATGTTGGAAGTGGAAGGCCCGAACCAAGTCCACTGATGTGCAGAGGGGTTGTATTCCCAAAGATCATTCAGCAAGCCAGTCGTGCCTGCGGAGTCCAGGCCTTGGCCGCCAAAAAGCCAAAAATGCCCAGACGCGTCCGTGGTGGTTGCGGCCGCCCATCGGCCCCCCGGAACGCCTCCCGGGGCTCCCTGAACGCCATAAACACCAGTCGTGTCTCCCGCAGTTGACCCTCCAACGAAGGTCCAAGGGCAAGAGCTGGTACCCGCGCCGGTGGCATCTACCGATACGCCAGGGGTGCACTTCCATAGGTCATTTAGCAAAGTGCCCGTGGTGCCGATTCCCTGGCCGCCAAACAAGTAGAGGTTTCCTGACACCGGGTCAGTCCAACTGGAACTGCCCCACCGAGAGCTCGGCGTGCCTCCCCCCGGGCCGACATCCTCCAATTCCAGCGGGTCGACGCGTACCTGAAAGACAGGGGGAACACTCCCGGCATTCGTAAAAATGGGAAGATTGGCGGGAACCCAACCGCCAACAGAAGGATCATTCACCCAAAGATCGTTCAGAAGACTTGGACCTTGTTTCCCTAGCGGGCTCGGGTAAGGAAAGCCATTCCCACCGAAGAGCCATTTTCGGCCCGTCTTGTCGGTCCACGCTGCTGCAAAGTCTCTGCCCCCGGGGGTGCTGACGTTCGGAGGGAAGACCGTATTGGGAGGAAAAAGAGGCGTAGTTACGTTGGCGTAACCGTTTGCCGCAGTGGTGCTCGCGATATACCACGAGAGCCAGTCCCAGTCATTGTGTTCGCAATCCACGAGAACGTCGCTGACATTGGTGACGGCGACGCCCGTGTAAAAGAACACGTTGCAGGGCTGCGGCTGGCTGTGTGGCGGTAGAAACATGGAAGCATTGTAAATGCCACCGTTCGTGACCTGTGTGGGAAAAGTGAAAACCGTATCCCCGGTGACAAAAAGGTCGTCACCCGCATTGTCCTGCAATTCCAGGGTATCGCCGGCGGCTTCCACTAGACCGACCACCGATCCGCTGATTTTAAAGCCCGGCTGCGTGCAGATGACTTCGACGTTATTTACGTTCGTATTCGCTGTGCCACTGCCGTTCACGACTGAGCATACTTGTGCCGGGTTAGTCGGCTGAGTCAGAATCGTAACGGCATACGCAGTTCCAGCGGCAACCGGCGCCGAAAACGTAAAAGGGATGTTTCCTTGGCCGGCGATCGAGAAATTGTTGCCTCCATTGTCCTGCAGGACCAAACCGGATCCCAAAACACCGGAAACCGAACCGCCAATTGTCAGACCGCTCGTGCCGCAATTGATCAGGACATTGGTAACATTGGCGGCCGCGATGCCGGTGCCGTTCGCGACGCTGCAGGTCTGGGCCGGACTTATTGGTTGCGTTAAAACCGTCACGGCATAGGCACCGGAAACAGCGGTCTTAAAGGTGAAGGTGCCGCTGGCCGAAACCGTGAGGTTGTCGCCTGCGTTGTCCTGTAGAACCATCCCGGTCCCCAGAATACCGATGACCGAGCCGCCGATGGTGAAATCAGTGGAAGAGCCGCCGCTACCACTGCCGCTTCCGCTGCCACTCCCACTTCCGCTGCCGCTGCCACTGCCGCTGCCACTGCTCCCGCTAAGGGAACCGCCCGACCCGCTGTGCGCAGGGTAACAGGAGGTTACAAAGAGCGCGATCAGGACGAGGGACACAAAATAAACTGAATCAAGTAATCGTTTCATGGGGGATGATTGCTCCTTCGTGGCTCGGCTTTAGGCGCACTTCTCGGATCTGCGCGCACTTCGCCACACGACGGTCCACTCCCAGTGGACAGAAATCCTGATAATTTGTTCCGAGGGCCCTTCGATCAGTTCCTGGTACGTCGAGCAAGGGCTGACTCTACGTCTTCCTTAACACCCTAAGGGTTCGTCTCAGGAGGGTCAATTTAGAGTTGCGGAGCCTGTGTCTACCTGACTAATAAATACCACGAGTAGTACCCTTTCCCTTTTTGGCACTCCAAGAAAGCCCTCAATTCAAGCCGGAGTAACTAGAAGTTATCTCATAAACACTTTTAAGCCGTTGTTCGATTGCAAGTTATGCGAAACAGAGTAAATCAGATGCATGGACCTCACCGACGCCCAGTGGGCGTTTCTGGAACCGCACTTTCGTCCGAAGCGGCGAAAGGATGGGCGGGGCCGACCGTGGCAGGATACCCGTGCGGTGTTGAACGGGGTGTTGTGGGTGTTACGCACGAGTGCTCCTTGGCACGATCTGCCTTCTCGTTATCCGCCCTACCAAACCTGTCATCGACGCTTCCAACAGTGGCAGCGCGCGGGGCTGTTCGAGCGTTTGCTGCAAACCCTGGCCGAAGACCTGCGCGACCGCGGAAAGCTCGATCTGAGCGAAGCCTTCATCGATGCCAGCTTCAGTTCGGCGAAAAAAGGGGCTCTGGTGTCGGCCCTACAAAACGCGGCAAAGGCAGCAAAATCATGGCAATCGCAGACCGCCATGGTCTTCCTGTCGTCGTGCACGTGGTCAGCGCTTCGCCGCATGAAGCCACGCTCGTCGAACCCACGCTCCAGCGCCGCTTCCTGCGCGAAACACCGAAGCGATTGATCGGCGATAGAGCCTACGACAGCGATCCGCTGGATCAGCGCGTGCGCCAACATCTCCAGGTGGAATTGATCGCGCCGCACCGTTGGAACCGGAGCAGGCCCGTCACTCAAGACGGCCGGGTTCTGCGCCGATACCGTCGTCGCTGGAAAATCGAGCGCCTGTTCGCTTGGCTCCATAATTATCGTCGCATCGTCACTCGCTGGGAGTATTACCCAGAGAATTTCCTCGGGATGGTTCAGCTCGCATGCGCTGTAATCCTCCTGAGGCATTTATGAGATGGCTTCTACCCATAGCAACTATAAGATACAACCTTGCACAGAGCGGGACCCATCACTCTCTCGGGGTCCATTTCCGCGCCCGCTCCAATTCATGATTGCCTATTGGACCTATAGACTTCGGGCATTATTCTTGTTGCCCTCCGACCCTGTGATACGATCTCGAACGACCTACATCAACTACTAGACTTTGTCGCTCGAGGCGTTACTTCAAGGCCTCGAAGCGGTACGGTTGGACTACTCACAGAAACTGCCTCTTATGCGCCCTTCACAGATTCGCAACTTGATCGTTTTGGGAGTGCTCGCGGTGCTGGCTCTTTGGGCCAGTTCCACGGCTGCCGATTTCGTCATTGAGTACAACTGGTGGAAAGAGATCGGACAGGTAAATACCTGGGTGGGAATGCTGTGGTACAGCATTGCGCCCGCAGCGGCGGGTTCGCTCGCGGCGTTTCTCGCGCTCTGGATGGCTCATTCTCGAGGACTTCACTTCGCGGGGATTCTCCAGCGCGATCACCGGCTGTATTCCCGGCTGGCCCCGGTGGGGCTGGCGCTCGTAGCGATCCTGTTTGCCTCGAGCTCGATCGACTATTGGACCGTGATGCGCTTTTTCGGGTCGCGCGGCCTATCGGCCCCTGCCGATGCCTGGAAGGATCAGGTCTTTTCGCGCGGTTTGCCGTTCTATCTTTTCAATCTTCCGTTTTATTCGGAAGTGCTTGGATTTGTTTTCGTGCTGGCGCTTCTTTGCGCGCTGGTTTTTTGGGCGACGGCCAGGGGATGGCAACTGGCGGAAAAATTCCGCTACGGCGGGTTTGACGACGGGCCAAACAAAACTCTCACCATGGGGCCCGGCTCCTTGCTGCTGCCCGGCGCCACGCGCACCGGCTTTGTCCGCATCATCACCGTCATTCTGCTGCTCGGCTTTGGGGTCTGGGTTTATCTCGGCAACTACGAGCTTCTGCTCAATTCTCACGCCTTTATGACCGGCGCCGATTTTGTGGACGAGAAGGTCACCCTGCCGCTGCGGTGGCTGCTGATTGTGGTCACGCTTGGAGCACTGCCCCTCGTCTGGATGCGGAGATATCGGAACGCTGTCATTCTTGTCGGCGGCTTTTTTATTTTGCAACTGGTTGCGCCGCTAATCGTTCACGGCGTTTACGTGCGGCCGAATGAAATCTCCATCGAGCGGCCTTACATCGAACGGCACATTGACGCAACCTCGATTGCCTTCGGCTTGAATCGCAACGCCCAGGAACTTCCGTTTACACCAACCACGCAAGCCACGGTCGACCCTGTCCAGGATGCCACGCTGCTTGACAACATTCGTCTCTGGGACCTGCGCGCCTACAACGCGACGATTACGCAGATCCAGGCTCTGCGTCCTTATTACACGTTCCCCGCAACCGACGTGGATCGCTACTTCCCAAACGGCCGCATCAAGCAGGTACTCTTATCGCCGCGTGAAATCGATGTCACGCAGTTGTCCGCCGAAGCCAGCCAGAGCTGGATCAATCCGCACTTTATTTATACGCATGGCTTTGGCGCGGTGATGTCTGAAGTAAATAAAATCACACCGGACGGCCTCCCCGTCCTTCTGATCGAGAACGCGCCGCCGGAGATCAAAACGCCCGGTTTTCAGTTGACGCGCCCGGAAATTTATTACGGCGCGAAGACGCAGGATCCTGTATTCGTCCACACCGCTCGTGAGGAATTTGACTATCCCTCCGGCGATCAGAACAAATACTCGACCTACCAGGGGACGGGAGGTTTTCCGGTCGGATCAATTTTTCTGAAGGCTGCCGCGGCAATGTCCCAGGGCGAGCCGAATATTCTCTTCACGAGCTACCTCACCGGCGAGAGCCGCATGATGATTCATCGCAATGTGCAGGAAAGGCTGCAGTATCTCGCCGGCTTTCTGAGCTGGGATCAGGATCCTTATCTCGTGATTTCCGATGACGGCCGGTTGGTGTGGATGGTTGACGCCTACACGACTTCCCTTTCACATCCATATTCCGCCACGCTACCAGTCGCTGGCTTGCCCGACGGCGCAAATTACATTCGGAATGCGGTGAAGGCGACGGTGGATGCTTACTCCGGGAAAATTTCGCTCTACGTATTTGATCCCGGTGATCCCATCATTCAGGCGTATGAGCATCTTTTCCCAAAGCTGTTCCAGCCCGCATCCGAAATGCCTGCCGACTTGCGCCGCCACGCCCGCTATCCCGAAGCTTTGTTCCAAGCCCAGGCCGAGGCCTACCGGACTTTTCACATGCACGATCCCCAGGTGTTTTACAACAAAGAAGACATCTGGGACATCGCGCATAACTTGTTCGGCCAGTCGTCCCAGCCCGAAGCCGTGCAGCCCACTTACGTCGTGGCCACATTGCCCGGTGAGAAATCGCCTGAGTTTCTACTCATTCTGCCCTTCACTCCGCGGGGCAAGGACAATTTGATCGGTTGGATGGCCGCGCGATGCGACGGCGATCACCTGGGAAATTTGATTTTTTACCAGCTCCCGAAGCAGCAACTGATGTACGGCCCGATGCAAGTCGAGTCGCGCATCGACCAGGACCAGAATATCTCCAAAGACCTGACGCTTTGGAACCAGCAGGGCTCGCGCGTCCTGCGCGGGAGCATTATTTCCCTTCCCGTGACGGGCGGCTTTCTCTATGTCGAATCCATTTACATTCAGGCGACGGAAGCGCGCATGCCGCAGCTCAAGAAAGTTGTTCTGGCCATGGGCGACCGGTTGATTTATCGGGATAATTTCGATCAGGCCCTGGCTGAACTAACTGGCGGGGCGATGCCCTCGAAGCCAGTCCCCGCGAACGCCACGTCCGCGCAACAGGCCCCGGCTCCCACTGCTCCTGGAAACGAAGTCCCCGCACTGGCCGAACGGGTCCGCCAGATCCGCGACCAGGCCGAACAACTGGTGCAGGAACTAGAAAAGCTGGAAAAAGATGCGGGAAAGAAGTAAGTAGGACGGGTTTCAGCCTGTCGCCTTTTCCGTAAACAAGTCAAAACCTGACAGGCTGAAGCCCGTCCTACTGGTGGCGGTGTATAATCCCCGAACTATGGCAAACGCTTCTTTCCTCGCGGGAAAATTTGAATCGGGTCTTCCGTATGGCCGCTACCTTCAGACCGGCACGGAAGAGCAGCAACGCCGCTGGACCCAGGTGTATGACGCGGCGCACTTGACCGACGCGCAGAAACAGCTCGTCACCGGCTTCGTGCGCGAAATGAAAATCCTGATCTTCAGCGGCATCTGGTGCGGGGATTGCGTTCAGCAATGCCCGCTCATTTACCGGATCGCCGAAGCCAATCCCGGGAAAATCGATTTGCGTTTTGTGGAGCGGCTGAAGGAAAGCGAATTGGTCTCCGAGATGCGCATCAACGCAGGCAGCCGCGTGCCTGTCGTCGTATTTTTGTCCGAAGACAACGAATGGTGCGCCACCGCCGGTGACCGCACGCTCCACCGTTACCGAGCCCTGGCCCACGCGAGGCTCGGCCCGCTCTGCCCGACAGGCATCGTCGCCCCTGAAAAAGATGAACTCGACGCCACGCTAGCGGACTGGCTGAACGAGGTCGAGCGCGTACAACTGATGCTCCGCCTCACTCCCCGCCTACGCCAAAAATATCAGGACTAGCGCGCCAATGGACCGGAATTGTTGAAGCTATTCGAAGTCAGCCGCTCCAGGTCCGGGGATATCTGCCGCTGAGGAACTCATCCGCGCATTCGCCGCACCATCCATCGCGCCGCCGAAATGGCCAAAGCGAACGTATGGGAATCTAAAATCTGAGATTTCAAATTTGAGATTGTTCAGTTTGAAATTGGTCAGTTTGAGATTTCAAGTTTGAAATTGTGCAAGACTTCCAATCGTCATGGTCAAAGGATTGCGGAAAATACAACCTGCGTTGTCATTCCGAGCGGAGCGAGGAATCTCTCTTTCTTTACGTTAACCAAGAGAGATTCCTCGCTCCGCTCGGAATGACAACGTTTTGAAATTGCCGCTAAAAGGGCCTACGTGAAAACCACACTATTCGACAATCGCCTCTTCGTGAATTGTGCGCAGCCTGGGCGGCTCGATATTTGGCAGGAACGCCGCCAGCAAGCCGACCGCCGGTAGATAAGAGCAAACAAGGTACACAAAATTGATGCTGGTCAAGTCCGCCAGCCAACCGAGGATCGCAGCGCCAAGTCCGGCCATGCCGAACGCGAAACCAAAGCAAAGGCCGGAGATCATTCCCACTTTCCCAGGGACCAGTTCCTGCGCGTAAACCACGATCACGGAAAAAGCCGACGCCAGAATCAAGCCAATCGCCACGCTTAGAATTTCAGTCCAAAACAGATTGGCATAGGGCAAAGCCAGAGTGAATGGCAGAACACCAAGAATCGAGCACCAGATAACGCTCTTGCGCCCGATCCGGTCGCCGACAGGGCCGCCAATGAGCGTGCCCGCCGCCACGGCGCCCAGAAACACAAAGAGGTGAACCTGCGCGCTCTCCACCGACAGGTGAAATTTGTTGATCAGATAAAACGTGTAGTAACTCGTCAGGCTCGCCAGATAGACGAACTTGGAAAACAGAAGCGCCATCAGGATCGCGATCGAGGCCACGATCCTGCCGGTCGACAAATTTGGCGCCGCATCCATTCATGCTTGGAGCTGAATTTTTTCCAGTTTGAGCGGTGCTCCTTGGCCCAACTGCTTACGCCCGTCAACAGGATCATTCCCAACAAGGCCGCGAGAGAAAACCACGCAATGCTCGATTGCCCCTTTGGCATAACGAAAAATGCCGCAAGCAACGGGCCGAGCGAAAGTCCCGCATTGCCGCCCACTTGAAAAAGCGATTGCGCCAGGCCGTGTTGCCCGCCGGACGCCATGCGCGCCACTCTGGACGACTCGGGGTGAAACACGGAGGAACCTGTCCCAACAAGCGCCGCCGCAACGAGCAGCGCCGGAAACGTGTGAGCAATCGACAACAGGATCAGCCCGACGAGCGTTGCTCCCATTCCCACGGGCAAGGAATAGGGCCGGGGATTCTTATCCGTGTAAAACCCGATCAAAGGTTGCAGCAGAGACGCGGTGGTTTGATAGGTAAGAGTAATCAGCCCGATTTGCGCGAAATTCAGATTGAAGGAAGTTTTCAAGAGCGGATAGATCGCGGGAAGCAGCGACGAAAGCATGTCATTCACAAGATGACAGACGCTGATCGCCCCTAAAACCTTGAAGACGACCTCATGCCCCACATCCACCAGCGATTCAGTCTGAGTCGCAGCCACTTTACTGTTTCCCCCAACCAGCAGGACACTCGTCGTTACGCACTCTGGTATTTTTATTGTACCAAGACTTGCGCAATTTCTGGGATTGAAACAACGAGGTGACAGTAACGCAGTCTAGCGACGCCAATGCCCGATCCGTCCCGAAAGGCACGGGACGGTTCACCGTGAACGTTCTCCGTGAACGGATCGACCTCTACAAAACCGTCCTGCCAAGTTGGAATTTGTAGCGGCCGTCCGTTTTTTGGGCGGGCAGCAGTTTGCGATATCGAGCCGCAGGCTAAATCACTATCAGGGCACTAAATTACCTCACGCCACGCCGGCCTGGCGCATGACGGCTTCGGATTTCGTGCGGATTTCGCGGGCGACCTCATAGGGATCGCCTTGTTGGAATTTCGGCAGGAAGAGTTCCACCGAGAGCGGTCCGGCATATCCCTTTTCGGCAAGCTTGCCCAGAATTCGAGTCAGCGGACTGATCCCGTCGCCGGGAATAATTCGCGTCGTTAGATCCAAGCATCTCCCGCGGCATGTCGGGCACATCCTGAAAGTGCACGTGGCCGATTTCCCCGACGCGGATCACATCGAGATCCTCGAATTTATTGAGGCCGGACCAGAAATGGTAGCAGTCCAGCATGGGCTCGATGTTCGGATGCGCGGCAGCGCGCGTCATCTTGAGAATCGTTGGAAGCGTGGAGATGAATGTCGACGTGCGCAGAAATTCGATCCGGAGCGTCATGTTGAACTGTTTGGCAACTTCTCCCGCATCATGCATGTTGTCCGGCGCCGGCTTTGTAGTCGTCTTCCGTGACTTTCTTGCGTGCAAGTGGTGGAGACGTAGACGCGATTCAGGCCCATCTTCGCGAACATCTCGCAGCGTCTCTTGAGATTGTCGAGCGCGGCGGCGCGATTGGGATTCGGCTCCCAGAGTTCCGTCACGCCAGTCGCGGCGTGAACGAGGTTCAGGCCCAGGTCGGTGATCACGCGCGTGGCGGCTGCCAGGTCGTCGGTCTTCAGAAATTCGTCCAGCAGGACATTCGTGATCTCGACATTTTTGATCCCCGCGCGCGCCCAGCCTTCCAGCGATTTGCGGTAGCCCGCCCCGTTCGACGTGTTCTGATGGATGGCGAGCGTCATCTTCTTCTCGCCGGCGGCGGCCGAGACGGCGCTCGTCGCGGCCAGCGCCACAGGAGTCAGAAGCATTTCTCTTCTGGAAAGTGTGGTCATTGAATTCGTCCCTTCTTTTGTCTCCGGTTTTAGTGGCACAGGCTTCTAGCCTGTGCAGGTTTTGCGAATTTAACGATTTCAAACGCCGACAGGCTAAAGCATGCGCCACTAAAACGGTGCAGCGATCTGCTACGCCTTCGGCACCGGCGGCCAAATTCTGAGCGCGCTGTTGGGCCCGTTAGGCGCGTGGACCAGATTCGGAACCACGGAGTGTCCGTTCAGACCTAATGGCGAATTCGCAACCGCGGGCGCGTAGTCCCGGTCAAATCCTTCCTTGGACGCGAACTCGTAAATAATTCCGTGCTTCGCCCAACCGGCAACGGAATTCAGCTTCCGCGTCCTGACGCACGAAGGGGTCGCGCACATTTTCGGCATCCGCTGCAGAACATACCCGGCGTGCATTTCTTCCTCGTATTCCAATGCGACAGTCGAAGCTCCCGACTTGAATGCACGGAGCGCCCGTCATCCCTTCCTTATAAGCGGCAAGCGCGCGGCCCTCGCGCCTGCAAGCCTCGGTAAAAAGATTCATGCGCTCGCCGGTGCGCATGGCGAGCATCTTCTTTCCCTGCTCCGGCAGCGCCGCGTGGATGACGCTCGGGACAGGATCGCCGAACACGCTCGCATCGGTCGCGGCAATCAGGAGCATGTAGTGATACCCCTTGCCGACTCTGGGGTCGTCAACATGTTTGTAGCGCTTGGCATTTTCAGCGCCGCCTTCGAGATCCTGCGACGCGTAGTGCGCCGCCCACAAATAGCCGGGGCGCTTCAAGAGGCCGGGGAGATACGTCCCGTGCAGCCAGGAAAAATAGGCGTCGCGGCCCTCCATCGGCAGGTCGTACCACGTGATCCACATGCCCCGGTCCCGGCGGCGCGCTCCGCACACGGTCCTTCTGCGGCGCGGACTTGGAATTTGCGTTCTGCGCCGAACGCGTCTTTCGCTGCGGCGAACGCGACGGCCGCGCCGCCCGCGGCCTTCAAAAAATTGCGGCGATTCCCGCTTGTCTCCCCGTTCAACCCTTTTCATGTCCTCTCCTTGACTTTGGCTAGTTCAAACACTCATCTTGAGCAGCTTCGCCGCGGTGTTGCCGAAAATCGAAATGCGTTCCTCGTCGTTCAATCCAGGCACGGCAAGAATCCGGTCCACCGGAGTGCGATTCCACAGCGTGGGATAGTCGGTCCCCACAACGACCTGGCTCGCGCCCACCACGGCAATCAAATGCCTCATGTCCTCGGGCGTAAAAAGGACTGGAATCGTAATAAAGTTGCTTCAGATATTCCGTCGGACGGCTTCTTCAAGAGGCTTGCAAAGATTGGGGAACGCAGTCAGGCACTGATCGTTCCGGCTCGAGTAGGAAGGCAGGTAGCCGCCGCCGTGCGCCGCGCAGATTTTCAGCCGCGGGAAAAGGTCCAGAGTTCCGTCTTGAATCAAATGCGTGAGCGCGAGAGTGGTTTCCAGCGGGTGTCCGACCACATTGTCCAAAAATCCATTTCCCTTCAGCCTTTTTTCGTCGATCGGCGCGCCCGCGGATTGCGGATGAATAAAAATCAGCGTCTGCAGTTCCTCGGCCTTGGCCCAAAACGGATGAAACTTCGGAGCGGAAAGGTCATCCCCATTCACGCTGCCGCCGATGGCGAAGCCGCGCATCCCCAGCTTCTTCACGCCGTCTTCCATTTGCTCGACGGCGAGCGACGGATGCTGCAGGGCCACGCTGCCCAGGCCGGCGAAGCGTTTCGGATGCGCGGCGCACAGCTCCGCAATTTTCTCATTCTGAATCTGGACGATCTTGCGCGCGAGATCCTCATCCGCCCAATACCAAAAGGGATTGATCGACAGGGCCTGCACATCAATTCCCATTTCGTCCAGATCCGCGAGATGCTTTTCGACGTCATTGTGCAATGTTGGCCGGATTGTCCGGATTCGCCTGCGTCACGTCGCCGGCGCGGCCCTCGCGCCCGATGCGATCCTTGACGAGATCCCAGGCTTCGGGCACGCGAACGTGCGCGTGAATGTCCACGACCGTCGTCCGGCGCCCGCCGACGACGACTTCCCGGCGTTTGCGTTTGGCCGCGGACGCTGGCGGCGGATTGCCGCAGGCTCGCGCGCAAAACCAAATGAAGAATCAGCGCAGCAGCAACCCGCGAAAAAAATTCCCGCCGCTGTGCCGGACACACTCTTCAGAAATTCTCTGCGTGTTGGCATGGTCGATTCTCAATTTTTCGCTGACTTCGATTTCCGTTTGGCCCTTCCGGATGGGCCTACTTATACACCCGAGGCCGCTCTGAGGGAACGGCCATATTGTTTCCGGTCTGGATCCCGCGGAATTGTCCGCGTTGAGCTTCGTGGAGAAGTTGCATCTGGTCAGCAAGAACGAGATAGCGCTACAATCGGCAACCATTATGAGCCAATCCACCTCTACCGCCCGTCGTGAATTCATCAAATTTCTGGCCGCGAGCCCCTACGTTGCGGCGCTCGGCGGAGTCGCCGCTTTCTTCGAGCAAAGCGGCCTCGCCCAGAGCATGCAGGAAACTTCCGACGTCATCACCAGCCCGGCCGGCGCCTTCGACGTTTTCGATTTCGAAGAGGCCGCCCACCGCAAGGTTCTGCAGGGCCATTGGGCGTACATGGCGAGCGGCGTCGAC
Organism: uncultured Acidobacteriota bacterium; assembly: GCA_963819395.1. Lineage (GTDB taxonomy): Bacteria > Acidobacteriota > Terriglobia > Acidiferrales > UBA7541 > Palsa-360. The sequence continues at coordinate 16,867 of CAWFVW010000002.1, forward strand.
GACGACGCCACGCTCCGCGCCAATCGCGAAGGTTTCAAGCACATCGAATTGCGTCCGCGCCGGTTGCGCGACGCCACCAAAGTGGACATGCACGTCGATTTGTTCGGCACCACGTACAACAGCCCGATTTTCCTGTGCCCGACCGGCGGCGAGAAATCGTTCTTTGCCGACGGCGAATTGTCCGTGGCGCGTGCGGCAAAAGCGCGCGGACACTTTGCAGTTTCTGTCCACGGCAACCTCGACGCCCGTCGAAGAGGTGAACAAAGAACGCGGCCAGCCGGTCTGGTATCAACTGTACGCAACGACCTCCTGGGACGCGAACGAGAAAATTCTGCGGCGCGTGGAAGCCGCGGGGTGCCCGGTCGTCGCACTCACGGTCGATAACACCACGGGCCGCTTCAGTGAAACTTATCTGCGCACGCGCGGCAAAGACCTGCACCAGTGCCTCAACTGCCACGAAACTCCGGCAGGGCCCAACCAGTCAAAGAACGGCCGATGTACGACGGCATCGACATGACCGGCGTGAAAACACAGAACCCTGCCATGGACTGGGCCTTCCTCGATCGCCTCCGCAAAACCTGGAAGGGGAAACTCTTCATCAAGGGGATGGACACGCGCGAGGATGCGCGGCTGTGCGTCGAACACGGCGTCGACGGCATGCTCGTATCGAACCACGGCGGGCGTTCCACGGAAACTTCGCGCGCGACGATCGAAGCGCTTGCCGGAAGTCGTGGCCGAAGTCGGCGGCAAGATTCCTGTGTTCGTCGACGGCGGCTTTCGCCGCGGCACGGATGTATTCAAAGCCCTCGCGCTCGGCGCCAAAGCCGTCGGGATTGGACGTCCCTTCCTGTGGGGTTTGGGAGCCTTCGGCCAGGCCGGAGTCGATCGCGTGATCGAAATCATGCAGGGCGAACTGAAACTGGTGATGGGCAATTGCGGCACGCGGACCGTCGCCGACATCACCCGCGAATACGTGGAATCGCCCGACTGGAAAATCTAGGCTGCATCGGTGACAAGTGGCGCATGCTTCAGCTTGTGAGTGTCTAGACCTTGCAAAGTCCAAACCCCACAGGCTGAAGCCTGCGCCACTGAAACTCCCGACCTCAGCGCGGCGGCTTCGGCCACCAACTTATAAAGCCATCCTTGTTCGGCATTTTGACGCGCGGCAGAGACTTGGCATCGAGCACCGCATCCGCAGGAACGATTCCGTCGATGGACAGAATGTAAGCCGTCACCGCGTAGACTTCATCATTCGTCAACGACTGCGGCGACGTGATCGGCATTGCCCGCCGAATATAATCGAACAGCGTAGTGGCGGCCGGCCAATAACTCGCCGGCGTTTTGACCGGCTTTCCGGATGCGAGCGTACCAACGCCTCCAGTGAGTTGATCCTGCGGCTTCCCCGCGCCTTGCGCCCCATGGCAGACCTGGCAAGATTTGGCATAAACCGCTGCGCCCGCCGAAACCGACCCGCTGCCCGCAGGCAGTCCCCTTCCATCGGGCGAGACCGTGATGTCTATCTTTCGAATCTCTTCGGGCGTGAGCGGGCGTCCAAGATTGGGTCCCTGCGCACTGCAAACATGACGGCAGCAGGACAAATCGCCGCCAACGGGAAGAGACAAGCAATCTTAAGCGTAGACATTCTTCACCGTCCCATCGGCCTCAACGCTCCAGCTTTGAATGCCGTTGAAGTGGTACCCCTGGCCCGGCGCATATTGAGCGATCCAACTGGCCCTGGTTGGCTGCGTGCCGCCGGTCTCGTCCGTGGCCCGGCTCATCAGCGTGGAAGGCTGCCCATCCCATTGCCACGGCAAGCGGAATCGCGTCGAGAGCCTTTGGCAATACCGGCCCGTTCAGCGCCGCAAGCGCCCAGGTCTTGCCGCCATCCGCGGAAACTTCCACTTTCGAAATCCGGCCCGCTCCCGACCATGCCAGTCCGGAGACTTCGTAAAGTCCCGGCCCTTTCATGGTCATTCCAAAGGACGGCTTGAGGATCGCGGATTTCGCGCCCTGCAGAAACATGAATTGGCGCGCCTTCCCGCTGGGCATCAATTCCGTATAGTGCGAAGTCTCATCCCTGGCATCCACCGGCGCATCGGTCACATTCAATCGGCGCAGCCATTTCACGTTCATGTTGCCTTCGAAGCCCGGCAGCAGCAGGCGCATCGGAAAGCCCTGTTCCGGGCGAATCGCTTCTCCGTTTTGATACAGCGCGACCATCGCGTCGTCCATGCATTTCTCAAGCGGAATGCTCCTGCTCATCGCGGCCGCGTCGGCGCCTTCCGCGATCACCCACTTCGCTTCCTTTGTCTACGCCGGCTTCCGCGAGCAGAGTCGAAAGCTGCACTCCGGTCCATTCCGAACAGGAGAGCAGGCCATTCAATTCGCCGGCGGTGATTTGCAGCGGCTGCGGCGAGCTGAACGCTCCGCTGTTGCCGGCGCACTCGACGAAATGGATGTGCGTTTCCATCGGATAGCGCATGAGCGCGTCGAGCGAAAAGGCCAGCGGCCGCTTCACCATTCCGTGAATGAACAATTCGTGGCGCGCCGGGTCGATGTCGGGAACTCCGTTATGATGGCGCTCGAAGTGCAATCCGCCCGGCGTGATGGTTCCTTCCAGCAAGTTGAAGCGGCGTGCGCGAGACGCCCGTTCCGGCGCGCCCCGGCGCGATCGTGAAGATTCGCTGCACTTTTTCCTGCCACTTCGAAGGCGTGCCGTAAGCTGAAAACGGCCGGCCGGGCGTCTTCATCCATTCCGGCGCGTCCGCGCCAACGCTGTCGTCAGCCTGCGCAATGCCCGCGCCCGCCGCCGCGATTCCCGCGGAGAACAGCGCGCTCCGCAACAATGCGCGCCGGTCCATCAAGCCGTTTCCCGCAACAGTTTCTTCCCGCAATTTCGCGGATTCCAATTTTTTCAAGATTGCCCATGACTACCCCCATCTCCACTCCCGGATCGATCCAAAAACAAAACCGCCTCGATGACGCGGAAAGCATAGCGTGACATCGAGGCGGCCTCAAGCTTCCGTTTAAAAATATTGCTAACTTTGTACGGAGCGGGTGCCCCACCCTTTGCGATCTTCAAAGGGTGGGGATTTAAATTCAAGTCAAACCAAAAATCATCCGCTAACAATCCAGCCATCTCGCCAGCGCGAAGAGCCTTATTTCCACGCTGCATAAATCGGCTTGCTGACCAAGTACGCTGGATTCGCTCCCGGACGCGGAGTGAATTTTTGCGCGCGGCCGTTATCCACTTCGGCGGTATAGAAATTGCCGTCCTGGTCGACGCTGAATCCGTGCACTCCCCAGAAGCCGCCCGGAAAATCTCCCCAGGTGCCCCAGGAATACAGGAAGTGTCCCTCGAGATCGTACTTCAGCATCTTGGACGTGCCGCGGTCATAGGCCCACAACATCCGGTCGGCTCCGATATAAAGCAGGTGGACGTCGGACGGGTCCTTGCCCATGCTCCACTCGTAGAGATATTTTCCATTCTCGTCGAACACCTGCACGCGATGGTTGCCGCGGTCGTTCACGAAAACGTGCTTGGTCACTGGATCGAGGGCCACTCCATGCACGTTATTCATGTAGTAGGGGCGCGTGTCATTCGGAGGCGTGCCCTTCATGCCCCAGTCCATCAGAAATTTTCCGTTCTTATCGAACTTCGCGACGCGCGTGCCGTTGTATCCGTCCGCCACGAACAGGGTGCTGTCGGGCAGCCAGGAAAGGAACGTCGGCCGGTTGAAATGCGTGCCATCGGCGCCCTTGTACGGTGGGCGTGCCGATGCGTCTGCACAAGTTCCTTCATGTCATGCGTGAAAATGTAAATGGCGTGCATGTGATCGTCCACGATCCAGATGTGTTTCTCCGGATCGTAGGGATTGATCGTGACGTAGTGCGGCCGCTTGAACAGGTGGTCGTACTGCGGAAACGTCTCGATGATTTTTCCCGTGGAGTCCACGATCGTCAGGCAGTGTTCCCACTTGGCATCCACGCCCACCACTCCCTTTCCCACCATCCAGTTCTTCGGCCCATCGTCGGGATCCTGCCCCGTTCCGCCCGATCCCGGCAGGGCCGAAACCGTCGCGTCCCGCCAGGGCAGGCGGCCGATCGGAAAAATCAAGCTCGGTCCGAAATCAGGAATTAATTTCGCGTCCGGCCGCTTGATGTTCGGCAGTTCGCCGCGGAATAGCAGGAAAACGCGATTCGGATTCTCCGCGTAAATTCCCTGCCCCGCTCCCCAGGTCCATTTTTCGTTTCCCGGCAACGTGCTGATGTTGGCCGGCCAATCTTTGGCGACATCATAAGGGCCAAAAGTGTCCTGGCCTCCCACCACGCCGGGGACCGCCGCAATGCTGCCCGAATTTCCCTGCCCCTGGACGGTCCAGGGATTGCTCCCAAAGGAAAACCCAATCAAGCAGCCAACACCAATCGCAAAAACTGTCAGCAGGACTTTACGCATGAATCCCCTTCCCGATGTTTCGACTCTGAGATTTGTATTGTTGGCGTGGCACGGAACTCCAGGCACGCCCCCAAGCCTTATATGCCCGCGGCATAGGCGTGTCAATATCATCCTGCTCCTGCGACGCGCCTCCTGTGCCAGAACCTGCAATACGATTCCAAATTTCTTGAAACAAATCTTGCTTTATACTTCGTCTTATAGGTATTGTCGGAGACGCGATGGGTGCTCTCCGGCAGAAATGTCGCGACGAATTCGCGAATCAAATATGGATAGGGGAAAAACGTGAAAATTACTCGAGTGAGTTTTCTGGCCATGTGTGTGGGGCTTCTGGCGCTTGCGCCGGTGGCGTTCGCGCACCACGGCTACGGCGAACTACGATACGACCAAGTCGATTACCGTGAAGGGCGTGGCGACTGGATTCGATTTCGTCAATCCTCACGTCCAAATTTTTTGGGAAGCCAAAGACGATTCCGGAACGGTCCAGAAATGGCAGGGAGAGCTCACCAGCCCCAATCGCTTGACGCAGGGTTGGGTGGACGAAGAGCTCCATCAAGCCCGGCGACACCATCACCATCAGCGGCTATCCCACCAAGAGCGGCGCTCACGAAATTTGGATTCAGAAAGTCGTGATGGGCAGCGGCGAAGAACTTCCGACGGGTGGCGGGAACTAGAAAATTCGGCATCGCTGCTGCAAGATTTCGAGCAGCACAATCCTTGCTCCAAGGGAGAGTTTCAGTATGCGGAATCGCGTTGGCACGTTCCTTCTCGCGGGGCTCGCGGCTGTAGCGCTCTCCTCCGCTCTGCCCGCTCAGACCGGCTCAGCAACCGGGATCGGCGAAGCCCGCGGCGGCATCCGCGCCCGCCCCGGAACACGATCTTTCGGGTGTCTGGAACATGCACGCCCCGCCCGCGCCAGCGAAGGTATATCGGCAGCACCTACACGGCGGAGCCGCCCGAGATGACTCCCTGGGGGACAGAGAAATACAATGCCAACAAGCCCTCCAACGGTCCTCGAACGCATTCGCTCAAGGAAACCGACGATCCGGTTCTGAGGCAGTGCCTTCCTCCGGGCACTCCGCGAATCTACCTCCAGCCGTTTCCCTTTCAAATCGTGCAGACTCCCAAGGAAATCATCATGATTTTCGAATACGACCACACCGTGCGCCAGATCTTCATGGACGGCCGCCCGCATCCCGAGGATGTCACTCCCACCTACATGGGCCATTCGATTGGCAAGTGGGAGGGCGACACGCTGGTGGTCGACACCGTCGGCTTTAACGAAAAGACCTGGCTCGACCGCGACGGCCATCCGCACAGCGATCAGTTGCACGTCATCGAGCGCTTCCACCGCGTCGATCGCGACAACATGACGATCGATCTCACCATGGAAGATCCCAAAGCGCTCGCAAAACCCTGGAAATCGACAGTTGAATTTCCAACTAAGGCCGAATTGGGACATCATGGAACTGGCCTGCACCGACAACGCCGCGTTCGAAGACTTCGAAAAGTGAAAGATCTTCTCGTGGCGGCAAGGAACGAAGCCTGGTTCCTTGCCGCACGCTTGATGCCGGTAAAGGAAACAATTTTTGCATCCGATCCCGCCTAGCTTTCCATCTCACATCCTGCGCGAGGGATTTGCCCGCACAACGTCCTTGAATGATCAGGTCTGATCAACGATGGCTTAGAGGACTTCCCGAATGAAAAGTCTGACATCTAGTAGTCTGCGGCGTGCTCCAAACTCCTCATCGAATATTCGTTTCCATTTCTCCAGATAAGCATCTGAAAGATTGCAAAACTTAGCTTGACATTTGAATTTGAAAGAACGAGTATCGCGCCAATCGGGGTTGTTGTCAGGGTTTTATAGGCCTCGTTATAATTCATAATTCTATCGCTCAGGCATTTCGGCTTTTTCTTTTGTTCCTAGGGTGGCAGATCCTGGCGAATCCTGGCCATTGCATTGGACCAGGTAAAGGCGCGGCCCCAAAAAGGTCCGCGATCCCTCATTCGCCTCGACTGCGAAACGAACCAAGGAGGGTAAGTCCTATGAAGCCTGGGGTAATGCTTTCTGCGAAGTGGAAAATTGCTGCCACTGTTTTCTCTCTGACCATTGGGTTGTTGTTCCTGAGCTGTTCTCCGCTGTTCGCGCAAGGCACAGCCGGCCGAATTCTGGGAGCCGTTACAGATCAAAGCGGAGGCGCCATCGCCGGCGCTACCGTCATCGTCTCGGACGTGGACCGGAACGTTCCGCGAACCTTGACCACCGGCCAAGTCAGGAGAGTACGACGCTCCCAACCTCTTGCCGGGCAATTACAAAGTCCGCGCCGAGTCCAAGGGGTTCAAAGCCTTCGAACGCTCAGGCATCTTTCTGGAGGTCGGCGGAGAGATTCGAATTAACCTGGTAATGCAGCCCGGCGAAGTGTCGCAGACGATCGTCGTGAACGAGGAAGCTCCGATGGTGGAGACCACCAACGCCGAACTGGGCGCCACCCTGCAAAGCGCGATCATCCAGGACATTCCCTTGAACGGCCGCAACTTCGAAAACCTGCTGCAGCTGAACCCTGGCGTCGATGATTTACCCGGGTGGCTCCGGGGCTGACGCAAAGCGCCAACGGCGCGCGCGCGCACGACAATGTGTACATGGTCAATGGCATCATGGCCAGCGAGCCCTGGACGGGCCAGAGCATCTTCAACGCCGTCATGGCTGCGGGCGATGCGGGCACTCTCATGCCGGTGGATGCCATCGACGAATTCAAGACTGAGGAAAATCCCCGTGCGGAATACGGATGGAAGCCCGGCGCGATCGTCAACGTCGGAATCAAGTCCGGCACCAACGCAATTCACGGCTCCGCGTACGCCTATGGCCGGGACACGGCATTCGACGCGCGCAATTACTTCAATCCCGGTAAAGCTCCCAATCCGACAAAACGGCCCAGTGGCGCTGGAGCAATTCGGCGCCACTCTGGGCGGCCCGATCAAGAAAGACAAGCTGTTCTATTTTGTGAACTTATGAGAGCCAGCGCTACGGCATCGGCAATCCCGCCCAAGTTAAAACCTTTCAAACGGTGCCAGGCCGGGCGCGAAGAAGAGCCTCATTGATGCCTGCAACGTCTGCGCTCTGAACCGACGGGAGCTTACTGAGCCCCACTCAGCGCATCCCTGGCCGGTCTCGACTGTGTCCTGCAACCCTATTTCCTCAGCGTTGACAACGGATCCGGGTGGCCTTCGGTTCCAGGGAATTGTTCCCGGTCAGCACCGGAACATCCGGCATCGGAATCATCAACTCGGATTTGGTGAGCAACAATGTGATCAATGGCGGTCTCGGGCAAAGTCAACTACCATCCCAACGACAAGAATCAGTTGGAGGGCATGTATTTCATCAGCGAGGGCAACAACACCGCGGTGGATTCGCCCCGGCCCTCAAATATCCGACAGCTGGCTGAGCGCGCAGCATGCGCGATCCATAGCTGCGTCGGGCGACTGGGCCTACACGCCGAGTTCCACCTAGGATGAACGACCTTCGCTTTGGCTATGCCCACTATTATCAAACATTCTTCGGCAGCGACATCAGCCAGGATCCCGCCAATTACAACTTTAACGGACAAACCTACGAGATGCCGACAGGCCTCGGCGGCTCGGCCAACCCCTCTTATAACGGATTCCCTGGGCTTACGTTTCGTCCGGCCCGGCACAGGCAATGCCATCGGGGTTGGCTGGCCCAAGATCATCGGACCGGACGGCGTTCTGGAATTCGTCGGACCACGTACTCGATCCTCCACGGCAAGCACGCGTTCAAGTTCGGCGGCGAAATCATCTACGACCAGTCGACCGAGAACGAGACATCGAACGCCAAGGGGCCGATGCGGTTCAGTAGCAGCAATTCAGGCGCAACACCACTCGTTGGATCAATTTCTTCGAAGGGAAATCTGAATCGTGCTCGTCTATTGATTGGGGACCCTCTGCGCTACTTTATGCGCCAAGGGATATGCAGGTTTTCGTTCAGGACGACTGGCGCGTAACGCCCAGGCTGACGGTGAATCTGGGCGTGCGTTACGAACTCAACACCGTCGTCCATGATAAGAACGGACAGATGGCTAATTTTGACCCGACTCTGGGGCTGGTACCAGACCAACAATCCCTACCACGGCGATCACAATAACTTCGCGCCGCGCGTGGGCTTCGCTTGGGACGTCCTTGGAAACGGAAAGACAGTGGTTCGCGCAGCTGGGAGCCGGCATCCTTTACGAGCAGTTCAGCTTCGACGTAATCAACGGCGAAGGAAACCTGCTCGGCCTCCGCACCATGCCCACTGGTATCCCCAGATTTAATGCTGGCAATCCCACGCCCACTCCCCATTAGCTGGAAATATTTCACTCCAGTCTCTGCAGTTTACCGGTCGGCGCTCGCGCCGATGAACACAGCCTGGCAAGCCTTCAATCCCGCCGCACCGGTGGCGGGGCAAGCAACCCTTTATGCTTCTGCTGCCGCTAACGCAGCTTGCGGCGACGGTTTCACTGCGCCACCCTCGGCGAGCCCTCCAGGACAGTGCGAAATCTATGCAGTCGATCCAAATCTTCGCACCCCCTACGTGAACAACTGGAACCTCGACATCCAGCACGCCATTACCAACAACCTGTCGATTGACATTGGTTACGTGGGCAACCATGGCACAAAACTATTGGGGAAGAGTAAACATCAACCAACCTCCGCCTGGTGCCGGGATGGGAATACGCCATTAACCGCGTTCGCCGCGTCCAGCGGGGATGTGCGTTAGCCAGGGGCAACGCAGATTCCACCCCCGTTGAAGTGTGCACCGGGCAGGTGCCGCAGATGGATGCAAGCAAGCCCAACCCTCGAGCGGCGGCTGAGCCGTCATATCTCCGTGCGCGGCGACGCGGAGTTGGCGTCGCAACCTCGGGAACAAACGGCCCTGGTGGGCCATTCAACCCCACAACTCGTGCTTCTCCTATCTTGAGCTACATCACTGTCGCGAACAACAACTACGAGTCCAACTACAACGGCTTGCAGGTGACCCTGACGGGGCGGAACTACCACGGCCTTTCCTTCACGGCGGGCTATACACTATTCTCACGCTTTGGGCAGGCTTCCGATCAGGGCACAAGCGCTGACTTCCCTGCTCCCCTGAACTCCTACGCCAATCCGCGCCAGTCCCTGTATACAGACACCGATTTCGACGTCCGCCATCGCTTCACGCTTTCGATTAACTATGCTCATCCCTGGAAGGAAGGGCTTCGGACAACTTCTCGAAGGATGGGGCCTCAACTCCGTCGCCATCATCGAAAGTGGCCTGCCCTGGGGCGTGTCCGATCTTACGGACGATTTCAGCGGGACCAACGAAATCTTGACCCAAGGCGGAGCATACGGCGAACAGTGGAACTTCTTCGGCAAGCCCAGCGATTTCACGCCGGTCCACGGTTTCACCGACACCAACAGTGGAACAGGCGGACGTGTCCCTATTTTGCCGGCGGCGTGACGGTGCTTGCTCCGACCAGCAATGCTGCCGTGTAATACTCACTGCGGCGGCCATCGGAACACTAGCGCACAGCTTCGCTCTTGCGAATCTCGGCTGCTACGCGGTTGGAAACTCTGTCATGATTCCTGCGGCCTACGGCTCCTACGGCAACATGAAGAATGACATCTTCCGTGACGCCGGCTTCCGGAACTGGGATCTGTCGGTCACGAAACTCTTCACGTTCAAGGAACGCCTCAAAGCCGAGTTCAAAGTTGAATTCTTCAACATTCTCAATCACCCCGATTTCTCGAACCCGAGCGGTGGACCTGGTGGCGCTACGGGCGACCCCTCCGGTGGGGCGGGATTCGGCTTCTCCGGCCTTACGCCTGACACCTATAGCTCAAACCCGCAACTTGGTTCCGGCGGCGCCCGCGCAATGCAGTTGGGCTTGAAACTCAACTGGTAGCTTTTACTTTTCAAACAGGGGGCCGGACAAATCCTCGGCCCCCCTTTCTTTTCGTCGATAGCAAAAGTAATTCGCTATTGGTTTCAGTAGTGCCAATCTTCCGGGTACTCAAGTTGCCTGCGACTGGCTTGGATACTTTGGAGAAAATTCCTGCCCGAGCCAATGGCACAGTCTCTAACTCGGGCTGGAAGGCCCCTACTGTTCCGCACGGAACTTTCCGAAAAGCCTAAAGTCAGCCTTGACATTCAATTGGGTTTAAACGAGTATCGCCTTCATAGGGGTTGTATGCTGGGTTTTTATATTTTTTGTTTTGCGTCTTCATAAGGTTCGGGTGTTTTATGATTTTCTTGTCCCAATGGGTGGCGGACCACAGCGAAGCCGTGCCATTTTTCGTTAAACACTTGAAGGCGTTCTCCAAAAAATAGACCCTCGTTCTCCCCCTATTCTCTAAGACTTCGGACCGAATTAAGGGGGAACTATAGATGAAATCAAGCGCCATGTTTTCTGTCAAATGCAGGATTGCTTTTGCTGTTTCCGCTCTGATCATTGGTTTGACATTATTGACTTCCGCTCCGCTATTTTCTCAAGGCAGCTCCGGCCGTATTCTAGGAACCGTTACCGACCAAAGCGGCGGCGCGGTGGCCGGCGCGGCGGTAACCATTACGGACACGGAAAGAGGCACTTCGCGAAACCTGACCACGGATGACGCCGGAGAGTACAACGCTCCCAGCCTGACCGCGGGCACCTATAAGGTTCATGTGGAAGCGAAGGGCTTCAAGACGATCGACCGCCAGAACATCATTCTGGAGGTAAATGGCAACGACCGTGTTGACGTCCAACTCACGCCCGGCGATGTCAGCCAAACCATCACTGTGACGGAAGAAGTTCCGCTCATCGAGACCACCAACGCCGAGCTTGGCGGAACGCTGCAAAATCAAATCATCGAGAATCTCCCCCTGAACGGACGGAATTTTGAAAACCTGCTGACCCTGCGTCCGGGCGTCGAGATTTACGTGGGTGGCGGAGGCTGGACCCAAAGCACCAACGGCATTCGCCCTCATGACAACGTCTACCTCGTGGAAGGCGTGAACAGCAACGATCCCTGGATGGCGCAAAGCATCATGAATGCGGCCATGGCCGCGGGTGACGCCGGCACTATTTTGCCCGTCGACGCCATCAACGAATTCAAGACTCAAGTGAATCCCTCGGCGGAATATGGCTGGAAGCCGGGCGCCGTCGTCAGCGTCGGCATCAAGTCTGGAACAAACGGTTTTCATGGCACAGCTTACGCCTATGGCCGCAGCGATTCTTTCGATGCCCGCAATTATTTCAATCAACTTCCGGATGTGAAAACGCCCCTGCAACTGGAACAATTCGGCGCAACGGTTGGCGGGCCCGTCAAGAAGGACAAACTGTTTTACTTCGCGAACTTCGAGGAGCAACGCTACACCGTGGGTGACCCGTCTTCGCATAAAGTCCCATACACCACCCATCAGACGGCGCCCGCCATGCCAACTTGCCCGAACGGCTTCAACGGTAACTGCGCAACGAGTTTGCCGGATGCCTGCAATGACGCCCTGCTGGGAGGAACGCTTACTCCACTGAGCGCCGAACTCGCAGGCCTCAGCCCGACGACTTGCCTGCCTGTGTCAGGGCAGCCTGCTAACGGCTTCCAGGGCCTGTTCCCGGTTCTCGACTCAGGGCTCTTGTCCACCGATCTCAATAGCACGAACAAGATCAATTCAGGCCTGGTCAAAGGCGACTACCACATCAATGACAAGAACACTTTGACCGGCATGTATTTCATTAGCCCAGGGGATGGGATCCTTGCCGACGACCCGGGGCGCCAGTTGTCTCAGCAGTTCCTCACCAACCAATACGCGCGATCTCAAGTTGGGTCAGGGGCCTGGACATGGACGCCGAGTTCCACTTGGGTGAATGAGGCTCGGGTAGGCTACTCGCATTATTATCAGGTGTTCGTGAGCCAGGACAGCACCCAAAATCCGGACGATTACATGTTCAACGGCCAGACCTATCACATCTACACGGGCCAGACAAACCCGGCTTATTTTGGCCTCCCGCGGCTCAGAATTAACGCGTTCAGCGGCTGGGAATCAGGAGCAACCTGGCCGAAGACCGTTGGACCGGACAGCGTTACGCAGATCGCGGACCACGTTTCATATCTGCACGGAAAGCACGCCTTCAAGTTCGGCGGCGAGGTCCTGATAAACCAGAGCACCTCAAACGTGACGGCGAACACCAAGGGACCTGTCCAGTTCGGGAGTACCAATAGTGGGAATACCCCTGCTCTGGAAAACTTTTTCAACGGCGTCGCGCAGTCCTCCAACAACACGGCGTTCCTTACCGGAAATCTGTTGCGGCATATGAGCTACAACGGGTACGCGGCTTTCGTGCAGGACGATTGGCGAATTAAGCCGAGGGTCACCGTTAACCTCGGCCTCCGCTATGAAGTCACCACCGTCATGAAAGAGGCCAACAACCTGATCGGCAATTTTGATCCGACCCAGGGATTGCAACAGGTCGGAGTCGGCGGAGTCAATTCACCCTTTAATGGCGATCACAATAACTTCTCCCCGCGTTTGGGGATCGCCTGGGACGTCAGGGGCGACGGGAAAACAGTAATTCGCGCGGGCGGCAGCATCATTTACGAGCAGATCAGCCTGGACGCATTCAATGGACAGGGCAATTTCCTTGGCCTGCGCATGATCCCCTCGGGGGCTGCGCTCTTCTCCAACGGGGACGGCACGTCTGTCCCTGGCGCGGGAACGATTAACGTGGTGGATACGGCGGGTCTCGTCGGATCCAGCAATTGGGCTAACAATTGCGGAGATGCTGCCTGTGCAACGCCGGGAACGCTTCTCTATTCTCAAACACCGCAGTGCGGCACGGGAATCGGACTAGATCCGTCGCCATGCAACATCCTGGGCGTGGACCGCAATTTCCGCACACCCTACGTCAGTACCTGGACGCTCGGTATTCAGCGTGCGATCACCAATAACATGTCCATTGAAGTCGCATATGTCGGCAACCACGGGACGAAGCTCCTGGGTTTGACCGACTTGAATCAACCGGCGATAGGATCGGGATGGACGGCAGCTGCGCAAGCTGCTTGCATCACCAGCGCCAGCGATCCGACTCCCTATGACAATTGCTCTGTCGACTCGAATGCCGAGAGGCTGGCCCAACCCTACACGATGTCCTGCTCCGCCGCCCCAGTAGCGGCAGCGGGTGGTTTAAGCGTTGGACAAGCCAAAGGGACCAAACCATGCTTCCCGTATTTGGGTTACGTCGACTTCTTCTCCAACATCAACAAATCCAATTACAACGGCCTGCAGATGTCTCTAACGCAGCGGACAACTCATGGGCTATCTTTCACCGCCGGTTATACCTACTCTCATGCCCTTGACAACAACGGTGACAACGAGGGCAACGGCCTCCACAGTCCGATCGATAGTTCGAATCCCAACTCTTTTTACGGGAACAGCGACTTTGACATCCGCCATCGCTTCACGTTTTCAGCGGACTACATCATTCCCGGCAAGAAGGGTTACGGCCAACTGCTCGAAGGCTGGGCATTGAACGCCATCGTGACGGTTGAAACGGGAGGCGTTTGGGGCGTGAACGACCAGGGCGATGACCTCAGCGGAACAAACGAAATGGCCAATCCGATTGGCAGCATCGGTGAAGCATGGGTTTTCTCTGGCAACGCATCTGATTTCACCCCTGTCCACGGGTGGACTGACACGAACCAAGGGACCGGCGGAGTTCCCTATTTTGCCGGAACCAGCGACTCAGCATGCTTGGCGAAGTCGACGGCTCTAGGACCCTTGGCAGTCGCCTCCCTTACGAACCTAGGTTGCTTCGCCGTAGGCAACTCCGTATTGGTCCCGCAAGCTTACGGATCACTCGGCGCGACGGCCCGCAACATCTTCCGCGATGAAGGCTTCAAAAACCTTGATATGTCGGTCACCAAGGCATTCAAGTTCAAGGAACGCCTCAGCGCCGAATTTAAAGCCGAGATCTTTAATCTTTTCAACCATCCAACCTTTGCCAACCCGTATGGGGGGCCGGGCGGCAATCCTTCTGATCCCTCCGTTGGCGCAGGCTACGGATTCACCGGCAATACGCCTGACGTGCAAGCCTCAAACTCCGTTCTCGGTTCTGGCGGAGCGCGGGCGATGCAATTGGGGTTGAAACTCAGCTGGTAGTAATGTGTTCGTCTGGCACAAGGGGCAGGACTAAACTCCTGCCCCTTCTTTTTTGTGATATATAGGTTCGAACTGCCTTGCGCGAACAAAACGCAGCAGATGATCCGTCCAAGAAACGCGGAGGTATTTACAATGCCAAGCGAAAAAGTTCCGGTTCCAACGAGAAACAATCTGGTTGAGAGGCGCGAGTTTCTGAGCGGTGCGGCAACTTTGGCGGGAGCATCTTTTGTGGGCGGTGGGTCAGCATTGCTGGAAAGTTCCGCGAGTGCTGCGCCCCCACCCGACCCGGAGCCCCCTTCGATGTCGATAGGCGTGGAACGCAAACTGGAACGGTGGCAGGACCAGCGCTGGCTGCTGGATACCGTAATCGCCACCGTCGGCCCCGAATGGGACCAGGGCCGCCTGGGCGGCCTTGCTGGCATCCCCAACGGAGCGGGCGACGCTGCCGGATTGCGCGCACGCATCCACAAGTTCAATGATATGTCGCGTGAATTCGCCCGCGCGGCGGTGCGCCGGGAAAGAGAAGCCCGGCAATATGAGAAGGACGGCCGCGCGATTCCCGCGCGCGAAGCCTACTTCCTCGCCGCGCATCTTTATGCCGGAGCGCAGTGGCCCATATTCGAGAACACACCCGACACTGTGTTGCTCAATAACAAGAAGAACGAATGTTACGCGAAATACATTCAGTTCGCGGACCACGAGATTCGCAGAGTCGAAGTGCCGTTCGGCGGCGGCGGCAAAACCCTGCCTGGTTATCTGCACTTGCCCCCCAACGTTTCGGGGCGCGTGCCCTGCGTGTGGTCCATCTCCGGCCTGGACAGCAACAAAGAAGGCGGAGCGGCGATTTACGGCGACGGGTTGCGCGAACGCGGATTCGCGACGCTGGCGCTCGAGGGGCCCGGCCAGAATGAGTGCGCCATTCGCGAAATTTATTTGACGCAAACCAATTGGCAGGACGCGGGCCGCGTGGTGCTGGAATGGCTGCGTTCGCAAAAAGAGATCGATCCGGATCGCATCGCGCTGCGCGGCGCGAGCCTGGGATCGTACCTGGGAACGCAAGTGGCTTCCGTCGACGCCCGCCTGAAAGGCGCGGCCCTTCAGGCCATGGCGATCGAGCCCATGATGCGCACGGCTTTTACCACTCAATCCCCCTCGTTCAAACTGCGCTTCCTGTATTACACGGGACTCGAGACCGAGGCGGAACTGGACAAATTCCTGCAAACCTGGACGCTGAAGGGCGTGGCCGAAAAAGTCAAGTGCCCGTACTTACTTGTCGGCGGCGAGGATGACCAACTCACTCCCGTCGAGTACGGATTCCAACTGATGGACTCAATTTCCGCGCCGAAGCAGATGATTCTTTATGAAGGCGCCCTTCACAGCGTCAGCGGGTCTCCCGCGACAACGAATGGACCGAACACCGGCACATTCATAGCGGAATGGTTCAAGGATCGCTTTGACGGCAAGCCGATGCCCAGCAAGCTCATGAAAGTGGACGCGGGCGGGCAGGTGCACGATTTCAAATTTGAAGATTCTCGCAAATCACTATCCGTGTCGCTCTTGTGGCAAGGCGCTGAGCAGCGGCCGAATAATCCAGAGAAGCCGACGCAGGTACAGGAGCCGTGAGGCAGAAACCTGCCCGCCCAAAAACGGGCGGCCTCAACAAAAGCAAATTCGAACGCACTCCTTGATTCTGTAGAGGCCTCTCCGTCCCATGCACTTCGGGATGGAGAGAGCACTTCGCCCCATCGACGCGTCGTGACATGGATTGAATTGCTTTGACGTAACTGCGGACTCGTGGAGAGAGACCCAGCAGAGAGGAAGTGCGACATGACCGAAATCACGAGGCGTACATTCACGAAAGGGGCAGCCCTCGCCCCGCTTGCCTTTGCTCCGTTCAGCCTGGTGGCGCAAACGGCGCCATCCGATAAATTTGACATCGTCGTTGCCGGTGCCGGGACACAACAGTCTTGTTTCCGCGGCCTACCTGGCTAAGGCGGGCTATCGCGTCCTCGTCCTGGAATATCGCCCGCAGGTCGGCGGCGGGGTGAAGACGGAAGAAGTGACGCTGCCCGGATTCAAGCACGATACGTGCTCGACTGCGCACGGCGGCATTCAGGCCAACCCGATCATGCGCAACGATGAACTCCACCTGATTCGGGATTACGGGATCGAGTACATCGAGGCCGATCCGATCTACCACATGCCCTTCCCCGACGGCAGCTACATCACCCAGTGGCGCGATCTCGACCGCACCTGCGAGGAATTCGCCAAGTTTTCGAAGAAAGACGCGGCGGCCTACCGGCGCATGCATGACGAAAATGAGGCTATAAGATCCGTCTTCGAAGGAAATGGTTTGACGCCGCCCGGTTTTCCCGGGAAATCGGTCGCCGAGCGCCTGGCCGAACATCCCCAGGGCAAAATATGGCAGCGCCGCCTGGCCATGTCGCAATGGGAAATCCTCCGCGATAATTTCGAGGATGACCATTGCCGCGCGTTCATGATGGGCACGCCGCCGAGCATGTCGCCGCCGCAGTACCCGATGTCGGGCCGCAGCGCTTATTCCGCGATCCGAACGAGCCGTCCCATTCCAAAAGGCGGTTCGGGAATTTTGACGCAGGCCCTCGCGAAATTCATCGAGGCGCACAACGGGGTGGTCCTCACCAATAAACCGGTCACGCGGCTGATCGTTGAGAACGGCAGATGCGTGGGCGTCGAATGCGCCGACGGCAGTTCCTATCGCGGCGAGAAAGCGGTGCTTTCAACGATCCACATCAAACAACTTGTCGATATGGCGCCGAAAGATATGTGGGGCCATGACTTCCTGGATGGAGTGGACACATGGGAAGGTGAAATCTCCGAAATCGTGGCGCATTACGCGAGTCAAGGAGCCGCCCAAGTATCCCGTGAAGGGCGGTACGCTAGCGGTTTGCGAATCGGCCATTCTGGTTTCTTCCGCGCGTTTGCTCCGCTACGGATATGACTATCCGAATTCCGTAGTGGGCCTCGATGATCCGCCATTGACGATTTTTTCCTCCACAGTTGCCGATCCCTCTCGGGCGCCTGCTGGGATGCACACAATCAAAGTCATCGGCTTGCAGCCTTACGATCTGAAGGAAGGCCCAAAGCATTGGGACGCGATCAAGGACGAAGTCGCCGACGCGAATTTGAAATATCTGCGCCGCTTTGCGCCGAATCTGACGGACGACAAGATCCTGGGTAAATTCATCGTCAGCCCCCTGGACATCGAGCGCAGGAATCCGCACATGTGGCACGGCAGCGTGCATTCGGGCTCAGGGGAACCGTCGCAATCCGGCAACATGCGTCCGATGCCCGGATGGGCTCAGTACCGCATGCCCATCCCCGGCTTGTATCAAACCGGCGCGTGCACGTACCCAGGAGGCTCCGTAACAGGAGCGCCAGGTCGCAATGCAGCCATGGTGATGCTCAAGGATTTCGGTACGAGCATCGAGGAAGTGGTGAAGAAGACGTAGTAGGACAGGCTTCAGCCTGTGTCTGGTTTTGGTCTTCGCGGGCTCTAAGAAAAGCAGACAGGCTGAAGCCTGTCCTACTAAGTAATCCGACCCGCGCGAGGGCGACTTTGCTGTTTGGCCTTGTATTATAACTTCACGATTATATATCCCTTCAGATATATTGCTTCCCCAACCGCGAGAAGCGCCAACAAGCAGACCGCATGGACCACGCACGTGCATTCTTATTGACAGGCCCGATGGAACGATGCAAGACTCCGCAATAACGGGAGGAATTCACCCATGAGAAATGCGTTGTTCACACCAGCTTTCGTAGCCGTGTGCTTGTTCATGCTTTCCGGACCTGCGCTCGCGCATCACGGCGGAAGCGCCTACGACGCTGCCCATCCGCTCACCATGACGGGGACCGTCAAGGAATTTCTATACATCCAGCCGCACCCGCTGATCACTCTTGACGTGAAAGACGGCCAGGGCGCCCTCACCGAATGGTCCGTTGAAATGACGGCGCCGAACCATTTGTCCCATTACGGGTGGAACGGAAAGAAATTAAAGCCGGGCGACCAGATCACAGTGGTCGGCCTGCCCGCCCGGAACGGCTTGAAGGTTTTGAATCTTCGGAAAATTTCCTGGGCCAACGGCGAAGTCATTCCCCTGGGTCCGCCTCCCGAGCCCGGCCAGGAATAGTCCGAGTCGCGGCCGCAGAACGATTTAGCAGCATTGCCTGTCCTCCCATAACCGGCAACGCTGCTTGTATTGGATCAACTTGTTTCGACCCGAACGACAGGAGGGTTTCCAGGTATGAAAAAAATTGGGTGACGCTGCCACTGACTCTTGCAGCCGCGCTGATCTTCTCATCCGGTTTATGCGCGCAAACCGCGCCGAAACCCGGTGCAAAGGCCGACAAACCCGCCGCGTCGCAAGCGCTTCCCAGGACTGCGGACGGCATGCCGGATTTCTCCGGCGTTTGGGAAGGGCATATGCCCGCCAGCGCTCGCAAGTATGCCGGATATTCATTTACCGGGGTTATTCCGGAGATGACGCCCTGGGGCAGAGCGCAATACGAACAGACGAAGCCGTCCTGGGGAGAACGCGCCGTCGTGGATTCGACCGATCTCGTCAATCCGACAACTGGGCATGAAATTGGATGCTTCCCGACGGGCGTGCCGCGAATTTACGTGCACCCTTTCCCCATGGAGATTATTCAAATTCCCGGCCGCGTCGTCCAACTATTCGAATTCAACCATTTCGTCCGGCAAATTTATACGACCGGGTCCCACGAACATGCCAAGGATCTGGACCCCACATGGATGGGCGATTCGGTCGGCTGGTGGGAGGGAGATACGCTGGTGATCGACTCGGTTGGGTTCAATGAGAAGACGTGGCTGGATCGCGCGGGGCTTGCCGCATTCCGATCAGCTCCACGTCATCGAACACATTACTCGCCCCAAACACGACACGCTGGTCGTTCACATCACCATTGACGATCCGAAAACGTATACCAAGACCTGGGAAGGTGAGCGGATCTATCAGCTCGAGCCCGACTGGAAGCTGACGGAAATGATTTGCGAAGATAACGTCACGTTTAATGAACTGAAGAAGGCGGGGAAGGAACAGTAGGACGGGCTTCAGCCTGTCTGGTTTTGAATTCTGCGTCCAGCTGACAGAAGTCAAAAGAAGACAGGCTGAAGCCTGTCCTACTAAGTGCTAGCGCACATTCTTATCGAGCCATTGCGCGAAGAATTTGGCGATTTCGTCGCTGTTTTTGTCGAGCATTAGCTCGTGTTCGTTGCCGGTTAGTCCCACATCTTCCAGCTTGACGTATTGCGTCTTCACGCCCGCCTGGTTGAGCCACTTGGGAATGCAGGAATCGAAAACGCGGTGGTAGCTCGCCTGCGTGGAAACGTCCAGCACCGGAATGTCTTTCATGTTGACGAGTTTGTGCGCGGGTTCCTTCTGCACATAGCACGGCACTGTGTCCGGGTCGTCGGCTTTCTCTTCCAGCACGGGCTGCAATTCGGCAGGATCGCTGACCGGCGGATCGTAGTGGAGCGGAAGCGACGTAATGCCCCAGGCGTAGCCGCTCGCCGCGCCGTAGGCGATCTTGGAAATATCCACGTTCTTGATCGGCGGGCCGCCCGGTTCCGCGGTGATAATCGCTTTCACAAGCTTTGGCCGCGCGTCCGCGATTTGCCAGCCAAATTCTCCACCCTGCGAGTGGGTGAGTCACGATGACGGGGGATCCGATTTTGTCGAGCAGCGCGATGTGCGCATCCAGGTTCAGCTTGGCCTGTTTTCCGCCCTGCAGGAATTGCACTTGCGTCTTGGCGAAATCATCGAAGATCGGATCGCCCATCTTGCCTTTGTTCGGGCCTTCTCCCGGCCATTGCGTGAATTTCTTGGCCTGGGGCCAGTTCCCTTGCGCGCCGATGTCCGTGAAAACTTGCTCGAGCTAGGAGAGCGGTGCGGATGGTCAAAGCTCCGTCGCCGTCCGGATTGGGATTGTAGGGCGACCGGCCGCGCGCGGGATAATCCACCATGTAAACCGTGTATCCCTGCTTGATGAAATAATACGCCCAGCCCGCACGCCCGTCCGGCGTCTGCAGCCAGTCCGTGGCGGTCTGCCCCGCTCCATGAAAAAACACGATCGGATACGGATGGCGGATTTTTTTCGGCACCATCACTTCCACGTATTCGGCGCCGTCCATGACTTCCTTGCCGGGCGCGCCGACATATTGCCCGCCGACATAGAAGAATCCTGTGCTGGCAATATCCTCGGTGGAAAATGTATGGATCGAAGGGGGAGGCGCGCCAGAAGGATGGCTCTGCGCCCGCGCAGTGAAAAACCCGCCCAAAAGTACACCAAAGAATACAGGCAGCACGGCCGCCCATTTCCTCATTTTCATGATCCATCCCCCTTGTGTACAAAGCTTTCCAGCAACTTTTAGTTGGAATTTGCTTCTGGTGGAGTATACATCACCTGATCGAGTCAAGCTTGCCGGCAATGAGCGCACCCATCTTTTCCGCTTATCGGAGCTTGGCCGGCTGTTGTGAAACGGACCGGTTTGTTCCGAGCCAGAAGCAATGTATAATTTAGGCAGTGGCCTAGCTCGATCTTCTTAGAGTAGTGACCACGCCTATGCCGAAACTCAGCTTTACTCTGAACGGTAAACGCACCACTTGCTCCTATGAGCCGGGGATGCACTTCCTCGAAGTTTTGCGCGAGGAAGTGCGGCATTGTTTCCCCCAAGAATGGCTGCGCTCCCGAGGGCACATGCGGCTGCTGCGCGGTCCTGGTGGATGGACGGCCCGCGCTGTCCTGCCTGCGGAAGCCTGAACAGATGGAAGGGCGCGATGTGGTTACGCTGGAAGGCGTCCCGGAAGATATGCGGGAAGTGCTTGGGCGAAGCGTTCGTGCTGGAAGGCGGAGTGCAGTGCGGCTTCTGCATTCCGGGAATTGTGGTGCGCGCTTCTTCCATGTTGCGGCAAGGCTGCACGGATGATCGCGAGGCTGTAAAGCAAGGGCTGGTCGGACATCTCTGCCGCTGCACTGGTTATGCGCGGATTCGTGGACGCGATTCAAACCGCCGGCGAAGCATGGAAAAATGGCGGAAAGCTGCCGCGCAAGGAACCCCGCCGCCATTCCTATTTCGGCGAAGATTTCGGATTGAGCCGCAACCCGGCGTACGCAAAAAGCAAGAACGGAAACGGAAATGGGAACGGCAAGCGAAATGGAAATGGATTCGGAATCGGCGATTCCCCTTCCCGTTATCGCGGATTCGAGCAGGCGCTCGGCGAACGGCCGTTCGTCGATGACATGAGCGTTCCGGGCATGCTGCACGGCGGGATGGTGCTCAGCGAACACCCGCGAGCGAAGGTCAATGCGATCGACGTGTCGGCCGCTCTGGCCATGCCGGGCGTCGTGAGAATTTTTACCGCCGCCGATGTTCCCGGGGCAGCGCGGCACGGGCCTCAACTATCCCGACTTGCCGATTTTCGTGGCGGTCGGCGAAACCACCTGCTGCGTTGGAGATTTTCTGGCCATGGTGGTGGCGGACACTGCCTTCCATGCGCGCCAGGCCGCCGACAAAGTGAAAGTCGATTACACGGTGCTCGAACCGGTCACCGATCCATTCGCGGCCTTGAAGCCGGGCGCGCCGCAAGTGCACCCCGAAGGCAATTTGTGGGTGCACGACAATGTCCTCGATAGCCACTGCTTTTTCGCGCGGCGACGTGGAAGCAGCGTTCGCCAAGTCCGCGCACATCATCGAGCAGACCTGGACGACGCAGCCGGTCGAACCCGCGTTCCTCGAGCCGGAAGCTTGCCTGGCCATTCCGCAAGGCGACGGCATCAAATTTTATTCGCAGAGCCAGGGCTCGACGTACGACCAGAACCAGGTGGCCGCGGTTCTTGAAACTGCCCTGTCGAAAAAGTGGAAGTCGAGCTGGCCGCCAGCGGCGGCGCTTTCGGCGCAAAAGAAGAACTCACGATCCAGGGGCAGACCGCGCTGGCGGCGTTTCTCTTGCAGCGCCCGGTAAAAACAGTTCTCACGCGCAAGCAATCGACGCAGCATCACGTCAAGCGCCATCCGATGATACTGAAATACAAAGTCGGCGCGGACGCGGAAGGCCATCTGCTCGCCGTACAGGTGCGGATCGTGGGCGATACAGGAGGCTACGCGGGCACGGGCGGAAAATGCCTGCTGCGCGCGGCGTGCCATTCCTGCGGCGTCTATCGCGTGCCCAACGTGGATGTCGAATCCAAGGCCGTATTCACGAACAATCCGACGCAGCGGCGCCATGCGCGGATTCGGCAGCAACCAGGCTCAATTCGCGATGGAAGGAGTCATGGATATCCTCGCGGAAAAAGTGGGCGTCGACGGCTAGGAAATCCGCGAGCGAAACATTCTGAATCCCGGCGACGCTTTCGCCACCGGCCAGATCATGCGGGAGAGCGTCCGCGGAATGCGCGTCGCGCTCGAATCGGTGAAGGACATTTACAAGAGTGCGAAATACGCCGGCGTGGGCTGCGGCATCAAGAGCACGGGAATCGGCAATGGCGCCGTCGAAAGCGGCTACATGATCATCCGCGTGGTCGAAGGCCCGCGGCTGGAGATCCTCAACGGATACACGGAAATGGGCCAAGGCGTTTTCACGACGGTTCGGCAGGCGGTCGTCGAAGAGACGGGGCTGTCGCCGGACATCATGACCGTGCGATGGGACAAAGAGATGGGCGCCAAATGCGGCGAGGCGTGGGCTTCGCGCGCCACCACACTCAGTTGCGCCGCGGCGACAGCGCGCTGGGCAAAAACTTGCCGCCGACTTGAAGGAGCTGCCGCTCGAAAAGCTTGATTGGCCGCGAGTATCGCGGGGAATACGTCTGCGACTTCACAACCCGGCCGGGCACTCCCGAGGCGCTGAAAAATCCGACGACGCACATGACCTTCAGCTACGCCTGCCAGCTCGTGATTCTCGACGACAACGGGCGCATGGAGCGCGTCGTGGCGGCTCACGACGTGGGCCACGCCATCAATCCGAAGGCTTGCGCCGGGCAGATCGAAGGCGGCGTGCACATGGGGCTTGGCTACGCGCTCTCCGAAAATTTCACCTCCACGAATGGGGTGCCCGATTCCCTGCTCTTGCGCGACTGCGGCATCCTGGGCGCCAAGCAAACGCCGCAAATTGACGTGATCCTGATCGAAGTTCCCGATGAAATCGGCGGGTACGGGGCCAAGGGAGCCGGCGAAATCGGTCTTGGTTCCGACGGCGGGCGCTGTGGCTGCCGCGCTTCATTCCTACGACGGGATCCGCCGCTTCAACCTGCCGATGCAGGATTCTCCGGCGGCGGAGCCTTCCGTGCCGAAATCGCAGAAAAAAGAAAGCTGTCCCCGCCGGGGTACTTGTCTTCAGCGGCGGAAAATGCTTCAGTGAAAGATGCTTCCGAGTAGGACGGGCTTCAGCCTGTCTGGCTTTGAATTCACGAAAATTACAAAAGTCAAAATCAGACAGGCTGAAGCCTGTCCTACTGTCGATTATTCGCGCAGCGCGAATGCGAAGAGGCTGTTTCCGGACGCGACGGTGATGTACTGCTTGCCGTCGACCTGGAAGCTGATCGGCCCGGCAATGATTTCGCCGCCCAGGTTTTGCTTCCACAGCAGCGCTCCTGTGCGCGCATCCAGCGCCTGGAAATATCCTTCCCGGCCGCCGACGAAGAGCAGGTCCGTGGCGGTGGTCAGAATTCCGCTGGTGTTGACGTCGTGCATGGCGAATTTCCACTTTTTCTCGCCGGTCTGCGGATCGAGAGCCACGACGCCGCCGGTGGCCAGCGCTTCGGTGTAGGTATTGACGGGCCCGTGGCGGGCGCCCGCGGGGTTTTCAGCCCCGGGAATCGGGGCTGGTGTTTGCGCCGCCGGTGAAGCGCGTGCCTTCCTTATAATCCGCCTTCACGCCGGCGAAAATCGTGCCGTAATCTTCCCACGTGGAGACATAGAAGAGCCCGGTGCTGCGGGCTGTACGAAGGCGAATACCAGTTCGTTCCGCCTTGGATGCCGGGATAGGTCGGCACACCCGGGGGCTGCGGCGTGGCGATCGGCCGGCCGTTGGCGTCAAGGCCGCTCGCCCAATTGACCTTCACGAACGGCTTGCCATTGAGAAATTTGCCCGTGCTGCGATCCAAAACATAGAAGAAGCCGTTGCGATTGCCCCAGAGCATCAACTTGCGCGGGCTGCCGTTCCAATTCGCGTTGGCCAGGACAGGAACTTGCACCGAGTCATAGTCGTAGGGGTCGTGCGGCGAGAATTGGAAGTACCACTTCATCTTGCCCGTGTCGGGATCAAGGGCAAGCACGGAATCCGAGTAGAGATTGTCGCCCAGGCGCTGATCGGCGTTAAAGTCCGGTCCGGGATTGCCGGTGCCCCAGTAGGTCAAATTTAGATCGGGGTCGTAGGAACCGGTCATCCAGACGGCGCCGCCGCCATGCTCCCAATCGCTTCCCCGCCAGCTATCGTGGCCGGGCTGATCGGGATCGGGAATGGTGTCGAAGTGCCAGGCTTGTTTGCCGGTTCCGGCTTCGTAGGCAGAGATGAAACCGCGAACACCGAACTCGCCTCCGGCGACGCCCACGATCACTTTATCCTTTCACCACCAGCGGCGCCATCGTCATGGCATAGCCGGCAGCGGGTTCGGCCAGCTTGCACGTTCCAGAGCGCGTGGCCGTCCTTGGCGTCAATGGCGACGAGATGCGCATCGACGGTGGCCATGAAGAGCGTGTCTCCGAGGATCGCGAGGCCGCGATTCACAATGCCGCAGCAGGGCCGGGCGGCGGGAGATGGAGCGTAGTGGTAGACCCAGAAGGCGCGGCCCGTCTTGGCGTCGAGGGCCACGACGTCATTGGGCGACTGAGTGAGGTACATGATCCCGTCGACGACGAGCGGCGTGGTTTCGAACTTCTGCAGCGACTGCGCCTGGAAGACCCATTTCAGCTCGAGGTTCTTGACGTTCGAGGGGTCGACTTGCTTGAGGAGGCTATAGCGCTGGCTGGCATAGCTGCCGGAATAGGTCAGCCAGTTCTGCGGCTCGTCGTTCGCGTGGAGCAGGCGCTCGGGCGTTACCTGGGCGCGCAGAGCGAAAGGAATCAGGAACGCGAGAAGCAGCAGGAAGGACGTGCGCCGTGAGTGATTCATTTCACACCTTTCAAGGAAAGAAGGTACGCCTCCAGGTCGGCCAGCTCCTGAGCGTTGAATTTGTCTTTGTAGGACGGCATGGGCGTCGTCTTGAGGACAGTGAATTCGCGAAGGTCGGCTTTCGTGAGAGAGACGAGGCGCTCTTGCTCGTCGATGAGTCTGCACGGTGTACGTGTCTTCATTGAGGCGGCGGCCGTTGATGACTTTGCCGTCCTTGGTTACCGCGCGCACCGGCCGATTGGCCGGCAGCATCGAGCCGGCGGGATCGAGCAGCGTACGGTGAAGGAGTTCGGCGGTGCGGAGCGCGCCGATGTCGCCCAGGTCGGGAGCGACGCGCGGGCCTTTTCCGTTGACGGCATGGCAACTCGCGCAGTTGCCCGCGCCCGCGAACAGCGCCTGGCCGCGAGCCGCGTTGCCGACATCATGCCGCGCGCGTCGAAACTGCTCATGTTGCGAAGATAGGAGACGATGCCGGTCAGTTCGGAGGCGCCGAAATGCGAAGGGCTGCATCGCCGTGCCGGGAACGCCGTTGGTGATCGTGGCCCGCAGATCGTTGTCGGAAACGACGCGCTTGAAATTGGCCCGCGCGGAAGTTGACGCCGGGGATCTGATCGCCGGACGTGCCGTGGCAGGCGGTGCACTGGGTCGCGAAAATCTGCGCGCCGTATTGAATGTCGGACTGAAAATACTCCGGAGCGCGGTCCTGGCCCTGAGCGTTAGCGGCCGGCACACTTTGTAGAAAAGCAATGCACGCAGTCGCGCACAACCACATCGCGTGCGGCAAAAACCACCGAATTTTCACGGAAGGACCCCCGTTTTGAGAAACATTCTCCGCCTACGAATTCTAAGTTGAATTCTTTGCCGAGAATATACACCCGGCCGGGGCCGTTTAGAAGGCTTGTAATTTGATCGTAAAGGCTCGGACTTTGGAGGCATCGGCAGTTGTCCTCAGCCCATTAATTAGCTTGGGCGGGCTGCGAGGGATCCCGCGGTACTTTCCGTTTTCGATTTCTACATCTATTTTGGGAGGGAAATACACAATCTCCACTATGTTTGCGCGTTGCGAGACGTGCGAGTTTTGCAGCTTGGGCTGGAAGTAAATCGAATCATTGGAGATGGGGAACATGCCGGCAGGAACTGCAACGGGACGCGCGAAAAAATCCACGGCCGCGCGCAAACCAACGACTCGGGGAGAAACTGATTTACAGACTCGAATCGCTCAACGTGCTTACCAGTTTTATGAAGAGAGAGGATATGAACCTGGGAGCGCCGAGGAAGATTGGTTTCGAGCCGAACGAGAAGTCCTTGGAAAACTTCTAGTATCTGAAACTGAATAATTTCTCCGGCAAGATCGCCTTTTGCCGGGAAGCACGGAGAGGAGACTTTGATGGCCCTCACAATCGATGAGTCGTATCGTTGCCCAGACCCACTCTGCGGCGCGGAGATTCTTGTTCTTGTCGGGAGCGGCGAAGCAGGCGGAGACTTAGCGCCCCGCTGCTGTTGTGGCAAAGAAATGGACCTTGTAGAAGAAGCTCCTGAAGATAGCAGAACCGCAAATGCATAACTCCGGAGGCAGATATGAATAAGGCAACGAAAGCGCGGTTCCCTCATTCGTTCGGCGTATTCAGCCCGACGGGATACGTCCTGATGGCATTCGCCGATGACGCCAGCGCTGAAAAAGCTCAGCAGGCTTTACTTCGAGGGGGATTCCGTGACGCCGATGTTATTCACTACAGCAAACAGGAAGTGCTGGAGGAATTCGAGAAAAGCGAAGAACACTCGGAAGATCCGTTACAAATCGGGCAAGAAGTAGACAAAGTGGACAGGTACATCGAGTTGGCAAGGCAAGGAGCGGGATTTCTGGCGGTTCACGCGCCGCAGGAAGAACTCTCCAGGCGCGCGATCAGTATCGTACGCCCGTTTAATTTGAAATTTGCCGAAAAATATAATCGTTTGACGATGGAAGAATTGGCTTAATCGCCCGTTTACTGCCTGATTTTGGGGACTGCCAGATTCGCTTGCGTTCACTCATTTTTGAGCCGCGGGAACAATTCCAAAGCATTTTCACGCTCAATAGCCTGAAGGTCGTCCGCCTTCAACCCGACATCGTCAGCCCTTTGGCAACTTCGCCTGCGCTGAAAAACGGGAAATCGGTGCCGAACAAAATATGCGAGACGGGGGCCAACTTGAGCAACGTCGGCCACGGGTACGGGCCATACAAACTCGCCGTGTCGTAATACAGTTTCCGCACTTCGTAAAGCAGGCCTTTCGGCAGCCGCTGCGCGATGTCAGGCCGCGCGGCGAGCGCGGTGAACCGGGTCATCAGGTACGGCATCGTTCCGCCGCCGTGGGAAAAGATGAATCGAATGTCCGGATAGCGCGAAGCGGTGCCATCGAATATAAGACTCGCGATTGCGCGCGTGGTTTCGGTTCCCAGCTCGATCAATGCCGGCGCCAGTTCCGGCTGCAGGTCCTTGCAACATTCGGCTTTGACGGGATGAAGGAAGACTACGGCCTTGCGCCGATTCAGTTCGCTCATCACCGGCTCGAACGCAGGGTCGCCGGGATATTTTCCCTGGTAGCTCGTCATCAGGCACACGCCGTCGGCCTTGAGCGTGTCCTGGCTGTATTCGATTTCGCGGAGGCAGCCATCGACGTCGGGCAGCGGAACCGTGGAGAACATGCCGAAGCGGCCGGGATGATCCGCCATGAGGCGCGCGCCGAGTTCGTTGCATTCCCGCGCGAGTTTGCGCGCCGCTTCGTTGTCGCCGAACCACACGCTCGGCTCGCTGGTCGAAATCGATCGACGGTCGCGACGCCGCTCTTGTCCATGTCCTCGATGGCCTTGCTGGGCGTCCATAGCTCCAAGGGGCGCTGGTTCGTTTTCCTCGCGGCTATGGCGGCGATAAATCCGGGCGCTGAAAAGTGATTATGGGTGTCAATTCGAAAGGGCCGCGCCGGAGCGGCGGTTGGCGCCTGCGCCTGAAGGAAATCGATTCGGAAGAATGCAGCCGCAGCGCCAGCTGCGCCCAGACCGGCGAGAAATTTCCGCCTGGCTACGCCGGTTGGAAGAACGGCATCGTCGCATTTTTCCATTTTGTGATCGAGGATATTGCCTTTCATCGGGCGCTAACGTACACCTGGCTGTGCGCCGCGTGCAATACGAATGCGTAGTGGCGCAGGCTTAAGCCTGTGAGGTTTAAAACTCAGGCGCAACAGTCAAAGACTCTTCTGCAACTAGAGCATGAGTCAGGAAAATTTGGGTCAGCAGTTGCAGCGAATCGCGAATTCGCGCTCGCGTCCTACCAGGGATTCGCCGCGCTCGTGATGCGCGTCCCGATGCGCCATGACGATCTTCAATCCGCCATTTCGATATAGTTCGCTGACTTCCTCTTCCCACGCGCGGCTTCCATCCGGCGACCACTGAAACGGCAGCGATTTGATGTGCCACGGCTGGCCGTCAAAGTCGGGAGCCAGCTTCAGAGCGCTGCGAAGGATTTCGCGCTGCTGTTCGGCTTCATGCGGTTTTCCCGCCGGGCAGCCGAGCGGAAAATCCAGAAAACACGTTCGCGGAGGCTTCGCTTCTTCGGCGGCTTCGAGCAGCACGCTCATGCTCAGCGTGGGAAGGCCGCGCGCCTCGAGCGCCCTGCGCAATGACGGTCGTGGCGCGATGGCAAGCCGGGCAAAACGGAAAGAGAAAGACAAGGTCAACGCCTTGCGAATCGTAAATCTGCTTGATCGCCGGAACGGTTTGTTCGACAAGCTCCGTGTAGCGCTGGATCGAGCCAACCATGGAAACCGCGGTATGCGCGAGCCGCTTGAACGCGCCTTCGGCTTCCAGCTCCTTCATGCGTTCCAGCGGAAACGCGACGTTGAGATCTTCGACAGCCCACTTGCGCACTTTCGTTTTGTGCGCAACCACAAGCCGCGACATCGGCGTGTCACGATGGAATCAGGCGAAACGAAATGTCTTCGGTCTCTCCCAGCGGCGGGTCCTCCGGCAGTTGGGCGCCGCAACTGGCGAACAGACCCAATCGTGGACTCGGCGATGGGCTTTCGCAGCGGAGTCAATCTGGGAGGATCGAACACCGGCCGATTCTCGAATTTGCGGCCGGTGACTTCTTCAAAAATCCGCGAAAAACTGTAAGGCATCGTTCACCTATTGCGGCCAGGTGGCCGCGGGATCGAGATTGATGATGGGTTGCGCGCCGGAAACCGGAACCATGGGACGCAGGTACGGCCGGGCAGCCGCTTTGTGGCAAGAGTAGCAATCCTCGAGCAAGTGCTTGTACGTCCGCGGCGAATTGCTTGCTGTCCTTCATTTCGATCGCTTTCTGCACCTTGGGCAGGGTGCCGTTGTCGATGCCGTCAAAGATGGATTGCATATCCACGGGATTGCCGTCGGCGCCTTTTGGACCGGGATTCAGGTGCACTTCCCAGCGGATGCGGTTGCGCGTTTCGTTCAGATAATAATCCGGCGAGCGGCCAATTCTGCTTTTCGCCTGCAAACCAGAGATTCGCGGCGAACATCCCCACTTCCACCATGGGATGAGAATGCGGCGGCATAAGATCTTTCAGATGCGCCACGTCCGCCTGCAACGTTGCGGGATTGGCCTGCGGACTATTTTGCTGCGCCATGGCAGCCGGGTGTTCCCACGACGAAACGAAAAGTCCGCCGAGTATTGCGCCCAAGACCAACATTTGCAGACTTCGGATCCAATTCGCGTTCGCCATATCGCAACGCTCCTTCTAAATGTAGAATGGAAACCCGACTGCAAACTTTCAACTTCCGTGCATGTGGAAGCGCCTCTTGCGATCAGCCCTGCTCTCAACCACAGCTCAATATTCTCGCCGGCATTATAGCCCAGTCTATTATTTTCAACTCGTTGCGTATCCGCTGCCATTTTTAGCCTTCCACTCAGGCAAGAGAAGCAATTAACTCTGCCTTGCAGACATGTTTGCGCGGCAGCAGAATGTGTCAGCTTCGATTCTGTGCAAGCCGGGGGACTTCGATTCTTCGGGCGACGGAAGATTGCACGCTCGCTGAAGAGGACTCGGGATGAAAAAGAGCTTGGTCTGGTTTGTAGCGGCACTGGCGTTATGGCCTGTTCGTCCTGCATTCTATCTCAGGGCAGGAAAGCCTGCCGGCGTTCACCCTCGCAATATCGTGATTTTCGTTTTTGATGGATTGCGGGCTGGGTCCGTCAATGCGGACGATTCGCCTACGATGTTTTGGATTCGCAATCATGGAGTCAACTTTGCAAACAGCCACTCGCTGTTTCCGACCTTTACTACCGCCAATGCTTCCGCCATCGCCACGGGCCACTACCTCGGTGACACTGGCGATTACAGCAATCAGATTTATATCGGGCATCCGGTATTTCTGGATGGCAACTTCGGACGGCCTCCCGGAAGCTACGCGCCTTACGTCGAAAATAATCGAGTCCTTGGCGATCTGGACGCCCAATTCAACGGAAACTATTTGAACGAGGAAACATTGCTCGCCGCCGCGCGCAGGCACGGGTTCAACACGGCCGCCGTGGGAAAAATGGGGCCTGCCGCGATCCAGGATGTGAGCCAGTTGAATCCCGTAAATGGCGGATTCGCGATTCCCCAGACGATCATTATCGATGACGGGACAGGCACTCCGGATGGGGTGCCGCTTGCGCCGGAAGTTTCTTCGGCTCTCGTCAACGCCGGACTTCCTACGACCACTCCTGTCCGTGACCAGCCCACGGGAAACAACACGACGCCTGGAACCAAGGAGCCCAATTATCGTTCAGCAAGCGTATTTCGCGGACGCCACAACCAAAGTGATCTTGCCGATGTTCGTCAAAAGTGGAAAGCCGTTCGCGCTGCTCTACTGGTCGCGCGATCCCGACGGAACGCAGCACTTTCAGGGCGACAGTTTGAACAAGCTCGTCCCCGGCATCAACGGGCCGACTTCCAAGGCGGCGCTCAAGAATGCCGATAACAACCTGAAGCAAATCCTGGACTACATCAACAGCGATCCCCAGCTCGCCGCGAACACGGATATTTTTTTGACCGCGGATCATGGCTTTGCGACGATCAGCAAGCATGACATCGACGCCGCGGGCCACGCGACGACGAGCTATGCGGCGAAGTGGATCTATAAGGACGCCCAGGGCCGGCAAGAGGTCAACACCGGATTTCTGCCCGTGGGCTTTGTTTCGATTGATCTCGCTCATGAATTGGGGCTTCCGCTCTTCGATCCCGACAGCCAGATCGATGGTCCAGATGGCAAGAAAATATTTGAGCCAGTGGATCCGGCCGCCGCGCAGCAACTCCCAAACGTGCGCCAGCACCCGATTGCCGGCAACGGATTGATCGGCGGCACGGGCCGGATTGCGAATACAAACGGATGCGAAGGTCGTCGTCGCCGCGAACGGCGGCTCCGATCTGATCTATCTTCCCGCTCATGATCCGGACCTGGTGAAGAGGATCGTCGCGTTTCTCGCGCAGCAGGATTATGTGGGCGGGCTATTCGTCAACGACGAGTACGAAAATGTGCCCGGAGCATTGCCGTCAAGCTCCATTCGCCTGATCGGCTCGTCTCTAACCCCGACGCCAACGATCGCCGTCACTTTTAAAACCTTTTCCACGGATCCCAAGCAACCGATCATGAGCGGCGTGCAGATCACGGATTACGCCTTGCAGCACGGCCAGGGAATGCACGGCAGTTTCGGAAGAGCGAATACGTTCAAATTCATGGCGGCGATCGGACCGGACTTCAAAAAGCAGTTCGTCGATCAGGCCCCGGTCAGCAACGCGGACATCGCGCCCACGTTCGCCAAAATTCTTGGGTTTGATATCGCCGAGCAAAGGCGAACTGAAGGGACGCGTATTGCGAGAGGCTCTGGCAGGCGGCCCGCCAGCGGTTTCGTTCAAGCGCCGCACCGCCATTTCGGAAAGCGCCGCCAACGGCAGGAAAACGATCCTGATGTACCAGCAAATGGCAAAGCAAGTTTACTTTGACCAGGCATGTTTCAAGAATGCGACCCGCGCCAAGGTTCAGATCAAGTGCCCCTAGCGCGGCCCTCATTGCACCCGTTTAATGCTGTACACTCTCCCAATGGCCAGTTCGTGAATTGGTTCGCTGGCTCGCAAACGACAGCGGAAAATCCGAAAGGCAGAGGACAAAGGTGAGTAAACAGCGGCTCGAGGCATTCACGGATGGAGTGATTGCCGTCATCATCACCATCATGGTGCTGGACATGAAAGTGCCGCAGGGCGGTGATTTTGCGGCGCTCAGGTCCGCCTGCCTGTGTTCCTCGCCTACGCGCTCAGTTTCGCCAACGTCGGCATTTTTTGGAATAACCATCACCACATGCTCCATGCGACCGAGCGGATTAATGGGATGGTTTTATGGGCGAATCTGCTGCTTGCTGTTCTGGATGTCGCTGGTTCCATTTGTGATTCGCTGGATGGACGATACGCATTTCGCCTCCTCTCCTACCGCTGCCTACGGCGTCGTGTTGGTTCTGTGCGCCGTCTCGTATCTTCTGCTGGAGCGAGCGATCATCAAATGCAACGGCCCAAATTCAAAGCTGGCCCGCGCCGTCGGCAAAGACACAAAAGGCAAGCTGTCACTATCGATTTACGTCCTGGCGATTCCCCTGGCCTTTGTGCACTCATGGATCGCGCTCGCGTTGTACGTTGCAATCGCGTTGTATATGGTTTATACCCGATCGCAGGCATTGAATCGATCGTGTAGGCAAATCATCGAGCGAATGTTTTTTCACGGGGAAGATTCCATCCACAAATGAAAAGGCCGGGTGTCTGGACCCGGCCTTTAAATCTTGAATGGTTGCGGGGGTTGGATTTGAACCAACGACCTTCGGGTTATGAGCCCGACGAGCTACCAGACTGCTCCACCCCGCAAACGAATGATAGCGGATGCGACGTGGAACGTCAAACGAACTGCACGACTTCAGCGCCGGCGGAAATTAATTGCGCGAAACGCGCACTTGTGCTTCGGCGATCTGGCTGGTACGAATTCTTTCCAGACGGGCTCGCAGATTTTCCGGGTTGATTCCCGCGGAGAAGCAAACGGTTCTGTAATCCTGATTGTCATCGAACAAAAATTGTTCCGCTTCGCGCTTTTGGCGCAGCGGACCGTTCACCCATTCTTCGACGGTGGTGGCAATCACGGCGCGCCACAATTTCTGTACGGCTGTTTCTTCCACTTCCGCGGCTTGTAACATCGTGACTGACATCTTCCCCCCTTGATCCCCTCATTCGGCCGAACGATTCGATAGCGCATCGTCGGCCGCACACCCAGCACAAAGGGCAACTGGGATTCCAAAGGACTGGAAGTCAGCTCAAATTAGGTGCGCATAAACTTATACGGGACAGACACTTACTGGGGTTTCATTCCGGAGCAAAGTTGCGGCAATCCTTGAATTGTTTCAGGAGAAAACACGTGGCGTATTCGTGTATCGCGCTGCAACACGAAGGTAAGGAGCCGGTACCTTCCATCAAGAGCTCCAATCATGGGGCCCTCAAACCCAAGCGCCTAACTAGAAACCCAGGCTGGGGGCCTCTCATATTTTCGGCGATAGGTAATCTTGCTTTTTTTGCCGCCCGAAACGAATTCGAAAATAATCTGTTTGCTGCCGATCAGGCGGGCCTTCCCGTGATTCTTGGCCGCGGAAAGAACCAGCCAATTCCCTTTCAAAATTTCATACGTGCCGTGCTCGGCAAGGATTTGATAGCTGCCATCTGAATTCATTTCCAGGGAAGGGGCAGTGCAACGGTGCGCTTTCCCGGCGATTTCAACGCTTACGCATTTATAGGTTCCTTCGAGGGACGCTTGCGCCTGTGCCGGCTTGCCGTTTACGACCAGGCATGCAGCGCCTACGAAGATGACTTTAGCCAGGTTCAGGAGGGACCGGTTATGGTTTGTCATAGTTGACCCAAGGTCGAAAACTCGAGCGGTCCGGAAGCCCTGCGGCAAGCAATCTGGAGCGCATTCACCCAGAAACAATGCAAGCTTTGTGCCATAAGGGTAACTATTCAACACTCTGATTATAAATGGGTTAGGAACAACTAGGGCTTAATTCCTATAAAATATGTGAATAACAGTTTCTATCAGTGCTCACAAAAGGAATCATTTTGCTCTAACTGGAGCCCGCATCAAGACCTTAGAGGGCCATGAATTTTGCCGTAGCCGCCAATGATTCCTCGCTCCATGGCGGTACCCTGATAGAATAAGGGCTGGGACGCAAGAGGTCCTCACCTCGGGGGGAGACTGGGTTGAGCTTAGTAGAAGAATCTTCTGGAGCACGTCCGGCCGAAGAGAAACCGGTCAGCGAGTTTGAGCGCGACATCGCGCTCCTATTGCGCGCGGAGAACCGCGACCCGTTTCGCCTGCTGGGTCCGCATATCGTGGAGGAAAACGAAGAAAAGCGCCTCGTGGTTCGCGGTTTTTTCCCGCGAGCGGCAACCGCCTCCGTCGTTTTGAAAGGACACCCCGACGTCATCCCCGCCCAGCGCATACGACCTGAGGGAATTTTCGAAGCTTGCTTGCCGCTCTATCCGCATCTGCCAATCTCACCGGACAGTTATATGTGGAGAGTCGCGGATGAAGGGCAACCCGCGCGGGAGATTCACGACACGTACGCCTTCCCTCCGCTGCTCTCCGATTTCGATTTGTACCTGATGGGCGAAGGCACTCATTACCAGAAGTACGAAAAAATGGGCGCGCATCCCGTGGTTGTGGACGGGGTTCAGGGAGTCCAATTCGGTGTATGGGCTCCTAACGCGATGCGCGTAAGTGTTGTGGGGGATTTCAACCAGTGGGACGGGCGCATCAGCCCAATGCGGAATCGCGGACCGTCAGGCGTTTGGGAACTATTTGTCCCCGGCCTCGCGGAGGGCGCGATCTACAAGTACGAAATTCGTCCGATGTCCGGAGGGGTTCCCCTACTGAAGAGCGATCCTTACGGATTCCGCTCGGAACTCCGCCCGAATACCGGGTCCATTGTCGCGCGGCTGGATCACCACATATGGAACGACGCGGGGTGGATCGAATGGCGCGGCAGGAATGACTGGCTGTCTTCGCCTATCTCCATATACGAGATCCATCTCGGATCCTGGCGGCGCGTGATCGAGGATGGGGGGCGCTGGCTTTCCTATGGGGAACTGGCCGACCAACTGATTCCCTACCTGAAGCGGATGAACTACACGCATGTGGAACTCATGCCGGTGATGGAGCACCCGTTTGACGGGTCATGGGGATATCAGACGCTTGGATATTTCGCGGCGACCAGCCGGTTCGGCTCGCCCGATGACTTCATGACGTTTGTCGACCGGTTTCATCAGGCGGGCATTGGCGTCCTTTTGGATTGGACCCCGGCCCACTTCCCGAGCGATGGACACGGGCTGGGCGAATTTGACGGCACTCATCTGTACGAGCATGCGGACCCCCGGCAGGGCCGCCATCCCGACTGGGGAACCCTGGTTTTCAATTACGGCCGGAATGAAGTTCAAAATTTTCTGATCTCGAATGCGCTTTTCTGGATCGACAAATACCACATCGACGGCTTGCGCGTGGACGCCGTGGCTTCCATGCTGTATCTCGATTATTCGCGCAAGGAAGGCGAATGGATTCCGAATGAATTCGGCGGGCGCGAGAATCTCGCTGCCATCGCGTTCATTAAACGATTGAACGAAGTCATCTACGCGCGCCACTCCGGCGTGCTGACCATAGCGGAAGAGTCCACCTCCTGGCCGATGGTTTCACGTCCCACATATATAGGTGGGCTGGGCTTCAGCTTGAAGTGGAATATGGGCTGGATGAACGACACGCTGAGCTATTTCGCGGTGGACCCGATCTACCGGAAATACCATCACAACCGGATGACGTTTTCGATGCTGTACGCCTTTACGGAAAACTTTGTGCTCCCCCTCTCGCATGATGAAGTCGTTCACGGCAAGAGTTCTCTGATCAACAAAATGCCCGGCGATTTGTGGCAGCAGTTCGCGAACATGCGCCTGTTTTTTGGGTATCTGACCGGCCATCCCGGCAAGAAACTGATGTTCATGGGCGGCGAATTTGGACAAAGGGGAGAATGGAACGCCGAAACCAGTCTCGAATGGCACCTGCTCGAATATGACAGTCACCGCGGCCTTCAAAATCTTACGGCGGACCTGAATGCCATCTATCGCAATGAGCCTGCTCTCCATCAGGTGGACTTTGACTGGCACGGGTTTGAATGGATCGATTGCAATGACGCGGATTCGAGCATCCTATCCTTCCTCCGGCGAGCGAAGGATCCCAGCGATTTTATTCTGGTGGTCGCCAACTTCACGCCGATCCAGCGAGATACCTACCGAGTGGGAGTGCCCGAGGCCGGGTTCTATCGGGAAATCATGAATACGGACGCAGAAAAATATGGCGGGACCAACCAGGGAAATCTCGGAGGCGTCCATGCCGAAGCGATTCCCTGGAATAACCAGCCATATTCCTTATTTATTCGAATGCCGGCGCTCGGAGTCATCTACTTCAAGCATGAGCGTTGGTAAAAGTAGCACAGACTGCACAGGCCGCGGAGAAACTCAAAACTCTGTCATTCTGAGCGAAGCGAAGAATCTCTCCTTGTTTCTTTTCTTATACTTAAATTGAAGGGGGATTCGCTCAGAATGACAGAACAAGGCCTTTTTTCCGCAGCCACTTCAGTTTGTGAATTTCTGAAAGAGCCTGGCTAAACCCCCGATCCGAGGCAGTACATCGACCTTCCCGCGCGGGTTAAGAAACCCTGACAGACTGAAGTCCGTCCTACCTAGTCCTCCGTCTCCGCGGTGTAGTCATGCCTGGGCGGGACGAAGTACGCTTCTGCCTGTATGGCGTCTTCGAACCACCCTCGACGCCTTACTATGCCTCTGACGGTCTCGATCATTTCCGGATGGCCGCAAAGATAGACTTTCGAATCGGCTGGCTGGAGATTCCATAGGTCGGAATATTTTCGAATCAAATCGTCCACGCGGCCTGTTTCTCCCTTCCAATCGCGGTCTTCCCACGGGCGGCTCACTGTGGGAACATAAGTCAACCAGGGGACCTCGCGTGCCACGCTCTGAAGCTCGCTGAAATAGCCCAACTCCCAGGAACGGCTGGCGCCTTCCAGAATAAAGAGCCTGCGCTTGCCGCTCCACGGAGCAGCCTTCCACTCATGGTGTAGAGACCGAACGTAGCTCACGTATGGCGCGACCCCGGTAACCGTAGCAACAAGGAAATGGTTGGCGCGCCCGCTGGCCAGGTCGAGCGTGAAA
This sequence comes from uncultured Acidobacteriota bacterium, assembly GCA_963819395.1. Taxonomy (GTDB): domain Bacteria; phylum Acidobacteriota; class Terriglobia; order Acidiferrales; family UBA7541; genus Palsa-360. The sequence continues at coordinate 54,947 of CAWFVW010000002.1, forward strand.
CTGCCTCTCGCCGATTTTCGCAATGTGATCTCGTCGCCGACTTGTGCGCGGAAGAGGCGTGGCGTCAGTTGGCCGGAGGGGACCAACTCGAAGAAAAACTCAAGTGTCTTTTCGTGGGGAGCGGAAGCAATCGAGTAGGGGCGCTCGTGATGCTTTTCCGGCGTTACGATGCCTAGCGTTGCGTATTGCCCGGCGCGATACTTGAATTCTCCGCCTGGATCCACTCGAATGGCCCACAAATCATTGGAAATATCCCGCCGTTCGAGAATCCGGGCGGAGAAAAACTTACTTTCCGAAAGGGGCATTCAATCTCCTTCGCGTTTCCTTGCATAGGAGCAGAATGAGGTCGCGCCACGGTGAGGCGCGAATGGAACCGGACGCCCCGGCAAATCTTTCAGGCAGAGAAAGGGCGCCCGCAAAGGATTCGAGTAAAAGGAATCAGTCCAAACCGGCCGCTCTACTGCGCTTGCTGCCCCTGACGATTGCGCATCATCTGCATCGGATCGAATTTCTGCGGAGTGCCGGTGATGTGTTCCTTGGCGTCAGTGAGTACTTTGGCCAAAACGACGGTAGAATCCTTTTCCAGGGATTTCACAAGACCCCACGGGCTCACTTTATCTGAAACCCAGGCATCCCCTGTTCCATCCTTCATGCGGTAATGGGTGCAGGAAAATGTTCCGGCCGGGACTGTTACCGATTCCGTTCCAACGATTTCCGCTTTGTCCGCCAGATTTGTGGCCATCGCCGTGCTCGTCCTGCCTCCTGGAGGCATCCCGCCGTCCATTTCCATGGGAGGCTGCCCCGGCATCTGAATGACCGTCTTCATCGTAGTTACGCCAGCATCGGTCACCGAAACAAGGCTCTTCGCGTATACGGGCTGGGCAGTGCGCGGATCAGTCATGACGACCTCTTGCCAAAAGCCCGTCTTGCCATCGGCATCTTCCTTGCCGACAATGCTGAGTTCAATCTGGGATTTCTTCCCGTCCTTGGTTATTTCATAAGCGGCCCCGGTTCCCACGACGGGGTGCCAGATTCCGCTCAAGGTGGGAACTCTTGGTCCGAACATCTGAGCCGCAAGCGGTACCGCTAGCGCGAGCGCCCCGAACATTACGACCAACTGTTTCAGCTTCATAAAGATTTGCCCCTTTCCAGCGTTCGATTCTTTTCCCGAATGGCTTCGGGCCACTTTCTCAATCAGGAGTCCGAGGGACAGCGAGCATTTTTCATGGCCGGTAATTCAGGGAGGCGCTGGTATTCCTCCCGGTCAAATCCGGCAATGATCGTATCGCCTGCCACCAGAGTAGGCAAGACGCAACTGTCGAGATCTTCGTTAAGAATCCGCATGTATTCCGGATTGCATCGAACGTCCCGCTCTTCATAGGCGATCCCGTGCAGTTTCAGAAAGCTCTTGGCCTCGGTACACGCACCACATCCGGGTTCCGTGTAGAGATGAATTTCCATTGGTGAAAGGGTCCGCCAAGCAACCTGAAATCACCTTGTACCAGACTTAATTGAGGAGGCGCAATTGAATTTCCGCTGAGGGTTGCGCATCTGTGCAAAAGGGACTGTGCCGGAAAAAGTTCCAACGCCGGACTACTCGTAGGCGAGAGCGTCCACGGGATCGTTTCGCGCCGCGCGCAGGGCAGGATACGTCGCGCCGGCAATCGCACCGGCAATCGTCAGGAGAATCGCGCGGGCAATCCATCCGCCCTCGACGACAATTTGAAGCGTGGGAGAGGTCCTGTGCAAAATCGCGATGACGCTGTAGGTGCAAAGCAATCCACAAGCCACGCCTAACCCGACCATCACCAGGGTCTCACCCAGGATCATCCAGCAGACCTCCAGGCGAGAGGATCCGAGAGCTCTGAGGACGCCAATGTCCCGCGTGCGCTCAAAAACCATCGTATGCATTGTGAGGAGCACGACCAAAAAGCTGATAACCACGCCGAGAATAACGAAGGAGCGAATGAATGGTCTAAGTTCCGGCAACTTGGAGGGCGTCATCAGCGTGCTGAATTCCGCCATGGAACGAACCTTGTAGGTGGGAAGCAACTTTACGATTTGGCTCCGCGCGGCCTCGGTATCTCCCTTGCTGCGCACGAAAAACATCGAGGCGCGGCCGTCAGCGCCCGCAATATCCTGCGCCGTCTTGATCGGAATGAAAAAGCGCGCGCCCTTGCCGTGAACCACGACGCCGGAGATCGTGAATTCATGGTTGAGTAGAACCGTTTTCTGGCCGACGCGCAACTTGCGGGACTGTGCCGCCAGATCGTCGGCGATGGCCTGGTCCGCCTGCCGGAATGGCCCTCCCGAAAGATACGTGAAGCCGTTGCTGAGGCCGGCAAATCGGTCGTAATCAATGCCGTAGACCACTCCAAAGTTTTTCTGATCGACGACGATCAGCACCGGCGCGACTTCGTCCATGCCCGGCAGACTGGCCATCTTTTCCGCGAGCGAATCCGGCATGACGGCACTCGAAAACGCAAAGAAAATGGAAGAGTTGGGCGGCTGCACGATGATGTCGGCGCCGATCCCTTCGGCGCGCGTGCGCCAGTCCGTCAGCGCTCCAGTGGTCAGGCCGACGATCAACAAGACGAGAAACACTTGAAGAGCGAGCGCCATCACGCTCAGAGCTGAACGCAACGGGCGCACGCCGAGGTTGCTCCACAGCAGGTGCCAGATTACAAATCCCTTGTATGGTTTTTCTTCCATCCGCTTCATTCTGCGCGACGTTCCCCGGGTCTCTAATCTAACATCGCACGCATGGATGGTCAAAGCAACACCGCGCAATGTGTGCGGAGGAAGTTTTCAACAGTTGTGTTGAAAAGTTTGTGGAAAAGGCGATTCAGAATCGCTCACGCGCTGATAAACACGGAGGTTCATGCGGTTTGCACAAAGATGAAGCACTTTTTTTACAAACTCATGTAATTCAAAAATGTTAACGCTCACATTTGGAAGGTGTGAGACAGATCGAGAAATAATTTGCGGGAGAGAAGTGTGAAGAGGAATATGAAGCCAGTAAAATTCGTGACTCAATACCACTTCGGAGGACGGCCGAGCGTGATGTTGATCGTCTGGTCCGTCTGGTTGACATCGTAATATTCGCCGTAAGTCTTCCAGCCGTCCGCAATCACCTGCACCAAAAACTTTCCGGGAGGGACCACCGGCACATGGCATACGCCTGATTGGTTCGTCTTTAAATTCATCTCGATCTTCTTGTCCCTGCCGTGTTTGTGCTCCTCAACGTAACGCACGTAAACGCTGGCGCTGTCTATGGGTTTCTTGTCCTCTCCCCCGGTGACCACAATGGTCAGCCGCACATCTTGCGCCCCTGCGTCCGCCTTCGACTTTGCATCCGCGGCTTTGTCCTGGCCATTCGCGGCAACGGCGGCGAGCAGAATCAGGAACGATACCACGACTAGAGAAATCTTCGCGGAACTCGACGCATTGTTCACAGCCGGCACCCGGTAATCAGAAGCAGGGCAAGCATTGGATGTCCCATCTTTGCCCTTTTTACAAAAATGCGCAAGTCCATCGCATTGACTCAGTCGCGGTCCTGAGCTACTTTCGATCCGCGGAACATTTGGCGCGACTTTCAAGCGTCAGCATTCTCGGCTGAATTCCCGCCGGCAATTGAACTCGATGAAGAACTTCCGGCCAATAGCGATCCACCGCCGGCCTTGACAGCTTTTATAAGGAGATTCTCTTCATGGGATTTGCGACCGATGCCATTCACGTGGGCCAGGAGCCCGATCCGTCGACCGGCGCCATCGTCGCGCCAATTTATCAGACATCGACGTACATTCAGGAAGAACTCGGAAAAAACAAAGGCTACGATTATGCCAGGACCAATCACCCGAATCGCAAGGCCCTTGAGCGGACTGTGGCGAAGCTGGAAGGCGGCAGCGCGGCGTACGTGTTTACGTCCGGTATGGCCGCCATCGATTCCGTTTTCCGGCTGATGCGCCCGGGCGACCACGCCATCATCTCCGAAGCGGTTTATGGAGGCGTGATCCGCCTCACAACTCAATTCCTGGTGCAGTGGGGGCTGGAGTTCAGTTTCGTGGACACCTCCTCGCCTGAGTGCGTGGAACGGGCCATGAAGGCCAATACTAAAATGCTGTACGTCGAGACGCCTACGAACCCAACCATGCGCGTCACCGACATCGCCGCGATGGCCAGAATTGCGTCGGCCCGCAATGCCACGCTCGTTGTCGACAACACGTTTCTCAGCCCTTACTTGCAATCGCCAATCGCTCTGGGAGCGCATATCGTCGTCCACTCAATGACGAAATATTTGAATGGGCACAGCGACGCCTTGGGCGGCTCCGTCATTTTGACGCGCCAAGCCGACGCGGAGAAAATCTACTTCCTGCAGCGGTCCACCGGAGCGGGACTTGCGCCGATGGACTGTTTTCTCGTGTCGCGCGGAATCAAAACACTGGCCGTGCGCATGTGCCAGCATGACGCCAATGGCCGGACCATTGCGCGATTCCTGGAAGACCATCCCCGAGTGAAATGCGTACTCTACCCCGGGCTGCCGTCGCACCCGCAGCATGACGTGGCCCTCCGCCAACAGCGCGGCTTTGGCGCGATGATTTCGTTTGATGTCGTCACCATGGAGAATGCGCGCACCGTTCTCAATCATCTAAAACTGTGCTCGCTCGCGGAGAGCCTGGGAGGGGTGGAGACGCTCATCTCGCATCCGGCGACGATGACCCACGCCTCGGTCCCTCCCGAAGTGCGCCGGCGCATCGGGATCACAGATGGGCTGATCCGCATCTCTGTCGGAATTGAAGATGTGGAAGACCTGATCAACGACCTGGATCAGGCGCTGCGGAGAATTTGATAAGTAGGACGGGCTTCAGCCTGTCTGGTTTTCTTTATGATTTGAGAAAATCAAAACCAGACAGGCTGAAACCCGTCCTACAAAACTCCATCCATCCAGGCAAGGTAGGGGCGCGATCCCGCTGCGATCCGCAGCACGATGAATTCTGGCACATCGTAAGAATGAAGCCGCTGAACGGCCGCTTGCAGCTTCGCCAGGCGCTTCTGCGACGTCTTGATGAGCAACAGCCGCTCCCTCGCGGACTCCACTTTCCCCTTCCAACGATAAATGGACGTTACCGCCCCGGGAAAGATGTTGACGCAAGCAGCCAGGCGCTCTTCGACGACAGCGCGAGCAATACGTTTCGCTTCGGCAGTGCTTGCGCACGTCACCAGCACCAAATATTTATCAGTCACGATATCCTCCCGGCACGTTACTCTTTCTCGTCACTCACGATTCATTGTTTCTCACACTTGCACTGCGCGCTACAATACCAACCCGAGGTCGGATCCATTTTATTCGGTAAATGAAGGCGGCGAGAAACTTCAGAATTTTCGAGCGACGCAAGATGCGCTCAGCGCAGGAAGCGAAGGCATGATGACGCTGAAACAAATTCGCGAAATTTCTCCGAGCGAGGCCGGCGCGTATCTTCGACGAAACGTGCGCCAGATTCTGGGCATCGCGCTTTTTGCCCTGCTGGTGCACGACGTTTTCGGCCCGCACGGCTTCATCGCCATGCGCCGCACGCAGATGGAAATCGAACAGATCCGCGAGCAAATCGGCAAAGATGAACGAGGAAAATAAATCATTGTCCGAGCAAGTCAACTCGCTGAAGACCGATCCCAAATCCATCGAACGCATCGCCCGGGAAGAAATGGGCCTGGCGCGCCCCGGCGAAATGATTTTTAAACTCCCCGATACGGCGAAGCCGGGCGATCCGCCAAAACCCGACACGCCAAAGTAACCCTGGAAAAACATTCAATGTCTGTCATTCCGAGCGGAGCGAGGAATCTCTCTTCGATTCGAACTCAAGAAAACAAAGAGAGATTCCTCGCTCCGCTCGGAATGACAAAGTAGGCAGATTTTTCGCCGCAGCCTGTGAGGTCTGCTGCAACTTGTGCGCTACTGAGGCTTCAAGTCGCGCCGCGCCTCGAAACAGCGCCAACATTTGCGGCTTCCACTTGGGAAACCGGTTGCGAATCGTGGCGAGCACCGTCATCGCCACAAAAATCGCAATCAATCCAAGTGTTGCCGTCCCGAACCCCGCGCGCATGCTTGGGCACAATGGAAAGCCCGCCATAAACGAATTCGAATGTGCACCCAGTAAACCAGCAGCGAGCATTTGCCCATTTCGATCAGCGGACTAAAGCCCCACTCCCCCGCTCCCCAGCGGCACCAGGCGTAACCCAAAAATAGAATGATCAGCACGACTCCCGCGCGAACCAGAAAGAAATTCGGGCTGGTGTGCCAAAAATCGTATGCGCCGTAAAGCCGCACGGGGCGCGCATCCAGCCACAATCCCAGCGCGATGAACGCAACTCCGCTGGCTCCGGCAAATGTCAGCGCAAGTGCTTCGTTTTTTCGCGCCCATTCGGATAGCAAAAGCGAACCAGCCGCCAATCCCACAAACGCAAATGCGGCCCACGGAAAAATGGGAAACAGCCAGGGTTGCGGCTTGTCAAACGTGTGTACGCCGTTGATGTAGGACTCGAGCCACCACGCGAGCGAGTGCGGACGCCAACTGGTCCACAGCGGCGGAGTAAGAACCGCGATCGCAGCCGCGCAAACGATCGCCGTCACAATCGTCGCTCGCCGCAACTGCTGCGGGTCGGCAGCGCCTCCGGCCGCGGCGATCCGGCAGGCGACGCCCATCATCATGAGCGACACGCCGATCACATTCAGCACATCCACGCGCAGCAGGTCCGTCCACGGCGCCCAGGGCTGGCCGAGCAGAAATTCCTGCAGACGGAAAAGCAGGCCGAGAAGAAAGATTTCTCCGCCGCGCAGAATCGTCGTGCGCGCGATTTCGTCGGCCGATACGCCCTTCTGGCGAAGTTTGTCGGTGACCAGCGCGAAGGAAATGCCGGCAAGAAAAAGAAACAAGGGCGCGGGAAGCGTGCCGCCAAGTTGGGACAGCTTGAAGAATCCGCTGTCACGAGCGGCGCCGCCGAGCCAGGAATCGTAGCAGTGCGTCTGGAACATCACCAGGCACGCGAGTCCCCTCAGCCAGTCGATGTATGCGATTCGCTTTGTGGTCTTCTCCGCCATCGGCGTTTTCATCGAGTGCGATACACTATCGTGCCATGTCCGGTGAACGCCAGCTTTCCGTTTGGACCGCGCTCGGCTTGTGGGCCGCGGCCGTCGCTAGCAGCGGCCGTATACGGCGCATGGCACGGATACAGCGGGCGCGCCTACGCCGTCACTCTTGTGCGTGCTGGCCTTTTTTCTTGCGATTCAGTTGTCGTTTGCCGCCGGAAATCTCGGCGAACGACTTGCGCGCCGCGCCGGCTCCCACCGCGGCGTGCTGATTGCCACCGTACCCTTTCTTGCATACCTGATTTATCTGGCGGGAACAAATAGTTTCACGTGGTGGCGTGCCGCGTTTGCCGCTGCTTACACTCTAACGCCCGTCCTTCTCACGATTTCCGCAGGCGCAGCGAAACCCGGCGCTTGGCAGGACTATCTCGCGATGCTCGCGATTTTTCTTCCTTTGAAAATGCGGTTGCTCAATGGCCTCTGGCCCTACGGCGGGCCGACAATCGGCTACGTGGCCACGATGCTCCTCGCCATCAGCGTGGCGCTGGCCACTTTCCTGTTCGTGCGCCAATTCGACGGCGTCGGCTACAACATCGTCTGGGGACGCGACGCGGTGTTCGCTGTCCTGCTTCACTTCGGATTGCTCGCCATCATCGTGATCCCGCTCGGAACGGCAATGCACTTCATCCGATTCGATCCCGCGCAGGCGCACTGGAAATCCCTGCCCGCCGATGCCATTTCCATTTTTCTGCTGACGGCGTGGCCTGAAGAATTATTGTTTCGCGGACTTGCTGCAAAATTCTCTTTCGCGCACGCTCTCAAGCGAAACGGCCGGCTGGATCGCCGCCTCCGTCATTTTCGGCCTCGCGCACATCACCAACAACGGCGTCTTTCCAAACTGGCGCTACGCCATCCTCGCGACAATTGCGGGAATTTTTTATGGCCGCACGTGGCGCAAGACGAACAGCATTTTCACTTCCGCCATCGTGCACGCCCTGGTGGACACGATCTGGCACCTGACGTTTCGCACGTTGTAGTAGGGAGACTTTCGTAGCGCCGCCGTCCCGGCGGCTCTGTTTTTTCATCGATCATGTCGGGAACAAATCGCCAGGCGGAGACGCCGGCGCTACCGCACCACGCCGGAAAGCGGACTCGACGCCGAAGCGTAAAGTTTTTTCGGCATGCGCCCGGCGAGAAACGCCTTGCGCCCCGCGGACACCGCTTCGCGCATCGCCTCGGCCATTACGACCGCGTCTTGCGCCTCGGCAATCGCCGTGTTCATCAGGACGCCGTCCGCGCCCAGTTCCATCGCCACGGCGGCATCCGACGCCGTGCCGACGCCCGCGTCCACGATCATCGGCACTTCGGTGATGCGCTCGCGCAGGATGCGCAGGTTCGCGTGGTTCTGAATTCCCATGCCGGAGCCGATCGGCGCGCCGAGCGGCATCACGGCCGCGGCGCCCGCGTCAATCAGCTTGCGCGCGACCACCAGGTCATCATTCGTGTAGGGCAGCACGACGAAACCCTCTTTCACCAGAATCTGCGTCGCGCGAACGAGTTCCTCCGTGTCCGGGAATAACGTCTGCTGATCGCCGATCACTTCCAGCTTCACCCAGTTCGACAAGCCCACTTCGCGGCCGAGGCGCGCCGTGCGAATGGCTTCGTCCGCCGAGTAGCATCCCGCCGTGTTCGGCAGAATGAAAATCTTTTCGCGGTCGATGTAATCGAGCAGCGATTCCTTCGTGCGGTCGGTGAGATTCACGCGCCGCACCGCGACCGTAACCATGTCCGCGCCGGAAGCCACGTGCGCGCGAGTCATTTCCTGCAGGCTGCGGTATTTCCCCGTGCCGACAATCAGGCGCGAACGAAACGCGCGCCCCGCAATCACCAGTTCATCGCTCATCTCCCATCTCCTCCGTGTTATTGTAACGCGCTCGCGCGACAGTAGCACAGGCCCTCTTGCCTGTGCGGGTTTTGCAACGCTCTGAATGCGATACGCATTAAGGCGCGCATCACAAAACCGCACAGGCAAGAGTGCCTATGCTACGCCATGCTCCTGCGGCGTCTCCGCGTAAAGCCCTTCGATGATCTTCGCGTAGCGCTCCGCAATCACGCGGCGCTTGAGCTTCAGCGTGTAGGTCAGCTGTCCGCCATCAAACGTGAAATCATGATCGAGCAGCGCAAATCTCTTGATCGTTTCGTACTGCGCGAGTTTCGAGTTCACCTGCGCCACTTCCCTGCCGATCAGTTCATGGACCCAGGGATCGGCGGCGAGCTTTTCGTGCGAGGCAAACGTCCGGCCCTGCTCGCGCGCGGCGGCCTCGACATTCGCAAAATTCGGCACGATCAGAGCCGCGATGAATTTATGCGCGTCGCCCACCAGCACGGCGTTCAGGATCAGCGGGCTCACCTTCAGCATATTTTCAATGGGCTGCGGCGCGACAAATTTTCCCGCCGCCGTCTTGAACAAATCCTTCTTGCGGTCGGTCACGTAGAGATAGCCATCTTCATCCAGGCGTCCGATGTCGCCGGTCGCCAGCCAGCCATCCGGAGAAATCACGGCGCTGGTGTCCTCAGGCTTCTGGTAATAGCCTTTCATGACGCACGGCCCCTGCACGAGAATCTCGCCGTCCTCCGCGATGCGCACGCTCACATGCTCGATCGGCTGCCCCACGGTGCCCACTTTGTTGGCGCCCGGATAATTCGCGCTCACGACCGGCGAAGTCTCCGTCAGGCCGTATCCCTGATAGACAGGCACGCCCACGGCCCAGAAAAATTCAGCGAGCTCGCGGGCAAGCGGTCCGCCGCCGGAAATGAATGCGCGGAAGCGGCCGCCGATCCCTTCGCGGATTTTCGAATAGACAATGCGGTCCGCAATCTTCCAGCGAAGACGCAGCCAGGACGGAGCGCTCTTCGCCATACGCTTTCCAGCGCACCGATTCCCGGGCCACGCGCATGGCCCAGTCGAAAATCCGGCGCTTCGATCCCGTCGATTCGCGTGCCCCTTTTGCATGATGTTGGCGTAGAGCTTTTCAAAAACGCGCGGAACCGCGGCGGCCAGCGTGGGATGAACTTCCAGCAGCGCCTGCGGCAAGTCGTCCATGCGCTCGACGTACGCCACCGGAACTCCATGAAACAAATACGCGTACGCAGTGACCCGCTCATACACGTGCGAGAGCGGCAGAAAACTTACCGCCTTATCGGCGGGAGTCATTCGATAAGGCTCGACGGAAGTTTCCTCGTTCGAGCTGAGATTATTGTGCGTGAGCATCACGCCCTTCGGCTCGCCCGTCGTGCCGGAGGTATAGATGATGGTGGCGAGCTGGTCGGAGGTCACGCGAGCGGCTCGCAGGCGGTATTCGGCAACCGCCGCGTCTCCGGTCGCGGCCGCCAGAGTTTCGTAGCGGAGGATATCATCGCCAAGATCGGCCGGCGCGGCGGCGCAGATGATGTGCTTCACCGACGTGAGCCGGCTGCGGCACTCCAGCAAACGCCGCGATTGCATCTCTCCCGCCACAATGACTACCTCGGCGCCTGAATGATTCAGGATGTAAACAATCCGGTCGGGGGATTCGTTGAAATAGATGGGCACATCGGCCGCGCCGAGTCCGAGGATGGCGAAATCCGCGATGTGCCATTCCGGCCGGTTGGGCGCGAACAGCCCGACGCGATCGCCCGGCTTGACTCCGAGCTGCTCCAGCGCATTGGAAAGCCCGGCAATGCGCCGCAGAAATTCGGCCGACGACGTCGGCTCCCAGCGGCCATTGACGCGCAGCGACAATGCCCGATCATTGGGCAGCCGGTCCACCGCGTTCAGAAGCTTTTCCGTGAGTGTCGCGTAGGGCATGGCGAACCAGAACATTACCGCACGATTCTCCGTGCGCGCAATGAAACTTCGTCGTGCGACCCCGCTGCCGCAAACCAGTTGGCAAATAGGCTGAGTTCTGCGATCTTCCATTTGGGGCCCGGACGAAAATCCCGTATCATCGATGCGTAATCCGCTCATGGAAAGGCCGGATCGCGCGCAAGGTTGCAGCCACTTCGTAAGAAATCGATCCTGCGCAAATTCCCAGGGCCTCATGAACCGCCTGATCGAATGCGTGCCAAATTTTTCCGAAGGGCGCGACCTGGCAAAGGTTGACGCCATCGTGGACGCCATGAGCGGCGTCGCAGGCGCCTGGGTCCTCGACCGCACCAGCGACGCCGACCACAATCGCTCCGTGGTCACGCTGGCCGGCGAGCCCGAAGCCGTTGCCGAAGCCGCGATTCGCGGCGCGGGAAAGGCCGCGGAACTCATCGACATGACGCGCCAAACGGGAGTGCATCCCCGCATCGGCGCGACCGACGTGATCCCGTTCGTTCCCCTCGAGGGCGTTTCCATGGAAGAGTGCGTCGCGCTGGCCCGGCGCGTTGGCCAGGAACTCTGGGACCGTTACCGCATCCCGGTTTATTTTTATGAGGCCGCGGCCACGCGGCCCGAGCGCGTGAATCTGGAAAATGTCCGCAAAGGGCAATTTGAAGGCCTGCGCGAAGATGCGCTGCGCGACCCGGACCGTTCGCCCGACATCGGCGAGCCGCGCCTTCACCCGACGGCGGGCGCAACCGCAGTGGGTGCGCGAAAGATTTTAATCGCTTATAATATCTATCTGAATACGAGCGACGTATCGGTGGCCAGGGAAATCGCCCGCGCGATTCGCTCTTCGAGCGGCGGGCTGCGCCACGTCAAAGCCATTGGCGTGGAAATGAAGACGCGGGGCCTCGCTCAAGTTTCGATCAACTTGACGGATTTCGAGCAGACGCCTCTGCACCGCGTGTTCGAGATGGTCAAGCGCGAAGCCGAACGGCACGGCTGCGCGGTGGTGGGAAGCGAAATCATCGGCCTCGTTCCGCGCAAGGCCATCGAGCTTTCGACCGAGGATTACCTGCTGCTCGAAAATTTTTCTCCCGCGCAAGTGCTCGAAAACCGTTTGGCCGCCGTGGCAGGCATTCTGCCGCCGCCGCCAGCCCTGCCGGCAGGAACCGAGCGGCAACGCTCCGGCCTCTGGTGGACACATTGCGCGAGGCCGTTCAGGAGTTTTCGGAGCGCGCTTTGGACGCATCGCATGAGGCGCCGCCCGGCTCCCAAATCGCCAGCGACCGCAGGCCCGAGCGCGCCGCCGAGTCCCATCTGGAAGCGGCCTTCGCTGCGGCCGAAATTTATGAGCGATTGGTACAACTCGAAACCATGTCCGCGCCGTCTATGCTGCTAGACTGGCTTGTGGTCAAACAAGCGGCGATGGCCGCCGCTCGCGGCGCGCTGGAAAGCGCTGCAGGCGCTTCTCCCCTCGTTACGAGATGCAGGCACGGTTGCAAGAATAAAGTCCGCCACGGCCGAAATTGAAGCAAAATTGCAGGGAAGCCGGTAACCACGGGAAAATGATTCCCCTTCGGAATCGAACGTCGAATCGAACCTTTGGGTGCCTGGCAGGAGGAAGAAAAGATGAACACAGGAAAAATCATTTGGATCGCCGCTCTTATCGCCATTTTATCCGTGCTTCCCGGGACAGCCCGCGCGGGCAGCCTCGGGTCCGACATTCTCAGCATGTTCCCCAAGGAATCCGGCGAGCTCGCCTATGCCGACTTGAAGGAGGCGCGCGCAATTTCCCTGGTTCAATCAGCTCAAGGAACAAATGCTGCCGGCGAAATTCCGCGAGTTCGAGACGTTCCTCTCTTCGGCGGGCATCGACCCGAACACGCAGGTGACGGAACTCGCCTGGGCGCTCGTGCCCAGCAAATCGACCGCCGATACGACGGCGGCGGATCCGTCCCGACCACGGACCAGATTGTGGGCGTCGCGCTCGGCCAGTTTCAACCCGCTTCGGCCGAAGCCTATTTCACTTCCAAGAAGCTGCCCATCGTGAAGGTTCGCACGTTTTCGCTCTTCGCGTTTGGCGGCGGCAGCGGGCCAAACGATCTCTTCTTCTTTTTCATCGATTCCAATACCGCCGCCTTTGGCCAGCGGCAGCAGCTTGAAAAAATGATTGGCGTGCGCTACGGAGAAGGCCAGGGCCTCTATGCGAATACGGATTTCTCTTCGCTCGTCAATCCGGCCAACGGCAGCGGGACCGTCTGGGCCGTGCTGAATCCGGCCTACACGCGCCTCGCCATGCAGCAGCTCGTGCCGGAAACGTCTCAGTTCCCCGCCGCCGCGCAGCTCACTTCCAAACTCAAGGCCATGACGATCAGCATCAAGGGCAGCAGCGGCGTCGACGCGAAATTCGAAGCCGTCTGCGGTTCCACCGACGACGCCAACACATTTGCCGCGCTGCTCCAGGCCGGACTGATGTACCGCAAATATCAGGTCGGAAACTCCAACCCGGACCTCGGCGCGCTCCTCGACAGCGCGCAGATTGACCCCGGCGGGAGACCGCCTCGACGTGAAACTTTCCCTCACCGACGATCAAATGCAGTCGCTGATCAAGCGCAATACGTTTGTCGTTGCGATGTAGTGCGGCCCAATAGAACCGCCTTCGCAGACTGCAGAGAACTCGTACATTTTGTCATTCCGAGGGCCGCCTTTGCCCGAGGAATCTCTCTGTCGGTTTTGATCTTAGTCCAAGTCAAAAGCCCAGAGAGATTCCTCGGGCAAAGGCGGCCCTCGGAATGACAAAATTGTGGGGCCTATGGCACTGAGACCAACTTTCTTGCAGCGAGGCTGTGGCCCCGGTTTAACTCCGGTTCGTCTTTGGAGTAGAATGGCTCCGGCGCTTATGGCACTATCCGTGACATGCGCCGCAACATCTACCATTTATAAATCCTCGCGAGCGCGTCTCGCGTGCTCCATACGGGAATTACAAATGACTTGCAGCGGCGCGTATTCGAGCATCAGGCCGGGCTCGCCGGGTAAACATGCACGCTGCCCTCCCCGGGAATGTTGACAATCCATCTGTCGCCATTCAATAGCGTTGCGCAGTGCCACGACAACAGCCTCTGAAAGCGGGCAACCCATTCCTGGAAGGTGTAAGTGATGTTAATGGTAGGGTCGCCCTCTCTATACGGATTCCGGGTATGGAGCGCATCAGACGAACAATTATACAGAAAGGCAAAATCGTCTCTCGTCACGAAGCCGTCTGTTAACGGTTCCCCGAAGTGCTTACGGCCAGACGAAGTTTCTACGGGTGCGGGAAGCGGTACTGGATAAAAGTTCGGATTCACCATGTCCATGACCGCCAACATATCCTTGGCGCGCCAATGCTTCGAGAAATTTGCGTGCACCTCACAGTACTTCTCCTTGTTCGCCGACAACGAAGCAAAGGCGATCTCTTCCAAAGTCTTTCGGAACTGTACAAAGATCAACTCAGAGGTTTGGTCGTGGTGGCCAATCTTGATTCCGCCAGACATGATCGTATCCACAACATTTAGACGATCACGAATTCTCGCCATGCAGTCGCAGTAGATTTGAGCGTCGGTTGCCACTGAGTGAGGCCTCTATGCATCCTATCATGCGTTACGTCTTTTCTTCGCCCCCCCCCCAATGAAAATGCGGCCGATTTTAACCCGTCTATTCTCCCCTCATCGCTTCATGGTCTGCCCGCGCGGCCCGGTGCCCATCCTTGCGGAGAAAAGGTAGGGCTTTGGGACCTCGAAATTGGAACTATATAGAAAGATTGGCCCGCCGTAGCCGCAGCGCATTCGTAATCACCGAAACCGAACTAAAACTCATCGCCGCCGCTGCGATCATCGGACTGAGCAGCAGGCCAAAAAACGGATACAGAATTCCCGCCGCAATGGGCACGCCAACCGAGTTGTAAACAAACGCGAAGAACAAATTCTGCTTGATATTGCTCATCGTGGCGCGGCTCAAGGCGCGGGCGCGGACGATGCCGCGCAGATCGCCCTTGATCAAGGTGACTCCGGCGCTTTCCATGGCGATGTCCGTGCCGGTGCCCATGGCGATTCCTACTTGGGCTTGCGCCAGGGCGGGCGCGTCGTTGATTCCGTCGCCGGCCATGGCGACGAAACGGCCTTCGCCTTGCAAGCGCTTCACGACGCCCGCTTTTCCTTGCGGCAAAACTTCCGCTACGACTTCGTCAATCTGGAGTTTTTTGGCAACGGCTTCGGCCGTCGTGCGGCTGTCGCCGGTCAACATCACGATGCGGATGCCGTCCGCGTGTAGCTGGCGAATAGCTTCGGGGGTGCTCTCTTTGATTGGATCGGCGACGCCAAGCAAGCCGGCGATTTTTCCGTCCACAACGACAAACATGACGGTCTGGCCGTCCACGCGTAGAGCTTCAGCTTTCGCGGCGAGCGGTCCCGAATCGGCGTGCAGTTCATCGAGAAGCGACTGATTTCCTAGGGCGACGGCGCGGCCTCCAATGTGGCCGCGGACGCCCCGGCCCGTGAGCGATTCAAATCCTTCAGTCGAGCCAGAGAGAGAGAGCCGCGACCCTCGGCGCCCTTGACGATCGCCGCGGCCAGCGGGTGCTCGCTGCCGCGCTCGAGCGTTGCTGCCAGCCGCAGTAGTTCATTCGAGCCAAACCCCTCAGCGGGCTCGACCGAAATGAGCTGCGGCTTGCCTTCGGTGAGCGTGCCGGTCTTGTCCACCACCAGCGTATCGACTTTTCGCATCAGTTCGATGGCTTCGGCGTTCTTGAACAGCACGCCGAGCGACGCGCCCCTGCCCATCGCCACCATGATCGACATCGGCGTGGCCAAGCCCAGCGCGCAGGGACACGCGATAATCAGCACTGCAACCGCGTTGACTAATGCATGGGCCAGGCGCGGTACCGGCCCCCACAGCGCCCAAATCGCAAATGTCAGCACGGAAATTCCCACGACGATGGGAACGAAATATCCGGCGACAACATCGGCGAGCTTCTGAATCGGCGCGCGGCTGCGCTGCGCTTCTCCGACCATTCGCACGATCTGCGCGAGCAGCGTTTCTGAGCCGACGCGCTTCGCGCTCATCACGAGAGAACCCGTCCCGTTCACAGTCGCCCCGGTGACGCGCGCCCCTTTAATTTTTTCGACGGGGATCGGCTCGCCGCTGATCATCGATTCATCGACACTGCTTGCGCCTTCCAGAACAATGCCATCCACCGGAATTTTCTCGCCCGGGCGCACGCGCAGACTATCGCCAGGCTTTACTTCATCGAGAGGGACATCCGCTTCCGACCCATCGCCGCGAATCAGCCGCGCGGTTTTCGGCGCAAGTCCGAGAAGCGCTTTGATCGCGGCGCCAGTCCTGCTTCTCGCCCGCAATTCCATCATTTGACCGAGCAGGACGAGGGTTGTGATGGCGGCGGCCGCTTCAAAATATACAGCGACTTCCCCGCCTTCGCCTCGAAAGGAAGACGGGAATACTCCGGGAAACAGCACCCCCACAACGCTGAATCCATACGCCACGCCGGTCCCCAAACCAATCAGCGTGAACATATTCAAATTCCGAGTGAGCAGTGATCGCCAGCCGCGCACAAAAAACGGCCACCCACCCCACAGAACAACGGGAGTCGAAAGGAGGAATTCGAACCACTGCCAGGCCCTTGGCGAAGCGAAGTTCATCCGCGCCGAAAACCCCGGCAAAATATCCGCCATGGCTATAGCCAAAATCGGAATCGTTAGCGCGACGCAGACCCAAAATCTCCGAGTCATGCTGACAAGCTCGGGGGTTTTCTCCTCTTCCGCGCTCACCGTTCTCGGCTCCAATGCCATTCCGCAAATCGGGCAGGACCCAGGTTGGTCCCTCACGATTTCCGGGTGCATGGGGCAGGTGTATTCAGTCTTTGTTACAGGGAGGGCGGCCACGACCGGTTCCAGAGCCATTCCGCACTTCGGGCAGTCGCCCGGCCCTTGCTGGCGCACCTCAGGATCCATCGGGCATGTGTATTCGTTCGAAGCGTGTTTGCTCGCGGCGCGCAGTGGCGCCGCAATTTGGACTACTGGTTGTGAAATGTGGTGCGGCGTCGCAGGCGCAATCTGTACCGGATGTGCGGACATGGGAGC
Organism: uncultured Acidobacteriota bacterium; assembly: GCA_963819395.1. GTDB lineage: Bacteria > Acidobacteriota > Terriglobia > Acidiferrales > UBA7541 > Palsa-360. The sequence goes on from CAWFVW010000002.1 coordinate 72,012, forward strand.
AATTCCCACGAGCGTCCTAGGCGTCAGGTATTTAGCAGGGTCGGTGCTGAATTTTTCTTTGCAGCCGACGCAACAAAAGTAATACGCCTTCCCCGCATGCACATGCGTCGCTTTCGCCCGCGAGGGGTCCACCGTCATCCCACAAACGGGGTCCTTTTCCAGTGTGCCAGCTGGTTTGGGTTCGGCTTCCATGGTCTCCTTACACGCCAAATCTCGAAACGGCATCAGTAAAGTGGCACATACTTTGCTTGTGAGGGTTGGTTTGGGCACTGCGGCTCTGCGATTGGCGCCAAACCCCACAAGCTAAAGCATGCGCCACCAAACATTCCAAATCATCCAGGCTACCTTGAATGCAGTTCCATCAAACTCAACAACTCTTCGTACATTGCTTCCGCTCGTCCCGGTTCGGTATCGCGGATGGCTTCGGAGGCGCAATGGCGCAGATGATTCTTCATCAGGGCGCGCCCCACGGAACGCAGGGCCTCCTGCACGGAAGAAATCTGAACCAGGATGTCGGCGCAGTAGCGGTCTTCTTCCACCAGGCGCTGGAGCCCGCGCACCTGCCCTTCAATCCGGCGCAGGCGTTTCAGGTTCGACAATTTGATTTCCGGATCGACGGCCAGCGCTTTCCGGCTTTTTTCCTGCGCACCGCAACCGCAGCTTGCCGCGCCTCGAATCATTTCAACTTTTCTGGCTGCCATGGAATCTCCGCGTCGTCCCTTACCCCTCTTCTTTTCTACTATACCCCCTACCCCTATGTCAAATCAACAAGAAGGAGCAAACTGAAGCGACGATCGGGAGATTGGCGTTCCCGGGGGCGGGCTGCTGCTATAATGCGTTCATGACATTGATGGAGATTACTTACGAATTGCAATCCCCGCTGCAGGCTGAGCAATTGCGGGCGCTCGGCAGCTTCGCCAACACTTACGGACTGCGCCGTTTTCGCGTGGACGAGCAGGCAAACCACCTGACATTCGAGTATGACGCTTCACGACTGAAAGAGACAGAAGTTGAGCATGTGCTGAGGCAGGCAAAGATTCCAGTGCTGCGGCGGGTAGATCCGGTCGGGACGGTCTCACAAATTTAGGGGCCTGCGAGCTCAGCGGAAGCGGCCAATAAGCGAAGGAAAACGCGGGGCTTCAACGCCGGGGCAAAAAGATGGGGGCCCTTGCTTGGGAACAAGAGCCCCCTAAGACGCATACCGTTTCCCGGCCTTTTTTTGGCCGGGGCGTGGGGTCATCCATCCTAGCTTCCCTCTCAGAGGCAGGTGGGAACGACCAGCACTCGTCCTTGAGCAAGCCCCTTCCCCCTCGCTCGCGGACTTGTGTAAGTCGTCCATCGGAATGCGTCCACGATTTCTTCATGGTGCACGCTTCGGGCCAATTCCCTTCCGATCGCCCATCACCAGATTCCCTTATTTTTGTTGGCGTTCCCTTCGTGGCTCTCGCGTTTTCATCGGGTCACTAACGCTTCGAATCCTGTTTCGGGATAGGGCTCTCCCACGTCGGGAATTGCCCCTTCCTTATCCACAAAATCCGTCCTCATCTAATTTGTGAACCGCAGGATGTTGAAACTGTCATTGCGAATGACAACTTCATCTTAGGAATGTGCCGTTCGGACGAGTGTAGTTTATACGCTAATCAGGTCGATGCCCCGGGCAAGTCCGATAAAACGAGTTTCATCCCGTTTTGAAACAAGACCCTTCGTTCCTTCACGTGTGCGGTTTATTTCCTACTCATTGCGTGGGACTAATAGCCGTCTTTCGAAAGTGATTTGGTACCCCGCGTGCCACATATCCATATGAGGAACTGCGAATGAAGCGCAAAAAACTAGGCGAAATTCTGCAGGACCGGGGGCAAATTTCCGCAGCAAGCCTTCAGAAATTATTTCATGAGCAAAAAGGCAACCTGGTCCGCCTGGGGGAGCTGATCCTGGAGCGCGGCCTCGTTGACAAGGCTTCCCTGGTGAAAGCCCTGGAAGAAGTTTCCCGCGTGCCGTACCTGGAGTGCATGGCAATTCAATGTGACTTGGCAATTCTCCAGACCATTCCCAGGCCCATGGCCGTTCGTTTGGAAGCTCTTCCCATCCGCGTGGACGAGACCCGGGTAGTCGTCGTGATGGCCGAGCCGCAGAACGTGGCCACCATTGATGAGCTGCGATTCACTCTTGGAAAGGACGTATCCCCGCGGTTTGGATTTCGGGCCGAAATTCAGTCCGCCATTGCGCGGAATTATGACCGCGTCAACGGAATCGCGCCCGCGAGACAGGCAGCCAGCGAGGGCAGCCAGGAACCCGGAACCGACATTGAGTTCATTTCGACCAGTTCCCGGCAAGCCAATCGCGAAGCCATTCAGGAAATTCAGGCGGAACTGACCCAAAGGAGGACGCCCGCGGTCCGTTTGGTGTCCGAGATCATTCAAAAGGCCATGTCCAAACAAGCCAGCGACATCCACATTGAGCCGCAAGCCACGCTCACTGTGGTACGGATCCGAGTGGATGGAGTGTTGCGCGAATTGGACAGCGTTTCTCGAAATTTGCAGAACTCCCTCGTGTCCCGCATCAAGATCCTGTCCGACATGGATATCGGAGAGCGCCGTGCCCCTCAAGACGGCCGATTCATGGTCGCGGTTGGCCAGCGGCGGGTGGATATGCGCGTGTCAACACTGCCGACACAATACGGGGAGAAGGTCGTCATGCGGCTGCTCGAGGCCTCGGCTCCCATATTGAGTTTCGCCGACCTGGGAGTTCCTCCGGATGTGGCAGACAAAATAAAGCAGGTGATCGCACAACCTCAGGGAATGTTGCTGGTAACCGGGCCGACGGGCTCGGGCAAAAGCACGACGCTCTACTCCGCTTTGAACCTCTTGCGTAAGCCCGCAGTGAACATCGTTACCGTGGAAGACCCCGTTGAGTACGCGCTCCCGGGGATCAACCAGGTGCACATGAATGCGCGCGCTGGATTGACGTTTGCGAGCTGCCTGCGTTCGATCCTACGGCAGGACCCCAACGTCATCATGATTGGGGAAATCCGCGATCTCGAAACCGCTGAAATCGCAATGAAGGCCGCGCAGACCGGGCACATGGTCCTTTCGACTTTGCACACCAACGACAGTATCTCCGCTGTTGCCCGATTGCTCGATCTTGGAATTCCAGAATATCTGATCGCATCCTCGGTGAGTGGAATCCTGGCCCAGCGCCTGCTCCGAAAGCTTTGCGCGTGCCACACCCTTAAGCAAGTTACTTCCGAGTACGCCAAGCGGCTTGTTGCCGTGGGCTGGAATCAACCGCCGGATCGCACCGCGTGGCCGGAGGGCTGCAATGCTTGCGACCATACGGGATTCAAGGGCCGGGTGGGAATTTATGAGTTGCTCGTGATCAATGATTCGATCCGCTCCATCCTGCGCGGCGCTTACAAACCCGACCTGGTCAAAGCCGCGGCTCGCGCCGCGGGGATGCGCCGAATGCAGGATGATGCTTTGGATAAGATTCAGTCCGGTGTGACAACGTTGGAAGAGGTTCTTCGCGTCGTTCCCATGGAGGCTCTTGCAACTTCCGCGTGTGAACGGTGCGGCCAGAATCTACCCCCGTCCTACCTTTTCTGCCCCTACTGTGGGACCCGTCGCGGGCCGGGAGCCTCGGATTCTAATGCCGGGTCATCGATCCCTGTCACGGAGGGAGTACTATCTTGAGGGAGCGACAATGGAACGACGGGTCATCCGCGCCTGGCCGTCGGGAGCCTAGAGTGCGGCATCTCGGCGGACTTCACTTGAGCTATGAAGGCGGACTAAGTAAAATGCCAATTCGCCCTCCTGACCTCAGTCTGCACGGAATGTTCGTGAATACTTCGACACATTTTCGTGCGCGAGGCGTCGTTAAATCCGCGATTTCGCTTGACGCGACCGGATGTCGAAGTCCAGACTCGATGCGAAGTACGTTATTGCCTCCCTGGTACAGGGATGGGGGTCGAGTTTGTGGGTCTTGGGGCTGAAGCGGTCTGCGCCATTAAGCAAGAACTGAGAGCCTTTTCCCGCGTTCGCCAGCCAAGAAGCAGGCAAGCCACCCGGCAAGACGCGTAACTCACTACATCTCAATAACTTAAGAAGAATTCAGGCTTTTATCCAGGAGCCCATTATGGATTCGCCTTCTGTCCCTCCACAGCCCGCCGCCAATCAGAATTTGCCTTCAGGCTCGCCCGCGCCAGCCAAGGTTCCCACCGCTTCGATTGTTGCCACCATGCTGCAAGTTTCCAAACAGGTCAGCGATTTGATCTTCTCCCCCAGCCGCGCACCTCAAATTGAGCTCAACGGGCAACTGCGTGAGGTAAATATCACCGGGGTTGGCAGGCTGACGCCAGACACGACGCACCGGATCGCCCTCGATTTGATAGGGAAGAATGAACTTGCGGCCTCCAAACTAGAAAAAGAGGGCTCTACGGATGTGTCCTACAGCTTGCCGGGACTTGCTCGCTTTCGAGTGAACATCTTTCGCCAACGCAGCACTTATGCGATTGTCATGCGAGTCATCCCCCAGACGGTCCCGGATTTTAATTCGCTCAAACTGCCTGCCCAACTGGGAGAAATTGCGGATTTACGGAATGGGATTGTCCTCGTGACTGGGCCGACTGGATCTGGAAAATCTTCGACCCTGGCCGCTATCTTGAACAAAATCAATGAGGAGAAGGCATATCATATCCTCACTATCGAGGACCCGATCGAATTTCTACATCTCCACAAGAAATCCACGATACATCAGCGGGAGTTGCACAACGACACGCCCAGCTTCGCCCTGGCGCTGCGTGCTGCCCTTCGACAAGCTCCGAAAGTAATCCTTGTGGGGGAAATGCGCGATAAGGAAACGATCGAAATTGGGATGGAAGCTGCGGAGACGGGCCACCTGGTCTTCTCCACGTTGCATACGGTTGACGCTTCAAAGACGATTGAGCGGATCATCGGGGTATTTCCGCTCGCGGATCAGCAGGCGATACGTACTCGCCTGGCGCGAGCATTTCGCTTCATTGTTTCGCAGCGACTAATCCCGAAAAAGGACGGGACCGGGCGTGTCGCGGCTATTGAGATATTGAAATCGACCATGCGTACACGCGAATACGTGGAGAAGGGCGAGACCGAGGGCAAGTCGCTGCTCGACGCGATGCGGGATGGCTCGACCGAGGGAATGCAATGCTTTGATGGCGAGCTTGACCGCATGGTCCGGGCGGGAATCCTCGATCTCGAATCCGCCCTGAGTTATGCGACGAATGCTGGAAATCTGCGGCTAGAACTGGCTGACTTAGCCGAGGCCTCGCCCGTCGAAGCATGATCGCGTCCTTGATTCCGATTTCTCACCGTAACCCTCTGACAACAAATAGCGATTGAATTCACCTTTGCCTATGCGTCTTCGGGGTATCGTCAAGTGTAGTTCCCAGCGAGAGAAACGAACCTTCCAGCGGGTATTCGTCCAGATGGAAGTCAATTTGGGATTCGCAAAAGGGTGCAAAGGTGACTGTAACTTCGGATGCGGCGCGGGCAGAGAGCAGCCCGAATGAAGCTGTGGGTATCGCGACCGCCCAGTTTCCGGGAGGTGAAAGCGGAACTGCAGCGCCGGGCGACTTGCGCGGCACGCCTGTCACTCCTCAAGTCACGGCTCGTATTTTCGTTATTTTCTTCCTCACCTTGAATTTTCTCTTTCTCTTGCTGTCGAGCGGGCGCGTCCGGACGAGGGACGAATTGAATGCCGATCTGCAGGCGGAGAGCCTAGCCACGCGGGGGAGCACTGCCATTCCCCAAGCCGTTAATTTTTTCTTTTATGGCAAGTATGACCGCTGGGGAGAACCTCAACCGCCTTACGGTCCGGCGCACGCCGCGTTCCTCATTCCGTGGTATTTCGCGGGGCGAGGGATTCTGGCGGTAATTCCGGGGATTCCGTATCGAGCCAGGGAAGTCGTGGTGGATGCCACGGTCGTGGCCAGCAGCGCGACATTCGCCGCCCTGGCAGCGGGATTCGCGTTTCTCATTTTTGTTCGATTGGGGCTCTCTCTTCGCGTTTCGATCATGGCTGCGTCGATGCTGGCGCTCGCTACTCCGGTCCTTTCCTATTCCGCCGTGCTCTATTCGGAGCCACTGAGCTCCGCAATCTTGCTTGGAGCCGCCGTTGTGCTGTTCACAGGGAGAAGCAAGATATTGGTTACCTGGCAGGAAGCTGCGCTCGGCGGAATGCTCCTGGGCGCAATGATCTGGGTGCGTCCGGCGCATGTGATAGCAGCTCCTGTGTTCCTCATAGCGATTCTTGCCCGTGACGGTGAGAAAGGTTGGCGGGCTGTGCGGATCCTTGCAGCCGTGGTGGCCTTGTTCGGGCTTGCGTATCTTTGGCGAAATCACTATCTGTTCGGCGATCCATTTGATTTCGGGTATCCAAGTGTGCTTGATGGCGGCAAGAACATGAATTCCTTTGACACGCCCTTGCTTACGGGACTGTATGGATTTCTTCTGTCGCCGGGAAAATCCGTGTTTCTGTTCGCGCCGCCGATTCTGCTGGCCGTTGCCGGCATTCGCAAGCTGGCGCGTCTGGACAAAGGGCTTGCGGTCGTGGTGGGGGTTCTGCCCGTCGTCTACCTCTTTTTTTATGCGACTTTTACGCAATGGGAGGGCGGCTTTTGCGTGGGGCCGCGCTATCTCGTGCCGGCGATCGCGGTCCTTTGCCTGGGACTCGGGCCTGTGCTGGAAGATGCGAGGCCCTCGGTTCGGGGCTTGGCGATCGGCATATCGGTCGGGGGATTTGTCGTGCAGGCGATCAACCTTGCGACCAGTTTCTTTGAAGACCAGGCGAACGGAAATTATTACGACGTGCATTACAACTATCGCATGGATTATTCGCCCCTGATCACTATGAGCCGCCAACTGATTCACTACATCATGTCTCCAGTCCCTGCTCCTCCGGGACGCGGCTTTGATCGCTGGTTTGTGTTCCTGTCCAAAGCAGGAGTCTCGCATTCAACGATCGCGGTGATTCTGTTCGTGGAGCTTTTCAGTTTTATTTATTTTGCAAGCTGGCTGATGAAACTCCTGCGTCTTAAACCAGCGCCCTCAACCATCTAGAAAATATATCTCTAAAAAGATCCGCGGGTACCGGTACTTTCTGCCGGTACGTTCTAACCCTCGATACCACCAATTTCCCACCCGTAGCGCTATCGGTTTTTATCGGGACTAACTTCAGAATGTAACGATGAAACCCACAGCCCGCGGATTTCGCCAGGCCATTCGCACGGCAATCCTGCTGGGGGCGATTTCGGCTGCAGCACTTGCAAATCAGGTCCCATCGCTGCGGTCAGGACCCGCGACGCCGTTGTGCTATTGCCATTGCGCGTATGAGAGCGGCATGAAACATTGCACGAAAATGTGTGAGCTGCCGCAATATCAAAATCGCTGGTGGGCTATTTCCTGCCACAAGAAGAACTCGACCGCGAATGAATCGTCTTCCCCGGCCTCAAACCCGGGGTCCAAAAAGACGAATCGGACGGAACAAGTCAGCCTGTAGTCCGCCCCGGAACTCACAGGCCAATATCGCAACACAGAGATCACTGAGATACGGCACACAGATCACGGAGACGCCGGGTTCGCAATTCCCAATCACCGGTCGCCAATTACTTCATTTTCCTCTCGGATAGATTCAATCCAAATCCATAATCGGCTTCGCTTGGTCGATATTCAAGCCGAATGTGCGTTAGAATACTTTTCCCGGCGGCGTTTGAGGCCGGGGGAATATCCGTGCGAAGCGGTTCGCTCGCTGTTTACTCTGAATGGCGGCGCGCCGCGAATACCGTCCCAAGGGAGCAACCTTGTCGCAAAACGATGTAGGCGTATCGGCAGCCAGGAAAACATTTCGCCACGATTGGACGCGTGAAGAAATCCACCGGATCTACAGGCAGCCGCTGCCTGACCTTCTTTTCTCTGCCCAGCAAGCGCACCGCGAATTCCACGATCCCGCTCGCGTCCAGTTTTGCCGCTTGCTCTCCGTGAAAACCGGCGGCTGCCCCGAAGACTGCGCGTATTGCCCGCAGAGCGCGCATTACTCGACGGAAGTTTCGCGCGGCGGCCTGCTTCCCGTGGATGAGGTCGTCGAGTTTGCCGAGCGCGCCCGCGGCGAGGGCGCAACGCGTTTCTGCATGGGCGCGGCATGGAGGCATGTGCAGGAAGGCGAGGATTTTGAAAATGTTCTGGAAATGGTGCGCCGCGTGGCGAGGCTCGGGATGGAAGTCTGCTGCTCGCTCGGGATGCTCGATGATTCGCAGGCGGGGCGCCTGGCCGAGGCCGGCTTGACCGCCTACAACCACAACCTCGATACTTCCCCCGAGTTTTACGGGCAAATCATTACGACGCGCAATTACGACGACCGGCTGCGCACGCTGGCGTCGGTGCGAAAAGCGGGAGTCACCGTTTGCTGCGGTGGAATCATCGGCCTGGGCGAATCGGAGGGCGATCGCATCGGGCTGCTGCAGCAGCTTTCCACTCTTGATCCGCATCCGGAAAGCGTGCCCATCAATGCGCTCGTGCGCGTAGCTGGGACTCCCCTCGAACAGCTTGACGCGCTCGATCCGCTGGTCTTTGTGCGTACTATCGCGACAGCGCGAATCCTGATGCCTGCTTCTATGGTCCGCCTCAGCGCGGGGCGCAAAGCGCTTTCGCGCGAGGCGGTCGCGCTGTGTTTTGTCGCCGGCGCCAATTCGCTATTCATTGGCGAAAAATTGTTGACCACTCCAAATCCCGAGCCCGAAGACGACGTGGCGATGCTCCATTCCCTCGGGCTCGAACCACTGCCGCTGCGGTAAGGGTATTTCGGTGAAAATGAACCAGCGCATCCTCGGCGAGCTTTCCAACCTCGAATCGCGCGCCGAATTGCGCCATCTCGAGGCGGTTCACGGCATCGATTTCAGTTCCAACGATTACCTCGGCCTCGCCACCGATCCGCGGATGAAGCACGCCCTGCTGGAAGGCGTCCACTCCACCTCCCGCATTGCGTCCACCGGGTCTCGCTTATTGTCCGGTCAGCACAAGGCATGGACAGCCCTGGAGCATGATTTTGCCCGATGGGTCGGCGCGGAAGCTGCGTTGTACTTCACCTCCGGCTATGCGGCAAATATTGGGCTTCTCAGCTCCCTTCTCCGCAAAGAGGACGTGGTCTTCTCCGACAGCGCCAACCACGCCAGCCTGATCGACGGAATACGCTTTGCAAAATGCGCGCGAATTATTTTCCCGCATCTCGACCTGGACTTTTTGGAGAACGAACTTCGCAGCTGCGCATCAGGGGCCGGAGCGCGCGTGATAGTTGTCGAGAGCATTTTCAGCATGGAGGGCGATCACGCGCCGCTTGCCGATCTCGTCGCGCTGGCCGAGCGCTACGGCGCGGAGTTGATTGTCGATGAGGCGCACGCGATCGGGGTGTGCGGACCACGCGGCAGTGGTTGCGTCGCCGAGGCAGGGCTATCCGAGCGCGTCCTCGCGACCGTGCATCCTTGCGGCAAGGCGCTTGCCGCGGCCGGCGCATTTGTCTGCGGCTCGGACAATTTGCGCCGCTTCCTTATCAATCGCGCGCGGACTTTTATTTTTAACACGGGGTTGCCGCCATACTTCGCTTCGCAGGTTTCGGCTGGAATGCACCTGGCGGAGGAGGCGGAACTCGAACGCGCCCGTTTGATCGAGTTGAGTGCATTCCTGAGGGACGAACTCCAGGCGAATGGCTTTGATATAGGCGCCAGCGATTCCCAAATCGTTCCGATCATCCTGGGGCCAAACGAAATCGCGGTGAGTTTTGCCGAGCATCTCGGAACGAGGGGCTTCGGCACTCGTGCAATTCGTCCGCCCACGGTTCCGGCGGGATCCGCGCGGCTCCGCTTGTCCGTGACGGCCAGACATTCCAAGGAAATCCTTGCCGATCTGTTAGCAGCCATGATTCAAGCCCGCAACGAAACTCTACCCTCTCGCGCCGTTTCCGCCATCCGATGACCGGATATTTCGTGACCGGCACGGACACGAACGTCGGAAAAACCGTTCTCTCCGCCCTCCTTGTCGCCGCGCTGAACGCCGTGTATTGGAAACCCGTACAGACGGGCGCCCGCGAAGGGTCGGATCGCGAATCGGTGCGCGTCTGGTCGAAAGCAACCGAGGACCAGCTCCCCTTGGAGCGATATTGGTTTGATTCGCCGGTTTCCCCGCATCTGGCATCGCGCGAAGGCGGAATTCGAATCGTACTAGATGCATTTGAATTACCGGATGCGCGGGCGGCCCGGAAGTGGGTTGTTGAAGGCGCAGGCGGTGTTCTGGTGCCTCTCAACGAATGCGATCTGATGCGCGATTTGATGAAGCGGATCGGATTCCCGGTGATCGTTGCCGCGCGCACTTCGCTGGGAACGATTAATCACACGCTGCTGACGCTCGCCGCGCTGCGGGAAGCGCGCCTGCCGATATTGCGGGGTAGCGCTCATCGGCGACAAGAACATTGAAAATCGCCGCGCGATCGAGCACTACGGGAGTGTCCGCGTCATTGGGCGTATCCCTTTCCTCGAGAAAATTAATCGCGCGGCCCTGCTTGACGTCTATGCAAAGCATTTTGATCATGAGGCTTTCCAATAGCGTATGAGTTCCTCCGATCTTCATCTCTGGCATCCGTTCACGCAGGAAGACGTGGACCCGCCTCCACTTTCCATTCGCAGCGGCAAGGGCGTTTTTATCGAGACGCAGGACGGGCGCCAGATTCTGGACGCGATTTCGTCGTGGTGGGTCAACATTCACGGCCACTCGCATCCGGCGATCGCGGAAGCCATCGCCGAACAGGCCGCGCGGCTCGAACATGTGCTCTTCGCCGGATTCTCGCATGGGCCAGCCGAAGAACTTGCGGTACGCCTGGGCAAAGTCGTTCCCGCCCCGCTGCGCCATGTTTTTTTCTCAGATGACGGCTCGACCGCGGTGGAAGTTGCGCTAAAGCTGGCCGTCCAATACTGGAAGAATTGCGGAAGGCCGAAAAAGCGCCACATCGTCGCTCTCGAAAACGCCTATCACGGCGATACGGTGGGCGCGATGTCGGTCAGTGACGATTCGCCATTCACAGTGGCGTTTGAGTCCCTGCGAATCCCAGTCCTTCGCACTCATTCGGCCTCTTGCGCGCACTGTCCCGTCGGCCTTACTCGCGCCGATTTGCCACATCGAATGCCTTAACAAGCTGGAGCGCCTGCTTTCCGAGCGTGGCGATGAAATTGCTGCTGTGATTGTCGAGCCGCTGCTTCAGGGCGCGGGAGGAATGATCGTTCATCCCGAGGAATTTCTGTCCGGAGTCCGCCGCTTGACGGCCGCTCACGATGTTCTTGCTGATTGCGGACGAAGTCCTAACCGGGTTTGGGCGAACGGGCCGCATGTTTGCCTGCGAGCGTGCCAACGTGGTTCCAGACCTGATGTGCGTGGCAAAAGGACTTACCGGGGGGTTTCTGCCAATGGCCGCAACCTTTGCGACCGATCGCGTTCACGAGGCGTTCATGGGCGGGGATCGGGCGCGCGCTTTCTTTCATGGGCACTCGTATACAGCCAATCCGATTGCCTGCGCCGCCGCGAATGCCTCCTTGCGGATTTTCGAGAGCGAGCCGGTCTTTGAGCGGATCGGAGCGATTGAAAAAATCCATACCGCACGTCTGCCTGAGTTCGGTTCGCATCCCGGCGTCGCGGACGTCCGCCATATTGGCACCGTCGCGGCTATCGAACTGAAAGTGCCCGACGCCGGTTATTTGTCTTCGCTGCGACCGCGCCTCTACAAATATTTCCTGAGCCGCGGCGTGCTTCTGCGGCCGCTCGGCAATGTCGTGTATATCCTGCCGCCCTACGTCATCACACCCGACCAGGTTAGTTTCGTATACGACGTCATTCAAGACTCCCTGGCCTTGGTCCTGGGAACAGCTTGACTGGAGGGTCTCCGCGAATTCCCTTTAGCAACAGGAATCCTTACACAACGAATAAACCCTAGGGACTTGCAGGGCTCATTGGAGGACGCTATCCTCGTTGCGCGGTTTCCAGGATAAGAATCAACCGGGATCACTTGCGATTGCACTCTGGGTTTGTCCTGAAACATCAGGCTGCTATGTCGATTCGCGATTCCGCGACTAATGACTTTGAGTGGCGCATGCTTCAGCTTGTGTGGTTTGGCCCATGCAAGGACAAAACCCCACAAGCTAAAGCATGCGCCACTTTGAACAACGCTGAGGTTCTGTGATCAAGCTATCCCTTATCGGAATGTCCGGAGCCGGAAAATCGCACTGGGCGCAAAAGCTGGGTGGCGCGGGATTTCGCGTGATCAGTGTTGACGACCGGATCGAAAAAAAACTTTCTCCGGAGCTCTCCGCCGGTGGTTATCGTGGCATTGCTGGAGTCGCGGCCTGGATGGGCTGGCCCAACGATCCTGCTTACCGCGAGCGCGAGAAAAAATATTTGGAGTGCGAGATCGAATCCATGGACGAAGCATTGGACGAAATGCAGGCGTCGGGCGAGGAAGGAATTATTTTGGATACTACGGGCAGCATCGTGTACACGGGCGAGGCAATCTGCCGGAGAATGCAAAATCTAACGACGGTGCTGTACCTCGAAGCTTCTGCCGCGGAAGAGGAAATCCTGATCGCCCGGTATTTGTCCGACCCGAAGCCCGTCTTGTGGGGAGATCAATTCGTCCAGGGCCCCGGCGAATCCGCGCAGGATGCCGTCGCGCGCTGTTATCCCCGGTTGATCGCACACCGGAAGAAACTCTACGAACGCTACGCGCACCGCGTCGTTTCGATGGATGTCCTGCGAAACGCCTAATCCGGACGCGCGCGGATTTCTTGAGATTTCTTGAAGGGCAGGCGCGGCCCGCGCGATGAAATACCGAAGCACTCTCCACCGCAGCCCGGAAGTGTCATTGCGGGAAGCCGTCCTTCGCGGATCGGCGCCCGACGGCGGGCTTTATATGCCCGTTGAAATTCCGCATTGCAGAAGAGTTTTCTGGAAGCCTGCGTTCGCTCACGTTTCATGAAATTGCGCTGGAAATAAGCGAGCTGTTCGCCGGGGACGAAATTCCCCCGCACGTGCTCATGAAGATCGTTACGGACGCATTTAACTTTCCGGTGCCGCTGGTAATGCTCAGCGATCGCCTTCACATTCTCGAACTCTTCCACGGGCCGACTCTAGCGTTCAAGGATTTTGGAGCGCGCTTCATGGCCCGCCTGATGGGATTTTTTGTTCAGGAAACGGGGAAGCAGCTTACCGTGATCGTGGCGACGTCGGGCGACACGGGAAGCGCGGTAGCGCACGCATTCCTCGGAGTCTCCGGCATCCGAGTCGTCATCCTCTATCCCGCCGGGCGAGTCAGCGCCGCGCAGGAAAAACAGCTTACGACGCTCGGACAGAACATTACGGCCCTGGAAGTTTCCGGCTCGTTTGACGACTGCCAGCGGCTGGCCAAGCAATCGCTGGTCGATCCCGCAATCGCGGAACAAATCACGATCACGTCCGCAAATTCCATCAATATCGCGCGGCTGATTCCGCAAAGTTTCTATTATTTCTCCGGCGTCGCGCAACTCGCGTCATCGGAAGTTCCTCCCGTATTTTCGGTCCCCAGCGGGAACTTCGGCAATCTGACGGGCGGGCTGCTGGCCAAGCGCATCGGCCTGGGAGTCGCTCAGTTCATCGCCGCAACCAATGCCAACGACGTCGTGCCTGAATTTCTGCGCAGCGGCAAGTTGATTCCGCGCGCCTCGCGCCACACCGTTTCCAATGCGATGGACGTAGGCAATCCGAGCAATTTCGCCCGGATCGTCGACCTCTACGATAACGATATTCAGGCCATCCGCGGGGATATCTGGGGATGCAGCTTCAGCGACGAAGAAACCTTGCGCGTCATGCACGATGTAGAGCAGCGCCACGGCTACGTGCTCGATCCGCACACGGCCGTTGGGGTGCTGGGCTGGCAAAGCCTCGCCAAACAAAATCCGCCCAAGACGCGGGGCATCGTGCTCGCCACCGCGCATCCCGGCAAGTTCGCTGAAACCGTCGCTCGCGCCACCGGCCTCCGGCAGGAAATGCCCGAGCGCCTCGCGGCGTTCCTGCACCGCCCGAAGAAATCCATTCCTTTTCCCAACCGTTTTTCCGAGTTGCAGGAATTTCTGCTCTCGCCCAACACCTGATATCGTATTGTGAGCCGACGGAACGCGGATGAAACTTTTTATCGCCATCGCGGGCTTCTTCATTCTCTTCGCCACTCTCTGGGAGGCGTTTGAAACCATTATTCTGCCCCGGCGCGTTACGCGCCCCATCCGTCTGGTTCGGATTTTCTACCGGGTCACCTGGACTGCGTGGGCCGCGATGAATCGATTGATCCGCAATAAAAAAGTGCGCGACGCGCAACTCAGCTATTACGGGCCGCTTTCCCTTTTGGGATTATTCGCGACGTGGGCGTTTCTGCTCATTTTGGCTTTTGCAATGTTGCACTGGTCCGCCGGCTCCGCGATCAACGCGCCGGGAGAAACGCCGACGTTCCTGACCGATTTCTACTTGAGCGGCACGACGTTTTTCACGCTGGGATTGGGCGATGTGACGCCGCGAACGATGCTGGCCAAGGCGATCACAGTCACCGAAGGCGGGACGGGCTTCGGTTTTCTGGGCCTAATGATTTCATACCTGCCGACTCTCTACGGCGCATTTTCCCAACGGGAGTTGAACATCTCTCTTCTGGACGCGCGCGCCGGATCACCCCCCACGGCCGCCGAGTTGCTGCGCCGCCACGCGCATTTTGAGGACAGCGAAGTCCTCGTTCCCTTTTTGCGCGACTGGGAAATCTGGGCTGCGCAACTCATGGAGAGCCATCTGTCCTATCCGGTGCTTTGCTACTTTCGTTCGCAGCACGACAATCAGTCCTGGCTCGCCGCGTTTACGGCTGTCCTCGACGTGTGCGCGCTGCTCATCGCCTACGGAGAAGGCGCGGCAAAGTGGCAGTCGCGATTGACATTCGCGATCGCGCGCCACGCGGTTGTGGATCTGGCTGAGGTTTTAAGGGTTCCGCCATCCCCGCCGGTGGATGACAGGCTTCCCCAAAAGGACGTTCCGCAGGTCCGCGATCTTCTCCTGGAATGCCGCCCGGCCAGCAAATGCGGTGATTCCGGCGACCAGAAGCTGATCCAATTACGCGAAATGTACGAGCCCTATTTAAGCGGACTTTCCAAGCGCCTGCTGATGCCGCTTCCATCGTGGGGCATTGAACGGCGATCCGTGGAAAACTGGAAGCGGTCGGCGTGGGGGAAAATCTCTTCGGGGTCCGTGGACCCTGGAACTGCAAGCGGTGAATCCAGCCATTTCTGAAGGTTCGTCGTGGCGCCGGCGTCCCGCCGGCGGTTTTTACGATGCGGGCAAATCAGATGTGTTCAAGTCAGAAAAATCGCCGGCGGGACGCCGGCGCCACGAAAAACATATTTTCGAGGAAAAGTCCGATTAACCCTCGTCGTCCGATTCGGGAAATATGAGATCGGGGTCTCTAATGGGGCCGGTCAGGGGCTCCATTGGGAAATCAACATCCTGGCGGCCAACCAACTTTTTCTGCGCGCGCCGTTCCGCCTTCATCTTTTGCTTTTCCTGCCTTTTCATTTCTTTTTGGCGCTTCTGAAACGTGGATTTCGACGTAGCCATACTAATCTCCTTGTGTGGAAGCGCGTGCGGACAGCCAGGGTTGTGAAAGAACGTGTTGCGTGTCTACCAGCGAGGTTCGCGAGGCTGTCGGGGGCTGTCGCGATAATCCTCTGTTGAGAAGCGCCCACCCTGGCGGGAGTTTCCGCCCCGGCCGCCGCTGCCGCCGCGGTTGCGATCCCGATCGCGGTCGCGGTCAAACCCGCCACCGCCACCGCCGCTGCCGCCACGCGGGCCGCCGCCGCCGGATGCGGACTTGGGCCGCGCCTCATTGACCTTCAGCGCTCGCCCGCCGACTTCCTTGCCGTCGAGGCCAGACATCGCCTTCGTGGCTTCGTCGTCGTTGGGCATCTCGACGAACGCGAATCCGCGCGCGCGTCCTGTTTCCCGGTCCATGGCAATGTGAACCCGAGTGACCTGTCCAAAGGGTTCAAAGAGGGCGCGCAACTCTGCTTCCGTCGTTTGAAAATTCATGTTCCCGACAAACACGTTCTTCATAGATATTTCTCTCTTTCCAGGTGTGGGAATCTGCAGAGCGCGCGGCGTCACTGGCCGGATTCAGATCGCTTGGCGGCGATGGTGAGGACCGGATGAGGTCACGAGGGGCCAGCATTCCCAACACCCCGGAAGGCGCTGAAAAACCCCCGACTCCCATTTAAAACACCACAACTATATCAGAGTTTAACGGCATTTCGCCTAAAATTTCCCGAGGCCATTCGGGCCAACGAAATTGCGGCCTGCGCGGTGCGGCCTCACCGTGTCCTGGGCCGGATATTTCAAACATGGCAAGGCATTCCCATTGACGAAACTGCATTGCCGCACATAGTCTTGATGCGACTCCTGAATTAGAATCGAAAAGCCTCGTTCTCCAAGGAGACCCTGCTTATGCCTCTCAAGAAGAAAACGTCGCGGCTCTCGCCGGCCATGATCATGGCAGACCTCACAGGCGCGTGGAGATCCCGCACTCTTGTCGCCGGGGTTGAGCTCGACGTATTCAGCCACATCGCCGCGGGAAAACGAACGGCGAAGGAAATTGCGGAAGCGGCCGGCGCGTCGCACCGCGGCATGTCGTCGCTTCTCGATGCCCTCACGGCGATTGGCTATTTGCGCAAGGCCGGCAGCCGTTACAGTCTCTCTCCGATTTCAGCCGCGTTTCTTTTGCCCGGCGGAAATCAATATGAGGGCGCGATGGCTCACGCGCTTTCCCTTACTTGGGACGCCTGGAAGAATCTTACGGATGCGGTGAAGAGTGGCCGCCCGGCAGAAACTGTCAACGTCGCGGAAAAGGGCAAACAATTTTTCCCGAAACTCGTGGCAAGCATATTCCCGGGAAACTTCGCCGCGGCGGCTGCGGCCGTCTCGCGAATTCCGGAAAAGGAGCGCCGTAAAATCCGCAGAATTCTGGACGTGGCGGCGGGGTCGGGCGCCTGGTCGCTGGCCTTTGCGCGGGCCATTCCACAAGCCCGCGTGACGACGGTGGATTTTCCGGAGATGACGCCGATCACGCGGGAGTTCGCCGAAAAAATCGGCGTCGCGACTCGATACGATTATCTCGAAGGCGACCTGCGCAAGGTGGATTTCGGACGCGATGCGTATGACCTGGTAATCCTCGGACATATTTTTCACTCCGAAGGGGAAACGCATGGCAAAGAACTCCTGGCAAAGTGCCATGCCGCACTGCGTCCCGGCGGAAAACTCCTCATGGCGGAATATGTTCCGAACGACGAACGCACGGGACCAGCGATGCCGCTTCTGTTTGGATTAAACATGCTGCTGCAAACCGAGGAAGGCGCTGTCTTCACCCTGCGCGAATATCGCGCCTGGTTGAAGGCCGCCGGATTCCGCAAGGTGGAGACGATTCCCGTGCCTCCGCCTTCTACAGTCATTCTGGCGGGCAGGTAGAGTAAACGCGCGTTCGAGTGCGACGCCGATCCGCACTATCGCAAAGGTGCAAAAGTTTCGTGCGATCGGCGAATCCATATAAAAATTAGGGAAATACGTAGCGAAATTGCATCTCCTGCCCTGGACCGCAAATCGTGTCGTTGGGATTTTCTCCATGTAAGTGATTGCAATCTTAACCACTTTCTAAAAAGTGTGGAATTTGGAGAGCGGATTGCTTTTACCCAGTTGGAATTTGAATTGCGAAGTCGCATGGGACCTGGCGTTCCATCCGCCGGGCCGCCAAAAAGACCCAAAGAGGGCGATCATGAACTGGGACCAATTCGCAGGGAAATGGAAACAGTCCAAGGGACGCATCCGGGAACGCTGGGGAAGGCTGACGGAAGACGATCTGGAAGTGATTGCGGGCAGGCGAGAGCAGCTCGCTGGGCTGTTGCAGGAGCGCTACGGCTTTATCAAGGAGGCCGCCGAGGTACAAATCAATGAATTCCTCAAATCCTGCCAGGAAGAACCTGTAGAGCAAAAACGCACGATGGGCCAGGACTAAACTCGCGCGCGCCTGCTACGCCTGGCCGTGTCCGAGTCTCAGATTTCCAATTCAGTAGAAGGAGGTCTCGATGAGAACCGCTACTTTTGCGGGTCTAGCGCTCATTGTGCTTGGGATCGTTTCTCTTGCTTATCAAGGCGTCTCCTATACAACTCAGAAGAAAGTCGTGGACAATGGCTCGATCCACGCAACCAAGGACGAAAAGAAAACGATTCCGCTGCCGCCCGTTCTTGGCGGCGTCACGCTGCTTGGCGGCGTAGCCCTCGTCGTTTTCGGTTCCAAGAAAGATTCTTGAATACCTGAATTTTGTGCCGCCCCCGAATCGCGGGATCGGCAAAACTGGGATCGTGATCCGCGGGGGCGTTAGAAATCAAAAGTAAGAAGGAGGGCATATGCTGCGCTGGGCCTTAGGCTTCTTTGTCATTGCATTGATTGCAGGCGTGCTGGGATTCGCGGGCGTCGCGGTGGCCGCGGCCGGCATGGCGAGAATTCTGTTTTATATTTTTATAATTCTCTTCCTACTCTCGCTTGCGGGCCACGTGTTTCGGGGCCATGACGTTTGAGAAACTCATCTGTAGTGCCCGCCTGAAGGCGGGCGCTACATAAACCAAGACCGAGCTCTTTCGCAGGTTTTTTAGCCCATGGAGCAGGTCCAAAACAAGCTCGAAATACGAGGGATTTAGTCCTGTTATTCTCCGGCTAGCACGGAACAAGGGCTGTTAGCGCAAAAGGTCTTCGAGCTGAATTTTCGCGTCGGTCTTTGAGTCGCGATATTTGACGATCACGGGCGTGTAAAGTGAAATTCCCCAATCCATCCCGACGCCACGCGAAATGGAGCGCGAACCGGCCACGACAACGGCCTCCTCCGGCACGATTAGCGGTTCGCTGTCCGTCGCCGCGTACACTTTTCCGCGAACGATGTCATACACCGGCGTCGAACGATTGAGAATCGTTCCGGTGCCCAGCACGGCGCGCCGTTTCACGATCGTTCCTTCATAAATTCCGCAATTTCCCCCGACGAGAACTTCGTCCTCGATGATCACCGGGAGGGCGCCAACCGGTTCGAGAACGCCCCCAATTTGCGCCGCCGCGGAAATATGGCAACTGCGCCCAACCTGCGCGCAGCTTCCGACCAGCGCGTGCGAATCGATCATCGTGCCATCGCCAACATACGCGCCCGCGTTGACGAACATAGGCGGCATGCACACAACGTCGCGACCAATGTAGCAGCCATCGCGGATGCTCGAACCGCCGGGCACGATGCGCACGCCGTCGCCGGCGGCGAAACGCCGCACCGGGTAGGTGTCCTTGTCAAAGAAGGGCTGCTTCTCCGCATCCACCGACATGTCCACGGTGGCCCCCATGCGAAACCCCACAAGGATTCCCTTTTTCACCCACGCGTTGGTCCGCCATCCGGTCGGCTGCGAAGGGTCAGGCTCGGCAGAGCGAATGCGGCCCGCGTTCAGCTCTTCCTTGAACCCGAGGAAAAGCTGGCGGTCTTCCTCGGTGTAGCGCGCAGGCCTGGCGTCGAACAGCGCTTCGAATTGTTTTTCGAGCTTGTCAGCCGCGGTTGGCAACGTGGACCCTTTCAATGAGCGCGAGCGATTCCAGCACGGCGCGAATCTTCGCAAGATTTTCCGTGCGTGGCGGCACGAGCGGCAGGCGGAATACCGGTTCGAGCAGCCCCATTTCCGCCATGGCGGCCTTCACGGGCACAGGATTCGTTTCGATGAAGTTCACTTCCAGAAGCGGCAGCAAACGCCGTTGCATCATGCGCGCATCCTCGAACTTCCCTGCCAGGCAGAGCCGCGCCAACTGCGTCATCTCCGCCGGAATTTCGTTCGAGGCGACGGAAATAATTCCGCGCCCTCCCATCGCCGCAATCGGCAGCGTCAGTGCGTCGTCGCCGGAAAGAACAAGAAAATCTTCAGGAACCTGTTGGATCACCTGCGTGATCTGGGAAATGTTCCCGGAGGCTTCCTTCACACCGATGATGTTCTCGATCTCGGCCAGGCGGCGCAGTGTCGAGGGATCGATATTGACGTTGGTGCGCGGCGGCACGTTGTACAAGATGATGGGGAGCGAAGTGGACGCTGCGATGGCCTTGAAATGATGGTAGAGCCCTTCCTGCGTGGGTTTGTTGTAATACGGCGTGACGGAGAGGATTCCATCCGCGCCCATTCGTTCGCATTCTCGAGCCGTCTCGATCACGTGGTGCGTGTTATAGCCGCCGGCACCCGAAAGCACGGGCACCTTGCCCTTGGCCTCTTCAAGCGTGATCGCCACGACGCGCAGGTGCTCTTCCTGTGTCAGCGTGGGGCTTTCGCCCGTCGTGCCGCAGGGCACCAGAAAATTAATCCCGGCTTTGATTTGGCGGCGAACGAGAACCCTCAACGTCTCTTCGTCGAGAGAAAGGTCTTTCTTGAATGGAGTCACGAGCGCCGTACCGCAACCGATGAATCCTCGAAACATGGGAGCCACCTCTTCTTAATTGGCCGGGCGGCGCATGGGCTTCGCGTCGTCCGCAAAAATAACTTCCCCAAATTCGTGCAGCCCGCGCTTGCCGATCACCCACTGCGCGGCCTTCAGCGCTCCGCGGGCGAATCCCTCGCGGCTGCGAGCCGTGTGCCGCAGCGTGATCGTGTCCGCCTGCGAGTCGAATCCGATTTCGTGCGTCCCCGGATTCGCGCCCGCGCGATTCGAGCTCGCGTCGATTCTCCGCGCGAATCCCGCGTGCTGCATTTCCTCGATCAACTGAAGCAGCGTTCCCGAAGGCGCATCTTTCTTCGCGATGTGATGCACTTCCCAAGCCCATGCGCCGTATTCCGGCTGATTGGCAAGCAGGCGCGCCGCTTCGGCCACGACTCGTCGAAACACATTCACGCCAATCGAGTAATTCGGGCTCCACACCACGCCCACGCTGGACTGATCGACAAAGCCTCGCACGCGCTCCAACTCGCCGTACCACCCTGTCGTGCCCACAATCGTCGGAACGCCAATCGCGCAGAGACGTTCGAGATTCGCCACGGCCGTGTGCGGTGTCGAAAACTCGATGGCCACATCCACGCCGCGGAAATTTTTAGGCGTGATGCCCGCCTGGTTCACGTTCGTGTCAATGTCCAGCTTCAATCCGACGGAAAAACCAGCATCCGGAGCGAGCTCTTCGATCAGCCTGCCCATTTTCCCGTACCCGACGATCGCGAGGTTTTTAGGCATGGTGCGCTTCCGTTTTGCGTAGAAGCATCTGGGTCATGTGCGTGTAAGTATCGACGGCGGCAAGCAATTCGCTCTTCGAGATTTTTTCATCGAGCGTATGCGCCACGTGAATGCTACCCGGCCCGAACAGAAACGGCTCGCCCCAAGCCGGCGACAGCACAGGAATATCCGTAGTGAAGGCAACCACTGAAGTCGGGAAGCCGTCCAGCGCCGCGAATCGCATGGCCGGAAGAGTCAGGATTTCCTTCACCTCCGCGCGGTCTCCAATCGCCGCGCGCAACGCCTCGTCGACTTTGCGCCCGTCGCTGACCAGGCGGATCGCAAGCTCGGCCTTCGCCGCGTCGGGAATAATATTAGGCGCACGTCCGCCTGTGATTGTGCCGATATTCAGCGTCGTTTTTCCCAGCACCGGATCCTGCGGAAGCGGCATCCGCCGGATCGCTTCCAGCGCATCGAGTAATTTTTCGATGGCTGAGTCGCCTAGCTCCGGATACGCCGAATGAGCCATTTTTCCTGCCGCCACAATTTCGTAGCGTAAAATTCCCTTCGACCCCAAAGCGACTTTGCTTTCGGTCGGCTCGCCGTTGATCAGGTAGCGAGCGCCACGCGGCGAGCGCGATGCCACTTCCGCTCCCGCGCTGTTCCGCTCTTCCCCCACGACAAATAGCAGGCCGAAATTTCGCGTGCCGCTTTCGATGAGCTTTTCCGCGGCCGCGATCATCGCCGCGATGATTCCCTTGGCGTCGCACGCGCCGCGCCCGTAAATGTTTTCGTCGTCCTCGCGCGACGCGATATAAGGCGGCACCGTGTCCATGTGCGTCGAAAGCACGACGACAGGAGCGCCCCATTCGGCATACACGTTGAAACGCTCGGGCGTCACGGCCATCGCTTCCACCTTGCCGTCGGAACCCGCCGCCAGCCCGGACAGGTAATGCAGCAGGTATTCTCCCACCTGCTTCTCGTTCTCCGTGATCGACTCCAGGTCGACCAACTCGCGCGTCATTTCAAATGGATGCATGTTTAAGTAGGACAGGCTTCAGCCTGTCTGCTTTTAGGCCCGGCAGCGCCCAAATGCAATCTAGCTTTTCTCCATTCAGCGATCGAAATCTTGAAAACCAGACACGCTGAAGCCCGTCCTAATAAACGATTGTAATCCTCAGGAAGGAATGACGCGCAGAGAAAGAAGCAGGACGCGGGAAGTCAACGGGGCGTCTCGCTCCTCGATAGCGCTCCACCCGATTCCTCGGATGACAGTGGGCCGGTGTTAACCTAGCCCCCCAGCCGCCTCGGCGGGACTGCCGTCGGCGACTTCGGCGGAAATTTCTGCTGCACCTTTCGCTCGGGCCTCCGAAGCTCCTCGGAACATCGGCCCCGCTACTCATTGCTTCCGCGCCTCTACCAGGACGCACATAAGATAACACCACGGTACGTAACGGTCAAATTCAGTGGCGCATGCTTTAGCTTGTGCAGTTTCGTCGTGACAGGATCAAACCTCACAAGCTAAAGCATGCGCCACTTTAACCGTTCGCCCTTGTTATACTTCCTCTCCTGAAAAACAAATTCAGGAACTTATGAACGCTCGCTTGCAATACGAAATCCGTGGCTGGGCCTACTGGGCAAATTGCCTGAACCCTCTCCGGAACACGATCACCATCAAAAATCTCCCCCTCGGATTGCGGTTGCGGGCCTACAAACGCGACGCCGTCGGGCGCGGCCTGTACCGCCGCAAAATTCACGAGCCCGTCCTTACCCATTTGCTCCTCACTCGTTTTGCAACTCCCGCGGAAAGGAACTTCATCGACGTCGGCGCCAACATCGGATACTTTACCTGCCTCATGTCCAAACTGGCGGGGCCAGCAGGAAAAGTCCTGGCCGCCGAACCGGAACCTCAGAACCTCGCTCTACTGCAAGAGAACATAGCGATCAACAAACTGACAAACGTGGCGGTGCATCCGTGCGCTCTGGGGGCCAGTGAAGGCAGCGCGATGCTGGGTTTATATAAATCGTCCAATCGGGGCCGTCACTCGATCGTGGACGCCGCCGCGAAACAGCAAATTCGAGTTCCAGTCAGGACCCTGGACGATCTCGCCAGGGATTCGGGAACGGGCGTGAAGCCTTGGTCACTCGTGAAAATCGATGTCGAAGGATATGAAGCATTCGTTCTGGACGGCGCGAAGGAAACGCTGCCGCGAATCGAGATTCTCGTGATGGAATTCTCGCCGGCGCTTTTAAAATCAGCGGGGAGAGACCCTGCTTCCACCCTTCACTCGCTTTCTTCTTGCTTCTCCCGCATTTACCGCATGGGAAGCGATGGATTGGCGAAGGTTTCCGCTCATGATTGCCTCGGTAGCGAAAAATTGATGGAGCTTGTGTTTGAACGCTGATGGGACTGCTTTTTTCGAGCTTCGCGCCTTGCGGCTTCGGGCAGCCAGGTGCTAGACTCCGCTCTCACATTTTCATTAGGCCCCAAACGACACTCAATGGAAACAAACAGGAGGCGCTATGAACCTGAAGCATCCCGCATTGTGGATTTCTATTTTAGCGATCACTTTGTTTGCCGAACTAGGCGTGATTCGCGCGCAAACCGGGGGCAATGCTGAGGCAGTCGCGGCCGTCACCAAGATCGAAAATGAAGGCGTGAAAGCCGATTTGGCCAATGACAAAGCTTTTTATCAGAAATATCTGGCTGAAGATTGGACCGGAGGCGACAGCGGGGGAACCTGGTTCACAAAAGCCGACATTCTGAAAATGTCGGACGACACCAAGAACAACAAGACGAACTCCGAGAAAATATCTGACCTCAAGGTGCGCGTCTACGGCAATGCGGCTGTGGCAACCTACAAAGACACGTACGACGCGATGATCATGGGGCAGCACCGCGCCACAACCGTTATTGGCACGGACACATTCGTCAAGATGAGCGGAGAGTGGAAGCAAGTCGCAAGTCATGCGTCGATGGCGAAGTAGGCGTTCCGTCTAAGATGTATTCGGAAACCAGAGTTTATCCCGCACTGTGCGGTTTTAGTGGCGCAGTCTTCAAGCCTTCATGGGTAGGTCAACACTTGCAGGGCCTAAAACCCACAGGCTGAAGCCTGCGCTACTTTTTTGCGCGAAGCGATTGAAGACGCGAAATAATATTCCGAACAGCGTCTGACTCGTCTCCAGGTAACTCCAACCCGGAAAGGTCAAAGAAGCGGTCACCCACCAGCCCGCGCAAATTGCGTTTCGCTTCAGAAGCAAGCGAATCACAGGAATAAATCACGACGAGGCCTGCGGATTTGAACGCCGCGTGCTGCCTCTGGAGTGCCGAAGGTGATAGAACATCGCCGCTCACAAGCAATACCGCGAAATGATCATCGAAAAGGGCGCGTTCCAGTCGCGAGGCGAATCCGGAATTGTCTTCCACGAGGATCAGCCCAGGGTAGTGGCCGTGGCGGTTGTAGCGCTCCATTTCCGTCACGGGCGCGAGTTCTTGGGTGGCGATAACAGCGTTCGTTTGCTCGGCGAGGTCCGCGCGAATCATTCCTGCGCCGAGCGTGGCGTTGGAAATGGGATCGATCAGGATGAAGCTGCCGGTGACGCGATTCTGCGTGTAGGGATCGAAGAAGAGCGGGCTGACGGTTTCCAATTCAACGTAGGCGATGTCATTCATCTGCAGGCTGCTTGCGGGCTCCTGCACGAGCGTATTGACATTGATGCGGTAGTGAATTTGCAAAATCTTCGCGCGCACCGTGCGCGAAGTGTGCTTCACCAGATAATTTTTCCCCGTCCCGGCAGGCTCGGCATTGAACCACACCACCATCGCCTCGAAATGGCGCGAGATGCGCGGCGGATGCGCGGGCGAAACGAGCATGTCACCGCGGCTCAAATCGATTTCGTCCTCGAGCGTCACCGTCACCGACATTGGCGGAAAAGCTTCCGGCGCGTCGCCGTCAAACGTGACGATCGATTTCACGCGGCTTCTGCGTTCCGACGGCAGCGACACGACAGGATCGCCGGGACGAATCACCCCGCTCGCCACCGGCCCCGCGAAGCCGCGAAAGTTCGCATCGGGCCGAATCACGTATTGCACGGGAAAGCGCACGGCGTCCGAAGGAGTTTCCATGCGGATGGGAACGGTTTCGAGGTGTTCGAGAAACGTCGGCCCGTGGTACCAGTGCATGTTCTCCCTGCGATCGACCACGTTGTCGCCCGCCAGCGCGCTGATCGGGATCGCAACGACGTGCGCCACGGCGAGTTGTTTCGCCAGTCCGTCAAAATCTTTTCGCAGCCGGTGAAAAACTTCTTCGCTGTACTGCACGAGGTCCATCTTGTTAATCGCCACGAGAACATTCGGAATTCCGAGCAGCGACGCGATGTAAGTATGCCGCCTGGTCTGAGCGAGAACGCCCTTCGTCGCGTCGATCAGAATGACCGCGAGATTCGCCGTTGAAGCGCCGGTGGCCATGTTGCGCGTGTACTGCTCGTGCCCCGGCGTATCCGCGATGATGAATTTCCGGCGCGGCGTTTCAAAGTAGCGGTAGGCGACGTCGATCGTGATTCCCTGCTCTCGTTCGGCGCGCAGCCCGTCCGTGAGCAGGGAAAAATCCACCGCGCCAGTCGAGCGATTGATGCGGCTCTTCTTGACCGCGGCGAGTTGATCCTCGAAGACGGACTTGGAGTCGTGCAGCAGCCTGCCGATCAGCGTCGATTTGCCGTCGTCCACGCTTCCTGCCGTCGTGAAGCGCAGGAGATCCTTCTCCAGATTGCGCTCCAGGAAAGACTCGAAGCCCCAGGTTTCGGCGTTTGTCGCGGCGCTCATTAAAAATAGCCCTCGCGCTTCTTGATCTCCATCGAGCCTTCCTCGTCGTGGTCGATTACGCGGTTCTCGCGCTCCGAGCGCCGGAACGAAATCATCTCCTCGATAATTTCGGGAACCGTATCGGCCGTCGAGCGGATCGCGCCCGTGCACGGGACGCATCCGAGCGAGCGCATGCGCACCACCATGCGCTGCGTCTTCTCGCCGGGCAAGAGGTCCCACTTGTCATAGGCCACGACGATCGAGCCATTGCGAATCACGACGTTGTGCTCCTTCGCGAAATACAGCGGCACGATCGGAATTTTTTCGAGATAAATGTAGAACCACACGTCCGCTTCGGTCCAGTTCGAGAGCGGAAAGACGCGGATGCTTTCCCCCTTGTTGATCCGCGAATTGAAAATGTTCCACAGCTCGGGCCGCTGATTTTTCGGGTCCCACTGCCCGAACGAATCGCGAAAGGAATAGACGCGTTCCTTGGCCCGCGATTTTTCCTCGTCGCGCCGCGCGCCTCCAAATGCCGCCGTGAACTCGCCTTCGGCCAGCGCGTCCAGCAGCGATTTCGTTTTCAAGAGGCCGCAGCATTTCTGCGTCCCCAGCGCAAAGGGATTCGCCCCCGCCTCGAGCGCCTCCTGATTCTTGTGCACGATCAGCTCCGCGCCAATTTCCCGCGCGTAGCGGTCGCGAAACTCGACCATCTCGGGAAATTTGTAGCTGGTGTCAATGTGCAGCAGCGGAAACGGAATCTTCCCCGGAAAAAAAGCCTTCTGCGCAAGCCGCAGCATGACCGAGGAATCTTTCCCGATCGAGTACAGCATCACCGGCCGCGCAAACTCCGCCACCGCCTCGCGCAGGATGTGAATGCTCTCCGCTTCCAGCGCCCGGAGATAGTTGATCTTCTGCGGCGTTAGATGCGAAGCCCGGTCCCCGCCGCCATTGGTCGTCGTTGTATTCACAGGTTCCTTGGATGGCTCAGCCATTCCCGTCGCCCACCTCTGCCGAATTCCGTCTCGCCCTGAAATAAAAAACCCACCGACCAGACCTCCTGGTGGTGGGTGCGAATCATTGCCAGTCCGAAAATTGTGACCCGGCGTGACTACCCTATCCACCTTGCCTTGGGACAAGCGCAACAGGCCATCGAGCGACAATACGCGCCAGTCTTTGCGAGGTGGATCCTAGCTTGCATGTTTCTTAGATTACCGGAATGGCAAATCTGTCGCAAGGCGAAACTCCGACTGCGCAGCGGTCTTGGCCAGAACCGCGATAGGACGCACGCTCCTTGGCCGCGGTCTCGACGCCGAATCGAGCGCGCCAGTGCCCGATTCCGATGAGCCATATTCATTGACGGCATTTCGTCAGAAGACGGCTCTAGGCTTGGATGGGAAATTTCTACCCAATTGAGAGATGCTTTCCAGCTTTTCAGGTTTACAACCCTAAGTAGTTGTAAAGCCGCAAAGGACGCACTGGACCTTCTCGGCTTTCTGTCCAGTTTTGCAGCTTTTTAAACCCTAGGGGTCAGAAACCTGCAAAGGTCCAAGGTCCCGTTTCGGTCCCCGGGCCTTGGCAGCACAGCCATTCCTGGCTGCGCGGTATTCTAGGCCGCACGTGCGCCACTTGGTCATGGGCAATAGCAAAAAACGGAAAGCCAGGAGCGGTTGTGTTACCCAAGCCCAAAATTGCTTGACACTCCGGCAGTAACTCCCTATACTTCCCTCTGCTGGACACGTGGCGATTTAAGGCAACTTGCTCCACGTAAAAAACTGCTAAAGAGTCGGACGAGCACTCAGACAGTATCTTTTGAGCCCTCCCCCTCTTTGGCGCGGAGGGTTTTGCTTTTTAGGACACCCCTCTCGCGCCGCCAACCTGCGGCAGTTTACCAGCCAAAAATTTAGACCGATTCGCCCGCCGGGCCATCTCATTGGAATGCGGGCCGAACGCAGGAGGCCAACGTGGCCGAACATTATCAGCTGAAGTGCCGGGAATGCGGGAAGCTTTGGGGCAATCAACCGCGCTCGTTCTGCGACGAGTGCCTCTCTCCGCTCGAAGTGGTTTACGATCTGGACGCCATCCGTCCTCTCTTCACCCGCAAAAACATCGAAGCCGGACCCACAAACATCTGGCGCTACAGCGCGCTGCTTCCCCTCCCTGAGGATTATCAAGGCACTGTCCCGGCGGGCTTCACACCACTGGTGCAGGCGCACCGTCTCGGCAAACAGCTCGGTACCACGAATCTTTATCTGAAAAATGACGCCGTCTGCTTCCCGACTCTCTCGTTCAAGGACCGTGTCGTTGCGACCGCGCTCGCGGCGGCAAGGCGTTTCGGTTTTCAGATAGTGAGTTGCTCTTCGACGGGCAATCTCGCGAATGCCGTGGCTGCGCAGGCTGCGCGCGAAGGCTTTGACGCCTGGATTTTCATCCCCGCCGACCTCGAACCCGCGAAAGTGACCGGGACACAGGTCTTCGGCGCGAAGCTGGTGCGCATCGCGGGCAATTACGACCAGGTGAACCGGCTGTGCTCGCAAGTCGCCGAAAAATTTCACTGGGGCTTCGTGAACGTGAACCTGCGCCCCTACTACGCCGAAGGCTCCAAGACCGTGGGCTACGAAATCGCCGAGCAGCTCGGCTGGCGCCTGCCGGACAATATCGTCTGCCCGATGGCGGGCGGCTCGCTGATCACCAAAATCCGCAAGGCGTTTAACGAGCTGATTGCCCTGGGCCTCGTCGAGGAAAAGAAAGTGAAATTCTTCGGCGCGCAGGCCACCGGGTGCTCTCCCATTTCCGACGCCGTAAAACGCAGGCTCGAACAGTTCGAGCCGCAAAAACCCGCGACGATTGCGCGCTCGCTCGCCATCGGAAACCCTGCGGATGGTTATTACGCGACGCGTATGATCCGCGAGAGCGGCGGCTGGGCCGAAGACATCTCTGATCCGGAAATCGTCAAGGGCATTCAACTGCTCGCCGGGACCGAAGGAATTTTCACGGAGACGGCGGGGGGCGTGACCACCGGCGTCACTCAAAAATTGCTCGAACAGGGCTACATTAATCCGAGCGAAACAACGGTTGCGTGCATTACCGGCAACGGCCTGAAAACGATCGACGCCGTCTCGCAGGAATACACGCTCACACCCGCGATCGAGCCGCGCCTCACGGTCTTTGAAAATTTCATCAACGACCGCATGGCAGCAGTCGCGGGAAGTTAGGAGTTGGGGGCCGGAATTTTGGGTTAGTGTAGCGCCCGCCTTCAGGCGGGCACCTTGGCATCGCGAAG
The DNA here is from genome assembly GCA_963819395.1 of uncultured Acidobacteriota bacterium. Taxonomy (GTDB): domain Bacteria; phylum Acidobacteriota; class Terriglobia; order Acidiferrales; family UBA7541; genus Palsa-360. The sequence goes on from CAWFVW010000002.1 coordinate 101,417, forward strand.
ATGCCCGCCTGAAGGCGGGCGCTACAAAAATTAGAACTCAGAGTCAGGAAAACTTATCGAGATGAAAATCACAGTCGAAATTCCCTCGGCACTGCGTAAATTCACGGACGGCGTGCAAATGATCGAATGCACTTCGGAAACGCTGCCCGATTTGCTCGGCGAAATCGAGCAGCGCTTCCCTGCGATCAGCAAGCATTTGCGCGACGATTCCGGCCAGGTTCGGCGCTTTGTCAACATTTATGTGAACGAGGAAGACATCCGCTTTCTCGGCGGCAACAGCTACCAATTTCACGAGGGAGACCGCGTCCTGGTAGTTCCCTCGATCGCCGGCGGCGCCCCAGCCCGACCGGCGGGCGGGCCTGTAGATGCTTGTGGATGAAGCAGATGCGCCGCATCTAGATTCAGCAAGCTGTGCGGCTGCGAACTTTGACTTGACAATTTCGGCGTCTGATTTAAGCTGGAGTGGCAATGATGACATCAATTCTCAAGGGCATTATGATTACCAAGCGCACGCCCACGTGTTGCCGGGCGGCGCGGACCCCCTTGAGAGCCAAGGATATGCAAGCGTAGTAGAAAAATCCTTCCAGCTCTTAGACGCGGCCCGCGAAGCCAAAAGCTCGCGGGCGTTTTTGTTTATGGGCGGATTTCTTATGTAGGCCAGGCTTAAGCCTGTCTGCTTTGGGCGATGAGTTGGCAAAAATCAAAACCAGACAGGCTGAAGCCTGTTCCACTGTGGAAGCGTTTGAAAAGAATGCAATGAGCGCCACCGTACAGGAACAAATTGACGCCGTGCAGAACGGCGCGGAGGGCTGGACCGCGGAGGAGATCGTCCGCTGGGGCCTCGCAGAGTTTCATCCGAACGCCGCCATCGCATCGAGCTTCGGCGCGGAAGATGTGGCGCTCATCGATATCGCCGCCCGCGTTCGCACCGACATCCGTATCTTCACCCTGGACACCGATTTCCTTTTCGCCGAAACTTACGAGCTGATCGGCAAGATCGAGCAAAAATACGGCATCCACGTCGAGCGCGTGAAATCCCTGTACGCGCCGGAGCAGCAGGCCGCGAAATTTGCGGCCAAACTCTGGACGATCGATCCGAACCAGTGCTGCTCGCTGCGCAAAGTCGAGCCGCTCAAAGCCAAGCTCGCCGGTCTCTCGGCATGGGTGACGGGCATCCGCCGCGATCAGGCGCCCACGCGCGCCGGCGCCAAGAAAATCGAGTGGGACAAATCCTTCGGCCTAGTGAAATGCAACCCCCTGGCCGACTGGACCTGGGAAAACGTTTGGGAATATGTTCGCGAGCACGACGTGCCTTACAACCCGCTGCACGAGCAGAATTATCCAAGCATCGGCTGCGTGCAATGCACGCGCCAGGTGCAGCCCGGAGAAGACCCGCGCGCCGGCCGCTGGTCCGGCTTCACGAAAAAGGAGTGCGGCCTGCATGCCGCGGAGTAGCGCACGCTTTAGCTTGTGGAATTTAGATCTTGCAAGGACGAAACCTCGCAGGCTGCAGCTTGCGCTACTGAAAGGATCGCAGCCGAATTGAAACGACGATGAGTCTATTTCCCATGTTCGTGAAGCTCGAAGGACGCCGGGTCCTCGTGGTCGGCGCCGGCTCCGTGGGCGAGGCCAAGATCGAGAGCCTCCTCGCGACGGGCGCCACCGTGTGCGTGGTCGCTCCGAAAGCCACGCCCCGCGTGCGCGAATGGGCGCGCGAGGGCCGCATCGAATGGGAAACGCGCGAATACAGGCCGTCTGATTTCGCGGGCGTGTTCCTCGTGATCGCGGCGACCAGTTCTCTCGCGCTGCACAATGAAATTTACGCGGAGGCCAGAAGCAGAGGCGTGCTCTGCAACGCCGTGGACGAGCCGGAACGCTGCGACTTCTACTTCCCTGCCGTAGTGCGCCGCGGTGAATTGCAGATCGCAATTTCCACGGGCGGACTGAGCCCAGCGCTCGCGCAGCGCCTGCGCAAGGAACTCGAAGAGCAATTCGGCCCGGAGTGGGAAGCATGGGTCGCGCAGCTCGGCCGCACGCGCGAGGAATTGCGGAGCATTCCGATGCCGCCGGAACAGCGCAAGCGCCTGCTGCACCAGTACGCGAGCCTGGATCCGAAACCGCAGTAGGTTAAGTGGCGCATGCTTTAGCTTGTGGGGTTTTGATTTTCGGAAGAACCAAAACCCCACAAGCTAAAGCATGCGCCACTGAAAACAATTTGGAGCCGTCATCGAAATGACAGGAAAAGTTTATCTCGTGGGCGCGGGACCAGGCGATCCGGAACTGCTGACGCGCAAAGCCTGGCGCGTGCTGCAATCCGCGAACGTCGTGCTTCACGACGATCTCGTCCCGCGGGAACTTTTGCGCGTCCTGCCGCCAACCGCACAAGTCGTAAACGTCGGAAAGCGTTGCGGCGCGAAGGGAATTTCGCAAGCCGAGATTAATCAACTAATGGTGCAGCTCGCGCGCGAAGGGAAAATTGTGGCCCGGCTCAAGAGCGGCGACCCGCTCCTGTTCGGCCGCGCCGGCGAGGAAATGGAAGCCCTGCGCGCGGCAGGCGTCGAATTCGAGGTGATCCCGGGAGTCACCGCGGCCCTCGGCGCGGCGTCCGCGGCCCGGATTTCACTGACGGACCGCCGGCACGCCTCGCGCGTCGTGTTCGTCACGGCGCATCGCGAAGGCGGGACCGGGCTCCGCAACGAGCGCCACGTGGCCGCGGATACAACCTACGTCATCTACATGCCGGGCAACCGTTACGCCGAACTCGCGGCGGAGTTGAAGGCGGCGGGAATCGAATCGGAAATTCCGTGCGTCGTAATTTCGCGCGCCACAACAAAGGACCAAGCGATTTTCCGCACCACCGTCGGGCAACTACCGGAATGCCCGGGAGCAGCATCGCCATCGCTGCTCGTCGTCGGAATCGTTGCGGGCGAATCCGCGAATGAGGACACGCGCTACGATAATCTTTCCAGCAAGCTTGAAGAAGAAGTTTTACAGCTTGCCCTGCAGCATCCTTATCATGATCATGACCTTCACGGGAGGAGCGGTGTCGAATAATCGAGTACGAGTGGGAATTTTAGGCGCGACCGGAATGGTCGGCCAGCGCTTTGTCCAGATGCTGGAGCGTCACCCTGAATTTGAGGTGACGGCGCTGGCGGCGTCGGACCGTTCACAGGGAAAGTCGTACGGAGAGGCCTGTACGTGGCGGCTGGTGGGCGACATGCCGGCCTTCGTGAAATCGATGGTCGTGCAGCCCCCGCAGCCGCCGCTGGATTGCGACGTCGTCGTCTCGAGTTTGCCTTCGGATGTGGCGCGCTCCTCAGAGGAAGCTTTTGCCCGCGCCGGTTATCCCGTCATCAGCAACGCCTCCTCGTTTCGCATGGATCCCGACGTTCCGCTCCTGATTCCCGAAATTAACGCCGATCATCTGAACGTGCTGGAGCGCCAGAAGAGCGAGCGCGGTTTTTCCACCGGCTACATCGTCACCAATCCGAATTGCTCGACCATCATCATGGCGCTGGCCCTCGCGCCGCTGCACGCGAAATTCGGCATCGAAGCCGTGATCGCGACAACCCTGCAGGCCGTTTCCGGCGCCGGCTATCCCGGCGTGCCCTCGCTCGACGTCGTGGACAACGTGCTCCCCTTCATCGACGGCGAAGAGCCGAAAATCGAAAGCGAGACGCGGAAAATTCTCGGGCGCCTCGGGAACAATTCCTTCGAGAACGCGCCGTTCGCCGTAAGCGCGCAATGCCATCGCGTGAATGTGGCGGACGGCCACATGGTCGCCGTCCGAGTAAAGTTCACGAAGCGCGTCTCGATCGAGGAAGTTCGCAAGGCGCTCGCGTCCTACACATCCGCTCCCCAGAAACTCAAATTGCACACCGCGCCAAGGCACCCCGTCCTCGTGCGCGACGAAAAGGATCGTCCGCAGCCGCGCATGGATCGTGATGCGGGCGGCGGCATGAGCGTCACCGTCGGGCGCATCTTTCCGGACAGCGTTTTCGATTACCGTTTCGTCGTGCTTGGGCACAACACGATTCGTGGCGCGGCCGGCGCGGCCATCTTGAATCTCGAATTGCTTCAGGCGCTCGGCCTGCTCCACGGAAAATCCGCGAGCGAAAGCGCGGCCCCTGCCGAAGCGAGGGTGCGATGAGCCGTCCGATCCAGGTGATGAAATTCGGCGGCACTTCAGTGGGCGACGCAGGCCGTATCCGCAGCGCAGCGGCAATCGCGGCGGAAGCGTCCAAACACCAGGCGGTGGTCGTGGTGGTTTCCGCGATGTCCGGCGTGACGAACACTCTGATCGCGGCGGCCGGAAGAGCCGCCACCGGCGATGAAGCCGCGGCCGAAGCACTAACCAGAGCGCTCGAAGCAAAGCATCATGAAGCCATTGGAACCTTGATTTCCGACATCGAGAACCGCCGCCAGTTGTTTTCCGAAATCGACGCACTGATCGAGCGCGCCGCGAATCATTGCCGCGGCTGCGCGCTCCTCGGCGAACTCTCTCCTCGCGCGCTGGACGTCATCGCCGGCACGGGGGAGCGCCTCACTGCGCGGATGGCCGCGGCCTCGTTGCGCGAAATGGGACTTCACGGCGTGGCCTTTGACGCGTCCGATTTAATCGTCACCGACGAAGTGTATGGCGGCGCGCGCCCTCTGGCCGAGCCGACCAGGGAGAAAACGCAGGCGGCTCTCTTCCCCTTGCTCGAAGCGGGCGGAATTCCCGTCGTCACCGGTTACATTGCCGCAACGGCGAAAGGCATTCCCACAACGCTTGGCCGCGGCGGATCCGATTACTCCGCGACGATTCTGAGCGCGGCGCTCGACGCGAGCGAAGTGATCATCTGGACCGACGTCAATGGCGTCTTGACGGCCGACCCGCGCATGGTCCCCGACGCCGTCACTCTCGACGAAGTTTCCTACACCGAAGCGGGCGAACTCGCCTTCTTCGGCGCGAAAGTCCTGCATCCGATGACTCTGCGCCCGGTGATTGAAGGCGCGATCCCCGTGTGGATTCGCGACAGTTTCCATCCGCAGCTGGCCGGAACTAAAATCACGCAGACCGTGCGGCCCGCGCCGCAGGGCGTGAAAGCCGTCACCGCCACGCGCGACGTCGCCATGATCGCCATCGCAGGCCCAGGCATCATTGGCGTGCCGGACATCGCCGCGCGCATTTTCACGGCGAGCGCCTCGGTGCACGCGAATATCCTGATGATTTCGCAGTCCTCGTCGCAGGACAGCATCTGTTTCGTCGTGCAGGCCGCCGATGCGGAGCGCACGGAAGAGGCGCTGCGGAGCGCGTTGTACCAGGACGTGCACCTGCACGACCTGGAACACATCAAAGTAAATCGCAGCGTGGCCATCGTCGCGGCGGTCGGCGAGAACATGGCCGGAACGCCGGGCATCGCGGGCCGCGTATTCAGCACGCTTGGAAAGGAATCGATCAACATCATCGCCATCGCGCAAGGCTCGTCGGAGTACAACATTTCATTCCTGGTGGAATCGAGTGGAATGGAAAAAGCCGTGAAGGCGCTGCACCAAGCTTTCGGCCTCGGTAGGCAGGAAAAAGGCGGCGGCGCGCGAACTGCCGTACAAGTCACTTCCTAACCAGTAGGACAGGCTTCAGCCTGTCGCTTTTCTGTTCCGTGACGGATCACAAAACCAGACAGGCTGAAGCCCGTCCTACTTGGCCGCGTCAATCTGTTCCTTCGCGGCGGCGACTACATTCTCAACCGTGAATCCGAAATGCTTCTGCAGCGCCTTGATCGGCGCGGAAGCGCCAAAGCTGTGCATCCCAATGCTGCGCCCCGACATGCCAACGTAACGCTCCCACCCAAATGTGGCGGCCATTTCCACTGAAACGCGCGCCTTCACGGCGGGCGGCAAAACGGAATCGCGATATTCCTTGTCCTGCTTGTCGAAAAGTTCCCACGACGGCATGCTGACGACGCGGGCCTGAATTCCTTCGTTAGCAAGCTGTTCAAACGCCTCGACGCATAAGGAAACTTCGCTGCCCGTGGCGAGCAGCAGCACATCGGGACGCGCCCCAGCATTTTCAGCGAGCACGTACGCGCCCCGAGCCACTCCGGAGGCCGGAGCGAATTTCGTGCGATCGAACGTGGGCACACCCTGTCGCGTCAAGACCAGCAGCGCAGGCCCGTGCTGAAGCTGCATGACGACTTTCCAGGCTTCGACGACTTCATTCGCGTCCGCAGGGCGCAGCGTAATCAAACCGGGCGTGGCCCGCGCAATCGCCAGATGCTCAATCGGCTGGTGCGTCGGCCCATCTTCTCCGACGCCCAGCGAATCGTGCGTCAAAACGTAGATCACCGGAATTTCCATGATCGCACTCAGCCGCAAGCCCCCGCGCATGTAATCGGTGAACACAAAAAAGGTTGCGCCGAATGGTCGCACCTTGATCTGGCTCATGCCGTTGATGATCGCGGACATGGCGTGCTCGCGAATGCCGAAATGCATATTCCGGAACATGTAATTGTCCGGTTGAAATCCGCTGGCCGGCTCGAAAGTCAGCAGGGTCTTGGTCGAAGGAGCAAGATCGGCCGCCCCTCCCATCAGCCACGGAACATTTTTCGCAATCGCGTTTTCAACTTTCGCGGAGGAGTCGCGCGTGGCAAGCCCCTTCGCATCGGCGGGAAACGAAGGCAAATCTTTATCCCAGCCCTTCGGAAGCTCCCGGTGTTCCATGAGCGAAATTTCGCCGGCCAATTCCGGATGCGCGGCGCGGAACTCGCCAAATCGCGCGGTCCACCGGTCGCGATCTGTTTTTCCCCGAACACCGATTCCCTTCTGAAAATGTTCATAGACGCCGTCGGGAATCAGAAATTTCGCGTCCTCCGGCCATCCATACACACGCTTGGTCAGCTTTACTTCCTCTTCGCCAAGCGCCTCGCCGTGCGCGGCCGCGGTATCCTGCCGGTGCGGCGAGCCCCAGCCAATGTGGCTGTTTACGATGATCAGTGTTGGCCGGTCGTTCGTTCCGAGGAAGGTGCGGAAGCCCGCGCGAATCATTTCCAGATCGTTCGCGTCGGTGACGTGCGTAACATTCCACCCGTAGGCGGCGAATCGCGCCCCCACGTCTTCCGTAAACGCGAGCGGCGTCCCACCTTCGATTGTGATCCGGTTGCTGTCATAGATCCAGCAAAGGTTGGAAAGCTGGAGGTGCCCGGCGAGCGACGCAGCTTCGCTGGCGACTCCTTCATTCATGCATCCATCGCCGCCCAGCGCGTACACGTTGTAATTGTAGATGCCATCAAATCCGGGCTGATTATATCGTGACGCGAGCCATCGTCCGGCGAGCGCCATCCCCACGCTATTCGCGTATCCCTGTCCAAGAGGACCCGTCGTCGTCTCGACGCCCGTCGTCAGATGCGATTCCGGATGCCCTGGGCAGCGGCTTCCGAGCTGCCGGAAATTCTTGATGTCCTCGAGCCGAACAGCGGGGCCATTCAGAATTTCGAGAGTTTCCTTGTTCGCCTCCTTCACTCCCGCAAGATGCAGCACCGAATAAAGGAGCATGGAAGCGTGTCCCGCGGAAAGGACGAAGCGGTCTCGATTGGGCCACAGCGGATCGCTCGGATCGTAGCGCAGAAATTCCTGAAACAGGCAGTAGGCCACCGGCGCCATCCCCATGGGTGTGCCGGGATGCCCGGAATTGGCGGCTTGCACAGCGTCAATGGATAGCGTGCGAATCGTGTTGATGCTGAGCATCTCCATCGGTGTGGTGGCGTTTTGTGTGAAAGCACTCGTGCCGGTTACGCTCATGCTCGCTCCTTGGCCCCGGCGGGAAATGCAAGCCCATCCCGCAGCCCGTCTGACCACTACTTTAGCCCAAAGCTGGTCCGGTGAGAAATCTGGGATCGGAGCCGTTCAGAATCAGGCTGGTCCGCAGGTCGCCGATTGCAGCTTGGCGCTCAAAAATCAATGGAGTATGATGCGCGGCATGCGGGCGCATCTGGGTGTAAGGATTCCGTCGCGCCCATCTTGAAGACGTTCGGTCGTGCCACACTCTAGCCGGAAGCGGGCAAAGGAGAACCATGCCAAAAAGCCGCAAACCTTCCCTCTCATCCAAAAACAAGCCTGAACAAACAGCCGGAGCGGAGAAAATTTTCAGCCGGAGATCGCTTCTGAAGAGCGCTGCAGGGGCGGCGGTTGGCATGGCTGCCGCCGGGCTTGCCGATTCGATCGGCACGCGCGCCCAGGTGCAGGGGCTCTATACCACGAACACCGCTCCGGAAATTCCGCTCCCCATGGGTTCGCTGACCTACATCGACAAAAAGCAATACATCCACAACATGGAAATTATTTCCCATATCTCGGGCGCATCCATCAGCGGAGGAGAACCGCTCATGGTCATGTGGGCCAAGGGCAAGCAACGCCTGTTGCCGGCCGGCGGAGACTTTGTGGACATCAGCGAGGCTAAAAACCCGGCCCTGCTGAACAAAAAGCGGGTGACTTTGGGCGGCGGACCCGTCGTCTACAACACCAAGCTAAAAAAGTGGATCATGATGTGCACTGCGGCCCAGCCGCTTACGAGCGCCACTCCTCAATACCCCCACGGCCAGTATGACAAGGAATTGCGGGACAAAGTTCTCGCCTACAAAGGCCTCCGCGGAATCCGCAACTACGACATCACCGATCCCACCAAGCCGAATCTGCTCCAGGAATACAACACCGGAGCGAAAGGCAACGGCACACACCACAATTTTTACGATGGCGGAAAATACGCGTATCTCGATTGCGGCTGGGATGAAACCCTGCGCCTCGAAAATCACCAGCGCCCCTACAGCAACGCGCTCATGATCGTGGACCTGTCCGATCCCGCAAACGTGCAGGAAGTTTCCCGCTGGTGGGTCCCCGGACAAAAATTAGGCGAGGAGGAAGAATACAAAAAATACCGCTTCGCCGGAGACAAGACTTCCTGGACCGGAAATCACGGCGCGATCACCGTGCCCAAGCGCGTCGAAGACGGCGGCACCATCGGCTACGGCGGCTTTGGCGCATTCGGTTTTTACGCCATGGACTTGTCCGACATAAAACACCCCAAGCCCTACGGCCACATGCAATATGAATTTGACACGTTCGGCACGATTCCCTTTCACACCTGCTACCCGGTCATTGCGGACGCAGCCCATCCGCGCCTGATGAATAAAGTCGTGGCCGTGCACGAAGCCCTCGAAGCGGATTGCCGCGAGAACTATCACACACCCTACATGATGGACGTGAAAGATCCCAAAAATCCGAAGATCATCGGCTTTTTCCCCCGCCCCGCGGCGCCTCCCGATGCTCCCTACACGGACTTCTGCTTCGCGCGCGGACGCTTTGGTTCGCACAATACGCAATGCTGGCTCGCGCCCGGCACGTCCAATCCTTCGATCATGGTGATTGCCTGGTTCAACGCCGGCGTCCGCGTTTTCGATATCTCCAACCCCACCGAGCCGAAAGAGATTGCGTGGTTCGTGCCTCCACTGGAAGGCGAGATCAATGACTATGCATCCTGGTGGCGCGGCACCACGGAAAATGTGTTCGTCGAATTCGATCGAAACCTGATCTGGATTGGGACGCACGAAGGCAGCTATTGCCTCTCCTGCCCCGCTCTGGGCAAACCGGTCACAGAACCCACAAAGGTAGCAAAGTGGTCGATTCCGTACTGCAACGTAGGCTGGGATGACCAGACCGCCCGCAGCTTCTATTTCGGCCGCTCGCTGAGCCAAATGGGGTAGCCCGGGTCCTTTCCAATGCAGTTCCGGAATCTTTGTAGGGCACGGCTTTAGCCGTGCCGTTGAGGACGCAAGATCAGGCTTTAGCCGCTGGCTCGCTCGAAATCGAATTGCCGCAGATGCTCCAGCGAAAGCAATCCACCGCTGCCAGGAGAACTTCATGCTTCACAAAGTCACTCGGAGAAAATTCAGCGCCGGACTGATGGCCGCGAGCGGAATGCTCCTCATCGCCCGCCGTGCACACGCCGCGGAATTCGATCTGCGCCAGTTCCACAACCAGCCCGCCGGAAGCCCGCTCGACAAATGGCTATGGCAATTGTGGGACGCAGTAAAAACCGAAACAAACGGCCGCGTCCAGGTTCAGGTTTTTGCAGACAACAACAAGATCGCCGGGGGAGACCCCGCCGCGCTCAACATGGTAGTCAGCGGCGAACTGGATTTTTTCACCTTGAATGGTGGGTCAGTCGGAAATCTCGTGCCCGCGATGAACGTGCAAGGAGTGCTTTTCGCCTTCCGTACACCGGCCCAGGTTTTTGGCTCCCTCGACGGCGATCTTGGCGACTACTTGCGCGAGGAAATGAAAGCCAAGGGAATTTACGGCGTTCCAAAAGGCTGCTTCGACAACGGCTTCCACCAGATCACTTGCTCGACCCATCCCATCCGTACCGTGGACGATCTGCAAGGTCTGAAGATTCGGACTCCCGACGCTCCCATCTACGTGGAAGCGTGGAAAGCCCTGGGCGCTTCGCCCGTCGTCGCCAATTTCAATGTGCTGTATGAAACCTTGAAAAACGGCACGGCCGAAGCCCAGACCAACCCGCTGGCCGTCGCGGAGTTTTTAAAACTGTACGAAGTGCAGAAATACGTGAGCATGACCAACCACGGTTGGTCCGGATTTAACCTGCTTGCGAACTGGAAACTGTGGCAGCGCCTGCCTTCCGATTTGCAAAAGATCATCGAACGCAATGCCGTAAAATATGTGGCCCTGCAGCGCGCGGAGCTCAGCGCCCTCAACACCGAATTTCGCACCAAGCTCGCAACGCAGGGCATGACCTTTAACGAGGCGGACACCTCCTCGTTCCGCCCGAAGCTGTCTTCCTATTACGCCCGTTGGAAAGAAACAGCAGGGACACGCGCCTGGACCCTCCTCGAAGCCCACGTCGGCAAACTAGTGTGATTTAAGTGGAACAGGCTTCAGCCTGTGGGGGGTTAGGCCTAGCAAGGACAAAACCCCACAGGCTGAAGCCCGCGCTACTACTACCTCCCCGCAGGAAGCGCGCTCGGCGGCGGCTCGTTCTGATCGCGGAAGGGCAGCCGCAGTTTCCGCGCCACTTCCGGCCAGAACTCCCGAAGCTCGTCAAACCCAATATCCATCCCCACATCAACAGCTACATGCTGCGCCGCAGGCCCGACTCCGCGCTGTTGCCCGGGGTGATAGAGGTTGCTGAGCGATGTCGCGCTGATTTCTCCGAGCCATTCAGAAAAGTTAAACATGGGTCGCCCATGGTCGTTGTACGCCACCACGGAGTGACTCACCGCGTGCAGGAACCGCCGCCCTTTCGGCCCCTGCCCCATCCGGTAGTACCGCGGATCTTCCGAAAAAATCGTGGGGTATGCAAACTCCTTGAAAAATCGAAATTGAACCTCGTCGGTATAGCTCGCGGCGTATCGCTTTGCATATCCCCCGAACTCCTGGCCAAAAGTCGGGTCATCATTCCTGGCCTGTGAAATCCCCGCATCGAATCCGGCGGCGAGAAATGTTTCCGGATCCACGGAATCCCGGAGGAACAAAAAGAATTTGTCCTTGATTTCCAGCGAGCAAAGGACGAGCCCCGGCTTGTAGTGTGGATCGTGAACGGACAGCCGGTCGAGTTTTCGTGTAAATGTCCCAATCACCTTGTTAAGCGGCCCGTTGTAGTCCTGCAACTGAACCATCGGCGGCGGTTGGACGCACTGCCCCGCCGGGTTCAGCACAACCTGCCCCGGCAAATCGGCGGGCGCTTCTGGAGGAGGCTTAGGCGGTGAATCCTGCGCGCAAACTGGGGAAGTCCAGGCCAACCCGGCGACGAGAATCGGTGCCCACCGAATCAGACGGAGGGAAACTTTTGACGCGCAGCGAAACCAACAGCGACCGCCGACCCCGCCTAAGATCTTCCCCACTCGCCTCGGTCCAGGAAAAAGCACGAACTCAATTATTACATAACTGTGAGCGTGACGGTCGTGGTGTGCGTTACTCCGCCTGATGTCGCGTTGACAACGATCAGGTAAGTCCCCGCCGGAGTGCCCGTCGCGGGGTTTACCTGTGGCGCGGTAGAGTTCCCAGCCCCTACCGCTCCACAAGCAACCAAGCCCCCCGCTGCGAGCAACAACATCGCCAGAAGTAGTTGCGGAGCAAGGCGCTGCACTCGGCCGCCGGAAACCCAGAGCCAGAACCCAATCAGGGCAAAAACCACGCCTGCCAGGAAAAGCAAGGGCAAGCCGGGATGGAACCCGCTTGGGAGGTGGATTGCAGACGTTTCGTTGTGCGGCGTCGTGGCTACGGAAAGCATCACGGTTTGCGGGACGGCACCCGGAGTGACGGTAGCCGAAGGCGAAAACGAAGCAGTCGTTCCCGCTGGCAGTGGGGATGCGCTAAACGTGACCGGATCGGAAAACGTGCCGTGCGAGGACGAAACCGTCAGAGCGAACATTGCCGTTTGCCCCGCGGTGACGGGTGGAGTTGAGCTGGGCGGCGAGACTGAATAATCGGCCACTGTAAAACTGATTACCGCCGTAGTGCCTCCTCCCGGGGGCGGGTTCATAACCGTGAGATTCAGCGTCCCGCCTTGCGCCAGATCGCTCGGCAGCAAAGTGGCTTGCAGCAGAGTGGAACTCACGAAAGTCGTCACGCGCGGGCTACCGTTCACAAGGACGACGGAAGCTTGCGTAAATCCAGTGCCAGAGACATTCAAGGTGAGCGCATTGCTTCCCGCGGGCAGGCTTGGCGGCGAGACCGAGCCCCCTCCCGGCGGAGGATTAATAACCGTAAAGGGCACCGGCACGGAAGCAAGGCCGCCCGGATTCGTCACCACCACGTTCGGGTAACCCGACGGCCGCAATGGCGCTCGCGGGGATCAAAGCGGTCAGTTGGGTGTCGCTGACGACGGACGTCGCCACATTCATCGCGTTGAAGCTGATTTGTGAGCCCTGCACAAAGCCGCTTCCATTGACCGTAAGGGTGAATGATGGCCCTCCCCCTGTCGCGCTGGTTGGAGAAATGCTGCTTACCACCGGCTGAGTTTCCGGCCCCAAAATCGTGAGGGTAGCAGTGTTGGAAGTTCCCCCGCCGGGCACTCCATTCGAAGGGGTCGTTACCGAGATGCTGGCTGTTCCCTGCGCTACGATATCCGCAGTCGGGATCGTAGCCGTGAGGAGGGTGGGACTGTGGTACGAGTTGCCAGGGCCGTGCCATTGAAATTCACGACGGAACTCGTCACGAAGTTCGAGCCTATTACAAACAAGATCGGAGAAGTATCTGCAACCACGCTGGAAGGGCTGATGGACGAAATCACGGGAGTAAGCGCCGACAAGGGAAATTCGACTGAAGTCGAAGCGCCGCCGCCCGGAAGCGGGTTGAATACGAAGACCACGGCAGTTCCGTCGTTGTCGATATCGCTGCCGAGAATACTCGCGTTCAACTGCGTCGAACTCACAAACGCAGTGCTGCGTGGCTGCCCTCCAAAGTACACCGTGGCGCCGGGCACAAAATTCGCGCCGTTCACCTGCAACGTAAACGGAATCGCGGTCGCCGTCGCAAAAGACGGCGAAAGCGAGGAAATCATAGGCGTAGGATTCGGAGCCGTCGCGCCGCTGGAAATCGCAAGCTGGCTGCCGTTGCTGGACTGTGCATCCGTCCAAAGAGGCGCGGGAAATTGCGTGGGAATTCCCGAAGAACCATCGATCGAGAAACCCAAAATCTGGGCGAAGGGTGAACCGCTCGAACCAGTTGTGGCCGTCATATAAGCAAATCTGCCCGTGGGATCCACCACTATGGAGTTAGCAACAGCCCCCAGCGCAAAAGGTGAGCCGGAGACTTGCGTAAGGCCGCCAGTCACGGAATTAATTGCGAACGCATAGATACTTCCATTGACTGGGCCTGTTGACGGCGGGGCCTGAAAAGTAGAATTCGTATTCGCGATATACAGGAAATTTCCGGACGGATGCACAGCCAGGGACGACGGGCCGTACGGAATCGAATAGGGCGATCCCGAAATTTCGGCAAGAGAAACGCCCTGCGGGCCGATGGCAAACGCATTGGCCTCGCTGAAAGCAGTATTGATCGAATACAGAAAGCTCCCGTTTGGAGCTCACGGCCAGATCGTTCGCTTCCCCGCTATTGGCGGGCTGCACGGCTCCAATTTCCGTGATTGTTCCGCTGCTAAAATCGATCGAGCCGATCAAGGTGGGCGCGCCCACATTTCCCGCGATATCCTGGCCCAGGTATGCGATATTTCCAATCGGATCAAAGGCCATCGATGTAAGAAGCGACCCTTGCCCGAATTCCCATGGCGCGGGAGGAGTACTCGCCGCAGTCAAGACGCCGGTGACATCGTCAATCGTGAATTCGTAAAGGAATTCCCACAGCGAGCCATTCACGATATTCGTCGCAAAAACATAAAAAAATCGCCCGGTCGGGTCAACCCCGGAAGTGACTGGGAGCGGCCCCGATCGGAAAGGGCGATCCAGGCAACTCCGTCAGCGCACCCGTGGAAGCATTGACAGAAAACGCCGTAATGTCATCGGATTGTTCGTTCGTGACGTAGACGAACCTTCCCGTCGGATCGACCACCAGCTGATTCGGAGTCAGCCCCGCGTTGAAAGGCGAGCCTGCAACTTCCGTGATAGCCGCCCGTCGACGAATTGACGCGTGAATACATGAATCGTGCCGGTTGGCACCCCTTTGCCCTCCAGCAGGAACAAAAAGGTAGGCCGGCTGGTTTGCGCCGCAAGCGGCGGGCAAACTGCCGCAAGAATCAGGATGAAGATTGCTGCTGCGATGGTTGTGCGCACGGGTGTCTCCCCTTAAGTCGTCAGCGGGGCTGGGAACAGACGCCCGTTGCGAACGCGGAAGAAATCCGAGTGGTCTGAACGACCGAGTACTGCGCGCTTCGGCCTAATCCGAGGGATGCACAATATCGTGCTGCGAATGGCCTACGCGCGGGATCCTGGAGGGGGAGGACTTCCCGCATGAAAGGGATTCTACACTAATTGTGTCTTTGCAAACAATACAAAATGTCATTAACCATGACACATGAAATCATCTCAAGGGTGAGCTTTGTGGATTGTGGCTTCATCTGCAATATTCGGAATTACCTGAAAATGGAAGGCTTTAGAGGCTGCGTGGAAGAATCGCTATGGGACCCGTAGCGCCCGCCTTCAGGCGGGCACTTTAGGAGCAAGCTAATGCCCGCCTGAAGGCGGGCGCTACAGGACCTTGCCATGCCCAAATCATTTTGCCAGGCTGAATTCGCGCCAGTGAAATTCAAACGAAGCGTCGCTGTGGGCCTGCAAGTACGAAACGCTGTGGCCGCCCGGGTAGAGGTGAAATTCGTGAGGAATCTTGAGGGAATCGAGCGTCTCGTGCAATTCGCTCGCGCCGCGGTAAAAGCCAAAAGAGTCTTCGGTACCGCAATCGAAATAAATTTTCATTTTCAAAAGCGCGGCGCGCATTTTTCCGCGCCAGCACAAACGGGCTGTTCAGGTCCCAGAATTTCAAGTCGATCGGATTGCCAAACACTTTTGCGAGCAGCCGCGCGGCCGGATTCCCCGACGACGCGCCCGCATCCACGCCGATCGGCGGCGCTCGCATCAGCGCCCCGCTATGCGCGCTGACGGAGCCGAACAACTCGGGATGCGCAAAGGCGATCCGCAACGCGCCGTATCCGCCCATTGAAAATCCGGTGATCCCGTGGGCGGAGCGCTCTGTCCGAACTCTGTATGTCCGTTCGATGAACGGGATGAATTCGCGTAGAAAGAAGTCGCCGTACGGAGTCTTGCCGTCCCGCGAGTTGATGTAAAACGTATCTCCCCCGTCCGGCGCAACGACTAGGAAATCGCCCACGGTGTGGTCGCTGCGCAGGTCCTGCAACGTAGTCCACTCTTCATCGAGTGCCATTGCCCGCTCATTACCGCCAAGCCCGTGCAACACGTACAACACCGGGTATTTTCTGGCCTTCGCGTCTGGAGCCGAATAGCTGGCCGGAAGATAAACGCAATACCGCACGGAAGCATGCAGCAGCGCGCTAGGGAACGCGCGGCAATCGGCACGCTCCTGCGCGTGCCCGCTAACACCAGCCAGGAGCGCCAGCAACAGCAACCCTGCGAGGCGTCCCGAACGGTGACTCATCTGAAGAGTGAAGAACATAAACTGGAGGTTTCCATTCTAGGGGTCCCCGCCCGCTAGAACAAGAGGACTTAGCATACCCTTTCTTCGTCTAACAGAATCCTTATGTCCTGTGCACGACTTCCTAACTCGTCAAGACGCATTATTCGCATGTAAGGCAGCAAGTGAATGGGTGACACACAAAGACGATGGAACGTGACAAGGTGCCCAGCGTGATGTGCCTCAAAACGGAGCAAGTGGCATCGAGGCGGGATTGCTTGGCCGATAGTTCTAAGCGATCTGCCAAGCAGAAATCGCGAAAGATGCCAAACCCATGAGCTGCTCAGCTGGCGCCGTAAGGGGGTCCAATGGTCATGACAATCTTCCTGGTACTGAATGGCTTGGGAGTCGTTTTTCTGCTCTATGTGCTGGCGAACTTCTGGAAAGAGGGGCACCGGCCGGAGAATGATGCCCGCGAGCTTGAGTCGAATTTTGACGAAGGGGACTGGGCTGACGTGGCAGTTATAACGCACCCAATTTCCCACAGCGCGCAGGGCGGAGTTTCCGTGGTTCCGTTTCGGACTCGAGATCAATATAGCGGCAAACCCGTTCACAGGGTGGCCTCATAAGGGCACCTGTGGGCCCGGTGAAGCAGATTTCCACAAGGAAAGCGAAGCAATTTGTCCGGCCCGGGCGATATGATGCGCCGGGAGATGTGAAGGAAGGACGGCGATGCTAGATACGATTTTTACGATCTCAACGCTCGTGTTTTTTGTTTTGTCCGTACTGTACGTGAAATTCTGCGATGGATTGAGGTAGGGAAAATGCTCGATACAGTCGTATCGCTGGCGGTGTGCGTGGGCCTGCTCGTCTATCTTGTATACGCGATGCTGCGCCCGGAAAAGTTCTAACTATGACAAACAACGGCTGGTTCCAGATCCTGTTCTTCCTGTTGGTGGTGCTCGCGCTCACGAAACCGCTGGGCTCGTTCATGACCCGCGTATTCAACCGGGAGAAGACATTTCTCGACCCGGTCCTGCGCCCGATCGAGAAGCTGGTCTACCGGCTGACGGGCGTCGATGAAACCAGGGAAATGCGCTGGACCGAATACGCCGGCGCAATGCTCATGTTCAGCGGCGTCACGATGTTCGCGACCTATCTGATCGAGCGTTTGCAGAACCATCTGCCCCTCAATCCACAGAAGCTGGTCGCCGTGGCGCCGGACCTGGCGTTCAACACGGCCGCGTCCTTTACGACGAACACAAACTGGCAAGCGTACACGCCGGAAACCACCATGTCC
Source organism: uncultured Acidobacteriota bacterium (assembly GCA_963819395.1). GTDB lineage: Bacteria > Acidobacteriota > Terriglobia > Acidiferrales > UBA7541 > Palsa-360. Next base: position 118,812 of record CAWFVW010000002.1, read on the forward strand.
TACCTGACGCAGATGGCCGGCTTGGCGTACCACAATTTCATTTCCGCAGCTGTCGGAATCGCCCTGGCCATTGCCATCGTTCGCGGAATCGCGCGGCGGGAACAGGACACGCTCGGAAATTTCTGGGTCGATATGACGCGCGCAACATTCTGGGTATTGATGCCGATTTGCATTTTGGGCGCGCTTTTCCTGGTCTGGCAGGGTGTGCCACAAAATTTCAAGCCGTACGACACCGCACAGCTCGTGGACCCTCAGACCGTGCAAACAACTGACTCCAGCGGGAAAACCACAACCCAAATCGTCAAGGAACAAACCATCGCGCAGGGCCCCACCGCCTCGCAGGAAATGATCAAGGAACTTGGAACCAACGGCGGCGGTTTTTTCAACGCCAACAGCTCTCATCCCTATGAAAATCCCACCCCGCTCACGAACTTCTTCGAGCTGGTTTTAATCTTCGCGATCGGGTCTGCCTTGACGTACACGCTGGGACAAATGACAGGCTCGCCGCGCCACGGCTGGGCGGTCTGGTGCGCCATGGCGATTCTTTTTCTTGTGGGAGTCACGGCAGCGTACTCGGCCGAAGCCAGAGGTAATCCTCTCGTACAAACTTCGGCGAACCACCTGCAGCCTGCCGGAAACATGGAGGGCAAGGAAGTGCGTTTCGGCATTGCCAATTCGGCGCTCTGGGCCGTGGTGACGACTGACACAAGCTGCGGCGCCGTCAATTCGATGCACGATTCTTACACGCCGCTCGGCGGAATGATTCCTCTGATCAACATTCTTCTTGGTGAGGTCGTGTTCGGAGGCGTCGGGTCCGGCCTCTACGGAATCATCGTATTCATTGTCCTCTCCGTCTTCATCGCGGGGCTGATGGTGGGGCGCACGCCGGAATATCTGGGCAAGAAAATCGAGGCTTTCGATGTGAAGATGGCCATGCTCACAATTTTGATTTATCCGCTCATGGTCCTAACGTTCACCGCTATTTCCGTGGTCGCGCCGAAGTTTGGGTTATCGAGCCTCTCCAACGCCGGACCGCACGGACTCTCGGAAATTTTCTATGCCTATGCGGAAGCGGGCGCCAATAACGGATCGGCCTTCGCCGGACTGAGTGCAAACACACTCTGGTATAACTCAACTCTCGCCACAACGATGCTATTTGGTAGGTTCTTCATGGTAATCCCGGTGCTGGCCATCGCCGGCAGCCTGGTGCAAAAGAAGCACGTCCCGGAAACCTCCGGCACGTTTCCGGTGACGACGCCGCTGTTTACCGGCTTGTTGATTTCCGTCGTTTTGATTGTCGGCGCGCTCACTTTTTTCCCGGCGCTCAGCCTCGGCCCGATTCTCGAGCACCTGCTGATGTATGCCGGAAAGACTTTCTAAGGAAGAATCAATGACAGCCCAAGCCAGGAAAAGCAAATCAATCTGGGACGCCGACATTGCGCGGCGAGCGACGTGGGATTCGTTCGTGAAGCTGAATCCTGCGACGCTCATGAAGAATCCGGTCATGTTTGTCGTCGAGATTGGCGCGGCTCTGCTTACCGTCGAACTGGTCAGCCATGTCATTCGTCACACGCAGGGTTTCGGGTTCGAATTTCAAATCACGGTTTGGTTGTGGTTCACGGTTCTGTTCGCCAATTTCGCCGAAGCCATGGCCGAGGGGCGCGGCAAAGCGCAGGCCGACACGCTGCGCAAGGCGCGCACGGAAACCGTCGCGTACAAATTGAAACCCGACGGCTGCACGGTGGAAATGTCCGGTTCCAAGCTTCGCGCGGGTGACGTGGTCGTGGTCATCGCCGGGCAATTTATTCCTGGGGACGGCGAAGTCATCGAAGGCGTGGCCTCGGTGGATGAATCCGCAATCACGGGCGAATCCGCTCCGGTGATTCGCGAATCGGGCGGGGATCGTTCGGCCGTGACCGGCGGCACGCGCGTGTTGTCCGATGAAATTAAAGTCCGCATTACGTCAAATCCCGGCGAGACGTTTCTCGACCGTATGATCAAAATGGTCGAGGGAGCGGCGAGGCAAAAAACGCCCAACGAAATCGCGCTGAATATTCTGCTTTGCGGTTTGACAATTATTTTCCTGCTGGCTGTCGCGGCGCTTCAGCCCATGGCCATCTATTCGGGCGCACCGCAAAGCGCCTTCGTGTTGTGGTCTTTGCTGGTATGTCTCATCCCGACGACCATCGGCGGATTGCTTTCCGCTATCGGCATCGCCGGAATCGACCGTGTGATTCAGCGAAACGTAATGGCGATGTCCGGCCGCGCCGTCGAGGCCGCCGGCGACGTGGACACCCTGCTCCTCGATAAAACCGGAACCATCACGCTCGGCAACCGGCAGGCAACGGAGCTAATCACGGCTCCCGGCGTGACGGACGCGGAGCTCGCTGATGCGGCACAACTCGCCTCGCTCGCTGACGAAACTCCCGAGGGTCGCTCGATCGTGGTGCTGGCGAAAGAAAAATACGGATTGCGCGGGCGGCCTCTGTCCTCCCTGGACGCCACGTTCATTCCGTTCACCGCGCAGACGCGCATGTCCGGCGTGGATTTCGATGGCCGCGCGATCCGCAAGGGCGCCCCCGATTCGATCAAGAAGTATGTCATCGACCACGGCGGCGCTGTCCCGTCAGAAGTCGACGATGTCGTGCAAATCGTTGCCAGTTCCGGCGCGACCCCGTTGCTTGTCGCTATCAGCGGCCGCATCATGGGCACCGTGCGGCTCAAGGACATCGTCAAGGGCGGCATGCGCGAGCGCTTCGATCACCTCCGCGCCATGGGAATCCGCACGGTCATGATCACCGGTGACAACCGCCTCACTGCGGCGGCCATCGCCCAGGAAGCAGGCGTTGACGATTTTCTCGCCGAAGCCAAGCCCGAGGACAAGCTCGCGCTGATCCGCAAGGAGCAGGCCAAGGGCAAGCTCGTGGCGATGACCGGCGACGGCACGAACGACGCCCCCGCGCTGGCCCAGGCGGACGTGGGACTCGCAATGAACGCGGGCACGCAGGCGGCCAAGGAAGCGGGGAACATGGTCGACCTCGACTCGAATCCGACCAAGCTGATCGAAGTCGTGGAAATCGGCAAACAAATGCTCATCACGCGCGGCGCGCTGACCACTTTCTCTGTGGCCAACGACGTGGCCAAATATTTCGCCATCATCCCCGCAATGTTCGCGGGAGCCTTCCCCGTCCTTGAGGCTCTGAACATTATGCACTTGAAGACTCCGCAGTCCGCGATCTTGTCGGCGGTCATCTTCAACGCGCTGATTATCGTCGCCCTCGTGCCGCTGGCGTTGCGCGGCGTACAGTACCGGCCCATGGGCGCATCAGCATTGCTGCGCTGGAATCTGCTGGTTTACGGCGTGGGCGGGATCATCGCGCCCTTCATCGGCATCAAGTTAATCGACATGGTAATTACTACCCTGCACTGGGCATGAGAGAGGAATTGTTTGAGGACACCGCTATGAAAAAGCATTTCGTAACTTCGATCCTGATGACGATTGTGACGACTATCCTGCTGGGCATCTTCTACCCCTTTGTCGTGACCGGCCTCGCGCAGCTTCTCTTCCCGAAGCAAGCCAACGGCAGCTTGATCACACCGAACGGAAAGATCGTCGGCTCGCGCCTGATCGGCCAGCCGTTTTCCTCGCCCGGATATTTTCGTTCGCGCCCCTCGGCGGCGGGCACCGGATACGATGCGGGCAACTCGGGCGGTTCCAATCTCGGGCCCACCAATAAGATGCTGATCGACCGCATGACCACGGACATCCAAAAAGCCCAGGCCGAAAATCCGAACGCGCAAGTCCCAATGGACCTCGTCACCACCTCCGCCTCGGGCCTGGACCCGCACATTTCTCCGGAAGCCGCGGACTTTCAGGTTCCAAGAATCGCTCACGAGCGCAGCATCAGCGAAGCCGACGTCCGCACCCTTATCGCCAGCCACACGGAAGGCCGCCAGCTTGGCTTCCTCGGCGAGCCCCGAGTCAATGTCCTGGAATTGAATTTGGATTTAGACACTACGCATCCGATGCACAAGTAGGACGGGCTTCAGCCTGTCTTCTTTTGACTTCTGCCAGGGCTTGAAAATTCAAAACCAGACAGGCTGAAGAGTCTGTGTGAAGACTCGATACCGCTTTGTTTTTGCGCTTCGCTTTTGAGCTTATGACTGTTTCCTAAGCATGAATCTGCGAAATTAGTCTGGCGCGGCGGCTAGTTGGCGCGCCACATGCGCGTCAAGTTGTACGCGGTGCTGCTCAGCGCCCATTCTCCTGTCACTTTGGCCAGCCCTCGTTGGCGGAACCGCCGCATGCCTCGTTGCTCTTTCAACACTCCGTTCACTGGTTCGACGATCGCTTTGCGTTTGGCATACATCGCGCGGCCTGCCGGGTCTCGCAATTTCCGTCGCATGCGGCGATGCGCCGGATCGTTGGCCCGCGTCCTCAGCCGCCCTCCGCGATTCAACCAGCGCGCCAGATTGGAGTCTGGAACATAGCCGTCGATTCCTCGTTCCTCCAAGGCCCGCAAATTCTCCACCGAAAAAAATCCGCTGTCGGCACTGGCACGTCGCGGCTTCTCTCCGCACGCTTGCTCCACCAAATCCAGCAGCGGCAGCAGCAGCTCATTGTCGTTGGTCTCCTGCGTCACGCACTGCCCCACAATCAAGTGATCCTCACTGACCGCCAGCGTGCCCGTGTAGCCCAGCGTGAACCCGCCCCGCTCGCGCAGAAAACGGCTGTCCGCATCGGTGCGCGAAAGTTTCTTCAGTCCCGATTTCCGCAAGCGCTCCAGCCGCGCGGGAATTTCTTGCCGTTGCTGCTCCAGCCGCTCGATCACTTCGCTGCCCACTTCCTTGCCCGCGCCTTCGTTGGGATCCTCCGCATCGCACTGCTTCTGCCATCGCCGAATGTCCCGCCGAATGCGCGCTCGTTTCTCCCGCAACGCTTGTTCGGTGTCCAGGCGATTCCGCGAAGCGTTCGCCGCGATGCGCGTCGAGTCGATGGCCACGTGCCCCAAACGCCCCAGCCCGCTGGCTCGCGCCAACTCCACCACGCGCGTAAACAAATCGTTCAACCCCTTCGCGTGCCGCCGCCGAAACGCGTTCAGCGTCCAGTGATCCGGCGCCGCCCCGCCTGCCAAATATCGAAACGCCAAATCCTCGCGAATGCGCTGTTCCAGCCTTCGCGAACTGGTCACCCCCAGCGCGTAGGCGTACAGCCATACCGAAACCATCATCTCCGGCGCGTAGGCCGGCCCGCCTTCGCTTCCGTACTCGTCTCGGAAGCCGCTCAAGTTCAACTTGGCCACTATCCTCCGCACGAAAAAACACAAATGCCCTGGGCCTAACACATCCCGCACACTCGGCGGAAGCAAATACGCCTGATCCGGGTTGTAATCCAAAAATTTCCCCATCGCGTCTCCCCTCTCGTGCAGTATAAGAGACGCGTCAAGGCTAGTTCTCACACAGACTCTGAAGCCCGTCCTACTTGTTCTTCTTCGTTTTGCTCGTGGCGGGACTGGCGGGCTCAAAGCGGTATCCTACCCACGGATCGGTATGGATGTACTTGGGATGCGCAGGGTCCGGCTCAATCTTCTTCCGCAGTTGGTTGATAAAAACGCGTAGATATTCCGTCTCGTCGCCATAGTCCGGTCCCCAGACGGCCTGCAAGAGGCGTCGGTGCTCCAGCGGTTTGCCCTGGCTGGCTACGAGGTGCCGAAGAAGTTCGAATTCCTTTGGCGTCAGCCGCACCGGCCGCCCCTGAACCAGCAATTTCCGCCGTTCGAAATCAATCTCCAGATCATTCGAAATATACGGTGGGATAGGCTCAGCCGAAGAGGTGCGTCGCAGGGCTGCGCGTATGCGCGCAAGCAGCTCTTCCATGCCGAAGGGCTTAACGACATAGTCGTCGGCTCCGGCATCCAGAGCTAGCACTTTATCGTGCTCCGTATTCCTGACCGTCAGCATGATAATAGCGACGTCAGATTGATCGCGAATTTCGCGACAAGTCTCGAGGCCGCTCTTCCCCGGCATATTGACGTCCAGCAGGACAAGCTCGGGCCGCTCCTTCCGGACGACTTCGATGGCTTCGTCCCCGCTCCTCGCTTCCAGCACCGTATAGCCGTTGCTGGACAGCGTCGTCCGCATCACGCGGCGAATCTGCGGTTCGTCATCCACAACTAGTATCGTGGGTGTACTCATTTTTGTTCCGTCATCCCCCTCATGATCGGCAAGCTAAAGGAAAACACCGATCCATGCCCCACCTGGCTGATCACCCCGATGGTTCCCCCATGCGCCTCGACGATCGCTTTGGCGATCGGCAATCCCATCCCGGTACCCTGCACCCGGTAACGCTGGTCCGTGCCCCGGTAAAATTTATCAAAAATGAGACCCAACTCCGCCTCCCCAATCCCCGGCCCCTGGTCGGCCACGCTGAACTGGACGAATTCGTCCTTCTCATCCGCGCTTATTGTTATGGCATGGTCCGGAGACGAATACAGGTTGGCGTTTTGGATCAGATGGACAAGCACCTCTTGCGCGCGCGCGAAGTCCACCCGGACCATCAAGTCCTGGTTTTTCAATTCAATCCGGACCGGGCGCGTCCCCAAGACCCCCTTGCACACGTCAAGCGCGCCGGCTATCAAATCGTCCGCGCGCACGGACTGGAGCTGCAGCTTGACTTCCCCGGCCTCCAAACGCGCCATTTCCGCGGCCTCGCCGACCAGCCGGTTCAGACGGTCGCACTCTTCGTCGATGATGTGCAGCAGTTCGTCCCGCTGCCCCCCGTCGAGCTTCGCCGGGGAAAGCAGCGTGGTTACCGAAGCTTTCATGGATGTGAGAGGCGTGCGGAAATCATGCGTAATCGCATCCAGCAGGGCCGACTTCAGGCGTTCACCCTCGCGGGCCGCTTCCGTCTTCCCCACCATTTCGATGGCGTGGGCGCGCTCGATCGCAACCGCGATCAGCGTCCCCATGGCCTCCAAAGATTCACGCGAGAGGACTGGGCCGGAAATGCCCATGCTGCCAAGAATCTTCGAGCCGAGACGCAAAGGAGCGAAGCAGACGCTGTGCTCGGCATCAATCTGCAGTTCTTCGCGCGCCACGATCGCTTTCAAAAAGGCGGCGTCGAGCTGGGGAAGATTTATTCCTGAACGATATACTTTCTGCTTGTCCGAGAGAAACAGCGCCGCAGCTCCCACCTCAAAACTCTCCACTATCTGGCGCGGGATGGCGTTCAATAATTCGATGGGATTTCCGGCGCTCAACAGGCGCTGGCTGAATCTATACAGGCGCTCGACTTCGTGCCGCCGGCGGTTGGCTTCCGCAGCCTGGTTGCGCGCGCGCGTGGAGAGATCGCTGGCCAGGACCGAAGTTGCAAGGAACGTGATCAGCGCGACCCAGTTCTGCGGATCCGCAATCGTAAATGTCCCTACCGGCGGGAGGAAAAAATAATTATATGCAAGCGTTGCGGCCAGCGACATAAACACGGAAATCGCCAGTCCCCATACCGCAGAAACACCCAAAATAGCCAGTAAATAAGTGAACGCCACGGTCGTCGCGTTGAACCGGTGCGTGTGCTCGTAGAAATACGTGATGACCAGAACCGCGGCCAGCGCGGCTACATATCGTGCGAGGGTTGCGGGCAGATTCTTGGTCACAGGCCGATTCTAGCCTAGCATTTCTTCGGTGGAATGAACGAGAATATCTGCAATGGCTAAGACACCTGAAGAGTGGCTGGAAGAAGTCTCTCCAAAGGAGCGGACCGAGGGCATCCTGAAGCTTTTCCTGGGCTACGCGCCCGGCGTCGGCAAGACGTACAGCATGTTGAGCGAAGCCATCCGCCGGCAAAGCCGCGGTGAGGACGTGGTCGTCGGCGTGGTCGAAACGCACGGAAGAAAAGGCATCGCCGAGCTTGCCGCCAAACTCGAACAAGTTCCCCGGCGAAAAATTGAATATAAAGGCACGATCTTCGAGGAAATGGATCCCGAGGCCATCAAGGCCAGAAATCCTCGAGTGGTTCTCGTCGACGAACTCGCGCATACCAATATTCCCGGCAGCAAACACCGCAAGCGCTACGAAGACGTGCTGGACCTCGTAGCGGCAAAAATGGAAGTACTTTCCACCGTCAACGTGCAGCACCTCGAAAGCATCGCCCCCACCGTCGGCGCCATCACCGGGATTAAGATTCGCGAAACCGTCCCGGATTGGGTAATGGAACACGCCAACGAAATCGTCATGGTCGACTTGACGCCGGAAGCCCTCCAGAACCGAATGAAACGCGGCGAGGTTTATCACACCGAAAAAGTCGACCAGGCCCTGAAAAATTTCTTTCGCAGGGGCAACCTCATCGCGCTTCGCGAACTCGCCCTGCGTCAGGTCGCCGAACAAGTGGACCGCAGCCTGGAAACCTACATGGATCAGAAAGACATTCATGATCCATGGCCGGTGCGGGAACGCATGGCGGTGTGTTTCAGCTCAAATCCCCGCGCGCAATATCTGATCGCGCGCGCCTCCCGAATGGCGCGCCGCATGGACGCGGAACTCTACGCTATCTACGTGGACATCGGACATGACACCTCGGAGCAGGACAAGAATTCTCTCAACGCCAATATTCAATTTTCCGAAAGCCTGGGCGCAAAGGTCGTGAAGTTGACGGGCAAGGATGTGTCTTCCGCAACCGCCGAGTTCGTACGCGAGAAGCATGTGACCCAGGTAATCTTCGGTCGTTCCGCGGTTGAAGGCTGGCGGAAGTATCTCTACATGACCGCCATCCACCGCTTCCTTCGCGACGCCCCCGCAGTGGATGTCCACATCGTGACGCAAGAAACCGACTGAAGTACAGTGGCGCATGCTTTAGCTTGTGAAGGTTTGCCCTTTCAAGGATACCCCCCACAAGCTAAAGCATGCGCCACCACACCCTTCCTGCCGAAACTTCGCGCGCAGGGGCTTGCAGAATGTACAATATCGCGCTGCATCGGGCAGGGCTTGGAGAGCATCCAATGCAGCGAGTTGCAACGCTGGCCGGAGACTAATGACTACAGAAAAGCCGTACCATACCGGGAAACTCTAGAGGAGCATATGTCCCATTTATTTGACCCACTTTCCATTCGCGGAATCACCCTGCAAAATCGCATTGCCGTTTCCCCGATGTGCCAATATTCCAGCCAGGACGGATTCGCGAACGACTGGCACCTTGTGCACCTCGGCGGCCGCGCCATCGGAGGCGCCAGCCTGGTCTTCACGGAAGCGACTGCTGTCACGGCCGAGGGCCGCATCACCGCCGAGGACCTCGGAATTTACAAAGACGCGCACGTTGACTTCCTCCATCGCATCGTTCGATTCCTCAAGAGCCAAGGCACGGTTCCCGGAATGCAAATTGCTCACGCGGGGCGCAAAGCCAGCACGCAATTGCCTTGGATAGGGTCGAGCAAGGTTTCCGTGGCAGACGGCGGCTGGGTACCAGTGGCGCCCAGCGCAGTCGCTTTCTCGGAAACGTATCCCATGCCTCGCGCCTTATTGAAAGAGGAGATTCACGTAATTGTGGATGCGTTCGCTACAGCTGCGCGCCGCGCCCTGGAAGCGGGCTTTCAAGTCCTGGAAATTCATGCCGCGCACGGCTATCTGGCGCACGAATTCTTTTCCCCGCTCAGCAATTTCCGGAATGATGAGTACGGCGGATCGTTCGAAAACCGCACCCGGATCGGGCGGGAAATCGTTTCTGCCGTCCGCAAGGTATGGCCGGAAAATCTTCCCCTTTTCATTCGAATTTCGGCCACGGATTGGAAGGAAGGCGGCTGGGACCTCGATCAAGCCGTCGAACTCTCGAAGCAGCTCAAGCCTTTGGGCGTGGACCTGGTGGATTGCTCCTCGGCCGGCCTCGTCGTTGACCAAAAAATCGTCGCCGGCCCCGGCTTTCAGGTTCCTTTCGCTGAACGCATCCGCCGCGACGCAAACATTCTGACCGCCACCGTGGGATTGATCGAGACCAAGGAACAGGTCGCGGATATCCTCGCGAAAGATCAAGCCGACCTTGTTCTCATGGCGCGCGAATTCCTCCGCGATCCCTACTGGCCTTTGCGAACCGCGCGCGAGTTGAAACAAAAAATCAGTTGGCCCGCGCAATACCTGCGAGCCGCCCCGCCGGATTCGCCTGCCCGCAAGCCCCTGGAAAGCGGGGCGTCCAAGGCCACGGGAATGGATTGATAGGTCGCGCCTTTTGGGTCCCCTCAAGGCGCGCCGTCCATGTAATCGTCCGCCTGCGGCTACCAGTGCAGTTTCGATTCACGAGCCGACGATCGCTCTAGGCGAACTCCGCCAAAACCTCTACCATTACCGGAGTGAGTAAACCCAGCGTTCATCGCCGCGTTTTCACCTCCACGGGCATTGTGATGGGCGGCATCCTGGCCAGCCGGCTGCTCGGATTCTTTCGCGAGTGGGCCGTGGCGCACCAGGTCGGCTCGAACGCGATGACCGATGTGTATTACGCGGCCTTCACCCTGCCCGATTTCCTGAACTATCTCGTGGCCGGAGCCTCCCTGAGCGCCACATTCATTCCCGTCTTCGCCAAGTATTCCGCCGAAGGCCGCGAGGACGAAGGCTGGTGGGTTTTCTCGACCGTGATGACCTTCATGGGCGGGCTTCTGGCGGTCTTGATCGTGGTTCGGCGAAATTTTCGCGCCCCAATTGGCGCACATTATCGCTCCCGGATTCGCTCCGGCGGAGCGCCAGCGTCTTATTTTTCTCACGCGCCTGATGCTCCCGGCGCAATTTTGCTTCTACCAGGGCAGCATCCTCAGCGCCGTCCAGTACGCCAAGGGACGCTTTCTGATTCCCTCTCTCGCGCCCGTCGTGTACAACGTGATGATCGTCCTCGGCGGAATTTTGCTTGCCTCGCGCATCGGAATGACCGGCTTCGCCATCGGCGTCCTCGTGGGAGCGCTCCTCGGCAATTTTCTTCTCCAGGTTTATGGCGCCATGCGGGTCGACGCGCGATTTCGCCCCAATCTCAATCTGCGCCATCCGGGATTCCTCCTCTTTTTGCGCCTCTCCATTCCCATCATGCTGGCCCTCTCGCTCGTCTTCACAGACGACTGGGTCATCCGCTGGTTCGGCTCCTACCTGCAGCCTGCCTCCATCACCTGGCTCAGCTACGGCAAGACGCTGATGCGCGTCCCGCTCGGAGTCGTGGGACAAGGCGTGGGAGTCGCCTCATTTCCGTTTCTTGCCCAACTCTATTCCGAAGGGAAAATCGAGGAGTTAAACCGGCTGCTGAACACCACGATGAAATGGCTCATCGCGCTTTTAGTGCCTATTTCGGCTCTCACCATCGCGGAAAGCTCGCCGGTCGTTTACCTGGTCTTTTCGCACACGCGCTTGCGCGGCACGGACTTCGACTCCACGGCCGCCACGCTCATGTTTTTCTCGCTGGGCATGTTCGCCTGGGGCGCGCAAAACATCCTTGCCCGCGGCTTCTATGCCACGAGAAACACACTCACACCCGCCATTGTCGGCACCGCGCTGGCCCTAGCGAATCTTCCCGTGTATTGGTATCTGGTGAGGCACCTGCAACATAACGGCCTCGCGCTCGCGAGCTCGCTGGGGATCACCGTCTACACCGTCGCGCTCTTCGTCCTTTTAAACCGGCGGACTCATAACCGCGAAGCCGGAGCCATCACGCTGTTTTTTCTTAAGGTTTGCGCTGCTTCGGCGGCGGTCGCGTATGCCTGCCACCGTCTGCAGCATTACCTGGAGCCGCACTTCGCGTGGCACACCATCCCCGGAGCCTTCGCCCTGCTCTCGATAGTGACTTCCGTGGGAATTGCGCTTCTTTTTATCGCGGCAAAGTTGTTTGGTATCAGCGAATTCGACGACCTGATTGCCCGCGTGCGCGCAATGCTTTCCGGCAACGCAGCCGACACCGTGCTGCCAGCCGCGCCAAGGCACCTGTAAAAACCGAAAGGAGTAAGGAGCAATCCGTGGGACAGATTTCAGTGGCGCATGCTTTAGCTTGTGGATCTTAGCCGCGCAAAGACACCCCATCACAAGCTGAAGCATGCGCCACTGGTCCCAGAACTTCACGGACAATTTTCGTCAGAGATTCGTGCGTGAATGGCTTTTGCAAAACGCGCACGTCCCTCCCGCGAACGCCGTACTTCTCAATCGCGTCATCCATATACCCGGACATGTAGAGGACACCAGTCCCGGGAAACTGTTTGGTGAATCGATTGGCGAGCTCCGGCCCGGTCATCCCGGGCATGACCACATCCGTCAGCAACAGATCCAGTCGCCCTTCATGCTTGTCGGCAAGGGATAAAGCGTCCTTCCCGCTGGGCGCCGACAAGACGTAGTAACCCAGGCTACGCAAGACTTCCCCTGCCATCCCCCTAACTGCAGGATCGTCCTCGACCAAAAGTATGGTCTCGCCACCGGAGCTAAAGTCGAACGCATCTTGAGTCATGTGCAAATCAGCCGGTCGCGCAACTCGAGGCAGGAGCGTTTGGAATGCGCTTCCAGCGCCAATCTTGCTTTGCACCCAGATGTATCCTCCGCTTTGTTTCACGATTCCGTAGACGGTTGCGAGGCCGAGCCCCGTCCCCTTCCCCTTTTCTTTCGTCGTGAAGAACGGCTCGAATACACGCGAACAAGTTTCCTCGTCCATGCCGGCGCCCGTATCCCGCACGAGAAGGGCGACGTATTCACCCGGAGCAACAAAAGGCTGCGCGCAGGGAGTTTGCCCGTTCACGGAAACGTTGAAGGTCTCCAGGCGCAGCCGGCCCCCTTGCGGCATGGCGTCGCGCGCATTGCCCGCCAGATTCAGCACAATCTGTTGCAATTTTCCGGGATCCACTTTTGTCCAGCCAAGATTTGCATCCATGACCAGGTCCAGGGCGATGTCCTCGCCAAGCACGGCTCGCAGCATGCCGTCCATGTCTTCAAGCACCGTATGAATTTGGAGGACCGCAGGCTCCAGCATTTGATTCCGGCTGTAAGCCAAGAGCTGGCTCGTGAGCCACGCTCCCCGCTCCGCCGCCTTTCGGATTTCTTCGACGCGCAGACGCGAGCGCTCGCGCGGTTCCTCACGCTTCAGCAGAAACTCGCTATGCCCCAAAATCACGGTCAGGAGATTGTTGAAATCGTGAGCTATCCCGCCGGCAAGCTGGCCGATTGCTTCCATTTTGCTGGCTTGCTGCGCGGCTCGATGTTCCGGGTCCGCAGGAGTTCCGCGGTGCGCGGTTTCTTTCGATGTTCCACTCTGCTCAAGAGTCTTCTTGCGCGCCTTTTGCTTTGCGCGTGCGCGCGAACCCTTGCCAGGAGTACGTATAGCTTCAAGAACGGAAATATCTGAGGACACAGAACCCCTTATCGGCAAATTGGCGATTTGATTTCCAGCGGCGGGAAGGGGGAAATCCTACCGAACCTGCCGATCCGACGGGCAGGCATGGACGAATCAAATCTATTCCCGGCAAATCCCCAAGTCAACGCGGAACTGGATTCGAGTTTCGCACGCTTTCACAGTTCGGATCAAGCCGCAAATACAGTGGCCACGAGATCGCTGACCTCCCGGGTGTATTCATCCAGGGAGAAAGTGAAGCGCGCCAAATCGATTTCGGCCATGCCCGGAAATTTCATAAGCAAATACAGCCATCCCGGCTCATTCGCGAAATCGACCTGCCGGGGCTCGTAGTAGCCGTAGCCCAAATCGCGCATCCGGCAAAGCAAGTCGCTCAAATGGACGAGCGCCACGAGCGGCCCGCCGCGGTCCGGATCGCCGATCTGATGGTGGAGTTCGATGGCGTCGGCGATATCGGAGGGAATTTTCCAGGCCTCGGCAAGGATGCGGCCGGAGTCGCTATGCGTGAAGCCGAGCGTGGACTGTTCGGCTTCATCCAGGGGGATTTGTTCGTGTGTCGCTTTTTCCATCGCGGCGCGGAATTCCTCGGGAGCCACCATGCAATTCACGAGAACGCCGATGTCGTGCAGCAAGCCCGCAAGGTAAGCTTTTTCCGGATCCGGGTAATCAATCATCTCCGCGAATTTGCGGCAGACCAGCGCGACGCCGAGGGAATGTCGCCAGAAAACCGACGGGATCGACGACCCAGCGATTGGCGGGAATGACTTTCGAAAGTGAATTGGAAAAGAGCAAATCGCGGACCCGCCACATCCCCAGGCTCATCACGGCCGAGCGGACCGTTTCCGCCGGGGTACTGCGCATGAACAGGGCGGAATTGGCCATGCGAATACATTGGGCGGCAATGGACTTGTCATAAGAAACCAGTTCCACGATGCGGTCCATGTCGACCTGCTCAACCGGCTGGTCCAGGCAGTGCAACAGAGGGCGCAAAATCACGGGGATCGCCGGCATGGAGTCGATGTTCACGATTCGCGATCGCAGGCGGTCAAGGGTTTCAGTTTTCATGGAGTTCCTGCCTTCGGCGTGGCTTCGGTCGCCTTCCAATACGCGGTGGCTCCGGGGAAGTGGACCAGGCGGAATTTGTCATTGATCCCGTACAACGATTCGGAATGGCCGAGAAAAAAATAGCCGTTGGGCATCAGCGCATTGTAAAAATGCTGAATCGTTCGCGTTTTGGATTTCCCGTCGAAATAAATCAGCACGTTGCAGCAAAAAATAATGTCCAGCCCGCGCATGAAAAGCATCTTGCTGTCATCCAGCATGTTCAGCCGCGAAAACGTGATGTGGGTTTTTACCGAATCCGCCACGTGAAACTCGGACCCAACCTTCGTGAAATATTTCCTCATGAAATCAGGAGGTACATTTCGCACGGCGTAATCGTTGTAAACCCCTTCCTGCGCCTTGGAGACCGACCGGTCGTTCAGATCCGTGGCCATGACCTCGAAGGTCCACCCCTTCAGCAAGCCCTGCGTTTCCTCGAGCAGGATCATGGCCAGCGTGTACGGCTCTTCGCCCGTCGAGCAGCCCGCGCTCCAGAAACGAAGTTTTGTGAACGCCAATTTTCTTTTGGCCTCGGCCAGGGAGGGGATCACGACCCGGCGAAGCGCGTCAATCTGCGGCAGGCTCCGGAAAAGGCAGGTCTCCCCGATCGTGATTTCGTTGAGCAGATTCCTCATTTCCGAATCGCGATTCGGCCGAGCCGTCAGAAAATCAAGGTATTCCCGGGGTGAACGCGCTCCAACCACCTTCATCCTTCGATTTGCGCGGCTGACCAGAAGATAGAATTTGTTCTCCGCCTGGTAGATGCCGGACACCTGATAGATCAAATCGCGGATGCGAATCCATGCGGGGTCTCCGAGGTTCTCCGTTGCGGCCGCTTCGTCTTTCAGCAGTGTGCTTTCATTTGACATGAGGATCGTCCAATCCGGCAACAGAATGCAAAGACATGGAATTCAAGAGGTTCATCGGCCAGATTGCGTAATTCTTGAGCGCATCGTGCGCGGATTACGGGTGAACCAGGGATGGATTCGGCGCGGCCTCAGGCGCGGGGGCTTCCCGCTTGTCGTTCCCCTGCGGCGAGGCCAAGGGCACAAGAGGGGCCAATATAACGACGTCGAGTCGCCGGTTTTGCGCCCGGCCCTCTGGGGTGTCGTTACTGGCCACAGGATGGAACTCGCTATACCCTGCAGCCGAGAGATGTCCCGGCGGAATTCCATAATTCGTGATCAGAAGCTGAATGAGATCCGTGGCCCGGGCCGTCGAAAGTTCCCAATTCGTGGCGAACCGCGCGGTGTGAATCGGGATGTTATCCGTGTGTCCCTCGATGCGCAGATTTTCTGGCCGTCGTTTCAATACTCCGGCCAGTCGCGAGATTGCATCCAGGGAGCCCGGCCGAATGGCAGCCGACCCGCTATCGAAAAATCCCATCTCTTTCAAGCTCACCACCAGCCCCTCGCGGCGCATGGACATGGAGACTTCGCGCCTCTGAATTTCCGGATTCAGCGCCTTCTGGATCTCATCCTTGGCTTCTTGCAATGACTGCGCCTCGGCCGCGCTGGAAAGCACGCCTTTCATCGGGTTCACCAGGCGTTTCAAGTCCGTGTCCTTGCTGATATTTTCCACCACCTGCACCTTCTCAAACGGGATCTCGTCTTCATCCTTCAGGGGAATCTTGGTGTTGGATGTCTGAAACACTCCAAGTTCCTGAAACGCCACTTGAATGGCCATCGCCAGGCGGCCGGCCTTGCGCTTGTCCACTTGCGCCGACGAATATTTGCGCAAGAAAATTGACGCGGACGCGCCGGAGAGGCTCATTCACACCGTGCGCGGAGCCGGTTACCGGATCGGGCCGAATCCGCGTCCGGCGGACTAAACAAAGCCAGTGGCACAGGCTTCAGAGTCTGTGTGAGAACTAGGTTTTGTGGCCACTAATTGGAAGATGCTTTTCGCCTTCCACAATATATTGTGGTCACAACCATCAAAAACTTAGTTCTCACCCACACTCTTCAGCCTGTGGGTTTTGCTCTTATGTAGCGCCCGCCTTCAGGCGGGCATCCGCTTGATTCCAAAATACCCGCCTGAAGGCGGGCGCTACAAAGACGAGCTGATTTCAAGTTCCCACACAGGCTCTGAAGCCTGTGCCACTAAATTGCAAAACGGATTTGAAGTTCACTTGCCTTCCGGAGATGGTCTCCGCGCTTCTGCTCCCGCAGGCTTGGTTCCTTCCTTGCTTCCGCCGGCGGGCGGTTCGTCGTCATCCGGCTTCTTATTCAAATACTGCACGATGAGGGAGACGCGGCGGTTGGAAGGATCGAGCGGCGCGTCCGCTTTGCGGAGATGCTGGTCCGCAAAGCCGCGGACCTGCATGATCTGGTCATCCCGAATGCCATTTTGCTGCATCAGCCTGCGAGCCGCATTCGCGCGATCCACGGAGAGCTCCCAATTGGAATAGTTGCTCTTCCCCGAATAGGGCTTTGAATCCGTGTGTCCCTCCACTGCAATTTTGTTGGGGAGCGTGCCGAGTTCCTTTGACAAGGCCAGCAAGATGTCCTGGCCATCCTTGTTCGGGTCCGGCTTGCCGCTGTCGAAAAACGTGCTGGTCGCGGACTCCATCAGTTCGATCCGAAGTCCTTCGGAAGTGATCGTCATTTCGATGTGGTTTTGCAATTTGTCAAAATTGGGAACCTGGCGCATCGTCTTCTGAAGTTCTTCCTTCAACTGCGCCATGTTGTCCTTGGAAACGCTGAAGCTCTCTCCGGCCCCCTGCATGTCGCTGCCGACTTTTCTGGATGTGCCGGTGGGATCCCTGAAATAGCCGCCGACTGCTTCCTGAACTTGTTTGCTGCTGCTCAGAAGCCACAACACGATGAACAGGGCCATCATCGCGGTCACGAAATCCGCATACGCAACTTTCCAGGCGCCCCCGTGGTGGCCGCCATGGCCGCCTTTTTTTTGATGATGATGATCGGCGGTTTCGCGGTCATGGATTTTCCAATGGGGCAGCTAGGCAGCAGCGGCGGCTTCCGGCTGCGCGGGTTCGCCCTTGTTCTTAATGTGCGCTTCCGCTTCCTGGAAGGTCGGCCGGACGTGCCCGGGGATCGCCCTGCGCCCAATCTCGATGGCCACGGTGGGCGCGGTGCCCTTGAGCAGGGCCACGAGCATGACCCGCATAACGTGGTAATAAGCATGCTCGTCATCAGCAATCTTGGCCATGTTTGCCGCCAGCGGGCCGACCAGCCCGTAGCAGAGTAGAATGCCGAGAAAAGTTCCCACGAGGGCAGCGGCCACTTTTTTGCCGATCTCCTCGGGTGGTCCGCCGAGCGCGCCCATGGTGATGACGACGCCTAGCACGGCCGCGACAATTCCAAGCCCCGGCAGAGAATCGGCCATGGTGGAAAGCGCCGCCACGGGCTGCGTGGCTTCGTGGTGGTGGACGTCCATGTCGAGTTCCATCATCTGATCCGCGTCAAAAGGCTCGATTCCTCCGCTGGCAGCCATGCGCAGCGAATCGCAAACGAAATGCAATGCGTGGTGGTCCTTCAAAAATTTGGGATACTTCGAAAACACCGGGCTCTTTTCGGGGTCGTCGCTGTCCGCTTCCAGCGACATGAGCCCTTCCTTGCGCGCGCGCGAAAAAAGCTCGAACATCATTTTCAGGGAATCCAAATATCTTTGTTTATTGAAGGGAGAGCCCCCAAAAGCTCCTCCCAGCCCGCTGCCAATTTTCGCCAGGATGTGAAGCGGGTTGGCGACCAGGACCGTCCCGATCGCGGCCCCCAGGATGATGATCAATTCCGCGGGCTGCATCAGAACCTTCAAGTTGCCGTGTTCCATCAAGTACCCGGCAACCACGGCGCCAAAGACCACCACGATTCCTATGATCGAAAACATCGCTGTCCGGACCTCCGGATTCCTTCCGAGACATCACCGCAGAACGGTGACGCAATTCCCGCCTCTTCCGATGCTTTCCTGAAGAGAGGCGGCCGCGCGCACCAAGAGTAGATCAGGGTCGTCTCCGGGGCGGCAACCCGCGCCTCCCACGGGGCTTGTGACCGAGAACTTGTCGCCCCACCACTCGATCTCCGCGCGGCCAATCATTCTTCTAACCCGCTCCCCAACCAGTGACACTTCGGATTCCCTGCACTCGAGCAGGATGGCGATAAATTGATTTTCGCCCCAGCACCCGACACGGTCTGTCGGTCGCACGCAGTTCTCAATCGACTGCGCAACAATACGCAAAATCGTGGGCACTATGCCCGGGCCCCGGCTCGCCCGAAATTCGTCCATATGATCGACCTGGACCAGGAGTATTCCGAAGGGGGTGTTGTGCTCCGCGAAGGTGATCAGGTTCTCGCGAAGTTGCGTTTCCATGAAACTTCGCGCCGCGACTCCGGTAACCGCGTCCAAACAGCCAAAATCAGCCAGACCAGAGTGCCTACGTGTCGATTCCGAGGCGGTGCGATTCTTCTCGAAACTTTCCGCCGCCCCAACGACTGTGCCGTGGCTGTTTCGAATCGGGCTGGTCCGAAGGACAATGGGAACCCGGTATCCGTCTTTGTGGAGAATGGATACATCCAGTATCGAGGGCTTGCCGTCCCGAAACACGAGATTGATGGGGTCGTCGGGCACCGAATCCAGACTCTCGGCGTCATCACCCGTGATCAGCAAGTGGTCGCGCAGAAAGCGGCCGACGACGTCCTGCCGGAGGTACCCGGTAATCTGTTCCGCGCCTTGGTTCCAAAAGCGGATTCGGCGGTTTCGGTCAACAATGTAGACGCCGGTTTGCAGGCCATCGAGGACGGTTTGGTAGATGTCGGGATCGTTCAATTCTGGCATGCGATGATTCCGATGGGTGCGGGCACGCCGCGACGGGCCCACGCATCAAAGGAATCATCGGTCAAAACGGGAACAAGTTTAGGCGGACTTCTTGGCTGCTTCCGCGCCACGCGCGCGATTCCACCTTGCTGATTCTTCCGGATCGTCCCAGAGGCGGAACCCGCCCGTAAATGCCGATGAGTTGTCGCCCAAGCGGCATCCTGGCGGCAAAGTTTTCAGCAGCTTGGCGTTTCCGCCGCCGAGGACGACGTAATCCGCTTCGAGAGCATTTTTAAGCTGTTCGGCAATGATCGCCACGTGGCGCCGCCACTTCCTTTTGCCCAGCCGTTTCAATCCTCGGATGCCCAGGTAATCCTCATAGGTGCGTCCCTTTTTGTATGGAAGATGGGCGACTTCCATTGGCTCGAGAATACCGTCGACGATCATGGCGGAACCGAGGCCCGTGCCGAGACCCAGGAAAAGCATCCTTCCACCTCGATAGATGCCCAGCGCTTGCATGGCGGCGTCATTCAGGATTTTCACGGGGCGACCGAAGGCTTTTCGGAAATCAAATCCGACCCAGCCGCCTCCGAGATTGTGCGGTTCGCTGAGAGGACGCCCGTGGACGACAGGGCCGGGATAGCCGATCGATACGACGGAATAATTCCAGTTTTTCGCCGCGTCCCGAACCTGTTTCACCATTTTCATTGCCGTCATCTTCTGTCCGGAATCGATCTTGACGGGTTCCTTTTGTCCGGTGGCGAGTACTTTTATGTGCGTTCCCCCCACGTCGATCACCAAAATATTTTTCCCCGGCTTCTCCATGTCTGCTCCTTCCCTTCAGTTTATGTTGAATCAGTCTTCCTTGATCCGGCGCGACGGATCGTGTAGCGCCCGCCTTCAGGCGGGCATTCGCTCGCGCGCACAATGCCCGCCTGAAGGCGGGCGCTACACAAATCCTGTCAGGCGCCGGTTTTCTTTTTTTCCAGTTCGGCCCAGCGCGCGTACAAACGATCCAGCGTGTTCTGCGCTTCATCCATTTCAATGCAGGCGGCCCTAAGGAGCGCGGGATCGCTGGTTACCGCCGGATCTTCCAGAGCGGTGTGCCGCGCCTCGAGATTTTTGTCCGCCTCGGCGATGCGCTCTTCGATCGTTTCCAGATCGCGAACTTCGTGATAGGAAAGTTTTTTCTTCGCGATAGCGGGCAGAGATTCCCCCGCCGCGGGCGGGTGTTTCGCGCCGCTCGACAAATTCGCGGTTCCCTTCTGTTGAGCGCGCTGCCAGACATCCCACTGCGAGTAATCGGCAAAGCGTTCCGCGCCGCCCAGCCCGTCGAGGCCCAGCACGATGGTGGAAACGCGATCGAGCATGAAGCGGTCGTGCGTGACGAGCACCAGCGCGCCGCGATATTCGAGAAGGCTCTCTTCGAGAATTTCCAGCGTGGGGATGTCAAGGTCGTTGGTCGGCTCGTCCAGCAGCAGCACGTCCGCCGGCTGCAACATGAGCTGCGCGATCAGGACACGCGCCCGTTCGCCGCCGGAAAGTTTGCCGACGGGCTGGCTGAGATGCTCGGGATCGAAAAGAAATTTCGCGGCCCAGGCGGCTACGTGGATCACTCGGTCTTGATAGATCACGGAGTCGCTGTCCGGGGCGAGGGCGCGGCGCAAGCTGATGTCCGGGTCCAGCTCGCGGTTCTGGTCGAAATAAACGATGCGCAAGGCGTCGGCCCTGCGAATCCCCCCGCGCGTGGGCTCGATATCGCCGCGCAGCAGGCGAAGCAGAGTGGTCTTGCCGCTCCCATTCGGCCCCACGAGGCCTACTCGCATTCCCGAAGTAACGGTGAAGTGGATTCCGGCGAATAGAGTGCGCCCGCCAAATCCGTAAGTCACATCGTCCAGCGTGATCAATCGCTTGGTCTTGCGGTCGGTCGCGGAAAAATCGATTTTGGCGGAGGGCGTGCGCGTTCTGGAATTCAGGTCCGCTAATTCTCCGATCAATTCCTGGGCGGTATCGATGCGCGCTTTCGATTTGGTGGTTCTGGCCTTGGGGCCTCGGCGCAGCCATTCAATTTCCGTGTGCACCAGGTTTTCGAGAGCTTCCTGCCGCCTGCGCTGAGCGTGCAGGTATACCTCTTTCGCTTCGAGGAACGTGCTGTAGTTTCCGCTCACGCGCAGAAAACCATTCTCGTACGAGCGCGCCAACTCGACCACGGCGGTAGCGACATTTTCGAGAAAGTAGCGGTCGTGGCTGACCACAACGCATGCGAAGAGAGCGTTTTGCAAGAGCGTTTCGAGCCACTGGATGCCGGCCAGGTCCAGATGATTGGTCGGTTCGTCGAGCAGCAAAACATCCGGCGCTTGCACGAGGCCTTCCACAATCGCCAGACGTTTGCGCCATCCCCCGGAGAGAGCTGCTGTCGGGGTATCCATATCCGTGAAACCGGCGCGTCCGAGGGGCTCGGCGATGCGCGAGGCCCTCTCTTTTTCCGGCACTTCGGCGCGATCGAGAGCCCCCGCGATCACGGAACGAATCGTCGCGCCGGCTGGGAATTCCGAATTTTGCGCGACGCTGGCGAGGCGCGTGCGCTTGCGAATCGCCACTTCGCCGGTATCCGGGTGGACTCTCCCGCACAGAATTTCGAGCAGGGTCGATTTGCCCGAGCCGTTCGGACCAATCAGCCCGATGCGTTCGCCCTCGGAAACCGTGAACGAAATATTCTGGAAGAGCGGTTCGGCGCCGTATCTCTTGGAAAGTCCTTGTGCAGCGATAATCGGAGGCAAATGACTCGGTTTTCTCCCGCGAGCAGTGTAGCGTGAACACAAGGAAGGCGCAAAACAAGGTAGCGCGGGCTTCAGCCTGTGGGTTTTGGGCCTTGCAGGGATGAACCCCCACAAGCTGAAGCATGTACTACTAAAACCAGTCGCTGCGGTAGGCAATCCACCAACTTACCCACGCCAGTGGGATCGTCGCTCCCATGGCCCACCAAAACGGCAGCGCCAGATCGGCCACCAGGCCCAATACGCCGAACGTAGTCCAGAACACCTTTCGCTGCATTCCAATATTGTATGCTGAACGAGGGCGCCAAAAATATTCCTGCGCCAGAAGAGCAACAACCCGATTTGGGTTGAAGAAATAGGCGTGATCGGAAGCGGGCTACTTCTCCTGGATGGTCTGCAAATATTTGATCAGGTTCTGCAAACGGACATTGCCCAGGTCCTGATCTTCTTCGATCTGATGAAAGATCGGGCCCCATACGGGCATCTCGCGGGAGCCATGCGCTACCTGGGAGGGATCGTCCCCGGAAATGAACTTTTGGACTCGCTGAGTGGGGAATTTCCCTCCGTTGTTTTTTGCCAGTACCGTCAAATCGGCGGGCTTGGTTTTCAACGCCACCGAGGCCGGCCCGTCGCCTTTGCCGTTGGGGCCGTGGCAGGCAGCGCAGTGAGCATGGTAAAGGTCAGGCCCTTTAACTGAATAAATCAGCTTTTCGTTTTCTCTCTGTGCCGCGGGCTTTGTCTGAGCCACGGCCACTCCGCCAAAAACAGAGAACATGCTGAACGCCCAGATCGTCAAAACCCGCATGCCATTTTTCACACTCATCCCGCCCCCTGATGGCGACCGTCTCACGCGGCTCAAACAATATCACGAGGGTTCGGAATATGCCTCCTCGGGCAATGGAAGCTGACTTGCGAATCCTCGCGCGGATATCCTCCCGGTTATGAAACAATGATTCCCTGCTTCTTAATGCCGGAAGTGGTGCGTCCCTCCCCAATGTGTCATGAAAATGAGGCACAACACGAGAACCGCCATGAAGAGAAAATCCTGTCTGACCATGACGCCCTCCTTTTACTGTTTCCTGTAACCAAAAACAGCTTGTCACTTTGCGGGGGAGAACGATGTGACCGGAGGAACCCTTGCGCGTGACTGGCGTCACAAGCAGGAGAAGAATTGGTGAACTTCGCTGTGGGTTTAGTAGCACAGGCGCTCTTGCCTGTGCGGTTTTTGCGACCGTTCTAAGAATGCGTTACTTACATTTGCGGCTTACAAAACCGCACAGGCAAGAGTGCCTGTGCTACTTGCCTGGCGGCGTCTGCGTCTTGTCCACTACTTTTTCCTGAAATTCCTTCATTTCCGAATAGGCGCAGAGTGTTTCTCCGAGGGGCGCGGTGGTCAACTTGTAAACTTTCGTGGCGGAGAAAGTTTTCGTGTAGGCCTTGGGATCTTCGATCGTGACGGAAAGCTCCAGCCTTTCATGGTCCAGCCTGCGGAAGCGCTCGATGACGTGGAGCGCGTCGCTGTGCGGATGCCCGGTCTGATCCAGCCAGGTCTTGTCGTTGAAGCCGATCGTGTCGATGATAAAAGTGTCGCCTTTGTACTTTCCGGTGGAATCGCCCATCCAGGAGTTGTCGGGATCCTTGGGATGTTCGCGATCCAAATCGATTTCCCGCCACACCTTTGTGTACTCGTACAGAATGTAGACGGCCTGGGGCGTCTGAATAAATTTAATTTCCCAGGGATACATGTAAATGCGGGGCACGCCCGGCGGATCGCAATACCTCTGGACGGGATCGTTCGTATTGTCAAATGTTTGCAGCGCGCCAAACGGCGGCCTCACGTCCTTGAATTTCTCCGCCGCCCACGGCGTCATGGGAGCCTGTTCGGGATGTTTCGCGAAGGGGTCCGTGGAGTCCCAGGTATTCAACCTGATCCCTCCGGGGCCCTGAAAGTCCGGATCCCAGGTGCCCGACAGATCGGGCACGCCGCCGGACATCAGTCCCAGCTTTTGAGCCTTTGCATCAGCAGAGCCGGCGGGGGTTTGGGCCGGAAGTGTGGAAGAAAACGCCAGTAGCACCGCCATCGCCGCAATTAAAACCGCTATGCGAAATCGCATCTTCAGTTTCCTCCGCGCAAGCGTGCTAACTCATTCGGACCGGCTGGGAAGCGCCTGGCCGTTGACAACGGTCTTGAGAATAAATGTGATGGTGCTGGTTATTCCAACCGACGCGCCATTTCTCGACGGGTGGGTTTCGATGACAATATCGTCCCCGGCCTTCATCGAATTCTTGCTCCACCCGGCGCGGACCATATGAACCGGAGAGGCAAACTCGATCGTCCAATGCTGCATTTCTCCGCTGTCATTCTTGGCGTCCACGTAAACGACCACGTGGGGATTGCTCCAATCGAACTTGGCCACTGTCCCATGCAGGGTAATCGTTTTCGTCAGGTCATATCCGGCCACGCCGTGGTGCGCCATCACCGGGCCGGAAAACAGCGCGAGGCTCACGACCGCAGCCAGGCCAACAAGGAGCATCCTCTTCATGAACGACCTCCCGCCAATTATTCGCTGAAGCATTTGGAAATCGAATGATGAGCGCCATCATATCAGGACCGCCCCATTTTAGAAATAATCGGACTCGGAAATCAGGGGTGTTTAGCGGGTTACTGCCGAGGTGCCTTCGAAGAGCCTTCCGCGCGGCTTGCTGGAGGCATAGTGTTTTGCTGGGCGGGTTGCGAAGAATGCCCGCTCCACATTTCTTCTCCCCAATCCAGGAGGGACTGGCCCGACCGGCCTGTGGTCGCATAGACAATGATTCCCATCGAGACCACGAACGCCAGGATAATCGTTATGGTGATTGCGGCAATGGGGTGGTCCTTGATCATCGATGGCGGGGCTACAAGGGGTGCCGGCTCCGCGTAAGGTTGCGGTCCCGCGACGTCACCCGCTGCGGTTTCGGATTCGAATCCCGACGGAAACATCGAGAGCGGATTGAACGGCGCGCGATAAACTGGAGGCTTCAACTTGTAAAGGAGCGGATTTCCGGCCGCCACCATACGGTCAAATTCAGCCTGGCCGCCGGGGGCGGCATCCGGTTCGATCGCCGGCTCCGCCACTTTACTTTCCATTGGCGGCGCCAAATCGGCCCTGCTGCTGGTGGCGTCTTCGGATTCGACCGGCGGCTCCGCGATTGCAATCCCCGAGACGCGGTCCAATTCGGTTTCGCTTCGTGGCGCGAATCTGGCGTCGAACGCCGGATCGGCGAAAGGATTTTCGTAGACGCCTGCTCTAGCCTGGCCAGCCCAGTCACGGACTTGCTCACGAATCTCATCAAACAATTGAATAAATTGCGGCAAAACAGCGGCAGTGGCCGCTTCAGAATTCAGCTCCACCGGAAACGTCGAGACGCTGCTATATGGCGCGCTGTAAATCGCACGCTTTGAATTGTAAAGAAGCGAACGATTGGCGGCCTCGTCAGGCGCCTGCTCTACCTGGCTGTGAATCGCCATTCCGGCGTCGCCCGCCGATTCAGCGACCTGAACATCCTGAGCGGTCGCATTCGGCATTGCATTTGTTTGACTGGCCCAGACGCGGATCTGTTCACGAGCCTCGTCCGATATTTCGGTGAATCGCAAGCCGCCGATTTTTCCGGTCTCGTCTTTCCATGCCAGCTCGCCAACCGCAGTTATCCTTGCGTCCGAATCGATCGCAAAACGGAAGTGGATCGGACCATCCGCCTCCACCGGGGAAATCGCGCGAAAGCCCAAGCCTCCCTCGGAGACATCGACAACGACTCCGCCGTTATTCATCGGCAGGCTGAGGTAGGCGAATTGCTTCGGCGTTTTTCGTGTATTGAGGCGGCGTTCTTGCAGCATCGTTGCTTCGTGGCGCAGGAATTTTGAAATGCAATCAACCTTGAAGATTCTCCGCGAACTCGCTCTGTCCTGGCGCTCCCGGGCGAGCCGGTCAAGATACAAATGTAGGTCGGCTATAACAGAGAGGCAAGCGCAAACAGCATGGAAAATTCCTTAATGTTTCAGGGAGGATCAGTGAAAAGCGGACATCTTTATTTTATCCTGGTCCGATTCGGGAATTCCAAGTAGGACGGGCTTCAGCCTGTCTGGTTTGATGCCAACCGTGGCACCAACCCAGACAGGCTTGAAGCCTGTCCTACTCAAATCATATTGCGGCTCGCATATCGCTGGATGCTCCGCCTGCGGCCGGGATGTAACACTTCATTGTGTAATCCATCACCATGCGGTTGGCGTTGAATCTCCAGCCGAGCGTACGGATGGTCCGCTTCATGCGTTTGATCCAGCCGCGCGGCAAACCATCGCGATCGCGGTGGTAGAAAAGAGGAATGACTTCCTCGCGAAGGACGCGGTACAGGTTCTCCCCATCGCGCCGGTCGTGCACGTCCATGTTGGTGTGGGTCCTTCCGGTTCCGATCGCGAAGCCGTTCAAGCCGTCATAAGCCTCCGCCCACCAGCCGTCCAGAACGGAAAGGTTGAGGCCGCCATTCAATACTACTTTCTGTCCGCTGGTGCCCGAGGCTTCGAGAGGCCGGCGCGGATTGTTCAGCCAAACATCCACGCCCTGCACGAGATGGCGGCCCACGTTGATGTCGTAGTCTTCGATGAACACAAATTTATTCGCGAAACGCTTGTTGCGCATCAATTCCGCGATCTGCTGCAACACCTGCTTTCCGGGAGTATCGTGCGGATGCGCCTTCCCGGCGAAAACAAACTGCACCGGACGCTTGGGATCATTCACCATGGAGGCGAGAAGTTCCATGTCGGACAAAACCAAATTGGCCCTCTTGTACGTGGCGAACCGGCGCGCAAACCCTATTGTCAGGGCGTCGGGACTCAATATTTTGCCCAGGCTTTGCAACGTCTTCGACGATTCCCCGCGCAGTTCCGCTTGCTCCACGGCTCGCAGGCGGGCAAATTCAAGCAGGCGGGTTTTCAAGCTGAGGTGTGTTTCCCAAAGTTCCGCGTCATCCACGCTTTCGATGCCTTCCCAGATTTGAGGTTCGCCGCTGTGTTCGGCCCAGCCGGTGCCGAGATGGCGGTCGTAAAGACGAAACATCTGCGGCGCAAGCCACGTGGGAACGTGCACACCGTTCGTGATGTGCCGAATGGGAACTGCTTCCTCCGACTTTCCCGGAAAAAGCGAAGTCCACATCGCGCGAGAAACCTCCCCGTGCAACGCCGAAACGGCGTTGGCCCGGCGTGCCAGTTTCAGCCCCAGAACGGTCATGCAGAAACTTTCATTCGAATTGTTGGGGTTCTCGCGCCCCAGCGACATCAGCCATTCGTGAGAAATCCCCAGGGAATCACGCAGAGGCCCAAGATGCTCCTCGATCAGCCCAGCGTCAAAGCGGTCATGGCCTGCAGGGACCGGTGTGTGCGTTGTAAATACCACTTCCCGCGAAACGCGAGGAACCGCGGTGTTGAAATCCACGCCCTCCTCTTCCATTCGGTTTCGAATCGCTTCGAGGACGGCGAACCCGCTGTGCCCTTCGTTCAGATGCAGAACGCTCGGCGTGATGCCCATGGCTTTCAGGGCTCGAAAGCCCCCGACGCCCAGCAGCAATTCCTGGCGGATTCGAAAACGGCCATCGCCTCCGTAGAGCCGCGAAGTGAGTTCCCGATCCTCAGGCGAGTTTCCTTCGACATTCGAATCGAGCAGGAGCAAGACGCAGCGCCCCACTTTGAGCCGCCAGACCTTGGCGCGGATCGAGCCGCTCCGTGTTTCGATTTGCACCGTAACGGGTTCGCCTTTGGTCCCAATGGCGGGTTCCATGGGCATGTGGCTGACGTCCGTCTGCAAATACTCCTCTTGCTGCCAGCCATTCTTGTCGAGGCGTTGCCGGAAATAGCCCTGCCCGTAAAACAAACCGATGCCCACGAGCGGTAGCCCCAGATCGGACGCGCTCTTGATGTGGTCCCCGGCGAGAACGCCGAGGCCGCCGGAATAGACGGGGAGAGACTCATGCAGGCCAAATTCCGCGGAGAAATAAGCGACCGGACGCGGCCTCAAAATGCCGGCGTGCCGGGCGCCCCAGGTGCGATCCGCATCCAGGTATTCGCGCTTGCGGCGAAAGGCGTAATTCGCGCGGCCATGCAGGACCAGCTCCTGGGCGCGCTTCTCGACCGAAGCCAGCGGAATTTCCGAGAGCAGCGCGATTGGATTGTGATTGAGCTGCCTCCAGCGCAGCGGATCCAGATCGTGAAACAGGCTTGTCGAGTCGTTATCCCAGCTCCACCAAAGGTTGCGAGCCAGGGACCAGAGGCGCTCCTGCAAGGGTGCAACAAAGCGATCGAGCGTGCGCGCCTCGCTGACTACCGGAGCGAGCTGCGTGGCCGCGTCGGACAGCATCTTGATCTCGTCGTCGTCAAAGGCGCGCGCGTCGATCGTTTGCACGACGAGCACACCCTGCAGAACTCCGCTATCGATGAGCGGCACGCCGAGAAAGGACTGGTACGCCTCTTCGCCCGCTTCGCTGAAATATTTGAAGCGTGGATGATTCTTTACCTGCTCGACAGCGACGGGTTGCACCAGTTCCGCGACCAGGCCGGCAAGCCCTTCGTTTAACGCCATTCGCAATGTTCCGACGCAAGATTGGCGCAGGCCAACGGTCGCGGCCAGGATGAGATTGGTCCGATCCGGCTCGAGCAGGTAGGCGGAACACACCTCCGTCTTGAAGCGTTTGGCGATCAGCGCGACCACGTTCATCAGGGTTTCCGCAGGTTTGCCTCCCTCCGCCGCCAGATTGCCGATTTCTTCCAGCGTCAGAACATAGCTCGAGTGCTTCAGTTCCGAAGTCTGCATCGCCGCCGGAATCTCATCTTCGTTCCGCTGCGGTCCGGTACTCGGTTGCGCCATCAGGGTCCCCTTAATTCACACATGCTTTCAGTTCGCAAAAAGTCAGTGTTTACTGTCACTCCCGCCTCATGGAAAGTCCAATCGACAATATCTATCCGCGACATCGCAAATGTTTGGAATTCGCGGACTTGCCTCTCGATAGCGTTCCGAATCCATTCCCAGCCAAGGAATGCAATAA
Source organism: uncultured Acidobacteriota bacterium (assembly GCA_963819395.1). Lineage (GTDB taxonomy): Bacteria > Acidobacteriota > Terriglobia > Acidiferrales > UBA7541 > Palsa-360. The sequence goes on from CAWFVW010000002.1 coordinate 147,876, forward strand.
TCGTTCGCGGCAGGCTTGGCCACACAAGCTCTCCTATCATGGTCCACAAATTTGATGCGGTCATTCTGGGCGCCGGAGCCGCCGGGCTGATGTGCGCGATCGAGGCGGGCAAACGCGGCCGGCGCGTCGCTGTCCTGGAACGGGCCAATCGTGCGGGCAAAAAGATCCTGATCTCCGGCGGAGGCCGCTGCAATTTCACCAACCTCCATTGCCGGCCGGAGAACTTTTATTCCGCGAATCCCCACTTCGCGAAATCCGCCCTGGCCCGGTACGAACCTTCGGACTTCATCGCGCTGGTGGAAAAGCATCGCATTCCGTATCACGAGAAAACGCTCGGCCAGCTTTTCTGCGACCGCTCCGCGCAAGACATCGTGGAAATGCTCGAAACCGAATGCCGGGCCGCGGGGGTTCAAATTATCCTGAACAGCAACATTCACGAGATTCGGCGCGCCGGACGGATTCATCGTTTGCACGGAATCTGCAGAATTTCATGCGCCGGTCCTGGTCGTCGCGACAGGCGGACTTTCGATTCCAAAATTGGGAGCGACTTCGCTGGGGTATGACATTGCCCGCCAATTCGGCCTGAAAATCCGCGAGACCAGGCCCGCCCTCGTCCCGCTCGTGCTCGGGGCAGCGGACCGCAAGCAATATTGCGATCTGGCCGGGGTCTCCGCGGAAGTCGAGGTATCCACGGATCACTCAGTCCTTCCGGGAAAAAATGTTGATCACGCATCGAGGATTGAGCGGCCCGGCCATCCTGCAGATTTCCACGTATTGGCGCGAAGCATTCCTCGATCCGAATCGACCTGGCCCCCGGCCGTGACGTCACTCTCGCCATTCGTGAAGCCAAAGAAAGAAATGTGGCCGCCGCCGGTCCGCCCTCCAGGGAATTCTTCCCAAGCGTTTGGCCGCGCGCTGGCTGGATTTGCATGCGCCGCCGGCTTGGACCAACGCTGCGCTCGAAAAACTGGAACGGCCAGGTGCATGAATGGATCATCGAGCCCGCCGGCACGGAAGGCTATGAAAAAGCCGAAGTCACCGCGGGCGGCGTGGACACCGACGAATTATCGAGCAAGACGATGGAAAGCCGCCGCGTGCCGGGACTATTTTTCATCGGCGAAGTAGTCGATGTCACGGGCCAACTGGGCGGATTCAATTTCCAATGGGCCTGGGCGTCCGGCGCGGCAGCAGGCCGCGCGCTCTGAGCCAAGTGGCGCATGCTTTAGCTTGTGAAGGTTTTGTCTTAGCAACGACCAAAACCCCACAAGCTAAAGCATGCGCCACTAGCCCGCGCTAACCCCCTGCATCGCCATCCGTCTTATAAAGGGAGCACGAAACTGGCAACGCTGAGCCAGGCACCTGACTGATTGCGGATAAGGAGAAACCATGAATTTGCAGAGATTTAGGGGGAGATCGAAAGTTCTTGCCGGGGCGCTGGTTCTTTTGCTGGGGATGGCCGGCTGGGGCGTCGCCCGCGCCAGCCAGAAGTTTTTTACGCCCGGCGTGCATATTTCCATGAAACTGGCCGACCCGGCCGAAGGGCCCAGCAGGACCGGTTTTGCGCCCGTCGTGAAAACCGTCCTCCCGGACGTCGTGAATATTTCCACTTCCAAGGTTATCAAGGCGTCCGATCAGGGGCAGTTTGAGATGCCGGATGGAATGCCTCCATTCTTCCAGCAATTCTTCGGACAACAGTTCGGGCCCGATCAGCAGTCCGGCCCCAATCAAGGAAATCGCTCGCCACGGCAGCGTGACCAGCGCGAAGACAGCCTCGGCTCGGGCGTCATCGTGAGTCCTGACGGCTACATTCTGACCAACAATCATGTGATCGATGGCGCTACGGACGTTCGCGTCACGCTTTCCGACAAACGCCAGTTGAAGGCCAAGGTGGTGGGCACCGATCCCAAGACGGACATTGCGGTACTGAAAGTCGAAGGAAGCGGATTCCCCGCCATCACCATCGGTGATTCCTCGAAAGTGCAAGTCGGCGATTACGCCCTGGCCATCGGCGATCCATTTGGCGTCGGGAAAACCGTCACCATGGGAATCATCAGCGCCATGAACCGCGGAAATCTGGGGATCGAGGATTACGAAGATTTCATCCAGACCGATGCGCCGATTAACCCGGGCAATTCCGGCGGCGCGCTGGTGAACGATCGCGGCGAACTCGTCGGCATCAACACCGCCATCCTGTCCCACGGATCGGGCGGCAATCAGGGCATCGGCTTTGCCATTCCCGTCAATCTCGCGCGCAGCGTGATGGGTCAGATTCTCGATCACGGCAAAGTCAATCGCGCCTACCTCGGCATCATGGTGCAGGACATCACGCCGGGCATTTCCAATGCGATGAATTTGAAAGACATGAAGGGCGTGCTCGTCGGCGACGTAACCCCGTCCGGCCCGGCGTCCAAAAGCGGCGTCCAGAGAGGCGATGTAATTCTGGAAGTCAACGGCAAACCGATGGAAGACAGCCGCGAATTGCGGATGACCATCTCCATGATGGACCCGAACGCCACCGCAAACTTGAAGCTCGTGCGCGACGGCAAACCGGTGGACGTATCTGTAAAGCTCGGCGAATTGCCGACCGACAAGGAACAGGCCAAAACCGAGGAAGGATCATCCGACCAGGCGCTCGACGGAGTGACCGTGGAAAATCTCGACTCGCAATCCGCGAGACAATTGGGATTGCCCGCGACAACCAGCGGCGTGGTCGTCACAGACATCAGCCCATCCAGTCCGCTGGCATCAACCGGACTGCAACGCGGCGACGTGATTCAGGAAGTGAATCATCAACCCGTGAAGAACGTCGCGCAACTTGAGGAAGCGGTCCGCAAGGCCGGCAAGAATCCGCTGTTCCTTGTGAACCGGCACGGCTCGACGCTCTTTCTCGCCGAGTAATCCCCGCAAGCAGCAACCCGCCATCGGGCCCCTCCCGATGGCGGGTCAAGTGGCGCATGCTTTAGCTTGTGAGGTTTTGGTCCTGCCAGGAATGAACCCCCACAAGCTGAAGCATGCGCCACTAAAAACCGCTCTGCCGCACAAGTATGCGACTATATATGGCGCATGCGCCCCTACACGATTCGCGTCCTCTACGCTCTCCTCATGTTACTGGCATTAGCATATGGCTACGACTACGCCTCAGTTCGCCGCCGCATCAGCGCGAAAAAACAGGGTGATCCGTTCGATATCGTAACTTTTCCGCATCTTCTCGCAATTCCGCAAAAGGGCAACAAAGTAGACTACGAACTGGACGCACAAGCGCCCATGGAATCGGTCCCGTGTGTACACTCCCTGTTTCCCCACTACGGATACACCCCGTGCTGGTACGTTCTCCGCGCATCAAAAAATCCCACCCAAATGACAATCGTCCTGCGTGTCCGGTTTAGGTAGCACAGCCACTCCTGGCTGTGCGGGTTTCGTAACCGATTGTGGCGTCTGAATGGACGGAAATATAGAAAACCGCACAGGCAAGAGTGCCTGTGCTACTTTCTCTTGACATCCCGCGAGTACAAGCTAAAGAATCCGCACCGCTCATGGTCACGCATGGCACTTGCGCAGGAATGGTGGATACATGAAAAAATCGCTTCTGCTCGTTTTCTTTCTTATATGGATTGCACCCGCCTCTTCAAGGGCGCAGACACCAGCCGGCAAGCCCGTCGTCAAACTCGATCCTTCCCTCGACGCGCTCATCTCTCCCGACGCAAAACTCGAACTCGTGAAGAACGATTTCGGATTCACCGAGGGAATCGTTTGGGTCGACCAGGGCAACAGCGGCTACCTGCTCCTGAGCGACATGTATGCCAACGTGATTTACAAACTCACGCCCGAGGGGAAAGTCTCCCTCTACCTCGATCACAGCGGCTACACCGGGTACGACGTTTGGCGCGTTGGCATGCCGCAACCGGACCCCGACCGCAAAGACGTTTTCTTCATGATTGGATCGAACGGCTTGGCTCTCGATCGCCAAGGACGGCTGCTGATCGCCACGTGGTCCGGCCGCTCCATCGACCGGATTGAGAAGAACGGCAAGCGCACGATTCTGGCCGATCGTTATGAAGGCAAGCGATTCGGCGGCACGAACGACCTGGTGGTGAAGAAAGACGGAGCCGTCTACTTCACCGACGGATTCGGCGGCCTTCGAGGCAGGGAAAAAGATCCCTCGGCGGAATTGAATTTCGCCGGAATTTTCATGTGGAAGGAGGGCAAGGTCACGCTGGCCATCAAAGATATCGCCACGCCGAACGGCCTCGCATTCTCACCGGATGAAAAATACTTGTACGCGAATGGCAGCCAGAACAAATACGTCCGCCGCTACGACGTGCAGCCCGACGACACCCTCACCAACAGCCAGATGTTCATCGACATGAGCTCGGACAAGGCCGGTGGAATCACGGACGGCATGAAAGTCGATACAAAGGGAAACGTTTGGGAATCCGGCCCGCGCGGAATCTGGATCATGTCCCCGGAAGGCAAGCATCTGGGCACGATCATGACGCCGGAATTTGTAGCCAATGTCTGCTTTGGCGACCGCGACAACAAGACCCTCTACGTAGCCGCCCGCACCGGCGTCTACAAGATTCGCATAAATATTCCGGGACTACGGTAGGACAGGCTTCAGCCTGTCTGCTCTTATGTTAGTCAGCGAAAATCAAAACCAGACAGGCTGAAGCCCGTCCTACTACCCCCGCAAAATAAGGAGACTTCATGAGCTGGTTTCTATGGGCATTACTCTCCGCATTCTTCGCGGGGCTGACCGCGGTGCTCGCCAAGGTCGGCGTCGAGCACATTGACTCGAACTTGGCGACGGCCATCCGCACGGTAGTCATTCTGATTTTCGCCTGGGCGATTGCCCTCGCAACAAGCAACCAGCCATTTTCGGCGATCGGCAAACGCACCTGGATTTTTCTGGTTCTCTCGGGGATCGCCACCAGCCTCTCCTGGCTGTGCTATTTCCGCGCCCTGCAATTGGGAGAAGCTTCGCAGGTCGCGCCGGTGGACAAACTTAGCGTCGTCATCGCCATCGTGCTGGCCGCGATTTTTCTTCACGAGCGCATGACCTGGCACCACTGGCTGGGCGGGGCGCTCATCTTCACGGGCGCCGTCGTGCTCGCGTACGCATAAGAATAAAAAAATGGGACGCCATCGCTGGCGTCCCATTTTTCCTCTTCGTCGATCCGTTCCAATCAAGACATCCTGGAAAGACCGGCCCGTTAATCGACCGCCGCGGGAGTCGGCATAGTTCCCGTGTAGTAAATGACCACGTACGCCTTGATCGTGGCATTGGCCTGCGGGATGCCGAAGACCTTGACGGGAGTCCCGGCGATGAGGTTGGTCGTGATAGTTTGTTTGGCCTGCGCTGGTCGTGATGTCTACAGCGCTGACCGTCACTATGCCGTTGGTGCGATCCACCTGGTAGACGAGCGTCCCTTGGCCCGAAGTTGTGCTCAAGACCACTGGCTGGTTTTGGGTCCCGCCGGGTTCAGAAAGCATGAAACGTTCCGTTGGAATAAGAAGTGGCAGCGGTTCCGAGGGGGACCGTGGTGGGCAACAGCACCACCCACGGCACAGCCCAGGTATTCGCTGCGATGGGATCGTTCCACCGGGCATAGCTTTCGCCCCAGGTTGGATAGGGTCCCGCGGTGCCCAGGAAGTTGACCGTGCCGTTTGTCGCCGTCTCGAAATCCGGGATCGCGTTCGTGCCACTATCCACGACGGTTGGGAACGTGAAGTTCCACCATTTGAATCCGGTGATCGCGGCGCCCGTGGAAGGATCGGAGCCATTCGCCGAGCTGCTGGAAATATAGGGCAGCGAGAAGGTGTAGTCGTCCCCGGGCGTGTTGAATTTGCGAGTGTAAGTGAATGTGTTTCCATTGACGGCGGAGATGTTCCCGTCGTACCGGGCGATCTCGATGTCAATCGTCTCCGCAGTGAAAGGACCGAGCGCGGGATCCAGCGGAACCACCGTGGGGTCCACGCTGGCATGGATTTTGAATCCGCGGACCAGGTTCTTGCTCGTCAGGAAGCCGGTTCCCTGCCCGATCGGCATGGAGTCAGACACGGCATTCCACGGCGTCCGGAAGAAGAACTCCGTGTTCCCGTCCACAATCAGTTTCACGGGCTGCCCAATTTCGTTTTGAACCGTGATGACGTCCGTCGTCGTATTCACATGGAGGACGTGGCCTTCAGGGCTGAGCCAGACGTTGTTAAACGCGTTGGCAACCCAGATGCGCACGGCGACAAGCGAGCCGTTGGATTGATAGCGTGCGGCGACGCGAACGAATCGGCCCGACAACCCGGCCGCCACGGTCGAGAAATTCTTGATCGTGACGACGGTTTTTGCGTCCACATCATAGAAAAGCGTCCCGTTCGTCGCATCCGCCAGAATCGTGAGCGACTGCGAGGAGGGAATGTCCATCTCCGGATTGGTGAGCGGCACGGCCGGGAAATCCCTCGTGATCGTAATCGAACTGTCATCCGTTGAGACCCCTATTACTGTTCCGTACATATGGCGAAGCACCAGCCGGGTAACGTCCCAGATCGGGTGGTGGTGCACCGGACCCTTGTTAAAGTTCACAGCCCAGATGGTGGTCCCGCCGGAAGCCGGGGGAACATGCCCCACCAAAAACGCGGGATGGGCCAGATCGAATTCGATGTCCACCGAGCTCGTTTGACTCGCCGTCACAACCAACGGCGTCACAAAATTAATTTTGACCGGAACCGTCTTGCTTCCGGCGCTACCCGTCGCGCCCTGAATTTGAATCTGGCTGGACGGAATGGTTGCTCCTGCCGTGCCCGCGAATCCTGTTTCCGGATCGGCTGCCACAACCAGAGCGACATCACCCGCATTCGCGCTGACGGTAAGGATCGCGCCGGTGTACGTGCCCGCCGGCGCAGTGAGAGTGCCGAGCAGGTCACTCAGTTGATCGAGTTCAACTAGATTGGTGGTTGGCGTCGGACTTGGCGCCGTATAAACGGTGACAGGGCTTCCTCCGCCCTGCGGAATGAAAGCAATGCTCAGGATCTTCACGCCGATGGTGGCCCAGTCTTCCGTCGAAGCGTCACTGACCATCATGTTGACGCTGCCGTCCGGCGTGCCCCCTCCTCCGGACGAGCCCAGATTGGCGCTGGAACTGGTACCGCATGCAACCGAGAAAATCGGCATTGCCGCAACTACTAGCCCCAGTAATACACGGGATACTCTGGAATTCATTTTCATCTCCTGCGAAGACTCGTAGGTCTCCACTCGTATGATTGGATCTAAGCCAGAGATCAGTGCGCCGGGCCCCGAAGACCGAGCAAGAATTCCGGCCAGCACACTACAAAACACGGAAGCCCGCGGAGAGTTGCGGTGAACTGGAACGAAAGTGGTGGTACGGAAGTACTACTTGGAAATACGAGGGAAATAATTTTCCGATTCGATGAATCTTCTCCCTGCCCCGAGTAACTCCATGAGGACAGCTGTACCGGCGGGCGATTGCCGCAAACGAAATCCCCTAGTACCTTTATAATTGATAGCCACGCAGGGCTTCAGAAAATTCAAAACACGACACATTGGATAACCGGACAACTATGAAGGCCCACCCTCATAAGAACGGCTTCTCGCTGATTGAACTGCTCATCGTTGTCGCTATCATATTGATCATCGCCGCAATCGCCATCCCGAATCTGGTGCGGTCGAAAATGGCCGCGAATGAAGCTTCCGCCGTCGGCTCGCTGCGCACAATCAACACGGCCTCCGTCAGTTACGCTTCGACGTATGGAATCGGATACCCGACGGCGTTAACCGACTTGTCGCCCTCCTCTTTGCCTTCCTCGACGGCCGCGGATCTAGTCGATGCGGTGCTCGCTACAGGGATCAAAAGCGGCTATGCGTTTTCCTACACGCCGGGATCGGAGGGGCGGGCGGTCAAATTACGACCTACTCGATTACGGCCACCCCAATTGCCCCCGGTTCTTCGGGACAGCGAGGATTCTTCACGGACCAGTCGCTGGTCATCCGCGTAAATACCACCGGCCCCGCATCCTCGACGGATCTGCCGCTTTAGTTTCTGTTTTTGAATTTGCCTTGCATGTAGCGCCCGCCTTCAGGCGGGCATCTGGTTGCTTCCGGACTGCCCGCCTGAAGGCGGGCGCTACAAGTACTTGCCAACCCTCGTTCCTCACAGAGCCTTTAGATTTGAAATGGAAATGAATTGCGGAATTGTATTCCGGATGGAAGCCCGAGGGCGGACAGGGCAAAAACAAATTATGCCTTGGCGTCTCGTGATGCTTCAGCCCACTTCCCCTGCGCTTTGACGATCATCTCGATCACTTCGCGAACGGCGCCTTCGCCGCCCGAGCGGGAGGTAATGAAATGGGCCACGCGCCTCACTTCCGGCACGGCATTCGCGACGGCGACGGCGAGGCCCACGCGCTGCAACACGGGTAGATCCGGGAGATCATCTCCGACATAAGCGACTTCATTTGCGCCGGCCCCGGTCGCCTGCAAGATCTCTTCCAGCGCGGCGAGTTTGGTCGCGCGGTGCTGATACACAAACTCGATTTCGCACTCCCTCGCGCGCTGCGCGACCGCGCTCGATTCCCTGCCCGTAATCAGTCCGGTGCGAAGCCCCGCGGCGCGCGCCAGTTTCAGCCCCGCCCCGTCATACGCGCTGAATCCCTTGATTTCACTGGCCGTGCCGTCCCGCCGCGAAAGCAGCCAGATGCGTCCATCGGTAAGCACTCCGTCCACGTCCATCAACAGCACGCGAATTTTCTTTGCGCGCGCGAGGTGAGATGGAGCCGTTCCTTTTCCAGTCCGGGTTTTTGCCATTGGATTTGAACCGCCGCCCGTCTATTTTGAATGGTCCTTAACCAAACTCTCCGGTTTTCTCCTCTTTTCTCTGTGTTCTCTGTGTTAAGGGTTTTGCCGTTAAGCCGGAAAAGCTTTAACACAGAGAACACAGAGAAAAGAGGAGGAAACCGGAGACGCTAGAAAAGTTCCAGCGTCCACAGATCGTGCAGATGGACTACGCCAAGCGGCTTTCGCGCTGCGTCCGTTACGACCAGCGAAGTAATCTTCCGCTCTTCCATCATTCGCAGGGCGCTGCCCGCCAGTTCGGCGGGCCCGAGCGTTTGCGGCGTACGGTTCATGCATTCGCCAACCACCAGTTCGATCGTGGCTGCACCACGCTTCTGCATCAATCGCCGCAAGTCGCCGTCGGTCACGATTCCCTCCAGGCGGCCTTCGCCGTCCACAACGGTCGTCATGCCCAATCCCTTTTTGCTGATTTCGTAAATCACATCCGGCATTTTCGCGTTGACGGGTACGCGCGGCATGTCGTCCCCGGAGTGCATCAGATTCTCGACGCGCAGAAGTTTTTTTCCCAGCCGCCCACCAGGATGCAACGCGGCGAAATCGCCGGGACTGAATCCGCGGCGGTCGAGCAGCGAAACCGCGAGCGCATCGCCCATGGCCATGGCCGCCGTCGTAGAAGCCGTCGGCGCCAGGTTGAGCGAGCAAGCTTCTTCCTTGACGCTCACGTCCAACACAATGTCGCTCGCGGATGCGATCGTCGATTTCGGATTTCCGGTGAGAGTAATCATGCGCAGACCCAGTCGCTTGATCGTCTCCAAAAGCGCGGCGATTTCCTCGGTTTCACCGCCATAGCTCACCGCCAACACCACATCCTCGCGCATCAGCATTCCCAGATCGCCGTGAACCGCTTCGGCCGGATGCAGAAAAACCGAGGGCGTCCCCGTGCTCGAAAATGTCGCGGCGATTTTTCGGCCGATCAATCCCGACTTCCCCATGCCGATCACAACCACTCGCCCCTTGCAGCCCAATAAGACTTCCACGGCCCGCTCGAAACCCGCGTCAAGCCTCTGAAGCAACTCGGTGAGCGCTTCGGCCTCTATGCGCAGCACGCGTCTCGCCGTGTCGAGACTCCGGTCAAGGCTCCGCTCGCGGCTCACTGCACGCTCCAGCCGCGAACCAGCGCGGCAATCTGTTTCAGTTTTCCGAGCAGCGCAGGCAATTCCGAGAGGGGCAAGGCATTCGTTCCATCCGAAAGAGCCTTGCCGGGACTTTCATGCACTTCCAGAAAAATGCCGTCCACGCCCACGGCGGCGCCCGCGCGGGCGAGCGGCTCGATGAATTCCGGCTGCCCTCCACTGGACTTCCCCGCCCCGCCGGGAAGCTGCACCGAATGTGTAACGTCGAATACCACGGGACATCCTGTCTTTCGCATGATCGGAAACGAGCGCATATCGACCACGAGATTTTGATACCCGAACGAAGCCCCGCGCTCGGTAAGAAAAATGCTATCGTTCCCGGTCTTCGCCACTTTTTCCACGGCATTGGCCATTTCCCACGGCGATAAAAATTGTCCCTTTTTCAGATTCACAACCCGGCCCGTCTTGCCGGCGGCAATAAGCAAGTCCGTCTGCCGGGAAAGAAACGCGGGAATCTGCAAAACGTCGGCGACTTCGGCCACCGGAGCGGCTTGAGACGCCTCATGAATGTCGGTGAGAATCGGAAGCCGGAAGCGATCCTTGATTTTTTTGAGAATGTTAAGGCCTTCCACCAGCCCCGGACCTCGATAAGATTGTTCCGACGAGCGGTTAGCCTTGTCATAAGATGCCTTGAAAACAAACGGCACGCCCGCGCGAGACGCAATTTCCGCCAGCCGTTCGGCCATCATGAGCGCATGCCCTTCGCTTTCAATCACGCACGGCCCGGCGATCAGGAGCAGCGGTTGATTGCCGCCAAAGCGGACGCTTCCTATCGAGATTTCCCTGGCAATTTGCATTCAGAATTTCCATCAAATCGTGCGGCCGGACATAGCGTATGCGGGACAGCCAAGTTTTGCAACGGAAAGACCGGGAACGCCAAGACGCCTTAGTGGCACATGCTTTAGCTTGTGAACGTTTTCGTCCTGCCTGAGATGAAACCTTCACAAGCTAAAGCATGCGCCACTTGGACCTAATTTGAAGGGGAAGTCTTAGCGGACATGGAAATTGCGGATGTGTTTCCGGATGCCACGCCGCTGCCGCGATGCTGATGCGCATGCGCCGCGCCCATGAACGCGTAAAAAAGCGGGTGCGGCACAAGCGGCGTTGACTTGAATTCCGGATGGAACTGGCAGGCAAGAAACCAGGGATGTTCCGGGGCCTCGATGATTTCCACGTATTTTCCATCCGGCGACCTGCCGGTAATTTGGAAACCCGCGTCCGTCAGCGTTTTTTCGTATTCACAATTAAATTCGTAGCGGTGGCGGTGGCGCTCGCTGATCTCGGTCGTTCCATAAGCGCGAAAAGCCGTCGAATCTTTTTCGATTTTGCAGGGCCATGCGCCGAGGCGCATGGTGCCGCCCATTTCGTCCACGCCCAGCAGTTCGCGCAGCTTGTAAATCACGCGATGCGGCGTTTGCGGATCGAATTCGGTGCTGTCCGCGCCGGATAGCCCCACAACATCGCGCGCGTATTCAATCGTCGCGCATTGCATCCCGAGGCAAATGCCGAAAAACGGGACTTTGTGCGTGCGGGCGTACTCGATCGCGTAGATCATTCCCTGGATGCCGCGCTTACCAAATCCGCCGGGGATCAGAATTCCGTCGGCATGCTGCAACCGCACAGCCGCGGTCTCGCGCGAATCCAGTTCCTCGGCTTCGACCCACTCGATTACGGCGCGGTCCTTGTGCGCGAGCCCTCCGTGGATCAGGGCTTCGCGCAAACTCTTGTAAGCGTCTTCGAGTTGCACGTACTTGCCCACCACGGCGATTCGCACCTGGCCCTGCGGTTTGCGAATGCGGTCCAGCAACTCAAACCATGCGCTCAGGTCGCGTTCCCGCGCTTCGAGATGCAGCAGCTTGAGAATCTGATCGTCAAGCCCTTCATCCGCCAGCGCCACCGGCACCGCGTAAATCGTGTCCATGTCCGGCATGGAAATCACACGCGCTTCGGGCACATTGCAAAAAAGTGCGATTTTATTTTTCAATTCCTGCGGCACGGTGCGGTCGCTGCGGCAGAGCAATATGTCGGGCTGAATCCCGATGGAGAGCAATTCCTTCACCGAATGTTGCGTGGGCTTGGTCTTCAATTCGCCGGCCGTGGGGATAAACGGGACAAGAGTCACGTGCACGTGAACAAAATTTTCCGGACCGAGTTCCAGGCGCATCTGCCGCACCGCTTCGAGAAACGGCAGCGATTCGATGTCTCCCACCGTCCCGCCGATTTCGATGATCACGACGTCGGTATCCACGGCAATTTTTCGGAACGCGGCTTTGATCTCGTCGGTGACGTGCGGAATCACCTGCACGGTTTTGCCCAGGTAATCTCCGCGCCGCTCCTTCGTGAGGATCGATTCGTAGATTCTTCCGGTCGTCCAGTTGTTCTCACGGGTCAGTTTGGCATGTGTGAAGCGCTCGTAGTGGCCGAGGTCGAGGTCGGTTTCAGCGCCATCGTCGGTGACGTACACTTCGCCGTGCTGATACGGGCTCATCGTGCCCGGATCCACGTTCAGATAAGGATCGCATTTTTGGAGAGTGACTCGGAGACCGCGGCTTTCGAGGAGACAGCCAATCGACGCCGCTGCAACACCCTTGCCCAGGGAGGATACAACACCACCGGTAACAAAAATATACTTCGGCCCCATCCGCTCAGTTCCGGCCGCTAAAAAAATTTACGGGACGCGAAACTGGGTTAAAACCTCCAGAAAGATGTTGGCGTACAACGCATTCTAAGGGGAAAGCGCGACCATGTCAACGTGTCGACGAATTTCTGCCGTCGAATTTCGCGCTCGCAGCGAAAAAAACCGCAGGGGCACGGCATGCCGTGCCCCTACGGGCGAACAATTCGCCGTGATCGTCACCAACTCAGTCGTGATCGTGGCCAAACAGATCGCGCATCACTTTGACATTGTCGTCGCAAGCATGATTCAGGCAAGGCAGCCCGAATCCCGCTTCCAGCGACTTGAGCAGCGAAAAGCTGTTGTAGTAGGTGCTGCTCTGAACGCCTTCGTCGTCCGCGTCGCCGTTGGTCTCGACGGTGAGGACGACCATGTTCTGATTCTGCGGCGGGAACAGACCGTTCGGCGTGGTGCTGATGCCGCTGTAGTCGTTCTCATCCCACACGATCACGATGGCCGTGCGGCCGTCGTGCCAGACGGGTGAGTGCTTGATGGCCTTGACCAGCCGCTCGATCGTCGTGTCGCCTTGCAGGATCAAGCCGGGATTCAAGCCGACCTGCGTGCCGTTGGTGAGGCCGGCGGTGCCGATTCCGGGATCGAAAGCGCAGAACGCGTCGCCATTGCCTCGCCCATGCTGGTCATTGCATTGGTTCGGCGCAATGAAAGCCAGGGACGGAACATCGCCTCTCGCCAGGTCGGCATACAAGCCACGCGGGCCGTCGAAGCCCACGATGTTTTCCAGGCTGTTGCCCCACTCGGTTCCTTCCTGGACGCTCTTGAAATAGGCGAACGGATTGTGCTTCACGGCATACGCCTGCACGACGCTGCTCGAAGTCAGCGGCGCGAGCGGAGTGAAGTTGGTCAGGTTGCTCGATGTCCCGTTGCTGTAGTTGACGAGGTCGGCCCCGGTGATCGGCAGGTTCTCCTGGTAGCTCTTCCAGCTCAAGCCGTGCCGTACGAGTTGGTCGCCGATCGTTTTGCCGTTGGTTGGCGCCGCCGGCACCGACTTCACGCCGTCGAGATCCGCGAGGTAAGGAAACGTCGGCAGCGTTACTTCGTTCCAGTTGTCGACGGCCGGCGTTACGGCGTCCGTGCCCTCTCCGGAGATCGGGCAGATATTGTTGGTTTCGAATGGACGGGCGCCGGCACGGTTGTGCCGCCGCCATCATCGGCGTTCACAATTCCGGTCGACAATATTGGGCGTGCAGGTCGTGTTGTGCCAGTCGGGGGCATTGTCGCTGCGGACGCCGAAATTCGAGCCGCCGACGATCTCCAGGTAGTTGGTCAGGCTGGGATGCCCGACGGCGAAATAGTTGGTCGCGAGATTCACTTTCTTATTGGTGATCAGGCTGTTCAGGTACGGCTCGTTCGGATTATTGATCACCTGCTGGTATCCGTGGTTCTCCATCATGATGACGAACACGTGGTCCAGGTGCGGGATGCCCTTCGGGACATCGCCCTCGTGGGCAAACATCGGGGCAGCCAACAAGACAAATGAGAGCCCCAGGGCTGCGGCTTTCTTCAACATGTCAGTAACCTTTCTTTTTCGGGAAGCTGGGATTGCCGCCGCTCTGGGACGGAGAGGGCTGGCGCGACCGGCGGTACTTTGGAGTCTGATTATTTCCACCGGGTTACATGCGAAGAAAAATCTGATGAAGGTGCCGGCGCAATTAAGAATGGAATTTCACATTTGTAATATTTCGCGAATCGCCTGGAGACATTCATCAGCCTTCGATGAATTGCAGTCGCTCAGTAATCTTTAATCTTTGAAGCGTGGCTCATCATTTCCGCGCCACGGAACGCGTCCGGAGACTCCGCAGAAGTGCAAATTTCTCTTGACTTTATCGGGGGGCAACGGTCTATTGTCACATTCCGCTTTTCTGCAGGCGACACTATGATGCGACGCCGCATCTATGCCTCGCGGGGAATGAGATTCAGTCCAGTTTCCTAAACGGCTTGCCACCAGGATGGTTGCAGGTGTGCGGATGCGGGGATTCAGCGGCGGCGGGAAAACACGGTTTCAGGGGCGGGTCGCTCACCGCAAAATGCGGGCATATTCTAAACGCAATCGGGATCGCGCATGCGCAGCCGGGAATCCGGCGCGCGTTCCCTCGGAAGAATTTGTATCTTCCTCAGGAAAATCAGCGTCGTGCGGGCAGGGGGATTTCTAGTGTTTGAGCCAAATTTCCATTTGGGGCGTCGGAAAGTGCGTTGGGGAGCGTTCTCTTCTTTTTCGGGCTTGCCGCGGCCCTGGCAATGCTTAGCTCCTGCGGTTCAAGCTCGACCGCGGTAGCTCCCACGATCACGGTTTCCTGCACCCCCACTGACGTAACTGTTCTTGGCACTTCTCAATGCACGGCCACCGTCATAAACGAAAGCAGCACGCTCGTGAATTGGTCCGTCAGCCCGCCGGGACCGGATCGATCGACGCGGCGGATTGTATACGGCTCCCGCGACGGTGCCGACCAACAACATCGTGACCGTGACCGCGACCTCGCAAGTGGCATCCACCTTGACCGCGACGCAAATGCTGACGTTCGAGCAAGCCACCGCGATTACCGCGGTCACTTGTCTGGACCCAGGCACGAACTTTCCGCTTCGACCGTCTCCTCCGGCAATCAGCTGACCTGTTCGGCGACGGCTTCCTCCGGCGCGACCGTTCCTGTCAACTGGACCGTCACGAACACGAGTTCCCTCGGGGGAAATATTGGAAGCATCTCCGCGCAAGGCATCTACACCGCGCCGCTGGTTCCGCCGCCGGGACAGAAGGTCACCATCACCGCCACCTCGCAGGCTCTGGCGACAGAGACGATGAGCGTTACGGTCACCGTGGTTTTCGGCAATGCCGTCCTGAGCGGCCAATATGCGTTCACCACAACCGGCCGGACGACGGCGAAAGCGTTTTGGGCTCGCGTGGGCAATTTTTCGGCAGGCTCCGGCACTATTACATTGGGCATCGAGGATACGAATCAAGGCGGTTCGCCAAACAAAGTCACCACTCAGCGCACGTTCTCAGGGTCTTATAGCGTTGGACCGGATGGCCGCGGCACGATGCAATTTTGCGAGAACTCGAGTCCCAGCTGCCCGCTGGGATCGTCCTCCGCAACTTCCTTTTTCCGCATTGCAGTCATTTCGCCCCAGCAGATGCATCTGATCGAATTCAGTTCTCCGCCTTCTTCCCTCGGCTCGACATCGATTACGGGTGGTGGAGAAATGATTTTGCAAGATCAGTCCGTCTATTCCGCGAGAAACCAGAATTTGTCAGGCACATACTCATTCAATTTTAGCGGGATCTCGTCGACTGGAGCAGAGGAGTCGGTAGTCGGTGAGTTCTTCGCGGATGGATTCGGCAACGTCAGCGCAGGCAGCCAGGCGGCGCCTTTGGTCCCGGGCGAGATTGACATTAATGCCAACGGGCCGGTACCAGTCGCCAGCACTACGTACTCAATCAATACCAATGGCAGGGGCACAATAACTTTCAACGGACTCACACCCCCTCTTACATTCAGCATCTATCCAATATCGGCCGGCCGGGCGAAATTTATCGAGATTGACCAGCCCCCATCTCCAAGCACCACTCCCGATTCAATTTTGGCGGGCGACGCGTACATCCAGCAAACCACGCTCAACTGCGGATGGAGTTCTAACGCGCTGAGTGGCTTGACCGTGCTGGAGACCACCGGAAATTCTTCGGGGGTCGTGGTCCAGGACGTCGCCAGTTTCATGGCGGCGAGTAACGTCGTAAGCTCCGTCTCGATGGATCAAAATATCGGAGGCATTTATTCCCAACCTGCCGGGACCGGCGCCGACAATTACACGATGGATACTTGCGGCAGAGGCACTCTCTCCATCGCCGGCCATTCGTATGTTTATTACATCATTTCAACATCAGACGCCGTGGTCCAGGAAGTTACTTCCGGAGTTGTAGCATATGGCTTCCTCCTTCCGTCGCAGGGCGGGCCGTTTGCGGACGCCACCTTGACCGGCAGCTATGCGTTTAGGCTCGGCGGGACGGACGCGGCCGGATCGGCGGGCAGTCGCGAAGATTTTGTCGGACAATTCACGAGCAGCGGATCAGGGACTGGGCTCGCCGGAACTCTGGACTTAAATGACTTTGGCGCGACCCAAACTCGCGCTTGGAGTCGCGAACGGGATGTATATGGCGTCCGGAGGCATTCGGGGGACTATGTCCCTTCCGCTCGCTACGACACCTGCCACGACGCGCAATTTGGTGTTCTACATGGTTAGTCCGAAACTGTTTTACGTTCTGGACGTGGATCAAGCCCCCGCAGGTACTGCACTTGGCGTGATCAACAATCAATTTTAGGCGATTTTAGGGATGAGGGTTGAGACCGAACCGTATGAGCTGGGATTCTCGAACAAAAAAGAGCGAGGGACGGTGACCCGTCTCTCATTCCTTGTTGCTCTGATCGCCTTGCTCGGTATGGCTTCCTGTCATCACGCGGCCGCCACCACGACAATTACGTGCACGAACACTACTTCCACCTCCTCCTCGACCACCTCGACCTCCACTTGCACCGACACGGCTACGAACATCACCATCACGATCGCCCCCGCCACGGTTTCTGTAAACGTCGTAACCACTCAGCAATTCCTGGTCTCCGTCCAAGGAGGCACCAACTCCGTCGCGATCTGGAAGGTGAACAATGTTCCCGGCGGGAACGACACAGTCGGTCGAATCGATTCGAACGGCCTTTACCATGCCCCGGTGACGGTTCCTTCTCCCAACACCGTGACCGTGGCCGCCTTTTCATTCGAAGATCAGAGCCTCTCCGCCTCATCCACGGTCACCATCACGCCAGCCCCGGTCGTGGCGATTACCTCCCCTTCCGCGCCCGTAACCGTTTCCTCCGGCGCCGCGAACACGGTGGCATTCAGCGCAACCGAAACCGGCGGAACGACGAACGTGATTCTCTGGTATGTGGGGCCCGTGGACGGCCTTGGAGTCCTGGGCGGGAACGCAACGCTCGGCACGATCAGCGCAAATGGCCTGTACACCCCGCCGCTCACTCCGCCCATTGGACAGACCGTCACGGTAACCGCGGCAGCGGAGGATTCCCCAACCTCGTCCGCGACCCTGAATGTCACCATTTCCGGCTACTCAACTTCTTCCTTCCAGGGGCAGTTCGCCTTCTCAATGTCGGGGAGCAATTCGGCGGGCCATTTTTACAGGGCCGGGAGCTTTGCCGCGGATGGCTCTGGCCATCTGAACAGCGTGCTGGAGGACGTCAACACCTCCACGAGCGTGACGACCACGCCGATTTCCTCCACCGGCGCCTATACCATGGGCGCCGATGGCCGTGGAACTTTTCAATTCAACGACGGGTTGACGCCTGCAAGTTTCGACTTCGTCCTCGTGAATGGCACTCAGTTGCAAATCATCGGTTTTGACGCGACGGGAACGGCGGCGGGACAGGCCATTACGCAAACGCCTTCGACGTTTGCAAACACTCCGCTTTCGGCTTTGAATGGAACTTACGCTTTCGATTTTGCCGGCGTGGACGGATCGAAGGGGCTTTCGGAAATCGGAGAATTCACCGCCGACGGCGCGGGCAATATTGCTGCTGGGTTCGCCGACATAAACGATGGCGGAGCGTTAAGCCAATTTCCAGTCTATGGAAGCAAGAGCGTATGCACTCCAGCGTCACTTCCGGCCCCGCAACCGCCCATTACTCCCATTTCGAATTATTCGATCAGTTCGAGCGGACGAGGCACTCTGGCACTCACATCGCTGCTGCCTACCTGCTTCCCTGGACCCACCTTAACGCTCAATTTCTACGTCATCTCTCGCGGCTCCGCGAAATTTGTCGGGACAGACACCGCGAAACAGGTTGCGGGATTCACGACCCAGCAGGCGCCCAACGCGACATTGGACGTGACCGCCCTCAACGGCAGCTACGCCTTCATTCTGGGAGGGTCGGCGCCGGGCGGCGCAATCGGGACCGCGGGAAGTTTCGCCGCGGACGGCAATGGGCATATCACCAGCGGCGTGGTTGATGAAAATGTAGCGACGGGCGCGCCGGCTCCAGCCCTGCCGATCCTGGCGAACGCGGCGGGCGACAGCTATGCGATAGATTCCAATGGCCGGGGCACGGCGACGTTCACAACCGCGGGCCGGACCTACACCTTCGTCTTTTATCTGGGCGCGGTCGGGGCCAATACGACCGCCGTGTTCCAGGAAACCGATTCGGGCATTGCCAGCCATGGGCTTTTCACCCTGCAGCAAAGCGCGCCGTTCACCCTGGCATCCATCCAGGGCAACTATGCCATCGATACCAACGGTGCTACCGGCGGCTCCCTCCAAGTCACTACTGGCCAGATTAGCGCGAATGGCGCGGGCTTGGTCACTTCGGGAAGCATGGACATTAATACCGCGGGAACGCTCATCACCGGCCAAGCCGTGACGGGTTCCTACACCGCTCCTGACGCAACTGGACGAACGACTCTAACGCTTACTTCCACGATTCCGAATTTCGCCGCGTATGTCATAAGTCCCACACAGGTCTATGTCTTAGGAATCCAATCCGGCCAAGTCGCAGTCGGCGCGCTCCTCCGCCAATTCTAGAGAACTACGGCTTTTTTTCCTGTAGCGCCCGCCTTCAGGCAGGCAGCTTGGAATCACGCAGGTGCCCACCTGAAGGCGGGCGCTACAAAATTGAGCTCAAATGTGTGGCACTCTTCCGGGACTTCCAGCGACTCATCGTCACAACGCCACGCACGAACCGATCCCTCCTCCCTTTAGCCAGCGCGATTGACAGCAAGCGGGTGTAGAATCCCATGCATCCGGTGGGGACCGGGCCCGAAGTTTCCATTCGATTGCTTTATCCGTCCTGCTAATTCTTTGAATGAGGAAAGTGTTGTGGGAAAGACGTATAAGCCTAACGAGGAGAAACACATGAAGAATTCCCACAGAGGGCGTTTTGCGCTGGCGCAACTTTCTTTCGCAATCTTAATCCTTTTCCTGGCCGTCACGACAAGCAGGGCGCAAACCTTCCGCGGCACGATTTTGGGAACGGTGACCGACACAACCGGAGCCGTCGTCCCAGGGGCCACCATCACCATCCGCAACGTGGACACCGGGCTGGTCCGCACTACGGTATCGCAGGCCGACGGTAGCTACCGCGTTCCCGAATTGCCCATCGGAACCTATGACGTAACGGTCGAGAAGCCCGACTTTCAGACCTCGGTCACCAACATCGTCAAAGTGGATGTCGCGGCCGAGCGCCGCGTGGACTCCGTCCTGAAGCCCGGCGCGGTGAAGGAACAGATCACGGTTTCCGGCGAGGAACTTCCCGTGATCGAAACGACCAGCGACACACTCGGCGGGACGCTGACGCAGGAAACCGTGAAAGACATACCCATCAACGGTCGCGATTACACGAAACTGATTTATCTGAATCCCGGCGTGGCGGGCTCGCCGGACCAGATTACGGATTCGCCGGGCTCGTTCGGCGAATTTTCGATGAACGGCGCTCGTGGCCGCTCCAACAATTATTTACTTGACGGCACGGATATGAACGACGGATACCGCAACGATCCGGCTATCAATCAGGGCGGCGTGTTCGCCACCCCGTCGGCCATCCTGCCGATTGACGCCGTGAGCGACATGGCTGTGCTCTCCAATTTCGAGCCGGAGTACGGGCGCAACGGCGGCGCGGTGGTCAACATCGTCACGCGCAGCGGCACCAACCAGCTCCACGGCAGCTTCTTTGAATATTTCCGCAACGACGCGCTCGATGCACGCAATTTCTTCGACACGTCGCCGGCTCCCAAAGCGCCATTTCACAACAACCAGTTCGGCGGATCGCTCGGCGGACCCATCATCAAGGACAAGACATTTTTCTTCGCGGATTATGAAGGCCAGCGGGAGAGCGTAGGCGTGGTGACGCTGGCCTGCGTTCCAACGCAGGCATACATTACGTCGGCCATGGCCGCGGCCAACGCGGGCAGCGGTGTCAGCCCGATCGGACAGGCTCTCCTGAATTTTTGGCCACACAACCCTTCAAATTATGTTCCCGGCGTCACGTCCGGCGACTCAGGTTGCTTCGACGCGGCCGGAAACTCGGCCCCAGACTATACGGCGATCGCGCCTTCGTTCAATAACCTAAGCAGCGTCATCGGCAAGATCGACCATGAATTCAACGCGAATAATTCCGTTACCGGCCGGTATTTCTTCGGCGACAGCACGCAGCAATTCCCGCTCGCTCTCAATGCGACCGGGGGCGAGCTTCCCGGATATGACACCGTGACGCCGACGCGCGTTCAGCTCGTGTCTCTCTCTTACGTGCATGTGGTCTCGTCAACGAAATTGAACGAACTGCGCTACGGATGGAATCGTTTCGCCGAGGGATTTTTCCCGCAGGATCAGAACTTCGATCCCAGCACCATCGGCCTTTGCAACGTCCCGGCCGGGTCGGCCTCGTGCCACTCTTCAGGCTTGCCAATCATTCTGCTTTCGCCGACGCCAAGCGGCGCCAGCGGTTTCTTCGCGCAGCCCGGCGCCACTTCCGGCGATCCGCGCCAGCGCGTCGACACCAACAATCAGGTGATCGACAGTTTCTCCTGGAAAATCAAGAGCCACGATCTTAAGTTCGGCGGGGAGTTTCACCGCACCAGCATCGCGCAGCACTTCGACAAATATTCTCGCGGAAGACTTAAGATTCCCCACGCTGACCGAATTGCTGGAAGCCGCGCCAAGCTCTGGGTTCGCCTATATTGGAGACACGAATCGCCACACGTACGAAAACGGCTACGGCCTCTATTTCCAGGACAGCTATCGCGTGAGGCCGCGAATCACTCTCAATTACGGCCTGCGTTGGGACTATTACGGCGTGGTCGCGGAAAAAAACAACCTGTTTTCCAATTTTGTGGAGACCGGCCCGACAACCGGCCAACTCGAACAGGTGGGCGTGTCCGGCGGCTTACCGAAGCTCTACAATCCGGATTACAAAAATTTTGCGCCCCGCATCAGCGTTGCCTGGGACATCTTCGGAACCGGCAAGACTGTAGTTCGCAGCGGCTACGGAATTTTTTATGACGCTTTTTCACAGGATATGTTCCTGGGGCACTTGCCTTACCCAACCTATTACGCTCCCGGACCAGCGTATAACAACATTGGGCCTGACCCCATTGGACAGGCATCGCTCGACCTTCCAAGCGGGACGATTCAATCCGGGGTGCCCATTTATGACGCGCCCACCTGCACCGGTGGCGCGGAGTGCGATATTTTTGCCTTCGATCGCAATATCAAGACTCCTTACATGGAAAATTTCAATCTGAACATTCAGCAGCAGATCACCAGCAAAGTGTCGGTGCAACTCGGCTACGTGGGATCGCAGGGACATCGGCTCTTCAGGTTCTTCGATATCAACCAGCCGAGCGCACAGGCGGTGCACGACGCCCAATGCCCGGGTGCGCTGGGGACCGCGCCGGGAACGGACTGCAGCAGCACTCCCGGCGCCACAACCGTTTCGCTCAGCGTGCCGCGGACTTTCGGGAATCCCAGCGGCGCTTTTTACATCTTCCAGGAGAACTCCACGGGGAAATCCAATTACAACTCTTTGCAGGCTAGCCTTCGCGTGAACGGCTGGCACGGGATCAACTCCGTGGTGAACTACGTCTGGTCGCGCTCGCTCGACAACTCGAGCGACGGGGAGGATTTCGTTGTCAACGCGGCCCAGCCTCAGGACAGCAACAATCCGAATGCCGAATATGGCCGGTCGAACTTCGACATTCCGCAGCGGTTCACCTGGGTCTTCAGCTATGAAATGCCGGCGATGGAGGGCGGCATGCAAAAACTGAAGAACGGCTGGGGCGTGGATAGCACTGTCACAGTTCAAAATGGCCAGCCGTTCACCCTGAATTACAACTTCGAGGACGATTACAGCGGGGGCGGCGACGGCTTCGATCGGCCGGATGTGGTCGGACCCATTGTCTACAATTATCACGACCCGGCAAATTTCCTGAATCTCAGCTCCTTTGCCATGCCCTGCTCTATTCCGATGGGTCTCTCCATAAGCGGATTCGCCGGTGATTGCGTTCAAGGAACGCAGCACTACGGAAACCTGGGACGAAACGCGCTGCAGGGTCCGCCTTTCAAGCAATGGGACCTCGCGATTCACAAGGACACGAAGATCGCCGAGAAACTGACCCTGCAATTGCGCGCCGAGTTTTTTAACATTTTGAATCACCCGAATTTTTCCAATCCATTGCTCCCGGCGTTTATTGCCGATCCTGCCTCGAATATCAGTTCCAGCTGCGGGTGCGGATTCCACGCAAATGGAACCCGTGAAGTGGGAAACGGCGGCTATCAGGTTGTCGCGACGGGAGACGTTGGAATCGGCAACCCGTTCCTCGGAGGCGGCGGGCCGCGCGGGATTCAGCTGGCGGCGAAGTTTTCGTTCTAGTAGCACAGGCACTCTTGCCTGTGCGGTTTTTGAGAACTGCCAATCGAGTTGTGGTTATGTGAAATCCGAGAAAACCGCACAGGCAAGAGTGCCTGTGCTACTTGGGGCTATGAAGCGGAAGCGGACTTGCGAAGCAGCAGTTCGACGCGCGCGACATCTTCGGGAACATCTACGCTGACGGAATCGTGAACCGTCTCCGCGACGCGAATCTTGTAGCCATTTTCCATCCAGCGAAGCTGCTCGAGCTGCTCGATGCGCTCGAGGTCTCCCACCGGCAGCGTCGGAAAATCGAGCAGGGCGGCGCGGCGAAACGCGTACAGCCCGAGGTGCTTCATGTGCTGCACGTGCACGGGGGCTTCGCGGTCGCGCACCCACGGAATCGGCGCGCGCGAAAAATAGAGCGCGTTGCCGTCGAAATCCAGCACCACCTTCACGATGTTCGGGTCCATGATGTCTGCTTGTTTCCCTATAGGCACCATGAGCGTGGCCACCGAAACGCCCTCCTCCGATTCAATCGCCTCGACTAGAGTGTCAATTGCTTCAGGCTCGACCAGCGGCTCGTCCCCTTGCACGTTTACAAACACCTCTTCGTCTTGTCCGCCAATGTGCACGGCCACTTCGGCGACGCGTTCGGTGCCCGAGCGGTGCTCCGAACGGGTCATGACCGCCTCGGCCCCGAATCCAGCCGCCGCCTTCAGGATACGTTCGTCGTCAGTGGCGATGATCACGCGGGAGATGCGTTCGGCTTGACTCGCGCGCTCCCACACACGCTGGATCATGGGTTTGCCGGCGAGAGACACGAGCGGCTTTCCCGGCAAGCGGGTGGCGGAATAACGGGCGGGGATGACGGCGATGGCCATAAAGATTTTCTTCCGCGCGCCGATGAAAGAAACGCGCAGCGGTACCCGGAAATCCTATCACTGTTCGAATAAACCCGCACGCAAACCGGAAAGAAGGCAGTGACTCAGTTCGATTATGGCGACAGCGAAAGCTGCCCGCGCTAAAAACGGGCGGCCTTTACAAAACCAACCACACGGACGCATTACGGTTTTGTAGCGGCCTCTCCGTCCCGTGCCTTTCGGAGCGGAGAGGGCAAGTCTCTTTTCAAATTGAGCCATTGCTGGAAAGAGACGAATAGTAGTGACGGTCAAGCGTTCTAATTCGAACTTTAAAGTAAATTAATTGTCAAAATGCGGATCGGGTACTTGCGCGGCCTTTCGCGAATGGTAGAATGATGTTAAGGTTCGCACGTCGGAACCGGCCGTGACCGCCCGGGTAGCCCGGCGAAGGCAGGCGATGCGGTGATGGCAGGACGAACTCGAGTTTGTCTCCGCGTATGTGCTGTTGTTGTGTGCGCCCTGATCGCAACCACGGCGTTTAACCAGACGCAAGGCCCCGTCCAACCTCCAAAAGAACCTGCCGAACCACAAGTCAAGCCAGGCCAAGGGATCAAGATTGACGTCAACATGACCCTTGTGAACCTTACGGTCACCGATCCATTGGATCGCCTCGTCACCGGACTCGAAAAAGAACATTTCCGCGTGTTTGAAGATAACGTCGAGCAGGAGGTCCTCACCCTGTCGAGCGAGGACGTGCCGGTCTCGATCGGCCTGGTATTCGACATGAGCGGCAGCATGTCGGACAAAGTCGAGAAGGCTCGCGAGGCCGCAGTGCAGTTCATGCGCACGGCCAACCCGCAGGACCAATTTTTTCTCGTGAGTTTCAACGACCGCGCCGAACTGACCAGCGGGTTCACCAGCAGCGTGGATGAATTGCAGAACCGGATGATGTTTACGGCCTCGCGCGGGCGCACCGCTCTGCTCGATGCCATCTATTTGGGACTCAGCCAGATGAGGGGTGCACACAACGGCAAACGGGCCTTGCTCATCATATCTGATGGAGGAGATAATCATAGCCGGTACAACGAGAGTGATGTTAAGAACTACCTGAAAGAAGCCGACTGTCAGCTCTACGCAATAGGCATCTTCGATCCGATCGGCATTCGTTCCAGAACGCCTGAAGAACTGGAAGGGCCCTCGCTGCTTTCTGAAATGACGGAAATGACCGGAGGCCGCGTCTTTCCGGTTGGAAATCTCGGCGAACTGCCCGACATTGCCGCAAAGATCGGAATGGAGCTCCGAAACCAATATGTCCTCGGATACAAATCAAGCAACCCGCGCCACAATGGCTCGTGGCGAAAGATCAAGGTCAAGCTGCGCCCACCCAAAGGGCTCCCTCCCCTCAACGTTTACGCCAAGACCGGCTACTACGCCCCGAGCGAGTAGCCACGGCCGCCTGACCGTTTTGCTCGTCACGTTTTTCCTTGCAACAACGGGTGTGCTTTTTGTGGCGGGCGCATCCGCGCAACAGCAACAGGCGCCCATTTCTCCCTCCGCGCCGCCGCTCGCGCCGAATGCTCCGCCGCAGGAGGCCCCGCAGGGGGCGTACAAGATTAAATCGCAAGTCAGCCTGGTTGTCCTGCACGTGTCCGTGCTCAATGACCGCAGCGTGTTTGTGCCCGGCCTGATGGAAGAAAATTTCCGGGTGCTGGAAGACAAGGTCGAGCAGAAGCTTTCCGTTTTCAAGCAAGAGGATGTGCCCGTCAGTTTCGGTCTGGTGGTGGACAACAGCGGCAGCATGCGGGATAAGCGGCCGCAAGTGAACGCGGCGGCGTTGACATTCGTGAAGACCTCCAACCCGGCGGACGAAGGTTTTGTCGTCAATTTTAACGACGACTACTACCTGGACACCGAACATGATTTCACGAGCGACCTCGCGGAGATGAGAACCGCCCTGGAGCGAATCGACGCGCGCGGCAGCACGGCGCTTTACGACGCCGTGATCGGCTCGCTCGATCATCTGAAGAAAGGCTCGCGCGACAAGAAAGTTCTGCTGGTGGTGACTGACGGCGAGGACAATGCCAGCCGGCACAGCCTGGAAAATGTAGTCGAGCAGGCACAGCGATCCAACGCGCTGATTTACGCCGTGGGCGTCTTCAGCGACGACGACATCAAGCACAATCATCGTGCCATGAAGAAGGCGCGGGGCGCGCTGTCCGACCTGGCCACAGCAACCGGCGGCCTGGCCTTCTTCCCCGAAAACGCGGATGATACGGAAGCGATATGCACGCAGATCGCCCACGACATTCGCAATCAATACACGCTGGCATACTATCCGACCAACGAAGCGCACGACGGAACTTTCCGCACCGTGTCCGTCCAGGTGGCGCCGCCACGAGGCGCCGGAAAACTCACCGTCCGCACGCGCACCGGATATTACGCGTCCCGCGCTCCGTCCTCAGGGAATTAGGAATCCCAGTGGCGCATGCTTTAGCTTGTGAGGGTTTGGCATGTAAAGACAAACCTTCACAAGCTAAAGCATGTGCCACTTAAACCCCTTCAATCTGCGGAAGGAAACTCTGGCCATGCGGGATGGCTCCGCCAAAATTTTCGGCGATGGTCTGGCCCATGTCGGCAAGGGTGTCTCGAATTCCAAGGTTCACGCCGCGCTTCCCTGAGGGGCTGTACGTGACGATCGGGACATACTCGCGCGAGTGATCGGTGGTCGGCCAGGCGGGATCGGGATCGCAGCCGTGATCGGCGGTAATCATCAGCAAGTCCCGCGGCGCCAGAGCTTTCAGCAGCGGCGCCAGCAGCAAATCAAATTCCTCGAGAGATTTCGCAAAACCTTCCACGTCCTTGCGGTGCCCGTAGAGCATGTCAAAATCCACGAGATTGGCGAAGATGAGTCCGGATTTTTGTTCCGCAAGGGTGGCGTGTAGTTTCTGCATGCCGTCCGCGTTGTTTTTCGTGGTGATGTAATGGTCCACGCCGCGGCCATTGTAAATATCGTGAATTTTGCCGATGCCGAAGATCGGAATCTTTCGATCGACGAGCACGTCCATCAGCATCGGGCGCGGCGGCTCGACGGCATAGTCGTGGCGGCGTTCCGTGCGGCGAAAATTTCCGGGCGCGCCAGTGAACGGCCTGGCGATCACGCGTCCCACTTTGTTCGGCCCATCCAGCATTTTTCTGGCAATTTCACACATGCGATAAAGCTCGGCGACAGGGATCACGTCTTCATGCGTCGCGATCTGGAATACGCTGTCGCCCGAGGTGTACACGATTGGGAAACCTGTTCGAATGTGTTCCTCGCCCAGTTCTTTGATGATCTCGGTTCCGGAGGCGGGCTTATTGCCGATGGTCTTGCGGCCGATGGCGCGTTCGAATTCTTCGATCAATTCGCGGGGAAACCCGTGCTTGTAAACGGGGAACGCCTGCGGCAACCAGATGCCGGCCATCTCCCAGTGCCCCGTCGTCGTGTCCTTGCCCGGGGAATGCGTGGCGCCTTTGCCGTAGCAGCCCTCAGGACGCGCCGGAGGCGCGAGGTGGGCGAGCGGGGCAATATTCGCGAGTCCGAGGCTCACAAGGTTCGGCAACGCCAGCGAGCGGGATTTAGCGATGTGCCCCAGAGTGTCGCGGCCTACATCGTCGTAATCCGCGGCGTCGGGGAGCGCGCCGATTCCAACGCTGTCCAGGACGATCCAGATGATTCGTTCGAACAGCGCCATTGGTGGCCTCGGGGGAAATTATACAGCGTGGGTGACAAAAACTGACAGGCTGAAGCCCGTCCTACTTTTGGGAAACATGCGGCGCGGCTTTGTGGGAACTACGGCGATTCGAAAAGAAAAGCGCACGGCCTGGATTGCGGCTATGCCGCCTTTTCGAGCACCATCAAGGCCGTCGCCGTGTTGGAAATGGCGACGTGGTAGTTGCTGTGGATTTTCTTTACTTTTTCGCCGAGCGCGCCGCGCATGGTCAGCCACAGAATGAATTCGGCGCCTTGAGCTCCTGAGAGACGCACAAGCTCTGGAATCGAGTAGCGCGCCAGAGACTCAGGATCGCTGACGATTTTTTCCATGCAGAGAAGATCGAACTCCTTGTTGATGAAACCGGCGCGTTCGCCGTCGAGCTGGTGGGACAATCCGCCCGTGCCCATCACCAAAACTTTGATGTCCTTTGGATACGATTCAATGGCGCGCCCGATGGCCTGCCCGAATTTGAAGCAGCGCATTGGCGTCGGCAGGGGATGCTGAACGGTGTTGATGCAAACCGGGATCGTCTTCATGCCGGAATAAGAATTGTTGGGCCAGAACAACGACATGGGCACAGTGAAACCGTGGTCCACCAGCATTTCCTGGCAGGAAGCCACGTCAAATTGCTCCTCGACGACGGATTCGATGATGTGCCAGGAAAGTTCGGGATTGCCTTGGAACGGCGGGATCGTAGGAATGCCCCAGCCTTCGTCGGCATTGCGATACTCGGGCGCTGCTCCAATGGCAAAGGTGGGCATGTTGTTGAGAAAGAAGTTCAGGCCGTGATCGTTGTAGATGACGATGGCCACGTCGGGCTTCGCCTTCTGGAGCCATTCCCGCGCCGGAGGATAGCCGGCGAAGAAAGGCTTCCAGTATGGGTCGTTCACCAATTCCGTTTCGCGGGGCACCGCGTTCCCGATCGATGGGATGTGAGACGTCGTAAGTCCGCCAATGATACGCGCCATGTGCTAATCCCCCTGTGATTTCACAAACTTCTTGAATTCATCCACGGTCATCCCGGTCTGCTGGGCGCCCACGTCCTGAACACCCAGGCCGAAAATTCCGGCAAATTTCGCGAGGTAATAGATGCAGCCGCCCGCGTGGATCAACGCCAGGACATTGCGCGCCTTGATGGCCGCGCGTTGCTCCTCGTTCAGGCCGTACTTCGCGCAGTACGCGTCTTCGCCCTTCAGAAATTCTTCTCGATTCTCCTTGCTGTTGAACGAGTAGCACATCTTGTTCAGCGCATAGCCCTTCATGGCCGCTCTGCCGTCGAAGATGTACGTGCCGGGAATTTGCACTTCAGGGTGCGTTGCGTGAGTCATGCTCAAGCTCCTGGGGTCGAACCGTCGGGGCTAGCCCCCTCCTTGGGAATTTAGACAGGCAAGGCGGGTTGCCACAGTGAGCGCGGTCACGCTCTCACGTGATGGATGTCACAGAGTCAACTTGATTTGGCGAAAAGTAGAGTCATCCTTGGTTGAGCGGGGTTTGCCGTTGTCACATCGTTGCAGGGTATAGGTGAGGCTTACAAAACCGCACAGGTCCGCCGCGGCGGATGCCTGTGCTACTTGAGGCGATATGCCGAAACCAGGTCAGAGCTTGTGCAGTAGGGATCGGCCTTTTGGTCCGAGGGGTCCATCGGAATTCGGATGGTCCAGAGATGAAAGAAGAGGCCCTGCTTCGACAGGATGTCCGCGCAAGTGGGATTGACGTAAAGCAAGTCCACGAGGCCGGAGCCGGTGGCAGCCGCGGCGGCTAGGCTTTCCGCCATCTGGGCGACGAGCGAGCAGGCGAACGGGTTGTACAAGTAGACGAGGAGCGGAGTGCGGGGCCATTGAAATTTGGTAATGTCGTTCTGGACCACGCGAATTTTTGCCTTTGGCCTGGCGACGCGGCTCCATCGCTCGGCGTTTTGCTGCGCGATGGCCGACAATTCCTCGCTGAGTTCCACGCCGATGACTTTTCGGAACGGTAACGCAGAAGCAAGGAGGACTGCCCGGCCCTTCCCTGCCCCCGCGTCCACGAAACTGTAGGCTTCTATTTTTCCGGAGACAGCGGGCAGAGTATCGCGCCAACGGCGGCACGCTTCGCGAAACACGGAAGGAGCGATGGCCGAATAACCCTGATTGAACGCATCATTTGGGCGGCCTTTGACGAGGTCTTCCGGGCTGAGATAGCCGCCGGTGTCCGTTCCGTACTTTTGGTCGAACGGGTGAAGGACATCTCGGTTCGGAGCCGTTCTGGAAACGGATACTGACATGGGAACATCCTCGCATTGATAAGAGTAACGCAAAACAGTAGGACGGGCTTTTTATCCTGAGTGGTGCGAAGGACAGCCTGTCGGTTTTGATTATCGTCACCCTGCCAGAAAACCAGACAGGCTGAAGCCTGTCCTACTGAATTGCTCTCCTTCATGCAGCGACGTATAATTGTGAGTTTAGATGTTCTTCGCCGAAGGCGCTGGGGAGAAGCCGAGTGGCTGCCAGAGAGAATAACGCCGCCGAGTCATTAGTGACTAGCCCTGTGGCGGAGGCTGCCGAGCAGGAAGCGATCCATGTGCACGGGGCGCGCGTGCACAACCTGAAGAACATCAGCTTTGATATTCCGCACAACGCCATCACGCGTGGTCACCGGGGTTTCCGGGTCGGGCAAATCGAGCCTGGCGTTTGACACGATTTACGCCGAGGGGCAGCGGCGCTACATCGAATCGCTGTCCGCCTATGCGCGGCAGTTTCTCGAGCGCATCGAGAAGCCCGATGTGGATGAGATTACCGGGCATCGCTCCGGCCATCGCCATCAAGCAGAAAAACTCGACGCGCAATCCGCGCTCGACCGTCGCGACGGCCACGGAAATTTACGATTACTTGCGGCTGCTCTACGCGCGCGCGGGGCGCACGTTTTGCACCAATTGCGGCAGCGAAGTCCGCAAGGACACGATGGACGAAATCGCCGCGCGCGTGCTGGCGCTGCCGCAAGGGCGGCGATTTTACGTGCTCTACACGCTGGATCTCGCGGCGCCCGCGGCGGCGCCCGCTGCGCCGCCGCGGCGAAGCCGCGCGCGAAAAAAGCCGCCCAAGGCCTCACCCGAAACAATCCGGCTGGCGCTGGCGGGCTTGCAGCGGCGCGGATTTCAGCGGCTCTACCAGGCGGGGCGCGATGCACGAATTTTCTTCGCCGGAAACGCTGCTGGATATTGATTTCTCGCAGCCGGTGTATGTGGTGGTGGACCGGCTGGCCATCGGTCCCGAGATGCGTTCGCGGCTCGTCGATTCCGTCGAGATCTGCTACCGCGAAGGGCGCGGCGAGGCAATCCTCGAATTCGTGCCGGAAACGCCGGGCGGCGCCACGGAGCGCATGGTCTTCAACGAGCGCTTCGAGTGCAAGACGTGCGGCGCGGTGTATCAGGAGCCCGAACCGCGACTTATTTTCATTCAACAATCCGTACGGAGCGTGCCCGCGCTGCCAGGGATTCGGAAACACGGTCGATTTCGACATCAATCTGGTGATTCCCGATCGCGGCAAATCCCTGAACGAGGGCGCGATCCAGCCGTGGACCAAGCCGCGATACCGCGCTGCTGCTGGCTGGAGATGAAGAAATTCGCGCGCGCGAATGAAATCTCGCTGGATGTTCCCGTTCCGCAATCTGACGGCTGCGCAGCAGGATCTGATCATCGAAGGCGACCCCAAGTCCGGCTACAACGGAGTGAACGGATTTTTCCAGTGGCTCGAACGGAAAAAATACAAGCTCCACGTGCGCGTGTTTCTGAGCCGTTATCGCGGCTACGCGATTTGCCCGGAATGCCACGGGGCGCGGCTGCGCGCCGAAGCGCGCGCCGTGCGCGTCTCCGGGAAATCCATCACGGAAGTTTGCGCGATGACGGTGGCGCAGGCGCGGCAATTCGTGGACAGCCTGGAATTGAGCGCCGAGCAGGCCGCCATCGCCGACAAAATTCTGGAGGAGATTCGCCAGCGGCTTCTGTTCCTCGATGAAGTGGGCCTCGATTATTTGTCGCTGGACCGGCTGGCCTCGACGCTTTCCGGCGGCGAAGCGCAGCGAATTCAACTGGCGACTTCGCTCGGCTCGCATCTGGTCGGCGCGCTGTACGTGCTGGATGAGCCCTCGATCGGTCTGCATCCGCGCGACACGCATCGCCTGATCGACATCCTGAAAAGCCTGCGCGACCTGGGCAACACGATCCTCGTGGTCGAGCACGATCCCGACACGATTGCCGCCGCCGATTACGTGATCGACCTCGGTCCTGGCGCGGGCGAGCATGGCGGGAAATTGCTATTTGCCGGGCCGCGCAGCGAACTTTTGCAAGAGCCGCGAATCGCTCACCGCGCGATACCTGAACGGCGAACTGCGCATTCCCGTCCCGACCGCGCGGCGCAAGCCGAGCGGGCGGTTTCTGCGAATCTACGGAGCGCGCGCGCACAATCTGCAGAATATCGATCTGATGATTCCGCTGCGCATGCTGGTGGCGATCACGGGCGTCTCGGGATCGGGAAAATCCACGCTGGTGCACGACGTGATTTACAAGGCGCTCGAAGCGAAACGCACCGGCGCGAACATATCAAGGAATTGTGCGACCGGATCGAAGGCGAGCACCTCCTGCAAAGCGTCGTGCTCGTCGATCAGTCGCCCATCGGACGCACGCCGCGATCGAATCCTTCGACTTACCTGAAGGCGTTTGACGCGATCCGCGAAGTATTCGCCGCGACGCCCGAAGCGAAAAAGCGCGGCTACACGGCCGGGCATTTTTCGTTCAACATTCCCGGGGGCCGCTGCGAAGCGTGCCAGGGCGAAGGCATCGTCACGGTGGAAATGCAGTTCCTGGCGGACGTCGAGCTGATCTGCGAGGAATGCCGCGGCACGCGATTCAAGAGCGGCGTTCTCGAAGTGCGCTACCGCGAGAAGAACGTGCATGAAGTGCTGCAGCTGACGGTGCGCGAGGCGCTGGTCTTTTTTGCGGGCGTGCCGAAAATTACGTCGAAGCTTCGGATTCTAGACGAAGTGGGGCTTGGCTACCTGCGCCTCGGGCAATCCGCGACCACGCTTTCCGGCGGCGAGGCGCAACGCCTGAAGCTCGCCGCGCATCTCACCACGCAAGCCAACGAAGGGGTCTTGTACATTTTCGACGAACCCACGACCGGGCTGCATTTCGACGATATTCAGAAACTGCTGACGGCGTTCCGCAAGCTGATCGACGGCGGGCGCGTCGATTCTGGTCATCGAGCACAATCTCGACATCATCAAGTCCGCGGACTGGATCATCGATCTGGGCCCGGAAGGCGGGGCGCAGGGCGGGCGGGTTGTGGCCACGGGAACGCCCGAGCAGGTGGCGCGCAATTCGCATTCATACACGGGAAAATTTCTTTCGCGCGTGCTTGCGAATTCCCACGCAAATCATAATCATGGCGGGCAGCCTGTTATTGTGCGGAACAAATGAAGCGCATGGATTTCGGAAAAGTGTTTGCGATGCGCCGGCTACGCGCCGGTTTGCTGGTCGCATGGCTCGCCGCAGCGGGCATTCCGCTCGCCGCGCAAACTCAACGCAGGACCCCCGCGAAAACGCCGGCAACCTCTTCCGCTCCTGAGAAAGAAGACCGGCTCGCGCCTCTGCTGCTGCAGGCGAATGAGGCGATCGACAAAATGGAATTTGCCGCGGCGCTCGATCCGCTTCAGAAATATATCGCGCAGAGGCCGGACGAGGCTTACCCCCATTTTCAACTGGGATACGCCTACGTGGGATTGAAGCGTCCCGCGGACTGCAAAAGCCGAATTCTCGCGCGCGATTGCGCTCGATCCAAAGATGGCGGCGGCCTACTTGAACCTCGGCCTGGTGCTGATGGATACCGATCCAGTCGCGGCGGCCGATGCATTTCGCCATGCGGCTGAGTTGCAGCCCTCGGAAAGCCGTCCGCGATTTCTTGCCGGATTCTCTCTCGAACACGCAGGCAAATTTCCGGAGGCCACCGAGCAGTACCGGGCCGCGCTTGCTTTATCGCCAAAGGATTACGAAGCCCATTTCGCGCTGGGGCGCGTGCTGCTTCGCTCGAATGACGCGGCGGGCGCGGAAGAGCAGTTCCGCGCGGCCATTGCGTTGCGGGGAGACGCGGCGCCCGCGCATTTGGGGCTTGCGAGCGTTCTGCTGGCGGAGAAGAAATATGAAGCGGCGAGCGACGCCCTCGCGGAATATCTGAAGCTCAATCCGGAAGACAAGTCCGCGCATTTTGACCGTTCATCGGCGCTCCTGAATCTCAACCGGTACGATGACGCTCTTGCCGAGCTCGACCTGTCCGACGCGGGCGGCGCGCCGAGCGGTGAAACGCAGAAAATGCGCGGCGAAATCTATATGCAACAGAAGAAGTGGAAGGAAGCGGGGGACGCGCTGAAGCAGGCGATTTCGCTTGCGCCGCAGGACGCGGAACTGGCCGAGTGGATCGGCCACGTGGACATCGAATTGCGCGATTATCCCACGGCCGTTCGCATCCTGGAGCAGGTGTATGCGCGGAACCCGCAGGACGCCGACGCGCTGCGCGATCTGGCCGACGCTTTTTACCTGAATGAAAATTATTCCGCGGCGATCGATGCGATGGACCGCCTTGCCAAGCTGGAAACCCCCAAGCCCGGCTCTTGGTTTGTACGCGCCATCTGTTACGATAAACTTTCCCGGAAGGTGGAGGCCATCGAGGCGTATCAAAAATTCCTCGATCTGGACGGCGGGCAGCACGACACACAGGATTTTCAGGCGCGCCATCGCATCCCCGTGCTGCAGCGTGAACTGGCGCAGTCCAAAAAAAGTAAATTAAAGCCATCTCATGAATGACGTGGCTTCCAAACTCGATAGGACTCCTGGGGCTAAAGAGCCTGTTAAGAACTCAAATTCGGCGCATCTTGTAGCGCCCGCCTCAGGCGGGCACTTACCCCCAAAGGCGGGAACAAACCGAATTCTCCAAATTCTAAACCCCTGCTTTTCAGATCCTGATGAATGTCACGGCTGAAGCCGGGACCCACAAGGATTATTTATGAGATGAGTTCATAAGATAACGAGATATTTTTCCCCTCCTAGATGAAAACGGCGTTTAAAATTCGGATCGCGGTGATTGTGGTGCTGGGGCTTTGCGCTCCGCTCTCCGCGCAGGACCGCCTTGCCGACGACATTGCGAAATACCAGCATGAGCCCGACCCGGTCCGGAAATCGCGCGACCTGGCAAAATTGGGGGACGAGCAGGTTGAGCTGGCAAAGAAACAGTTGAAGGAGGACGAGGTCGCTTCCCTTCACACGCTCGAACAATATCGCGACGAAGTTCATGACATGGTTACGGCGCTGAGCGACATGGGCGTCGACGCGGAAAAAAAACCTGCGGGATTCAAGGAGCTGCAGATCAGCCTGCGCGAAACCATCCGCCGGATTGACGATCTGATTCTTACGCTGGAGGTGGACAAGCGCCCCTTTTTCCGCGCGGTCCGCAACGATTTGTTCGCGGACCAGAATGCGCTGATCGACAAGCTCTTTCCGCGCAAGCCGGAACGCAATTCGCCGAAATCATAACCATGAGGAGTCCCATGCAACCCATCGCGAAACCGGGCGTCGTTCTCCTTCTTGCGTTGCTGTTGGGCTTTTCGCATGCCGGCACGGCCGGGGCCGCGCCTCAAAAGAAGGAGTACCTGTCTGAAGCGGAGGCTGACAAGATTCGCGAAGCGGGCGCCACAGGTCCGCGCATCGCGCTTTTTGCGGGCTTCGCCTCGGACCGCATCAAGAAACTCCAGTATGAATTCGCGCACTTCGACAGGACCGATCAGAAAAGGACCGAACGCTTGAATAGCCTCATCAACGGATACGCGGGATGCATCGACGATGCCGCGGACTTGATTGAAATTGGAATTGAAAAACAGCAAGACATCCGCGATGGCGTAAAGGCAATGCAAGCCGGGATCAAGGAATTTCTGCCCTTCCTTCAGGGGCTCTCTGCAAGCGGCATGGAACGCGAAACGTACAAGGAAAATCTGGACGACGCGATTGAGGCCACGCAGGACGCACAGAAGGATGTCGAGAAAGCCTCGAAGGGGATGGCCGCGCCGCCGGTGCGGCGCAACCCGTCGTGAGTGGATCCGCAAGCCTGAGGAAGGATTCGCGCGTTTCCATCGCGCTTCCCGGCGGTGACCATGTTTTTCAGCGCATCTTCACGCGACTGGGATGCCAGGGCCGGCCGCCGCAATTCCTCGTGGAGCTGTACCCGTACGCAAATCTTTCGCACACGATTCGTCTGCGGCAGGACGTGGCCTACGTGCGGCTTTCCGATATTTTGCGCGCGGCGCCGGTCGCGGTGATCGAGGCCGCTGCCGCCATATTGCTCGGGCAGATATATCGCCGGCGAGTGCCTCGCGAATTGCGCGCGCTCTATCGCGAATTCGCTTTGGCGCATGCCACGAGGCGGCACATCGCGCGCGTTCGCCGAAAGCGCGCGAGACGCATTCAGGACAATCCGCTGGGCTCGGCGCACGATCTGGAGCCTATGTTCGCTTCTCTCAATGCGGAATACTTCGAGGGCCGGCTTCGCCGGCCGCGCCTCGGATGGAGCGCCCGGCCGTGGCGCTCCCAATTTGGATGTTACGATCCTTCGCTCGATCAGATTGTGATGAACAAGCGGCTGGATCAGGGCGACGTGCCATCGTATGCAGTGGAATTTATTCTTTATCATGAAATGTTGCATGTGAAGCATCCGTTGCGGGCTGCGGCATGCGGACTGCAGGCGCACTCCCCTGAATTTCGCGCCGAGGAGAAGCGGTTTGCGCATTACGTCCGGGCGCGAAAATTCCTCGAACATGTTCGATAGCTCGGCCTTTTTGTTTAGCTTACGTCTTGATGAATGTTCCACTGAATCCGGCGGAAGGCGAGTTCCAGTGGCGCATGCATTAGCTTGTGGGGGTTAGGCATTGCAAGAATCAACCCCACAACAAAAACCAAGCCTTCACAAGCTAAAGCATGCGCCACTGGAAATCGCTTTGCATTGTTAGCGCTCGGCTTTTTTGGGAAAATCCTGCGCGGTTTTTTCTTGGAGGTCGGAGATTAGTTTCTTTATTTTCGCGGTGTCTGGGGCGTGCGGGAGAATCTGGAGATATTTATTGTACGCATCGATGGCTTTTGCGTACTCGTGCTTCTTTTCGTATGCATCGCCTAGGAATCTCCACGGCGCCGCCAGAGAAGGCTGGTAGTTTGACGATTCGATGAAACGGTCGATCGCCGCGTCGTAGGATCCTTTATTTAGATAGAATTTGCCGACATCCAGACTTCTCTGCGCGTGGAGCGGATCAAACACGGGGCCCGTCGGCGCGGCCGGAGGATCGGGAGCCTCGTCGACTGAAGGAGGTGGCGGCGGAACATCCAGATCGATTGGCTGCGCAGGCTTGGATGGGGGCGCGGTTGTGGCCGGATCGGGCGGCACCGGCGTGGGCGTCGGCGAGGGTTTGGGCGCGGCCGTCGTGTCCGCTGGAGGGGGAGCCGGCGGGACACGAGGGTTCACCTGCTGCGCGTCGAGAGATCGAGCCCCCGCGAGCAAAAGAATTCCTGAGAAAACGATGTAGGCAAGCCGGTTCATGTGGCGCGCAGATTAAGATTCACTTTGCTATCATGGGTGTTGCCCGAGAGCGGTTCGCCGCGCTTCTCATTCTACTCCTGCCATGGAACTCGATCAAAAAGCCGCCAGCCTGCCCGCCGAGCCGGGGGTCTACCTGTTCAAGGACGCGCTCGGAACTATTTTGTACGTGGGAAAATCGAGTTCCCTTCGCAATCGCGTGAAATCGTATTTCCTCGAATCGCGCTGGCTGGATGCCAAGACCGGCTCCCTGGTGCGGGAAATCGCGGACATCGGCTACATCGTGGTGGACAACGAGCGCGAAGCACTGGCGCTCGAAAACAGCCTGATCAAGCAGTACAAGCCGAAATTCAATGTGCTGCTGCGCGACGACAAGACCTACCCTTACATTCGGTATACTGCTTTCGAGAAATTTCCGCGCGTCTACGTGACCCGGCGCCTGATCAAGGACGGCTCGATTTACTTCGGGCCATTTTTCCCGCACAGCCTCGCGTACCGCATCGTCCACTTCATCCATAAAACATTTCGCATTCCTTCCTGCACGGTGGACTTGACGCGACCGCACCCGCGGCCCTGCCTGCAATATTACATTCGACGCTGCCACGGGCCGTGCGTTCCCGGCTTGACCACGGACGAGAAATACGCGGAAGCGGCGCTGGATGCGAAATTGTTTCTCGAGGGCCGCCGCCACGACCTGATGAAAAGCCTCGAATCGCGCATGATGGAAGCTTCCGACACGGAACGTTTCGAGCAAGCCGCGTCGTATCGCGACCTGCTGCACACCCTTTCCGAGATCGAAGAACGCCAAAAGATTGCCGCCGCGCAAGGGGACGACATCGACGTGCTGGCGTGGCACGCGGAACCGCCGCTTGTTGCCGTGAACCTGTTTCATCTTCGCGGAGGGCGGGTCGTGGACCGGCGCGATTTTTATTGGGAAGACCTCGCGGAATTCGAGCCGGCTGAATTTTTATCTTCGCTCTTGAAGCAGCTTTATCTTGATGCGGCGTATCTGCCGCGCGCGATTCACGTGCCCATGGACTTCGAGGATCGTGAATTGCTTGAGGAAATCCTCACCGAGCGAGGGTCGCATCTCGAGCCGCCTCGCAGCCGCGTGGAGATTCTGATGCCGCAGCGCGGCGCGAAACACGCGTTTCTGGAACTCGTCGAGAAAAATGCGCGGCATTCCTTCGAGCAGCGTTTCCGCGTGCTCAAGCCCAGCTCGAAGGCCATCGTCGAGGCGCTGGAACAGGCGCTCAGCCTGCCGGAACCGCCGCGACGCATCGAGAGTTTCGATATCTCGCACTTGCAGGGCTCGGACGTGGTGGCTTCGATGGTGGTCTGGGAAGATGGGCGCATGAAGAAATCCGACTACCGGAAATTCATCATTCGGGGCGAATGGGGGAACGACGACTTCGCGAGCATGAAGGAAACGGTCGAGCGGCGCTACCGGCGTTTGCAGGAAGAGAAAAAGCCGTTTCCGGGGCTGATCATGATCGACGGCGGAATCGG
Organism: uncultured Acidobacteriota bacterium; assembly: GCA_963819395.1. GTDB lineage: Bacteria > Acidobacteriota > Terriglobia > Acidiferrales > UBA7541 > Palsa-360. The sequence goes on from CAWFVW010000002.1 coordinate 186,673, forward strand.
CCAGCTGCACGCCGCCGCTTCGGCGCTGGAAAAGCTCGAGGTCATCAACCAGCCGGTTGCGAGCATCGCGAAGCAGGAGGAAATTATTTACGTTCTAGGGCAGGAGGATCAGCCCCTCCGGCTGGAGCATCACTCACCGATCCTTCATTTGATCCAGCAAATTCGAGATGAGACGCACCGTTTCGCCGTTGGTTTTCACAGGCAGCGGCGGACAAAACGCACGATTCAGACGGGCCTGGAAAATATCCCCGGGGTCGGTCCGCGCACGGCTCAAAAATTGTTGCGAAATTTCGGGAGCGTCGCGCAACTGCGGTCCGCCAGCGTGGAACAGATCGCCAAGGTCGTTCCGAAGGGCCTTGCAGAGCGTGTCTCCGCCCACCTGGCAGGGGCGGACGGAACTGTTCAGTCCAGACGGTAGTTGAGACCGTTCTCATGCCTGCCTTTTCCATTCGGAATTGAAGCGTTGGTTTCGGAGGTCCGACCTTCAGGTCGGACGATCTGCGAGTCGCAAATCAGGCCTTTAGGCCCTGAGGCTTCACGCGTGTAGCGCCCGCCATCAGGCGGGCATTTGCTTGACTCCAAAGTGCCCGGCTGAAGCCGGGCGCTACAAAATTGTGCCAATTTTGACTTCTCACAAAGACTCTATTGCTCGCAAGTTGTTGAGCCCGAACGTCGGGGCTTAAGCCCCGACCTGCTAGAAGCCGGACCAACTTATGCGATTTTCAATGAGATCCTCTCTCTCGAGGTTCCCCTGATTGCTTCTGCCGGGACCCTGTGCTACTTTCGGAAGCTGAAAGGAGTACGCCATGTCGGAAAATAATGCTGGATCAAAAGTAAGCTTCTTTCTGGTTGGGCTCGGAATTGGCGCGCTGGTTGGGATTTTGTTCGCACCGAAATCGGGCGATGAAACGCGCGAATACCTCGCAGCGAAGGCCGATGAAGGCCGCGATTACGCCCAGCGCAAAGCGCGGGAGCTGCGCGAACGTGCCGAGGATATTCTCGAGCGGAGCAAGACGGTTGCCGTGCGCCAGAAGGAAACGATTTCAGCCGCTGTGGATGCCGGACGCGACGCGTATCAACGCGAAAAAGCCAAGGCTCAGTAAGTAATCCGGGCGAGGGGACTGAATGGAAAGCTGGATGCCATTTTTCGTGGTGGTGACGGCGATCGCCGTGGTTCTGCAGGCGATTGTGCTCATCGCACTGTTCATTTCACTTCGACGGACTGCGGCCCAGGTCGAAAAGACCGTGGCGGATATCAATACCAAGGTGACGCCCCTGATTTCGCGCGTGCAGCTCATGGTCGAGGAAGTTGCCCCGCGCATCACGGGCATCGTGGCGGACGCTTCGGAAATCACGCATCTGGCGCGCGGCGAAGCGCAGAAGATCGATCGGATCATGAGCGAAGCTCTCGAGCGGCTGCGCTTGCAGTTGATCCACGTCGATCATATTCTGACCGGCGCGATGGAAGCGGTGGAAGAAGCGGGGTCGCACCTGCGGCAGACGGTATGGGGACCCGTGGTCAGGGCCACTGCGTTGATTCGGGGCGTTCAGGCGGGGATTGATTTTTTCAGGACGGCCCGGCGAAGGCGCAGCACGATCGAACCGGTGGAACCTTCGCCTGAGCAGCAGGACGAAGGAATGTTTATCTAGTTCAAGCCCGCGATGAAAATTTTCCCAGATAAGTAATTGCGCATATCGATGGTTTTGTGGCGCCGGCGTCCCGCCGGTGATTTTCGTTATCGCGGCGTGACGTAAAACCGCCGGCGGGACGCCGGCGCTACTTGATCCAGCCGCCACCCAGGACTACATCTCCCAAGTAACAGACTGCAGCTTGACCCGGCGTGATGGCACGCTGTGGTTCGTCAAACGTGACGCGCGCTGATGTTTTATCGATCGGCTCGACCGTCGCAGATGCGGGCTCGTGGCGATGCCGAATTTTCACGGCGGCGCGCACGGGCGCTTCGAGGGCGGCGAACGAAATCCAATTCACATCGCGTATTTCGCAGACGCTGGTGCGCAAGTCCGCATCGTCGCCGACCACAACGCGATTGGCGGCGCGATCCAGCTCAACCACGTAGAGCGGCTTTCCTGCTGCGATGCCCAATCCCTTGCGCTGGCCCACCGTGTAATTGTGGACGCCGCGGTGGCGGCCAATGACCTCGCCGCTCGTAGTGACGAGATCGCCCTCTTCTTCCGACAACGATTCGCCGCGCTCGCCCAGGTAGGCACCGATGAACTTCACGTAATTGCCTGAGGGCACGAAGCAAATTTCCTGGCTCTCCGGCTTTTCCGCCACGGGGAGGGCGGCGCGGCGGGCGATATCGCGCACCGCGGTCTTGTCGAGCTCACCCAGGGGAAAATCCGTGCGAGACATTTGTTCCTGCTTGAGGCCGAACAAGAAAAAGGTCTGGTCTTTTGAACTGTCCGCGGCGCGAAGCAATTCATACCGCCCAGTCGTTTCGTTGCGGCGGATTCGGGCGTAGTGGCCTGTCGCCAGGCGGTCGGCGCCGATCTGGCGCGCGGTGACGAGTAACGGATCGAATTTGACGTGATTGTTGCACATGGTGCACGGAACCGGCGTGCGGCCCGAGAGATACTCCTCCACAAAAGGCTGAACCACGGTTTCCTCGAAACGCTGCTCGTAATTGACGACGTAGTGAGGCATGCCGAGGTGTTGCGCCACGCGCTTGGCGTCATAGACATCGTCGAGCGAGCAGCAGCGCTGGCCGTGCGCGCCGTCGCGGTCGAGCTCCGGCAGCCTCCGCTGATTCCAGAGCTGCATCGTCAAGCCGACGACGGAAAATCCGCGCTCCTTCAAGATCGCGGCGACCGCCGAGCTGTCCACGCCGCCGCTCATCGCAACGGCCGTCATCGAGGCCAGATTGGCGTTTGACTCCATCTGATTATTATAGCGTCAAATCACGCGATTGCAGGCTTCTTGTACGTGGGGGAAAGCTGGCGGAGACGGTCGATCACCGAGGGGATTGTTTCGAGCGCGAAGTCGATTTCCTCTTCCGTTGTCTGACGGCCCAGGCTCAAGCGCAGCGTGGCGCGCGCGTCCTCAGGGGCCAGCCCGAGGGCGATCAGCACATGTGATGGCTCGACGGCCCCAGACGAGCAGGCCGCTCCGGTGGAGCAGGCGATACCCTTGAGGTCCAGCGCGATTACCATGGACTCGCCTTCGATGAACGGAAATGTCATATTTGATGTGTTGAGCACTCGCGGCGCGCGCGCGCCATTCACCCAGGAATGCGGCACACGGGCGAGGAGTCCGCGCTCCAAACGGTCCCGCATGGCGCCTACGCGCTCGCTCTCCTCGCGCATATCAGGAAGCGCGAGTACCGCTGCTTTGCCCATGCCTGCGATCGCGGCTACGTCCTCGGTTCCTGGACGACGATCTCGCTCCGAGTGTCCGCCGTACATCAACGGCGCGAGCTGCGTTCCCTTTCGGATGTACAGCGCGCCCACTCCCTTTGGTCCGCAAAACTTGTGCGCCGAAATCGAGAGTAGATCCACGCCCAGCTTTTCTACATCGATTGGAATTTTTCCAGCGGCCTGCACGGCATCGGTGTGAAACACGATTCCCTTTTCGGCTGCGATCTTGCCGATCTCTTCGATGGCCTCAATCGTTCCCGTCTCATTATTTGCGAGCATTAACGTGATTAACACGGTCTCGGAACGAGTTGCGCGCCGGACATCCTCGGGATTCATGAGCCCTTCCCGGTCCACCGGCAAAATAGTGAGGTCGACGCCACTACTGGCCAACGCCCTGCAGGGATCAAGTACGGCAACGTGCTCGATCGCGGACGTAATCACGTGTTTGTTTCTGCCGGTGGCCGCAGCTACCGCGCCGAGAATTGCATGGTTATTCGATTCGGTGCCTCCGCTGGTAAACATGATGTCCGCCGCTCGCGCACCGAGGAGGGCCGCCACGGACGAGCGCGCCTGCTCCACCGCTCCCCGGGCATTCTGGCCGTAGGCATGGATCGAGCTGGCGTTGCCGAATTCCTCGGTGAGGTATGGCAGCATGGCCGCCAGGACTTCGGGCGCCAGAGGAGTCGTCGCGTTGTGGTCGAAGTAAATATGCTTCATGGGATGGCCCTGAATGCAGAATATCGTTCGAGCGGGAGGCGGTCAAGGAGCGGGCGTTTTAGTAGCGCGGGCTTCAGCCTGTGGGTTTCTGCCAGCGAACCCAGAATTTCAGCAGTAGCAAAGGACTGATGGAACCCCACAGGCTGAAGCCTGTGCTACTGACCGTAGCCACTCGGGCACGCCGCCCGTATCCATCGCCCTCCGATACTTGGCAAATGGATTACTATACGGAGCGGTGTTCCATCGTTCGAGAGCGACATCAGTCTGAAACGGAGCCTGTCCTTGGCCGATCCCATCATCACACTTACAACGGATTTTGGCACGAGCGATCATCTCGTCGGGGCCATGAAGGGCGTCATTCTGAACATCAATCCCGCCGCTCGGATCGTGGACATCAACCACAGCGTGGTTCCCTACGACATTCTCGACGGAGCTCTCTCGATCGCGAACGCGTACACCTATTTTCCTTCACGCACGATTCACGTCGTCGTGGTGGACCCGGGAGTGGGAACCGAACGCCGGCCCATTTTGGTGAGTGGTGAGAAGCAATTCTTCGTCGCGCCGGATAACGGCGTCCTCTCGATGATTTATGAGCGCGAATCCTGCACCGTGCGGCACATCACGGCAGAACATTATTTTCTGAATCCGGTCAGCCCCACGTTTCACGGGCGGGACATTTTCGCGCCGACCGCGGGGTGGCTCTCGAAAGCATTTCAGACGGAGGCGTTTGGAGAGGTGATTACGGATTTCGTGCGGTTCACGATGCCGAAGGCGAAGTCCAACGGGCAGGCGGTGAAAGGCGTCGTCTTGCGCGTCGACGCGTTTGGGAACTTGATGACCAATCTGAAGGCGGATGATATTCCCATCGGTGCGCTTGGGGGCGGGGCCATCAAGCTCGCGGTGAATGGGAAGCAAGTCGGCAAATTTGCGCAAACATTCGCTTCCGGAAATCCGGGGGAGGCGATCGCTGTGCTTGGCTCGGCCGGTTACGTGGAAATTGCTGTGAACCGCGGGAGCGCTGCGCGCACGCTGGGTGTGAATCGAGGGGCCGAGGTTACGTTGGAGATTACGTAGGACGGGCTTTAGAGTCTGTGTGAGAACTAGGTTTTGTGGCCACTAATTGGAAGATGCTTTTCGCCTTCCACAATATATTGTGGTCACAACCATCAAAAACTTAGTTCTCACCCACACTCTTTAGCCTGTCTGGTTTTCACCTTGCAGGGCTTTCAGAAAGCGACAGGCTTGAAGCCTGTCCTACTCAACGCTGCAAATCCATTGTTATTAAAAATGCGCGGGTGCGCGGATCGAGCCAGTCGCGAAGTGCGTCTCCCAGCAAGTTGAACGCGAGGACCGCCGCCATGATGCCGAGCGCGGGGAAAACCACCAGGTGCGGCGCGTCGAACAGGTGATTGCGGGCGTCGTTGAGCATCGCGCCCCAGCTTGGCGTGGGCGCGACAACGCCGAGCCCCAGAAAGCTCAGCGTTGACTCCGCCAGAATCGCCCCTGCCATTCCGATGGTCGCCTGGATCAAGACCGGCTGGAGCGTGTTCGGCAAAAGGTGCCGCAACAAAATGCGCGCATGAGAAGCCCCAAGCGAACGCGCCGCAAGGATGAATTCCATTTCGCGCACTTTCATCACCTGTGCGCGCGCGAGGCGCGCATAGCCCGCCCATCCGGTAATCACTAATGCCAGGATGACCTTGTCCAATCCCGGACCCAGGAATGCCGCGAACGCAATGGCCATAAGAATTCCGGGGAACGAGAGAAACGAATTGATCAGTACAATGTTGATCACACGGTCGCACGCGCCGCCGAAATAACCCGAGAGCGAGCCAAGCGCCAGCCCCACGATTCCCGCGCCGGCGACGACCGACACGGCAACCAGCAGCGATACGCGTGCGCCGTATAGAGTCCGCGACAATACGTCGCGACCCAGTTCATCAGTCCCCATCCAGTGGTGCGCGCTTGGCGACAGCAATCGGTCCGGCAGGCTTTGCGCTGAGGGATTCGCCGGGGCAATCCATGGCGCGAGGACGGCGAGCAGGATCAGCGACACGGTTACGGCCAGTCCCCAGCGGCCCAGAGCGCTGGTGTGAAGGAACTGCCGAATTGGAGACGACTGCTTCATGATTTGCGATTGTCATGTAGCGCCCGCCTTCAGGCGGGCATTTTGATATCGACCAGATGCCCGTCCACCGAGGCGGACGGGCGCTACATAGGCCGCACTCTGGGATCTACGATCGCGTAAACCAAATCCGTGAGCAAATTCACGCCGACGTACGACAATGCAACAATCAGGATGCACCCTTGCAATAGGGGATAATCGCGCGCCGAAATGGCCTGCACCGCTAGGCGACCGATTCCCGGCCAGGAGAAGATCGTTTCGGTGACGATTGCGCCCGCGAGCAGCGAGCCGAATTGCAATCCCACAATGGTTATGACCGGAATCAGCGCGTTCGGAAAAGCGTGGCGGAACAGCACGGCTGTTTCCGTGATTCCCTTGGCGCGCGCCGTGCGCACGTAGTCGCTCGAAAGCTCCTCGATCATCGATCCGCGGACCATGCGCGTCAGGATGGCCGCGAGCGCCGCCCCGAGGGTCGCGGCGGGCAAAATCAAGTGGCTGATTCCCCCTCGCCCCGACACTGGCAGCCATCCGATTTCGATCGAAAAAACAAGAATCAAAATCGGGCCCAACGCGAAGTTGGGAACGGAAAGACCCAGCAGAGTGAAAAATGAAGTCGCGCGGTCCGCCCCGCTTCCCCGGCGCCGTGCGGAAAGGATACCTGCAGGAATTGCGATGGCAATGCACACGGCCAGCGCTGCGAGCGACAATTCGAGCGTGGCGGGAAAGCGCTCCAGCACGATGGGGCGCACGGGCGCGGCAAAACGCAGGGAGCGGCCCCAATCGCCGCGCACAAGGCCCTCCAGATAGCGCACGTATTGCACGCCGAGCGGCTGATCGAGTCCCAGGGTGTGGCGTAGTTGCGCGAGGTCTTCGACGCGCGCATCCTGGCCCAGCATTTGCTCCACGGGATCGCCCGGGACGATGTGGATCATCAGGAAAACCATCGTGAGGATGAGCCACAGTGCGGGCAAGGTGTAGAGAAGACGCTGTAGGAAATAACGGATCACTTGGGTTTTAGCACCTTTTCGGCGGGGGCGGCCTTCGCCTCGGCCGCCGGCGTTTTCAGCCGCTGGATTTTGACGCGCGCCACTCTCCGGCGATCCATTTCCACAACGGTGAAGCGATACCCGTCGAAATCAAAACTCTCCCCGCCGCGCGGAATGAAACCGAGGCGGGCGAGGACGAAACCACCTACCGTGGCGTAGGACCGGTCTTCCGGCAGGACGATGTTGTACTGCGATTCGAGATCGCGCAGGCTCAGCGAAGCGTCGAAAATCATCGCCGCATCCGCGCCCTGGCCGACGACAACAGGTTTTTCCACGACATCAAATTCATCGTGAATTTCGCCGACAAGCTGCTCCAAAATATCCTCGAGCGTAAGCAATCCCAGTATCGTTCCGAATTCGTCGACGACCATGGCCATCCAGCCCGGCCGTGAACGCAATTCGAGGAGCATTTCGCTCACGGGCTTGCTCTCCGGCACGATGGCCATTTCATGAAGCAGGCTGCGCACATTGAACTCGACGGCCGTCCATCCTTCCTCGGCGCGGCGATCCCGGTCGAGCAGCACCCACACGATATCCTTGATGTGAATATAACCGAGCACGTGTTCTTCCTTGCCTTCAAAAACCGGCAGGCGCGAACGCTGCGTCGTAACGAAGACGCGCATCACATCGTCCAGCGTGGCGTCAGAACCGACGAAGTGCACATCGGGGCGCGGGACCATCAATTCCCGCACCTGCATTTGATCGAGTTCGATCGCGCTCAGGATAAACTTTTCCTCTTCCGCTCCAATGAGGCCGCGTTCCCGCGCCTGTTGAATCTGAATCTGCAATTCTTCCGCTGAGTGCACCTGCGTGTGGCTAGTGCGCCCGGAAAATCCCAGCCCGCTCAGAATCCACCGGCTGGCCCCATCAAGCAAACTAATCGCAGGACGAAAAACCTCGAGGTACCACTGAAATGGAGGCGCCACCAAAAGGGCGACGCGTTCGGCACGTTGCAGGCTCATGCTTTTCGGAACGAGTTCGCCCAACACGACGTGCAGCGTCGTTAGAAAAAGAAACGCGATGGCGAGCGACACGGCATGAACCAGGACAACCATGTGCCCTCCCGGAAGATTTGCGACCAGAGGGCTCAAGACTGCAGCAAGCGTCGATTCGCCGAGCGCGCCAAGACCCAGGCTCGTGAGCGTGATTCCCACCTGAACGCCGGAGACCACGCGGTCCAGCTTGCCGATCAAATCCTGAACGATCTTGGCGCGAAATCCGCCTTCCTCCACCAGCTGCCGCACGCGAGAATGCCGCACCGCCACCAGCGAAAATTCGACCGCCGCGAAAAAACCGTTCACGGCTACCAGAGCGAACAATCCGAGAAGTCGCAAGCCGATCAAATCAAGAAGGCCCTCCGCGGCTCATTCTAGCAGCCCCCGCGCTTCACCCAAAGGGACGCTGGAAACCAAAATGGCCGTTCCGAAATGCACGGAACGGCCGCTACAAAACCGTCGTGCAATGCAAGTCGCGGGTTTTGTAGAGGCAGCCCGTTTTTGGGGCGGGCATCCGTTCGCTGCACAAAGCGGTTGTCTCGGTTCTTGCGCGTGCATTAGAATGTTGCCTCGCGTGAACCATGACAACCGTGAATCCTGCATCGCCGAAAAAACCGGAACCCGGGAAGAAACCCGACTTTGAATACTCGCTCGCGCGCCTCGAGGAAATCGTCGGAAAACTGGAGAGCGCGAATCTGTCGCTCGACGATGCCATGAAGCTGTTCGAAGAAGGCGTGCAACTCTCCCGCGACTGCCAGAAATACCTGGAGCAGGCCGAGGGCAAGGTGGAAATTCTCCTCAAGAAGGCCGGGGGCGAAATGGCGGCGGAAGCATTCGATCCCGAAGCCGAGGAAGATTCCTGACCGGCTGCGCCGCGAACGCGCGGGCGAGCCGCACTCCCTCCGATGAATCTTCCCGCATTTTTCGAAGAAGACCGGGCCGCGGTGGACGCTGCCCTTGACCGGCTCATGCCCGGTGAAAATGCTCAGCCGCCATCGATTCACCGCGCCATGCGCTACAGCGTGCAGGCCGGCGGAAAACGGGTGCGACCGATATTATGTCTCGAATCGGCGCGCATTTTTACCGCCGATGTGGCTCCCGTCCTGCCGGTCGCCTGCGCTCTCGAATTTATTCACACTTATTCGCTCATCCATGACGACCTGCCGGCGCTGGACAACGATGACCTGCGCCGCGGCAAACCTACTTGCCATAAGAAGTTTGGAGAAGCAGCGGCCATTCTCGCTGGCGACGCGCTGCTGACACTGGCGTTCGAGACGCTTGCAAATGCTCCGATCGATCCGGCGCGGCGCGTGGCCATTCTCTCTCACGTGGCTGCTTCGGCAGGGACGGTGAACGGCATGGTCGGCGGCCAGGTCGCCGATCTCGAAGCCGAAGGCCACTCCATTCGGCCCGCGGACCTCGAATACATCCACAGGTCGAAAACGGCGGCCTTGATCCGCGCGTCTGTCGTCGCCGGTGCGATTGGCGGCGGCGCGGGCGAGGATGATGTGGCGCGCTTGAAACGCTTTGGCGAGACGATCGGCTGGGCGTTTCAAGTGGTCGATGACATTTTGGACGTGGAAGAGTCCTCCGCGGCACTGGGAAAGACGGCGGGCAAGGACGCGGCCCAACAAAAAGCAACCTACCCCTCGCTGTATGGTCTTGAAAAATCGCGCCAATTCGCTGAGGACCTTGAGAATCGTGCGATGGCGGAAATCGCGCCGTACGGAGCCCGCGCAACTCGTTTGCGAGAGCTCGCCGAAATGATCGTTCAGAGGCGCGCTTAGCTTCGTAGGACGGGCTTCAGCCTGTCTGGTTTTGATTTTGTAGCGCCTCAAAAGGCAGACAGGCTTGAAGCCTGTCCTACTGGATCGCTTGCCCCCCAAACCCAAATCCGCAAAGAAGAGGCTCGATGTGCTGGTCGTCGAGCGAGGCCTCGCCGAATCACGCGAAAAAGCGCAGGGAATGATTCTGGCCGGAGAAGTCCGTGTAAACGGCGAGCGCAGCGAAAAGGCCGGCGCGCAGATCGTCGAGGATGCGCGCATTGAAATCAGCGGAACTTCAGCAAAATATGCCAGTCGCGGAGGCTTGAAGCTGGAGGGCGCGCTCGAGGATTTTGGAATCGACGCGGCGGGAAAAATCTGCCTCGATATCGGGGCGTCCACCGGGGGCTTCACCGATTGCCTGCTGCAGCACGGTGCGAGCCGCATTTATGCGGTGGACGTGACTCCACAGCAGATGGCGTGGCGCCTGGTGCAGGACGCTCGCGTCACGCAAATCAAAGCAAATGCCCGCAATCTTCGGCCCGAGCAAATTCCGGAGCCCGCCGGCCTCGTAACCATGGATGTCTCTTTTATTTCCGTCGCCAAAGTACTTCCGGCTGTCGTCGCGGCCGGGGGTCCCCATGCGGAGTATTTGATCCTAGTTAAGCCACAGTTTGAACTCGACCGCGGAGATATCGGCCGTGGCGGCATCGTGCGCGATGCTTCATTGCACGAACGCGCGATCGAACGCGCGCGGGCGGCGGCTGAAGCGGTTGGTCTGCGCGTCGAAGGCATGCGTCCGAGCCACCTGACCGGCGCGGAGGGAAATCAGGAATTCTTTCTTTATGCAATGAGCCGATGAACCAAACATCGTTGTAGCGCAGAATTCGGCCTGAAAGGATTCTTTCGCGCACGGACCAAAACCCAAAGGCTGAAGAGCCTGTGTGAGAACTTGAATTCGGCACGTCTTTGTAGCGCCCGCCTTCATGCGGGCACTTTGGCGTCAAGCAGATGCCCGCCTAAAGGCGGGCGCTACATAAACCAAAACCGAGTTCTCACACAGGCTCTGAAGCCTGCGCTGCTGTGAACGATCAAAATTCATCGAAATGGAACTGCTTGTCAGATGCTAAAGTAGATCCCGCTTTGGATTCGATAAAATCAAAATGATTAAAACCGTTGGAATTATTTCTCGCCCGCGGCGCGAGGACATCGCGCGCGTCGTTCCACCGCTCGTCAATTGGCTGCAGGCCCATGGAGTGGAGGTGACCTGCGATTCCGAAACGAGCGATTGTTTCGGGCCGCTCGCCGCGCAGACGCGGAAGCGCGAGGATCTGCCCGGCTGCACGGACTTGCTGATCGTGCTTGGCGGCGACGGCACCTTGCTTTCCGCCGCGCGCCTCGCGGCGCAGCGCAAAGTTCCAATCCTGGCCGTCAACCTGGGCGGCCTGGGCTTCCTGACGACCGTTTCGCAGGACGAAATTTATTCGATTCTGGAGGAAATTTTCTCCGGCAAGCACCGCGTCAGCGAACGCGTGATGCTGGAAGCCGAGATACTGTCGCGGCGGCGCCGTCGTCCGGCGGCAGATCGCGCTCAACGATGCGGTGCTCAACAAAGCGGCGCTCGCCCGCATCATGGATTTGGAGCTTCGCGTCGACGGCGAATACGTGACGACGTACAAAGCGGACGGATTGATTCTCTCCACGCCGACCGGTTCGACCGCCTATTCCCTGGCGGCGGGCGGACCGATCGTGTACCCGATCGTCGAGGCGTTCGTCGTAACTCCCATCTGCCCGCACACGCTGACGAACCGGCCGCTGGTGATTCCCGATTCCGCCACGATCGAAATGGATTTCAAAGCCGAGGACGAGGCCGTCTTCCTGACGCTCGACGGGCAAGTCGGCATTGAACTGTGCGCAGGGAGATCGCATTCGGGTGCGCAAGGCGCCGGAAAAATTACACCTGGTTCGCCCCGCCAAGAAAACTACTATTCAGATCCTGCGCAACAAATTGAAGTGGGGCGAACGGTAAATCACAGATTGGAACCACGGATGCACACGGATGAACACGGATAAAACCAAAACCAAATTCCAAGACACGCCGCGGATAAACAGCGCCCTCCCTTGATGAGAGAGAATTTGAGATTTGAGATTTGAGATTTGAGATTTGAGATTTGAGATTTGATTTTTATCCGTGTTCATCCGTGTGCATCTGTGGTTCCAACTTCTTTTTATTCGCCACGGACCAAATCGGCGCGGGACTCGCGGCGGCGGATCACGACGCATGCGTTTCCCTTCAACGAGAATTTCCGCGGGGCGCGGGCGCGAATTGTAGTTTGAGGCTTGCGACAATGCCGTAGGCGCCGGCTCCCCACAGGACCAGCACGTCATCCGGAGCCACTTTTCCGAGCGGCCAATCCTGCAGGAAGCAATCGCCCGATTCGCAAACGGGGCCGACGATGTCGGCGCGCGCAAGCGGTCCGGACGCGCGCTGGGCGCGCGTGATGGGATGCGTTGCGTCGTATAAAGCGGGCCGCATGAAATCGTTCATGGCGGCATCCACGATCACAAAATTCTTGCCGCGATTCTGCTTGGTGTACAAAACACGCATCAGCAGGACGCCCGCGGGGCCGATCAGCGACCGCCCCGGCTCGATCAGCAGGTGGCAGCCGAGCGGCCGAACGACGCGCGCGAGTTCCGCGGCCCAGGCCGCTTTTTCCGGCGGCTGCTCCGACGTGTAGCGAATCCCGAGCCCGCCGCCGCAATCGAGATAGCGAAGCGAGATGCCCGCGCGCCGCAAGTTCGCGAACAAATCCCGCCAGCCGCGTGAGAGCGCGGCGGTGAGGGGTCAGCGTCAGAATCTGCGATCCGATATGCGCGCTGATTCCCTGCCAGTCGATCCAGCGCGAATCCCGGTGCTCGAGGTACAGGCCGCGCGCGGTCTCCCAGTCGATTCCAAATTTGTGGCGATGGTGTCCGGTGGCAATGTGCGGATGGCCGCCGGCCTTGACGTCCGGATTGACGCGGATCGAGGCCGCGGCGCGCACGCGCAGCCGCGACGCCTCCGAGGCCAGCAGATCGAGTTCCGCGGCGACTCCACATTGAAAAGAAGAATCCGCGCGCGCAGCGCCTCGCGAATTTCTTCGCGCGATTTTCCGACGCCGGAAAACACGATGCGGTTTCCCGGCACGCCGATGCGCCGCAAGCGATAAAGCTCCCCGCCCGAAACGATGTCGAATCCGCTGCCGAGCGCGGCAAACACGCGCAAAATGCCCAGATTCGAATTGGCCTTCATCGCGTAGCAAATCGTGTGCGGAAGCGAGCCGAACGCGGAATCCATGCGGCGATAGGCTTGCTCGATGCTCGCGCGGCTGTACAGATACGCGGGCGTTCCGAATCGCTTCGCGGCTGCGGCGACGGAAACGCCTTCGCAAAAGAGTTGCGATCCGCGATAGGAAAACCCGGGAGTATAGCTCGCCGGATCGACCACGCCGGCGCATGCGGGAAGCGCGCGAATGGGAAGAGGCCGCGCTCACTTGACTTTCATCACCACCAGCGTGCGATCGTCCGTGATGGCGCCCCCTTGCGTGAATTCCTGCACTTCCTCGAGCAGGCGGTCGGCAAGTTCGCTCGAATTCAAATGCGCGTTCGCGGCCAACAGCGTCTTTCATGCGGCCGGTGCCGAAAAATTTTCCTTCCCGGTTGGCTCGCCTCGGTCAGTCCATCGGAAAAGAAGAGGAGAATATCGCCCGAGTTCAGGCGCACGCTCCATTCCTCGTAGGTGGCATCGTCGAAAATGCCGATCGGAAATCCGGAAAGCTTGAATTTGCTCGACGTGGCCATCTTTCCAGAGCAGCGGCTGCGTCTGCCCGGCATTCGCCAGACGCGAAGCTTGTGGCGCGCCTTTTTGCCAGGTGGCAAAGCAAATCGTCATGTAGCGGCCTTCCACGCGGCGGTCGCACACCAGCTGATTGAGCTGTGCGCAGAAGCTCGGCGGGCTGGAGCTTGTGCGGAGAGAGGCTGCGCAGAATTCCGGTGGCCACCGCGCCATAGAGCGCCGCGGCGCTTCCCTTCCCGCTGACGTCTCCCAGCGCGATGCCCAACTGCTGCGTTCCATAGGAAAGAAAATCGTACAAATCGCCGCAAACTTCGCGCGCGGAATGAATTCGCGCGGTGATGTCGAGTCCAAAATCGATGTCGGGCACGGGACGCAGCAAGCGCGGTCTGCAGACGCTGCGCGGCCGTGAGTTCGCGCTCCATGCGCGCTTCATCCCTGGCCAGCTTCTCGTACAGCCGCGCGTTTTCGAGCGAAACCGCCAGATGCGCCGCCAGAATCATGAGCGTCTGCTCGTGGTCTTCGGTGAAATAATTGATCTGCGGGCTTTCCAGATCGAGAACGCCCACGACGCGGCCCTGGTGAATCATCGGAATCGCCAGTTCGGAGCGCGTCTCCGGGTTGACCATGATGTAGCGCGGATCGAGCGTCACATCCGGGACGCGAACCGGCTGCTCCGTGGCGATCGCCGCTCCGACAATTCCTTCGTGCGCAGTGACTCGCAGTTTTCCCTGCGCGCTCTGGCCGTATTTCACGTCCAGGCGATGGCGATACAGATTCGTCGCTTCGTCGTACAACAAAATTCCCAGAATCTGATAATCGATGACGCGCTTGACGAGTTCCGCGGCGCGGCGCAGCAGTTCCTCCACGGCGAGGATGGAATTGGCCTCGCGGCCCACTTCGTTGAGGACCAGCAGCGTGTCGGCCTGGCTGCGCACGCGCTCAAACAGCCGCGCATTTTCGATGGCGATGGCCAGCCGGCTGGCCATCAGCGTCAGGACGCTTTGCTGATCGCGCGTGAAGTAATCGACTTGCGTGCTCTGAATGTCGAGCACGCCGATCGCTTGCCCCTTCACCATCAGCGGAATCACCAGTTCGGAGCGGACCGAATCGATGATGTTGATGTAGCGGGGATCTTCGCGCACGTCCGGCACGCGCACCGCGCGGCCCGTCGCCGCGGCCGTGCCCGTGATTCCCTGCCCGATCGGAATCTAGCCAATCCTTGCCGGCCTCGTCGCCGTACCCGATGGTGAAGCGGTGATAGAGCTGGCGCATGCGATTCGTCGACCAGCAGCACACGCTGAAAATTTCGTAGTCGACCAGGCGCTTCACGAGCGCCGCGGTTTTCCGCAACACTTCGTCGAGGTCGAGCGAGGAATTGATTTCCTCGCTGAGTTCGACCAGCGTCGCGAGAACTTCCGCGGGCATATTCAGCGGCGATGGGGCTTGTACAGGATCCATAAATTTTGGTGAATGTGCAGAGCGCTCGAGACTTCCAGGAACGCAACGCGACTCCCCACGAACCGACTAGAAGTTATCTCATAAACACTTTTAAGCCGTTGTTCGATTGCAAGTTATGCGAAACAGAGTAAATCAGATGCATGGACCTCACCGACGCCCAGTGGGCGTTTCTGGAACCGCACTTTCGTCCGAAGCGGCGAAAGGATGGGCGGGGCCGACCGTGGCAGGATACCCGTGCGGTGTTGAACGGGGTGTTGTGGGTGTTACGCACGAGTGCTCCTTGGCACGATCTGCCTTCTCGTTATCCGCCCTACCAAACCTGTCATCGACGCTTCCAACAGTGGCAGCGCGCGGGGCTGTTCGAGCGTTTGCTGCAAACCCTGGCCGAAGACCTGCGCGACCGCGGAAAGCTCGATCTGAGCGAAGCCTTCATCGATGCCAGCTTCAGTTCGGCGAAAAAAGGGGCTCTGGTGTCGGCCCTACAAAACGCGGCAAAGGCAGCAAAATCATGGCAATCGCAGACCGCCATGGTCTTCCTGTCGCCGTGCACGTGGTCAGCGCTTCGCCGCATGAAGCCACGCTCGTCGAACCCACGCTCCAGCGCCGCTTCCTGCGCGAAACACCGAAGCGATTGATCGGCGATAGAGCCTACGACAGCGATCCGCTGGATCAGCGCGTGCGCCAACATCTCCAGGTGGAATTGATCGCGCCGCACCGTTGGAACCGGAGCAGGCCCGTCACTCAAGACGGCCGGGTTCTGCGCCGATACCGTCGTCGCTGGAAAATCGAGCGCCTGTTCGCTTGGCTCCATAATTATCGTCGCATCGTCACTCGCTGGGAGTACTACCCAGAGAATTTCCTCGGGATGGTTCAGCTCGCATGCGCTGTAATCCTCCTGAGGCATTTATGAGATGGCTTCTAGTATAGCAGGTTGAGATTATGCGCTCGTGAAAAACCGGTGAAATGCGAATCAATCGATCTGAAAATAATCAGATTATAGAGGCAAGAATCAATAGGAAGTTGACGCTTGCGAACCAGGAGCAGTCGCTTGAGTGGAACAGGCTTCAGCCTGTGAGGATTGGTTCTTGCCTGCATCAACCCCCACGGGCTGAAGCCTGTGGCACTGGGACGTACCTGCGGCTTGCTCCATGATTTTTACGCTGGCGCTGGCTCCTATTCGCGTTGCGCCGGCGCAAACCATCTTTTTCAGGTCGTCAAATGTGCGCACGCCGCCCGAGGCTTTTACCCCAATGTCCGTTCCCACGACAGCGCGCATCAGGGCGACGTCCTCGGCGGTGGCGCCGCCCGTGCTGAATCCCGTGGAAGTTTTGACGAAATCCGCACCCGCCCTTTTACTCGCGAGCGAGGCGCGCACCTTTTCCTCGACAGTGAGCAGCGAAGTTTCAAAAATCACTTTGCAGATTGCGCCGCCCCGGTGCGCCACTTCCACGACGCCGCGAATGTCGGACTCCACCACGTCGTCCAGACCGGATTTCAGCGCGCCGATGTTGAGGACCATGTCCACTTCCTGCGCGCCCAGCTTGATTGCTTCTTCGGCCTCTTGAATTTTTACCCGGGGGAGCGTCGCGCCGAGGGGAAATCCGATCACGGTGCAAACTTTGACTTTCGTGCCGCGCACCAATTCCGCGGCCAGCGGCACGTTCCACGGATTGATGCAAACCGAGGCAAAACCGAAACGCACGGCTTCCTGGCAGAGTTTGCGGATATCGTCGCGCGAAGCTTCCGGTTTTAGCAGGGTGTGGTCGATCAGCCCCGCGAAGCCGGCTTCTAATTCGACAACGGAGGGGCCGCAGGAAATTCGATCGGCGCCGGCTTCCACGACGGCGCGGGTTTTTCTCGCGCATTTCTCGGCGCAGTTCAGGTCGCAATCCGGGCAAATTTCATCGTCGCCGGCGGCGCTCGCGGAAACCGCTTTCCCGGGCCCGCCGAGATAGCGCACCACTTCTTCCGTGACAATGCGGACGACTTGTTCGAATTCGCTTTGATCCACTTGCTCAATCCTGTTCGAATCGCCCGAAAGTAATCGAACGCACTACTTTTTTGCCGAGCGTTCCTCGATGTTGCGAATCTTGTCCACACGGCGCTGGTGCCGCCCGCCGGCAAAAGGGGTGGAAAGCCACAACGCCACAATTTCGCGCGCTGCTTCCTGGGGTAATCAGCTTGGCGCCCAGCGTCAACACGTTTGCGTCATTGTGCTCGCGGCTGTTGCGCGCCGTCGCGCGATCATAGCATAGCGCCGCGCGCACTCCGGGCACCTTGTTGGCCGCAATCGAGCTGCCAATGCCCGCGCTGTCGAGCACGATGCCAAGCCATGCCTCGCCGCGCGCGACCGCGTTGCCGACTGCTTCGGCAAAATCGGGATAGTCTACGGCTTCCGTGCTGCCGGTCCCGAGATCGAGAACCTGGTAGCCCCAGTCGCGGAGATGTTCTTTCAACTGTTGCTTGAGCTCGAAGCCGCCATGGTCGGCGCCAATCGCCACGACTCGTGCGGATTTTTCCGGAGCGCTTTCGGCGGATGCCGCGTTGGAAGCGGCCTCGTTCCCGCGTCCCGAGGCGACACGAAATGTGATCCCGCGCCGTTCGGCCTCTTCACGAGCGAGTGGCGTGATGAGCGTGTCGTCCGTGATGGCAAGCTCGCCATTCTGCGGGACGCGCTCCAAATCCGCGGCTGTGATGAGCGGTTTCATTGTGAAATGCACCCGACTGGCGACTGCGAAAGCATTACCAATTCGTCATTCCGAGCGAAGCGAGGAATCTCTCTTCTTGGATTCAAACCACAGAGGGATTCCTCGCTCCGCTCGGAATGACGACGCAGGTTACTTTTCTGAGAATCCATTCAATCGTACGGCCACCCGGTTAGGATGGAGGCAATGACAGAACACACACATCCTTCAGATTGCGATAGCGCTCCGCATAGTCCAGTCCATATCCGACGACGAATTCATTCGGAATCTGAAAGCCGACGTAATCCGCCTTCACTTCCTTCTTGATGCGCCGCTCCGGTTTGTCTAGCAGTGCGGCGATCTTCAGCGAATTCGGTTTTCGCTGCTGCAGAACGCGGAGCAGATACCCGAGCGTAAGCCCCGTATCCAAGATATCCTCGACCACGATGACGTTGAGCCCCTCGATGCTGGTGTCGAGGTCCTTGTTGAGGCGCACCTGACCGGAAGTCTGGCTGCCGTGTCCGTAACTGGATACGGACATGAAATCGAGCGACACCTCGACGCGAATCTGGCGGACCAAATCCGATAGAAAAATTGCCGCGCCCTTGAGTACGCCAATCAGGTGAACGCGCTGTCCCTTGTAATCCTTGGAAATTTGAAGTCCGATTTCGCGAACGCGCTTCTGAATCGCGCTGCTGCGCAACAAGACCTTCAGATGCTCCTGCCCGTGACCATGCACTGTGATTCCGCCTTCGTAGGACAGGCTTCAGCCTGTCTGGGTTTTCTTCATCGCTAAGCGAAAAGCTGACAGGCTGAAGCCCGTCCTACACGAAAGAAGCGGTTACTCTAGCCCAGGGGGCGGGAAAGCTCAAGGCTCGGAGGCACGGTTTCCAATACTGCGAGCCGGTACAGATTGCTTCGATGGCCGCACCGTGGCACCCTTGAACACATCGATGGCCCTCGAACAAAATAATTGGAAGGACAAGCGCGTCCTTGTGACCGGCGGCGCGGGATTTATCGGCAGTATCCTCGTCTGGGAGCTCAACCGGCGCGGTTGTTCGGACATTGTCATCGCGGATTTCCAGCCGGAGATCGAAAAACGCGCCAATCTTGCGGGATTGCAATTCACGGACTTCGTCGATCCGCCGGATATGCTTGCTCAGCTTTCGTCCGGGCCACTCGTAGCGTTCGACTGCATTTTTCACATCGGAGCGTGTTCCTCGACCACGGAAACAAACGAACAATATCTGCGCGAAAATAATTTTGAGTATTCCCGCAAACTCGCCGAATGGGCGCTTGGCGCGGGAGTGCGTTTTGTTTACGCGTCATCGGCGGCGACCTATGGAGACGGCAGCGCGGGCATGGACGATTCGGATCCTCGCCAACTGGAGCGCTTGCGCCCACTGAATCTTTACGGCCAATCCAAACAATGGATGGATCTGCATGCCTGGCGGGAAGGTTGGCTCGACCGCATTGTCGGCCTGAAATATTTCAACGTCTTCGGTCCCAACGAAAACCATAAGGGGGACATGCGGAGTTTGGTCTGCAAGAGCTACGCCGAAGCGCTCAAGACAGGAGTGATCCAGCTTTTCAAGAGCTATCGCCCCGAATACAGGGACGGCGAGCAGAAGCGCGATTTTCTTTACGTCAAGGATGCAGTGGACATGACGCTGCACCTGGCCGCCGATCCCACGGCGAACGGTATCTTCAACATTGGTTCAGGAAAGGCGCGCACGTGGAATGATTTGGCCCGCGCTGTTTTTGACGCACTGGGGCGCGCGCCGCATATCGAATACATCGATATGCCGGAATCGATTCGCGAAAAATATCAGTATTTCACGCAGGCCGATATTACCAAGCTGCGAGCCACAGGCTACGATTTGCCGATTACGTCACTCGAAGACGCTGTGCGCGACTACGTTGTGAATTATCTCGTCCCAGGTCGCGCGGCTGGCTCTTAGTGGCGCATGCTTTAGCTTGTGCAGCTTTGTCGTCACAAAGTTCAAAACAGCACTAGCTAAAGCATGCGCCACTTAGACGCGCTACTCCACCCAATCGGCGATAAAAATGTTTGTCTCGTGCGGGGCTTTTCCATTGCGATTGGAGGCCCAGACGAGACGCTTGCCGTCGGAAGTAAACATCGGGAAAGCGTCAAAGTCAGGGTGATAGGTGATCTGTTCGAGGCCGGTGCCGTCGACATTGATCGCGTAGAGGTCGAAGCCGCTGGGATCTTTCTGGTTCGCCACGTTGGAAGCGAAAATAATGCGCTTGCCGCCGGGGAAAAAGTACGGGGCGAAATTCGCCGCGCCGTTGTGCGTCACCTGGCGCTTGTTCTTGCCGTCGGCATCCATCACCCAGATTTCCAGGTTTCCGGGACGAATTAAATTGCGGGAGAGCAAGTCCTTGTAATCCGCAATTTCTTCCGGCGTTTTCGGTTGCTGCGAGCGATACACAATTTTCTTGCCGTCGTCGGAAAAGAATGCCCCGCCGTCATAGCCGAGTTCGTGCGTGAGCTGGCGGACGTCCGTGCCATCGGCATTCATGGTGTAAATATCGAGGTCGCCGTTGCGCGTGGACGTGAAGACAATTCTCTTGCCATCACGGCTGATGGTCGATTCCGCGTTGTAGCTGTTCGGAGAATTGGTCAATCGACGCAGATCGCTGCCGTCGGGCTTCGCCGTGTAAATTTCATAGGTACTGTAGATCGGCCAGACGTAACCGTGCGAATAGTCGGGCCGCGGCGGACACTCGGCGCTGGCCTCGTGGGTCGAGGAAAACAGGATGCGATCGCCCTTCGGGAAAAAGTAGCCGCACGTCGTGCGCCCCTTGCCCGTGCTCACAAGTTTCGGCACGGCGGGTTTGCCGTCCGGCGTGTCCACCGGCATGGTAAACATTTGGTCGCACGGAACGCCCGCGCCGGAATGCATGAAAATTAGGGATTTGTCGTCCGCGGAAAAATATGCCTCAGCGTTTGTCCCGCCGAAGGTGAGCTGGCGGACGTTGCCCAAATGCTTCTCGCCGGGAACCGTGAGCGATTCGGAGCCTTTTTTCCCCGAACCGAGCGCTTGCGAGTAGGTCACCAGAGACGCCGATGCGGTGATCAGCAAGAGCAAAAGAAATGGGCGTGTAATTTGCAAGTTCTTCATGATTGTCTTATTTCCGTTGTTCAAGCTTCACGGGGGCTTCGACGGGCTTGCCGTCGCGCAACGCTTTCACATTCACGACGTCGCCTACCTTGCTGCGGCGCAGCGCGTCGGTGAAATCGTACAAATTGTGAATCGGTTTGTCGCCAAACTGGACGAGCACGTCGCCGGCCTTGAATCCCGCCTTGGCCGCGGGAGACCCCGGCCGAACATCGGAAAATTTGACGCCATTTTCTTCCTGACCAAAATCCGGGATCGAGCCGAAATACGGCCCGTAACCACCGCCGCCCCCGCTTGCGGCCTGGCCGCCCGGCTGATCTTCCTTCACGGTGACGAATGCGACGCGCTCATTTGCGGAATCCACTCTTAAGGCCACGTCATCGATGAAATCCAGAAGTTTCGCCGCGTCCGGCGCATTAATCTTGTCCCAGGTGTCGGAAGGCTTGTGGTAATCCGAGTGCAAGCCCGAGAAAAAGAAGAGCACCGGAATTTTCTTTCCGACGAACGAGGTGTGATCACTCGCAGCGTAGCCGCTGGCGGAATACTCGATGTGGAACGGGAACTTACTCTTTTCCTCATCGAGGAGATCTTTAAATGTGGCCCCCGTTCCCGTCCCGCCGATAAAAATCTTCTCGTCCTTGATCCGGCCGATCATGTCCATGTTGATCATGGTAACGGCCTTGTCGAGCGGACGCGTCGGCTCCTTCACCCACTCCGCCGAGCCAAGCAGGCCAAGTTCTTCTCCGGCAAAATCCGCAAACAGAATGCCGCGCTGGAGCTGCCCTTTGCGCGGTGCCAGCAGCCGCGCAAGTTCGAGCACGCCCGCCGTGCCCGAAGCGTTGTCATCAGCTCCGGGATGAATCTGGCCGATCTGCGAAGGCGCAAGCGA
Source organism: uncultured Acidobacteriota bacterium (assembly GCA_963819395.1). Taxonomy (GTDB): domain Bacteria; phylum Acidobacteriota; class Terriglobia; order Acidiferrales; family UBA7541; genus Palsa-360. Next base: position 208,703 of record CAWFVW010000002.1, read on the forward strand.
ATCGACGTTTCCATAACCCAGATGATCGTAATGTGCCCCGATAATAATGTACTCATCGGTCTTGCCGGGAAGATACGCCAGCACATTGTTCACCGTCGCGCGCGTCTTCTCAATATTGACGCCAAGCGAAATTTGCAGCTTTTCGGGAAACACAAACGAAGCTGGTGTTGAGGATGAATTAATCTGATTTTGAATATCGGCGAGAGATTTGCCTCCGCCCGCTGCCAAAAACCAGTTGTTCACGGCCTCATTCTTGGCCTGCACGATCACGACGCCGGCATTCTCCGGTCCGTTGACGCTGCCGAATTTTGTAAGCTGATCCTCCTCGTTATCACCCAGCTTCCCATTGACCAGGATCACAGCCTTCGCGCCATGATTTCGCGCGTTGATCGCTTTTGTGATCAGCTGGGAGTGCTGCGTCAGTCCGGCATTCCCGCTCTTCGCGGCAAATCCCGCCGGTTCGTAGCGCAGCAGAACAACGATTTTGTCTTTGACGTCGAGATGCGCGTAATCGTCGTAGCCGAATTCGGGCGCAGTAGCGCCATACCCGACGAACGCAACCGGGCCGCTCACCTCTCCGGAAGCGGAAAAACTGAATGGAACGAATTCCTGATTGAGTTTTAATCCCTGCTTTGTTTTGCCGTTCTCCACTTCCAGGCGGTTGCCTTCTTTTAATTTCGCGCCGGTAATTACAGTGAAAGGCTGGAAATAGGATTTCGCGCCGGCCGGCTGCAGTCCCAGGGTCCGGTAACGCTGCTCGATCAAGTTCGCGGCGCGTTCGATGCCTTTGGTCCCGGCGCCGCGGCCTTCCATGACAGGGGCGGAAAGTGTTTTAACGTCTTCCAAATATCGCTTCGGGTCGGCGGAATCAACATCGGCCGCAACGCGGAGGGCGAGAAACGCAAACACAAGAGCCACACCGGCTGTGCGCCAGCGTGAGGGAGGTGTTGCAACAAATGCGTTCGGGCGATTCATTCGAATGAGTCTGAAAAAGACCATGTAATATTCCGAATCGTATGCCGCGGTTGCAGGCCTGTCAAATGTCCCAGTAGCGTGGGCTTCAGCCTGCGGGTTTTGTCCTCGGAAGGACTAACCCCCGCAGGCTGAAGCCCGCGCTACTTAGAACCCGACCTTCAGGCGGGCGCTAACACTTGCCCCCGGCGCCACGGCGGTTCCGGAGAAGAGGCTAGCGAAATTGATCACATTCACCTTGTCAGTCAGGTTGTGACCTTCGATTTCGAAAGTGATTTCCCTTCCCTCTTTGTGGTACAGGGTGGCGCCAGCGGCTGCGTCAAACGAGAAATTCGGGCGCACGCGGCCGGCATTGAAATTCACTTCGTTCAAGATAGCGGGGCCATACTGCTGCATTAAAAAACTGATTTGGCCCGGGTCAACCGGGCCGTTCAAGTCAACGGGCAAACCGCTCCCGAACTCCGCGGATGTAGCGAACCACAACCGCTCCGTCGCCTGGAAGCGCACACGCGCGCGCACCGTATTTCTCTGGTCCTGCGAGACCGGGAATCGACTGGTATCGGAAATCCCGGAAGTTTCGTCCCCCAGAAATAACCCGCCTGTAATGGGGCCCTGGCCGGTCCCGGTTTGATTCGAGTAGCTCAGGACTCCAGAAAAACGGCCCCAGCGCGGGACTGCGATTTGAATTTCCTCGCCATGAATCTCCGCCGACGCGAAGGCGATCGGAAAACTTATCCCGGTATCGAGCAGCACGTCATCGTCGGAGTAGTTAGTGAAATCGCGGCGGAAGATGTTGCCGTCAATGCGCATTTCACCCGCGAAAGATTTGGTGAATCCCGCCTCATAATAATTCGCCCGTGCCGGCTGCACGGGCAGCCTCACGACGAGGTTGCTTATGGAATTCAGCTGGGGTGAACTCGCTAGCAACAGATTTTCCATGGCGGGCGTCTGGAAGACGCGATCGTAGGAAGCGTGAAGAAGCAGATTGAGCGAAGAAATAAATCGCGATGCGCCGAGCCGGGGACTCCACGCCGATTCGTTCGTCACAAAGCCGTAATGGTCATACCGCAATCCCGCGCTCAAATTCCATTTGCCAAGGCGAATCTGGTCCTGCACGTATGCGGACGGCTCGATATCCCACAGGCGGTCCGAAAAGGGATGCGTAAGCGTCAGTGCCGTGCCGGGATCGAACTGCGTGGGATCCGTGATCTGATACTGCAAATTTTCATTTACGGGACTGAAAATTCCATCCACGCCAAACTTCCACTCGTGACGCCCATGATGGCCCGCGAGGTCCGCGCGCGCATATCCTTCGCGATAGCCGCGATCCTGAGAAACGATGATCGGCGTGGATTGCGCGTTGGAATTCAATAGCGCGGACGCGTCACGTACGCTTCCGGCAACGCTCAATAAAACGTCCGCCGAAAATGCATGCGTGTAGTGTACCTGGCCGGAGGTTTCCTTCTGTTCGGAGTCCTGGCGCTGGCCGGCCTGCTGCTGGGCGAGTTCGTTCGGCACCTCGTAGCGAACCGAATGTTGCGCGAAGGTCAGGAAAAGGCGGTCGCCGTTTGAAAAATCGCGCTCGTACGAGGAAGAAAATCCGCCGGCGTTGCCGATGTTTGTATAGTTCTGGAGTACGGGCGGGTCAAGGTACCGGTCGGAATGAAACCCGTCGCCGGTGATGGAAAACCGGTTCCCTTCGCGAGAATAGAAAAGAGCGCCGCTCCCCGAGGCCGTTGAGAAACTTCCGCCCTCCGCTTCAAACTCTCCGTGCAGGCCCTCGGGATTATTTTTCGGAGAGCTGACTTCCACCACGCCGCCAAGTTTACGGCCGTACTCCGCGGGGAAGCCGGCGGTCATCACCCGCATGGATTCAACGTCGCTCGACTCGATCGGGGGCGCAAAACCGGGCGAGCGGTTCTCCGTCATCGGCAGGCCGTCCACGACGTACTGGACGTCATACTCCGAGCCGCGCGGGTGCAGGACTCCGTTGGCTTCCTGCAACCAGCCGGGCTGCGCGTCCACGACATCGATCACTCCGCGCCCCGCCTGCGGCGAGAGTTGCTCCTCAATGGTTTGTGAGCCGACCGTATACACGTCATTGGTGCGCGTAGTATCGACCAGAGTTTCAGTCTCACTGACTTCCAATTGCGTTTCGACGGCCTTCAATCCCAGCGTCATGGACAAATGCTGGGGAACGATCGATCGAATTTCCACCAATTGAACAACGGGGACAAATCCGGAACGTGACACGCTTAGCCGGTAGATGCCGAAGGCGAGATCTTGCGCTGCATAGCGTCCGTCGTCCCCGATTGTAAAAGTCAGGTGAAATTGATTGCCTTCGCTGACTAATTCTCCGGACGCGCTAAGGACTGCTCCCTGCGGATCGCGCACTTCGATCTGCAGCTCGCCGCGGTCCTCCTGGGCAAGAGCAGGCAGCGCGAAAAACAACGCGCAACCGAGTACGCCGATGATCTGTAGAAACCGCGCCATCGTGTGTTGGACGTAATTTCGGTGTCTGTAAGTTGCACGCCGGCCAAGCATTCATTACGGTGCCCGGCACTCGGATGCCCTGGTAAGCATATAGCAAAAAATTGAGGGAATGCCGGTGGGAAATCAGAGGCGTGCTTGCCTGAAGGCCGAGGCAAATCGGTTCATGTAGCGCCCGCCTTCAGGCGGGCATCTGATTGATCCAGAAACTGCCCGCCTGAAGGCGGGCGCTACAAAATCGGCGGCTTTTCCAGAGCGGCGCGGTCCCACTGACCGAGGTCGGCGGCTGCCTCATACGTGCTCTGGCAAAAATCGAGCAGGGCTTTTCGAGGAGACTCGGATGCACGCACATCGTCGTACATCAGCAAAAACTCGCCCATTTGTTTGTTGTACGAAGCTGCCTCGGGGCGCACCGATCGCTCGCCAAATCCGTCCGGAGTTGGCGCGGCGTACGAGTAGAATGCCGCACCCTTGATATCCCCGCCTCCGGGCCAGAAGCCCACGCTGCTGACTTCGTGCGAATACGCCTCCCGGGTAATGACGTCCGCGCCGGGGCGCTCGGGAGCGCGGCGCCCGGAAAAGCGCGTAACGGCAAGATCAAAACTCCCCCAAAAGAAATGGACGGGGCTGGCCTTGCCGATAAATCGCGAACGAAATTCCTTGAAGACTGCATCCAAGCTTACGAGAATCCGCCAGAATGCGTGGGCATATTGAGGATCGTACGCGCCGTGCACGCGGTCCTGGTCGAATCGAATCGGATTCGGAATCTCTGCAGGCATATTCCATATCTTGACGTCGATACCAAGTGATGTGAGTAAAGAGAAAAATTCCGCATGAAAATCGGCGACCGTGCGCGGCTCAAGGCGGATGCTTTTCATTTCGCCGCTGCAAGTTGTGACCTCGAGCCTGTGATCGATAAAATCGAATTGAACTTCGAAGACGCCTTTAGCGTACGGAATCGGCGAGGTCGTCAGCCCCCTGGCACTGACGTAGAGCGCGACTTCCCACCAGTGATTGACGCGCGGGGAAAGCGCCAGGCGGACCTTGCCCACAATTTGCGTCCACATGTGCAGCGTCGCATAGGTATCCGCCCAGGCCGATAGCGGCAGGGCAGGCCAGGATTCCGAAGAGTCCACCACAGTTTTGGCAGCGGGCATGTGTTCCTCTCAATTTTGTTCTCGGCTGGTCCTGTAGCGCCCGCCTTCAGGCGGAAATGCGGTTGCACCTACCACGCACAATTGCCCGCCTGAAGGCGGGCGCTGCAGGAACCACGACCCGAAAGTTATTCAATCCAGCATGATTTCGTCGACGTAGCACCAGCGCCAGTCCTCGCCCGGCTCGACCGACTGGATGATGGGATGCTTGGACCTGTGAAAATGCTTGGTGGCGTGTTTGTTCTTGGAGGAATCGCAGCATCCAACATGGCCACAGATGAGGCACATCCGCAAATGGACCCAAGTGTCTCCCATCTTCAAACATTCCTCGCAACCGTTCGCGCTCGGTTTCACATTCTTGATTTCCTTGACGTGCGGGCATGCTTCTAACATTGCCATGGCGTTCTCCCCTAGCACAGGCACTCTTGCCTGTGCGATTTTCGATACTTTCACTCGAGCACCATCTGATGATATCCGCAAAAATCGCACAGGCAAGAGTGCCTGTGCTACGAAAACCCATTTCCGGGCAAAGCAACGGGGCTTCCTAAACGTAGTAGATGCAAACCCCGCGCCAACCGATTCACTCTCGCAAACGTTTCGGCCCGCTCACAAACGGGCTCTCGCGTTCGTAGAACCGGTACAGGCGATCAACGTGGCGTGTAATTCCAATTCGGATGGAAGCCCCGATTGCGCCGGTGGGTCGAATCGAGGCCCCGAGCCATAATTTTCCGGCAACGCATAAATTCACTCCGTCATATCGTTTGTCAATGTCCATCGCCTGCGCGAGGCGCCCCGGGCCGCGCGCGAGGTCGAGCAAACGCGTTTTCCCCCGCCGCCGCTGCATGAAACGGATGCCTGCGAAAGGTTCGACCGCACGCACTAACACGCCGGCGCCTACGCCTGCTTTCTCACTGGAGACGTTCATCATGAAAGAAGAACCATAGGTGAAGTACACGTAGGCGTGCCCGTGCGGAAGAAAGAGCGACCTTCTGCTCGGGGTAAGGCCCGTGAACGCATGCCCCGCCGCATCCCCAACAGGATATGCTTCGGTTTCAACAATGCGTCCGGCGAGGCGCACGCCCGGGAAATCGTGCACCAGCGTCTTGCCGATCAGGTATCTGGCAAGCTCCACGGTATCCATCGGCAATTCCGAGCGGTGCAACCGTCGAATGCGCATCGGAGCGTCTGCTTTTTCCTTGCGCATCCCGGTCAGTCCACTGGCTTCACGCTGTCGAGCAGAGCGAAAAATCCCTCGGTCAACGTGGGATGAATGAATACGGCGCCCTTCAATAAAGTGTACGGCAAATCGCCGAGCATCAGCGTATAGAGCACATGAACGAGCTCGCCGCCCTCACTTGCCAGAATTGATGCTCCCAGGATCCGGTCGTTCGCGGCATTCACAATCACCTTCATCATCCCCGCCGTCTCATCCCGTTCAACCGCGCGCGCCACATAGGACATGGGAATTTTCCCGATTTTGAGTTTGTAACCCGCCGCGCGGGCTTCTTTCTCCGTCATGCCGACGCCGCCCAGCTGAGGGTCGGTGAAAACGCAATACGGCACGATACGATTTTCAATCGACACATTCTTCCCTTGCGTCAGGTTGGCGTCGATGATTTGAAAATCGTTGTAGGAAATATGAGTAAACGCGGGCGGCCCCTTCACGTCTCCAATCGCCCAGATTCCGGGCACATTCGTCTCCAGCTTGAAATTCACCCGGACGTAGCCGTGCTTGTCGGTTTCTACTCCCGCGTTCTTCAGGCCGAGATCATCCGTGTTTGGCACACGCCCCACAGCAGCGAGCAGGTGCGTACCGGAAATCGTCAACGGTCCTTGCGCGCCCGAAACTGAAACGCTGACCGACCCACCCGCATGATCTATCCGCGCGGCGTTGGCGTTCAAATGAAATTCGATTCCCTCCGCCTCGAGAATTTTCTGAAGCTCGTTCGCGACTTCCGGATCCTCGCGCGTAACGATTTGCCCACGGCTGTGAATGATCGTGACCTTGCTTCCAAAGCGGCGCAACATCTGCCCGAATTCGAGACCGACGTATCCCCCGCCGAGGATGATCAAATGCTCGGGCAGCGTCGTCAACTCCATCAAGGTTTCATTTGTCAGGACCCTGGCGGGATCGAGCCCCGAAATGGCGGGGATATTTGGCCTGCAGCCCGTGTTGATGAAAATCTTTTCGGATTCGAGAAAAGCATCGCCCACTTGAATCTGGTGCGCGCTCGTGAATTTTGCGTGCCCCTCGAAGAAATGAATATTAGGATGCAGTCCGATTTTCTTTTCTATTCCGCCGCGATAGCCGGTGACGACCTTGTTTTTCTGTGCGACGATCGTGGGAAGATCGGCGAATACATTCTCCGCGTGCACACCCCAGCGCGACGCGTTTCGCGCGTAGTGCGCAACCTGCGCCCGGTGGACAATTGTCTTCGTCGGCGTGCATCCCGTATTGATGCAGGTGCCCCCGACGTACCGCTTTTCGATGAGGGCGACCTGCCATCCCAATTCCGCAAGCCGGTAAGACAGAGGATTACCGCCCTGGCCCGAACCGATGATGATCGCATCGTATTTCATGCGCGGACACCTCTCACTTCAGGAATCCCAGCATAGTACGCCTCAAATGTTCAAGCGGATTAATTCACGACAGCAAAAATGCCCGGATATCGGTGCCCTTAGTGGCGCCGGCGCCACAAGAATCCTCTATTCAAGAACGAGCAGTAGATCTTTTGCCTCGACCTTATCGCCGACATTCGCCAGCTTTTTCGACACTTTGCCATCGATGGGCGCGTAGACAGTGGATTGCATCTTCATCGCTTCCAGCACCAGCAGCCGATCGCCCTTTTTTACCTGTTCACCGTGTTCCACGACGATGCTCGAAATGGCCCCGGGGATCGGCGAACCCACTTGCCCGGGTACGGAAGGATCCGCTTTGGGCCTGGTCTGCACCGTGGCCTGCAGCGCCTGGTCGCGGACCGTCACTTCGCGCGGCTGGCCGTTCAGCTCGAAGAAAATCGTCCGCGTTCCGTCCGGATGCGCATCGCTCACGGAGAGCAATTTTATGACCAGGATTTTTCCAGGCTCCAGTTCGACGGCGATTTCCTGCCCTTGCTCCAATCCGTAGAAAAACTGCGGAGTGGGCAAAATTTCCAGATTCCCGTAAGCCGATCGCGCCGCTGCAAATTTCAGGAAAACATCCGGGTACATCAAATAGCTCATCAGATCGGCGTCGGAAATTGTTTGCTCTGTTTTTTTCTCGACGGCCGCTCGGGTCAATTCCAGATCAATCGGCGCAAGATGTTCACCCGGCCTTCCGGTCGCCGGCTTCGCGCCGCGCAGGATCACAGCCTGAAGCTTCGGCGGCCAGCCTCCTTCGGGTTCGCCGAGCGCCCCTGCAAACATTTCCACGACGGAATTCGGCAGCGTCAAATTGTGATCCGGCCCGAGCCGCTCCAGATCCTTCACCGTCATGTCATGGCTGACGAGAAAAATCGCACAATCGCCCACCACCTTGCTCGAAGGCGTGACCTTGACGATGTCGCCGAACGCGAAATTCAATTCCGCATAGGTGTGGGCAATTTCCTGCCACCGCGCGCCGAGCCCCATGGATTCGGCCTGCTCGCGCAGATTGGTGTATTGCCCGCCCGGCATTTCGTGGAGATAAACTTCCGCTGTGCCCGCCGGAGGCGCGTTGTCGAACGGGCGGTACCACGTGCGCACCGTCTCCCAATAATCCGCGCAGGCGTTGAGCGCATCGAGGTCGAGTCCCGTGTCCCGCTCGGTGTGTTTCAGCGCGGCCACGATGGAATTCAGATTGGGCTGGCTGGTCGTGCCGCTCATTGAGGCGATTGCGGCGTCTGCGGCGTGCACGCCTGCCTCCGCTGCTTTTAAAATAGACGCCGCATTGACGCCACTCGTGTCATGCGTGTGAAAATGAATCGGAAGCGCCACTTCGTCGCGCAGCACCGAGAACAGTTTCTCAGCCGCGTATGGCTTGCACAATCCGCCCATGTCCTTGATGCACAGGATGTGCGCGCCCATCTTTTCCAGTTCCTTGGCCAGACGGACGTAATACTGCAGAGGATATTTGTCGCGCTTGGGGTCGAGAATGTCGCCCGTGTAGCAGATGGCCGCCTCGCAAACTTTGTCCGTCTGGTTGCGAATCGTCTCGACGGAAAGCTTCATGTTGGGCAGCCAATTCAAAGCATCAAACACGCGGAAAATGTCGATACCCTGCTTCGCCGACTCCAAAATAAACGCTTCGACCGCATTGTCAGGATACGCCGAATATCCCACGCCGTTGGAGGAGCGGAACAGCATTTGAAAGCAAATATTCGGGATGGCTTCCCTCAGCAGCTGCAAGCGCTCCCAGGGATCTTCGAGCAGAAACCGCATGGACACATCGAACGTCGCCCCGCCCCACATTTCCAGGCTGTAGAGATTGTGCAGCTTGTGCGCGACGAAATTCGAGATGGCCAGCAAGTCGTAGGTGCGGACGCGCGTAGCCATGAGCGACTGGTGCGCGTCGCGGAATGTCGTGTCCGTGATCAAGAGCGGCTTCTGCGATTTCGTCCACTCCGCGAATTTCTCCGGACCGAGTTCATCGAGAAGCTGCCGCGTGCCCGCCGGCGGATCGCCCGGAATGTGAGCGGGCAGCGGTGCGGGGCGAATCGAGTGCGGCCTGGGCTTGTCCGCAACTTCGGGATTTCCGTTCACGATGACTTCGCCAAGGTAGCGGAGCACGCGCGTGGCGCGGTCCTTCAATTGCGCGAATTGAAATAGCTCGGGCGTCTCGGCTAGAAACGAGGTCGTGACGCCGCCCGCCTGAAACCGCTCGTGATTCACGACGTTCACGAGAAACGGAATGTTCGTCTTCACGCCGCGAATGCGGAATTCCCGAAGGGAGCGGTCCATCCGGCGGCAGGCCTGCGGAAATTCGCGCCCCCATGCCGTCACTTTCACGAGCAAGGAATCGTAAAACGGAGTGATGACGGCGCCGCCGTAAGCGGACGCTCCATCGAGGCGGATGCCGAAACCGGCAGGCGAGCGGTACGTCTGAATCTTTCCGTAGTCGGGGAGGAATCCGTTCGCGGGATCCTCGGTCGTCACGCGGCATTGCAGCGCATATCCGTTGAGCGAAATATCTTTCTGCCGCGGGAGATTCATCTCCGGGCCATGCAGGCTGTATCCCTGAGCGATCTGAATCTGCGATTGCACGATGTCGATGCCCGTCACCATTTCGGTGACCGTGTGCTCGACCTGCACGCGCGGATTCACTTCGATGAAATACCATTCGCCCGAGTCCGCATCGACCAGAAATTCCACGGTCGCCGCGCTGTAATATTTCGACTCGCGCGCCAGCGCCACCGCAGCGTTTGCGAGGCCCTGGCGAATTTTCGGGTCGAGGTTCACGGCCGGCGCCACTTCCACCACTTTCTGGTTCCTCCGCTGCACCGAGCAATCGCGCTCGTGCAGATGGAGAACATTCCCGTGTGTGTCCGCGAGGATTTGCACCTCGATGTGCCGCGCGCGGCGAATATACCGCTCCAGAAAAACAGCGTCGTTGCCGAATGACGCCCCCGCTTCGGCTCGCGCTTCTTGAAGCCCGGAAAGCAGCAACTGGGCGCTTTGCACAACGCGCATCCCGCGCCCGCCGCCGCCGAATGCCGCTTTCACGATCAACGGATACCCGATTTTGTCCGCAATGGCCTGTGCATCGTCTTTCGCCGTCACCGGCTCTTCCGTGCCCGGCACAACGGGCAGCCCGGCTTTTTGCGCCAGCCGCCGCGCCGCCGTCTTGTCTCCCAGCAGGTCGAGCAGGTCCGCATTCGGGCCAACGAAGGTAATTCCCGCCGCGGCGCACGCGCGAGGCAGAGCGGGATTTTCCGAAAGGAAGCCGTAGCCCGGGTGGATGGCATCGACGCCGCGTTCCTTGGCCAGCGCCACGATCCCTTCAACATCAAGATAGGCCTGGACCGGCCCTTTGCCCTCGCCGATGAGATAAGCTTCGTCCGCCTTGAACCGATGCAGGCTAAGTCGGTCTTCGTCGGAATAAACGGCGGCGGTCCGGATATTCAGTTCGTTCGTGGCGCGGAAAATGCGAATCGCAATTTCCCCGCGATTCAGAGCCAGCAGTTTTTTGATCGGCATCGGTCGGAGTTTCCCGGGATTTCTCCCCACTTCGTTGAATGGCGCTGACGAATTGCGTTTGGATTACAGCGCCCGCGGCGCCACGTATCCGGCTCGCTCTGTCAAGAAATCACAGGGCCTCGGACAATTCAAGTTGTTCTTTTGCCGGCCTACGACAGGGTAGGAAAATAATCCGCGCAGTGCGGTGGTCTGATCAATCCATTGCTGACCCGTCACAATAAGGAGCGCAATGCCCAGAGACAAGGCAGAGCGATCCCCTGGCCGTGAATTCTACCGTAATTCAGGATTTCAAACCGATTCAATACATTTATGGTAAGGAATCGCTATCCCAACCGCGGGAGGATATCGTGAAACGATTCACGAAGCAGCTCTTCCTACGACAATCCAATCCATCGCCTCTTCGAATGTGCGGAACACTCGAATCCCTGTTTCGCCGTTCAATTCGCGATAGGTTTCAAACATTCGGGCGAGTCCGAACTGTAGATCGTTTGTAACCAAAAATGCGCGGCGGGAGATGGAAGAATAAATTTTTCTTTGCGCGAATTGCCGCACCTCCTCCGGTCCGAATTCAACGGCGGTAATTTCCCTGAAATCCAACAACTGCGAAAAGGTTGGATCGAACTCCGGATCTGCGGACAGGCGGTCCATATGTCCCTGGATGTCTTCCTTGGTAAGCACACCGGTCCCGGCAGTCATCACGAGACTGCGTTCTTTGTCGATCTTGTAAGAGGCAGGCACGTATTCCCTCTCCCCCACTCATGGGTTGATCCGATCGCGCAACAGCCGTAATCAGAAGGACAGGATGATACTGCCGCCAACGTGATGCCGCAACTCAAGCCGCCACCGGGCGTGCGGACGGAGGGGGTTGCTCACGCCCTCCATTTGGAGTAAAAGTGTGATCCGTGAACTTTCAGCGCCGGAGCAAATACATGAAAAAGTTGATCCTCATTTTGGGCGTGGGATTTGCCCTGTTGCTCGGTGGATTAGCAACAGCACAGCAGGCCAACCCGCCCGCTGGACTGGGAGTCACGCGACTGGTGATCGCCAAACGCCAGCTTGCCTATGGCGGCGCTTCATTCGGCAGCGCAGGACCATACGAAATTCTAACCGGGACCGCCTACGGAGAGCTTGATCCTCGCGCGCCCGGCAACGCCAGCATCCTCAACTTGAATCGCGCCTCCCTCAATGCCAAGGGCCACGTCGAGTACAGCGTGGACTTCATGGTCCTCAAGCCGGTGGACCCAAAAAAGGGCAACGGCAGGCTGATCTACGATTTTGTCAACCGCGGCAGGAACACCATCTTGCGCCTGGACGAAAGTGGCGACTCCTTCACCGCGAGCGACTCCGGCAACGGCTTCCTGATGAACCACGGCTATACCGTGGCCTGGAGCGGCTGGCAGATGGACGCGCCCGCCAATCCCGGTTTCCTCAGAGCGTACGTGCCCATTGCCGTGGCAAATGGAAAGCCCGTCACTGGCATGAGCCGGGAAGAGTTTACAGACGTTCCCGCCGGCCCGGTCTTTACGCAGACGCTCGACTATCCCGCCCTCCTTGACACCACGGGAACGACACTCACCGTGCGCGAGCGCGAAGCCGATCCGCGCAAGCCGCTGCCCGCTTCAAGCTGGCATTTCATCGACGAGCGCCATGTCGAGATCACGGCAGCGCCCGGATTCGATCGGGGCGCGCTCTACGAATTGATCTATCCCGCGACGAACGAAACGGTCGCGGACGTTGGCCTCGCCGCCTCGCGCGATTTCGTTTCCTTCCTGCGCTATGCCGGCCGTGATTCCACCGGCGAGCCAAATCCCGTGCGCGACCCCGGCACGCCCTACAAGGCAGCCCTCGCTTTCGGCATCTCTCAGACAGGCCGCGCGATAAACGACTTCATCTACCAGGGTTTTAATGCCGATATCTCCGGGCGAATTATTTTCGACGGGGCGTTGCCTCTCCTCTCTTCGGTGCGCCGGACCTACACCAATTTTGAATTTGCCCAGCCGGGCCGTTTCGCGCGCCAGCACGAAGATCATGTCTATGGCGGCGACCAGTTCCCATTCTCGTACGCCACGACGAAAGATTCCGCCAGCGGAAAGACCGACGGTTTCCTCGTGCAGTGCGAAAAATCGCACACCTGCCCGCGCATTCTGCATCTAGATTCCGATACCGAGTTCTGGCAGAACCGCGACTCGCTTTCAGTCACGGACACCGCCGGAAAGCCTCTCGCACTTCCGGACAACGTGCGCCTCTACATGATGTCCGGCCTGGCCCATAACCCGGCGCCCAACTGGAACACGCGCGGCAACTGCCAGCAGCTTCAAAACGCGCTGAATTATGCGCCGTATGGGCGCGCCCTGCTCGTGGCCCTCGACCGCTGGGTCACGGATGGCGACGCACCGCCGCCCACCACGTTCCCAAATTTGAAAAGCCACACGCTGTTAACGATCGCCAAAGTGCAGGCATCCTATCCGGCAATTCCAGGCGCCCCGTTCAGCCCGCTATACAATCAACTCCAGGTGATCGATCAGAAGAGCATGCCACCAGAAGCTGCCGGCTCCGCGTACCCGCTGTTCTTCCCTTCCGTTGACGCTGACGGCAATCCGCAAGGCGGCATCGTCCTTCCAGAGGTCGCGGTTCCCATCGCCACATATTCGGGCAGGAACGTTCGCGCCGAAGGTTTTTCCGCCGGAGAATTGTGCGGCCTCTCAGGCTCCTACATCCCCTTCGCCGCCACAAAACAGGAGCGCATGGCCAGCGGCGACCCGCGCCTCTCCCTCGAAGAACGCTACAAGAGCGGGCAAGAGTACACCGACAAGCGCAAACACGCCGTCGATACGCTCGTGCAGCAAGGCTTTGTCCTCCCCGAAGATGCCGACGCCCTCGCGCGCAGCATGCCGCTTCCAAGCACAGCGCAGGGCAAACTCTAAAATGGTGCGCAAGTATCTGGCGATTTGAGTAGCACAGGCACTCCTGCCTGTGCGGGTTTCGCGATCGTCATTCCAGAGCGAGTCCATCCCCACTACAAGACCGCACACACAACAGCGCCTGTGTTATTGAGCGTCTCTCATATTCAATTCAAGGGATGGGATAATTTGGGAGGATTACTTCCGCTTCCATTCGCGCCAATCGCGCTCGGTGGCGCGCAGCATCTCTTTAGCGGCCTTGTGCAGCCAGTTGCCGGGACGCTTGCCGAGGTCGCGCCGGATCGCAGAAATGGCGCGGGGTGTGCCGAAATGAATGTTGGCAGTCTCCCAACCCATCGAATAGAGCAGGCGTTCCTCGTCCCGGTCTTCGGGGAGAGATGCAAGTTCGATGCGTGAACAGTCCGGCGCAAGTCGACGCAGCAGCCAGCCATCGTAAGGACGCACAAACGGGTCCGGAACGCGAACTGCGCGGTCCAGAATTTTTCCGTACCGCGTGCGCTGTCCTTTCGCGCCCTTGCCGCGCGCCCACACGCACGCCGAAGGCGTCAATTCCTTCGCCTCCCGCGCCACATAACATCCGTGCCACTGGCCCACCAGCACCACGCGCGTGTGCCCCAGGCTTCCCAACCCGGCCATCCGATGCTTCTTCTCGCAGGGCAAGGAATGATCGGGGAGCAGTTTGCGAAGTTCCCGCTCGACATCGCGCGGCAGCCGAACTTGCGATTTGGCAAGCCGCTCCAGCTTTCGCCAAAACACAGTAGCATCGCGCAGCCGGCTGAGGGCGATCTTGCGCAGCCAGCGATGATTTTCGGCCAGCACGAACGGCCGGCCGCCTACAGCCAGCGCGTCACGGTATCCTTCCAGAATCGCGTCACTCGCATCGCGCGGGCGAATCGTCAGGTGCTCCTCCAGGGTCGCAATATGCGCGCTGGTAGCGAGCCGTACGAGATCCAGGCTAAAAGGCATCGTGTAGACTTCGTCAAAATCGTTGATGCCCCAGACGAGCCTCCCTTCGCTGTCCCGCCAGGTCCCGAAATTTTCAAGGTGCAGATCGCCCACGGCCAGCAAGGAAGGCGCGACCGCCGCATCTCCTGCAACCTCGCGCCAAATCTGCGCCCACCGGTAAAACGTCGCGCGCAGAAACGGAAACAGCCCCAGCGTCATCTGCTTGTGCTTGAATGAGAGCGCAGCGCGATCCAAGGGTATGCACGATGCCACCCATTTTTCATAGCTTATTGTTGCTTGTCGAATGTTCATGCCATTCCCAGCCCTCCGCAAACCCTCCGGCTGATCGCGAATGTACCAGAAAATAAGAGAATGCGCCGCAGTAGCAGAAGCCATCTCATAAATGCCTCAGGAGGATTACAGCGCATGCGAGCTGAACCATCCCGAGGAAATTCTCTGGGTAGTACTCCCAGCGAGTGACGATGCGACGATAATTATGGAGCCAAGCAAACAGGCGCTCGATTTTCCAGCGACGACGGTAGCGGCGCAGGACGCGGCCGTCTTGTGTGACGGGTCTGCTCCGGTTCCAGCGATGCGGCGCGATCAATTTCACGCGGAAATGTTCGCGTACGCGCTGATCCAGCGGATCGCTGTCGTACGCTTTATCGCCGATCAATCGCTCCGGTGTTTCGCGGAGGAATCGGCGCTGGAGCGTGGGTTCGACGAGCGTGGCTTCATTCGGCGAAGCGCTGACCACGTGCACGGCGACAGGAAGACCATGGCGGTCTGCGATTGCCATGATTTTGCTGCCTTTGCCGCGTTTTGTAGGGCCGACACCAGAGCCCCTTTTTTCGCCGAACTGAAGCTGGCGTCGATGAAGGCTTCGCTCAGATCGAGCTTTCCGCGGTCGCGTAGGTCTTCGGCCAGGGTTTGCAGCAAACGCTCGAACAGCCCCGAGCGCTGCCACTGTTGGAAGCGTCGATGACAGGTTTGATAGGGCGGATAGCGAGCAGGCAGATCGTGCCAGGGAGCACCCGTGCGTAAGACCCACAACACACCGTTCAACACCGCACGCGTGTCTTGCCACGGTCGGCCTCGCCCATCTTTCCGCCGCTTGGGACGAAACTGCGGCTCCAGAAACGCCCACTGGGCGTCGGTGAGGTCCATGCATCTGATTTACTCTGTTTCGCATAACTTGCAATCGAGCAATGGCTTAAATGTGTTTATGAGATAACTTCTAAATAGTTAAGCGCGGTCCACCGCAGCCAGCTATTCATAAGCGCACTTAAGTGGCGCATGCTTTAGCTTGTGAAGGTTTTGCGACTTGCAAGAGCAACCCCCCACAAGCTAAAGCATGCGCCACTCGGATTCCAACAGACCTCAAATCCGAGATGGGTTACAATCGCAAACCCAGAGGACCCTCGAAGCAATGCCGCCACACCTCGGACTGAGTGACCCTCTCCTCCTGAACGAATGGTTTGCAGTCGCCTGGACATCCTCCCTCCCGGAAAACAATTTAAAGCCTGTCCGAGTGCTGGGCGAGGATCTAGTCCTTTGGCGGACAACCGACGGCGTGCGTGCATGGAAAGACCTGTGCGTTCACCGCGGCGCGAAACTTTCACTCGGCAGAATTTCGCCATCCGACAACGGCCCGTGCGTCGTCTGCCCCTATCACGGCTGGGAATACAACTCGGCGGGCGAATGTGTGCGATTCCCGGCGCATCCGGAGCAGGCACCTCCAGCACGCGCGCACGTGGAGCGTTTCGCGGTTCAGGAAAAATACGGCTTGGTGTGGGTGTGCCTGGGAAAACCCGCAGGAAAAATTCCGTCGTTTCCCGAGGGCGACACTCCGGGCTTCCGGCTCATCTCAACGGGGCCATATAACTATCATGCGCAGGGCCCCCGCGTGATCGAAAACATTCTCGATCTCGCGCATTTGCCCATTGCACACGCGGGATTGCTTGGCGACCCGGAGAACGCGGAGATCGGCGACTACACGGTCACAACCACGGCGGATGGAATCGTTGCCCGCGACATCCCTCTGTGGCAACCAAACCCCGATGGCACAGGCCGTTCCGCCAAAGTCCACTACACTTACGTGGTCGAGCGTCCCTTCACGACGCGTTTGACCAAAGCGCACCCCACTCAGCACTTCGCCATTCTGGGTACAGTCACTCCGGTCGATGCGGAAAGCAGCCTGGCCTGGGTCGTGCTCGCGATGAACTACGCGGAAGATGTCCCCGATGAAGAACTGCGCGATTTCCAGGATAAAGTGGCGGCGCAGGACATTCGCATCGTCAATTCCCAGCGCCCCGAACTGCTGCCGCTCGACCTGCAATCCGAACTGCATCTGCGGTCCGATCAAATTGCCATCGCCTACCGCCGCTGGCTGAAGCAATTGGGCCTGCAGTACGGAACTTCATGATGCTCCATATGAAAACGACGCGAGGGCTCCTACATCTCTAGCGCGATCCAACCCATCGAGAGCACCGGGCCGCGCTGGTTTGTCGCGGGCGATCTCGACGGTTTCTTCGGCCTTTTCTTCAGCGGGTTTCCCGACTTGCTGCTGATCGCCAGCCTCACTCCCCTGTGCGGCCTGCCTCAACAATTGGTCACCGGCCGCATTTTGCCCGCGGTCGCATTCTCCATTTTGTTCGGGAATCTCTTTTACGCCTGGCAGGCCCATCGGCTGGCGCGAAGCTCTGGCCGCAATGATGTGACAGCCATCCCTTTCGGCGTCAACACGCCCACAATCTTTGCCTACATTTCCCTGATCATGCTGCCCGTCTACGAGCGCACTCACGACGCGAACCTGGCCTGGCACATGGGAATTTTCGCGAGCCTCGTGAGCGGCATCGTGCAATCCGCCAGCGCGTTTTGCATCGACTGGCTCCGCCGCACAACGCCCCTCGCCGCTCTGCTCTGCCCTCTGGCAGGTCTTGCGATGGCTTTCCTTTGTCTTGGATTTATCTTTGGAATTTTTCAGATCCCGGCGGTGGCGCTGCTGCCGGCCGTGATCTTGCTCGCAATGTACGGTTCGCGAATGCGTCTACCTTGGCGCATTCCCTCCGGACTCGTGGCCATGGTCGTCGGCGGCATCATCGTTGTGATCCTGAGGCATTTTCATTTGTACCAACTGCCGCCGCAGCCGCCGCTCCTGCCTCCTGGAATTTATCTTCCCAGACCAGTAAACCTTTACCAGATTCTCGTGGTCTCCGAAGGCTGGCGGTACGCTTCAATTTTCCTGCCGCTCAGCCTGCTGGACACCATCGTTTCGCTCCAGATCCTGGAAAGCGTCAAGCTCGCAGGCGACGATTATCCGACCAATCCCTCGCTTTTGGTCAATGGCCTGGCCACGCTCGTGGGGGCGGCCCTGGGCAGCGCCTTTCCAACTTCGCTCTATATCGGCCATAACGCGCACAAGGCCAACGGCGCGAGAATCGGTTATTCCATCCTGGGCGGCGTGGTCAGCGCCACGCTGTGCCTGACGGGACTTGTTCCCGCAATTCTGCGTTTCATTCCACTCGAAGTCGTTGCGTTTGCCGTGGTCTGGTTCGGCTTGGCGATGGTCGGCCAGGCATTTCAGGAAGTGCCGGCAGCCCACTGCGTCGCGGTGGCGCTGGGAATTGTCCCGATGCTGGCGCAATGGGTGACGCAGATCGTCGATCTGGCCATCCGCAGGTCAGGCAGCGACCTGATGACAGTCGCCCCGCGCTTCGGCGGCGAACTCGCAATTTACGGCATGATCGCTCTGGGCCAGGGGGCACTGCTCGTCTCCATGATCTGGGCGGCCGCCCTCGTCTGGATGATCGACCGCAATTTCCTGAAAGCGTCCGCCTGGATGCTTGTGGCCGCCGTGCTGTCAAGTTTCGGCGTGATCCACGCCTACCGCCTGACCGCCCAAGGCATCGAAAATCGCCTCGGCTGGTGGGTCGCCCCGGAATTCACGCTGAGCTATTTGGGCGCAGCCCTATTTCTCCTAGCCTGCCATTGGTATTCCCGGGACAGTTCCAGAGCATTTGCGAGCTAGAATCCATTGGACTTAGATCGAATTCCATGCCGAATAAAAAGCATGACCATTTCACCCTTGACAGATGGCAAAATTGCACGGAAAATAGTGTGCAGCACACTTTTGCGTGCCATAAGCGCCGAATATGAAAACCAACGTCACTCTCAAACTGGACTCCAAAATCCTGCGTGAAGTCCGAATTATTGCCGCCGAAGAAGGCAGTTCGATCAGCGGATTGCTGGCCTCCAAGCTCGAGGAAATAGTAAGCCACCGCAAGAGCTACGCTCGCTCCAAAAAGCGGGCTTTGGCTCGGCTCCGCAAGGGCTTTGAGATTGGCTTCGTTCCGACCGGCTTCACGTGACGAACTTCATGAGCGATAAGGCGTTTGTGGACACGAATATCTTGGTGTACGCCCACGACGTGCTCTCCGGAATCAAGCATGAACGTGCACGGTCACTCATTGACAAGCTGTGGGTTAGCGAACGCGGCGTCCTAAGCACGCAGGTTCTTCAGGAATTTTGCGTCTATTTGCGGCGAAAATCGGTGCATAAATTCACAGTGGAAGAGACACAAAGTCTGATCGCGAATTACACGCACTGGCAGATTGTGATCAACACACCAGACTCGGTCGTCGAAGCCCTGACGATCGAGGCGCTCTATCAAATCTCGTTCTGGGATGCACTCATTATTCAGGCTGCGGAGGGTTCTGGAGCTGAAATCCTCTATTCAGAAGATCTTTCGGACGGCCAGATTTATGGTTCGGTTCGTGTCGTCAACCCGCTTACCTGAACAGCTTCGGATTGATCTTTAAATCTAGCGTCGGAATTCAGCCTGACTCGCAGTTCACTTCCCCGGCTGCATCCCCAGAGATTTGTAAACCGCCACCGCCTCCGGCGAGGAAAGATATTTCAACAGCGCCTTGGCGCCCTCCGGATTTTTCGCGTGGGTGGACACGAATCCCACCAAGGTCGTCCAAGGCGAGACTTCCTTGGGCAACGGCCCCACGATATCGATTCCTGGATCGTTCATCTCGCTCACAAACGTCATGCCGATTTCCGCCTCGCCTTTCGCGACCATGGACGAGACCACGGCGCCGCCGCCCGCGCCGCCCGGGCCGGTGCCGTGCGGTCGCTTGAGCTTCGGCTCGATTTGGTCGTCGATGCCAAGCCTCTTCAGCATCGCATTGATGCTGACGCCTGCAGCCGCACCGGTCGCCGCATCCGGGCAAACAATGGATTTCGCGGAAAGCAGCATTTTCTTGACGGCCTCGGTGTTCGAGATATCCGGCTTGGGCGCTCCCTTCTTCACGGCGATTCCCACGGCGACGGAAGCCAACGGCGTCGCCGTGCTTTCCACCACATTGCCTGATGCCAGCACGTCCGGATAGGGCGGCTGCACGATCGGCACGTCAAACACGTCGCCCCGCACCACTTGCGCCTTGCTCCCGCCCCCCGATCCGAACGTCGGATTCACTTTGTAGCCCGTCTTTTTTTCAAAGCCGGGAATGAGCTGCTCGACCGCGGCGCGAATTCCACCAGGCGCAATCAGCGTAACTTCCTTCTGCTGCGCTCGCGAAGTGCTGGAACCCATCAAAAGTATCGCAACGGCGGCAACTGACGGTAGAATTCGTCTCATGGCTCGGCTCTCCAATTGAGGCGGACTCTTTAATTTCCGCGATGGATCCGAATCATAAACCAACGGTGACGCGGATTGTGGCACGAATCGCTCGCCGGTTCAACCTCGCCAAATACCCCCTTTATATCGCCCAGCGCATCTAACTGTATGTGGCCCGCTTCGTCGAGCAAAGACGCGCGGCAAGATGCAATCGCTGAAAACGTGCTCGCGCCTTGCAAGGATTAACTTCCAGGATGAAACAATAGCCCACCATTTCCCGTCAGGAGGAATAGCGATGAATTCCCTACATCTCACTCGGCCAACACCACTCGGAGTTCTAGAAAGGCTGTTCCTGGCTAAGAGCGCCCAATTCGCAATCGACCGCACGCGAATCGATATTCGACTTTTTGCTTCTGCAATTTCCTTCTTCATCTTTCTTATTCCCAGCCCCGCACCGGCTGCCGCACAGCAATCTGGAGCGGACCAGGGCGTCCCAGTTCAAATGGTGGTTACCGTGGAACCGAGGCATGGTCACGAGTTGCCGATGATTACGAAGCAAGACGTAATGGTGTACCAGGGACGCGATCGCAGAACCGTCATTGACTGGGTCCCCGCCAAGGTAGACAAATCCGTGCTCCAGTTGGCAATCCTCATCGACGAAAGCGCCGGGCTCAGCCTGGGCAACCAACTGAACGATATCCGAGCCTTCCTTCGAGAGCAGTCGCCGACTACCCTGATTGCTGTCGGCTACATGCGAAATGGCACGGTCGATTTAACCCGCGATTTCACTCAGGATCATGAGGCTGCGGCCAAATCCCTGCGCCTGGCGCAGGGCTTTCCTGGCGCTGGAGGAAGTCCCTATCTCTCACTGTCCGACTTCATCAAGCGTTGGCATTCCAATTCCCCCATGACCCGGCGGGAGGTTCTCATGGTCACCTCCGGCATCGATAACGTCTACTCAGGCACGATTGACAACCCCTACGTGGATGCGGCCGTTCAGGACGCCCAGTGCGCCGGCGTGGTGGTTTACTCTATCTATACCCCGAGCGCGGGACACTTCGGGCATAGTTACTTCCGGACCATCTGGGGCCAGAATTATCTCGCTGAACTTTCGGAAATGACCGGTGGTGAATCCTACGACCTTTTGGGGCCGCAGGCGGCCGTCTCTTTCGTTCCTTATCTGAAAGAGTTGAACGGCCAACTCCCAAATCAATTCCTGCTTACCTTCCTGGCTAAACCCGAGAAGAAACCGGGAACGGAGTCCGTGAAAATAACCAGCGAGGTCCACGACGTCGATTTCGTGCACGCGGATAAAGTATGCGTTTCGGCTTCGCCCGGACAATAAGAGCCTCATTTAGACGTCCCCGCACTCGCCCTGCCCTTGCCGGATTATGGTAAGGTAGTTGAGCAAAAACTCAATGTCAGGGAGAAAGAGCATGAAGGTTGGCGTAGCGGGACAGGGCGCTTTTGGCCAGAAGCATCTCGAAGGCATCGCCAAAATTCCGGGCATCGAAGTAATCACTCTGACAGGCGGAAATCAAGCCGCCACGGAAGAAGTCGCGAAAAAATTCAAAATCCCTCATTGGACGGGCGATCTCGCCGAGAGCTTGAAACAGCCCGGCCTCGAAGCGATGATCCTCGCAACCCCCACCCAGATGCACGCCAAGCAGGGCGAGCAGTGCATGCGCGCCGGAAAACACGTCCAGATCGAAATCCCCATCGCGGATACGCTCGCCGATTCCGAGCGACTGGTGAGAGTGCAAAAAGAAACCGGCGTCGTCTGCATGGGCGGCCACACGCGCCGTTTCAACCCCAGCCACCAGTACGTCCACAAAAAAATCAAGGCGGGCGAGTTAAAGATCCAGCAGATGAATGTGCAAACTTATTTTTTCCGCCGCACGAATATGAACGCAGCAGGAAAACCGAGAAGCTGGACCGATCATCTTCTCTGGCACCACGCCTGCCACACCGTGGACCTTTTCCAATATCAGACCGGCGAACTCGTCTCTGAATGTTACGGCGTGCAGGGCCCCATTCACCCGGACCTGAAAATCGCCATGGATATGGGCATCGTGATGAAGACGCCCTCGGGAGCGATCTGCACGCTGTCGCTTTCCTTCAATAACAAGGGCCCGCTGGGCACATTCTTCCGCTACATCTGCGACAACGGGACTTACATCGCCCGCTACGACGACCTGCTGGACGGAGACGAGAAGCCCATTGACGTCTCCAAAGTGGACGTATCCATGAACGGCATCGAGCTGCAGGACCGCGAGTTTTTCGCCGCGATCAAGGAAAATCGCGAACCCAACGCCAGCGTAGCCCAGTGCCTAACCGCCATGGACGTTCTCGACCGCATCGAGCGCTTCATGAACTCGGCCTCAAAAGCCACCGCATAGACGCATCACAGTGGCGCATGCTTTAGCTTGTGAGGTTTGGGGTTACCGAAGATCAAACCCCACATGCTAAAGCATGCGCCACGGGAGAAAAGCAATGACCGAAGCGACCGCAACCCGCACCAAAGTCCTGAACTACATCGCCGGCAGCTGGATGGAATCAAAATCCACCGATTGGAAAGAAGTCATCAATCCGTCGACCGGCGAAGTCCTTGCGCTCACGCCGCTGTCAACGCCCGCCGAAGTCGACGCCGCCGTCGAAGCAGCAGCCACCGCCTACCGCGATTGGCGCCGCACCCCCGCCGAAGACCGCATCCAACCATTATTCAAGCTGA
Organism: uncultured Acidobacteriota bacterium; assembly: GCA_963819395.1. Taxonomy (GTDB): domain Bacteria; phylum Acidobacteriota; class Terriglobia; order Acidiferrales; family UBA7541; genus Palsa-360. The sequence continues at coordinate 231,692 of CAWFVW010000002.1, forward strand.
AAATGCTGCTCGAAGATCACCTCGACGAACTCGGCCGCATCATCTCTCAGGAAAACGGCAAAACATTTTCCGAAGCCAAGGCCGAACTCCGCCGCGCCATCGAAAACGTAGAAGTCGCCTGCGGAATCCCCACGATGATGCAGGGCTACAACCTCGAAGACGTCGCGCGCGGCATCGATGAAATGATGATCCGCCAGCCGCTCGGCGTCGTGGCCGCCATCACGCCATTCAATTTCCCCGGAATGATTCCCTTCTGGTTCCTGCCCTACGCCATCGCCACCGGCAACACATTCGTGCTCAAACCGTCCGAGCGCGTGCCCCTCACCATGATGCGCGTCTTCGAATTGCTCGAGCAGATCGGCTTGCCCAAAGGTGTTGTCAGTCTGGTAAATGGAGGAAAAACGGTGGTCGATGCGATTCTTGATCACCCCAAAGTCCGCGCCGTCAGCTTCGTTGGTTCCACGCCCATTGCGAAATACGTTTACGCGCGCGCGGCCTCCACCGGCAAACGCGCCCAGTGCCAGGGCGGCGCCAAGAATCACGTCATCGTCCTCCCCGACGCCGAAATGAAAATGGCCACGCAAATCATCAGTGACAGCGCATTCGGCTGCGCCGGCCAGCGCTGCCTGGCCGTGTCCGTCGCGGTCACCATCGGCGAAGCTCAAAACACGTTCCGCGACTCGATCGCCGAAGCCGCCGCGTCCCTCCGCGTGGGCGATGGCCTCGAAGAAGGCGTGCAGATGGGCCCAGTCATCACCGCGCAAAGCAAATCGCGAATCGAATCGCTGATCGCCGCCGGCGAAAAAGAAGGCGCAAAGGTCCTCCTCGACGGCCGCAATGCTAAAATTCCAAAGCGCGACTCAGGAAATTTCGTGAAGCCCACCATCCTCGACGGCGTCCCCGCCACGAGCGAGCTGGCCGACACCGAAATCTTCGGCCCCGTCCTGAGTCTCGTCCATGCGCGAGACATGAGCGAAGCCATCGCCTTCCTCGAGCGCAGCCCCTACGGCAACCAGGCCTCGCTGTTCACTTCCAGCGGCGCCGCAGCCCGCCGTTTCCGCTACGAAGCCCCCGCTGGCAACATCGGCATCAACATCGGCGTAGCCGCCCCCATGGCCTATTTCCCCTTCACCGGCTGGAAAGGCAGCTTCTTCGGCGACATGCACGCTCAGGGACGCGACGCCATCGAGTTCTACACCGACAAAAAAGTAGTAATCGAGCGCTGGAGCGAAGACCACTCCCGCAAGTTCTAAACAAGTATCGACAACTAATCCCCCGAGTCGGTCAGGTTTAGGTCCGGTTTGGGTGCCGCACCCTTGCGTTCTTCGCAAGGATGCGGTTCTTGACTTTATCTCTACCATTTAAAAGGAAATGGATAATATCTCTGGCAATTAATCCCGCCAGCCCCCTCGGCCATTTTATCTTGACATTTCATGACAAATCATGATAACTTTATTCCGTTCTAGAAGGGGTCCCAATTGTCCCAATCCCGCGAAAAATTCGCCACGCAAGTAAACTCAGAAATTCTTTCGGCCATCCGCACGCTTGCCGAAAAAGAAGGCCGCCAGCTTCAGGCGCTCATGGATGAAGCCCTCGCTGACCTGATCGAAAAGCACCAGAACGCCAGGCCGCGCTCGCATGTTGTGGGTGCGTACCTTGCGAGCCACGAAAGGTTTGCGCCTCTATATAAGAAGCTCGCTGAATGACGGACTACCTGACCCTGGCTGAAGTTCTGGCCATGCACGCCGACCTGATCGACCGTTATGGCGGCACACAGGGAGTCAGGGACCAGGGGCTCTTGGAAGCCGCCCTCTACCGCCCTCAGACCGGCTACTATGCCGACCTCATCGAAGAAGCCGCGGCGCTTTGGGAGAGCCTGTCGCAGAACCATGCCTTCCTCGACGGCAACAAGCGCACGGCCTTCGCCGCTGCTTACACTTTTCTGGCAATCAACGGAATGCGCCTCAACGCGGACGCAGAGGAAACGGCCGCATTCCTCAGATCACTTTACGAAACAAACCAGCTCAGTTTCGATAAGCTTGTGCCATGGCTGCGCAGCCACGTCTCGCCCGATCCAAACGCCGCGCCACCGCGATAAAGTAAAGAGGCTTCCTGCGGATCAGTAGTTTCCATTTCGTCCGTTCGCCGCAGGTCATTCACAGGGTAGAATTGCGAGCCTGGGCCGCGAATTTTGAATTTGAAACGACGCATTGTTCTTAGCAGTCGTTCAAATTGAGGGACAAGATGCAGACTCCATCTGATTTGCTCGCACACACCGCTATGTTTTCCCCTTCTCCGCAAATCACCTCCGCGTCCGCCGCCAGGAAAAAACTAATTTACGACCAGGACCACCGCGGCCCTCTCTCCACGGACACCGTCGCGACGCTGATGCTCCTGCAAGCGGACAACATCGACCTCCTCGGCATCTGCACCGTGAGTTGCGACATGTGGGCCAAGCAGGAAACCGCCTACGCGCTGCGCCTCCTGGAACTCATGGGCCGCCCTGAAATTCCCGTCTACATGGGCGCACAGGATCCTTTGCTCAACACGAAAGCCGAAGCGCAGATGCGCTACCAGATGTTTGGGTCCAGATCGCTGGGAAATGAAGGCTACCTGGGCAGCTTCGCGAAAGACGCCCCGGGCCGCGACGAATTATCGCCCCTACCCACGCCCTACAATCGCTTCGCGCTGATAAAAGCCCAGCCAGAGCCTGCGGCCGACTTCATCATCCGCACCATTCGCGCCAACCCAAACGAAGTCACGATGTATTGCGGCGGCCCCATGACCAACCTCGCGCTCGCCATCACGCTCGCGCCGGACATCGTCCCCATCACCAAGGAAGTAATTTTCATGGGCGGAGGCCTTCATCACTCCACCAGTTCCGTGAATGTGTATTTCGACGCCGAAGCCGCCAAGATCGGCTTCCGCGCGCCCTGGACGAAATTCACTCTCGTCACCACGGACCTCGCCGAGGAAGTCCACATGCAGGACGACGGCAAGGTCGATGCTATTGTCGACCGCGCCCACTCGCCCATCTCCGAGCTCTTCCGCGAATACGAACAGAAGCCGCAGCGCGCCAATCCGCACCGCCGTTCCTTCCGCATGCCCGACGAAATGATGGCCGCTCATGTAATCGATCCATCCATCTTTACCGGCTACGACGAAATGTACGTAGATATCGTGACGCACAACGACGGCCACTACGGCGATACTTCCTTCTGGGACGCCAACTGGAAGGACAATGCCGGCGAACTATCAGGCCAGAACAATCCAAGCGCGAAAGCAGGCCGCGTCCAGGTCCTGAACGGAATCGACAAGAAACGCTTCCGCGACCTATTCACAGACCTAATGACACGCCCGATCAATCGCTTAAAAACTTAAGCGAGCATTGCGAAGGTTTCAAAGGGTTCTGTAGCGCCCGCCTTCAGGCGGGCATTGTGGAGTCGAAAGCATGCCCGCCTAAAGGCGGGCGCTACAAATCTCGAAAGCGAGGACAAGCATGAGCACAACACGCCGCGAATTCATCAAAACTGTTGGAGCAGCGATTGCCACCTCGCAAATTCTCGCCGGAACCGGCAGCGACCGAAACACTCACCGTTCCTCCGCCACTCGCGCAACAGCAATCCGGCGCACGCCGAAAAGTAATCTACGACCAGGACAATTCCGGTCCCTTCGGCACTGACATCCTCGGAACGCTGATGATGCTACAGGCCGACAACATCGACCTCCTCGGCATCACTCTGGTCACGGGCGACGCGTGGATGAAGCAGGAGATGGCGTACACGCTGCGCCTGCTGGAATTGGTGGGACGCACAGACGTTCCGGTATACCCCGGTGCCGAATTCCCCATGCTCAACACGAAAGAAGAATGGCAGCTCCGCCAGCAACTCTACGGCGGCCATCGCCTCGATCCCTGGATGGGTGCATTCAATCGCGCAAATGGCGGGCGCGAACGATATCACGCCACTGCTGCCCCCCTACGACCGGTTCGCGGATCTGAAGCCCCAGCAGGAACACGCCGCCCGCTTCATCATCAAAACAATTCGTGCAAATCCCGGCCAGGTGACGATCTACGCGGGCGGACCACTCACGAATCTCGCGCTTGCCATAGCTCTGGCTCCAGACATCGTCCCCCTGGTGCCCGAAGTGGTCATCATGGGAACCGGCTTCCACGTTTTCACCAATGCCTTCAACATCTTCTTCGATCCCGAATCCGCGCGAAAGGTTCTGCGCGCCGCATGGCCGAAATTCACAATCGTCACCGTGGACCTCGCCGAGGAAATTCATCAAGGCGATGAATTCACGCCCGGCCGCCGCATGATCGAAGAAATCGCCTCCCGCGCCCAGAGCCCCATTTCCGATCTTTTCCAGTTGCACGCCATCGAGCCGCTGCGCCGCAATCCCACCATGCATTTTTTCCGCATGGCCGACGAAATGATCGCCGCGCAGATCATCGATCCAAGCATCTTCACCAAATCCGAATCGATGTACGTGGACATCTGCACGACCCCCGGCCCGCGCTACGGCGATGCCATGTTCTGGCCGAAAAATTGGCAGGCCGTCCCCGAAGCCGGAAAAAATGTAAGCGCCGCGGACCGCCGGGTCTTCGTGGACCCGCGACAATTCTATCTGGGCCCTCCCCCGTCGGCAGGCCTGGTAAATGTCCTCCAGAAAATCGACCACGCCCGCTTCAAAAAACTCTTCGTAGATTTAATGACCAAGCCGATCCGTAAAACCTGATCGGAAAACTCAAACTCACATCGAACTCTCGAACAATGAGTCTTTGTGGGTCGCGGCTTCAGCCGCGACGTTCAGGGCCGGTAAGATAAGGGCTTTAGCCCCTGAAGACCAATCGAGCCTGAATGGCGGCCCATGAATGAGATGGCTTCATTTCAATTTCCCTACAGCGAGAACTCTCTCGGATTATTCGGCTCCCGAGAGGATATCGAACGCCTCCGCGATGAGCCGATACGAATGCAAGCGAGCGGGATAATCGTGCAGAACGGCGATAACCATTAATTCCTCGACCTGCAATCTAGCAGCGATGCGCTCGAGTTCCTCGCGCACCTGTTCCGGCGCGCCCACAACATACCGAGGAAATTCCCCGCTCCCCCGCACGACGGGATCCTCCCCAAACGCAAAGTTCCCAAGCTCCGCGATGGCCTGTTCGGGAGTAGGAACCGGAAGACGCTTCCCCTGCAGGCGAATGCGCCGGATGTGCAGCTGCGTGCTCGTGAACAAGCGCTTCGCCTCGGTTTCCGTATCGGCGCAAATCACTCCGAGAGCGACAATCGCTCGCGGCCTGGCCAGATGTTTCGATCGCTGGAAATTCGCGCGATAAAATTCCAGCGCCGCCGGTGTCTCCTCCGGTGTTATGAAATGCGCAAACGCATACGGAAGCCCGAGCCGAGCGGCGCAGGCCGAACTCCACGAACTCGACCCCAGCAACCAAACCTCGGGCGCTCCGGGCATGTCCGGCGAAACCTTGATGCGAGCGAAGGGATGATCCGACGGAAATTCATGGTGAAGAAACGCCAGCAGCTCCACCAACTGTTCCTCAAAATCGTCATTCTGCAGCCGCTCGCTGCGATCGCGCCGCAGGGCGAAAGCCTCAAGCCCGCTCCCTCCGGGCGCTCGCCCGATGCCCAGATCGACGCGCCCTGGATAAAGCGCATGAAGCATGCGGAAAGTTTCCGCGACCTTGAGAGGACTGTAATGAGGCAGCAGCACCCCGCCGGATCCGATCCGAATCGACGAGGTTTCCGCGCCAATCCTGGCGATAAGAATCTCGGGCGCGGGACTGGCCAGCGTCACAATGGCATGATGCTCCGCGATCCAATACCGCTCGTACCCAAGCTTGTCGGCCAGCCGGGCCAGCTCGATCGTATTGCGCAGCGCATCCGCCGGCGTATAGCCCTCGGACACAGGTGACTGGTCAAGTACGGAAAGTTTCATCATGTATTTGTCATTGGTGTTAAAAAATAGTCTTACAGGATCGGAGCTTCATAAATTGAAATATGTCAATTTACGATTGTGTCATTCTGAGCGGAGCGAGGAATCTCTCATTCTTTTCTTGATCTTGAATGCGAAGAGAGATTCTTCGCTCCGCTCAGAATGACAAAATAAACCATTTTTTCCGCGGCCTCTCCAGTCGCGACATTCAGGAACCTGAAAAAAGGGCCTTAGTCCCTGAAGTCCTTCCGCCTTGGGATGGCAAACCGTTTATGAGATTGCTCTCAATGTACGTAGTACCCGTTCTTAGCCAAAATCGTGTAATCGCGCCCCTTTTTCCCAAACGACGACGCCAGCCGAACATCCAGCTTGTGTGGCTTCCCCCCCGCTCCATTAGCCATCGTGTAATAACCCAGCGTATATCGCGTCTTGATCCGTTGAATCAGCGCGCTGAATGCGGCATTCAGATTCGCCACGTCCTGCACGTTGAACATTTCCCCGCCCGTCGCGTCCATCACTTTGCGAATGTTCACGAGCCCGGGAGTCATCGCCGCGCCGAATAGAGTGGACGGCGGATTGTATCCGGGAATTTTCAAGTTATACAAAACCGAATCCGACGCAATCGCTTCCGTCACGATGTCCTGCGTCCCCTGCCCGCCCGCGCTCGTGCCCACATCGTCGCTGATCAGGATGATCACCCGGCGCCCATCCGGCGGCGTCTTCAGCAGATATTCCGCAGCGACAAAGATGCCGTCATTGATGTTGGTAGCCCCGCGCGCCTGGAATGTCGCGATCTGATCGGCGATCTTGTTCTTGTCCTTAGTGAGCGCCAGGCGCATTTCCGCTTCCGTCGAGAAAGTAAACAGCGCCACCTCATCGTCGGGCTTCAGCGCCGCAAGGGCCACGGTCGCAGCGTCGCGCAACGGCCCCAGGAACGGCTCGATCGAATCGCTCAGATCCAGCACCAGCGCCACATTGAGCTGCAACTCGTCGCGGCTGAATACCTCCAATTTTTGAACTGCGCCGTCCTCGCGCACCTCGAAGTCTTCCTTCTTCAGATTAGGCATGATCTGCCCGTCTTTCGTCTTGACGGTCGCGTCCACCAACACAAGATTCACAGCCACACGAATGGTTCCCTGCCCCTGCTCCTGCGCGCGGACGGGGATTCGGGAGATGAGCGCAACAAATAAGGCCATCCCTATAAACCGCAGCGCGTCCCCCAACAATTTAGGCATGGTCGTTAGTCAATACTCCAGGATGCCAATCATAATCACGCAATCCAGCTAGCAAGATTGGATGCCGAATTCCCTCTTGCCGACAAACCATTCAATCCAAACATTTCGGTCTCAACTTTATCCGCGCACGCAACCACAAGCAAGTCGCCCGATTCCTCAGTGTGCGCCGCCAGCGGTAGGTCACGCAGAGCTCATTGCGAAGCGTCACATAGTCTGACCTTCCTTGCGAAATGGCAGGGAACAGCTCGGCGCGCCATATTTCGAAACAAGAAGGTTTCGCATCAGCACGGGAGCGGAGTAGCTGATTCCCTCCCCTCGGGATCAGGAGATCTTGACGTCCACCTGGGGCGGCAGCGGTTGCCCCTTGCGCATCCATCGGAGCCGCTCGCGCTAGTTCAGAGTCCCATCGATTTCCCGGTTCAAACGCGTCCAACAGCGGGCCCTATTTGGTCAACTTTGCTCCGTCATATATTTGCCGGTCTCCGCTTAACTCCATGAATCATAGCCACTTACATTGTCTCTCATCGGTTCAGTCTCGGAAATTTTCTGTTTTGGTCTCAATAGCTAATGCGAGTCCACCCACGTTCGTGAGAACCTCCGAGGGAACTTTGGTAGTGCGGTCGTATGGGAATCACTTCAACCCAAGGTTCCCGCTGTGTTGGTCGCTTGGTTAGTTCAAACGCGCCAAGAGCCACAGCCACTGCCACATCGTCCTTCTGACCGTAGCTTGGCCGGATGTCGAGGTTCCCGCTCGGAGTATGGCGCTCTTCTAGCCCACGCAAATGTCTCAAGAGGACGGGCACGTCTAGAAGTTCGATTTTACGCTGAACCAGCAAGTGTCTCAGGTTGCCGAATAGGTCTGCTCGAGTTTGAGCGCCGAAAGTATTTTCAATATAGCGAATCCCCAGTTTTTCAAAGTATTGCTTGATGACCGCAGCGCAGTACTGGTCGCCCAGGACTTCGGGAATTCCGTACTCTTTGACAATCCGTGCGATCTCCTCGCAGACCCGCTCAAAACCTAAAGGCGCCTTCTTCGATCCTGCCCAACGCTCCACCCGGTCGACAACAACAGGTCCATCGGCCGTCTGGTGCAGGATTGCCAAGGCAAAATCATTGCGTTGAAAGGCTGGATCCACGGCTGCGACGTAGGTGCCATTTTCAACAGGGGGCAGCTCTATCCGATTGCGCACGACGCACGCCTCGAGCAAGTCGGGCGCGATCCATCCCGCAATGTCGTCCGTGAATTCGGCCAAAGACTCGCGACGGAATTTCGACTCATCGCGTTTGCGCGCCTCCTGCAGAATGCTGTCCTGGATCGTGGGATTCATCTCGGCCGACGGAAGCTGCCACACGAGGTGGTCCAGTTCGGCGCGCCGCTGGAACTCCCGCCATAAGATTCCATCCTTTCTGAAGGGAGTGCTAATTTTGATGAGCTTGGCCATGGGGAAGGTCGCCATTGCATGGTCTCAATGCGGCAAGGACTTCTTCCTCTGGATTTGCTGCGGTCTCCTTATGGTGCCAGAATGCCAATTCATCACAGATGGCGCAGACGACAGAGACGCCACGAACGGCGATGTAAGAACATGGATAGCAGGCGATGGTGATGCCATTGGTTAGTTCAACCTCATCGCTCCGTTCGCGTGCCACAAATCGCTTAAGGAGCGGCGAGGAGTTCAGATATGCGCGGATGAAGCGCATCGCGATTTCAGCCTGATACTTTGCGGGTGCAATGAGCATGACATAGCCGCGGTCGCCGCGGGCGAGGTGATGATCCCGGAAAGCCTCGTACAGGGCGATCGGCGCAGCGATCTTGCTGGTTTTTCCAGCGCGGCGGCCTGCGATTAAAGTTACCTCGCGCTGTTCGCCGAGCACAATCTCCAGTCGACCTGTCGCTCGTTGATAGATCTTCTCCTCTTCGGAGTTCAGCGCCACTCCGTAAATCGATTTAAGAAAGGTTTGCTGCGCGACGGACAGAATCCGATCATTCAGGAGTTCAGGATGCGTAATGAATTCGATTATATTGAGCGGCTGCTGACTAATCATTTTTCAATTCTCCTTTCGTGGCTTTTCTGCGCCGAACATTTCACTTGCCCAGGATTCAAGGGCCGCTTCTCCACCGCGTCGCAGCAATAAAAGCAGGGCGAGGGAACGATACATTTCTCGCGAGTGATGACGATCGTAGCGCTGGGCGAGCACCAACCCGCGAAGCAGGTCTGGCGGCAGCTCCTCACTCAATGGAATCGCCTCAATTGGTTGATCGTCAGGATGCTGCGAGACCAACGTCGGTAAGTTGCCTGGCACTAGCGCCAACGAGGCTGAATTGCTACTGCCTACCGGCTTGCCCGCGAACAGCCGCGTTTCCAGGCGGCCGACGAGGATGAGCTTCAAGTAGGAGGACCAAAACCGATCGAAAAACAAATTGCCAAATAGTCCGATCGGTTGCAGCGTCACTCGATATTCCTTTCAAGGCGACGGAAAGTCCTCCGATCCTCGCCCATCTGGACAAGCGCCTCAAGGGCTTCGCGGCTGAGGATGCCGTGTTTCACGCGATGGAGTGTGCCGACATCCTTGCGACATACCTTTCGCGGCTCCCTTTTGCGAAATTCTTTTTGTGCACTTGGAGAAACTAGGTCCTGCGTGCGAGATCCAGGAGAGGCTTCTGGCGAACGAGGTTCCGACGATGGACTCTCCTCGCTCAGTTGACAGCTGGGGGTGTTTGCTCCAATCTCATGCATCACGGCGCTTCTCCATTTTGTTCCGACCGGCGGCAGCCCTTTAGCGTTGAATCCGTACCATGTGTTCCGACTCTGCGTTTAATCGTCTGCCCACATGGTCATTCATTTTTCATCTCGTCATGCAGCTCGACATTCTTATAATGTGCCCTCTATGTGCGAGTCCAAAAGGCACTTTTTGTGCTACGCTTTTGGGCGGACTTTAAGAAGAATCAGAGGCACAAATGATAGAGGCACCACGATGACAAAAGTTTCTTTCGGATCCGAACCCAGGTTCAGTATTCACGGTCGTGGCTCACGCCGCCTGATAGTCCTTAACGTAAAAGCTTCCAGAGTGGCGCAAGCGAGATGGTCAGCGGGAATCTGGAAAAGAATCGTGCATTGCGCGAATGCCGACTACCCCGAAGAGAAAGACGTCATGAATGTCTTGTGGCTGATGTCCGAACTCGGCTGGAGCGCACGTGCGCTATCGATTTGGGGGGGCAGAGCGTAGAACGCTGGAGTCCAGCATCCTCAAGGAGGCACGGAAGGCCCGATCGCATGTCGCGGAAATCCTTTGTTGGATTGCCAAGCCAGGTGAAGACAGGGAATGCGACAGACGCGCCGTAGGAACGATTTCGAAACACTGCGAGGGTGTCAACCTTGAGCTCGTCGAAGGGCGTGTTGTCAGCCGCTCCTTTGGAGCGGATCATTTTCTCGGTTCGATCAGCAGATTTGTCTACGATTCTCTGCAGCAGATGAGTAAGGATCTGGCACGACTGCCAGAGCCTAGCCCAATTCGCATTTGCGAGGAACAAGACTGCACCCGTTTTTTCGTTCGCGACGGAAAACACTTTTATTGCGGAAAACATCGCGGCAATAAAGCATCTAGGTCCACTAATGAAAACCGGCGCTATAAATTTATTCGCGACAACTTGCGGACTCTCGTTCGCAAACTAGAAAAAAAGATAATGAGTGGCCGAATTGCGAGTGGTCGGGACGGGGAATGGAAATTGAAATGTATGACTTACATCCACATCGACCGGGCCAAAGGAATCAAGAAGCGCCCTATTGATTACCTTCGTTCCACACGAAATCAATCATAAATCGGGAGTTCGAATCTCTCCAGGCAGAGAGCAACAACATTGACAAGCGAACGTAACGCATAGTCGAGCTGCCTAAGGCAAGATGGATCGATTTCCAATTTCGCGATTGAACTTTCAGAGCATCTCGGCCCCAATCTGGGACTGGCCGAGCTTCGTTGTGGAAAAGTAGTATTGGCATTCTAAGCTAGAATTTCCGATTTCAATTTTATCTTTGTTCAAGCCCATGTGCTCGGGCACCGAGGAGCTGGGGAAGGTTCAGCGTACCTGTTTAGGTATCCTTATTTTTTGGTCTCCGCTGAGCAAGAAAACGCTGGACGAGCCTAGTTCCCTCTTTCTTGTATACCTCAGAGCCCACTTTCAGAAACACCTCACAAATTTGTGCCACGCTGCGACCTTCCGCCGCAGCAACTGCTTCCAGACCTTTCTTAAGATCTGAACCAACTCGAAATGAAAGTCTGTTGTCCTTTCGCATAGCGGTGTGATCTTACCATTCTTTTCAGCCGTGGCCTCCACCCTGAAGGCTTGACACTGAGTGGCACTCTATGTCAGTATATGGGTTCCAGTGGGTGTCATATAGGAGGGATTGGTCATGAAGAAACCACTTAGTGCTTTTCGGTCAAACGCAAAGCTTGCCAAAGCTACTTGGGGTGGACTTTCGAAGATTGAACTTCGCAGTTTGAAGAGTCTCACAGAAAAATACAACTTATCAGTAGCAGCCGGCGATCTCCAATTTTTAGAGTGCCGTTGGTATGTAACGCACGCCGGCTTGCTCGGAATAGCTCAACGCGATCACTGCTCTGGCATGAGGACCGCCGTTGACAAGGGGCTGTCAGATCCGGCCTCCTGCCGCTGGGTCTTTAAGGCGACCGTCTACAAATCTCCTCGCTCTCGCGGCTTCGTCGGCTACGGCGATGCCGATCCCTCCAACGTTTCTTCGCTGGTCCACGGCGCCGAGATGCGCGTCGCCGAAACCCGCGCCGTCAACCGTGCCCTCCGCAAGGCCTACGGCATCGGCCTCTGTTCGGTCGAGGAACTTGGCTGGGCCCCTAGATCTAACGCGCCGGCACCGCCCGTTCAACGAAGGGTTTCCTCGAACGGAAATAACGGCCATCAGAACGGCCAGCCTCGCCTCCGCGACCGCCTCTGCCTGCTCATCCGCCAGCACCACCTCAATGCTGGCCTCGTCAAAGCCTATGCCGCCGACTACTGCGGAACTCCCACCCTACGAGAAGCCAGCCGAGAACAGGTCGAGGCCTTCATCAACGATCTCGCTGAGCGAGCCGCCAAAGATCGCGACGGGCTCATCTGCCAGCTCAACAGCTATTCCAAATCGCAGGAGGTGGCACCATGAAGCGACAGATCCCAGGTTTGCATGGCAACAGTCCCGACACTCCGACCATTTTGGAGGGTGTTTTCCTCGTCCGCGTCGATCGGGTCTTTTACCGCTGGCATCCCGAGCGACCGTTCTACGTCCTGCGACTCATCATCCTCGAACCTATAGAACATCAAGGCCATCCCCTCAACGGGCGGCTCTACTGCACTCCCAAAGCACTCTGGAAACTCCGCTGGTTCCTGCGCGACTTTGCCTATGACACTGATCTCATGGGCCGAGACGAAGTGGACGAAAAGGCCCTCCTCGGCCTTCGAGGAATCGTCCGGATTTCCCGCACCACCCTGAACGGCCGCTCCTTCCTCAATCTTGGCGGGTTTGCTCCGGCCAGCGAATGGGATGAACTTTCCGTGTCTGCGAATAATCAGGAGGTGGCCCGTGACGTTTAGTTACAGTCAGGTTTCTCAGTACCTGCGCTGCCCAAGGAGCTACCGCTTTCGGTATCTGGACGGCTGGAGGGAGAAGGATCCCGGGCGGCGCTGTGCTTCGGACGGTGTTTTGAGAAGGCCATTGCTGCATTCTTCGAGCGCGAGGATGCCGGAGCTGTCTTGTTCAAGGAATGGGGAGCGTACCGCGATGTTCCGCTCGAGTACTCCCACGGAGATGACTGGGAGCGGCTGCTTCGCCAGGGGATTGGCCTCCTGGAAAAGTTTGCCCGAGACAACCGCATCCGCATTCGCCAACCCAAACGCAACCTGCAGAAGAAGATTGTCCGTTCGCTCTCGAGCGGCAACGAGTTTGTGGCTTATGTCGATGCCATTGGGCACCTGGACGGCACGCGGCGTTTGCTCGAATGGAAGACCGCCAGTGCCCGTTATCCGGACCAACCCGAGGGGCTGACGTCACTTGACCTTCAGCTCGTTTGTTATTCCTGGATCACGGGCATCCCTGATGTCGCCATTGTGGCCTTTGTGAGGAAACGGGTTCCGGAGATTCAGTACCTCTTGGCTTCGATCACCGAAGAGCAGCGTCAGGAGTTTGGCCAGTTGGTTGAAGCCACCGCCCGCCAAATCGAAACGGCCCAGTTTCCTTCCCACCCAGGAATCCGTTTCCTGCAGAACGGGTGCGTCAGCTGTGCACACCTCGGACTGTGCCTCGGGAACGATGCCCTGGCCGCAACCAAACTCATTCGTCAACCAGGAGCCGCCGAGCTTGATTGGCTTGACTCTATTGACGACTAACGGAAGGCCACTCGTGGCTCCGAAGCTCAATCGCCGGCGCGCCGTTTTTGTGCTCTCGAAGATCGAGGAGATCTTGTCATGGGAGAGGGCCACGGACCGCGAACGGGATTCGAAGTTCGTTGAGCTGGGGCGCTATCTGTGTGAGGTTCGGGCAGGACAGTACTGGAGGGTGGACAACGTCCGTTCGTTCGATGAGTTCTTGGAAAGGAAGTTCCCAGAATCGAGACGGAAGGCCTACTACCTGATGGCGATCCACGAGCAGCTGCCCCGCATTCACAAGGTAGAGCTGCAGCAGGTGGGCTGGGCGAAGGCGACCGAACTAGCGAAGGTGGCGCGGAGGGACGGTCAGAGGTTCGATAGTGCAACCTGGTTGCACAAAGCTCGCGAACTGCCCAAGGAGGAATTCAAACGGGAAGTGTCGAGGCACCTGACCGGGAAGGAAACTGAACCGTGGGAGATTCTCTATTTCAAGGCCTACAGGAGCCAGTTGCCTGTCATCGAGCAGGCACTAGAAACAGCGGCACTGATGCTAGGAAGCGACAAGTCGCGAGGCTACTGCTTGGAGATGATCTGTGCGGATTTTCTGGCGGGAGTGAGCTTGGAGACGGGTAACCAGGATGCTTTATTGCCTTGCCTCACCCGGCTGGTCATTGGTCTTCCGAAACCGCAGCGGAAACAACTCCTTGAAGAAGTGCAGGTCACGTTTTGAAAGGAATCCGCGCAAAGCGACCCCGCTTGCGACTTGATCCCGAGGCGTATCGTCAGCTCTGTCGTGAAGTTTTGGCGCGCGATGGCTGGCGTTGCCAATCGTGCGGGCGGATGAAGGACCTTCAAGCCCATCATATTCAGCCACGGAGCCAACTGGGCGGAGATGATGCCGATAATCTGATCGCTCTATGCGCACGGTGCCATCAAAATGTTCATCGGTAACTATAAAATTATTGGATATTGTCTGAATCTCCGCTGCATCTTGTCTCGGATCGGCACAGAGGAGGCCCCCCAGCTTGTATCTTTTCAGGCGAATTTTCTTTCAATTCATCTGGTACAAAAATCCCCAGCCCGGTCAGAATAGTCCGAAGGTCGAAGTTGCCCGGGAAACTCCTTTGATTCGTGACAGATACAAAACATACTTTCGCATCCCGCTGGTTTTGTTCGATGAATTCTTTTCTCGAACCTTTACATTGTTACCGCGCTCCGGCAATGTTAATTTGAAAAAATCATGAAGATCCGCATACTCCTTGTCGCCCTGCTCCTTGCCAGCCCTGTATTCGCTCAGTCCAAAATAGATTTTCTCCAGGCAGGCCGGAACTATACCAATCTTTTCTACGACGGAAAGGCAGACGAGATCTGGATGAACTTATCCCCTGAAATGAAGAAGGTTTTTGGTGAGCCCGGCGGAATCCTTGGCATGCAACTGCAGATGAAGGGGGACGATGGCGCGGAAACCGGGGTAATCAGTGAACACGTGCTGCTGCAGGGAGTTTTCGTTTTATATCAGCGAACAGTGACGTATCAGAAGATCACCACGCCCATGTTGGTGCAGTGGACTTTCGATCATACCGGCCTCGTAACCGGATTCTTCATTCGATCAACGGCCACCGGAGAAAGTAATTTCCTCGACTACAAGGACAAAGCGGTGCTCCGCCTGCCTTTTAAAGGCAAATGGTTGGTTTTGAGTGGTGGAAGAAGCGTGGCCGAGAATCATCACGCGAGTTCAGTCGACCAGCGCTTTGCCACCGATCTTACAGTCATTCGCCATGGCCGAATCTTTTCTGGCGAAGGCACTCGCCTTGAGGATTTCTATTGTTTCGGACGTCCCATACTTGCTCCTGGCGCCGCTACTGTTGTTCAAGTAACGGACGGCATCCCTGATAATCCCATCAACGCACCTCTTGACAGTCCTCCTGCAGGCAATTTCGTGATTCTTGACTTTGGCAATTCGGAGTATTCCCTGCTGGCTCATTTTAAGTTGGGCAGCATCAGGGTGAAAACGGGCGACAAAGTGCATCCGGGTGAAAAAATCGGTAAGTGTGGCAATAGTGGAAATGCTCCGGTACCCCACCTCCATATTCACCTCCAGAATACGCCGGTCCTATTCGAGGGCCAGGGTTTGCCCATGCAGTTTCAGAATTACATCGCTAATAAGAAATTCGAGAATTCGGGCGAACCTGTGACCGGCCAGATTGTTCGCAACAAAGATCGAAATTAATTCTCCTCTTGAGGCCCCGCAGGAAAAACACTTGTCCCCCCGCGTGCGAAGTGTCACCAAAAGGAGTTTGATCCTTCGTTCTCAAGCAGATAGCGGCTCCAATGGTCTTCTCACGGCTTCAATCCATTGCGGCCGCAAGCCCCCGAAAGCGTTTGATCCTCCGCAGTTCTTATGGGCCACTTGATCAGGCATCTACTCTGTTAGGACAGTTACCAAAACAGTCAACGTCCGATTACGTGTCGCCTTGCCTCGGGATGCACTTCCAGAGACAGATCGGGAGCGTTTCTTCCCGCCCTATTTTGCGACGATTGGAGCCGGGCGATAACCCTCTATAAACCAACGAGCTGCACCCTAAACTCTGGAAAACCTTCCTGGGATTCAATTGGCAGCGGACATGCTTTCTCCAGCATGCACCTATGGGGCGGGAGCGAGATGGCTTGTCGTCACATTGACAAGGAGCTGTCTCACACGCCTCTATTGTGCGCAAAGTCTTTCAGACCGGGCGAGAGGATCCTTCATGAGAGAGCTGAGAAAAGCAGAATGGCTGATAGCAAGTGGCGGGGTAATTTGTCTGGCTTCATTTCTCGCGCTCAGCCTCAACCTCCCCGGGAAGCAAGCAATGCGCATGGAGGGACACAGCCATAGCGCAAGCGTTCTTTGGACAACGTCGGTGCCTGGCCGCTCGGTCGCGTCGCCCAATAAAGTCAACGTTGCCAGGCAGTACGGCCAATTGCCCCTGGCATTTGAGCCGAATTGGTCTGAGACCAATACACAAGCAAAGTTTCTCGCTCGTGGCGACGGCTACGCGCTGTTTCTGGCAAAAAATGAGGCCGTTCTCGAACTTCGCGCGCCATCAAAGACAGCCGCGATCCTGCGGATGCAGCTGGCGGGCGCGAATCCCACGCCCGGCTTCACCGCACAAGAACGATTGCCCGGCGTAAGTAATTACTTTATAGGTAACAACCCTGCGAAATGGCATGCCAATGTTCCGCAATATCGCAGGGTTGTGGAGAGCGAAGTTTACCATGGCGTAAATCTAGTTTATTACGGGACACAAGGCCGGCTCGAGTACGATTTTGATGTCGCTCCGGGCGCCGATCCCTCCGTCATCCGCCTCGCGTTCCAAGGCGCGGGAGACGTTCGGATTGATGCGCAAGGGGAACTCGTGGCCCATACGGCGGCCGGCGATGTTCGCTTGCGCAAACCGGTCGCGTATCAGGAAATCGCCGGCGCCAGGAAGCCCGTCGCCGTGAGCTACGCCCTTAAGGGCGGCGATAATGTCTCCTTCCAGCTTGCCGAATACGATCCTCGCAGCCCGCTGGTCATCGACCCGATTCTCATCTACTCGACTTATCTGGGCGGCAGCGGCATTGACAGTTCGAATGCGATCGCCGTCGCTCCCGACAATACGGCATTCATTGCGGGATCGACCTATTCGGCGAACTTCCCGACCGCGCATCCCCTGCAAGCTAATGCGGGAGGTAATCCGGACTTCCCAAATGACGCCTTCGTTTCCAAAATCAGCGCGGATGGCTCGACGCTGCTTTATTCCACTTACCTTGGCGGGAGTAATCGCGACACCGCGAACGGAATTGCCGTCGATAATTTCGGCAACGCCTTCGTGACCGGAACGACGCTGTCTCCTGACTTCCCGGTCTCTACAGGTTCCTTCAACACGGAGTGCGGCGGCGATGGGAAATGCGGCGCAACTTTCGACAACGGTCTGCTGGTTACAAACGCCTTCGTGACGGAATTGAATCCGGCTGGATCTGCCATCGTTTATTCCGGTTTCTTTGGGGAGAACGAAAACGTGAACGGCCTGGCTATCGCGGTGGACGGCAATGACAATGCCTATATAACCGGATCGACCTCAGCAGACATTCCTACAACAGTTGTACCGGGCCCCCCGCCGTTTCCGATCTCTTCCGGCGCTTTTCAAACCGGCTTCGGCGGAGGCAGCACCAACGCATTCGTTGCCAAGATCGGCGCCACTGGATCTTCAATTTTGTATTCAAGTTATCTCGGAGGCAATACCGAGGATGTCGGCTACGGCATCGCAGTGGATGCTAGCGCAACTGCCTACGTAACGGGACTTACTTATTCGACGAATTTCCCCGCGGTGGGGGCTCTCCAGACCACGAATGGCGGCGCAGGTGACGCGTTCGTAGCGAAAGTCAATACTGCCGCCTCCGGAGCGGCTTCTCTCGCCTTTTCAACCTATCTCGGCGGGAGCGGGCTCGACCAGGGCAATGCAATCGCTCTCGACAGCACCGGAAACATTTACGTTGCCGGCCTCACTAATTCCGCAACCTTTGGATTCGCGCCGGCCGGATTTCAACCGGCGTATGCGGGTGAAGGCGATGCCTTCGTTGCAAAATTGAGCACGACGGGCGCGCTCTCCTACTTCACGTATCTGGGTGGTACGCACGCGGACGAGGCCACAGGTATCGTGGTGGACTCCAGTAACAATGTCTATATAACTGGCACGACGGCTTCCATCGATTTCCCAACTGCTGGCGCGGTATTTCAGCCTTCCTATGGCGGCGGCAATACCGATGGCTTCGTGGCGAAGATTGGGCCCGCAGGCACGACATTGGTGTACTCGAGCTACCTTGGCGGCACGAACGCGGAGCTTGCATACGGAATCGCGGTGGACACCAGCGGCTCCGCCTACGTTACGGGCCAGACTTGTTCGAATGACTTTCCCCTCGCAAATCCACTTCAGGCCGTTCCGGGCGGCAACTGCGACGCATACATAGCCAAGGTCAGCATTCTGGACGGGTTTGCACTCAATCCGGGCGGCCTGATCTTCGCGGCGCAAAGTCTCAATACGACCAGCCAGTCGCAAACGGTGACTCTCACGAATGGCGACAGCGCGCAAACTATTTCAAGCATCGCAATTTCTGGCGGCAACGCCGGTGACTTCACGGATACGACGACCTGCCCCCTCGCCCCAACTCAGATCGCCGTGGGAGCCACTTGCACAATCACTGTGTCTTTCACTCCATCCGGACAAGGAATTCGAAAGGCATCTCTCATAGTCACAGACAGCGCTCCAGGCAGTCCGCAAGTGCTGAACTTGACTGGCAACACTTCCACTGTGACGCTCTCCGCGTCGAGTCTCGCGTTTGGTTCCCAGGGCGTGGGTACCGTGAGCAATTTACAATCGGTTACCGTAACGAATAGTGGAACTACCCCTCTTACATTTTCAAGCATTACCGCGACCGGGGATTTCTTTGAGTCGGACACCTGCACTCGAGCCCCGCTGCAGCCTGGATCCAATTGCGTGGTTCAAGTCGTCTTTGCACCCTCCGCCGCAATCGCCAGCATCGGTTCCATTACGCTTAACGATAACGGGTCCGGCAGTCCTCAAGAAATTTTGACTACCGGCACGGGCATTTTGGAGCCTCCTTTCCAGATCAGCACTTTGTCGGCGCCACCTTCCGTCCCAGCGGGGCAGACGGCCAAATTCACTCTCAGCGTCACTTCGCTGGTGGGATACAACCAAACAGTGGGGCTGAGTTGCACCGCGCCTGCGACGATGACCTGTACCATCTCGCCTTCCACCGTCATTCCGACCGCAGCGCAGACGCCGGCCGCTCTTCTGACTGTCAGCACCGCGTTGCGGACGGCCGTGCCTCCAGGCACGGGAATCAAAATCGATCCGCTCAATTTCCTGCTGCATTTCAACCGGATCTGGCTCCTGTGGCTGGCTCTCGCCCTCATGCTGCTCACGGTGGCTGGCCTGCGCCGGCGGCCCATTACGGCAGCTTTTGGATTTGCGGTGGTCTTGTTGGTAGCGTCCGTCGCGTGCGGCGGCGGCCCTTCGGGAGTGCCTGCGGGAACGCCCGCCGGCACGTATCAGGTCACTGTGACAGCAACATCGGGCTCAATGGTCGTCCCGACCACCGTGACTCTGAAGGTGAATTAGAGCGCGCAGTTTACCGCGCGTTGGCGGAGATTGTGCCGAGAAACACAGGCAGGACACAGCATTTCATACAGAACGCGGTGGAATAAAGATTCTACTCGCGAGGAGAAAACGAAATGAAACGAGTGATTTGGCTCATCCCGGCAATTCTTCTGCTTTCCATTTCAGCGCGAGCGCAGAGACATCCCTGCATGGGAGATCTCCGGCGGTTACTCCTATCTGGACGCGAATCTGAATGGCTCCCATTTCCATCTGAACGGCGGGGGTGGCACCGTAACGGAAAATCTGAACAGCTGGTTTGGCGGCCGGGTCGAAGTGAACGCTTATCAGGGGAATGAAGCCCTCACGGTTTCAGGGCAGACGACAGTTTATTCCGTAAATGCGCAGACCATCACCTACGGCCCCGTTTTTTCCTACCGGAAATTCTCCAGAATCACACCGTTCGGCCACGTCCAGTTCGGAGCGGTCCACGGCAGCGCCAATTATCTGGGCATTTCTCAAAGCGCCTATAAATTTGCCATGGCTCCTGGTGCGGGCCTGGATTTCACGCTGAATCGCAGCACTGTAATTCGCGTGGACGGCGAATACCTGCTGACGCGTTTCCTGAGCCTGACCCAGGAAAACGTCAATGCATCGGTGGGGATCGTTTTCCGCTTCGGCAATCGGCAAGCGGGAGGCGGCAAGTAGGCAATTACGATTGCGTCTCGAACACGCAAACAGGTGATGCCATTACTCATGGCCGCCCTCTGCCGAAGAAAAGGCTCGCAGAACCTGACGCCACAGGCCTAGTAACCAAAGTGTTGCCAGACGGGCCGTTCTGAGTACACAAACGGTTACAAGTGCAATTTTTTTGTTCGCTTTAACGCGGGCTGACTAGGCGAAACCATCCGTGGAATTGGTACGACGCGTGCTAGTCCTTTGGGGCAAGCCCTCGGCCGATCATCGCGCGTAGTGGCTACAGCACTAGAAATTGTTGGTGGACGCAGTCAGGAGCATCAGGTGAGCTTTCAAGGCACGGATCAGGCTTATCGACTGTTCCAGTCGCGCAACTATGCCCGGCGAACCGCGCAACAGAACTCATTACTTGATCCGGCAAAGCCACTAAAGACTCCGGGATTTCTGGTGCGCCGCGAATCGGCCCTTCGGGCTTGCGCTGGCATCCGTGGCCGCGTTGTTCTCGCGACCAAAGCTGCCGGCCTCAAAAAATCTAAGATACCTCTACCGGGATGCGAGCCTGACGGGATTTCATGCCCCAAGTTTCGGCATTGCCAATTCTGTATTCCTGCATTGCTTGCTGATTCTGGCCATACTTTTTCTTCCAATGGCTTTCCCAACCAGGGCGCCCGCGCTGAAATCCGCGTTCCTTCCGCCCGAAGTGATTTATTACCCTGTGCCGCAGCCCCGTCCTGCCAGCCGATTGCCGCGCATCGCGCCGCGGGGACCGGGAGGACGGCCCGGAAGCGGCATTCAGCCCGAAAGTTACTCCTGCTCCCGGCAAGACGGTCTCGATTGCGGATCTGACGGCGATTTCGAAACCGCTGCACCCTGACAATAAGCACCAAACCATCATCCAGCCGGCTTCACCGCCTGACCTTCGTATTCCAAATGATTTGAAATTGCCCAATCTATCTTTGGGGACGGTGGCCGCGCCGAAGAAGCCCACTTTCGATCTGAGCATCAAGAAGCCAACGCAGGAAAATGCGAAGCTTGCGGCGGAAATGGCCGACTCCTTTGGCTGAAACAAATGCCGACTATTCCTTGACAACGAATCTTCGGCCCACGAATTCTCAACCAAAGCTGCCGATTCCCACCGGCGCAATTCCCAGGCCCGTTCGACGCGACGCTGGAATCAGATGGGTCAGCGGGTTCTGCAGTTCCTGAGGTAGGTGTTGCGGGTGACGGCAGGGCAATCCTGGCGATCGGGATTGATCCGTCTGGAGCGAATTCGCGTGTGGCTGCAGTGCCGCCTGGGAAATCGCTGGGGGGATTTTTCGATCGCTCCTGGTGCGGGAGATTCCGGGTGCGCCTGGCGGCCGGCCGAGCGGAGCGGCCGGTGGCGGCGGTAGCGGCGGGAATGGACGCGCTGGCGACGAGAGTGTGGGCCTTGGGCCTGGCAAGGAAGGCGGTGGCGGCGGCAAGGATGGATCGCCGGGCTCGTTAAGCATCAAGGGCACAGGAAGTGGCGCTGGGAGGCGTTGCCATGCTGGATCCACACCTTGAGGCCAAAATGATTTATCCCGTGGCGATTGACCGGCCCGAAATTTCGGAAGAATCAAATGATTGTTTCCGCGGGACCCATTGGTGGGGGCGGATTAGGCGTCTACAGCGCATTGCCTTGCTCAAAAATTTATACGATTTTCCTGCCCATGAATGACTCCAACTGGACAATGCAGTATTGCCAGAAATCCGGCGCTCTTCCGACGCCCAAAGGCAGATCCACCATCAACCGTCATTCGGCTCGAAACAGGACTTGTTCCCCCGGACCCCGACTTGGAATCCAGATTCGATTTCAAGCGATTAAGTGTGCCGCCGGGCAAGGCGCGCCAATTGATAGTTCTTAAGGGAACATTGCGGGAAGATGGAACCGTGGATGACTTGGAGGTTTATCAAGGCATTGTGCCTCGAAATGGATGAAGCGGCGCGTCTTGCGTTCAGCCGATGGAAATTCAAGCCGGCGATGCGAGAGGGAAACCGGTCGCCATCGAGCTTCTGGTCGGAATTCCTCCCGAAATTGTGCCCGGTGGCCAGTCTCAGTAACTCTGCATTTGGCAGAGTCTGTGCCACAAATAAGCGCGCTAATGGAAAAAGTACTAGTCCCCTCAGTACCGCAACAGTTTTGCACTTTGAACCCTGACTCTTCCCGAACTCTTCCTCACTTCTTCGGAAATCGAACTCAAGTTCACGTCACAATTTCCAGACACTTATAACATTTTAGTTACTACAAGATACTGAGTCAGATGTGTCTTGCGTGACTTTCCGTTGAATGCCATCGTATTTGTGCTGTTTTGGTATCAGGTGTGCACTTCCTCTCACTGTCCCGTGTCGATTAAGGAGGCTAGCCCTTGTTTGATCAGGAAATTCGTGTCTGCTTTGCTACCGCCGATTCGGGCCTGGTGCAAGCCCTCACAGGAGTGCTCGGGAGCTAGCTTCACCACGCGAACATTTAGCGAATTCCAGATCGGCAAATTTGGCGAGTTGAAGGACTGGTGCGATGTTCTGCTGATCGATCTTCGGGCTACCTACCCTTCGGGAACGCAGGAAGAGGGCTTGCAGTTCATGCAAGAGTTGTTGGGGCTTCCTGCTCATCCCCCCGTGGTTGTGCTTCACAGCGACGACGAGCTCGGACTTGAATCTGAAGGTGATGGAACTCGGCGCTTACGACAGCATTACCCATCCGCCGAACATGGTTGAGCTCCGGCTCATTCTGCGAAGAGCCTTCAAGTTTCAGGCGGCGGAAAGGGAAATTCAGCGGTTGCGGACCAGCGTTGCGGGGACCACCAGGCTCCACGACCTGCACGGCACCGCCCCGGCCATGCAGGAATTGTTTGCCCTGGCGCGAAAAATCGGCCCTTGCGATGTAAATGTGTTGATCACCGGAGAAACTGGAACGGGCAAGGAGTTGCTGGCTCGAGCGATCCACCAAAGCAGCCTGCGGGCTTCCCGTCCGATCGTTGCGTTTTCCTGCGCGAACTTGCCGGACACGTTGATCGAGGACGAGCTGTTTGGCCATGAGCGAGGGCGCGTTCACGGGCGCGCTTGGCCATGCGCCGAGGCCGCATGGAGAGCGCGGACCAGGGAAGTTTGTTTCTCGATGAAATCGGCGACTTGGGATTGGGGCTGCAGCCCAAATTGCTTCGCGTCCTGCAGGAGCGCAGTTTCGAGAGGCTCGGCGGCAACACAACCGTCAACGTCAACATCCGGCTGATCAGCGCCACACATCAAAATCTTCAGGAAATGGTGCAGCAGGGCAAATTCCGCGAGGATCTTTTTTACCGGTTGAATGTCGTTCACATGCATATCCCGCCGCTGCGCGAGCGTCGCGACGATATCGTTCTGCTTGCGCAGTTGTTCCTCGTCGCCGCTGCCCAGCGATTCAACAAGAAAGTGAAACGGTTTTCACATCAGGCTTTGCTTGCGCTCGAGGAATATTCCTGGCCGGGAAATGTCCGGGAACTCGAAAATGCCGTGCAACGCGCCGTCGTTCTGTCCGAAGGACAAACCGTGGATGTCTCGCATCTGCCCCTGGATATTCGCAGAAACTCTCATGAAGCGGAGACGTTCAGCGGCTCCGATCCTGGAGTGAGCGTCAACGGTTCGTATGAAGCGCGAAATCCGCCAATTCAAGCGCAGGCTCATTCTTCGGACGCTCCGCAAGTATGGGTGGAACAAAGTGGAGAGCGCGCGCAGCCTGGGCGTGGCGCGCGGATATCTGCACCGGCTCATCAATCAACTTGAAATCAGCCAGTACGAAGAAGACAATCTTCTCGCGAATGTGGAAGAAAGACTTCCAGGGGCCCAGCAGGTTCTCCTGATGCCGGGTTCCTCGCGTTGATGAGAGCTCTCTGCTGAGCCCATGGACATCTGGAGACCTTCAAGACGACATGCGTTCCGCATTTGTGGAAAATATTTGTCTGCCATTTTTGCTGAACACGCAGAATGAGGATGGCGGCTGGGGTTTTCACGCAGGGTCCATGAGCCGCGCCGAACCCACGGCCTGGGCGTTGATCGCCCTGCTCGAATGCGCATCCACGCAGTCTCACAAAGAAGCCGCATCTCGAGCATTCCATTTCCTCGGTGCCGCTCAATTGCCGGATGGCTCCTGGCCTTCCTCCCCTGAGCTGCGAGAAGGCTCCTGGGTTACTTCGCTGGCCTGCCTCGCTTTGCTCAGTCCACACGAAATATCGGAAAATGTAACGCGCGGGTTGCGCTGGTTGTGCAAGGAGTTGCCAGGTGAGGCCGGCTTGGTTGCACCGCATCGTGCGGGCTCGTCTTGCCGAAGCAAGGGTCGGGACTCAGAACGCTTCTTATTTTGGCTGGAGTTGGACGATCGGAACAGCGAGTTGGGTCGAGCCACGTCCTACGCGATTCTTTTTCTGCGCGCGAGCTCCGCCGGAATTGCTTTCGGCTGCCGCGAAACGCCGGCTTCGTCATTGGGGAAGCCATGTTGTATGACCGCATGTGTCCGGCAGGAGGCTGGAACTGCGGAAACCCGATGGTTTACGGCGTCCCCGGAGAACCGCAAGTGAGTTCAACGGTCTGGGCGCTGCTTGCCTTAAGCGAACATCCGGAGCGGCCGGAGGTTCAAAAAAGTCTTGCACTGGCTGCGAGGGAAACTCGAAATCGATTCAAAGCCCGGCATCTCTGGCGCTCGCGCTCATCGCCATGAACGCATACGGGCGAGCCGACGCCGGGGCTGGCTGAATAATTGCAAACCACGTATGAGAAGAATGAAATTCTGTGGAATGTGCCGGAAGTGGCCTGGGCCGCGCTGGCACTCAGCGGCACCCAGAACTGGTTGAAGCAGAAATCCAACGGGAATGAGCTGATCGATGCCGCGCCCCGCCCCTTCACTGATCCCTTCGTTTTCAAGGCCGCATTCGCGGGTCGCCATCAGGAATTCTCTCACCTATCAGTCCGATATCGCCGCGGTTCTTTATGAAACACTTCGCGAGTTCGATCTGCCTGTGCGCGGGAAAACAGTCCTGTTAAAACCAAACTTCGTCGGCTTCGACCCGCTGGGCATGATGAATACGCACCCTGCCGTCGTCAGCGCGGCGCGCGAAACGTTTTTGCGCTTGGGGGCTTCCGCCGTTCTCATCGGGGAAGGGCCGGCGATGGACCGGGACACGCAAGCGGTGCTCGAATCCATCCATTTGCGGGAGTATTTGGGGCCATTGTCGCGGATTTTCGTGGATTTAAATGTGGATGATGTGGAGCGAGTCAGCCTGAGGACGCATGCATCGCGCTTGAAGGAACTTTATTTGCCCAAGACCGTCCTGGGCGTCGATTTCCTCGTTTCTCATGCCAAAGATGAAGACCCACCATTGGGCGGGAGTCACACTTTCCCTCAAGAACATGTTTGGAGTCGTACCTGGAGGCTGTTACGGCTGGCCCAAAAATGCATTGCATTGGGCCGGGATTGACCGCGCCATCCTGGATATTAACGCTGCCGTCCGGCCGGATTTTGCGATTGTGGACGGCATTGTCGGCATGGAGGGCAACGGCCCGATTCAAGGCCAATCGAAGCCATGCGGCGTCTTGGTCCTAGGCGACGATCCGGTGGCGGTGGATGCTACCTGCGCCCGAATCATGGGCTTGTTGCCCGAGAAGATCGATTACCTCGCCCGGGCAGCAACGCTTCTTGGCCATATTCAGCCAGAGCAAATTCAACAGATTGGCGAAAGCATTTCCAGCACCCGGACCCCATTTGCAGTCCTTGATGCTTTCAATCATCTGAAGGTCACGGGTATGAGGGCCGCTTCGGAACCGAAATGGGCCATCCTTACTGGCAGCCTTCGGAAAGGTCGAGTGGAATTAAAACTGCTCGTACATCAGTGCAATAGAGGCACTGCGTGTCATCAGTTGGTGACACATGTGACCTCGCGCGGATCACGAAGATTCGAGCTATCCGTAGCCGAAGACAATATTGAGGAGACAGTGACAATGAGTCAATCAGATGCCGCCATGCGAATCCGCTTGGATGGGGTGGCAATACCTCCTCCACCTCTGCAATCTGAAGCGGGCGTGACGAATCTGCCTGTTGCTGATGCCAGCCGGCAGCCGGGCAAGCGATATGGTTGACTGCGCGCAAGGCGGCCTCCTTCCCCGCCTTGATGGGGGTTCTCCTCGCTGGTGTCTCCTCGTGGGGTCGCGCCTGCGCTATGCCCGATCCGGATACCTGGTGGCACATCGCCGTTGGCCAACGCATTATGGATACACATCATTGGCCGACCTCGGATCCGTATTCTTTCACCGCGCCAGGGGTACATTGGATCGCCTACGAATGGCTCGGGGAAGTCGCGATGGCGTTTGCTGCGCGGATGGGTGGACTCTGGGGCTCGCGGTCCTGCAGATCGGCCTGGTCGCCATCGTGACCTGCTGCTTTACTACTACGCGTATGTTCGGTGCGGCAATTGGAAAGCTGCCTGCCTGGCCACCGGGCTTCTCCTTCCCGTCGCCAGCGTCATTTTCACCCTGCGGCCTCAAATCTTCGGATACATTTTTCTGCTGCGTGACTTTGATCTGCCTGGAGCGATTCCGGCAAGGTCACTCCAGAGCTCTTTGGATTCTTCCGCCTCTGTTTCTGATTTGGGTGAACACGCATGGCACGTTTGTATTTGGCTTGGCGGCCATCGGCGGCTACTTTGCAAGCGGCCTGGTGAAATTCCAGTTGGGGAGTTTGGTCGCGGAACCCTGGACCGCACGCCAGCGCATTCAGTTGTTGTTTACTTTACTCTGCTCTGTTGCTTGGCGATTCTCATCACTCCGTACGGAACGGAACTCGCCGCTTACCCGGTCCTGATGGCGACGACCCAGCCATTAAACATCGCGAATATCCAGGAGTGGCAGCCTCTTTCCTTCGGCTTGGCAATTGGGAAATATTTTTTGGCCTGATGCTGGCGATTTTTCTGGCGCATCATTTTCTTCCCCATGAAAGTACAGGCTGCACGAGATGGGCATGCTTCTATTCGCCGTCTACGCAGCTTGCGTTCATATTCGGTTCATGCTGATTTTTATCATGATCGTCGTTCCCGTCGTTGCAACTTTCCTCGCCAGAGTGGATGCCGTCTTACGATCCGAATAAGGACAAGTACGCATTAAATCTGGTGATGATCGCGCTGATCTTGTTTTCCGTTGCAAAATTCGTGCCGGGAAGAACCAAGCTGGCAGACACGCTAGCCAAAAATTATCCTGTCGCCGCCGTCCAATACTCTGCGCCAGCACCCGCAGCCGGCGGGAATGTTCAATGATTACTTCTACGGTGGCTTACCTGATCTGGCAACTTGGTCCGCAGCAAAAGGTATTCATTGACGGCCGGGCGGATATGTATGAATACAGCGGGGTCTTTCAGGACTACTGGACATTGCCACTCCTGGAAACGGAATGCGCTTTCCCTGCTGGGCAAGTACGGCGTTCAATCCTGCCTGACGGACCGCAAGGGCGCCTTGGCAACACTGCTGGCAGCTTCTCCGGATTGGAAGCAAGCGTACTCGGACGATCTCAGCGCAATTTTCGTTCGATCGCGCGCACTGGCGCCGTCTGGGAACTAGGATTTCAGTTTGGGGTTCCCCGCCTGCGAACTCGCAGGAATCGGTCGACAGGACTTACCGGCGGTCGGGCTGTATGGCGCCCCCCCGGCGACGATCATTCGGAGAGAGAAGTGAAAATGTGCAGGTTCGTCCGGCAAGAGCCAGCCAGGATCCCAAGGCGACGGGAAATGAATCGAAATGAATGAACAAACTATCGCGCCCCAGCGGATTGCGGAACCGCGCCCTATAACCCAATTACTGATAAATCCCCGGGTTGACAAGACGCTAGCCATTCTCGTGATATTGGTCACCATTTATCCCATTGCGAAGCACTACAAGGAATATATGAACCTGGGAGAGATCGTTTTTCTCTCCGAGACTTTTCTCTTCATTGGGACCATGATTTTTCGCAGTCCTCCTGTACGACTTTCGGTAAATCCTCTTCACTGGTTGCTGGCTTTCATAGCTTCTTCCTGGGGTCTCTTGATTTTAAGCGTCGAAAAGCCTGGACGCCTGGTTGTTCCTGAGATCTCCCTTTTGCTCATCTATCTTTCCAGTGCCGTCATGGTCATTTGGGGGCGGCTGAGCCTGGGTAAAAACATCGGAGTTGTGCCCGCTCAGCGCAAGATCGTGGATCGCGGCGCTTATGGATGGGTTCGCCATCCGATTTACTCCGCGGCCTTTCTGACCATGATTGGAAGGACATTAGAATCGTATTCTCTTGTTAACTTATCATTGTACTTGCTGGGGATCTTCTGGTTCGTGGCGCGGAGCCTTGTCGAAGAGGAGTTCCTGCGAAAGGATCCGGCATACTCTGCCTACATGCAACGCGTCCCGTGGCGGTGGTTTCCGGGTGTGATTTAGGGTCATGGAAGCTAGCTTGCAAACCGATCAGGCCCCGTCCTCGCCGATACCCGGGCAGAGCGCCCATGAAATCTCACGGTCTATCCCGGCGAAGCTACGTGGAAGAGGACGGCTGCGACGGTGGGTCAAAAATGCCTTGGTGATCGCGGCGGTCGCGCCACTATTGGTGTTGGTTGTGGGGGCTTCGTACCAATTCCTCGAGGCCAGGGCTGATGCCCGCCGCTTTCCCCAAGAAGGTAAGTCGTTTGACGTAGGGGGCTTTAAGCTCAATATCAATTGCAAAGGACGGGGAAGTCCAACCGTAATCTTGGAGGCTGGTCTGACAGTGCCGCCAATCAGCTGGCGTTCTGTGCAGCCGGGGATCGCTAAGTTCACTCGCGTATGCTCGTATGACCGTGCCGGGTATGATTGGAGCGATCCCGGTCCGATGCCGAGAACGACCGCGGAAAGCATGAGGGAACTCCACACATTGCTGCAAAAGGCCGGGGAGAAGCCTCCGTTTGTGCTGGTGGGACATTCCTTCGGAGGAACCACCGTCCGCATTTATAACAAGCTCTATCCGAGCGAGGTCGGGGGGATGGTTCTAGTGGATCCCGGGCATGAAGATCTGAAATTTCCAGATAGCATCCAGAAATCAGTCGATACCGATATAAAGCGACGCCTGCAAGACCGAAAGTGGGCGCAACTTTTATATTGGTTCGGAGTCAGTCGCTTCTTAGCTAGAGACCAAATTGATAATCCTGCTTTGACTTACGACAAACAGGAATGGTCCTACTTTGTAATTCAACCGAAGTTTATTGATGCAGCGGCAAGCGAGATCGAAAATTTGGACGGAGGAAAGGAAGAACTGAGGGCAGCCGGGGGGCTAGGCGACAAACCGTTGATCATCCTCATAGCGGGGAAGATCCCGGTAAATTCGCCTGACTGGGTCAAGCTGCACAATTTGTGGGTTGATTTTGAGATACGCCTGGCACAACTTTCGAGACGGGGGAAGTGGGTCATGGTCCCCGATTCCGGTCACATGATGCCCTTTGAGCGCCCGGACGCGATTGTGAGCGCGACGCGGCAAGTTTGCGCGGACACAAAGCTACAATAAGAGCGTGTCCCGCAGGAAAATTCGAACACCATTGATCGGCGGCGTCCCGCCTTTGAATTGCCCGTAATCCCGGAAGGACGCTACAACGTGTCCCGCCGTCTGAACGGTGGGGCAAAGCGGCCCGATTTTCGCAGCGCTGCTGGGGGCGCCATATGGGGACCTGTGCCACCCTCCAAGTTCTTGTTAGAACTGAATTTTGAGCTGTTTAGCACCCGCCAAATCAGAGTGCTTATTCACCTTCTCCAGGGCCTGCCGCTGAGCCCTTGCACATATCGATCGCTCACACAGGGGGCTACGTTCTTTCGCCCTTGACAGGGCCGGTCAGGGAGATAGGAAGGATTCCTCATTCTTTGGGGCAGTCTCCCACCGTTTTGAAGTCACTCGCACGTGACGGGGGTCACCGCTATGCGTGCCGGGCATCACGCCGAAGCGTGCTAAGCGTCACCAATTCACAAATTAGGGTGCTGGCGAGCGTCATCAAATCGTAACGCTTTCAGGAGCGGCACCAGGGCCAGAAGCTAATCCGATTGGCAGGCTCGCCCTATCATCCAGTAAACAAGGCTATTAACTCAAAGTCGGCTAACGCGAAAGAGTGGCGCGAAACCTGCATTAGAAGGGCAGGCGGGAGAAGCCGGAAGCTTCTGCTTAATTCAAATCACATGGAGGGAAAGCGAAATGCAAAATCTTTTAAAGCGACTTTGGCACGACGAAGAGGGGCAAGACCTCGTGGAATACGCGTTGCTTCTTGTCCTGATCGCCCTGGCTGCGGCCGCGACGATCAAGACGCTCGGCACTGCGGTCAACGCCGTGTTCACGAACGCAACCACGGCCCTGACCAGCTATACGACCTAATCGATCCAGTGGGACACCCGCGTGACCACGCTCATCGCTGAAGGCCGCTGGAGATGACCTTCAATTCCGGCGGCCCATTCAGCCGAGGCTGCGCACGGTTCTTGCAAGGGGGAACGGTTTTGTGCGGGAACGGTAGAGTTATTCAAACGCAGGGAGGAAAAGGAGAGAGACAATGATCGCGAGAAAAATGAGAAGTGTTCTGGAAACGATCAAGTATTTCTGGAAGAACGCGGACGCCCAGGACTTGGTGGAGTACGCGTTGCTTTTGATGATGATTGCGCTTGGCGCAGTGGCCTCGATCAAATCCTTGACCACTACAATCAAGAATGATTTCAATAACGCCACTACCTTGATGGCCGAGATCAACGCTCCCGGAAACGGCACCGGGACAGTTACCGCTGCTCAGAGCGCCGCTAGTGTTGCGGCCGACAACGCGGCGCAAGCCGTCAATAACGCTGACGCTGCTGCCGCTACTGCTGCCGCCACTGCTGCTGCTGCCGGTAGGAACATCGGGGCTTCTGTTGATGACGGTCTTGCTGCACTTGATGACAGTCTTGCTGCACTTGCTGATAGAGCCGCTGCCAATGCCGCAGCTAATGGCATCATCGGTGGCTTGATTGGCGCCAATGCTTTGGCGGCAGATGCGAACAACCTAACGGCTGCGGCGGCGGCTGAGTTAACGGCTGCTTCACGTACAACGACGACAGCAGGAGCGGCCGGATCAACTTTTATCTTCTGATTTCGTAGCCTGCTTCAACGCAGTGCCTGCCGAACTGGGAGATTGGTGACATTTGTGGCGTTCGTCCAGTGAGTCCGCTGGATCGGCTGGGAGGAGTAGATTTTTTGTCGCAAAGAGATCCAGTCGCGATGAGAGTGAAAGGATCGGGACCGAAAATGAACACCTGGACCTTGGCGATGATGGTCGGCCTTACGGCAGGTTGGATAGACTACCGTACGCGCCGGATCCCAAATTGGCTGACCGTCTCTGGAGCGCTGATGGGCATACTCGCGCAATTGTTTGCACCCGGCCCGCACAGTGTGCGCATGGCTCTCGAAGGGATGGGTCTGGCTTTGACTTGCCTGCTTCCATTGGTTCTATTGCGCGCCATGGGAGCAGGCGACTGGAAACTGATGGGCGCCCTCGGAGCTATTCTGGGGCCTGTGATGATGTTGATGGTTCTGGCGGCGCCGTTTTCTTGTCGGGAATCATGGCCATGGTGATCATCATTCGAGCAGGACGGGTGAAAGAAACTTTCATCAATGTGTTCGTCCTGGTCCAGGGTTTTCTTTCCTTCGGCCTGCGAGATTTTCCGGATATTTCACTGGATAATCCGGACTTGATGAAACTTCCTTTCGGCGTCGCCGCAGCACTGGCAACGGTGCTTTGTTTCCTGGCGACCCGATGGAAATGGTGATTAGGATTCATAAGGAGATTTGATTTATGGATCGAAAGCGAATGTTTACTGGATTGGCAATCGCAACTTTCCTGGCATTCATTTTGCCATATTTGTTGTACCACGAGTTCAGAGTTGCGTCCGCACCCGCAGCCGGTGGTGGTAATGAAGCAGATGGTGGTCGCCGCCAGCACCGCTGCCGCTCGGGACACGCCTTGCCGAAAAAGATCTGCGCGTCATTCCCTGGCCCTCGATCTGCGCCGGTGGCCAACATGATTCGCGCGCCCGAGGATGCCGTGAACCGGGCCCTGATCACTTCGGTCGCCGAAAATGAACCAATCCTGGAAAGCAAATTGGCCCCCATGGCGGCGGGGGCGGGCCTGTCAGCCACCATTCCCGAGGGGATGAGGGCGCTATCGGCGGCGGTGAATGACGTCGTGGCCGTTGCGGGATTTGTCACGCCCGGGGCCATGGTGGATGTGCTGGCCACGGGATCGACGAAAGAAAGTGGAAACATTACCAAAACAATTCTGGAAAATGTGCGGGTCCTGGCCGCCAACCAGAGAATCGAGAGTCGCAACGGGAGACCGGAAAATGTTGCCGTCATTACCTTGCTGGTTACGCCCGCGGATGCGGCAAAGCTGGCCATGGCCAGCAACTCGGGGAAAATTCAACTGGCTCTGCGAAACACCATCGACACCCAGACCGTGAATCCGCCTCCCGTGCTGCAAGCTTCCATCTATGGACTGGATGCACCCCCGCCGGCGGAAAGACATTTTGTCCCGGCGCCTCCCAAAGTTATTCCTCCGCCCTCAACCATGGCAGTCGAAATCATCGCCGGCAGCAAGCGTGAAACCAAGACATTTGCAAGTCCGGAGAAATCCACTGGAGAGTCAAATGGCCAACCAGCCCAGACCCACTAATAGAACCATTCGTCTGACTCTTGGCCGCCAGCTCGCCTCGCTCGCTGCGATGATGTTTCTAATCGCAGCCGGCGCAAGGGCGCAGCAAACGAATGCCGCGGCATTGGCAGCAATCGCCCAAGGCACGCCGGCTCCCGCGCAGGCTGGCGCGCCCCCGGAGGGCACCGGAACCCACACATTGCACTTGCTCGTTGGCCGTTCCCTGGTGATCTCGTCTCCCACCCCGATCAAGCGGGTATCCGTCGCCGATCCCACTATTGCCGACGCGGTGGTCATCAGCCCATACCAGGTTCTGTTAAATGGAAAAGCGCCCGGCGGAGTATCCTTTTTGCTTTGGGACGAAATGGATCAGAGCCAGACATTTGAAGTCTCCGTGGACATCGATATTCTGAGTTTGAACGAAAAAATCCACGAAGTCTTCCCTAGCGAAGCCGATTCAACTGGAAACCTCCAAAGACGTCGTGATGCTTTCGGGAAAGATCTCCTCGGTGCTCGTGGCGGCACAGATCCTCGACATCGTGAAGGGCTCTACCCCAAAAGTGATCAGCCTGATGACGTTTCCCCCGGTGGTCCGTGAAGGAAATTCTCCTCGAGGTGAAATTCGCGGAGGTTGACCGGGCGGCGGTCAGCCATCTGGGAGTCAACATTCTCAGGCAGTTCGGCAGCAACATGCCGATTTCAACCAGCACGGGCAGTTTTCTCCGCCAGGTTTTCAAAATGCTACTCCGCAGCCATTACCGGACCGAACGGCGTAACCACGGGCGCAACGCCGCCCCAATTTAATGATCAATCAATCTACTGAATATCGCAATCTTCCGGCCCGACATCAATATGGCCATGATGATCCAGGCGCTGCAAGCCAACAACGTGCTTCAAATTCTGGCCGAGCCAAACCTGCTGACCGAATCAGGAAAAGAAGCAAGCTTCTTGGCAGGCGGCCAATTTCCTGTTCCGGTCGTGCAGGGTTCGGTCGCGGGCGGAGTCGCCCCGATCACGATTCAGTTCAAGGAATTCGGCAGTCCGGTTGAACTTCACTCCGACGCTGATGCCTGACGGGTTGATTCACCTCAATGTGAAGCCGGAAGTTAGCTCCCTGGATTATACCAATGCGGTAACGATCTCGGGAACCACGATTCCGGCGCTTTCTACACGGCGCGCGGAATCGGATATGGAACTGAGAGATGGGCAGAGTTTTGCGATTGCCGGGCTGATTGATAATCAAGTGACCGAGCAAATCAGCAAGATTCCCGGAATCAGCTCGATACCCATTCTTGGGAAAACTCTTCGAGAGCCGTTCGCTTGAACAAGTCCAAAAGACGAATTGCTCATCGTCGTGACTCCTCGGATCGTGCAACCGCTCGAACCGGAAACACTGCCTCCGGGCCGGTCTTTCCGAGAACTTTTCTAGGGCCTGCGAAACCTGCCGCGCGAGCCAGCGGATCCGAAGTCGAAATAGCGGCGCCACGTCTTATGGAGATATTCGGCCTATGTTAACTGCAGCTATCGCGAGTGGTGACGCTACAAGCTCCGCCCAATTGCTGGCGAGCTTGCAGCAAGTTGGACTGGTGTCTTCCGTCCAGCAGTGGACGGTCCATATCCGACAAACCACCCGAAGTTACCGGGCATCATTCCCGATGTGATTCTCCTGGACTTGGGCCGTGACCCGGCCCCGTTCCTGGCACTGGCCGCGCAAATCCGCAAGATGCAACCCACGGTCCACATCATCGCGTGTTCGATGACCTTTCCGCCCGACCAGTACCTTCTGATGGATGCCATGCGCTGCGGCGTACAGGAATTTCCTCGCCAAGCCCGTTATGCCGGACGCGTTGCAGGAAATTTTGAAACGGTTCCAGGAAGGCCATCCGCAGAAACGCGCGTCTGAAAAACTGATCGTCCTGATGGGATCCAAGGGTGGCGTCGGAACAACGACGGTCGCGGTAAATCTGGGCGCCCAACTCTGCACATTCGCCAAGAAGCGCACGGTGCTGCTCGATTTCGCGCGCCCCTGGGGAACGCGCACCTGCTTCTTGACTTGCATCCCGCGTTTCGGCATTCGCGACGCCGTGGAGAACCTGGAGCGGCTCGACAGCCATTTCTTCGCGGGCCTTCTGACGCATCACAAATCAAAATCTGGAATTGCTCGGAGGATCCTTGCACCCCGAAGAGTGGCAGACACATTCCGGTTGCTCCCCTCGAACGGGTCGTGAACGTCGCGCAATCCGAATTCGATATCGGTCTTGATGGACTTGGGCACCCAGTTCTCCTCCGATTGGAGTTCCATTTTGCAGTCGGCGCGGATGATCCTGCTGGTGACGGAGACCAATGTGCCGGCGCTTATGGACGCTGGATCGTCGTATGCAGGCGCTGGCGGGAATCGGAGTGAATCCAGAACGCATCCGCGTCATCGTCAACCGCTGGCATAAGGGCGATGAGGAGACCCTGAAGACCATCCAGAATGAAAAGAAATATTCCGTTCTGACGCACTTGCCGAACGATTTCCGGAAGGCGAACACGGCCTTCAATCTGGGAGTGCCGCTGATGGAAAATCACGACAACCTGCTGACGAACCATTATCGGCAACTGGCCTCGCAGCTTACCGGGATAAAGGTGCAATCCGAATATAAGCGAGGCGCGTTGAGCACCTTTTTTTCAACCAAGAGGTAATCGAGCATGCCACCTATTCCGACTCCGTCTGCGACGAACCGATTACAGCGCACTGAAAGCGGCGATTCACCGCCGGCTCATCCAGAAATTGGATTTGGACCGGCTCAATCAGCTGAAGCGCGAAGATGTCCGGCGCGAGGTCGGGCAAATTCTGGAGAGCCTTGTCGCGGGCGAGGCCACGCCCATGAATTTGCAGGAAAGAGAACGCCTGTCCCTGGAGGTGCTGGACGAGGTGTTCGGCCTGGGCCCTCTCGAAAGGCTAATGGGGGATCCGACGATTTCCGACATCCTGGTGAATAATTACAAGAGTGTGTATATCGAGCGCCGTGGGCTTCTGGAGTTGACCGGGATCGAATTCAGGGACGACGCGCATCTGCTGAGCATCATCGACCGCATCGTCACCGCGATTGGCCGCCGCATCGACGAATCTTCGCCGATGGTCGATGCGCGCCTTGCCGACGGGTCGCGCGTCAATGCCATTATTCCGCCCCTGGCGCTGGACGGCCCTGCCTTTCGATCCGGCGTTTTGCCCACGAACGGTTGGGGGCGGACGATCTGGTCATCAATAGCTCGTTGACGCAGCCCATGCTGGAATTGTTGCAGGGCTGCGTCAAGGCGCGGCTGAACATCCTCATCTCCGGCGGCACCGGAGCCGGCAAGACGACACTGCTGAACGTGCTGTCTTCCTACATTTCCAATCGAGAACGAATCGTGACGATCGAGGACGCGGCTGAATTGCAGCTCCATCAGGAACATGTCGTGCGATTGGAAACGCGGCGCCCCAACATCGAAGGGAAGGGCGCAATTCATCAGCGGCAACTGGTCATCAATTCCTTGCGTATGCGTCCGGACCGCATCATCATCGGCGAGGTGCGCGGCGAGGAAGCCCTCGATATGTTGCAGGCCATGAATACGGGCCACGATGGATCTCTCACCACGGTTCACGCCAACTCTCCGCGCGACGCTCTGGCCCGCTTGGACACCATGGTGGCGATGTCGAATTTGAATATCCCCACCCTTGCAGTTCGCCGCCAGATCGCTTCGGCGATTTCCGTGGTCATTCAAGTGAGCCGCCTCAGCGACGGAACTCGCAAAGTGACCAGCATCAGCGAGATTACGGGAATGGAGGGAGACGTTATCACCATGCAGGAAATTTTCTCCTTCAAAAAACGTGGAGTCCGCGAATCAGGAGAAGTTCTCGGAGAGTTCTGTCCGACTGGAGTGCGACCGAAATTCGCGGAGCAGCTTGCTCTCGCGGGAGTCACATTGCCCGCGACCATGTTTCAAGGGATAAGGACCGGTGAAGATGGAACTCATTGCGGAGATTCGTCAGGCTCGAACGCGCGGAGGATCACTCTTTCGCTTCGGGCCTGCTGAAAGGAGTTCACATGATCTGGATGGTCTCCGCCGTCACTTTCACATTGACAGCCGTGATTGTCATGGTGATTTGGTTTCTGTATACGGGCGAATCGACGCAAGAAATGGTTCGGGGACGAATCGAGCAATTGCGGGCAGCCGAAAATTGGGCGGGAATCGCCGCGGATCTGAAGCTTGTCCGCGACGAAATGTTCAGCACGATTCCGGCGTTGCATCAAATTGCTGGTGCAAGCGCCGGGTGCGGCCTGGGCGCAGAAATGTATTTCCCAGGCGGGCATGAAAACAAAGCCGGCCAAGATTTTCTTGCTGTGCGTCGTGCTCGCGATCGTCGCATACGTCATTGTCGGCCATTTTCTCCCCGCCTATATTGCGGTCGCCGTGGGAATCATTGCTCTCGTTGATTCCTGTCGGCGTCGTGGCCTTCCAGCCGCCGGAAGCGATTTAATCAGTTTGAGGAACGTTTCCCGGACGCATTGGACATGCTGGGCCGCGCCGTGCGCGCCGGCCATGCCTTCACTTCGGCCATGCAGTTGGTTGCTCAAGAATCTCCCGAACCGGTGGCTGGAGAATTTTCCATCTCTTTTGAAGAACAGAATTACGGGATCCCTCTCCGCGACGCGCTCGAACATTTGGCGGATCGAATGCCTTTGTTCGATGTCCGTTTTCTCATCACGGCATTGATCGTCCAAAAAGACAGCGGCGGAAATCTTGCCGAGATCCTGGACCAGTTGTCCCGCGTCATCCGGGAGCGATTTCGCATTCGCCGGGATGTGAAGACAAAGACGGCCATGGGGCGCCTGACGGCGGGAATCCTTATCACGCTTCCGGCCGCCATGTTGGCCATGATGATGTTCGTCAACCCTGAATATGAATCGGTCCTATTTCATGATCCGATGGGCCCCGATGATCCTGGCCGTTGCTCTGGCCATGCAGTTGGTCGGCGCGATACTTCTCTGGCGAATCGTGACACATCGAGGTCTAGAAAGGAACCTAGAGAAATGTTGTTCGTTGCCTTTATCATATTTTTGGTGACCATTTGCATTTTGATGGTCCTGGTCTATGCGTCCGGCCCGCAAACAGTGGACATTGGCCGTCGCCTGTCGCGTACGCTGAAACCGCGGGCTTCGACCCCGAGGAAGATTCGTCTGGCACAGGCGGGCGCCGCGCAGAGAACATTTTTGTCACCGTCGGGAAAATGCTGCCCCCGCCAAAAGGGAAAAAAGCTTCCCAGGACCAGATTCTCTTAACTCGAGCCGGCTATCGCGGCGAAAATGCCTCTCTGGCCATCAGGGGCGTGAGGGTACTTGTTTGCGTGCTGTTGTTCTGTCCTTGCGATCTGGTCGGGCCTTTCCAGCATCAATCCGATCGCTATTCCAGTGATGGCCCGGCTGGCCTGGGTTGGTTTACTCCTGAATTGTGGCTGTTTGACGAGTGAAGGCCCGCCAGAAGCGCCTTCGATTAGGTCTTCCGGACGCAATGGACTTGCTGGTGATCTGCGTGGAAGTCGGTCTTGGCATGGATCAGGCGCTTCTGAAAGTGGCTGATGAAATTCGACTCGTCCATCCGGAGTTGAGCGAGGAATTAGCATAGGTCAATCTGGAGATGCGCGTTGGCAAGACCAGAATCGACGCGCTGCGGGATCTCGCGAAACGCACAGGTCTGGATGATATCAAGGCGCTCGTGGGAATATTGGTCCAAACCGACCGTTTTGGCACGAGTCATTGTTCAATCCCTTCGTACCTTTTCGGATGAATTGCGAACGAAACGGCGCCAGCGCGCGGAGGAGATGAGCGCCAAGGTCAGCGTGAAGATGGTTCCCGTGTCTGGTGTTCTTTATTTTTCCAGCTCTGATGGTCGTGATTTTGGGGCCGGCCGTGCTTACCATTGCGCATCAGTTGCTGCCGACCCTGAAGTGAACCGCCGCTTCTTAGAGCGGAGCGATTGTACAACGTTTAGTGAACGAACAAAGTTAAGGAAAGATAGGAGAATAAAAATGGATACCATGATTCGGTTTGGCTGTGGCGTTATGGCGGTGATCGTGCTGTTCATTATTATTTGGCGCCGTCGAAACAAAGCAGTCGAGTAAAAGTTTGAATAGAATCAAAAATGAATCGGCGGGCTGGATTGGAGAACTCCGGTGGTGAATAACCAGCGACAAGGCACAGTGTATGTTTACAACAGGACCCGTGAGGCGTTCGTGGCAACCGAAGCGGTCGTGGCGGACAGTTACGTGCGCCGCCTCGTCGGGCTGCTCGGAAAAACCAAGCGGTGGGCCAAGGTCGGCACGGGTCTGTGGATCGTGCCCTCGCGCGGCGTGCACACGATCGGCATGATGTTTCCGATCGATTTGGTCTTTCTCAGCAAAGAAAAAGAGGTAGTTCACGTCGAGGAATATGTGCGGCCGTTTCGCATTTCCAGGGTCTCTCTGAAAGCTTCCAGCGTGCTGGAACTGCCGCCGCACACCATCTATCGCACCGGGACGAAGGTAGGAGATCAGCTGGAGATTTACCCTCTGGTCTCGAAAACAGAGACACCCGAGCATGTCGGTTCTCCCAGCCGTTAGGCTTTCGTGGCTGCCGAATCGCAGCAAAATTCGCGGGTAGGCTTCCGTAGGCTGGCGTTCACTCGACGAGTGCAGGACGATCTTGTGGGAAGTTAAAGGGCGGGTCACCTGTCTACCTGGGACGCTAGGCGCACTGACATACCATTTATTATGAAATCCACCGCAGCACAAATTGCCGGCCTCGTTTTTGGCATGCTCGTTGTAATCATTATTCTTCACCCCGAGCGCTTTGGATCCTTATGGTGGGAGAAGTACAACGACCCGAATGGGAACTTTTCGCTAAGATTTCCGAGTAAGCCTGAAGTTTCGGATCAACAAGTTCAATCGGTTACTGACAGAGCTGTTGTCATGCACGTGGTCGCTGCCGTTCCAAACAATTCAAGCTGGTATGGCATCGAGTATTACGATGACCCCGATTTACCGAGCGAGACAGTCGAAAAAGTACTCAATCTCGCACGTAATCGAATAATTTCTCACTTACACGGGGCGTTACTCGACGAGCAACGCATCCAGATTGACGGTCACCAAGCCCGGGATATCCAAGTCCGGAATGGTCTGGCCTCGATTCTCAACATACGGCTAATAGCTGATGGGCAGCGATTGGTTATTGTTACGGTAGAGACGGCTGGTGAAAAGTTCGATTCCAAAGACGTACAGAAATTCTTCGACACGCTTAAACTCTCACGCTGACAAGAAAGTCAGTACTTAATGACCGCGTATGCCTAATCTTCCTTTAGTGATTCCCGAGAGACTCACGATGAATGGACGCCCATTTTGGAGTAAGCTTTGATCGCTCGGGACGGGTGGCCCGGGCTTTGTAGTTGAACTTGTGATCCTATAACTGCGTCGGCTCCTTTCCTCCGAGCCTTGGTCGTCTTAACAGCTACCAAGTCTACTCGCTCGAAGGGAGCCGACGCAGTTATAGGATCACAAGAACTGAATCTTAACTCAAAGTAGATGTACGGGAGCAGTATTCCACCATGAAGCCAGGACGATCTTGGAGGAGGTTAAAGGCCGGCCCACCCGCTCCGAGAGAATCATTTCGGTGTGACCGCATTCCAGTCCCAGATGAAAACAGTTAGTACGCTCGAATAATCATCGGTCCAAACCCTCGATCTCGGATCGCCCGTTAAAACGGCCCAGCGTGGATCGGCTGTCAGCGCACCAAGATCGTCATGGCTGCGCGCCATCACAACCCAGGTCGAGGGAAGCCTGCCCGCTCCAGGTTTAGTCGTGTCGTCCTGTATGAGAGCAACTAACCCCGCGTCTCTCGCCAAGTTGCCGACTACTTTTTGGAGATGCAGGTAGCGGTTCGAAATGTGGATGGCGACGATGCCGTGGGCGTCCAGCTTCGAAAGATAGAGCTGGACTGCCTCTCGCGTCAGAAGGTGGATGGGAATCGCGTCCCCGCCAAAGACATCCACGACAAACAATCCGTAGTGGTGGTCCGGCGTGTTTTTCAATGAAATCCGCGCGTCGCCAAGCACAACGCGAGCCTGCGGTGCGCAATCCCTTAGAAATGTGAAATACCGGGGATCGCGAGCGATTCGCTCGACCAGCGGATCGATTTCGTAGAAAGTAAATTCCTC
Organism: uncultured Acidobacteriota bacterium; assembly: GCA_963819395.1. GTDB lineage: Bacteria > Acidobacteriota > Terriglobia > Acidiferrales > UBA7541 > Palsa-360. Next base: position 272,975 of record CAWFVW010000002.1, read on the forward strand.
GCCGGGCGCATCGTAGCAGGCGATTGTGCCGGCGCCCAGACCGGCAACACCAACTTCTCTCAACTTCTCTGAGCCGGAGAAGGTCTCGAAGACCTGGCCAATCGGGTTCGATCGCGAGTAATAAGAGAGGGGCTCGCGATTTTCTCCAGGCGCCAGGCTTTGTATTCCGTGAATCGTTTTGCCGCTGAAGAGTACGCGGTAATGGCCAGTATCATCGATTGCGACGCGATTGATGCCATAAAAGCTGCGCTGTGTGCTGAGGACATGCTGGTAAGCTCCTGTGTAGCTCCCCCCAGCGACCAATAACGCGGCGAACCCAAGGGCGAAGCGGATTGGGCGTTTCCCGAAGCTGAGGCACAGCACCGCCGCAGGGCCAAGAATGACGAGATTTAATATGACTCCTGGTTTGAACCCGAATTTGCGCGCGACAAGTAGCAGGATGACGACCAGCACACCGATTGCAAACGGAAACGCGGCATCCTGCCAATCGAGGCGTCGCCGTTCTGTTGCAGGGACCATGACTTGCCGGAGAAGTGCTGCGCAAAGCAGCACGAGGGGAAATTCCACGACCGTGCTGAAAATGATCGGCGCGATTACCGCATTGAACAATCCGCCCAGGACGCCTCCTAGGGCCATCCATAAATAGAAACCGGTGAGGTGCTCGGCTGGCGGTCTTCTTTTGGCCAGTTCACCATGGCAGGCCACAGCCACTACAAACAGCGTCATCAGGTTGACAGCGATGTCCAGATACAGCGGCCAGCTTTCTTTCAAGAGTAGAGGAATCATTCCCAACAGAATCACAAGCGGCATGCTTTTGGCCATCTCGGAATATGAAATGACCGGCTTCTTTGCGAACACAAGAATGAAACTCAGAAGATAAACGGCGAGAGGTAGAACCCATAGCATCGGAATGGGCGGGATTTCAGTGGTGAGCACCGTCGTCACACCGAGCATGAGGCTTGAGGGGACGAACGCCAGCGCCATCCAGAGCAAGCGCTCGCGGAATTCGGGGACCGCGGTTCGCGCATCCCCGTGGGCAGGAGCCGAATCAGACGGATTCCGCCGCTGCGGCGCCCGCCACAGTGTGATTGCGCAAGTGAGGACGAGAAGAATCAGAAGTCCGTAGCCGTACTCCCACAAACGGCTTTGCTCCGCGAGACTGAAGTGCGGCTCGACCAGAACTGGATAACTCAAAAGCCCCAACATGCTCCCGACGTTGCTCGCCGCGTAGAGGAAATATGGATCGGCTGAGCTCTCATGGCCGATGCCTTCAAACCATTTCTGGAGAGTTGGCGTGATGGCTGACATCACGAAGAAAGGAAGGCCAACGACCATCGTCAGGATCATCAACAACCATGGAATGGGATTCCGACCGCCGGGCGGGACTCTGCCCGCCGGGAAGCTGAACGGGAGAATCAACAAGGGCGCTAATGCGAGAGCCAGGAACAATAACGCCTGCCGCCGGTAACTCATTCTGCGTGTCACGACATTCGCGAACGCGTAGCCTGCAAGCAGCATCGCCTGATAAAAGAGCATGCAAGTAGCCCAGACGGCGGTGGTGCCACCAAGGGCGGGTAAGGTCATCTTCGCGAACATCGGCTCCAACAGGAACAGCAGGGTCGCACTTATGAACAAGGTGAAAGAGAACAGCCCGACGGGCATCGTGTTGCGTTTTGAAACCTCAGCGGATTGCAGGGTGGCAGAAATCATGCCTTCAGAACCCTCCGGGAGGCGATCGAAGGATGGCAGAGCCTCAAGTGTGATCGCTTTACAGGTTACAGGGAGATCGAACCACAATGGCAGCTAGAGAGTGAAGGGCGCTACCAATCAGTAAGTTCGGTGGATTGCTTTGAACAGGTCCCTATAATAACTAGCGCGAAATAGTCATCTCTGAAGTGCTGCTCATTATGAAAGAGGATGCAGAAAAGGAAACGGGCGCCGATTTATAGAAATTGACAGGGAAAAGGAAGTTAAAGTTGTACGACACCTGCACCTGGACCGGGCATCCCGGATAACCCTGAGTCGTGCCGCAAACAGGCGGGTAGACGGGTGCCGGCCAGGTCGGAGTGACTGTTATTTGGGTTTGATCAATCCCCAGTGGCGCGATCTGCAGAACGTAATTCCGAATGTCGGCAGCCCCGGCAGGACATGGGCTCGCAGAGGCGCTGCAAAGCGCGCCTCTAACACTGGCGAAACGCGTCGCTTCCCGCGCCGCGTTGGAAATAAAATGATAGGAATAAAGGGCGCGGGCAAAGTCAACGATTCCGAAAAACAGCACAAACGTGACCACGGCCGTGAAGGCGAATTCGACGAGCGCGGTGCCGCGCTCACTCCTTTTTGAGGGCCGCTGGATCATTGTCGCGTCGCCAGCCCGCGCACGCCTGCTTTCCGTTCCCATTCCCTCGCCGGGTTGGTGAACGGGGTTCATTGGATTTGTACCGGCATGGTTGTAACGCCAGTTAAAGTCGGGGGAAGAATGGTTGAGATTCCCGGATAATTGAACAGCGGGGCAAAATTATATGTTGTCGTAACTGTTATGTATACAATCGGATAAAGACACCCCGGCGCGGCAAAACAGTTGGCAGCCGTTCCGGGCGCCGCACCGGGACAACCGCAGGTCTCCACCGGAGCCACGGTCAGGCCGGCGGCGATGTCCGGGGCGTCGTTTTGCGCGGCTAAAGTAATGGCGGCCGTGTCCGGGGCATTGCCTAGAATTACAGCCCCGTATTGGGCTCCGGCCCGGGCGGCGCCGGAGACCTCGATCTGGTAGTAGGCCATTCGGCCGAATTCAATGATGCCGATCGTCAGCGCGAGCAGCAGCGGCAGGGCCAAAGCCAGCTCGATAAACGCCTGGCCTCTTTCCCTTGATGCGGGTCCGCCGCGCGGTGGCGTGGTCCGGCGGCCATTGCCGCCGGTGGTGTCGCTTTTTAGCAGTTGGTTTCGTTTCATATTTATTCCACCAGGGATACATTTTGCATTGGAGATCCGCCCAGAACCGAAGTTGAATCCGAATTCAGCGTAACGCCCGCATTCACCGTAATACTCTGCGCGACAATGGGCGTGTTTGAGTTCGGATCCAGGGAGCCGGCAACCGTTAGCGATCCATTTGGAAAGTAGAGCGTCCCGTTGAGGATTACACTCCCTCCCAATCCGTCATCGCTCAGGTCCGCGGCAATGGCTGGATAGGTCGTGTCAGGATTTTGAAAAAAAAGGATTCCCGGCGGCAGACCTTGAAAAGTTCCGTTGCTGGCCACTTCTGCCGCATCTGGGGCCGAAAGCCTGATGCTACCCGCGGTGCTGGTGAAGCTGACCGTGGCCCCATTCGTTAGATAAAACGTCACTCCTGAGGAGCCGGCAACCGTCGCGGTCCCCGTCCCAGTAATTTGCAGCCCTGCTCCCTCTATGATGTACAGTCCAGGGTTGAATACCGCAGCGACAGTGGTAATGGTAATTGCACAATATGTGCCTGGATCTAGCGGGACCGCCGGGTCCGTCACGACGGGGCAACCGGCAGCGGGCGTCGGAGGAGTCAGATATGCCAGCGGATTTGCCGCAGGTTGGGCTGTGATTTCTACCGGTGCCCCGGAGAGAGTGGCGCCGAAAGTGTTAGCCCCGTAGACTCCAATCGATGCGGCAGTCAAGGCTCCCGCCCCGGATAGCGGCCCGTTGTCCACAATCCCGCAGTTCTGCGCATTGAGCCCGCCGTTCAAGATCAAGCCGGGTCCGCCGACTTGTAGCGCGTAGACGCATCCCTCCGAGGTTCCAATCGTTGCCACTCCGGCCACTGTTAACGTAGACGTACCCACTCCCCAGGCTTGCATAAAGAAACTCGGAATAGTTCGTTGGATTACGACCTGAACAGCGTTGGGAGGATTCACGGAGGCATCGGGATTGTTGACGGTAACGACGACGCCGTTGCTGCCGTCCTGAAACCCATTCGCTTGAGTAACAGCCAGTGCATCGGTCGCAGCCTGCGCCCCCGCCGCGCCGAGGTTTGCGTCGGTTGCGGCGGCAAGGGCCGCGCTGTCCGCAGCCGCCTGCATCGCCCTTTTCTCATAACGCAGATACCCCATGTCAATCGCGAGGCCAGCTGCCGCAAGAAAGGCCAGCATGCCGAAAGCTACAAGCGCCAGCGTTTGGCCTGCCTCTCGTTTCCGGTTCATCTATTCCCCTCTGTCATCCGCCTACCAACTCTGACTACACTAAACAGACTGCAAATCCCAGTTGGAACCAAGCCGCAAATCTAAGAAAGCGTAGGCGTTCTCACCCTATAAGAGACAAGACGAGCACGTCGAAGTGCACTTTAGGAGACACTCTCCCCCCTTACACGACGGTCCGCCATTTAACCACAACTTCAGATGCCTACTAACCTACTGAAATTAAACCAAATACAATTAATCCGATAGAACCTGAATCAAGTTCCGGCCGCCGGGGATTCCTCAATTTCGGATACCCCATAGTGATAGGAGCAATTTCCGTTCCTATATCGGCCGTAAAACGGAAGCAGAGGCATCGCGGTATAGCAAAAGCCGCTCAATAATTCTGGCTTGCCGGTTCGGCTCTGGTCACTCCACTCAATTCAATACATTGTACTTATCAGGGAACGAAACTTGCGCCAAGTGACAGAAGACGCTCTAGGGTCGCTTTATGGGCATAGTTGATTTGTGGAGTGCTCGTCACATCCGATTTTGTAAATCCGAATCCGCCCGCGGTGACTTTGAAATACAACAGGCAAAGTATCCTCGATTTCCACTTCACGCTTTCTCCCGAGCGTACCCGCTTTTTCCCACTCCGCATCGAAATCGTCGTCGGCAATCAGCCAGTACCGGGCCCCAACTACGTGTGCGACGTCCGTTATGTGTGCAAGCGAGTTCTGAAGCAAAACCGGGTCTGATGCCACGGAAGTACGGAAGGCCATGGGACGCATCGCTTGCCGATTGCTGTACAGATACAGGCTGGCGTCTTCATAGGCGATTACGATGTCATTGTGGGACGTACAGCAGTTCAGCCACTGGTAGGCCTCTCGTTTTTCTTCCAGAAGACTGGAGCGGTCGCCGGCTAATTCGACCAATACTTTTCGGCCCCCGTTCACGTAGTTGATTACCATGGCACAAGCCAGGGCGGAGACGCCAAAAACGCAGATCCCTGCAACGGTCTTTTGGCTTAAATCCGGACTCTTCCGCAACATCGTGTACGAAACCGCAACGAAATGCCTGCCCTCCGCCCACAACGCGCCAACGAAGAGCGGAAGCAGAACGAGGAAGAAGCGGCCCGTGTTGGGATAGTTCCAGATAAGGATAAGCGCTGAATAAAAGGGAAACACCCAATAGATCGATCTCCAGCGGCCCTCCCGCGATTGACGCACCACGCCAGCGAGAGTAGCGAGAGCAACGAGCAGCAATAAAAACACGCCCAGTAAGGAGTTGCGCGTGAGCAATGGTGCGAGAAAGTACTCAGCCGGGGCGCGAAGAATGATAATGGAGTTTTGCTTGATAGTAGCCCACAAGAGATGTGCATCCAGAACGCTGATTTTCCAGAATCCCTGATAGCTTGTGTAATAGATCCAGGCGTCAATAAACCCGGGTTCCCGAATTGCCGTGCTCGATCCCAACGGGATTATCGGCCGGGCAAAAATCCATCGCCAGATTACGGGAAGGCCGAAAGGGGCAAGCGTTCCGCAGAAAATTGCGACCTGGCGCCAAGCCCGTCGCGCCACAGCGGCGGCCAGAATGCCGGCAGCGACAGTAACTCCGAAAATGCGCATCAGGATCGACAGCCCCGTCAAAATGGCACAACCGGCTGTTTTCGCATCGGAGGCACTCGGTTCCATCGCTTGATCGGCGACGAGCATTGCCGTTAATGCGAGCGCCGCAAACGGGATATCGGAGATGACGCTTGCGCCGTAATACAGAACAAACGGATGGAGGCTGATGAAAAATGTTAGCAGCAACGCCACAGAGTCGCCAATTCCCTTCAGCCGGCGTAGATAGACAAAGGAAGAAATAAGGAAAATGAAGCCAAATAGGACGTTTAATGCCACAGCGTATCGCAAATTTGAGGGAAACGACGGATCCATGCGCCATACCCAGGACAAGATCCACGGGTAAAGTATCGGATATTTTGTCGCCACGGGCGCGCCTGGCACGCTCGGCAGAATATATCCCTGCTGGTTCGCGAGCGCCTTCGCTGAGCTGAAATAGAGGGAATCGTCTTGCGTCGCTCCAAAAAAATCCAATGGGTTAAATTGAAAAATGGCCAGCACGTAGACAAAAAGAATAGCGACGAGACCAAACCACGGCAGAGCGCGCTTTGTGATTCTATCGTCAATGGAAGCAGCTTCTTCCTTCTTCATGTGCCTTAGACATGGAGCACCCCGTTTGCCATAGTAGGCCTAAGAGGGTACCTCTCGGCCATCTTCGATCCTGCTGAATTGCTAATAACAGCTGTATTTGCTTTTAGTTACAAGCAACGTCGGAAATCCAAGAAGTCGACTAAGTCGGGCAGATTTTCATCCTATTTGAGTAGCCCTAGTCACCATTTGGGGTGTTTGCTGCCCGCTTTGTAGGTTACAGTATCCTTCCAAAGAGTCACCGGACGTGAACAATGCGGGATTCCGCTACGGCGCTTGCCATGTATCTGTATGATTATACAATGCTTATTCTTGATGCTCTTGGCACCTTACGTGCTACATAGGCAACAGCCAGCACGACATAAGTTCTTGGAGCTCCTCGAATAGAGGCCGACGATGATGAAGCGGATTGCGATCAACCTGTTCATAATCTTCCACCTGGCAGTAATTTTCTTGTGGGCAATGCCAGTGAATTCGCGGCTCCTCACCGGTGCGAGGCCTCTAATCGCTCCCTACATGGTTTGGTCGGGTCTTGTTCAAGGCTGGAATCTGTTTGCCCCTAACCCGCTGGCGAGTCAATCTTCGCATGGACGTCGAAATCACCTATCAGGATGGCCAGACCACCATTTGGAATTTTGCGAGGCCACAAGACGCCGGCTACTTGAAAAGGTACACGCTTGAGCGCCAGCACAAATTTAGCCTCGACGCGCTTCAAAACGATAAGTTCGCGTATCCTGCGACCTGACACGGCCCGCTACATAGCGAGGCTTAATAACACCAAGCCGAATGACCCGCCCGTCAAAATCACCTTTGTCAGCTACCGGTCTATAATTGCCCCCCCTCGTTCGGGACTGCCTGAACCCTGGAAGAGCAAAGTAATCTATACCTATTCCGTGAAACCCGGAGACTTGAAATGACATTACGCGGCCTCTACCATTGTTGGAACGAGTTCTTCTTCAAACCACAATCACCGACCCCAGTCTGCCTTTTTCGTATTTTTTACGGCCTGATCGTGATTGCTGATTTGATCATGCTGCGCCCGGAATGGCTCATGTGGTACGGCCCACATGCGTTTGTAAGTCTCGCACAACGCATCTGTTTATCCACGGGCCGAACATGAGTTTGATTGAAATAATCCCGCAGACCGATCTTGCCCTGAACATGTTTTATTGGGCGTTTTTGGTCGTGCGGCGGTGATGCCTGACGATTGGGTATCATGACCCGATTCAACGCTGTTACGCCGTTTACCTGTGCTTAGGGTCCATAGAGATGCGGAATGGTTTCATCTTAAACAGCGGCGATACACTCATGCTTGTCTGCGGTTTCTTCCTCATGTTCGCACCGTCCGGAGCTGCATTTTCGGTCGACCGATGGTTGCGCCATCCGGCGAGGTAGAGTAAGCGCCGCAGCGTCCCTTTATGTCAGCCCTTGGGCTCAGCGCATGCTTCAGATCCAGACAGCTGTCGTCTATTTCGCAACGTTTTACTGGAAATCGATGGGCATTCTGTGGATAAACGGCACGGCCGTGTACTACGCATTGCACCTGCAAGATTTCCAGCATTTCCCGGTCCCGCATTCAACAGTTTATTCATAATTAAGTCGCTCACTTGGGGGACGCTGTTTATCGAGTTCGCCTTGGGGGTGCTCATCTGGTTCAAGGAACTACGCTACCCGGTGCTGCTGGCGGGGTTATGTCTGCATCTCGGGAATCGAATATGCCATGAACATCCCTCTCTTCGAATGGATGATCGTCGCAACCTATATGAATTTTATCGAACCTGAGGATCTTAACCAGGATATGGAACTGGGTTCGCAGCCAATCTCCAAAATGGCGCAGTAAATTGGCCCATATCCGTGTGGCCGGACAAGAAGGGGACGTAATGTCAGCGGCCGTGAATTTCAGAGATGAGCACGTCTGAGGATCGGCATTCATTCCGATCCAGCAATGCGTCAGGATCCGTAGAGCACACGGACGAAGGAGTTATCCTGGTTCGAAAATTCGGACGCGCCCGATAGTAACCTTGTTTGGCGCCCGTCGGATGTTGTCAGTTTAATTTGGAAAGCTGCGCGATGTCTCCATTTGGTGACACCTATCTCCGGAGCCTGGCTTCCTCCCGATACAGAATGATTGCTGAAATATTTCCAGCGCGATGACTTGCAAGTTAATGATTGATTTCATTGGCATTAGATTTGGCGTCTCCAACCTTCTTGGCAGGGGTTTTGGTCGCCCGAATTGCCGTCTTGTCTTCAACAGAGGAGGGAAATCAGCATGTCCGCGACAAAGATGAATCTTTCGGCTTTTTACCTTGGATCGCCATTCTGGCTAGCGTGATTGTCGTTCTGCTTGTCTATATTTTTGCTGCTCTGCGTTTGAAGTCGGATCTTAAGGCCGGTATCGGAATTCGCTCATACTAGATTCTGCCGCTGAGCTTCCCAATCCCTGCGCTGTCCAAACTTAAACGTAATTCCACTGCACAACAGTAAAAGTCCTACAGCCTATTAATTGCGCTGGCGACATAGCCGCCGCCAAATCCGTTGTCGATATTGACGACGCACACGTTGGAAGCGCAACTATTCAACATCGCCAGCAGCGCGGCCAGCCCGCCGAAACTTGCTCCGTAGCCCACGCTGGTCGGCACGGCGATCACCGGCACGGCGACCAAACCGGCGACGACGCTCGGCAGCGCTCCTTCCATTCCCGCGACGCAGACGATGACGCGCGCCGCGGCGATTTTTTCGCGATGGTCCAACAGCCGATGCAGGCCGGCGACGCCAACGTCGTACACACTTTCAACCTTGTTCCCCATGATCTCCGCCGTGACGGCCGCTTCCTCCGCCACGGGAATGTCGCTCGTGCCCGCCGCGACCACAAGGATCGTGCCCTTGCCCACGATCTCCCGGTTGCGGCGAATGCTGATGGCTCCGGAAAGCGGATGAAATTTGGCGTGGCGGTTCAGACGCCGGACAGCGCGGAAGATGCCCGCATCGGCGCGTGTGATCAGAATGTTATGCGCCGTTCGCGGGCGCAGCATCCCGCGCACGATCGCGACAACTTGCTGGGGAGTTTTTCCCTTCGCATAGACCACTTCGGCAAAACCCTGGCGCAGCCCGCGGTGGTGATCGATCTTGGCGAACCCAAGATCCTCATACGGCATGTGCCGCAGCTGCTCGACGGCCCGCGCGACGGACAATTTCCCCGCCCGCACATCTTCCAGCAGCCGTTGAATGTCCTGTTTGTCCATCTTTCCTGAGCGCGGGAGAATTATTTCTTCTTCAAGGCAGCGTTCAACGATCCTTGCCGGTATCCTTCCAGATCCAGCGTCACGTACGTGAAGCCGGTTTCCCGAATGCGTTCGGCGAGCGCTTCCGCCATATCCGCTTGCAGCGCGCGCGGCAATTCGTCCGGCGCGATTTCAATTCGCGCGAGTTCGCCGTGCGAGCGCACCCGAATTTGGCGGAAGCCGAATTCACGCAACGCGTTTTCCGCCCGTTCGATACGCGACAGATTTTCCATCGTCACCGGCATCCCGTACGGAACGCGCGACGACAGGCACGCCGACGCCGGCCGGTCCCACGTCGCCAGGCCCGCGCGCCGCGACAGTTCGCGGATTTCCGCCTTCGTTAGCCCCGCATCGAGCAGCGGCGCCAGCACGCCGAATTCGGATGCGGCGCGGTGGCCTGGGCGAAAATCCTTCAGGTCATCGGCATTCACGCCGTAGGTCATCGCTCCAAAGCCGCGCGCGGCGCGCAACTTCGCGAGCACGCCGAAAAGCTCCGTCTTGCAATGGTAGCAACGGTCCGCCTGGTTCACGACGTAGAGGGGATTCTCAAATTCATGCGTCTCGACAAATTCGTGCCGCAGGTTTTGCTTCGCGCGCGAACGTTTCCGCTTGCTGCCGGTCGTACGCGGAAAAGCTCGGCGAGAGCGCCGTAATCGCCAGGGCGCGCTCGCCCAGCGTTTGGTGCGCCATCCAGGCCAGGTAAGCCGAATCCGCGCCGCCGGAAAAAGCCACCACCACCGAGCCAAGTTCCCGCAGGCGTGCCACCAGCTTTTCCTGCTTTTCAACTGGATCGTTCTGCATGGCGATCAGGTCATCTCCGTTTTCCTGGCTTTGCATTCCGCTCTCCCGTTTACTTCTTGATGGCGCCGTTCAATTTCTGAAATTGAAACGTCGCTTCGGCCAGCACTTGCTTCAACGGGAACGCCGCGTTCCGCCGCGATCTTCTGGCAATCCTCATATTCGGGCGCGACGTTCAGGATGTGCCCGTTGAGGCGCGCGATCTTCATGCGGATCGATCCGAGCGAAGTTTCCACGGCGATGCTTTCGCGCTGCAACGTGCGCCGCTTGACGCTCGATTGCCTCACGCCCAGCGTGGTCGTCTCGCGGAACAGCAGGTCCGAAAACTTTTCCCGGTCCGCGGGTTTGCAGAGCACCGTGACAAGTTGTCCCGGCCGGTTTTTTTTCATTTGCACGGGGATCGAGAAAACATCCAGCGCCCCGGCTTCGAGCGCGCGCTCGGCGAAATAGCCGTAGACCTGCGGGCTCATGTCGTCCAGATTGGCTTCGAGCACGAGGATGTCTCTCATCGAGACGTCGGCGTCATCTCCGCCGCGCCGCAGCCTCGCCGACAAATAGCCGAAGCACGTTCGGTTGCTCGGCGAGCTCAGCGCTGCCGGCGCCAAGCCCGATGGCCGCAACCGTCATCTCCGGCTGCGGACCGAACTGCGACGCCAGCGTGGCAACAATCGCCGCCCCGGTCGGCGTCACCAGTTCGCGCTGAATTCCGTTGGAATACGTCGGCGCGCCGCGCAACAGCTCCGCGGTCGCGGGAGCCGGCACCGGCAAGTTGCCGTGTTGCGTGTCCACGCGTCCGCCGCCCACATTCAGCGCCGAGCAGAAAAACTCCTCGATGCCCAAGCTGCTCGAATCCCGCCGCCGCGCCAACAATGTCCACGATCGCGTCGACCGCGCCAACTTCGTGAAAGTGCACCTTTTCAATCGGCACGCCGTGAACGAGCGCTTCGGCTTCGCCCAGCCGCCGGAAAATGCGCGACGCCCTCTCGGCAATCGGCAGCGGCAGCCCCGCCCGCTCAATCAATTGAAGAATTTCGGAAAGCGACCGGTGCCGCTGCGGATCGGAAGATTCCACTTTTACCTGCGTCGCCCTGAAATCCCCGCCGGACAACTTTTTCGGATGAAATCTTCCAGCCCGGCACCGGCAGCCGGCGCAGATGGACCTCCATTTCCGCAAGGTTGCACCCTGCGTCCACCAGCGCTCCGAGGGTCATGTCACCGCTGATTCCGGAGAAGCAATCGAAATAGGCAATTTTCATGTGGCTGAACTGACGATGCGCGGCTCTGGGTGCCGTGAAGAACGCGCTCTCTACAGTCGATGATACTAGCCCCGCGGTTCAGCACCGTCAAGGCAGGCTCAATTTCCCACGCCTCAAAAAGCGATCTACTGAATGGGAAGAACTGGCGATTGAGGAATCAGCGATGATCCAAAAGGGCGAAGTGGGCAGACCGCTTCATTCCGGCCGATGGCAAAAGCCGAATTGTTTTTCAGGATGGAACACAGGCACTGAAGCCGGGATTCTTTTCCGTCCCCACCAACCGGACTAAGTTGTAGGGTGAGGTTTTTGCGCGCGAAAGCCGACGGGCCCCGCATCCAGCGCATCGGCTTCCGGCGCAAACTTGTCGATCGGATTCTGCGCAGTGAGCGCCCACCAGGACGCAAGATAGAGCAGACCGGCGAGGATCAGCAGCGAGCGGATTCCCGTCCACATGGAAAGCGATTCCAGCATGCCGCCGGTCAATGCTCCCAGAAGATTCGAGCCGAGGGCCTCGCTTCGGAATCCTTCGAGAGCGAAACTGCGGATAAACACGATTCCGGCGAAAAACACAGGAAGACAAAGTGCCACGGTCGCTGCCAGCGCCTTCACCCAGACCGATTGGAAAAAGAGGCGATCGAGCGGGATGAAATATCCCGCGGTAATCGTACACAGGACCCCGCAATAACCAATCGCCACCGGTATTTTCGGCAGCCATTGCACAAGGAAATTCGAGGCGACGATCAACAGCAGGAGTCCGGCGATCACGATCGAGTTTACGAGCCAGGTGGTGCCGAACAGCAGCGCCATCTTGCTGATGATCTGGGCCTCGAGCAGCATGAAGCCGGCGCCCAGGAAAAAGAAATGCCAGCGCAGAGAGCTGACGATGGCGCCGGTCTGACGCATGAACGTCCAGCACAAGAGGATGATCACCAGGGAAAGGATAATCACCGAACCCGGCAGCCCAGGCTCGTGCTGATAGAAATAGGGCCAATTGTCGGTGGTGGAGCGATGCACTGGCCACCTCAAAATTCTGGTGCGATTGCACGTACGAGGCCAGGGACGGCTCAGCCATGGCTTGTTCGATGCGTGCCTGCGAACCGCCGATAAAAAAACGGCCGGAGGTGGTGAACGCGGAAGCGCTCGGCTTGCACTTCGAGCGGGGCCCTGCCGAACACCGTCTGCATTAAGCCGTACAGCCTGCCGGCGATCCACGGAGTGAAAACCTGGAACTTGACGACCACGATGCCGTCGGGCTTGAGCAGGCGTTTGGTGGCTTGCAGGGCTTCGACTGTGTACACGTAGTTATCAATGCGGATATTGGAGTAGTAAGAACTGGTGGTATGGGAATCCAGGAGTGAAAAAACCACCAGGTCAAAGCGATCGTTCGTGGTTTCCACGTAGCTGCGTGCATCGTCGACAACAACATTCACTCGCGGAGATTCATAGGGTTTCTCGAAGTGGAGCGTCTTTCCCAAATTCAGGATGAGAGGATCGATTTCCACGGCCGTGACGCGCCCGGCGCCGTTGCGAAGCGCGCCGGCGACATCATTGCCCGTCCCTGCGCCCAGCACCAAAACAGAAGGCGGGTTTTGGTAAAAATGATAGGGCAGGTTATAGGCGTTCCACTCCACGGGCTCCTGCTCGAAATATTTCGAGTGCGAGGTCACAAAGGCGGGCGATAAATTGAGGATTTGCTGATACCAGCTACCGTTGGTCGTAAGTTGGTAGCCGATCAGTTCCTTGTCCTGGTGCATGGGGGTTACGGTCAGCTTCTGATACGGCGACCAGTAATCCTTGCTTTCGCCGCCCGGGCCGACGGCGGTTAACCCCACGCAAAAAGCCAGAACCACGAGAGAGGCCCACCGCAAGCGGGCTACCGGCCAAACGAACCACACAAGCATTGCCCCAGCCAACAGGAACCACACCGCGGGCGGTTGATACAGGAAACAAAGCAGGGTATACAAGCCGATTCCCACCAAACTTCCGGCTATATTGACCGTGTACCCGAAGATACCGTTCGGGGCGTTTTCCAGATACCACCCCACGAGTTGGCCGACGGGAACGAACGCGAACGAAATCAGCGCAAAGATGGGCACGACTACAAGGATCGCGTCTCCCAGTAGGGCCAATGAATGTGCGCTTGTTGGAATGTACGGCACGCCCCAGACGTTCACTTCCGAAGTTGCGCCGATATAGCCGGGCAAATCAGTGATGAGCTGACGTAAAGCAGGCCAGGGGAGTTTGACGATCACGGCAAGAGTGGCCAGCGGAACAAGCAGGGACAATATGCTGATCCGGCGGCGCACCAGGTAGCATCCCAGTCCGAATCCCAGGAAGCAGGCTATCAAGACGAAATTTTTGAAGTAGGCGAAGATCCGGACCTCGGAAGAAACCCAGCGGATCATCAGCAGCTCGAGAAATAACCCGAGTACGCTCACCAATGCCAATTTCCCGATGCTGAAACCGCCGAGTTCCTCCGCGGAGAATTCCCATCGGGCGATCCAGCGATGTGGAGCTGTGGAAGGCAGGGCTCGGGATTCGGCGCGGTAGTAGTCAAACAGCCAGAGGCTCACGATCCCGCTCAAGGTTACGACGAAAAAGAAGGCGAACCCCATATCTCCCCTTTGACTCCCCTCCCTCAATGTCGAAATGGCGCGTCAAAATAGTTCTTCGCGGTCGAGTCATTAGGGAGTGCGGACACTTAACAGATCAATATGCCCCCGCCCATTGACGCACTCCTTCGTGCTGAATCCCAGCACTTCTATAACCACAGCTGGGATCACGGAAGTCATTTACTTTCAGTTAATTGTCTAGCTTGGTGAGGGACAAAAATCTGCAGAAGTCCACGATTGGTTGCAGTTATTTGAATGGGAGTGTCCTTGAGTAGACAGAACAAAGGTCGCTGCTCCGCGTGCCGCATGTGTGCGCGTCTTACTTGGACGGTCGTACGGGTATTGCGCATGTGCCGGTCTCACAGCGCGCGGGCGCTCCCGGCAGGCTGTAACGGTGCCTCGCGATGAATGTATACACAGAGGGCCCCATCCAGCGCATTGGCGGCATGCTGGCGAGGCGCCCGAGCCAGGCGAGTTTTGGCATGACGCGAAGGAGGGCTAACCACGCTTCGAAACCCTTGAGCCACGAGCCATCGGGCGTTCGAACATGCATTTCGTGGTCGAGCTCATCACGCGAAAAGGGGGCTAGCGCCGCGATCGCGGGGTCGTTGTAATCCATAAATCGAAGCCGCGAGCCGGAATCGTGCGGCTCAACCTTCGCTTTGGTCCAGCGGCAGAACGAACAGGTGCCGTCCATGAATATGTCGTATGTGGCGTTTCGAGGCATTGCATGACCCCCTGGGCGCTCTTTCCCGGGTCTTTCCATGTGACTTTCAGATTGGCCGATAACGTACTCTCACCGCGTTTAGCATGCAATTCTGCAGCCAAGTTCGGTACTGCACTAATTTGAAAGTTTTGGACCATAAGTGGGTCGAGCCTTCGCCCAAACCCTTTGGTTTGCGTTACATTGCTGGCAGTGTCTTTTGAAGTTTTGGGAGATAAGACCCCTATAAATACGACGCTCTTCCGCCAGGCTGGGTGGAATGCAAGGTTCTTAAGAAAAGCGGCGATCAGAACCCATCCGTTAACCTTAAGACCCCTCAGGTCATGATTGCGTTTACGTCCGGTGCGCTCCACGCTATCCTAATCTATTAAGAGAGAAGCGCTTCTCCGTGGAGAACACGATGGAAGTTCAGAACTATTATGAATTCCTCCAAATCAGCCCCAATGCGGAGCCGGACACAATCCACCGCGTTTATCGATTTCTGGCGGTCCGCCTTCACCCGGACAACCCTGAGACCGGCGACACTGAAAAGTTCTTCCTGTTGAAGCAAGCCTACGATGTGTTGTCTGATCCAGTGCGCCGTGCGGAATACGATGCCGCTTGCAAAACGGAGCCGCTCCAGCCGCCGCCTCTATCCACCACCATTGATTTCATGGATAACCTGGAGGGCGAGTTGAACCGGCGGTTGGGAATACTGGCGCTTTTGTATATTCAGCGGCGCACAAATCCTTACGCGCCGGAAGTTTCACTCCTCGAGGTGGAAAGACGCATGGGGTTTCCGCGCGATTATCTGGAATTCACTTCGTGGTACCTTCGAAACAAAGGATACATCACCCGGGCTGACAACTCAGATTTCACGTTGACGGCGGACGGCGTGGATTTCGTGGAATCGCAACGGGTGAATATCCCGATTCTGAATAGATTGCTGACCACAGGTTCGGGACCCTTCGCCACAGATGGTGTTGCCGCAGACAGGACTTTGCCCCATGCCTCCAAGCCGATCATCGTGCCTGCCACCGAGCCGATTATTACTCCTGCGGGCAATGGCGCATCCGTGGGGAACGGCGCAAACGAGAAGGACTAGATGTGACGGAAGTCATTGGCCCTTTCTAGCGCAGAAGCGGGCCTCCCCAATATTCAAATCTAGTTTGCACGAAAATTTGGCAGGCGGAGAGAAATCGCTGCAAGCACGGCGGAGATTCCAGAAAAATCGAGCGCGGAAATGCGTCGAATTTATCTCCCTGCGGCGGCTATGCTTTCGGGATAGTCGGCGCTTAACGAAGTTTCTTCCCAGGCGTCCAGTTCGTCGCGCAATTTTTCTATCTTCGTCCGGGCTGTTTCCAGCGCAATCAGGCCGAGTACCAGATGCAGGGGCGCATTATCGGACTCCAGCGCCTTGATGATCGCCTTGCCTGCGCGCACTGGATCGCCGGCTTGCTTGCCGCTTCTGCCCGTAATCCGCTGGCTGGTGGCGCCGGCGGTTTCGGCATATTCAGGGATCTGCCTGCTGCTCTTCTTCAAGGAGCGTCCAGCCCAGTCGGTGCGGAAAGGGCCTGGCTCAACCACGAGCACCTTGATGCCGAGCGGCGCGACCTCTTTTGCGAGAGCCTCGGAAAGCCCCTCTACGGCGAATTTGGTGGCGTTGTAATAGCCCACACCCGGAAGCCCGACGAGGCCTCCGAGGGAGGAAATGTTGACGATATTGCCATGCCGCCTTTGCCTCATGCCGGGTATCACCGCGTGAATCATTCGCGTGAGCCCAAAAAAGTTTGTCTCCATCATGGCTCGGACTTCGGACTCTTCGCTCTCCTCGAGCGCGCCCATGTAACCGTACCCGGCGTTATTCACCAGCACGTCAATGCTGCCGAAAGCCGACTCGGCCCACTTCACAGCCTCGGCCACTTCTTCCTTATCCGTGACGTCCAGCTTCACGGCGAGCGCGTGGTCTTCATGACCCGCGGTAAGATCCCGAATTCTTCCCGGGTCGCGCGCCGTAATGACAACGCGAAAACCCCGATCGAGCACGAGCTTTGCAAGTTCCCGTCCGAAGCCGGTCGAACAGCCGGTGATGAACCAAACATCTGAATTTTGCAGGGGCATTGGAGTGTCTCCTTCGTTCTGGGGCCCACCTCTACATTAGATTCACTGCCCGGCTGGGGAAGCCTGGCAGCCCGGAAGGCACTGGGGGACTTGATGGCCAAACCTGGGAAGACTATACCTTAACGCGCCAGATTTGCGAACCCAATACTCACGGCGCGGCGCGGCCCGAAACCTCGATGACGATGGAGCAGAGTCATTGCGGGTTCCGCTGGGGACTGTGACGGATTCCCTGTCATGATCTTCGCCCGAAAGCTTTTCACCTTGACGGAGAGTAGATCCGGGAACACAATCCCCACGGTCCCCTAAACCATCGCAGGTGAATGCCATGTTTGGAATAGAGGACTACTCCCCCTTTCTGATCACGTTTGCCGTCGGGCTCTATCTTTTGTGGCTCCTTTGGATGCGGCCTGCCGATCCGCCCCGGGGCTCGACGACCGTCGAGTACGAACCGCCGGAAAACCTCACTCCCGGAGAGTGTGGCGCATTGCTAGAGAACGTGGTCAATCTGCGGTTTATCACGGCGACGATCGTGGATCTCTCTGTGAAGGGATATCTTACGATCGACCACAGCAGCGCTGGGAAAACCCCCGGCGGGCAAAATGATGACGGGGATTATTACTTCCATCTTGCAAAGCCCCTGAGCGAATGGAAGAACTTGAAGCAGCACGAGTGGCAGGTCGCCAGCGCCATCTTTATCCCCACAAACCCGCTGCAAATGCTGTCGGAGTCCATGTCCGATGTGCAAAAAGTCGGGGGAAACAACGCCGCGCTTGCCGCCATGCTGGCGCAGGTCCAGTCGACGATCACGTCATCGCCAGAATTGCGGGAGCTTTCCGAGCGGGCAAACACACCCCAGCCCAGCGCGGGACTTTCCGAATTGCGGAATCATTTCCCGCTCCATCTCGCCAGGATTCGTAAGGCTGTGTTCGACGCGCTTCAGAAGGGGGGATTCTATGTTCGGCGGCCGGACCAGGTTCGCCTTCTATACACCGCCAAAGCGGTCATGGTTGGGCTCCTGATTGCGATCATTGGATTACGGCTGGGGCGGTCGGGGAAGGAAGTGCTTCCCTGGATTCTGAGCGCCGTAGCGAGTGCGATCATGATTTGGGCGGCGGGTTTGGTCATGCCGGCCAGGTCCGAGACCGGGATGCGGGCGGTTGGCAGGGTTATGGGTTTTAAGGATTTCCTCGCGCGCGTGGAAAAAGGGCGTCTCGAGAAACTCGATGACTCTCCGCAACTCTTTGAGAAATATCTGCCTTATGCGATGGCGTTCGGTGTGGACAGCAGGTGGGCAGAGGCGTTCGCCGCTATCGCAGTGCCGCCTCCTCAATGGTATCGCGGCGGGAATAATAATTTTTTCCCTGTGCAGTTCGTGAGCGGTCTCAATTCCGCGTCGGGGCACACGGGAAACGTGACAACGCCGTAGCCATTTGACCAGGCCGTATTCTTATAACTCCCTCACAAAACTATCTGAGCGTACCTTGAACTCTTAGGTTCTCGACGTAGAAGCACACCGCCAATTGTATCCCGAATCCGATCAGTCCCCCGGCGCCTACGCCCGGCTTCGAATTAAACGCCGTCGCCCCGCTCCCTGCAGCGAATTGCCACATGGCCGAAGCGGCCGCGAGCGCGAACGAAGACCAAAAGAGATACGTCGCTTCTCTCCGGAGCAGAAAGAGAGCCACGGCGGCGGAAACCGAGAGCAGCGGTTCGCCGATGATGACGATATAGTTGACCGCGGTCATCTTCCCCAGGACCGCCTTCAATTGCGGGGTCATCGGGATCGCCCCCGAGAAAAAGAGGTACATGATCAGGACGAGCACCGCGAACGATGCTGCGTAGAAGATGCAGATGGCCCAGACCCAACCCGGTCTTTCTCCCGCCGAGGGGACATTATTCAAAGCTGCGCGATCCTGCGTGGATCGTGGCCTTCTCGAAGGGACTTCGTTGGCAGCGGATCGGATGTCTTCCTTGGGTATTTCCCATACGCCTTTCGGAGGGAGGAGCCTTACTTCCGTTTCCAGGCAGCCTTCCGCGGAGCATTCCCAGACAGCTTTGGTCCCTCGCCTCTCGGCAATAAACTTGTGGCCGTGGCCGGGCAGGGAACAAATCAGCTCCTCTTGTAGCTGCTGAATGGTGCGGAATGGTTTGCCGTGGAAAATTCTGAAGTAATCAGAGGAAGCCCGCCAGTGCAGGCCACAGCCGTGTTGCGGGCACGAATAATAATCCGCGCCATCAATGAGGCCGGACATCGCCTTCAGGTGAATCGGGCACAAGGGCCGAATCACAGCGCGGCGTCTCAGCTTGATTTCGTCACCCATATTCGTTTCCTTTCCGCGTACTTTGCGCCGCAGCGTTGAGGATGTGTCCAGCCGCGGCATGCCAGGGGAACCTTTGGGGGGACGTGTTGCGCTTGATGCCTCCGATTAGCTCTGCGCAACTGGAGGCATCTCAGATTCCATTGCGGAATTCCAGGAAATCCTTACGTATAAGTAACTTATGGGCAATGAACGGACCGCGGCATGCAACATTTTGCGCAGTTGGGGACAGCGTTAGGAACATTTCGGCAACATTAAGTTCCCAATATTTTCAGGGTATGGAGGACTCTTGCTGTCGCTTCGACCTGACAAATGGCCCGGTCACGCGCAGACTTTCACAAATGTCATTGTCACGGTTTGCCGTCTTGCTAGGTGGCGCACCCCCGCCGCAGGAGGCTGCCGGAACTACTCGGCCGATAACGCCGCCTGGAATACGGTTCAGGAGTTTCTCAATCGTGGTCAAGTACGAAGGCGTACACAGAGTCCCTCAGCAAGAGACCCGCTGGAAAAACGTTGCCGTGAAAATATTCTGATCCAAGCGGGTCGGTATATTCACTATCGGCGACGAACATAGCGCCCGGCATAATTAAGAACGTGGAGAATTTATAGAGCAGTTTGCTTCTGCTGAGAATTAACCGAACGACAAAAATGACGCAAAGGATGATTTCACCGGCATGGTCGATGCCAAATGCGCGGAAGTCGCTGCTTACGCAAATGTTCTTAACTTAAGGAAAATGCTCCAGCCGCCGGGCCTGGAAGTTCACAGTTTGCCCGAGAAAATTGGCGGACGGCAAGGTTCAATAGAGAAAACATCCAATCCTCTAGCATAGCGTCCCAGCCCCCTGCGAGAGGACTTTGAGCAGGCGTTGCATCGACTCATTGAGACCGCCCAACTTATTGGCCCTTGGCACACTAAGTATACTACTATATAATATCTGCAATGAAGTCCGCCGCAATACGAATTGCCGGTCTTCTTTTTGGCACGCTCGTTGTAATGATTATTCTTCACCCCGAGCGCTTCGAATCCTTATGGTGGGAGAAGTACAATGACCCAAATGGGAACTATTCTGTAAAATTCCCGAGTAAACCAGGAACGTCAGATCTCCAAGGGCAATTGGATGGCGGTGGTACTGCCGTCTTGCATGTAGTTTATGCCATGCCAAACAAATCAACTGAATACTTCTTCATGAATCACGATGATCCGAGATTTGCCACCATGACAGTCGAAGAAGTACTCGATCATGCGCGAGATGGCGTCATCCGTGAAGGACACGGGGCGTTCCTTGACGAGCAGCATATCAAGATTGACGGTCGCCAAGCGCGGGACGTCCAGGCCAGAATCGGAGAAAATATAATGATTAACATGCGATTAATTGCCGATGGACCGCGAATCGTTACACTTGAGGTAGAGACGGCTGGCCAAAAGGTTGATACTCAAAACATTCAAAATTTTTTCGACTCACTAAAGCTATCCCACTAGCAAGAGTTCAGCACAGAGTGACTGCAGGCGTCCAAGTAGCCCTCACCAATTCATAGACACAACCCGTTTTGCCCATCCTCACTAAAACCGCACAAACATTGGAGAAAATGGTGCGCCCGGAGAGATTCGAACTCCCGGCCTTCTGGTTCGTAGCCAGACGCTCTATCCAGCTGAGCTACGGGCGCACAAGGACTTAGCGGATTTTCTTGGCATGGTTCTGGCATGATCCATTCGCGAAATGCAGGGGCTCCGCTTTCCGGCCTGCACCCGCGTTGCGGATCATCAAGACCATTTCGGAACCATCTTACCACAAACATTTATCAAATTGGCTGCCCGGCGAAAGGCTCAAATTGCGCCGCCAGGCTATCGCGACGACGGAGCAAGCACAAAAGATCAAGCCCGATTTTCAACCGACACGTACGCTGCTCGATCCAGGCTAAGCGGGGCGTGTGCGGCGCCACGTCAGGACGGTGCTCGCGGCATAATTCCAGACCGACGTGATCGCCATGCCGCAAATCCCCGCGATGTACCACGGAATTCGCTTGTCGAACAGGAAGCCCGCGAAACTGAAGTTGATAACCGCGCCCAACGAGCAGCTTGCGTAGAAGAGCAACAGGCCGCGCAAGATGCGCCAGCCGCGCAACCGGCGGTCCCGGAAAGTCACCGCGTTGTTGATCAGAAAATTGAAGGTCATGGCCGTAAAGGTGGCGACCGCCTGGGCGGCGGTGAATCGCACGGTGGATTCAAAATGCAGCGCGGTTAAAATGCCCATGTGCACGACAAAACCCAGGGAGCCGACCAGCAGGAAAACCACGAAGCGCGTCGGGATCATGTTGCCCGCAAATTTATCCACCAGAAGGAACAGGTATTCCAGCTCGACATTGATGTCCAGCTTGCTTACGCCCTTATTGCGCGCTCGGAAATGATAGGGAACTTCCGCCACGCGCACGGGACGTTCCGAAGAAGCCAGCAGGTCGACGAGAATTTTGAATCCAGTCCCGGTCAGGCGATGCGACACACTCTGAAAAAATCCCCGCGTGACAAGAAAAAACCCGCTCATCGGATCGGAAACTTCGCACTTGCAAACAAACCTGCTGATACGCGATCCAATGTTGCTCAGCCATACCCGCTTCGCCGAAAAATCCCCCATGCCTCCGCCCTCGATGTTGCGGCTGCCGATCACGACGTCGGCCTTGCCCGACTGCGCGAGGGCCAGCATGCGCGGCAGAATTGTTTCGTCGTGCTGCATGTCGCCATCGATCACCGCGATGAACGGCGCCGAGGTCGACAGAATTCCTTCGATACAGGCCGAGGACAGCCCACGGCGTCCAATGCGCTGCAGAATGCGCGCCCGCGGGTCCTGCTGTCCCAGGTCGCGGACAACCGCTGCGGTGCCGTCGGAAGAATCGTCATCCACGAAAATTGCTTCCCAGGAAATTCCGGCCAGCGCCTTTTCAAGGGCGGCGAATAGAGGCGCGACATTTTCGCATTCGTTATAGGTAGGTATAACGACGGCGAGCTCAATCGACTTGCCGGCACGCGATGGGTCGGGCAAGGCGGAATCTCCGTCGCGCAATCCGGGAAAGTGTAAAGTTTCAGCCATTTCGGTTCGGCATCTGAAGCTTAATTCTCAGAATCTCGTCACAATTAAACGGGCCGTCAATACCGCATTAAGCTCGCCATAATAAATGTTCACTTCCGATCTCCGCAAGCGGGATAATTTTGAAAATGCAAATGGCATTGAGGTGCCCGCGCATCCCCATCACTGAAAATGCTTCGGATAAAGGGATCGCCTGGAAAGCCCGAAGGAACCATTCACCTTCTTATTTCCGCTCGCGCAGGAGCGCGGTCAACCGGGTGAAGAGGTTTTGTGAAGCGGACGGCGCGGAAGCGCTGGCCGCGTCGGCCGTATCGTTTACTTTTTTCATCGCTCCCGGAGGCAAGGGGATCCGGATGAGCTGTCCGGCTTGCAAATGATCAGGGTCGGCAAGGGCGGGATTGAGGCTTATAATTTTGGCGGACAGTTCGTCGTCGAAATGTCCCACATATCTCACACTGAGGTCCTTCAGAGATTGCTGTGGGCCGGCTACGACGGTGATCACCTGTCCGTTATCGGTATCCTGGGGATCAGCGTTGTAACTTGCAGCCGTGTCGACAGTTCGATCGGCGTGGAGCAGCGCCCCCAGGGGGTTGTAGGAATGGCTGAAAATTCCCGGCGTGGATCCGCGCTTTGACTCCGACCGGCCCAGGATCGCGAGTAACATGATTCCGGACAAAAGAACGATGGTCACTCCTGCCGATCGTGCAGGCCATTTCGGCGGAGTGGCCTTTTTGCCGGCGTCATAGGTGAGGTAGGAACCCGGACGGCGCTCCTTGTTTCCCGGGGCAGGGGCTGGCATTGACGGGGCATCCGATACTTTGACGACCGGGACAGCAGGGCCCCGAACCGCCGCAGCTGGAGGAGGTGCGGGAGGAACAGGGGCGTCCGGAGTCAGCACAGCCTCCTCAGGGCCAAAATCAAGTGCTGGCAACGGCTCAAATGCGAGAGACTCCATGTCGAGGCGCCCTATCGCCTGTTGTACGATGTCCGCGGTCACCTTCCGTTCCTCGCGGGCGTGGGCCAGCAGGAGCGAGGTGTAGCAAAGATTGTTGATGACTCTGGGAATGCCTTTGCTATGTCGCGCAATCAGCCGGATGGAAGACATGTCAAAAATTTGTTGGTCAGGGCATCCCGCTACTTTCATACGGTGCCAGATGTATAGAGCGGTCTCTTCCTGGTTGAGGGGTTCGAGATGGCAGAGAACGGCGATGCGCTGGCGGAGTTGCGAAAGCCTGGGCTGCGCGAGCTTCACGGCCAGGGGAGGCTGACCGGCCAAAATGATTTGCAGCAGCTTGGCGTTGTGAGTCTCGAAATTGGAAAGCATGCGCACGGTTTCCAGGACGGAATCATCCAGATTTTGCGCCTCGTCCACGACCAGGACAAAGCGCTTGCCCGAGAGCAATTCTTCAAACAAAATCTCGTTCAACTTGCCATGCATCGCGACCAGGCTCATTCCTTTGGTGTCGACGCATAGTTCCTGAAGGATGTACTCGATCAATTCGTGGGAGTTGCATTGCGTTTGGGACACGAGGACGGTTCGCGTAGTGTCCCGCAATTCTTCCATCAGCCGATACATGAGAGTGGTTTTCCCCATGCCCGGCTGGGCAATTAACGCCAAAAATCCGCGGTTGTCTTCAATTCCCAGCGCGAGGGACGCATGCGCGTCACTGTGACTCTTGCCGGCGTAGAGATACGCCGGATCCGGAGTCATTCCAAAAGGTTGTTCCCGCAAGCCAAAAAATTCAAGAAACATCGGAGTGATCCTGCCGACTCGAAGACTAACTCAACAAAGTATCTTGATGGGGCGATCCTGTCCACTTAAAAATATCGCGAACTGGTGCTTCTCTGCGAGCTGGTTCATTTCCGCTGATTGCCGGAAGGCCCGATTCCCAAATTGGAAAAATTCAGTCCAGCAAACTAGAGGCGAAGTGCTGGCGTCGTCCCCTTGTCTGTTTGCCAGGACAAATTGGGATCAGGCGATTGGCTTTCGCTTCCCTGGCTCGGCCCTGAAAGGCGCGTCACAGAGGCCCGCGCGCCAAGCTCATAATTCCTGAAGACATACGATACCTATAAATAATATCGCCAGGCCGGCATGAAGTCCAGTCATGTGTCACCGTTAATGACAAAAAGGACAAGCCTCGCCCGCCGCACTGCCCATTGATCCCCCGGATTCAAACGCGGAAAAATATAAAAAAAGTCGTTGACATTTATGCCTCTCTGAGGTACTTACGCGCCAACACGTAATTTCCACGGGCCTATTTTTCACTTAGAGCTAAAAAGGAGATGCTATGAATCTTCCGGTGCTCAGTGTGTCGGGGTGGGCCAGATTTACGACTGGTGCGCGGGTTTTGGCCACCATCGTCGGAATGTTGCTAGTCTCCATTTCACTGTTTGCGCAATCCAACCAGGGCCGCATTCTGGGCACCGTCCGAGACGCATCGGGCGGCACTATTGCGGGCGCCACTGTCACCGTTACTGACACTCTGAAGGGTGTCAGTCGAACGCTGACCACGGATGAGGCTGGAGAATACGCCGCTCCAAACCTTGATCCCAGCACCTACAGGGTTCGTGTGGAGTTTAAGGGTTTTAAGACGTACGACCGCCAGGGCTTGGAAATCACCGTCGGCCAGGAAGCCAAGGTCGACGTAACCATGCAGCCGGGCGAGCAAAATCAGACCGTGACCGTCACTGAGGCGGTCCCTCTCGTGGAAACGACTTCGGCTACCCTGACCGGAAATATTGAAAGCGAGAAGATCGCGGACCTCCCCTTGAATGGCCGCAACTTCGTCAACCTGCTCACCCTGCGCCCCGGATTCATCAATCAACCGGGCGGCGGCGGAGGCAACCAGTCCAGTATGGGCCTGCGGCCCGGCGACAGCATGTTCCTGATCGACGGCTTGAACATGTACGAATGGGGCCAGGGCTCGCAGCTCCTCAATGGCTATGCGCCGGCCGGCGATGCGGCCACGATCCTGCCCATCGACGCCATCCAGGACTTCAACATCCAGCAGGATCCCAAAGCCGAAGTAGGGTGGAAGCCCGGGGTCGCTATTAACGTAGGGTTGAAATCCGGCACGAATTCCATCCACGGTTCGGCTTACGCCTTTGGCCGCGATGGCTCGTGGGACGCGAAGAACTTCTTCAATCCAGCGGGCCAACCGGGAGCCCCGCTCGCGTTTGAGCAATACGGCGGCACCGCTGGAGGTCCCATTCTGAAAGACAAGCTGTTCTGGTATGTGGGCTTTGAAGCGCAGACGCTAAATCTGGGAGTCGTCTCGGCGGTCAAAGAACCTGCAGACGTCGCGGGAAGCACGCCCGATACTGTCAACAACATCGTGGATGCTTGCCACGATCTGGGTCCCGCAAAAATATCTGCGCTCAGCGCGCAGCTGGCAGGCCTGAACCCGACCACGTGCGCGGTAACGCAACCCTCGGCTTCCGTGGAAAACGTGTTTCCGTATAACCCGGGCACCCAGTTCCCCGGCCTCGGCGCCAAATATGTTGTTCCGGGCGGTTTGGCAGCGATGGCGGACGTGAACGGGACGTACAACGGCCTGGCCAAGGTTGACTACCACCCCAACGATAAGAGCACATTGAGCGGCATGTTTTTCATCGCCGATGGCTCGGGGACTTGGAATGACAACCCATCGGCAATTGCTTCGAACTTCTACGAGTCTCTGTTTCCTGTGAAGGCTCGCGTCGGATCGGGCAGCTGGACGTTTGTTCCAAACTCCGCGTTAGTGAACGAACTCAAGGTGGGATACACGCACTACCAGTTGCCGTTTTTCTCCGCCGACCACACTGCCAATGCGGCCAGCCCGTGGGGCATTACCGGCGGATTTCCGACCGGCTACGATATTAACACAGGGGTAACCAATCCTCTCTATTACGGTTTCCCGAAAATCTCTATTTCGGGATTCACGACGCTTGGAGGCAACTGGCCCAAGATCGTCGGGCCCAACCAAAATCTCGAGTTTGTCGATCACATCTCCCTTCTGAAAGGGAAGCACGCCTTTAAGTTTGGCGGCGAGTTCACGTACGTGGAAACCACTTCGGGAGCTACCAGCAACGCCAAGGGGTCAATCAAATTCTCAAACCTTGAGGGTTTCCTTACCGGAACTGTCGGCAAGGGTTCCTCAATTTTTGTGGGCGACGCCGTCCGCGACGTGCACACCAATCATTTCGCCGGTTTCTTCCAGGACGACTTCCGCGCGACCGCGAGGCTGACGATCAATCTCGGTGTGCGCTATGAATTGGGCACCGTTTGGGCCGACGCCAACAATCGACTGGGCAATTTCGACCCCAATTCCCCCACCGGCTTTGTGCAGGTTGGCGACGGGATCACCGCTCCCTACAATCCGGATCATCGCGATTGGTCGCCTCGGGCAGGCTTCGCTTGGGATATTTTCGGCAACCAGAAGACCGTGGTCCGCGCGGGCGCGGGCCTATTGTATGAATTCGTGCCGTCTTCCGCGTTCTTGAATTCAGGGGGCAACGCAGTGGGGCTGGGCAAGGTTCCCTCGGGAGCCGATATTTGCATCAGCGGAAACTGTGTGGCGGGCACCGGCAACATTGCGGCCGCGACTTTCAATCCCGTCGCTTTGGGCATGACAACTGGATGGCAGAGTTGCGTAAGCGCTCCGTGTGGCAATGCACCAACTTCCATCTTTGCGGCCGGCGCCATCGCGTGCGGGGACAACACTAAGATTCCTGCCACCGGTGCTCCCGGTTCCTATCCTATGAGCTCACCCTTTTACGCCCTTAATGGGACTACACCGGCGCCCTGCTCCACTGCCGCCTACAACCGTAATCTGCGCACACCTTACATCGAAACGTGGAACATGGACATCCAGCATAGCTTCACGAACAACCTCTCTGTGGACATCGCTTACATAGGCAACCACGGAACGAAAATCTTCGGGACGAGAGACATCAACGCGCCGGCTGTAGGTGCCGGATGGACTCCCGCAGCTGTAGCAGCTTGCCTGGGCAGCGCTGGTAATCCAATTCCCTTCAATGGTTGCGGCGGAAGTGCTCCACATTTTGGCGGGCCCGTTGCATCTGCCGAGGTCGGCCCCTACCATTCTAGATTCCCGTACATCTCCTACATCGACCAGCTATCGAACCAGGATAGGTCTCACTACAACGCTCTGCAGCTTTCTCTCACGCAGCGCACATCGCACGGATTGTCGTTCACCGCTTCGTACACCTACAGCCACGGCCTGGACGATGCTTCTCAAAATTTTGGGAGCTCGATCCCGCTCAACAACTCGTTCCCTGATGGGAATTACGGGAACAGCAGTTATGACATCCGAAATCGGTTCACCTTCGAGCTGCATTACGCACTCCCGAGCATCAAATCGCCAGCACAGCTCCTGCAAGGGTGGGCGATCAACTCCATTGTGACCATACAGCCCGGGACGCCCTGGGGCGCTCAGGATAGTAATGGAAGTGGATTAGACGATTTCAGCGGAACCGGGGAGTTTAGCAATCCCAATGCGTTTGGGGAGGCTTGGGACTTTGCAGGCAAAGCGGGCGATTTCACCGCATCGCCTGTTGGAATCCCGTATTTCCCCGGTGTTGCTTCTTTTGCCGCTGGGAAGGCTCCCTCTGGTCTCTCTGCGGCCGCTCCGACCGCCAACGCTGCCTGTAACGCTGCGGCGACGGCCATGGGGCAGCTCGCGCTGGCTTCGCTCGCGAACGCTGGGTGCTATGCGAACGGCAGTTCCGTGTTGGTCCCGCCGCCTTACGGGCAATACGGGACCGCAGGAAGGAACCTTTTCCGCAACCCGTCCTTTCACACCTGGGACTTTTCGATGACCAAGGACTTTAGGATCAAGGAACGGCTGACCGTTCAGTTCCGCGGTGAGTTGTTCAACGTCCTCAACCATCCCGTCTTCGGGCAGGTCGATGGTGGCCACCTGGCGAGTGACGACCCATCCGCGGGAAGCATTGCCAATGCGGTCGAAACCCCGGACGCAGCCGCCGGCAACCCGGTCCTCGGTTCGGGAAGCGCACGTGATATTCAACTGGGCTTGAAACTGATCTGGTAGTCGCTCACGATCCAAATACATAGGGGCCGGACTTATTCGTCCGGCCCCTTTTATTTTCGGGCCAATGATGCGCGATCCGTTATGGTTTCAGTCGTTGTCGCTGAGGGGAAGACGTGTCATGATGCGCGGTAATCAGGGAGGATTTCAATGCACCGATCGAATCGTTGGCTGCAATTGCGTCAGATCGCGCTGCCGGTATTGTTTGTGCTACTTGCCGCCATTTCGGTGGGCGCGCAGATGGCACCGACGCGCACGTGGGAAGAGCTGAAGCAGGAAACGCAAAGGCGCGTGGACAAGAATCTGGGGCCGGTGGGCGGCCTGAAGTCCGACGATGCTCGCGAAGCGCTTTCCAACATTCACAGCCTGGACCGCGACGAATGGGCGGCGGCCTGGAGCGCGATCGGCGAGCGTTATGACAAGCGCGCCAAGAGCGAAGACGCCGCGAAAAATAACGACGCCGCGCGGGAAGATTATCTCTGGGCCTTCAAGTATTACACCGCGGCCCGGTGGCCGGTGCCGAATTCATCGGGCAAGCAAAAGGCCTACCTGAGCGCATTGGCCGCGTTTCGCAATTACGGAAAATACCTCGATCCGCCCGTCGAAATTATTCATGTACCTTTCGAGGGCAAGGAGATTGCCGGATACATCCGGTTGCCGAAGGACGTGCGGCCGGCTCCGCTCATTTTCATGATCAACGGGACGGATTCGCGCAAAGAGGACGAAGTGCAAGGACGTGACGCGATCTTCCGCGCCGGGATCGGCGTCGTCGCGGTAGACATGCCCGGCACGGGAGAAGCGCCCATCAAGGCGGACGTGGGCTCGGAGCGGATGTTTTCGCGCGTGCTCGATTATCTGGCTACGCGACCGGACGTGGACAGCAAGCGCATCGTCGCCTGGGGCGTCAGCTATGGCGGGCACTGGGCCGCGAACCTCGCTTACGTTGAAAAGGCCCGGCTCCGCGGCGCCGTCGTGCAGGGCGGGCCGGTGCACGATTACTATACAGCGGAATGGCAGAAGAAATCCCTTGGCACGCCGGAATATTTGTTCGATCTGTTTGCGGCGCGCGCCGCTATTTACGGCGTCGAGTCCGTGGACGAAATGCTGGCCTACGGCCCGCGTTTGTCCCTGAAGACGCAGGGTTTTTTGGGCCAGCCGTCGGCGCCGATGTTTGTCGTGAATGGAGAAAAAGATAGCCAGGTGCCGATCTCCGATCTTTATATGTTGATGCAATCGGGAGGGTCGGCCAAGTGGTCCTGGGTGAATCCTGATGGAGGGCACACGGGGCGCTCGGCGGAGTGGCCGAATTCCAAAATCGGCGATGAAGTCATCATGCCCTGGGTGAAGGCCCGGCTTGAGGTTGCGCCGGAAAAGAAAGGCATGGCGGGCGGGAATTGATTCCGCTCGGTGAGTGCGGCCGCCTCGCGGCGCAAAATTAGAAAGATGTAACTGCCCGTGCGCCGTTAGCGTCTGAGGGGAAGCGAAGAAGTACACTGCGGGCCGAACAGAAATTCTAAATTTAAAAATGCCGGAGAAACGTATGCGAAAAACAAGCTGGGCTGCTCTGTTTCTCGTTTGTGCTGCCGCGTTTGCTACGATTGCCGCCGCGCCCGCCCCTCAGGGCGCGGGCTATCATTTGTTGAAGAAGGTCGTGCTTGGCGGTGAAGGCGGGTGGGATTATCTTTCCGCCGATCCCAGCACGCATCGCTACTTCATCTCGCGGGGCACGCACATTGTGGTTACGGATGCCGACGGCGCCGTCGTTGGCGATATCCCCAACGTGCAAGGGACACACGGCGCGCAACTCGTGCCGGAGTTGAACCGCGGGTTTTCCAGCAACGGGCGCTCAAACTCGGTGACAATTTTTGATTTGAAAACTCTCGCCACGATTAACGAAGTAAAATTGCCGGCGGCGGATGGGCCGGACGGCTTCATGTACGATCCCGCATCGAAGAACGTCTTCGTATTCAACGCCCGCAGCCACGATGCAACGGCAGTGAATGCCAAGACAGGAGAAGTGGCGG
Source organism: uncultured Acidobacteriota bacterium (assembly GCA_963819395.1). Taxonomy (GTDB): domain Bacteria; phylum Acidobacteriota; class Terriglobia; order Acidiferrales; family UBA7541; genus Palsa-360. The sequence goes on from CAWFVW010000002.1 coordinate 303,567, forward strand.
GCACGGTCCCGCTGGGCGGCAAGCCCGAAGCCGCGACGGCCGACGGCGCGGGGCACGCGTGGGTCAACATCGAAGATAAAGCGCAGCTTGTGGAGTTCGACTCCAAGGAATTTAAGGTGCTCAACACCTCGGCGCTGCCGAATTGCGAGGAACCGACTGGAATGGCCATCGATACGGCTCACAAGAGGCTGTTTATCGGCTGCCACAGTAAAGTGATGCTTGTCGCGGATTACGCGGGCAAAGTCGTGGCCAGCGTGCCCATCGGGCAGGGCGTGGATGCCGCCACCTTCGATCCCGCGAACCAACTGGCCTTCGCCTCCTGCGGCGACGGCACGATCACGGTGACGCATGAAGATTCGCCGGATAAATACACGGTGGTGGAAACCATATCAACGCAGCGCGGCGCCAGGACCATGGCCTTGGACACCGCCAACCATCACATCCTTACGGTCACGGCCGATTTTGGACCGCCGCCCGCGGCGACGGCCGAGAATCCGAATCCACGCCCGGTGCCGGTTACCGGAACATTTACGGTGCTCATTTACGGCAGGTAAGCTGGGTTACCGATCGTCTTTGCCTGAGTTTCGGGCGGGCTGCTTTTGCGGCCCGCCTCCTCCAAGCTTGAAATTCTTACACCTGATAAATGTGATGTAGTTTTTTAGTGGCGCATGCTTTAGCTTGTGAAGGTTTTGACTTTGCAGGGCCTAAAACCTCACAAGCTAAAGCATGCGCCACTGGGCTTGAGGCGCGATTATTTCGAGGTGTTGCCGGCAGGAGGGCTCGCGGCGGCGCCCCTTGGCGCGGGATATTCCGATTCATGGAATGTGGAGATGAGCCAGCGGCCGTTCTGCCTGGTCATCAGCACGATCATCAGGCCTTTGCGCGGGGGAATCTCGGAGCCGTCCGGCGCTTTCGTTCCGGTGATTACCGTGTCTAAATCGACTGCCGCCAGTTCCGGAGTAAAAAAGCGGATGCTTCTCACGGAGTCGGTGCGCTGCGAATCTTTCAGCGAGTTGGCGTGGAAAAGCCCTGCAAACCAGGATTCAATTTCCTTGCGGCCGTAGGTGTGCCTTCCGCCCATGTTGGTGAAGTCCGCGTCCTCGGTGAAAGTCATGGCCACGCCGTGCGCATCGTGGCGGCTGAAATTTCCGGAGAAATCGCCGCACACCTGCTTGATCGCCGCGGAGTCCGCATCGGTAACGCCCGGCGGGTTTTGCGCGGAGGCCGCGCATGGCAGCGTTACGAGGGCCAGCGAAATGATCGGCGCCGCAATGAAAGTTGGAAAACGCACGTGCCCTCCGCGCGGAATTATTTCAGGCGTGTCGCTTGGCCATTTGCGGCGCAATCATACGCCACTTCAACTTCCACCGGTATGTTTTCATCATTCGCACGGGGTGCTGCCGGCTGCGTGGCGGCCGAAATCTCGTTGACAAACATTTTATTCAGCGACAAGCTCTGCGACTGAAAGCTTGACCCCACCTGGATTCAATACGCAGCGAAGGCAGGAGAAGTAGTGGACAGGAGGAACTCGTGAAACCCTTTCAATCCGTGATTGGGCTCGTGCTCGTGATCGGAACCGGTGTGGCCGCAGGCCGCGCGCTGAGCGGGCGACTGGAACAGGCGGCTACAGGGGGCGGAATGTCATCGCAAACATCCGCGGTTGCATTCCCAAAAGACGTCTATCGGGACACAGGCAACCGCCTTCCCGCGCTCAAGCGCGACGATCTGGACGACGCCGGCAAAAAACTTTTCGACGCGAGGGGAACGGGAGGGGCATTCGGACCGGGGCCGATCCGGCTTTATAGCCAGCCTGTTGCCCAGTATATGGCGGATGTGAATGACTTCCTTCGGCACAAGTCGGGGATTGATCCGCGTCTAGTCGAGCTGGTGATCCTGGTTACGGCGCGGGAATACGATTGTGAATATGTTTGGACCGCTCATGAGCCGCAGGGGCTGAAGGCGGGCTTGCAGCCGGAGATCGTCGACGTCGTCAAGTACCGTAAATCGACAGATGGGCTTGCGGAGAAGGATGCGGTGATCATTACTTTGGGGCGCCAGGTAATTGAGAAGCATCACGTGAGTTCGGACGTTGCGGCTCGGGCGCTTAATTTGTATGGGAAACAGGGGCTGGTCAACATCATGGCGCTGATGGGCGATTACGCTTCCACCGCGATTTTATTGGATACGTTCGACCAGCATGTGCGGCCTGCGGACAAGCCGCTGATGCCTTAGTGGCGCATGCTTTAGCTTGTGGAATTTGGTCCTGCATGCGGTAAATCAAGTTCCTACGAACGGGCACAAGCTAAAGCATGCGCTACTTTGCCTCCGCGTAGAATCGCTCCACCGCATCGGCAACCCAGCCGGGATTTTCCCAGTCGGGATATTTCGCGCGAAATTCAACGGTCAGCATTTTTGCGGCTTCGTCCGCGCTTTTCCCCTGCGCTTTGAGTTCCACTGTGCGTGATTGCACGGCCTTAAGGTACGTGCGCTCCGTGCCGATCAGCGAGCCGTCGCCTACTTCTCCGTGGCCGGGGACGATGGTGCGCGGATGAAATTCATCGAGCTGGTCGAGGATGGAAAGCCAGTTTTTCCCGCTCGCGTCGGCATCGGGGAAGATGGGGAAAAATCGATTGATCACTGTATCGCCCGTGAAGAGCACTCCATCCTGCTCAACGAATACAAAATTATCGCCCCGCGTGTGCGACGGTCCCAGCCAATCCAGCCTCACGGTGATTCCGCCCAAGTCGAGTTTCGCTTCGTGATCGAAAAGGATGTCGGGCGGTCGGGGCGTGACGTCTTGCAGGAGCGCTTTCAGATCCGCGGTCCTTTTGCTGAAATTGCGGATGAATTCCGGCTGCTTTCGATCGACTTCTTCCTGCTGCGCTTCGGGGCGAATCACAATCGTATTAGCGGGGAAAGCTTGCACGCCGGTCATGTGTTCCGGGTGGAAATGCGTCGTCGTGAAATAGAGATCGGTGTTCTTGCTGACCTTGGCGACTTCGCGCATCACCGTCTGCCCGTTTCGAGGCCCCATCCCGGCGTCCACGATCAGAGTCGCTCGAGACCCAACGATTATGCCGATGTTGGGCACGAGATTCACGCGCTCGTCCGGGATTACGTAGACGTGCTCGGACACTTTGATCGTTTTGTTTTCCTGCACGAGGGGCGGGGGTTGTGATTGATTGTGCCCCATCGGCGCCGTTTCCTGCGCGTAGGGGGTGGAGGCGGAGAATAGGATTGCGGCTCCAAAGAGAGCGAGGATTGCCGGGACGCTGAATTTATGGTGGTTCGCGAAGGACAGCATGATTTTTTCCTCCAACTGAATTCGTCGCAGCAGGAATGACAGGTTACTCGTACGCTGGATGCTATGGCGGCCTTCCGCTGGTGTCAAGCGGACGCGCAGTGTTTTAGTGGCGCATGCTTTAGCTTGCGGGGTTTATTTGCGATGGACGAAACCCCACAAGCTAAAGCATGCGCCACCTAAGCTCATGGGTGTATAAATGTGCGTTCTCACTGCGGCTCGGCTTGTTGTCAGATTATGGAGGCGGATATGAAGCGGTTGCTCGCGAGTCTCTTTGCTTTCGTTGCGATTTGTTTCGGCACATGGAATGCAAACAGGGCCATCACTTTCGCGGCCGAGGGCGATGGCGGCACGCGCGGCTTCTGCAGGCCGACAAGGCCTTGCAAATGGCCCTCAAAAAGAAGGACGCGAAGGCTGCCGGCGCCCTGCTGGACCAGCAGTTCACCTGGACCAATAAGGCCGGGCAAACCCGGAAGACCGCGCAATTTCTGAAAGACGCCGCGGCGGGCGCGGCCGACAGCGATACGGCAGTACACCGATGTGAAGGCGCATGAATACGGGCAACTCGCCGTCGTCACCGGGACAGGCAAGCGCACACGGAAATGTCAGAACATTTTTCGCGCGCGTCTGGGTAAAGCGGCCGGCCGGCTGGCTGCTGCTCACGCATCAGGACACCGCCATTGTTGCGAAGGCTGCGCCGAGCGCGCACGGCGCCCGCTGCCGCGCGAAAGGCCCGACGGATTTCGCGGGCTGCGAAAATCCCTGCCGCACGCTTCCCTACAAGCCAAAAACAGCGGAACAAGAGGACGTCGTCAAGGCTTATCAGGCTGTCGAGACGGCTGTCATTTCCCACGACGCGAAGACCTGGGCCTATCATGTCGCCGACGAGTTTGTGGGAATCGGCCGGCAATACACGGGAACGCCCGATACAAAGGCGGGCCGCGTGGGGCAAATCGGGATCATCACCAATCACGTCGTCTTGCCCAAGATGCTCTGGGGCGAATCGTATGTGTTCGGCGACGCGGCCATCATTATTGCCGACCACCAGGCGGCCGGCGAACCGCCGTATCACGTCATTCGCGTTTGGGTGAATCGGGACGGCCGCTGGCAATTGTTCCACAGGCAGGAGACGTTCATTCAAAAATGAAGAGGTGTTGAGCAGGAAGAGTTTTCGAATTAATTTTTGAACGCAAATTAGGTCCGATTGTGTAGTGCCCGCCTTCAGGCGGGCATCCTTGCCCCGGCACATGCCCGCCTGAAGGCGGGCGCTACACGGGACAAAGCCAACCAAATTGGCAGCGGAACGATCGAACTAACTTTGTTGCTTCCAGAGGGCGACCGTAACCCCTGTGTTATAATTTTGCCTGTACTTGTGTTCGCAATTCAAATCCAGCATGGAAAAGCAGCTTGGAGAACGACGATGCCGATGAAGCCGACGGAAAAAATATGGCACAACGGGAAGATGATCCACTGGGATGACGCCAAGATTCACGTCCTCTCCCACGTCGTGAGCTATGCCTCGGCGGTCTTCGAAGGTGTGCGCTGCTACGAAACCAAGAACGGGCCCGCCATCTTCCGCGTGCGCGAACACATGCAGCGCATGGTCAATTCCGCGAAAATTTACCGGATGGAACTGCCGTTTACGGCCGAGGAACTCTCAAACGCCGCCGCGGAAGTGGTGCGCGTGAACAACATGAACTCGTGCTACATCCGTCCCATTGCGCTGCGCGGCTACGGCGATATGGGCGTCGGCGGGCTGTCCGTCCCGATCGAGGTGTACATGGCGTGCTGGGAATGGGGACGCTACCTCGGGCCCGAAGCGATCGAGCAAGGCGTGGACGTGTGCGTCAGCTCGTGGAGCCGCATGGCGCCCAACACGTTGCCGAGCATGGCCAAGTCCGCCGCGAACTATATGAATTCGCAGCTCATTCATATGGAGGCGCAGGCCAACGGCTATACCGAAGGCATCGCGCTGGACACCAACGGCTGCGTGAGCGAAGGCTCGGGCGAAAACATTTTCCTGGCCCTGGATGGGGTGCTGTACACGCCGCCAATTGGGAATAGCGTCCTGCCGGGCATCACGCGCAGCTCCATCATCACTCTGTGTGAAGAAATGAAAATTGAGGTCCGCGAGCAGATGATTCCCCGCGAGATGCTGTACGTTGCCGACGAAGTCTTTTTCACCGGCACGGCGGTGGAGATCAGCCCGCTGCGCTCGATCGACCGGATCAAGGTGGGCAAAGGTTCGCGCGGGCCGATTACGAAGATGCTGCAAGATGAATTTTTCTCGATCCTCAGCGGCGCCAAGGCTGACCGCCACAACTGGCTGACGCCGGTCAGCGTGCCGCTGGGCGCCGCCACGCGTTGAGTAGCACAGGCACTCTTGCCTGTGCGGGTTTCGGAGCCCGCGCGATCAGATTGGTCTAATCCTAGACGATGTCAAAACCGCACCGGCAAGAGTGCCTGTGCTACTTAGGGCTGACCCGACCGCGGTTTTGATTCTTTGACTCCGCTATCCACTTTTCATAGAATTCGTTTTCCCAGTGATTACAACGGGTGAGGCAGCTTCAAACGAATTCATCAGAAGAGGTTTCATGTACTCGAAGCCCCAGAAGCTCGCCGCTGAATTTGTGGGCACGTTTGCGTTGATTTTTTTTGGCGCGGGATCGATCTGCGCCGATCAGTTTCTCCGCTCCAGCTCGAATGGACAGATCGGCCTGGGGCTGCTTGGAGTCGCGCTCGCCCATGGCCTGGCCTTTGGCATCATGGTGACTTCTCTCGGGCACATCTCCGGCGGTCACTTTAATCCGGCGATCACGATCGGATTCTGGGTCACTCGAAAAATTTCCACGTTTGACACTGTGGCTTACTGGATCGCTCAGCTTGCCGGAGGCGTTGCGGCCGCTTATCTTCTGCGGCGCTTGCCCGTCGACGTGTGGGGGCCCGTGCAGCTGGGGACGCCGGACTTGGCGAGCGGCATCTCACGAGCGAACGGGATGATTTTTGAAGCGGTCATGACGTTTTTTCTTGTGTTCGTCGTCTTTGCGACGGCGGTCGATGAGCGCGGGGCTTTCGACAAGGTGGCTGGTTTTGCTATTGGTTTGACGATTACCATGGGCGCGCTGTTCGGCGGACCGTTTACCGGGGCGGCGCTGAATCCGGCGCGCGCATTCGGGCCCGCGCTGGCCGCGAATCACTTCACGAACCACGGGGTGTACTGGATTGGGCCGCTGGCGGGCGGCGTCGTAGCAGGCTGGTTGTACGACACGCTCTTTCTCGGGAAGAAATAACGGCCAAACAAAGATGCCCGTTTCGTTTCGAAAGGCACGGGACGAAACGGCCTCTAAAAACCGGTTTTGTAGAGGCCGCCCGTTCTTTGGGCGGGCAGGCTTATTGACCATCGAGAGTTAAATTCGATCACAGGCATCCACGGAATCGCGTACCGATTCCTTTCTGGCTTCTGCTATCATATTTTTCCGATGTCCATGAATCCCGCGCGCATCCCGCTGTTTCCGCTCGACATCGTGCTCTTCCCCGGCCAGGCCGTGCCGCTGCATATTTTTGAGCCGCGCTACCGGGAAATGACGCGGCGCTGCATCGACGCGCAATCCCCGTTCGGCATCATATTTTTGCACGAGGGAAAGCTGGCGCAGACGGGCTGTTCCGCAATGATCGTGAAAGTCCTCAAAGAATATGAAGACGGCCGCTCGGACATCCTGGCGGCCGGGCAAAACGCATTCCGGTTGGTTCGCACTTACAACGAAAACCCCTACCTGGAAGCGGAGGTGGAATATCTCGAGGAGGATTTCACGGAAATCGATTCCGCGGTTTCCTCAAGGCTCGAAGACCTTTGCGATCAGTGTCACCAACTCCTCTATGGAGAGGACGCGCCTCGGTTTGAAACCGAGGGAGGCATTTCGCTTGCGTACCACGTGGCGTCGGAATTGCCGGTGGATCCGGCGGTCCGGCAGAGCCTCCTGGAAATACGCTCGGAAGCTCTGCGCCAGGTGCGGCTCGTCGCGCACCTCACGGAATGGTATCCCCAATTGCAAAAGCGCGAACACGTGCGAGGGAAAGCAGCCGGCAACGGGCACGGCAAGCTGTAGCGGCGCGGAATGGCCCGCTCTTGCACCGCCTAGCACATCCGCGAGGGTCCCAGACACATCTCGCATCAGAACAAGGTCACGCGCCTGCCTTAAATTCCAAAGGCTTTACTTCGCTGATTTGGATGATCGGCTGCAGGTTCGTGTAATTGGGAATGTCGCCCATGATCTCCTGCGAATGGGTTGCAAACGCGGTTTGGAACTCATCCAGGGAATCAAATAATAGATGCCCCGCGGCAATGTACGGAGCGGGCGAGCCGGGAGGGAAACCTCCCATGCCCTGGTCCACGGACATGCCCTTGATGACGGGGCCCACGAGCCGCTGCACGAGGGGCATGTGCGTCTGGCAGTAGTAGGCTATGTCGAATTTCGCGCCCTCCTTGTTTGGGTAGAACACGCTGATCTTGATCATGGATCTCCTCCGGTTCCGACGTGGCTGCTTGGTGCGGCATTAGACTGTGCCGCAGGCATGGCAGTCAATTGAAATTTGCTGGTCGCGCGGGCTTCAGCCTGCGGGTTTTTGTTAATTCCTGCATGGACTAAATTCCGCAGGCTGAAGCCCGCGCCACTTCGAGCCCGATCTCATTCTGCAGTAATCCCCTATGTGGCATATAATGGTGGGGCAAATCGATTAGGGGCCCTCGATGACAAGCAAACCTGCAACGCTCGGCGAATTGCGGAAGCTACCCGGCTATGCGCCCGGGACGGCGCGCCGTTCCGTGAAAGACGAACTTCGCGCCAACATTCTTCAGAAGCTGGAAGCCGGCGAGACGCTGTTTCCCGGGATTCACGGGTACGAGGAAACGGTTCTGCCGCAGATTGCCAACGCGCTGCTGGCCAAGCACAATTTTATTTTGCTCGGTTTGCGCGGACAGGCGAAGAGCCGCATTTTGCGCGGATTGATCGACTTTCTGGACAAGGAAATTCCGTACATCACGGGCTGCGAAATTCACGATGATCCGCTCGCGCCGCTCTGCCGCGCGTGCCGCGACTTGATCGCGGAAAAAGGAGACGCCACTCCAATCTCCTGGCTGCCGCGCGATCTGCGCTTCGTGGAAAAGCTGGCGACTCCGGATGTGACCATCGCGGACATTCTCGGCGACGTTGACCCGATCAAGGCGGCGCGCTCGGGCCGCGCGCTGGGCGACGAGCTCACGATTCATTATGGCCTTTTGCCCCGCGCCAACCGCGGCATCTTCGCCGTGAACGAGCTTCCCGATCTCGCCGGAAAAATCCAGGTCGGCCTATTTAACATCATGCAGGAAGGCGACATTCAGATTAAGGGTTATCCGGTGCGGATGCCGCTGGATGTGCTGCTCGTTTTCACCGCGAACCCCGACGATTACACGGCGCGGGGAAAAATTATTACGCCGCTCAAGGACCGCATCGGCTCCGAAATTCGCACGCACTATCCCGCCACGGTAGAGGAAGGCGTTTCCATCACCGCGCAGGAAGCGTGGGTCGCGCGCGATGGCGGGCGGACGACAGTTGACATCCCTCCGTATCTTCGTGAAGTCGTCGAGCTGGTCGCATTTCTTGCGCGCGACGACAAGCGGATTGACAAGCGCTCGGGCGTCAGCCAGCGCCTGCCGATTGCGTGCCTGGAAAGCGTGGTGAGCAGCGCGGAACAGCGCGCAGTGCGCAACCGCGAGACGCGCGCCACGGCCCGCATCGCCGATGTGTACGCCGCGCTTCCGGCCATCACCGGGAAAATGGAACTCGAGTACGAAGGCGAATTGCGCGGCGCGGAGAATATCGCACGGGAGCTGATTCGCGGCGCCGTAGGCAAGGTCTACACCAGCCGCATGGAGGGCGCGAATGTTCAGCCCGTCGTGCAATGGTTTGAACTGGGGGGCGAATTGAAAGTGCCCGAGAGCGCTCCGGCGGCGGAGGCTCTCGCGCAGCTGAAGAAAATTCAGGGCCTGATGGACCTGATCGACCGGCTGGGCGCGGATGGGCGAAGCGGCCCGGCCGGAATGGCGGCCGCTGCGGAATTCATTCTCGAAGGGCTGTGGGCCCACAAGCGCATCAGCCGTAACGAAGAGCGCGGCTATCACGCGGAGCGCCCCGAAGACGCCCGAGCCGCGCGAACAACAACAGCGCCCGCCCCGGCGGCAGTTCAATTAGGAGGATGGACTTTAAGGTCTAAAGAATCTGTGTGAGAGCGACGCTTTGGTTTGTGTAGCGCCCGCCTTCAGGCGGGCATTTCCGTGATTCCAAATTGCCCGCCTGAAGGCGGGCGCTACAAGAAAAACCTGGCTACAACTTATGACGAAATTTATCCGCTACACGAAATACACGGGCGAGCCGGCCGACGGCGTCGATCTGCAGGAACTCGTCAAGCGCCTGTCCGATTTTTTCCTGCAGAGCGGTTACGAATCGCAGTTTTACGGGCTCTCTGAAATGGACCCGGAAAAGTCGATGGAAGCCCTGCGTCAGGCAATTCAGCGAGCGCTCGAAGAAGGCGACCTGCTTCCGAATCAGGAGTTGAAAGATCTGCTGGACGGGACTCCCGAGCAGATGGACGCCAAGATGAAAGAGCTGATCGACCAGTTGATCGACCGGCTGATGCAGGAGGGATACGTCACGGGCAATCCGCAGGTGACGGCGCCGCCGGATAAAACTCCGCGCGGGCAAGTCGGCCAGGGGCGCGACCGGGAAAACGATGCGCGCTTTGAAATCACGGACAAGACGATCGACTTTCTGGGATTCAAGACGCTCAAGGATTTGATGGGGTCGCTCGGAAAGAGCAGCTTCGGGCGGCATGACACGCGCGATCTGGCGACCGGCGTCGAATCGGGCGGCATCTCGCGCCCCTACGAATTCGGCGACACGCTGAATCTCGATATCAGCGGGACATTGTTCAACGCCGTGCGCCGCGAAGGCTCGAAAGTTCCGATCGAACTCGATTATCCGGACTTGATGGTTCATCAGACCGAATACCAGAGTTCCTGCGCCACCGTGCTCATGCTCGATTGCAGCCACAGCATGATTCTTTACGGCGAGGATCGCTTCACGCCGGCCAAGAAAGTGGCGCTCGCGCTGTCGCATCTGATCCGCACGCAATATCCCGGCGACTCGCTGCACCTCGTGCTGTTCCACGATTCCGCGGAGGAAATGCCGCTCGGCGAGCTTGCGCGCGTGCAGGTCGGCCCGTACTACACGAATACGCGCGAAGGATTGCGCCTCGCGCGCCGCATCCTCGTCGCGCCAGAAAAAAGACATGAAGCAGATCGTGATGATCACGGACGGAAAGCCGTCCGCGCTGACGCTCGAAGACGGGCGCATCTACAAGAACGCGTTCGGCCTCGACCCGCTGGTGGTGACGCAAACGCTCGAGGAAGTGGGCCGCTGCCGCCGCTCGGGAATTTTGATCAACACGTTCATGCTGGCGAGCGACTACAGCCTCGTCCACTTCGTGCAAAAAGTGACGGAACTGTGCCGCGGCAAAGCGTACTTCACCACGCCCTACACCCTCGGCCAATACCTGCTCATGGATTACATGCAGAAAAAGACGCGGCACATTCATTAGCACATGTAGGACGGGCTTCAGCCTGTCTGGTTTTAATTTTTGCCCTTCAAGAATTCAAAACCAGACAGGCTGAAGCCCGTCCTACTCTTCCATCAATTTCTTCTTGTGCTTGGGCGGTTTCAGGCGCTTGTCGGGGATGACTCGCGCGGCGGGCGGCGGGCCCGCGAGTTCGCGCGCGCGTCGTCGAGCTTCCTGCCGGCGGTAAATTTTTTTCGCTTGGGCTTGACTTTGCTTCTGCTCATTGATGGCTCAAGGCCCGCGCCGCTCGTCATCCTAGCCATTTCATGCGCGCTGCGCCGCGGCCGTGGCCGCGAGGTATTCGACCAGCTCCAGACACCTTGGGGTTGACGCAAACTTCGTAATAGGGGCGCGTGCCGGCCTCTCCAATTTTGCCGCCGGGCAGCATCTGGCGGATGAATCCGCGGCGGATCAGGACGGGCTCGAGCCCCTCGCCCACCGGCGTTTCACCGTAGATAGAAAGTGACGCGTTCCTTTCCCCAGGGCATGACGCAATCGGCTTCCAGCGGCGTCAGCGCGATTTCCTCCTGCAGCTTCTGGAAACCTTCGTCGTTCAATTCCACGCCGTTCAAATTGAAGCGAATCAGGAATTCGTCGGCCTCATCCTCGGCCACGCCCTCCGTCATGGTCTGGAACAGGAACAGGCGAAACGGCGAGGGATTCTGGGCCAGCATGCGCTTGGCGGCCTTGGAGCAGCTCGAAAGCCGGTCGGAAAGATTCAGGGCGCGCGAAATCATGATGCGCGAATCGGTGTCCATCCAATAGGTGGGCGGAGATCCCTGAAACGCGATTCCGACGCCCAACTCCAGGCGCGGCAGGTCGCTCGATTCCGGCCGCTCGTTGTAGGCGGAGGAGACGGCCAGAATTTGCCGCGCCAGGGCGCAGGCTTTCGATACGGCGCGCTGCTGCGCGCGGTTGGATTCGGTTTCATAAATCGCCAGCACCAGCGCGTCGCCTTCGATAAAAACTTTCGCGGCGCCGTAGCGTTCGAGGATGCGCTTCACCGGCTCGTAAAAATTCAAGCTGAATAGCGACGCCGGATTGAGACCGCGCGCGAGCAACTCCTGCGTGATTTTTGTCGAGCCGCGCACGTCCGCCTTGATGATGGTGTGGGAAAGCACGCGGTCTTCGGCGGGCCGGGCTTCCTCGGGCAGCAGGAATTCGTACAGGCTGTGGTTCATCTCCGAAAGTTCGCGCGTGCGCTCGTTGCGCACCAGATTGACGCGCTCCATCGCCGCGCTCAGCCGCTCGAAATTGCGCGTATCGCGGCGCAGCCGCATGAAGTCCTCGGCGAAGCGGATCGCGACGGCGCGCACTTCTTCGCGCGGCGTTTTCCGGATTTTCTTGGACAATTCGTCGATGCGCTGCGTCGAATACTGCCGCGCGGGAAATTGCTTCAGGATGTCCTCGACGCGCTTGAATTCCTCGCGCGACACCAGCGCCTTTTTCAATTGCTGCAGGTGGATCGGCGGGCAGTAATCGTGGCAAATATTCCGCAACTGGTAGCTGGCCAGAATGTGCACGAGCAAATCGCGCTGTTCGAGCCGGCCGACCAATTCTTCCAGCAATCGCGCCCGCAGTTCGGCCGCGCTTCCGCGCGGCTCGCCCGGCGCGGCCGGATCGAAGAGGCGGCGCGCGTTTTCCGGCTGGTTCAAATAATCGCCCAGGCGTTCCTGATACTGTTTGGCCAGGTAATCCGCCTCGCCGCGGGAGGCTTCGATTCGGGGAGTCGATTCTTCCAGTTTGCGCCGCGCGTGACGCAGCCGCTTTTCGACGTCCGAGATGGCCGCGCGCAGAGTCGCCGGATCGGAGCCGAATCCCACGCGCCCCATCAGGCTTTCGGAGCGTTCCAGCTTGCGCGCCAGGGTGTCGTGCTCCTCTTCCAGGCGCGCGATTTCGGCCCGCGGACGCCACCGCGGCGTCCACAAGTTTCTGGTGCTCGCGCCACGAATCGTTCGAGCCGGTTCCCTGGTCCCCGGTATGGACAGACTCCCGCAGGAAATCGATAAGGATTGTGTCGAGAGTCTCGAAGCGGTCCTGGTCTTTCTGATAATTTCCGAGCAGCACATATTGCTCGAGAAAGAGGACGTCGTCCTTGCCGCCTTCGACAAAGGCCAGCCGGTTGTTCAAAATGTCGTACGCGGCCGAACTTCCCTCCTCGCCAAACAGCGCTTTTCGGGACCTTCCCAGGCTGTTCTCCTCGATATCCTGAATCGCCTGAAATACGTGCTGGCCCACGTTTCGGAACAGGTTGCGGCGGTCCGCCTGCAATTCGGCGAGGCGCGCCTTGATCACGTGGGCCTGCTCGGTATGATCGAAATGCTCGCCGCGCGCCCGGATCCATTCCTTGGCTTCGAGCAGCAGGTTCGCGAATTGCGTTCCGATCTCCTGCGTGAGGTACTTCAACAAAGCGACGCGAAGAAGCAGATCGATCTCGATATTCTTTTCGTACTTGGCCTGCTGCAGCCCGGCGTGCAGAAGTTCGGAAAGTTGCCGCTTCCAGGAGGGCGCCTCGGGAGGGCGCGCGGTCTTCCGGTCGGCTTCGCGGCGCAGGGATTGCCTGCGGTTCGCCTGCGATGCGGTCGGTTTGCGAAAGAAAAGTAAGATTGGCGGTCTGGCGGATGAATTCCAGAAGGTAAGCTTCGGTCGTCTCCACAAATGCCGGGCTCAGAAAGACATCATGGTGGATGTTGTCCACGCCAACGGCCAGAGTGCCGAGGGGAAGCTCCGCCGAGTAAGGCCTCAGGTGGACTCGAGCGGGCGTGCCCGTGGAGAGCATGGACGTGCGTTCAGGCATAGGGGGCTGCGCTAGGCTCTAATTCAGGTTAACAAGCAGGGTAAAGACGCGAACAAGGCGGCGAATCCAACCCGTTAACAGCAGATCGAGCATTTCTTGCCGGCGCGCTCCCGGTTCAAGCTTCGCCATCGGGTAAGCAAGGCGCTCGAGAGACTCTCGCGCGGAGCCGGCGACGAAGAGTTCCAATGGAGGTGAAATTTACCATTGTAAATAATACAGTCGCCGAAAACGCCGGCTGTTTTAATAAATGTTATGTTACTGCTTAAGGTATTAATGATTTTACTCAGGTCTGAAATATAGGTTTTTTCCACTTGACACGATGAAGTTACAAGGGTCAATCTCCCCCCAATCAGAACTCGGGTTCCCGGGCCAATCTTTCGCGGAAATTGAAAATGACCATAAACCTAAAATTTAATGCAAGGTATCAATCGTAGCGTTTGTTGGACATTAATTTCGCGGGCGCGCGGCCAAGGATCGTCTGAATACACCAGGCGAACTTGCCAGAGGAGGGCGACCATGGGTAAATACCGAAAAGGACTATGCCTGGGCATCTTTTCAGCTGCGATCCTGATTTTCCTGGCGATTCCACTTCCCGCCCAAATGCCTACAGCGACAATCCTGGGTGTTGCCAAAGACTCATCTGGCGGAGTGTTGCCGGATGTCACCGTAAGCGTCACGAACTTGGACACAGGATTGACGCGAACCGTGAAGACCAGTGACGACGGCGAATATCGATTGCCGGAACTGCCCGTGGGCCGCTATGAAGTGAAAGCCGAGCACCCCGGTTTCAAGACGGTGAATCGAAAGGGCATCACCCTCGAAGTGACTCAGCAAGCGGTAATCAACCTGGATTTCGAAGTGGGATCCACGGACCAGCAAGTCGTCGTGACTGAGGAAGCGCCCTTGGTGAATACCCAGAATGCCACCCTGGGAGGCACGGTCAGCGAGACAAAGATGACGGAACTGCCGCTGAACGGCCGGAATTATATTGACCTCGCCCTGCTTCAGCCCGGCGTCGACAAGGACAAAAACCAAAATAACCAGGGGGGAACGTCTTTTAGCGTGAACGGGGCCCCACCGCGGTCCAACAACTTTACGTTGGATGGGGCCATCCTGCAAAACATGTTGGGTCGAAGTCCCGTGGCGGGCAGTTCAGGCGATGCGTTGGGTTTGGATGGAATCAAGGAGTATACGGTCCTGGCCGGCACCTTCCAGGCTGAGTATGGACTAGGCATGGGCAGCCAGATGGTGGCGGTAAGCAAAAACGGAACCAATCAACTCCACGGCGACGTCTTTGAGTACATTCGAAATGATGCATTCGATGCCAATACTTTCTTCAACAATGAGCAAGCCGTGCCGAAGGCGCCGCTCCGAAAGAATCAGTTTGGAGGAGCCTTTGGCGGCCCCATCAAGAAAGACAAGTCGTTTTTTTACGCCGTGTACGAAGGAATCCGGGAATCGCAGGGAGTCCCCATCACTAACCCGGTGCCAAGCGCGGGATGTCACCCGATGAACGCAACCGCGGCGAATAATTATGGCGCCGGGACAATCATCAGTGCCGCGCAATGTCCTGACATTGGGAGTGACGTGACGCTCAGTCCCTACACCGCGCCTCTGTTGGCGCTCATACCTCTGCCCAACCCAGGATCATTGTTCGACCCGAGTTCGGGCAATCCGCCCGTTCAGACCTTTAACGACCATAACATTCTCGGAGAGAATTACGGGCAGATGCGTTTCGACCAGACAATTTCCGACAAGGACTCCTTCTTTGCCCGCTATACCATTGACAACGCCATTCAAAATGAAACGGTAGGGGATTTCTCCTATTTCCGCGAGGCGCCGACCGCGCGAAATCAGTGGATTACACTGGCTGAAAATCACATTTTCTCGCCTACGGTACTGAATGCCGTACGATTCTCTTTCAGCCGCACCAACGCCCTCATCAACGAAGCTAATGTCGGCTTGCCCGGTGATACCGGTCCCCAACTCGTGCCGGGCTTTGACACCGGCGTGGTCGACTTGAACGGGCCCGGCGGCGGCAACTATGCCGAGTTCGGTTCCGTGAACGCCGCGCCCCAGACGTACAACCGACAGAAATCTACACCTTGAGCGACGATGTGAACTGGACTCGCGGCAAACATGCCTTCAAGCTTGGCGTGTTGCTTAACCGGTTCAATGAAGCCAGTCAGGCGACCAACTCCTTTAATGGGCAAATCATTTACAATACGGTTTCTGATTTCCTGGCGGCCAATCCGCTCCAGGTAGAGTTTGCGCCCACCTTTGCTACCGAAAACCGGGATTTCATCTTCAACACCTACGGCTTCTATGGCCAGGACGACTGGCGCGTAAAACAGCGGCTGACCGTAAACCTGGGCTTGCGGTATGAATTTATGAACACGCCGCACGAGTTGAATGGCAGACAATCCAGGCAAATCAACGACTTCAGCGACCCGTTTACCCTGGCCCCGTCATCCAAAACAACTCAACGCGCAACTTCAGCCCGCGCGTGGGGCTGGCCTATGATCTCTTCGGAAATGGGAAGACAGCAATCCGAGGCGGCGCCGGAATCTACTTCGACATGGGGAACATCGGAACGGCTCTCGGACAAACCGCGAACGGATCTCTGCCGTATGCAGGATTGGTCGATATTAACCCGAGCTCCTCATCCTGCACCTCCAGGAATCACCCAGCCATGCTCCCCACGATAGTTGGGAGGCCACACTAGGGACTACAGGATTTCCGTTGCCCATTCCCGATCAAGTCCGGAGTTTCTATACACCCACCGCCCAAGGCGTCTTCACGCCTACGTTCATTGACTACAACTGGAAGAGCCCCTATATGATCCAGTACAACGCCAGCATTCAGCAGCAGTTGCCTTGGGACATGGCACTGGGGGTGGCCTATGTGGGCAACCACGGGGTTCACCTGCCGATGGTTCGGGACGGAAATCCGATTCCCCCTACGTCTTTTGGTCCCTGCGGTGATCCCGCAAGCGTGTGCGTCGGCGGCCAAGTGCCCTTTTGGGATACGAATTGCTCGGGAGACCCACTCCCGGCGGGGTGCTCGACCGCTTACACCAACCTGAACTCGCACTTCGGCAGCGATATTAATGTCGCCACAGCGGCAACTTCTCGTTACAACGCCTTGCAAGTGGTGCTACAAAAACGGGCTACCCACGGACTGGAACTCGAAGCCGCCTACACGCGCAGCCGCGTAATGGATGAAACCCAGGGCCAATCCAACGTACAGGATTGCATTACTTCAGGCGGGCTGCTGGGCACCTATCCGCTGAATACGAGCGTCGACAAGGGTCCGGCCTGCTTCGATATCCGGAACAACTGGGAAATTAGCGTCTTATACCACATCCCGGCGTTCGTGAAGTCGAACGGGTTTCTCTCCAAGGTGGCCAACGGCTGGTTCATGAGCAGCATCGTGAGCATCCAAAGCGGCCAACCATTCTCACCGCTTATCGCCGTCAATCGCTCGAATTCAGGCGTCTTGCAGGGTGGCCAGGGTGACCGTCCCAATATCAATACGCCGGCGCTGATTGCGAAATACCTGCCTCTTTGCACTTCGACGCCAGGGCATCCAGCAGCGAATCCTGCCGCCGATACGAATCCCTGTGCCTACATACCGATTCCCTACGACCCCAACAAAGTCATCACCGGTGATCCCAACAACTGGATCAACGGGGCCATGTTCTCGCTGCCGCCGGGTTGCACTGGCGCTGGACTAACAGGTTGTTCGCCCACCGTTGGACAGTTGGGTACCGCCCCACGGAATGGCCTGGTCGGGCCGGCAGAAAGGGATTGGGATTTTTCACTCGTGAAGGACACCAAGCTGGGATTTCTGGGAGAGGGCGGCATGCTGGAGTTCCGCGCCGAATTCTTCAACGTCATAAACCATCCAAACTTTAGCGGCCAGCATTTCAGCACCCAAATTTTCAACGGTTCACCAGGTGATCCTACTTTACCTCCTGAGATCGGCCCGTTCTCGGAACAGCCAACCAATGGGCGGGTTAATCAACAAGTCCAGGACGGCCAGCGGGAGATCCAGTTTGCGCTGAGAGTCGAATTCTAAGGTGTGCGGAATAGCAGGGGCCTTCGCCGCTGGAACCGACGAGGGCTCCTTTCCCGGTGCGCAAGGCCTGCAAAAATATTGAACCCTCGGGTGCCGCACCCTTTGCTTTTCAAGGGTGCGGATTTTCAAGTCAGCCCGATCCCCACAATCAAACCTGAAACGGCAATGCGGCGGGAGTCTTCGCCCGCATGATCGAGGCGGATTTCCACCTTGGGCCAGTCCGTGCGGATCGTGAAATGTTCGGGCCACTCGATGATCACGATGGCTTTATCGGAGAGGGCGTCTTCCAGGCCGAGAGATTCGATGTCGTGAAAATTTTCCACGCGGTAGAGATCGACGTGGTAGACCTTACCCGGGTGCGGGCTCCGTTTTGAGCCGGCCGAGTCGTGATTTCCAAATTCGTGGACGAGATTGAATGTAGGGCTAGTGACATCTTCTTCTTTGGCCACACCGAGTCCGCTGATAATTCCCTTGGTCAGCGTAGTTTTGCCGGCGCCGAGGTCTCCCTGCAATAGCACCAGGACGGGCGCTCGGAGTTTTCCCGCGATTTCGCGCCCCAGGGCGGTGGTCTCTTCAGCGGAATGGGTGATGAAATCTTGAGCCGTCATTTCGTATGTTCCATTCATGTAGGACGGGCTTCAGCCTGTCTGGGTTTTTGTTGCACTGCTGCCACGTACCCTACAAGCGGTAGCGTACTGGCCGAAACCCAACAGGCTGAAGCCCGTCCTACTGGCGTTGCGCGATCACGCGCGCGTATGCTTCTGGAATCGCATCGATCAAGTCAGAGGCAATCAGGGGCGCTTCGCCGACGCGCGCGGCGGCGATGTCGCCGGCGAGTCCGTGGAGATACACGCCGAAGCTCAGCACGCGCGCCCAATCCTCGACGCCAAACTGCGCGGTCAGGCCTGCGAGGATCCCCGTGAGCGCGTCGCCTGTTCCTCCGGTGGCCATTCCGGGATTCCCTGTCGTGTTGACGTACGCGTTTCCCGAGGGCGTGGCCAGGATCGTGTGAAAACCCTTGAGGATCACATGCGCGCGCCAGCGGCCGGCCGCCTCGAGAGCCACGTCCAGGCGGCGCGCCTGCACATCCTTCACCGTGATTCCAAGCAAGCGCGCCATTTCGCCGGGATGCGGCGTCAGCACCATTGCGGCGGCGTGGCGCTCGTTCAGCGTGTCGGCCATTCCGGCGAAGGCGTTCAGGCCGTCGGCATCCAAAATGATCGGCAGCTCCGTCTGCCCGACGACCTGGCGGATGAATTGTTGCGTATCATGGTGCATGGAAAGTCCCGGTCCGATGGCCAGAACCGATTTCCCTTTCAGAATCTCCGCAAACTTTCCGTAATCGAGATTGCTCAGGCTTGCACTCCCCGCTTCGGTGGACCCCAAAGGAGCCGTCATCATTTCCGGCAATCCCCCAGCCACGATCGGCAATACATCCTGCGGCGTTGCCACCGTGACGAGGCCAGCTCCCGAACGCAGTGCGCTGCGCGCCGCCAGAATCGCCGCGCCGGATTTCCCGAGCGATCCGGCGACGATCAGTGCGTGGCCGTACGTTCCTTTATTCGCGGCCGGGTCGCGCACGAACGGCAGAGCGCGGAATTCGGCCGGCTCGATCCAGTGAATTTTCAAATGCGAGTCGGATTCGAGCAGCTCCTGCGGCGTTCCGATGTCCTTCACGACCAGCACGCCGCAGCAGGGCGAATGCGGCAGGACCATCTGCCCAACCTTCGGCGCTGTCAGCGTGACGGTGTAATCGGCAGCCACGACCGGCCCGCCAAAATCCTGTGAATCCGAACCCAGCCCGGAGGGCATATCCACAGCCACGACGGCCATCCTGCCCCGCCGCTTCGCCCGCGCCGCGTTCAGATCTTCGATGACTTTGCCGAGCAGGCCCTCCACGGGCCCGCGCAACCCGGTGCCAAGCAGCGCGTCAACGATCAGGTCCGCCTCGGCCAGGGCCGCACGCGCGGATTCCCATTCCGCCTCGCTCGTCACGACATACAATTCGCCGAGGCCTTGCTGCCAGCGCTTCAGATTGGCCGCAGCATCGCCCTCCACCGAGCCCGGATTCGCAAAAAGAAAAACCACCCCCGCGAATCCAAAATTTTTCAGGTGTCTCGCCACCACCACTCCGTCGCCGCCGTTGTTTCCCTTCCCGCACAGCAACAGGATTTTGCGGCTGGCGATGTCGGGAAATTTTTCGCGCAGGAATTCGGCGACGGCCGTTCCCGCGTTCTCCATCAATTCAATGCCGGGAATGCCGTACCGCTCAGTGGTGAGCCGGTCGGCCTCGCGCATTTGAGCGGCGGTCAGAACTTTCATGCACGCTTCTCCCCGGGATCCCCGGAAAAGCGCATCACAATCACGGTCATATCGTCCGCCTGCTCGGGAGATCCGGACCACTCCTCGGCGGCGTGCATCATGGCCTCGGCAATCGCGTGGGAAGATGCATCTTTGTTTCGCGTGGCCACCTCGATGAGGCGCGTGGTTCCGAATTCCTCGCCGTAAACGTTTTCCGGCTCGATCAAGCCGTCGCTGTAGGCCACGAGCATCGCGCCGTGCTCGATTTCCACGGCGCCTTGCTGAAACGGCACATCATTGAACAACCCCACTACCATCCCTCCGACTTCCAGGAGCCTGACGCTGCCGCCGTGAACGTAGAGGGGAGGAAGGTGCCCGGCGTTCGTGTAATGGAGCTGGCGCGTTTCGGTGTCGTACACTCCGAAGAAAAAAGTTGCGTAGCGTTCATCGGAAGTATTGCGGAACAAATGCAGATTGAGATGCGAAACAATTTCGGCGGTATTAATCTGCTCGTGGTGAATTCCCGGCTGGCCGTTCCGGTAGCGGAGCACGTCGCTGCGCAAGGCAGCCTGCACGTTGGCCATGAGCAGCGCCGCGGAGATTCCCTTTCCGCTGATGTCGGCAAGGGCAATCGCCAGCCGGGTGGGCGAGATGCGGATGAAATCGTAGTAATCGCCGCTGACGGCGCGCGCCGGACGGCAGATGGCTTCGATCTCGATGCCCGTCAGATTCGGCAGCGAGCGCGGGAACAGTTGCTGCTGCACTTCGTTCGCGATGGATAGCTCGTTCTCCAGTTTCTGGCGCTGGCGCTGCTCCTCGATCAGGGTGGAGACCGATTGCATCATCGAGTTGAATGATTCGCCGAGCGCCCCGAGCTGGTCCCGGTGCGGGATTCGCACGCGATAGCTGAGGTCGCCTTCCTGCACATGCTGGGTTGCGCTGTATAGATTATCGACGGCCGTCGTAATCGTCCTCGTCAGAATAACGCCTGTCACGAGCGAACCGATTTCAATCAGCAGAAAAACAGCGCCAACAACCAGCAGCGCCGTTGCGGCCGCGCCCCCAAGATCCCCGAGCGGACTGAAGAGCCGCTTGTTCAGTAGCGATGGGCGCGTGCTGAACGAAGCAAACACCCGCGCGGAACTGGTCTGGCCCGGCTTCTGGTCCTCATCCAAAACTTCCAAGCCCACTATGCCGGTGATCAGTTTGTCGAAAGGATTCACGGCCTTTGGAACGGGGCGGTCCAGGGTGCCGATCTGCTCGACAGACGCGTACTCCTGCGTCCCAATCACGATTGGGACTTCGGATTTTCCGCCGCCGCTCTCCGGGCGGAGCACATTAAACTGGATTGGCCCAAGTTCCGGCGCCAGTGTATCAATCAGCTCCGGCGAGATGGGAACAATCACGGAAACCAGGATTCGCCCCACAGGAGTCTGTCGCGCAACCACGCCCCGCAAGGCGAGCTGACCATCGCTGAAAACAAGCCCTCGGTATCGGGTCCTTACAAAAACTCCGTGGGCCTGGAGCAATTCCTCTCCCTTGCCGGTTTCGACTCTCAAGCCGGGCAATTCGGTCATCGCGTTCTTGATGTAGGTGTCGGGGGTCACCGGCAGGGCCAAAGCCGCGGCACTGCGCCCTAAGTTTGCTTCGGCGGCGTACGAATTAGCCAGGGCGGTGGTCACTACGCCCACGCGCTCCTGGCGCTCTTCCATTTCCGTATAGATCACGTAAGAGCCAAGTTGCCAATACAGCAGGTACGCAGCCAGTCCCGCCATCGCCAGGAGGAGCATCACCGGGACGACAGCGATGAACACATACGCCGCCACCAGCCGGTTGCGCAGGCTCCACAGGAGATGGTCGCGTGCCCAAATCCATCCGCGCACCAGCCAGTAGATCGCCGCGCAGATCGCCAGGAAGAACAAGAAGCCGGACTGAGGGACCTGTGCGTAATACTCGCGCAGCCCGAGCAGCGTCCCGTAAAGAAGAAGGACTGCCAGAGCTGCCCAATCGGCCACACTCAAGCCGGCCCAAATGGCGCGGCTCCGGGTTGTTAATGTTGAGGCCATACGCGCGCGGACGATCTTCCCCCTGCAAATAAACAGAATACTACGGGGGGAAATGCGATAGGAGATTACCAGAAATTCATTCAGCTGCGTGGGGGCGTACCGGAACAATCCTGGGAACGCCAATCTCCCGATTGGCGATTTGCAGGACGCCAACCGGGAGATTGGCGTTCCCAGGGAGGGGGTTTATTTCTGGCCGAGCGCGACTTTGGCGTCCGCCTCGCGGCTCTCCAGCGTTATGCGGCTGTGATGGATCCCGTACGTGAAATAAATCACCAGGCCGATCACCAGCCAGACCGCAAGCCGCACCCAATTGGCGACGGGCAGGGAAAACATCAGAAGCAGACAGCTCAGGATCCCGAGAATGGGAGTGATCGATCCAAATGGGGCGCGAAACGGGCGATGCACTTCGGGATGGGTTCGTCGCATGATCATGACCGCGGCGCAAACGATCACGAAGGCCAGCAAGGTTCCGATATTCACGAGCTCGGCCAGAATTCGCAGAGGGAGAAACGCGCCCATTGTGGCGACGAACAGCCCCGTCAAAATCGTGGATTTCCAGGGCGTGCGAAACCTCTTGTGCACGGCGCCAAAAAAGCTCGTCGGCAGCAACCCATCCCGCCCCATCGCCAGAAAAATTCTGGGTTGGCTCAACATCATGACGAGAAGAACCGACGTGATTCCCGCGACCGCCCCGACAGAAACCAGCAGCTCCGCCCACGGCAGGCCTACTTGCCGGAATGCATCGGAGACTGGTGCATCAATATTGATTTTGCTGTAGTTCACCATGCCAGTGAGCACAGCAGCCACGGCGATGTAGAGGAAAGTGCAAAGCACGAGCGACGTCATGATCCCGATGGGAACGTCTCGCGAAGGGTTGCGGGCTTCCTCGGCATGGGTCGAAATCGAGTCAAATCCGATATAAGCGAAGAAAACGATGGCCGCTCCCGCCAGCATTCCCATCGGCTGCCCGCCGGGCCCGCTCTCGCCCAGCACCGTATGCCCAAAGAAACTGAGCCCGCTCAAACCAAACGGAGCGAACGGATGCCAATTCGCCGTGTGCACATAAAATGATCCGACAACGATCACGAAGAGAACGATCGCGAGTTTCAAAATCACGATCGCCGCGTTCACGCTGGCGCTTTCGTTGATCCCCTTTACCAGGATCGCGGTGACAATCAGGGCGATCGCGATCGCGGGAAGATCGAACCACGTGCCCGTCAAAGTGAAGTGTCCTGTACTCAGTTCGTAATCAAAAGGAGCGTTGGTAAAAACCGTGGGCAATGCAACGTGGAAGAAATGGAGGAAATCCTGAAAATAATGGGACCAGCCGTGCGCAACCGTAGCCGAAGCCACGGCGTACTCCAGGATCAGGTCCCAGCCCATGATCCACGCGAACAGTTCGCCGAGCGTGGCATACGCGTACGTGTAAGCCGAGCCCGCCACGGGCACCATCGACGCAAACTCCGCGTAACAAAGCGCCGCGAAAAAACACGTCAAGCCGGAAACCACAAAGGACAGCATGAGCGCGGGCCCGGTCAGGTCATGCGCCGCTACGCCGGTCAGAACGAAGATGCCGGTCCCGATGATCGCTCCAACGCCCAGGCTCGAGAGCTGGACAGGGCCGAGGACCCGGCGCAATTGATTCTCGCTCTGGAGCTCATTGAGGAGCGCCTCGTGCGTCTTTACTTGAAACAATTGATTCGGCATAGCCACCTTCGTATTTTGTAGGACGGGCTTCAGCCTGTCTGCTTTTTAGTCCTTCCAAAAATCAAAACCAGACAGGCTGAAGCCCGTCCTACTTGCGCGACCACGCCCAATACACCGGAACGCCAAGAAGCACAATCACGAGCCCCGGCCAGGTATCCTGCGTTTGATACAAAATCAGGATCAGCATGATAACCAGCGCGGTCACGATATACAGGATTGGCACAATCGGATATCCCCACGCGCGATAGGGCCGCTCGGCATCCGGGCGCTTGCGGCGCAAAACGAAAACGCCGCCGATGGTGAGCACATAAAAAATGAGCACCGCAAAAACCACGTAGTCGAGCAAAACGCCGTAGAGATTTCCGTAGCTCACCGCGCCGGTCGCGGCATTCACGAGGCGCGTGCGCAGCAGCACGAGGATGGCCGCCCAGATTCCCTGCAACACGAGGCCCATCGCCGGGACATGGCTGGCGTTGAGTTTTCCGATCCCCTTGAAAAACAAACCGTCGCGGGACATGGCGTAGTACACGCGCGCGCCCGCGAGGATCAGCCCGTTGGCGCAGCCGAACGTCGAGGTCATGATCGCCAGCGCCATAAGCGTCGCGCCGCTTTTTCCGAAAATTGCCGCAAGCGTGGCGGTGGCGACGCGGTCGTCCGGCGCGGTCTGAATCTGGTGAAGAGTGAGCGTCGAGAGGTATCCGACATTGACTAGAAAATAGAGCGTTATGACAATCGCCGTGCCCAAGGCCAGCGAAACGGGGATGTCCCGCCTCGGATTTTTTACCTCGCCCGCGGTAAACGTGATGTTGTTCCAGGCGTCCGCGGAAAAAAGCGAGCCGACCTGCGACACGCCGAAGGCGATCAGCAAACCGAAAGCTCCGGACGCCGCCGTCACCGAAGGGATGAAGGATTTCATCCAGCTCGCGCCCGGCTCGATGGTCTGCGGATCGTGAAGCGTCCAGATGCCCGTGAAATTGGCCTGAATCGCCGCCGCGTTCCGGCCCAGGAAAATTCCGGCCAGGATCAGCGCGGCAATCCCCAGCAATTTCGCCGAAGTGAAAACATTCTGGATCAGCTTGCCAAGTTTTAGCCCGCGCGTATTCAGCGCCGTGAGAAATAAAATCAGGAGGAGCGCCACCAGTTGCTGCACGGAAAGGCTGATCGCATATTTATCGGAAAGCGCGATCGGAGAGACGACCCACGTATTGGGAGAAATTGCGGGCCAGATGACGCCGAGGAAGCGCGCAAAACCGACGGCTACCGCGGCGATGGTTCCGGTCTGAATGACCAGGAAAAGAGTCCACCCGTACAAGAATCCCCAGAGCGGAGAGTAGGCTTCGCGGAGATAAATGTATTGTCCGCCAGCCTTCGGCATCATGGCCGCGAGTTCGCCGTAAGACAGCGCAGCGGTCACGGTCATCAGGCCCGTAATGATCCAGGCGGCAAGCAGGCCCCCCGTCGATCCCGCGTTGCGCGCGATGTCGGCCGAGACAATGAATATGCCGGAGCCGATCATCGACCCGACGACGATTGTGGTCGAATCGAAAAGGCCCAGTCCGCGAACGAACCCTGAGGAATCCGCTTCCGCAGGAGGCGCAATCGCCGTGGTGATTTTCGTTTCAGACAGCTGGTACCTCCTTGCCACTTCCGCGCGCCCTGTCCCTAATTCACGCGAGGAGTTGCCATAAGTAGCACAGGCACTTTGCCTGTGCGGTTTTGTAAGCTGCTACTCGGCAACCGCTTACCACATGACGACGATCGCAAAACCCGCACAGGCAAGGTGCCTGTGCTACTCAACCGTCGCCGCCACGTCGAGGTATTCCCGTACCCGAACAGCTGGGTTCTGGGTGCAGATCAAATCGCGAATCACAGCCAGAGAATCCGCCCCCGCGCGATATACTTCCGCCGCGCGTTCGAGCGTGATGCCACCAATTGCGACGAGAGGTTTTTTCGTCAGCTGCCGCGCCTTCCGCAAGAGTTCCGTCCCAACGACCGGGTCGGGATTTTTCTTCGTCGCCGTCTGGAAAATCGGGCCGATGGCAATATAGTCGGCGGAAGTGCGGTCCGCCGCGGCTAACTGTTCGAGCGAGTGAGTGGAAACTCCCACCCAGCGGTCATTCCCACCTAACCCGCCGCAAACAGCGCGCGCGTCTTCCACACCGAGATCATCCTGGCCCACGTGCACGCCGCCCGCTCCCGCAAGCAGCGCAATGTCCGGACGGTCGTTCACGATCAGGCGGACGCCGCGCGGGGCCAGTGCATTCGAAAGCTGCCGGGAAATTTCGAAATAATGCCGGGAAGAAGCCGTCTTATTGCGATATTGAATGAGCTCGACCCCGGATCCCGCCAGCGCTTCGGCCAATTCCAGTTCCGAAATGGTGAGCAAAGTGGGGTCGATTATGGCATAGAGGCGCGGGAACACAAGGTTCATATGGGTTTATCCCGCGCGGGATGTGGCGAAACGGTCAAGAAAGTGGGTGTCCAGCCGGCCCGCGCTAAAGTCAGGATCCATCATGATTTTTCGCTGCAGGGGGATGGAAGTCTTGATGCCTTCGACCACGAACATCTCCAGGGCCCGCCGCATCCGGACAATGGCCTCGGCTCGCGTGTCGCCAAAGGCAATGAGCTTTGCCACCAGCGAATCGTAGTACGGCGGGAATCACCGCGTCGGCGTGCGCCGCCGTGTCCACGCGGATCCCCGGGCCGCCGGGCGTACGGAACACGGTGATGTGCCCGGCCGAGGGGATGAAAGTTTCAGGGTCTTCGGCGTTGATGCGGCACTCAATTGCGTGGCCGTGCAGGGCGAGTTTGCCGACTACATCGTGAAGCTTTTCGCCCGTCGCGAGGCGAATCTGGGACTTGATCAAATCCACGCCGGTCACCATTTCCGTGACGGGATGTTCCACCTGGATGCGGGCGTTCATTTCAATGAAGTAGATCGATCCGTCTTCGTCCATCAGGAATTCAACCGTGCCGGCGCTCGTGTAGCCCACCTGTTCGAGCGCCGCGACTACGCGGGCGCCCAGTTCGGCGCGCAGCTTGGCATTCACCGCCGGCGAAGGGGATTCCTCGATGAGTTTCTGGTGGCGGCGCTGGATGCTGCATTCGCGCTCGCCAAGGTGCATGACGTGCCCGTGCTTGTCTCCGAGTACTTGAAACTCGATGTGGCGCGGCCGCTCGATGAATTTCTCGATGTACATATCGGGAATGCCGAAAGCCTGCTGCGCCTCGTTGCGGGCCGTTGACAAAGCGGCGGGAAGTTCTTCCTCGCTGCGCACCACGCGCATCCCGCGCCCGCCGCCGCCCGCGGAAGCTTTCAGGATCACCGGATATTTGATTCGCGCGGCTTCGGCGAGGGCCGCGGCTTCGTCAGCAACGATTCCCTGCGAGCCGGGCACGACAGGCACTCCCGCAGCGGACATCTCGCGCCGCGCCTGGTCTTTTTCGCCCATCATGCGCAGCAAGTCCGGCGAGGGGCCGATGAACGTGATGTGCGAAGCCTCGCACACCTCGGCAAAATTCGCATTCTCGGAGAGGAAACCGTAGCCGGGATGGATGGCGTCAACGTTCGTGATTTCCGCGGCGCTGATCACCTGCGGGATGTTCAAGTAGCTTTCGCTCGAGCGGGGCGGCCCGATGCATACGGCTTCATCCGCAAAGCGCACATGCAGTGCGTTGCGGTCCGCCTCGGAATAGACCGCGACCGTGGCGATGCCCAGTTCCTTGCACGCATCGATCACGCGCAGGGCGATTTCACCGCGATTGGCTATGAGGATTTTTCGAAACATTTCAGCCTGAAAGTAGCACAGGCTTCAGCCTGTGGGTTTCCATGAATCCCTCCAAGGACTAAAACCCACAGGCTGAAGCCCGCGCTACTTACTTCTTTTTCCCCGTGGGCCGCAGCGCAAAAAGCGGCTCGCCATACTCCACCGGCTGCCCGTTTTCGACCAGGACTCGCAGCCACTTCCCCGCTGATATCGGCTTCAATTTCGTTCATCAATTTCATGGCTTCGATGATACAGACCGTCTGGCCCGCATTCCACAATGTCTCCCGCGCGAACAAATGGTCCCGGCGTCAGGACTCGGTCCTGCATAAAATGTGCCGACGATGGGCGATTTGATGATGTGCTCGTCCGCCGCCGCAGGAGCGGGCTGGGCCGGCGCAGAGCCGGCCTGCGTGGCCGCCTGGGGAGCGCTTGGCGGAGCCTGCGCCACGATGACCTGCGGAGGGGCAGCTTGCGCCGCGGGAAGCGCCAGAACCGGGGCGGCGCTGGGCTGCGGGATAGCCTTTTTCAGCCGGATCCGCAAATCCCCATGGGCGTATTCGAACTCTTCGAGCCCATGTTCGGACATGAAAGAGAGCAAGCGCTCCAGTTGGCCGAGGTCGACTCCCGGCACGGAAAAATCAGGGCGGCGGATGTTTTTTAGATCCCTTCATCGTTGTGCTCAGAGTTCGAGGAATTCCCGGGGGGCGGTGGTTAGAATTTCGGCGCCGCGCGGGGTCACCAAGGCATCGTCTTCGATGCGGATTCCCCCAACGCCCTCCACGTACACACCGGGTTCCAAGGTAATGACGTTTCCCGTCTCCAGAACCGTTTTTTGTCCCGAGCGATCCGGGGGTCCTCATGGATTTCAAGGCCAATCCCGTGACCTGTGCTATGCACGAAATAGCGGCCCAACCCTTTACGCTGCAGACACGTTTCGGGCAGCGGCATCGACGGCACCGCAAGTGACTCCCGACTTCAGCGCATCCCTTGCCGCTGACTTGCGCTTCCAGTACCGCCTGATACCACTGGCGGACGCGCGCAGGAGGCCGCCGACGTGGACCGTGCGCGTCAAATCGCTGCAGTAGTGGCGCAGTATAGCACCCAGGTCCAGCACGACCAACTCGTTTTTCCCGATTTGGCGCGCCGTAGGACGCGCATGCGGCAACGCGGAGCGTGGCCCGGCAGCCACGATCGCTTCAAAGGATTCTCCGGACGCTCCTTTCCGGCGCATCCGGTAGCCAATCTCCGCAGCGATTTCAAGTTCGGTGACTCCAGGCCGAATCAAGCGAATGGTCTCTTCCATGACCTGGGAGCCCAGTCGCGCGGCGTCCCGGATTCGGTCAATTTCAAAGGCGTCTTTGACGGCGCGGAGGCTTTCGACCAGGCCATCAATGGCAACCCATTTTACGGATTGCCTCCTGCGGCCTTCCTCAGCGCCTTCCAGCCCGCCAAAGTGAGCCGCGAGGGTGCAACCGCGACCCTCTGGCGTTTCCTTTTCCGCAGGTGCTCGCCAACCGCGTCCAGAAGCGAACCCTTATGGATACGTGCGCGAATTCCGCGAGTCTCTTCCTTGGCCTGGACCGTGAACCTGCCGTCAGTGAATAGCGTGGCTGACGTGGCATCCACCAGCAGCGCGCCCGAGTCCCCGAAAATCCGCAAAGTAATAGATATTGGGCAGGTGCGTTTCGAGCAGCGCGCTGACGCCGGCGTGCATCCAGCGAGTGCCGAAGAAGCTTTAGACGGGCTGTTGTGTTGGTCTGCATAAAAAAAGGGAGGAAACCGAGGTCTCCTCCCGAGTCACTCGAGATTGTACCCTGCGGAGCTCAGCCCGGCAAAATTCGCGGCGTCACGAAGAACATCAATTCCTGAGTCGAAACGCTGATGGACGTGTGTTTGAACAGATTGCCGATCAGCGGCATGCTGCCGAGCAGCGGCACCTGGTCGATCGCTCGTATTTTGATTGGTGATCACTACTCCGCCGATCACGACCGTGCCGCCGTCATTGATCAGCACTTTGGTCTGCGTGGATTGCGTATCCAGGCCAGGCTGGCCCAGAATGCCGATGCTCTGGTCGATCTGGGTATTTTCCACGTTCATATCCAGGAAAACCGTTCCTTCGGCCGTGATCTGCGGAGTAACTTCCAGTTCCAGAACGGCATCGACGTATTGCATGGAGATGGTGTTATTGATATTCGTCTGAATCGGAACTTGGTGCCCTTGCTTCACGGTTAGCTTCTCGTTGTTTTGCGTCACGCCCTTGGGTTCCGAAAGCAATCTTGCCGATGCCGCGGCTTTCCATCAGGCTCAGAATAAAGTCGATCGCGTAGTTATGGCCTTGAGTGGTGAAAGTGAAGCCCGCTGTTGGGAGCGGTGCGCCCGAGATTCGTACCAGCGGAATTGGAACTCCCCGTTCCCGAGGCGGTCGAGAACGGAGAATGAAATGGAGTGGATCACGGGGCTGAGGAAAGTAGTGTTCCCGACCAGGCCTCCAAAGCGCCGTATTTCCGGTGTTGCCCGGCGGGGGTGGAAAACCAAACTCCGTGCCAATTTCCCGCGCAAACGAGCGGGAAGTCTGCACCACGCGCGCGTCGATTTCCACCTGCTGCGATTTCCGGTCAATCTGCCGCAGCAAGTCGTCAATCTTCGGGATCGAAGACGGAATGTCCCGAATAATCAGGGTGTTCGAACGGATATCGGCGATAGATGTCGCCGCGGGAAGTCAGGAACCTCTTCAGCGTGGCCACCAAGCTGTTTGCCTGGGCGTAGCTGAGGGTCCGCGTGACGGTCACCATTTCGATCGAGTCGGTTTCCGCCTTGAGCAGGTCCCGGCGCTGGTCCGCTTCGCGCCGCGAGAGTATCCTGCGTCGCGATTCTCAGGACATTTCCGTCGATTTCCTTGGTCGAGCCCGTTGTTGCGCAGCACGATGTCCAAGCCCTGGTCCCAGGGGACCTCGTCGAGGACCAGCGTCACTGTCCCGCGAACCGATGGGTCCAGGACAACGTTCAGCCCGCTGATTTCATGAATCAGGCGGAAGAAATCCTTCAAATCCACGTCCTTGAGATTCACCGAAATCGGGTCTCCCGTATATTTCTTTTCAGGCGCCGGACCCGCACCCTGAGTATCGGCCGCCAGTGGATTTTGCGGCGCGGGCGCGGCAGGCTCAGCGGCAGGGCTCGCGAAACCAGTACTGCGTTCCGTCAGCCATGCCGGAAGAGGCATATTCGGCACATTGGCGGCGGCTTGCGCGCGCGGAGCAAGTTTTGTGACCGGATGGAGCGCTGCGGGAGCAGCCAAAGCCGCCGGAGCAGTAAAGAAAATCGTGACGTCCGAACCGTCGGCATGGGCGCTGAACGGAACCGTCTTGGCAAGGTCGATCACGATTCGAGACTGACCGGGATTGGGCTGCCCCAGGCGCACATCGAGGACCGGAGAATATTCGCTGGCAACTTTGTACTTCCCGACATTCAAGCGAGTATCGGCAAAATCAAGAACGAGCCGGGGCGGAGAATCCAGACGCGAAGTCTGGTAATGCAGTTCGCCGGTGCCATGGATGCGAACCGTGGTTTGCGGACCCGGCTGGGCGATTTCCACGGCCGAGATCGAGGCCAGTGATGCGGCCGCGCCCATCGGTGATGGCTGAGCGACTTGCGCGCTCGCGGGGGGAACCGCTATCGCGGCGCCTGCCAGCCATAGGCAGCTGAACCCGAGAGCCGGCCAATTGGTCTTCATTGCTGTTCTCCTGGACTTGGGTAAAGTCGCTTGGTCACCACGCGTTCCAGCGGTTTTCCAAATGCGTCTTTGCCAACCTCGTTGAATGAAATGGCATCGAGTGAAATTTTATTGACAGAGCCGTCATACAATTTGTCGCCTTCCCGCAGAAAATAAACCCGCTGCTGCGAATTCGAGACAATGGCGATCATCCCGTTGGGGCTGTGCACAATGCCGTCGATCCGCAACGTCTCGACAATCAGACCCGCTTTCCCGGGCGGAAGATTTTCCGGTGGCGCGTTTGTCGTGCGCGCCTTGGTGAGGAGCGTGTCGAACGGGTCGCGCCGGACAAAAGGAGCTTTTTCGTCGGCCGGTTTTTCAGCTGACGGCGTGGCGGAATTCCCGGCTGCCGCTTTCGTGGCGTCCTTGGCGGCTGCCGGCGCTTTTGCCGGACCCTTGGCAGTCTGCTTCGCAGCTGCCCGGGCCTTCGCCGGGGCTTTCGTTGGCGCGGGGGCCGGAGGCTTGGCAGGAGCGGGCGCCTGGGTCTGTGGAGCGCTTTGCGGCTGAGATCCGCCGGACGCCTGCTTCATAAGCTGGTCGCGCACCGCATTGGGCTGAATGTTTGGGTGTTCTTGCGCCAGGGCGCACGTCGCAAGGACCGCCGAGAAGGCCAGCGGTAACAGCGTTCGCGATGATATTGCGAGTCGCATAGTCAGTCGGCTCGATTCCGCTTATTTGCGAGCGGGCTGATTCTTGCCCGCTGGTTGATTCTTGCCTGCCGTAGCCGGGGACGCATCCGCCGGCGTGCTAAAGAAAGTTGTGACCGTGCATGTGCCTGTGACGGTGGTGCCGGGACGCACGGGATAGCGCGATTTGGACGGGTCCGCCAAGCCGGTAAAAGACAGATCACCCACATTGATGATCCGGGAGAGACGGCTGAGCCGGGCGAAGAAATCCTCGATGCTGAAATAGGGTCCGTCCACGGTGATAAGGAAAGGCAACTCGTAGTGATAGTCCTTGGGAACCACGGCTTGAGACGTCAAGCTGCGGATCTGCACGCCGGAAGCCGCAGCCGCTTCCTGAAGCAGGCGCATGAATTCGTCCACTTCTTTTTCTTCCGGAACGATGGTCTTCAGCGTCTCGAGCTGCTTCTCCAGGGCCGCCATCTCCACCTTGAATTCCGCGTTGCGGCGCTCATACACCTGCAGTTCGGCCACTTCGCGATTCAAGTTGGAATCCTTCGTATGATTTTCATCCAGGGAATTCCGCATGGACGCCACCGGAGACATGGGCATGTATTCCCCGACTCCGAAAATGACCAGGGCGAGCGCGAAGAAGATCAGCGCCTGCAGATACCACGGATATTCGCGGAACGAAATCGCCATCGCTCCCCCTAGGTAGTTCCCGGCTTGCGGGCCGCCGGTGGCGTACCGGCTGGCGGCGCGGCGGTGCTGTTGGCCGGCGGCGCGGCGCCGGCGGATTGCGGCAGACCGAACTGAGCGGTCAGCGTGAAAACGAAAATCTGGACGGTCTTGTTGGCATCATCCTGGTGCGATTCCTTGATTTCCACCGTCTGGAAATAGCCGGAGCGCTTGAGCTGCGTGATGTAGTTGGCAACCGCGTTGATGGAACCCGCCGAGCCGTTGATCGTCAGGGTATCGCCCTTGCGGTCCACGGAGGTAAGCCACAACGTATCGGTGCGGCTGACGGTATTGGCGATGGCTTCGAGAAGCTCCTGGCCGCCGGTGCGGTTGCGCTGGAGCGCTTCGATGACGCTGATTCTTTGCTGCAGGACGGCCCGCTGCTTTTCGAAATTGTCGACCTGCTGCTTGAGTTGGGTGAGCCGCGCCTTTTCGCCCATCTGCTTCTGGATGTGCGCCATCACCGTCGTATTCGCGCGATCCAGCAGCAGGAAGTGGCCGTAGAGGGCGCCGAGGCTCACGACCAGCGCAATCACAAGCAGGACATATTGCAGCGTGGCCTCGAGCGGCACCGTGGTGCGCTGGGCCTTCGGCCGCGTTCTGCCAAGTAGGTTAATGCGAATCATGGTTCGTCGAAGCTCCTGAGCGCGAGCCCTACCGCGATTGCCAGGCGCGGGGCGAGTTCGCGAATCTGATCCTCATTGTGGCGCGCCGGATTGATCACGATCTTGCGGAACGGGTACATTTCCTCGACCGGAATGGCGAACTCCTCGCGCAACACATCCATGAGGCCGGGAACGCGGGCGCTGCCGCCGGCCACGACGATCTTCTGGATACTCTCTCCCGTCGCGGTGGCCCGGAAAAAGTCGAACGTTTTCTGGATTTCCAGGACCAGAATGTCGGTCACCGAACGCAGGATCGTGGCGCGGTGCTCCTCGGCGACGCCGGCGATGTCCTCGCCCTGCTTTAGCCGCTCGGCGTCTTCAAAGCTCAGGTCCAGTTCCTTTTGCAGCGCGTCGGTATATTGATTACCTCCGACTGAAACGTCGCGCGTGAACAAAGGGATGCCGCCGCGGACAATGTTGATGTTCATGACGCTGGCGCCGATATTGAGCAGCGCGATGGTCTGGCCGGGATCGGGATCGTAATTCTCTTCGTAGCAATTCTGCAGGGCAAAGGCATCGATATCGACCACCGTGGAATTCTTCCCCGCTTGCGCCAGCACGTTCGTGTGGTTCAGGATCTTGTCTTTTTTGACCGCGACCAGCAGGACGTCCATCTGCGAGTCCACGGACTCGAGCAGCTGGTGATCCAGGTTCACGTCGGCAATGTCAAAGGGAATGTGCTGGCTGGCTTCGGACTGGATGCGGTCGTAGAGTTCTTCCTCGGTCATTGAAGGAAGCGTAACTCGCTTGACGATCACCGAATGTCCCGAAACCGCGGTGGCCACGTTTTTGGTCTTTACTTTCTGCGTTTCAAAAATGTTGCCAATAGCTCCTGCGACAAGTGGCGCATCCATAATCGCCCCATCCACCACCGTGTCCTGAGCCAGCGGTTCCAGCCCGAAACTGACGAGTTCGTAGCCGTGTTTCGTGTTTTTCAGCTCCACGGCTTTGATGGAACTGGAGCCGATATCCAGACCGACGAGAGCCTTTTGTTTAGAGCCACCGAACATGTCCAAACCCCTTAGGAATCCTTCGCTTGCCGGATCCTTCAACCCTTGCCAGGCGATCCGCTCAAGCGACCGGCCCGAAAAACGCTGGAACCAAAGCAGCTTTTACACCCGCACTCTTGCTGATAAAGACCCCGGCGGCTTCCCTGGCCTGGCGCGGTTTCCTGGATCCAATTTTGCGTCCGGCTTGTTTGCCGTGGCCCGTTCGAATCTGTCGCTTCGGTCGATTTCCAACCCTGGACCCCATACGGCCCCGGGAACACAATGCGGCGTTGCGTCCTCGTCCCGCAGAGCGGTCGCCGCGCTACAGCGAATTTGGCATCCCCCACCGGGAGTGTCAAGCAATGGGATTGGCAAGTTGTTCTGATTAATACCGCTTAGGCGGCTGACCGCGCGGACAGGAAAAGGCCAGAAAGCGCTATTGGTAGCGTTTAGTGAATACTAGGACTACTATTACTAGTATGGGCTTTCCAGACACTTTTCTGGGACGATTGTACTACTTCAAAAGACCCAGCGTCTGCCAGATCGAGTCGATGCGCTTTTTGGTGGCAGAATCCATGACAATTTCATCCGGCCAGGGACGCCGGAATCCTTCGCTTTCCCATTTGTGCGTCGCATCGATGCCCATCTTGGACCCGTAATCCTGCAGGCGAGAAGCGTGGTCCAGCGTATCGGCGGGCCCCATTACAAACTCCACATCCCGCTCGGGATCGATCGCGCAGAGCGATTTCCAGACCACTTCGCGAGAGTCCTGCACGTTTACGTCATGGTCCACCACCACAACAACCTTGGTAAACATGGCCTGGCCCAGGGACCAGATCGCGTGCATGATTTTTCGCGCGTGGCCCGGATAGGATTTGCGAATGGAAACAATCATCAGATTGTGGAAGACGCCTTCCGCAGGCATGGCCACGTCCACGATTTCGGGATACTGCATTTTCATGACCGGGAGAAAGACGCGCTCGACCGCGTGGCCCATGAAAAAGTCTTCCTGCGGCGGCGGGCCTACGATCGTGGTGAGATAAATGGGATCGCGGCGCTGCGTCACGCAGGTGACATGAAAAACGGGGAACTCGCCCTCGAGCGAATAGAAGCCCGTGTGATCGCCGAAGGGTCCCTCGGTGCGCATTTCCTTTAGGTCCACGTAGCCTTCCAGGACGATTTCGGAATTCGCCGGCACTTCCAGATCGCAGGTTTCGCAGGAAACCATTTCCACCGGCTCGCGGCGCAGGAAACCCGCGAACATCATCTCATCGAGGTCCGGAGGGATGGGAAGGATGCCGGAGAGACACGTCATCGGGTCCGAGCCAATCGCCACGGCGACGTCAATGCGTCCGCCGGGATTGGCGGCGCGGGCGCGGCGGAAATGTTCGGCGCCGTGTTTTTGCGTCTGCCAGTGCATGCCGGTGGTGCGTTCGTCATACACCTGCATGCGGTAGACGCCGACGTTGCGCTTCCCTGTTTCCGGGTTGCGCGTAAAGACCAGAGGCCAGGTAATGAAACGCCCCGCATCCTGCGGCCAGCATTTCAGGATGGGAAATTCATGCAGCGAGAAATTTTCGCGGCGGATGATTTCCTTGCACGGGCCGGTCTTCACGGACTTCGGAAAAAAGGAGCCGAGTTCGGCGAGCTTCGGCAACATTTTGATTTTGTCGAGCAGGCCCTGCGGGGATTGCATTTCGAGAAATCCGCGAATGCGCGCCGCCACGTCGTCAATGTTCGAAACTTCCAGCGCAAGATTCATGCGCCGCTCGCTGCCCAGCATGTTGATGAGTAGCGGAATGCGCGACCCTTTCGGCTTTTCAAACAGCAGGGCCGGGCCGCCAGCGCGCGTCACGCGATCGGTGACCTCGGTGATTTCGAGGACTGGATCGACCTCAGCCGTGATGCGGCGCAGCTCGCCTTCTTTTTCGAGCCTGGCAATGAATTCGCGCAAATCCCGGTACGCCAAAACATCCTCCCCATCAGGCTTGTCGCGGTGCTTACGGGCGGCCTTTACGAAAGGCCTCCGATAAACGCAACGCGACACTCTAGCATGAAACGCAGCCCATTGAATTCTTGCAAGACTTCGGCGGGTTTGATAGCGTTAGCCTGGTGCGGGCGTAGTTCAATGGTAGAATAGGAGCTTCCCAAGCTCTAGACGTGGGTTCGATTCCCATCGCCCGCTCCATAAGTCTCGATGATTCGGTTGACCTTGCGCGGCTAAGTTACTGAAATCCACCTCGAAAATAGCTGGTTTTGGACGCTAGTTGGA
>CAWFVW010000003.1:0-246683 GCA_963819395.1 uncultured Acidobacteriota bacterium
CAAGAAACGCAAGCTGTCCAAGAAGAAGCAATCTGGTCTTCAAAACAAGGCCACGAATTCATCCAAGCGGCCTCGGCCGAGGCGAGCAAAGCGGGCCGCGCAACCTCCATCCCCTTGGCTCAAAATGCTCGAGCGACGTTCGGGGCGGGAAGAGTCTGAAGACAATGGCATGTTGGCTGCATCGACTTCCGTTCTCTCCTGAATTGCGAAAACATCTTCATTTCAGGTACCTTACCTAGAATCTTCTCTCCCGCATTTCCCCACCAATTCGAAAATTCTAACCGGGTGCGGCAATATAGGTACAATACCAGTCATTCC
Organism: uncultured Acidobacteriota bacterium; assembly: GCA_963819395.1. Taxonomy (GTDB): domain Bacteria; phylum Acidobacteriota; class Terriglobia; order Acidiferrales; family UBA7541; genus Palsa-360. The sequence goes on from CAWFVW010000003.1 coordinate 319, forward strand.
GATGCTCCAGGGCGGAGCTCGGAAGACATCATTCCATGACAAACCAGTTTTCGATCGAATTCCTCATTTGGCTCTTGATGATCGCTTCCGTCGTGGCCATAGTCGCGATTCGCCTTCGGATTCCCTACATGGTTGCGTTGGTATTGGGGGGACTCGCACTCGGTTCGATCAGCAGCGGCGTTGTGGACAAGTTTTATTCCGGTCCGCGGCCTGATTGGCTTACCCCGGAAGTCATTCTCTTTTTCTTTCTTCCCGCGCTGCTGTTTGAAGGAAGCGTCAAGATCAATCTCAAGCGGCTCAGGGAAAATCTTGTCCCCATCCTGCTCCTGGCGAACATTGGGACACTCGCGGCGGCCCTCCTGACGAGCTATGTACTTCACTGGGCGATAGGCTTGCCGATCCTTACAGCGTTGCTCTTCGGTTCGGCAGTCTCTGCCACCGATCCCATTTCGGTGCTTGGCATTTTCAAAGACTTGGCGGTCACCAAACGCCTCACTTTGTTGGTCGAAGCCGAAAGTCTACTGAATGACGGGGCCGCGGCGGTCCTCTTTCAGATTTTCGTTGCGGCAATACTGAGTCGCGAAGTTCAACTGATGAAAGGGGTCGCGGAATTTTTCGTGGCGATCCTCGGCGGCGGAGCGGTTGGGTTTGGCCTAAGTTATATCCTCACGGCGATTACCTCCCGCATCGATGACCCTCAAATTGAGATTACTTTGACGACGATTTTGGCGTACGGTTCCTATTTGATTGCTTCCCACCTGCACCTGTCCGGGGTGATTGCAACCGTCGTTGCGGGAATCACCGTCGGGAACATAACCACCAAGACTGGGATGAGCGCCCGAACTCGTCTGGCCCTTTGGTCGTTCTGGGAATACGCTGCCTTCATTATCAATTCCCTCGTTTTCCTGCTAATCGGAATCGAAGTGCGCGTTGGGGAACTAATTCGCAGCTGGCCGGAAATTCTGCTGGCAATTGCTGCTGTGTTGCTTGGCCGGATGTTGTGTGTGTACGGGTTTGTTCCCATCGCCAATCGTTTTGCGGAAAAGATCCCCCTGCCCTGGCAACACGTGCTGGTCTGGGGCGGTTTGCGCGGATCGCTTTCCCTTGCGCTGGTCTTGAGCCTGAACCAAGGGTTTCCCGAACGCAGCCGGATCCTGGCGCTCACCTTCGGAGTGGTGGCCTTTTCGATCATTGTCCAGGGTCTGACCATCAAACCTCTGGTCCGAATTTTGCAAATCGTTCGCCCGGAAGATGATGAGTACGCCCTGGCGCGAGTGGAACAAATTGCCATTTCCGACGCGCGCGCCGAACTCGAGGGCTTGTTGAAGACTCATATAGTTTCACATATTGTCTACGAAATTCTGCGCAGAGATTTGGAAGCTAGATTGAACCGCGTGACCACAGGACTTAACGAGATGTATTCGAAGGAATCTTCCAGGAAGGAAGCGGAAATGGTCACGGCCAGATTGCGACTGCTGGCTGCGGAGAGAAGTTCCATAGAGCAAGCGGTTCATGACGGCCTGATCACCCCGGAAGCCGCCGCCAGGATAATGGATTCAGCGAATCGGGAACTCGACAAATTGAGGACAGAGATTTGAAAGACATCGCTCGCAGAAGCCGGCTGAAAAGGTCAGTGCAGTCTCGCAAATAAGAGCAAAGGTCGTCACCAGCGCAAATCCGTTTCCGTGGGCTGCTCGTAGTCCACGCCCTCCACTTCAAATCCGAACAAGCCGCGAAACTCGCGCTGAAATCCCGCGAAGGCGCTGACCTCGCGAAGATTTTCCGTGGTAACTTGCGGCCACAGCGCCGAAACTTCCACCTGCACGTCGCCGCGCATCTCACGATCGTCCAACCGCAAGCGGCGCGACTCGTCGAGCTGAGGCGCGCGTCCCGTGCAAAGAAAATCCGTGAACAGCCTGCGCATCTGCTCGAGCGGCCCTTCATCCAGATTTTTCTTTTTCATCACAACGGGAAGCAAACTCAGGTACAGCGGCACAACGGGAATCGCCGCGGAGGCCTGCGTCACGACTGCCTTGTTGACGGAAACCCAGGCATTGCCGCCCAATTGTTTTGCCAGCGCTGCGTCCAGATCCTTCGCGGCACGTTCGAGATCTTTCTTCGCCTGTCCAATGGTGCCGTCGCGGTAAATCGGCCAGGTTATTTCGGGGCCGATGTAGGAATACGCGAGCGTGCGCGCCCCCGGCGCCAGCAATTTTTCCTCGAGCAGCATGTCCATCCAGCGCCGCCAGTCGTCGCCGCCCATCACCGCCACAGTGTCCGTGATTTCTTCATCGCTCGCGGGCTGCAATGTCACGCTCACCACTTTTTCTGAATCGAGTTCGATCGTGCGGTTCGTGTAAGGCTGCCCGACGGGTTTCAGCACCGAACTGTAGACCTTGCCCGTGCGCGAATCGGTGCGCTTCGGCGAAGCAAGGGAATAAATCACCAGATCGACCGGAGCCATTTCCTTGCGGAGCGTCTTCGCAGCGGCGCGTTTGATTTCGTCGGAAAACGCATCGCCGTTGATGCTCGCGGCGAACAGCCCGTCGCGCTTCGCGATCGCGTGAAGAGCAACGGTGTTGTAGTGGCCTGCCGTCGCCGTCTTGTCGCCTTCCGGCGGCCGCTCGAAAAACACGCCGAGCGTCTTCGCCCCGTAGCCCCAGGCCGCCGCGATGCGCGACGCGAGCCCGTACCCGGTGGAAGCTCCGATGACGAGCACGTTTTTCGGCGCATTTTGCCCGGCCGGAACTTTCCCCTGCACGCCGGCAACCCAGCGCTCGACGTTGCGACGGCATCCTTCGGGATGCGCATTTACGCAGATGAAGCCGCGCGAGCGGCGTTTGACGATTTGCAGCGGCATAATGGAGAGATCATACCGTAGCCCGAGAGGACGGGATAGTCCACCCGGGAACGCCAATCTCCCGATTGGCGATTCGAAAACCGCGCGCCGCGGCGCGGAGATTGGCGTTCCCGGGTTTCAACCGAAGCGTTTACTTGTCGTGGCCGGGACTGTTGGACTGATCGATTAGGGCATCCGCCTGGTGAATGCTGCCTTTTTCCAGATCTGTCTTCACCACAGACTTCTGGCCCGCGACGAGGGTTACATTCGTCTCGAATGTTTGGTATCCCGGCAATTCCACCTTGATCTTATGCGTTCCGGGGGCGAGCAGCATGGAGTGAACCGCACCGCCCAGTTCCGAGGCATGTCCTAAAAACCTGTCGTCCACGAATACGGCGGCTCGATGGGGCTCGGCGTCAATTTTCAGCTCGGCGGTCACTTTCGGCCACTGGTCGTTCTCGTCTTTCTGCATTTTGACGGGGACGAGCAGCAACACCTTAGGCTCCACGCTGAGTTTCTCCGTGAAGTCCTTATATCCCGCCTGCCGTACAGCCAACTCGTGGTCACCCGGCAGCAGCAGGATCCGTCTTGGGCCCCACAGTTCGCCTAAATATCCCACGTACTGGCCGTCAATCCACACGCCGGAAGTTTTCTCCACTTTCGACGCGCCCTTGAATTTCAATTCCCCAAGAACAGTCGTTTGCGCCGATATGGGCGCGAACATAGGACTGACCGTGAAATACGAAACCAGGAGGGCCAGGACGCCAATCCAATTGGGCCTACGGCTTAAAAATCTTGTTAGCATTGGTCGCTCCTTCATTCATCACATCCGGATTTGAATCCACACCCGCGATAGTACTATTTGAAGCACGCTCGTTTCCAAAGCCTTCCTGCATTTGTGCTCCGTAAACTATTCACCCTGAACGAATTAGCGGACCAAGCAATCCCCAGCCCTTGCGGAACGTCCCGCGCGCTCTGAATTTTTTACGCGGCGGCAGCCATTCCATTACGGCTGTGAGATTTGGGAACAGGTTTGCAATACGATATGATTTCCCCCAATGCCAATACTTCTAGATGAGGTGGAGACCCGCGTACTTGGCTCGCTCGTGGAGAAGGAACTCACCACGCCCGAATATTATCCGCTCACGCTGAACGCTCTCGTCAACGCATGCAACCAGAAATCCAATCGCGACCCTGTCATGAATCTGGACGAAGACGCGGTGCGCGACGCCCTGCGCACGCTGGATAAGAAAGGCCTCGCCGGGCCCGCTGACAACATGGCGAGCCGCGTCGGCAAATTCGAGCATCGCCTGCAGGAAGCCTACAACTTCACGCGCCACGAAACCGCCATCATGGCCGAGTTGCTGCTCCGCGGCCCGCAGACGCCGGGCGAACTGCGCAGCCGCGCCGACCGCATGCATAAGTTCGACGACCTGGGCATTGTGCACACCACGCTGCGGAAATTGATGGAGCGCGAGCCGCCGCTCGTAAAGGTGCTTCCCCGGCAACCGGGCACAAAAGAAGCACGCTACGCGCACCTTCTGAGCGGCGATGTGGAATTGCCGGCCCCGGAATCAGCGGCGGCGGCTCCGGTGACCAGCAGCGCGACGAGCGGCGAACGGATCGCGCGCCTCGAGAAACAAGTGGAAACGCTTCAGTCGCAAATAACGGATTTGAAACAGCAATTCGCCGCGTTCCGCAAACAATTCGAATAGAGTCTCAGTAGGACGGGCTTCAGCCTGTCAGGTTTTGACTTTATCTTGTCCCAAAAACCAGACAGGCTGAAGCCCGTCCTACAACCCCCCCATAAATTCCGCGAAATATTTCTGCCAGGCAGCCGCCTGAAAAAACGTATAGTGCCCGTACGACTCGGGAAACGACAGCAAAACAAATTTCCCATTCTTCACTTTCTTGATCTGCTCTTCCGCGATCCCGAGTTCGGCCGGGTTCCAGAAATCCTCCTGCGGATTGATGAGCAGCACTTTGGCGCGGATTTTATCGAGGCCCTTCGACGCATCGTAATTGCGAGACGCGTCATACTGGTACATGAAGTCGTTCGCGTCCGTCGTCTTCATGTTCTGCTCAATGTACTCGTTCACATATTTATCGGCCGCCGCCGCGGTCGGATATTCCTTCTGCCAGCGCGTCGGTGCACTCCCCACGACGAGCAGGTGGCCGAGCGCCGCACGCAAACCGTAGGGCTGCTCCGTGTAATTGCCGTTATTCCATCCGGGGTCGAGCCGAATGTCGTCCACCATGATTTTCCGCACCATGCGGTTGCGGCTGGCAACTTCCACTGGCAGGCAGGAAAGCAGCAGCATGGCATCCATGTCTTCGGGATTCGATTCGCCCCACATGAATCCCTCCATGCAGCCCATCGACGCGCCAACGAGCAGATGCAGATGATTCACCTGCAATCCCTCTTTGAGAAGAATCTGCGACGCGCGCACCATGTCCGAATAATCGTAGTGCGGAAATTTCGCCCGCAAGCCGTCGCTCGGCTTGGTGGATTTTCCGAGCCCGCCGCCGAGCTGGTCTGGAAGAATCAGATAGTACTTTGACGCATCGAGCAGTTGACCGGGACCGAACAGGACACCCGCAAACGTCGGAACAAGCCACACGCGTCCGGCGCGATTGGTGCCGTGAAGGATCAGCACGGCGTTGGTGACGCGCCCGCTCGCGTCCCGGTGCGGCGTCCCAAGCGTTGTGTAGTGTAGCCGCACCTCGGGAAGCGTCTGCCCGTCCGAAACTTTGAAATCGCGCGCGATGAAATCACCTTCCTTAGGTGGCACAGCCGTCAGTGGCGCACTCTGCTGCGCCGAAACGCAAGCCGCCGCCGCGCAAAATGCCACTGCGCATAGGACCGCCTTCCAGATTCCTGATCGCATCTTCCATTCCTCCGCAAATAAAATTCGAAATGTTGGTTCGCCCCCAGTGGCGCATGCTTTAGCTTGTGAAGGTTTAACCGTTGTATGGATCAACCCCCACAAGCTAAAGCATGCGCCACTGTTTCCGCCGATCAGCTCGGGCCCGTGGTGAACGCCAGCGTAAGCAACGTTTTCTGTTCCAGTTCATGCGCCTTGGCCGAGCCTGTCGCGGGACTCGCGCTCGCCGAGCGTTTCACCGAGCGCGCAGGAATGTCCGGAAAAAACGTCCGGATGCGCGGCAAAACGTAGGAAAGCGCGCCCATGTTCGCCGGCTCTTCCTGCACCCACACGATTTCGCGCGTGTTCGGATGGCGTTCCATTTCTGCGCGCAGATCGTTTTTCGGGAACGGATAAAGCTGATCGAGAAACAGGATCGCGGTATTCGTGTCGCCGCGCAGTTTGCGCTCCGCCCGCAATTCGTGGCCGATTTTCCCGCTGCAGATCAGCACGCGCTCGGCGGCGGTGACTTCGCGGTCCGGCACCACCCATTCAAATCTCGGCCCTTGAAAATCCTCAATCGGCGAAGACGCGTCGGGATGCCGCAGCATGCTTTTCGGCGTGAAAACGACCATCGGCTTGCGCCACCGCCGCAGCGCCTGCCGCCGCAGCAATTGAAAGTATTGCGCGGCATTCGACGGCTGGCACACTTGAATGTTGTCCTCGGCCGCGAGCTGCAGGTAGCGTTCGATCCTCGCGCTGGAATGTTCCGGCCCTTGCCCCTCATACCCGTGCGGCAGAAGCAGCCCCACGCCCGAAGGCAAATCCCACTTGTCTTCCGCCGCGCTGATAAACTGGTCGATAATAATTTGCGCGCCATTGGCGAAGTCGCCGAATTGCGCCTCCCACAGCACCAGCGCTTCCGGATAGTCGCGGCTGTAGCCGTATTCAAAGCCCAGCACCCCCGCTTCGGAAAGCGTTGAATTATAAATTTCGCAGTGCGCCTGCCCGGGCCCCAGGTGTTCGAGCGCCACGTACTGCGCTTCGTTCCGCGTGTCGACAAGCGCCGCATGCCTCTGGTTGAACGTCCCGCGCCGCGTGTCCTGGCCGGTAAACCTCACCGGCGTACCCGCGAGCAGGAGCGTTCCGAACGCGAGCGCCTCCGCCATCCCGTAGTCCACGGGACGCTTGCCGTGCCCCATTTCGGCGCGCTGCTCGAGCAGCTTTTTTAACTTCGGATGGATCGCGAAATCCTGCGGATAACTGGTCAGTAAATCTGCAATCTTCCCGAGTTCCGCGGCCGCGACTCCCGTGTCCACTTCGTAGGCGCTATCGTACCGCCCCCTCTTGTAGGGCGACCAGTACGCGGGCAGCCGCCGCAGGCGCGGCTTTTTCTGCATCTCGCTCGCGGCCTGGTGCGCGGCCTGCAGTTCGTTGCGCACGGCCGTGACCGTCGCCGACGGATCGGCTCCAATTTCCTTCGCGTAAATCTGCCACAGCTGCGCGTGTTCCTTGATTTTCGCGTACAGCAGCGGCTGCGTGATGGTCGGATCGTCCACTTCGCTGTGCCCGTGCCGCCGGTATCCGATGACGTCGACCACCACGTCACTGCCGAATGCGGAACGATAATCGAGCGCGATTTGCGCGACCCGCACGACCGCGTCCGGATCCTCTCCGTTCACGTGAAAAATCGGCACGGCCTGCCGCTTGGCGAGAGAAGATGCAAACCGCGAGGATTGATATTCCCGCGGCTCGGTGGTGAACCCCAGCAAATTATTCACGATCACGTGGATCGTTCCGCCGACTGAATACGCCGCGACGTCCGCAAGATTCAGGGTCTCCGCCCAGACGCCCTGCCCGGCGAAAGCAGCGTCGCCATGCAAAACAATCGGAAGAACCTTCTTGACTCCGGCGGCAGCGCCGGCCCGCGTTTGCTTCGCGCGAGCGCGACCTATGACCACCGGATCGACCGCTTCCAGATGGCTCGGATTGGAAGCCAGGTGCACACTGAGCCTGCGCCCTTCGCGCGTGCGGTATTCCCCAGTCGCGCCTACATGATACTTCACGTCGCCGCTGCCCAGCACGCTGCGCGGGTCCACGTCCTCGAAGCCGGCGAAAATGTCCGCCGCGCGCTGCCCGGCGATGTGCGCCATCACGTTCAGCCGCCCGCGATGGCTCATGCCGAGCACGATTTGCTCCGCGCCCGCCGCCGCAGCCGCCGTCAGCATCGTGTCGAGCAAAGGAATTACCGCAGTCACGCCTTCCAGCGAAAATCTCTTGCTTCCCAGATAACGAGCCTGAAGCACTTGCTCGAAAAGCTCCGCGCGGATCAGCCGCTCGAGGATAAAGGCGCGATCAGGCTGCGGAGGGTCGCCCTCCAGCCGCTCGGCAATCCAGCGGCGGCGTTCCGTGTCGTCGATGTGCACGAATTCTGCGCCAATTGTCCCGCAGTAAAACTTCCTCGCCGCGACGGCAGCCTCGCCCTTAGCAACCAATTCTGGATGCACAACCGGCGTCAGAAAGCCGAGCGGATCCAGATTCGCCGCCAGATATCCCCAGCGCCGGTAACCCTCGAATACGCGCTCGTCTTCGGCGCTTTTCTGCATGATTGCTTCCGGCATTTTCGCGGCATCCTCTATCGTTCAATCCTACAAATTCCAACAGTCCATTCTATCAAACGCGCGGCTTCAAGTAGCACAGGCACTCCTGCCTGTGCGGTTTTTGCGGCGCTCAATAAAGCCGCACAGGTCCACAGATAAGGAAGCCTGTGCTGCTTGAACTCCATGCAAGCCATTTTGGATCGATACTCCCGTGGAAGAGACTCAAAATCGTTGCTCGCGCACGCCGGTGGAAACACAATAGTAGGACGAGGCTGGCATGATCCGCATCACACAGGCGCTGTCCAACGGGGCCGTCACGCAAGCGCGAGATTTATTTCGTGAATACGCTTCCACGATTGGAGTGGAGGTGTGCCTGGTGGATTTTGACCGCGAGATGGCTTCCCTGCCCGGCCTCTATTCTCCGCCGACCGGTCGGCTTCTGCTGGCATATCTGCAAGGACGGGCGGGCGCGGAAGAACTCATTGGCTGCGCTGCGCTTCGTAAGCTTGAACCAGACGCCTGCGAACTGAAACGCCTCTACATACGCCCCACATTTCGGGGCCAAGGCGCTGGGCGTGCGCTGGTGAAACAAGTAATAGACGAGGCGAGATCGATCGGCTACCGGAGGATGCTCCTGGACACGCTTCCCTCCATGCAAGAGGCTCACAAAATCTACCGCACACTCGGATTCCGCGAAATTCCCTCGTATCAGAAGAACCCGATTCCCGGCTCGCTTTTCTTCGAGCTTTCGCTGCGCTGAACCCCGAAGTGGAACAGGCTTCAGCCTGTGAGTTTTATTTTTGCTCGGACTGACAAAAACCCCACAGGCTGAAGCCTGTTCCACCACTGCGACCGAACCAGGCCATTTCCATTACCCCCCATGAATCTGCTGCATTTTCCCCGCGAGCTCAAAATCGTTTTTCGTCAGCCCGCCGGCGCTATGTGTGCTCAGATCCACCGTGACCTTGTTCCAGGAGTTGGACCAGTCCGGGTGATGGTCCATTTTTTCAGCCGCGAGCGCCACCCGCGTCATGAACCCGAACGCCGCCGAGAAATCCTTGAACTCAAACACGCGGTGCAGGTTCCCGTTCACGACCCTCCACCCAGTGAGCTTCCCCAATTCCGCCGAAACTTCCTTCTCCGATAGTTTTGTCGCTGCCATAAGACCCTCCCAAAAATCCGGCGCGCTTTGCCGTCCCGCTGTGATACCTCGGCAATTATCCGCCCCCGGCACAAGCGGGGCAAGCAGCGCCAGTAGGACAGGCTTCAGCCTGTCGCATTTTGGCCACCCGCGAACGCAACCCGACAGGCTGAAGCCCGTCCTACTCTTGCCACCCGCCGCTCAAGAATTTACGGATTTGCAAAACTGAGTCGAGGGTATACTTTGCCGGTCCCTAAGTTGGCAGGAGCCCATGGCAATTCTCCCCGGCAGGCGTCTAGGGCCATACGAAATCCTCAGCGCCATTGGTGCGGGCGGAATGGGAGAAGTGTACAAAGCCCGCGACACCCGCCTCGATCGAATCGTCGCCATCAAGGTTCTCCCCTCTCATCTCGCCGACCGCGCCGATTTGCGCGAGCGATTCGAGCGCGAGGCAAAAACCATCGCCAGCCTGAATCATCCCCACATCTGCACTCTTTTCGACACCGGTCACCAGGACGGCATCGATTTTCTGGTAATGGAATATCTCGAAGGCGAAACGCTTGCGCAGCGCCTCGTGAAAGGCGCGCTGCCGATTCAGCAGGTCATGCAATATGCGATTGAGATTGCCGACGCCCTGGACAAAGCGCACCGCAAGGGCATCACGCACCGCGATCTGAAGCCCGGCAACATCATGCTTACCAAGTCCGGCACCAAGCTGCTGGATTTTGGCCTGGCCAAGCTGCAGCAAGAAGCCACGCCCGCCACTCCCCTGTCTCAGCTTCCCACCGTCGCGCAGGCGGCCACGGCGGAGGGCACCATTCTCGGCACCCTGCAGTACATGGCTCCAGAGCAGGTAGAGGGTAAGACAGATCAGATCGACGGCCGCACGGATATCTTCGCGTTCGGCGCGTTGGTCTACGAGATGGCGACGGCCAGGAAAGCCTTCGAAGGGAAGAGCCAGGCCAGCCTGATCGCAAAGATTCTAGAGACGGACCCGCCGCCAATGTCCTCGATCCAATCGATGACGCCGCCCTCGCTCGATCGCATCGTGAAGACCTGCCTGGCCAAGGATCCCGATGACAGATGGCAAACGGCTCGCGATCTGGTTCGCGAATTAAAGTGGGCCGCCGAACCTGGCGACCCAAGAGCTGGAACCGAGGCAGTGGTGCCGGCCAAGAGGGCCGCAATCCCTCTGCCTTTGCTTATCTTCAGCGCTGTCATTCTCGTGCTGATTGCCGGGGCTTTATGGTGGCGAACCTCCAGAACGTCCGAACCGACGATGTATTTTCGCGGGCCGACCTCGTTTTCAGCCCGTGACATGGCCGTGGCTCCAAACGGCCATACGATCGCGGCGACCGGATATAAGGAATCCGCGCGAAAGAGCGTGATCTGGATTTACGAAGTGGGCTCGCAAGAGGCAAGGCCTCTTGCGGACACGGAAGATGCGAGCTTTCCCTTCTGGTCGGCTGACGGCAAGTCTCTGGGGTTCTTTGCGGATGGAAAATTGAAGAAACTCGACCTGGAAGGAGGCCCCGCACAAATTCTGTGCGATGCCCCGTCGGGCCGGGGAGGAGCCTGGAATCAGGACGGCACGATCCTTTTCACACCCAGCGGAAACCTGGGTGTCGGTCTGTATCGAATCGCGTCCTCCGGTGGATCGCCCACGCTCGTTAGCACGCCGGATAAGAACCTTGGCGAACAAAGCCATCGCTGGCCCGTATTCTTGCCCGATGGAAAGCATTTCTTGTACGTGGCTTTCCAAGCGGGGTTTCAAGGCGACGCCAATTCTATCTTCGTGGGCTCGCTCGATTCAAACGAGAAGCGATTCTTGATGAAAACAAGGGGCAACGCCGCCTATGCCGCTCCGGGCTATTTGCTGTACTACCGCGATAAGACCCTCTTTGCCCAGCGCTTTGATCCCGCAAGATTCGAACTAAAGGGTGAGCCCGCGCCGATTCTTACCGGCATCCAGTCTCTGACGCGAATGGGGCACCTGGGCTTTGCGGCAGCCGACGGAGAAGTGCTGGTCGCCCAGAACAGCAGTGCGGTCTCACTTTCCCAGCTCATCTGGTTTGACAGGAAAGGGAATCAGGTCGGCGTGGTCGGAACGCCCGACGTGTACGCCAATGTGTCCCTGGCGCCGGATGGAAAATCGGTGGCCGTCGACAAGACGGACTCCGGGAGCCAGAACACCGATGTGTGGATCTACGAATTCCAACGCGAAGGCGCCAAACGTGTGACCTTCGACCCCGCCATTGACTCCCTGCCGGTCTGGAGTCCGGACGCATCACGGTTGGTCTTTTCTTCCAGCCGTCAGAATGTATTCGGGATGTACCTGAAGAACGCGAATGGCGCGCAAGAGGAAAAGCTGATCCACCGCACGGATGCCGACGAATTCGCGAATGACTGGTCGAAAGACGGAAAGTTCATACTCTACACACGAGGCCCGGATCTGTGGTCCCTGACTCTCCCCGAGATGAAAAGCGCTCCGTTTCTGAAAGCGTCCTCGACCCTGAAAAACGCCCACTTCTCCCCCGACGGAAGATGGATCGCCTATGCCTCCAATGAAAGCGGGAAATGGGAGGTCTACGTGACCTCCTTTCCGGACGCGCGGGGAAAATGGCAAATATCCAGCGGAGGAGGAGAGCAACCGCGATGGCGTAGGGACGGCAAAGAGCTGTTTTATCTTTCTTCGGACGGCCAGATCATGGCGGGGAAGGTGACAGAGGGCGCGAATTTCGACGCGGGCACCCCCGTTGCTCTTTTCCAGGCCGATGCGCGTGAGACGGCCGCTACCTCGGAGCAATTTTTTTATGACGTGAGCGGGGATGGACAGCGATTTCTGATTAACACGGAACCGAAACAGACCGAGGTCGAGCCTATGACCGTTATTCTGAATTGGTCGGCAAGGTTGAACAAGTAATGCTTCCCTCCGGCACAAAACTCGGACCGTACGAAATCGCGGCGCAGATTGGCGCGGGTGGCATGGGCGAGGTGTATCGCGCACATGACTCCAAACTCGCGCGCGATGTGGCCATTAAAATCCTTCCCGCCAGTTTTGCGAATGATCCAGAACGATTGTCTCGCTTCCAGCGCGAAGCGCGCATGCTCGCCGCGCTGAATCATCCGAACATTGCCACGATTTTCGGCCTGGAGCAGTCCGGCGGCTCGACTTGCCTTGTCATGGAACTCGTTCCTGGCGAGACGCTGGCTGAACGTGTAAAGACCGGGCCGCTCCTGATTGAAGAAGCGCTGAAGATCGCTGTGCAAATTGCCGAAGCCCTCGAAGCCGCGCACGAAAAACAAATCATTCATCGCGACTTGAAACCTGCGAACGTGAAGGTGACGCCGGAAGGCAAAGTGAAGGTTCTCGATTTCGGCTTGGCGAAGGCTTTTGAGAGCGACGCGGCGGATCAGGATATGAGCAATTCGCCGACGCTCAGCCGGGCCGCGACCATGCAGGGCGTCATTCTCGGCACTGCGGCATACATGAGTCCCGAGCAGGCCAAGGGCAAAAATGTCACCAAGGCCACTGACATCTGGGCCTTCGGCTGCGTGCTGTACGAACTGCTTTCCGGGCACAAGGCATTCGAGGGCGAGGACACCACGGAAATCCTCGCCGCGGTGGTGAGAGCCGAGCCGGACTGGACCCGCCTGCCGGATAGCACTCCGCAAAGCATCCGCTTGCTGCTGCGGCGCTGCCTGCGGAAAGACCGCCGCCAGCGCTTGCAAGACGCCACCGACGTGCGCATCGAGATCGACGACGCCCTCTCCGGAGCTTCCGCTGCCGCGCCCGCTGCCGAATCCACATCGAGGCCACTGCTCCCTCTCGTTTGGATTTCGGCTTGCGCCGCGCTCCTTATTGCCCTGGCTGCGGTTTCCTTCATCCACTTCCGCGAAACGCCGCCTCAGCCGCGCATCTCCCGTTTTCAGATACCGCTGCCCGAGAAGGCGACGGGGGTTGTCTTCCAGCTTTCGCCGGATGGGCGGGTTCTCGCCTTCACCGCCTCCGAATCGGGGCGTAGGCACCTGTGGATCCGTCCCATCGATTCTTTGACCGCCCAGGCCGTGCCGGGAACCGAGGACGCTACCTACTTATTCTGGTCGCCCGATAGCGCCTACATTGCGTATTTCATCCCGGGAAAATTGAAAAAGGTCGCGTTGGCGGGCGGCCCGTCGCAAACCATTTGCGATGCTGCCGACGGGCGCGGCGGAACCTGGAACAGCGACGGCGTGATCGTCTATTCACCGGGTCCGGGAAGAGCTCTTGAACGAGTGTCCGCAGCGGGAGGCGCGCCAACCACGCTGACCAAGGTTGTACTCGGCGACGAAGGCCGCGACGAGGCACATCGTTACCCAAAGTTTCTCCCTGACAATAAACATTTTCTCTACTTAGAAAACTTTGGCAAACCGGGAGCCAATGGCATCAACATCGGCTCTCTGGACGGATCGCCGCCCGTGCATATTCTTTCGGACGACTCCAGCGCCGAATACGTGCCCCTGGACGCATCCGCCGGCAACGGTCTTCTGTTGTTCCGGCGGGAGGGAACGTTAATGGGCGTCCCCTTTGATCTTCGAAGCCTCCGGATCGTCGGGGAAGTATTTCCGATCGCAGAGGGAGTAGGCATCGCCGGAAACACGCAAAGCGCGGCATTTTCGGTTTCAAACAATGGAACGCTTGCCTATGGGAGCGGCTCGCTCAACATCGGAGCCCGCGAAATGGCATGGATGGACCGGACAGGCAAGCGCCTCGGCGGCGTCGGTCAGCCAGGTCGAATTTTAGGCCCGTCGCTTTCGCCAGACGAGAAGGAAATCCTGTTCAGCATCTCCAACGAGGCAGGAGACGTCTCGGATCTCTGGCTGCTGGACGTGGCGCGAGGCGTGCCGACCCGCGTTACATTTCGCACGGGAATATCGGCTGATGGAATCTGGTCTCCGGACGGAAGCACGATCGTATTCCAATCTGACAACAGCGCGATTTATCGGAAACCAGCCAACGGTGCGGGAAAGGAAGAAATGCTGACTTCCGGCGTCAACGATCGCCCATTAGATTGGTCTCGGGATGGGAAGTTCGCCGTTTACATGAGGAGCAATAGCGGCACGACGGGTTACAGTCTATGGCTTCTGCCCATGGAAGGGGACCATAAGCCCGTCTCCTACCTGCAAACCGCTTTCAATGAAGGAGACGCCCAATTGTCGCCGGATGGAAAGTGGATGGCATATGCCTCGAATGAATCCGGCCAGCCGCAGGTTTATGTGCAGGCGATTCCGGCCGGCGGAGCCAAATGGCAGATCTCGCCCGCTGGGGGCGACCAACCCAGGTGGCGGCGCGATGGCAAAGAGCTATTTTATATTTCCACGGATCAGAAGCTGATGGCCGTGCCGGTAAAAAGTGGCGCAGGTTTCGAGGTGGGCGCCCCGCAGCCCCTGTTTGAACTCGATCCTGTGTTCCCCCCGTTGGGGGGGCGCTTCGCATACCAGCCTTCGGCAGACGGTAAGCGATTTCTAGTGTTGTCGACCGCCGGCGGCACGGCGGCTCCGCCCATCAACATCGTGCTCAACTGGCAAGCGGGGCTGAAGAAATAACCAAGTGGAACAGGCTTCAGCCTGTGGGGTTTTAGTCCTTTAAAGTACAAACCCCATAGGCTGAAGAGTGTGGGTGAGAACTAAGTTTTTGATGGTTGTGACCACAATATATTGTGGAAGGCGAAAAGCATCTTCCAATTAGTGGCCACAAAACCTAGTTCTCACACAGACTCTGAAGCCTGTTCCACTTTTTCATCGCTGCGAATTTCGCCCACAAATCCGGTTGAACGCGCCCCGCGTTTGCTTTATCGTGTTCGCTCCTAATTTGGAGCGGAGCCAGCTTTGAAAAAGAAAATTCGAGCGGTGCAATACGGCGTCGGTCCCATCGGTGCGGCCATCGTGCGGCTGATGCGGGAAAAAAGCTCGATCGAAATTATCGGGGCGATCGATTCCGATCCGGCCAAGGCGGGGCGCGACCTGGGCGACGTGGTCGAGGGGGCTGACGCGCCCTGGGGCGTACCGATTACCGCCGATGCCGAGGCCATGCTCGGCGAATCGCCGGACGTGGTAATCCATTCGACTTCTTCCTACCTGCCGAGCGTGATGGAGCAATTGCTGGCGTGCCTTGCCGCGGAAGCTTGCGTGGTCTCAACGTGCGAGGAACTGGCGTATCCGTTCCGCAAATATCCGGAACTGGTGGCGAAACTCGATGCCGAGGCCAAGACCTGGGGCGTCGCGCTGATCGGCACGGGCATCAATCCCGGCTATGTGATGGACAAGCTGCTGATCACGCTGAGCGCCGCGTCGCAGACGATTGAATCGGCGCGCGCGGTGCGCATCGTCGATGCGTCCAGGCGCCGCCTGCCGCTGCAGAAAAAAGTGGGCGCGGGAATGAGCGTCGAGGAATTCCGCGCGCAGGTCGCGGCAGGCGCTATCAAGCATCACGGCCTGCCCGAATCGGTCGCGATGGTTTCCGACGCCCTGGGCCTCGGCGTCGATGACATTTCGGAAACGATCGAGCCCGTCGTCGCGCGTGAACGCGTGAAAACTCAATTTCTGGAAGTCGCTCCGGGCCAGGTCGCAGGAGTGCACCAGATCGCGCGCGGCTACGCCGGCAGCCACGAAAAAATCTACATGGAATTGCAGATGTTCGTTGGCGCAACCGACCCCGGCGACACCGTCGAGATCGTCGGCAACCCCAACCTCACGCTCACCATCCCCGGCGGCACGCACGGCGATATCGCCACCGCTTCGGTCATCGTGAATTGCATCCCCGCAATCCTGGACGCCTCCGCGGGCCTGCGCACTTCGCGCGATCTCCCCATGTGCTTCCTCCCGCCCGGCGCGAAACCGTAATTTTGTTGAAAGTCCTACAGAAAGAGAATTTCAATTTCCGATTGGACCTTCGCAAAATCCTGATCGGATGTCAGTAGTTGTGCTTTCCAGGTTTTCGACACTGCGGCGGCAAAACAATCGGCATAAGGCAGCTTGTGTTTCACGTGCAGCTCAGATGCGGACTTAGTGAGTTCCAAGTCGGCGCTTAAGACTTGAATCGGGAATTGTGAGGTTTCGGCCGCCATTCTGCGCGCAGTATCTTTTCCGCTTGCACGCCAAATCGAGTAGTAAGCCTCACCCCAATTCACAACGCTCATCAAGAGTTCGGCCTTCCCGGCGACGCTTTCCGCCACCAATTTTTCAACTAGTTCACCACCGGAGCGATCTTCAAAAAAAGAGATTAATGCGCTCGCGTCTAGCACGACTCTCTTCATAGCTCGCGGTCCTGCCGACGGCCCTCCTTCAGAAATTCGAGGGCCGATTTCTCGCCTTTGAAGGAGCCCCGCAGGCTGTGGATATACGCTCGTGTGAGGGGTTGCAAAATGATTCGGTTTTCCTCTTCAATCATCGCGACACGAGTTCCCTTGCGAATTCCATATTTCTTTCGCAACTTCGAGGGGATCACGAGTTGCCCCTTGGTCGTTACAGTAGAAACCGCGGTTTTCATACGCCCTCCCATGGACCACCCGAAAAAAGCAACCCATTCTGTAAAAAGTAGGTCACTTATAAATATAGCTTACATTTTAGAATATGTAAGATGAAAAGAAAATAGTCTTATCGTGGGTGCTTCCAAAACGTAGCGAGCGCGGAGAAATCCACGTCCTCGGTTATGGCGCCCTTCACGGCGCTCAGTACTTCTCGTGAAGCCGCGGCGGCGGGCAGCGGCACGCCCAGCTGGTTGGCAAGATCGAGCGCCAGGCTCATGTCCTTGTGCATCAGGCGCAGGGGAAAGCTGGGCTTGTATTCGCTCTTCAGCATGTTCCCGCCCTTCAATTCAATTACGCCTGAGCGGCCCATGCTGGATTGCATCACGTCAAAAAGGCTTTGCCCCGGCACGCCCGCACGCGTAACCAGAGCCAGCGCTTCGGCGAACGCCTCGACTTCCAGATCGAGCAGCAGATTCATCGCCAGCTTTACCGTTTGCCCCGCGCCGACAGGTCCGAGGTGAAACCACTTCTTGCCCATCGTGCCCAGCACCGGCTCGGCGCGCTTCAGCGTTTCCGCTTCGCCGCCCACCATGAAAACCAGCTCGCCCTTCTCGGCGCCCCAGGTTCCTCCGGTCACCGGCGCTTCCAGAAAAGCCGAGCCTTTCGCCGCGGCAGCCGCCGCCGCGCGCTTTTCAAGGCCGGGACTGACGGTGCTCGATTCGATCAACAAGCTGCCCGGTCGCAGCCCTGCAAACACGCCGGTCTCATCCCACAGCACGGATTCAACCGCGGGCGGGTCGCTGACAATCGTGAGCACCACTTCGGACGCCGCAGCCACTTCGAGAGGCGTGGCGGCGCGTTTTGCCCCCATGGCCACGAGGTCGTCCCCGCGCGAAGCCGTGCGATTCCACACCGTAAGCGGATGGCCGGCCTTTAAAACATTGGCGGCCATCGGGTGACCCATCAATCCCAATCCAATCAATCCAACCGGCGGCTTCATGACGAGACTCCTCCTGAGCAAGTAAAATACTGGAACGCTGTAAGAAGGAAAAGTCTACAGGAGTTCGTTCGAAAACCGGATGAAATTCGGCGGAAGGCGGGAAGGTTAAGCGGGGCGGATCTTCGGTTCGAGCGCGGCGGGCTGTCGCGCCGACTCAGCCGAAGCTTCCCGGGGTTCCTTCACGGACGCGGACGGCCTGGGGATTTCCGGTGCTTCATTCAATTCGACAATGCAGGGATAGGGGATTTCCCAGCGGAAAGTCTTCACGTTGCCCTGCTGCTGGTAGCTCTCTTCGAGAAAGATGGATTTTCCGGAATCGGCTGCCAGATTGCCGGTCGCCGGCAAAACAATATCTCCGGC
This sequence comes from uncultured Acidobacteriota bacterium, assembly GCA_963819395.1. Taxonomy (GTDB): domain Bacteria; phylum Acidobacteriota; class Terriglobia; order Acidiferrales; family UBA7541; genus Palsa-360. The sequence continues at coordinate 18,631 of CAWFVW010000003.1, forward strand.
GCGGTATGTCACCACGATGCGGCGGCCTAAGATGGCAGAATACCGAGCCATGAAGGGCAGTATGGCGGGGGAGTTCTGAGCGGGCAATAGTACGATGGTGTCAACCAAATTAGTACTAAAGGTGTGTATCTGCTGCAAATACAAGAGATAGCTGTCCACTGGGACAGGGACTCGAAATGGCCTTGTACAGGCGCGAGTTCGAAACCTGGGAACGCCAATCTCCCGATCGGCGATTTTAAATTCGCCAATCGGGAGATTGGCGTTCCCAGGAGAATTTCGGGCTAGTGATGCCCGCCGCCATGCCCGCCCGCGCCATGATCTGGCGAAGCAGGAGCGTGTGCGGGCTCGGGAATCGGAACGGCGGGGGCATTGCGCAGATTTGCCGTAAACATCAGCACCAGCGGCGAAACGATGCCGAACGCAAGGAACGCGTACAGCGTCGGCAGAACCTCGCCCAAGTCGCTGGTCGAGCCAGCGGAAAGCCGCCAGGCAATCGCGCCGGCGGCAAGTCCGGCAAGGGTCGAGATGGTGCGTGACCCGGATGCGACTTCAAGCCGGGTCGCGCATTTCGGGCACTCGATATCGTTCGAGCGCGCCGCTGCTTCCGGCGCGGGAATTTCCGTCTTGCAATGCGGACAAATGCGAACCGCCACGGCTCACCTCCCGATGCGAACGCATACAATAATCGAATTCGCGCTCCGATGAAAAGAAGATAAGAGAAAAATCGCGCGGTTAGCGTTCGAGCCAAACCCCGGTCCAATTGAAGCGCACCTGGAAGATGACGAGTTCGCGGGCGACGTGGAGCCCTTGTTAGCGCTTGTGAATACGTAACCCCTTCTTCACAATTCCAAAAGCCCGTTCGGAGCTACAATGGTCGCCTCTCCGGCTAATTCGGGAGACCGCGAGAAAATCTCGATCGTCATGGAGCGAACAATGAAACTGAAAATCCTGAGTCTTTCGGCCCTGGTGATTTTTGCAATGGCTCTATGTTTGACAGGGACTACAACTCCAGCATCGCCCAAGTCGCCCGCGGCCGCCGCTGTCACTCCAGCCACTCCTCAGCCTCCGGCCACGCCCGCCGCGTTGCCTGAGCCCCACCCCGAGATCCGGGAAGCCATCGGTTCACTGCGCAGGGCCAAGGACCATCTGGAACATGCCGCCCATGATTTTGGCGGGCACCGGGTGGATGCGATCAAGGCGATCGATGAATCCCTCCGCCAGCTCAATGAATGTTTGAAATACGATAAATAATAAATTCTGCGCGAATGGCCACCCGCCCCGAAATCAACGTGTTTTTTCATCCAGAATCGGCAGTCTCAGGCCGCTCGCTGCGGCGGACGGGCTGAGGCTTCAATGTCAAATGCCAACCTGAAGGTTGGCGCTACACTTCAGCGGTGCGCAATGCCGTCAGCTTTCTCTGCAGGAAACGCTGCTGCGGTTCGGTGCGCGCAAATTCTAGCGCCCGCTGGAAGCAAGCTTCTGCTTCGCTCGAATGTCCCAGCCGGCGGTGAAATTCTCCTTCCGCGGCGTGCAGGAACGGATACCGTTCGAGCTGGCCATCCACAGGGATCGCCTTCAGCGCGCTCAGTCCGGCCGCCGGGCCGTTGACCTGAGCCACAGCCACGGCCCGGTTGATCAAAACTACGGGCGTCGGCTGCTTTTCCCGCAACAGATCATACAGCGAGAGAATATTTTCCCAATTGGTGAGCGTGAAATGCTCGGTGGTCGAATGCGTCGCGGCGATTTCCGCCTGCAGGTGATAGGCGGAAAGCTTGTCCCCTCGCGCCGCGAGTTCAAGATGAAGCAGGCCGAGATGGATCATGGAGCGATCCCATAAGCTGCGGTCCTGTTCCTCGAGGAGAAGCAAATCTCCGAGCGCGTCGGTTCGTGCGGGAAGTCGCGCCGCCTGGAAGAGCATCAGCGCCAGCAAGGCGTGGCATTCCGGCTGGGAGGTGGCTGAATTTTCCGCCAGCGACTCGGCCAATCGGATCGCTTCGGCGCACAAATCATTTTTGATCAGGCGATCTCCCGTGGTGGCCGCGTACCCTTCGGTGAAAAGAAGGTAGAGAACTTCGAGCACCGCGCCGAGCCGCTCGTCGAGCTGCTCGGGCGCGGGAACTTCGCAGCGAAGCGCCTCGTCGCGAATCATTCGCTTGGCTCGCACCAGCCGCTGCTCAATGGCGGTTTCGGTGGAAAGAAATGCGCGGGCAATCTCCTCGACTCCAAAACCGCAGACCACTTTGAGCGTAAGCGCGACGCTGGCGGGCCTGGGAAGCGCGGGATGGCAGCAAACGAAAATCAGCGCAAGCCGCTCGTCGGCCACTTCCTGTGAAAACCGGAGAGGCTCGACGGCCGCGGTTGCCTGCAGTTCCTCGATGTGATTTCTCAGCTCGAATTCTTTTTCATCGTCGTAGAAGCGCAGTTTTCTTTCGCCCTTCAATACGTCGAGCGCGCGATGATAGGCCACCTTCGCCAGCCACGCCTGCGGATATTCAGGCGCGCCTTGATACGGCCAGAGTTGCAACGCCTGAAGCATGGCGTATTGCACGGCATCTTCCGCCATGGCCAGGCGCGGCGCTCCCAAAATGCGCGCCAGCCGCGAAACCATCCGGCCAAACTCCTGGCGGAACAAATGGTCCACCAGTTGATCCACGTTATTGGAAGGCTGCCCCACAAGTTCTCCGGGCATTTAGTAGCGCGGGCTTCAGCCTGTGGAGTTTGGTCCTTGCATGCACAAAACCCCACAGGCTGAAGCCCGCGCTACTTAAATGCTAATGCACCGCATCCACTTGCCGCACTTCGATCCACTTGCCTTCGCCGAGGTGCGGGCAGGTTCGCGCGATCTCGACGGCTTCGCCGTAATCCGCGGCTTCAATCATGAAAAAACCGCCGAGAATTTCCTGTGATTCGCTGAAAGGTCCGTCCGTCACCGATACCTTCCCGTCATGCGAGCGCAAATGCCTGCCTCCGTCGTCGGTCAACTTTTCCCCGGCGCGCATCTTGTTGCGCTTCACCAGGGCTTCGCGCCAGGCGATATAGCTGCCCAGAATTTTCTGAATCTCCTCGGGCGACAGATTGCGGAACCTCGTTGGAGTCTGGTGCAGCAACAGCAAAAAATTGGCCATCCTCGATCTCCTTTTTGATAGTAAGTCCACCAACGCGGTCCAAAAAGCGCGGCCCGGCCGGGCCACGCGCCAGCCGATATGCTAAACCGGATTCGGACACCCAGATATTAAACGATTGAGATTCCTCCAAATCGACAGGTAAATGCATTTTCACGGGAATTACTGAATTTGATGGCGGAACAAAAAAGGTGAACTAGGTGTCGGTTTCCGCGAAGTTCAGTCGTCTACCCTATAGGCGCGGATTAAGAGGCGCTGAAAATTGGTCATGGGGAAGGAAACGAACGTTGTATTTGGCTTAATTCAACTTCAAAGGAGAAAGACATGGCAAATCCCTTCGTGCACGTGGAACTGAATACTACGGATGTGGGCAAGGCGAAAACATTTTACGGGGCGCTGTTTAACTGGACTCTGGAAGACGTCCCGGTGCCGGGCGGCAGCTACACAATGGTCAAAGTCGGCGAGGGAACCGGCGGAGGGATTATGAAACATCCCGTTCCGGGCGCGCCTTCGGCCTGGCTCGCCTACGTGCTGGTAGACGACGTGGCCGCCTCAACCCAGAAAGCCAAATCGCTGGGCGCCAACGTGATGAAGGACGTGACGGAAGTCATGGGCATGGGTTCATTCAGCGTGATCATCGATCCTACTGGCGCGGCCTTCGCCCTTTGGCAGCCGGCGAAGAAGTAGCGCGACGCGGGTCTGGCGACAGGTAAAGTCAGGGCCAATCGCAATGACGAATAGCGATTGGCCCTGGATTGCGCGAAGCAATGCCAATCCCACCGAGTGTCAACTCTTGAAAATGTCGATGCCGGCAATGCGAGCCGCCTTTTGCAAATCGCCATCGAGCGTGGCGAGCGGAATTTCACGACGGACAGCAACATCCAAATACGCGGCGTCGTATGCGGACAGATGGTAATCCCGTGCGAATGGAAGAATATTGCTCACACTTTCAGAAACGGGTTGGACTTCCTCGAAGATATTGAACCCTTTGAGCAATTCGATAAAACGCCGAATGTCAGGCAGACGGATGCGTTTGCGCCGCTCGCCGACCAGCAAGGCATTCGTAACCTCCACCGGCCAAATCGCCGGGACGACAATTGTTTGGTGCTCGAGCGCGGGCAAAACAGAATCGGCGTAGTCGCTCGCCTCATCCGGAAAACACCAGGCAAGCGCCACGGAAGCGTCGACCACGATTCCGTTCAAAACCGGCGCCCTTCCTTGACCATTTCACGAACGCTCATTTTGCCGGGCTTGACCCTTTTGCGAAGGGCCCGCATTCCTTCCACAATTTCCTGATGCGTGGGTTTGGTCTCTTTTTCTTCCACGGGCACGAGCAAGGCGGCGGGGACTCCGTGCCTGGTAATCGTTATTTTTTCCCCGCGCGCGACGCGGTCCAGCAGGTCGGACAAGTGGGTCTTGGCTTCGAATGCTCCGACGGATGCCATGGGCCTCCCATACAACTAGTTTAAACTAGTTTCATCATATCCGAAGTGCGAGAGGGAAAGCAACTCGCGCGGCGCGCCCCGGTGGGACGGGCTTCAGCCTGTCGGTGTTGAATTGCGATGGCGACCAAGGCGACAGGCTTCAGCCTGTCCTACTCCTCACGGCAACGGCGAAAATTCGACGCGGCGGCGGATGGGGTCGATACGCTCGGCGCGGACGCGGATGCGGTCGCCGAGTTTCCAGATGTGCCCGGAGTGGGTGCTTCCGCGGCCGGATTTTTTCTTTTTGCCCTGCTCGTGCGGCGCGGGGCGCTGCGCGTGTCCGCTGCCGGAAACGATGGCGTGGTCCTGCTCGCGGTAGAAGACGTGCTCGCCGGTCAGTTCCTCGATGCGGTCGATGGGGACCAGGCCCTCGACGAAAATTTCCGTCAACTCAACGAAGAAGCCGAATTTCTGCACGGAGATAATCAGCGCATCGTACTCCTCGCCGAGATGCTGCTCCATGAACTGCGCGGTTTTCCAGGCCATCAATTCGCGCTCGGCGGTTTCGGCGCGGCGTTCGGTCTCGGAAGTTTCCACGCGATGGCTTCGAGTTCGCCGCGGCGGTACGGACCGAAGGTGGATTCCTCCTTGACGGGACCACCGTGGGGCGCGGGCTTGGTTTCGGGATGATCGAGCGCCCACTTCAGGACGCGATGCACGATCAGGTCGGGATAGCGACGAATCGGCGAGGTGAAATGCGTGTACTGGTCGAAAGCCAGCGCGAAGTGGCCGAGCGGGTCGGCGGCGTAGCGCGCCTGCTTCAGCGAACGCAGCATCAGGTAGGCGACGATGCGCTCCTCGGGCTTGCCGGCGATTTTTTCGGCCAGGCGCTGGTAATGCGACGGGCGGATGGCGATGTCCATCACGCCCGGCAGCGAAACAGTCATCGGCTTCTCGCGGCCCGCGCCGCGCCGCCCGTGCCGCGCGCCGCGATCGAATCGCTGCTGCGGGCGTGAACTTCCATGTTTTATTTCGATGCGGCGCTCCGCAAGATTTTCAACGCCCAGCGAATAGCCGAACGTCTGCGCCAGCGCCTCGAATTCCAGAATTTTTTTCGGGTCGGGTTTTTCATGGACGCGATGCAGCGATCCGATGCCGCGCGACTCGAGATAGCGCGCGACAGCCTGGTTCGCGGCCAGCATGAATTCCTCGATCAGGCGGTGCGCGATGTTGCGCTCGCTGCGGACGATGCCGATCATTTGCCCGTCGGGATCGAATTCGATCACCGGCTCGGGCAAATCGAAATCAATGGAGCCGAGCCGCGCGCGCCGCGCGTTCAGAATCATGGCGAGATCGCGCATCTCGCGAAAATTCTCGGCAAGGTGCGCGTATTGCGCGGTGGCGGCAGCGTCATTCTGCAGCACGGCATTTACCGCCGTGTACGTCATGCGTTCGACCGAGCGAATCACGCCGCGCGCGAATTCCGACGCGACGATTTCGCCGCTCGCATCGAGTTCCATGATCGCGCTCATCACCAGGCGGTCTTCCCTCGGATTGAGTGAGCAGATACCGTTTGAGAGTTCCTCGGGCAGCATGGGCACGGCGCGATTTGGAAAATAAACCGAGGTGCCGCGCAGCCGCGCCTCGCGGTCCAGCGCCGAGCCGCGCCGCACGTAATGCGAAACGTCGGCGATGTGCACCTGTAATTGCCAGTGGCCGTTTTCGAGCCGTTTCACGTACACGGCGTCATCGAAATCGCGCGCCGTTTCGCCGTCGATGGTGACAATCGGTAAATCGCGGAAGTCGCGCCGCCCGGCGCGCTCGGCATCGCTCACGGGATGCGCAGCGGCCGCGGCTTCCGCAAGAACATCCGCGGGAAATTCGTGCGGCAGATGATGTTTTCGGATCAGGATCTCGACGTCCACCCCGAAATCGCCGGGGCGCCCGAGAATCTCGATCACGCGTCCCGCCGGAGCCACTCCGCCGCGCGGAAATCGCGTCATCTCGACATTGACCACGGCGCCATCCAGTTCCGGCAGACGCACGCCGCGTTTCGGCTGATGCAGGCCCAGCTTCCCTTGCAGTTCCGGAGTCAATTCATCTCCCGGCGGGATGATGATTTCCTGCGTCAGGCGCGATTCGTATGGCGCGACTGTATTCCCGCGCGTTCCGTACCGGAACAGTCCCACGACCGTCGCGTGCGCGCGGCCGATCACGCGCAGGATGCGTCCCTCGGCGCGCCCCGGGCCGGCACCGTCTCCGAAACGCTTGCGGCGCTCGATGCTCGCAAGGACGTGATCGCCGTGCATCGCGTCGCCGATGGCGTCGCGCCCAATAAAAAGATCTCCGTCCAAATCCTTTCGCGGCGTATCCGGCACAACGAAGCCGTAGCCGTCGCGATGCGCAACGAGACGCCCAGTCAGTTGATTCGCTTCCGGCCGAATCGCCGGGCGCGTTTCCCCATGCGACTCCGCGCGGGCTTGCCAGCGCGTTTCCGGACGAGGTTCCGAAACGTGGCGCTGAGGCGGCGAACTTTTTTGCGGAGGTTGCCCGTCCCGGGCTCCCTGTTTCTCCTTGGGCAAGCCCACGCGGCCGTTCGGGTATTCGTGAATTTCCCCTCGCTTCTTCATTTTTCGCGCAAGCTTTACCAGCGCTCGCCGACCCGAGTGGCGCAAGCCGAGCGCCGCCGCGATTTCGCGCAGGCTCTGCGGCTTGCGGGACCGCGCGAGATGCGCCACAACCTCTGCTTCGGTGACTGGGGCGCGCGGCTCATCGTGGCGTGGCATGGAAGCGGCCATTGTAAGCGCTCTGCGGGCAAAACGCGAAGGGTGGGTTGAAGCGGGCAACTGAGCGGCTCTACCGCTAACAGCCGCAAGTGGATTGCGATCTAAGGCTTTTTGCTCTTCGAAAATAGGGTAAATCTAGTATATCTCTAATAATTTCAACAATTCGGGCAACTTCTCTCCGTAACCAGTGTTCAACGTAATACATCAAGGCTGCATGGCCCGGCTTTCCTCCGACAGGCCGGGCCGATGGAAGGGGGCGAATCGACCTGGATCGCCTCCTTCCTAACCTTTACTTCGCTCAATCTTCGGCCATAAAAAACGCCGCAGTATCCTTGCACAAGACAGCGCTGCGGGTTTCCGTGTCAACCGATTTTTTCGGCCCCTTCCAAGAACTCGAGTTTAAATTGTGGTGTCTTTGCCGCACAAGTAGTTGACGAGGCGCGTCGTGAACGCCAGGGCGGTGAACGTCGTATTGGCATTGCTCACCGTTCGAAACGTGCTCGCGCCGCCGACATAGAAATTTTCCGTCCCGAACACCTTCAGGTTGCGGTCCACCACACCGTCCCGCTCGGACGCGCCCATCACCGTGCCGCCCGCCTGATGGTTGGTGTCGCGCATGGTGGACATGAACTTTGGATCCATGGCCTTGAGGTCCGGGTCGATCGTGATGTTTGCCAGGCCTGTGGCGCGCAAAGCCTCCTCGGCTCGCCTCGTGAACTCCGCGATCGATGCAAGCTCGTGCCCGCTCATCCGCCAGTCCAGGACCGCCCGCGGCAGCCCGTACGCGTCCGTCACACTGCGGTCCAGGCGGATGCGGCTCTCCGCCACCGGTTCTGGCTCGCCCTGGACTAGATAGCGAAATTTTGGATCCGGTCGGCACGAAGATCCTGTGGTCCTTTACGTAGCGCCACATCAGCGGCAGGAGGTATTTCGAACATGCCGCCGCGTTTTTGAACAGGTCGCCCATGCCCTTGAACTGGCGGCTGTAAACGGCCGCTTTTACGAATTGCTTGAGGTAGACCAGGTTCTCGGACACGGAACTTTCGAACCCGAAGGCGCCCTGCATGTTCAGGATGCGATCCCGCGCGAGCACGTCATTGCGCAGGCGAAATTTCGGCTGGTATTTGTTCCCGCGCAGCCAGATTGTGCAGAAGCTGTTGAAAAACGTGCGCGTGTTTCTGGGCTGAACCGTGGCTACCTTACAGCCCAGATGGTCCAGGAAATACGCTCCGATATTCTGATTCTGCCGCCATGGACATGCCCATTGCTCGTCGTCCGCGCCGTGCAGCAGCAGCCGCGAATTCTCGATCGTGCCCGCCGCAAGAAGGAACGTCTCGCCCGTGATCGTGTGGCGCTTTCCGCCGGCGTCCACCACGCGCACGCCGGTGATGCGCTCCCCGGAGCCTTCGAATCCGACCACCGTGTGCCCCAGCAATACGGAGAACTTCTCGCTGGTCTTGTACTGCTTCTCGTACAGGATCGCGAAGCTCGGGATCTGCAGCCACCGCGTAAAAAACACTTCGAATTCGCCGCCAAGCTGCGGACGCTTTGAAGAGACGCTCTTCCAAACGGCGTCGTCATTCTGCGCCTCTCCCTCAATTCCAAAATTTTCATAAGTCTCGCGGTAGAAGGGCGCGATCTCGTCGTATTTGACGGGCCAGGCGCTGCCGGGCAGCCAGTCGCGCCCCGCAAAGTCCACAGGCTGGAACTCGACGAACTGCCCGCCCCAAAGGTTGGTTGTGCCCCCCAGGCTTCGGCTGCGCCCGATCCTTCCGCCTTCGTGCGGGACCCCGACCGAGTCATACGACGCAGGCGCGAAGTTCCCGAGATGTACTCCGCCCGATTCGACGACGAGCACGCGCCGCCCGCGCTTGGCCAGTTCGCTCGCCGCGTAAAGGCCGATCGCGCCCGATCCGATCACCACGGTCACCGGTTCGCCGGCGCCAATCGAATTCAGCTGAGCCACATCGGTCAGAAGCATCGAGGAAGATCCTCCATCACCCCAGCGCGAGATATAGCCAGCTTCAATCTAGGCAATTGAAGCCGTTTATTGCTCATGTAGCGCCCGCCTTCAGGCGGGCATCTGCGCGATTCCAAAGTGCCCGTCCGCCGCGGCGGACGGGCGCTACAAAAAACGTGCCGATTTTGATTTCTCACCCGGATTTCTCGGCGGCGACGGGCCAACTTGTTTCAGATACCGCTGCCAAGTCGCTCATGTTAGCCGCCAGTTTGCGTTTATGCGAGCAAAGCATGACATTTTGATTCGAGCGTTGTGACTATCTGGGTTGAGAACTTCGTGCGGCGCGGCGTTTCAATTCAGAAACTTCCGGGTGCAACCGCTCAATCCGCCGTAGAATCAGATTCTAGGCATTGCGGAGAGCCCGGCCACATCCGGCAGCGCCAGGCGGAGGAATGATTCAGACGAGACACATCATGGGGCTGGGAGTGTGCTTGATCTCTCTCGCGCCGTGGCTTGGCGGGCCGCCGGCGCGTGCGCAAGCCGGAGGCGCGCCAAGCCAAGGCACGACCGTCACTGGAAATCCCGCACCCAGCCCCGAAGAGATTCACTCCCTGATCATGCGAGCCGTCGAAAATCAGCACCGCGACGACCGCGCGCTGGAAGAATTCGAACGCACCGAGCACGTGGTCGCGCGCAAGGCCGAAAACGCGGAAATCCTCACCGACCTCACGGAACGCATCCTCCCGTCCGGAACCGGCAACATCAAGCTGAAGATTTCGGAAAACGGAACTCCCGTATCCCTGGAGCTGTATCGCCAGGAAGTGGAGTTCGCGGTCAAGGCATTCGACCTCGCCATGCATCCGGACGACCGCTACAAGGAAGATCAGGCGAAATTCGAAAAGCGGAACCACGATCACGCCGAACTGCTGGACGCGGCGACGAAGGCGTTTCGCGTGACCTGGGGTGGCCGGGAAACGCGCGCCGGATCGGCGGGGCCGCGCACGCTCATGAAATTCCTGCTGGATCCGGACCCGAGCTACAAGCCAATCAACCGGTTCGCGGCCAGCTTTCAGCACGTTCATGCCACGCTATGGGTGGATGAAAAGGAAGCGCAATTCGCGCGCCTCGAAGGCGACATCGCCACGGACATCACGTTTGTCGGAGGCGTCGCCGGAAAGGTATATCACGGCGGCCACGTGGTGATGGTGCAGGAGGAAGTGTCGCCGGGCATCTGGCTGCCGACGCTGTACGACTACGAAGTGGATGGCCGCAAATTCGTATTCGCCTTCGGCATCCACGAGCGCACGGAAGTCACGCGCTACCGCCGCGTCGGCCCGCCGGCGCAGGCCGCCGAAATCGTTCGTAATGAATTGAACAATTTGTCAGCAGTAACCCCCGCCCGGTAACGCACCCAAGGTAAAATAGCAGCAGTCGAGAAGTCCTCTCATGAAAAGGTATTGTGGGTCGCGGCTTCAGCCGCGACATCACTGCACCAAAAAAAATGGGCTTTAGCCCCTGAAGCCCCGAGTTCACCGCCCATATGGCATGAGTCAGAAAAATTGGAGGCCTAGCCATGAGATTCCGACCGCTGTCTAACTTTGCCCTGTCGTTGTCATTATTTACCGTGTTCTCACTGCTCACGGTATTGTCAGAACCGGGCTATTGCCAGGCGCAACCACAGGCGCCATCCGGGCAGCCCGCCTCCCCTGGCGCGCCGCCCACTCCGCAAGCTGAAGCCGCTCCCATCCCAAATGCAAAGCCAGCCAGGGTCTGGACTAACGACGAGATCGACACCTTGCGGAACAATCACAGTGTCTCCGTCGTTGGGAATCGCCCGCCTCAAAATGTGAGCGCCACCTCAAAGGGCTATTCGATGGAAAAAGACCCGGCGTGGTATCGCAAACAACTAACGCCCCTGCGCGCCGAAATCGATAAGCTCGACGGCCAAATCGCAAAAATGCAGGCGTTCCTCAGCGGCGAAAACGTGAGCGATCCCGCCTCGCTCCATCCAAAAAGGATCCCCACCCCGCAAGAGCAGCTAAAGCAGATGCAAGCCAAGCGCCATGCCGATCAGCAAAAAATAGAAGACCTGCTCGACCGAGCCCGCCACAACGGCGTCGAGCCGGGCGCCCTGCGGTAACCATTTTAGAAAGTAGATAGAAAGTAAATGGCGCCGGCCCAGCCGACCAAGCTCGACCAGTTCCTTTCCTTCTATCCCATCGCCTTACACGAGCAGGACTCTCCCGCAGCCTCCCGCAGCCAGTCGTGTCTCTTGGTGGGAACGAAAGCGGTTTGCACCGTGTCTTACATTTCGAAGAGACGCCGGCAACCCGTTTCGCGATTCCGGCATCGCAATTTGCAAGGTGGTAACGGTCTAAATTAAAAAATTCAAGGGAGGTTGCCATGCGAAAACTGCTCGCATTGGTGTCCATGGTCGTAGTGTTGCCGCTCCCGAGTGGCGCGCAACAACAGGCCCGTCCCGTCTCAGTAATAACAACGTCTCAGTCCAAGGAATCAGTGCCCGAGCCGCAAGCCCCGGACCTGCCCGTCCGCCGCGTGGTGCTGTACAAGAACGGCGTAGGCTACTTCGAGCATATCGGCCGCGTGCGCGGCAACGCAGATATCCACATCGATTTCACGAGCGGCCAGTTGAACGACGCGCTGGCTTCTCTCACCGCGCTCGACCTCGACGGCGGGCGCATCAGTGGGGTCAGCTATAACTCCACCGATCCGCTCGACAAACGCCTGGGGGCACTGCGATTGCCTCTTGATGAGCAGACCTCGGTTTCCAAATTTCTGGATGCCCTGCGCGGCTCCCGCCTCGAAGTGTCAAGCGGGGCTGACCCGGTTATCGGACGTTTGCTCAGCGTCGAACGGAAGACTCGAACGGCGGGCGGAACGACACTCGAAGTGGATATTATTTCCGTCGTAACGGAAAGCGGAGAAATCCGTGAAGTGGAAGTCACCCCCACCACGCGAGTCCGCCTCATGGACACCGGGATGCACGGCGAAATGAACCGCTATTTGTCGCTCCTCGCCTCCGAACGCGACCAGGATCTTCGCCGTATGACACTCGCGACGACCGGCACAGGCGAGCGCCAACTCTTCGTCAGCTATATCAGCGAAGTTCCGGTCTGGAAAACCACGTACCGGCTCGTGCTTTCCAGCGAATCCGGGAAGAAACCCTTCCTGCAAGGCTGGGCCATTGTGGACAACACGGTGGGTGAGGATTGGAACAACGTCAATTTGTCTCTTGTGGCGGGTGCGCCGCAATCGTTTATTCAGCAGCTTTCCCAACCTTACTATGGTCGGCGCGCGATCGTGCCTCTCCCCCAAGAGTACGAAAGCGTGCCGCAAACTCATGAGGCGCGCCTGCTGGGCGGCGCGCAGATCGCCGGGCGCGTCACGGACTCGTCGGGAGGAGTCATCGCCTTGGCCCAGGTGCGCGTTCTCGATGCCAATGGCAAAGAGATTACGCGAACCATGACGGACAGTGCAGGCGCCTATGGCTTCTCCAGCCTTCCCGACGGAACCTATCGGCTTCAAGTTGAAAGCAAGGGTTTTAAGACCCTCGTCATGAACAATGCCCAAGTCCGAAGCGGCTACAGCAGCGAGCACGACGCAGTGCTGCAACCGGGGGAACTCTCTCAGACCGTGGTGGTGACGGAATCAGTACCACTCGTCGAAACCACGAATAGCTCGCTTGCGGGAACGATCGGAAATAACTTGGGCTCCGGACGCGGACTTGGAAATGCGAAGGGGATTGGCGCGGGCTCAGGAGGCGGGACGGGCGGCGGATTGTACAGCCCCGGATCTGGGCTAACGATGCCGTTGAACGGCAGGAATTATTCCGCTCCGCTTCCACCTCCGCCGCCAGCCATAACCGGCGGGGCGTTCAACAGCCTGCTTCAGGCGAGCACTCCCGCGGCAGCCGAGGGCCAGGATTTTGATGATCTTTACGAGTACAAACTTAAGGATCGCGTAACGATCCGGAAAAATCAGTCGGCCATGGTGCCGATTGTGCAAACCGAAATCCGCGCGGAGAAAGTCTCTCTTTGGACCGGGAACCGCGGCTATGGACATCCCCTGCGCGGCGTGTGGCTTAGCAATACCAGTGGCGAGACTCTTGACGGAGGAAACTTCAGCGTAATCGATGATGAAATCTTCGCCGGGCAGGGGCTTCTCGATCCGATCAAGCCGGACGAGCGCCGCCTGCTCTCCTACGCCACCGATCTCGGAATGCTGGTGCGCTCAGCGGGCTCGGCTTCGCCGCAGCGATACACCCGCGTGCTCATTGGCCACGGCGTGATGATTCGCATGGGCGAGGAACTCGAGAAGAAGACCTATACAATACGCAACGAGGACGCCGCGCCGCGCACCCTCATCATCGAGCATCCTCTCCGTTTGGGCTGGAATCTCTCCAAGGACACCCTCCGGCCGGAGGAAACCACCGCGAGCGCCTACCGTTTTCGCGTGGCCCTTGGCGCGAAGCAATCCGCAACCCTCGAGATCGCCGAATCCCACCCGATGCAAACGAACGTCGAGTTGACCAACATCACTGAAGATCAGGTCGCGCTGTTGTTGAAGGGCGGGGAGATTAATCCGGAGATCGACCAGGCTCTCCGAAAAATTCTGGAGCAGAAAGCGCAAGTGGCGACGCTCGATGCGGAGGCTGAAACTCGCGACAGCACCATCACCGGCATCTACGACGACCAACAGCGCGTGCGGGAAAATCTGAAAGCGCTTAAGGGCAGCGCCGAGGAGAAGGCATTGACGCAGCGCTACACGCAGCAACTTTCCGACCAGGAGACGCGCCTGGAGAAACTACGCAGCGAAAAGGAGGAATTCGAGAAGAAAAGCGCAGCCGCACAGCAGCAGCTCGACACCATGATCCAAGATCTCGCCATGGAAGTCACGCTTGAGTCGCGTTGATCTTTTCTTGGCGTTTGCGGACGGCTATTGATCCATGGGTGCCGATGGGCGGCGCCCGGATTTTCGAGTAGGACAGGCTTCCAGCCTGTCGCTTTTCGTCTGTGCCATGGTTGACGAAAACCGACAGGCTGGAAGCCTGTCCTACTGGACCCCGTATCATTCGCGCCTCGTCCAGCATTTCCGGCCGCCCGGGCTGGAATTCCTGCGTGTAAAATTGGAAGATGCTACCGCCCGGGAGGCGGACTGGAATGCCGCGCGCACGTCTGAAGATCTGTTTACTAATTTGCGCTGCTGGATTTGTGTCTGCAAGCGCCTGGGCGCAAGTGCCCAAGAGCGCTGTGGCCAAGCAGAAACCGGGAGGACTGGACGGCCAGGTGGTCAATGCAAAAGGCGCGCCGGTGTCCGGGGCGCAGATTTTATGGCAGGCGGCGGATGGGGAAACGCCGCATGTGTTGCACAGCGACGCGCAGGGACGGTTTCACATCGAGACGCTGCGCGCGGGCTTCTACGATTTGCGAGCTTCCGCTGGCGGGACGTGGTCCGAGTGGGAGCATAACGTTCTGGTGCGTCCCGGCGACGACGCGAATGTGACGCTGCGATTGACTTTCAAAGCGCCGCCGCCACCGCCAGGCGTCGAGCTTAAGGGCGCGATGCGTGTGTGGGAAGCGCCGGTGCCGGGATCGGTGCCGCACGACTCCGCCGCTGATTCGAAGGGCAACATCTGGTTCACGCTGCAAGAGACGGGACACCTCGCGCGTTTCAATCCGGACACCCAGGAATGGAAACTGTTCAAGGTGCCGACGGAGGATTCCGGGCCGCATGGACTGGTTTCCGACGCGGCCGGGAACATCTGGTTCACCGAGAATTATGCGGGAAAAATCGGCCGCCTGAATCCGACGACCGGCACGTTCGCGGAATTCACTCCTCCCACGGCCAAAGACCCGCACACGCCGGTGTTTGGGCCGGATGGGGCACTGTGGTTCACGGCGCAGAATTCGAACGTGATCGGGCGGCTGGATATCGAGACCGGAAAAATCACCGAGTACGGCGTGCCGACGCAGGATGCGCACCCTTACGGGATGGCGCTCGCGGACGATGGCGCTCTCTGGTTCTGCGAATTGTCAGGCAAGAAACTGGGCCGTATCGATCCGCTGGGCGGAGCGATCACCGAATATGCTCCGGCGGAAACCGGTGTCGAACCACGGCGGCTTGTGGCGGTCAAGGGCGCGATCTATTTCACGGATTCCGGAGGCGGGCGGCTGGGTCGCCTCACGCTGGCCGACAAGAAATTCAAGTTCTGGGAGAGCCCTTCGGGAAACCATTCCGAGCCTTACGGCATTTCAGCGGATTCCTCGGGCAAGATCTGGTATGAGGAGAGCGGGCCGGACGCCAACAAACTGGTGCGCTTCGATCCCGCGGTCGAAGTGTTCAGAACGTATCCCATGCCGGCGGCCAATTCGTCTGTGCGCAATATGGCGCGCGATGCGAAGGGCCGGCTGTGGCTTCCTCTATCGCTGGCCAACAAGATCGCGGTCGTCGAATAGATCCGTTGATCTAAACCTATTCCATGGAATTAGTTACAAGCAATCCGCTTTTGTTCATCAAAAGTTTCCGTTGTGCTGCGCATTCTTGTTTTCTGACCTAGTACTACAACCCTGGTCCCAAAATTTTTGACCCAAGTAGCCCATTGAGACAACCGGATCGCACTGCCAAGATCGTTCTCACAGTGGGTTGGGAGTTGCGCTGCGGGGACGACGGCCCCGAGAAATCGGGTCTGTAAGCGTGCTACCCAACCCGCCAAAATTTTCGCGGAAAATTCTAAAAATTCTTCCCTCTCTCCTGCACGGATAATCACAACCTGCTCATTCGCGATCCGCCGGCCGGATGCATCTGAATCGAAAACCTAAAAGCTTCAACACAGAGTACACAGAGAAAAGAGGAGAAACTCGCCGGAGACTAGCGACCATGACCGGCGCCTTAGTGAACTCTGTGGATTTTCTCAGAGCTCTCTGTGTTTAAAGATTTTGCCTGGAGCGCCCGTCACTTCAAATACTTACTCGCAATTTCGATCAGATCGCCGGCGGCGCGCGCCGAGGCAAAGGCCGCTATTGCCAGTGAGGGCAATTCATAGACATCGTTTGGAATATTGGGAAATCCATCCATCCTGTTTTTACCTGATGTTCATCCCGGCGCCAAGCAAGGTCATGATCTAATGTCTTGAAGAAGATGAGGATTTAATCGGGGGGAAATGCGCCATTGCACGGCAAAATTTGTGGTGTCGTTTCTTTTCTTGCTGGGTCTCCGCTTGGCAATGCCGCTTTCCGTACTGGGACAGGATGCGTCTCCGGGTCAGGCGGCTGCGCAATCCGCTTCAGCCCCCGCGGACGATTCCCCTTCCGATGAACCCCCGGCGCTATTCCCGCATTTTCAATCGGATCGCATCTGGCTTTCCGGCCAGGCAAACATTATTACGCAGTGGCATCCGGCGTTCCCTTCTCCGTACCAGGGGCCGAACAGCCTCTCGTCCGAGGCGCAGGATGCTTCCTCCCGTGTTCTGACTTTGCTGACAGGATTGCGAATCAGCAGCAAGACGGAATTTCTCTTCGACCTGCAGGAAACGGGAGGGCATGGGATCGGGGAAGCGCTCGGCCTTGCGGGCTTTACGAATCTTGACGTGGTTCGGAATCCAGCACTGAGCAAGGCTCCCTACGTGGCTCGACTGATGTGGCATCAAATCATTCCGCTGGGCAGGTAGAAAGCGCCTTCAGAGAGAACGCCGCTTTCACTGTTCAAGGAATTGCCGGTGCGGCGCCTGGAATTTCGCTTCGGAAAATTCAGCCTGGTGGATTTTTTCGACGTGAACACGTACGGCTCGGACAGCAATTTCCAATTCATGAACTGGACGCTCGACTATAACGGCGCCTACGACTATGCCGCGGATACGCGCGGTTTTACCTACGCCGCAATGGTGGAATACGACGACCGGCATTGGGCCGTGCGATTCGCGGAAGCGCTGATGCCCAAGGTGGCGAACGGCATTCACCTCGACGCCGACCTGGGCCGCGCCCGCTCGGAGAATGTTGAATTCGAGCTGCGTCATTTTTTCCTGCCGCACCGCGAGACCGTACTTCGCGTCCTCGGCTACGCCAATCACGCCAACATGGGCGTCTACAGCGTTGGCCGTGGCCGATTTTCTGGAGGGAGCGACGCGATGCGCCGCAGGCGCTGTATGCAGGCCCGAGATCACGGCGCATCCCCTGCAGACAACCACGAAGTACGGATTCGGCGTCAACGCCGAGCAGCCGTTGACGGATTGATTGGGCATTTTCGCGCGATGGGGATGGAACGAAGGTCAGCACGAATCGTACGCGTATTCGGAAGTGGACGAGACCGAGCAAGTCGGGGTCGGTGCGCAAGGTGCCAAATGGAAGAGAAAATTCGACCGCGCGGGCCTCGCCTTCATTTCTAACGGAATTTCACGCGACCACCAGCAATACCTGGCCTTCGGCGGCCTCGGATTCCTGCTCGGCGACGGCAACTTGAACTACGGCCGCGAGAACATCGTCGAAGGCTACTACACGCTCCACGTGTGGCGCGGCATTTTCGCCTCGCTCGACGCGCAGCACATCAACAACCCCGGCTACAATCGTGACCGCGGCCCGGTCTTAGCCCCCGCAGCGCGCCTCCACGTCGAATTCTGAGGTTTTTAGTGGCGCATGCTTTAGCTTGTGAAGGTTTACTTCTTGCATGGCAAAACCTTCACAAGCTAAAGCATGCGCCACTGGAACTTTCAGCCCGCTTTTGAAATTGGCTCCGCCGTGGCTGTCGTTGAGGCGAACGTTGGCGACTTCGGAATAATGATCCACGCTAGAACATAAGCCAGCGCGCCCCCGACGAACCCGCCGGGCACTACCGACAGCGCCACCCAGATCAGCCTTACCAGCGTAGAATCGACGTCCAAATACTCCGCGATCCCTCCGCACACGCCCGCGATTTTCTTATCGGTGACGGAAAGCGTCAGCTGCTTGTGCGACGTCCTCTGCCGCTGCCCCCCGCCGCAAGTCGAACAATAATTGCAAGAATCCGCGATTTCCCTGCCGCAATGCATGCAATACATGAAGCCACCTCCTCGAAGCGGCCATTCGAACGATCCCGCGCGGTCCGAACCGCCGGCTTCTACAAACCCATTCTAACGCCGCCCATTGAGCAAAGGCTATCTTCGCCGCAACCCCGATGGTCCGTAAAAATCGCAGACCGAAAATCTATTTAAATGTGCCAGCGAAATCGTGCAACGTCAGGCTGGTCATGGGTCCGGTGCTCCTGCCGAGGCAGCGGGCGCAGGAGGAGGAAGCCGCCGCCATTAATTAAATGATGAGGAGAGCGCGTTTCATATCTGTAGGACGGGCTTCAGCCTGTCTGGTTTCGGTTTTTGTACGACATTAAGAAAGCGACAGTCCGCCTAGGCGGACTGTCCTACTCAAGGCCTTGATCCAAAACCGTTTCCGGGGAAGCGTGGGACGCGCACGGTTGGGGGCGCCAATGGAAATGAGGCCGCTGCGCGAGGCTCCGGTTGTTGGTTTCCGCCGGTGAGTCTCGCGAAGATTTTGTCAGCAAGTAATTCGACCGCAGGATCATGCGGCTTCAACGCGGCCGCTTGGACGGCAGCCGGGTCGACGATTTTTAGGATTTTTTTCTTGAGGTGTTCGCACACCGCCGGTGCGTCGGCCGAGGCCTCGACGATTTCGAATTTGTATTCCTCGGCGAGGCGGTCAAATTCCGCGAGCAGCGTGGCCTGGTAACTGCAAAAGCCTTCGTAAATGTCCTGGCCGGGGAAGAGGTCCATCCCGGATTCCCAATAGTCGAAGCCTCGAGAGAAAACGACCCTGGGCAGTAACTGCTCGATGCCGATGCGCAGGTAAAAGACGGCGTCCGGCTTGAGCGCCACGCTGAAGATGCTGCGGATCCAGCACGGGTCCATGCCGCGCACGATGGCGCGGGCCATCAGCGAGTAGATGTAACGGTCGGTGAGAACGATGAAACCGGCGCGGAGGGCCGGCACGATTTCTTTTTCGAGGCGGTCGATGAAATCCGTGGCGTAGAAGAGGGTCTGCGTCACGCGGCCCAGATTATTGTGTTCCTTGGCGCGGCGAATTCCGTCGCCGGCCAGGCGCGAACGCGTCATGCCCGTATCGAGAACGGCGTGCCCCAACTCCTCGAGCCACGGCTTCAGCAAATCAATCTGTGTGGAGCGCCCGGCGCCATCGGTTCCTTCAATGACGATCAACTTTCCTGGAAGATCGGTGAGCCGCATTCCGGGAAGCTGTTTTCCGTAGGTCTGCCTCATCGCTTCACCCTCAATTCCTTGGCGTTCGCCAGATGGGACTGCACGATTTGGCGCACCTGCGCCTGCTGCGCTTCGACGGGCATCGTCGCGTCAATCACGGTCAGACCGAATTCCGGGATCATTTTTTCGTATTCCTCGAGGATTCTGCCTTGAAACAAGCGGAAACTGTCTTCGGCGTCGCCGGTCAATCCCAGATCCAGGCCGGCCTCGTAATATTTGAAGCCGTCGCGCGCGCCGAGGAGGCGCCCGATCGCGGTTTCCAGCGGAACGCGAAAGTAAAACGCCGCGGTTGGCTTCACGGCAAAGCCGTACAGGTCGCGCACCCAGTCGCTATCCATGCCGCGTGCCGCGTCGCGCGCGAACGCCGTGTAGACGTACCGGTCGCAGAGAACGATGGCGCCCGCCTTCAGGAAGGGGAGGATGCTGTGCTCGGTCCGGTCGGCGAAATCCGTGGCGTGAACGAGCGAAAACGTTGCGGGAGTGAGCAGCTTCTTTTTCTTTCCGAGCTTGGTGGTGTCTTTTACGAGCGGAGAGGAATTCCACTCGCTGAACACCACGCCGTAGCCTCTGGCCTCCAGCCATTTGTGCAGCAGGCTGAGCTGCGTGGATTTGCCCGAGCCGTCAATTCCTTCGACAACAAACAGCCTTCCGGGAAGATTGTGCTGGCCGTAATGCTGAACGGAGGAAACGGATGGCTTGAGCGGATAAAATATTTCGTAGGGTCCCACATGAATGCTGTTGCAGATCCCCATGAGCCTTCTTCTGCCGGGACTCCGCGCGCAGTTACACGGATACCGCGTCCCGGTCCCCAGTGAATTCGATTTTGCCGCGCCGGATGAACTGCCCCCCTCCGGCGACGTCTTACAATCCGACATGCAAGAGCAATTTTCAGCAAGAATTCCGGGGCGATGTATCGTATCGGAAACTAATTTCCGGCAAGTTCGGACCAGAATAATCGGCACGCGGGGAGATTTTCTTCGGCTTCCGTCGTTGTAGGCGCGATTGTCATAAGGAATGCCTGTCTGGACTCGGGATATTTTCACGGTTGAAGCGACCCATGCACCTCCCGCTCCAGACTCCATGTCAAGGCGGGGGAGCCGGTGGAATCCCATTTTGGAACTAGAAAAAAGAGAATCTGCCAGGCGTTAATTAAAAAGTAAGGTCATTATTATCAGTGTGTTGCATGATTTCACCAGCGGCCCGGAGGCAGGCGCTCCGATTTCCACATTCTATCTCGTCAGGCCACTAGACCCAGCAGGACGCTTTAGAGTAGGATTGAGGTGACCCCAGAGACCTGAATCGCAGTTCTACGAGGATGAAATGACCACTGAAACCGAACGACCCACCTTCCGCGGCGTAGTATGCCTTCATTGCAAGGCGACTATTCCCGTTCCTGCCATCGTAAGCAGTCTGCAGGCGGCCGACAGCAAGGATGCGGAACCCTCGCGAAGAAAATCCCAAGTCTTCAATGTTCGGTGCCCTTCCTGCCACAAGGAAAAGCCCTACCGGACACGGGAAATCGTCGAGTGTGAGGGAACACCCGAAGCGGCGATGGCTCAGGAGCCCCCGGCTCCCTTGCGCTGGTATCCGCAGGACGGGATGACGCGAGCTGCGAAGGCCTGAAGCTCACCTGTTCGTTCATCGAAATCACAGAATTGCTAGTGGTGTGGCATACGGGCCTACCTTTTTGCCTAAGCATTTGAAAAAGGCAGCGGGAGTGGATCTCGCTCGGACGGTCTTTCTGAATTTCTCCCTGTCCTCTGTGTTGAAAGCCTTGCCTTAGCTTGGGAGAAATCTTTAACACAGAGGACACTGAGAAATGGCGGAATGAAACAGCCCTCTGATGGTATTGCAGCCCTCATGGTCAGAAATGCCACCCATTTCGAATTAAAATCCACCTCGAAAACCCCGCGTTGCCTGCGTTGATGTAAACTCGGACTCCCATTGTTGTGAGATACGAGTGCGAGGAAGAGGAGAGATCTGTGGTCCGGTTTACCAAGTTCCCTCTTGGATCGCTGTTCTTCCTGGGTTTGCTCGCGATTCCGCTTCTCGCTCAGAAGAAAATCCCCAAGACAGCCGGTGTGACTCCGATCCGCGTCAAGGTTGTCGTCGTGGCGATGTTTGAAGCCGGAGAAGATACTGGCGACACTCCGGGAGAGTACCAACTGTGGGTCGAACGCGAGCATCTGGATCAAATCTTTCCGATTCCTGCCGGGTATCACCACGTGCGGATGAACAAGGATGGCGTGCTCGGCGTGCTGACCGGCGTCGCGACGGCGAAGGCAGCGGCGTCCGTGATGGCGCTGGGTCTCGATCCGCGGTTCGATCTCACCAGGGCCTATTGGGTGATCGCCGGAATCGGCGGCGGCGATCCGGCGGACGTATCGCTTGGGTCGGCCGTCTGGGCAAACCACGTAATAGACGGAGACATGGGCTATGAAATTGACGCGCGCGAAATTCCGGCGGACTGGCCGACGGGGTTCGTGCCATTCCGGAAGGCAACGCCGTACGAGCAGCCGGTTTCGCAACCCGACGGCGTGGCCTACACGCTCAATCAGGGTCTCGTGGCATGGGCCTACCAGCTGACGAAGGATGTTCCTTTGTCGGATTCGGAGGAAATGCGCGTCTCGCGGGTGAGGTACACCGGCTTTCCAAACGCGATGAGGCCGCCGTTTGTCACGCGCGGGGACGCGCTGTCCGCCAGCACATTTTGGCACGGCACGCGCTTGGATGAGTGGGCCAACGAGTGGACGCGCTATTACACGTGCGGCCAGGGCAACTTCATGGTTTCGGCCATGGAAGACACTGGGACCCTGCAATCTCTTACGTTTCTGGACCAAGCGGGGCGGGCGGACTTGAAGCGCGTGCTCGTGCTGCGCACCGTGAGCAACTTCGACCGCGAAGCGCCCGGGCTGACGCCCGCGGAAAGCCTGAAGAATATGGCGGACGGAAAATACACGGCCTACCTGCCTTCTCTCGAAGCGGCGGAACGCGTGGGCGATAAAGTGGTCCGCGATATCGTCGAGCATTGGGCCGAGCGCGAGGCGAATATTCCGCGGGCTGCGCAATAATGATCTAAAGCGGCGGCGACTTCCGCACTTCCGGGGCGACTAAGCCTGTTTGAATGAACTCGGTTTTTGTTCATTCAGCGCCCGCCATCAGGCGGGCACTTTGGAATCACGCAAATGTTCGTCCGCCGCTGCAGACGGGCGTTCCAAAAGTGGTTGCTGAAACGGCAGCCCACAAAATCAATTTGTATGGATTCTGGCGAAAGGACGAGAAACATGCTCAGCATAAAACGGCAGCGGATTCCGCTGAAGGTTCCTATCGGCGCGGTTCTATTGCTGCTCCTGCCCGTGCTAATCCGCGCTCAAACGGCGGCCAAGGCCAAGGAGAGCGCCTCTGCGGCTGGAACGGCGGAACAGCGCACCGCCCGCGCGTATGACGCGGCACGCGCGAAACCGCTGGACCTTGAAGCGTTTCTGCGTCGCATGCCCAAGGGGTCGGATCTGCACTACCACTTTTCGGGGGGAATTTACGCCGAAACCTGGATTCGCGATGCGGCGGAGGACGGGCTGTGCGTGGACCTGGCCGGCTATGTTTTCGTAATGCCGCAGCCGGTTTGCGGGGCAGGACAGGCGCCCGCCGCGCAGGCTTTCTCGGATCAGAAGCTTTACGACACCCTCGTCAATGCGTTTTCCATGCGCAGTTTTGTGCCGACGGCGGGATTCAGCGGGCACGACCAGTTTTTCGCCACGTTCGATAGATTCTTCGCCGTGACCCAAAGTCAAAGCCATGCCGGGGAGTGGCTCGACGAAGTCGCCTCGCGCGCCGCGGCGCAGAACGAACAATATATCGAGCTGATGGACACGCCCGAGTTCAGCCACGCGGCGCGGATTGCGCATGACATCGGATGGAAGGACAACCTCGGCCAATTGCGCGAAGCTTTGCTCGCGCGGGGCTTGCGCGATGAAGCCACCACCGCCCGTGCCGTCCTCGATAAAACCGAAGCCTCACGCCGCGCACTCGAGCATTGCGGCACCCCGCAGGAAATGCCCGGCTGCAAAATCACGTTCCGATTCCTATACCAAATCCTGCGCGGCTTTCCAAAGGAGCAGGTCTTCGCGCAGACGCTGCTAGGATTCGAGACTGCCTCGGCCGATCCGCGCTTTGTGGGAATCAATTATGTAATGCCGGAGGACGGCACGATATCGATGGCTGATTACGAGCTGCACATGAAAATCGTCGGCTTTCTGCACGGTCTCTACCCCAGTGTGCATATCAGCCTGCACGCGGGCGAGCTCGCGCCCGGCCTTGTTACTCCCGAGGGTCTGTGCTGCCATATTCGCCAGGCGGTCGAGGAAGCCTACGCGGAACGCATCGGACACGGCGTCGACGTGATGCATGAGGATCGGCCCTACGATTTGTTGAAGGAGATGGCCGCAAAACACGTGATGGTGGAAATCAACCTCACCAGCAATGACGTTATTCTTGGCATCGCGGGGAAAGATCACCCGCTTCCCATTTATCGGAACTTTCACGTTCCGGTCGCGCTCTCGACCGATGACGAAGGCGTATCGCGCATCAATATGACGCACGAATACGTGCGCGCCGCTGAAACCTATTCTCTCAGTTACGCGGACTTGAAGCAGATGGTCCGCACCGGCCTGGAACACACTTTTCTTCCCGGCGAAAGCCTGTGGCGCGAGCCGGATGTTTTTACGCGCACGGCCGTCGCCTGCAGTTCAGACACGCCAGGAGCCCATAAACAGTCAGCTCCCTGCGCCGCCTTCCTCGGAGCCAGCGAGAAAGCGCAGCAGCAATGGGAACTCGAACGGCGTTTCCGCGAGTTCGAGGCAGGCTTTTAGCGGTTGCGCTTGAAGGGATTGTAGCGCGGGCTTGAGCCGGCGGGGGTTAGTCCTAGCAGGATCAAAAGCCACAGGCTGAAGCCCGCGCTATTGTTTTTTATTAATACAATGTTAAAGATCGGAGACGGCATTCGTGGTAGAATCCGCGCCCTCTGGAGGAATAGCCCATGCCTGAACCATTGCCGGAACATCAGAAAACGCAGTTGATTGTCCGCTCTCCCCTTTCCACCGAAGGATTCGTATCGATTTATTTTTCGAGTCCTGAGGGAAGGCTGATGAGCGAAGAAGAGTGGTGGAATCTGAAACAGCTCATCGAACTGACCAATAAGGTCTGCGTGAAGCAGCAAGTCCGCGCCCAGTCCGCGTAGGCGCCGGTTTTATACCGCTGAATCGCACTCGCTTGCCTACCCGCAGGATGGCCAGACGCCGCAGGGCTATTCTCGACCGAAGGGACTTTCTTCGAGGATATAGGGCAAAGATTGTGGGGCTTTCCGGTTAGGCTCCGAGTTCAGGATCTCGCTCCCAAAGTCCGTGTATCCTTTCCCTTACATTTGAAAACGATTTTGGCGGAGGACTGCCTCCTTTTAGTGAGGTTGTCGGCCTCGGACTTGCTAATCGCTTCTTTTTGGTCTTTGAAGTGATTCATTCAAAAAGACTTGTACTTTCCTCCGTCCTGGTACGGGAATTGCCATAGTGGTTGTTACCTGTAATTGGCGCCCCGGAGGTTTGTACATGTCTGACCATGGACCAAATGCAATTGTAGATGAGCACTGCGCTGCTGTTTTGTTGGGCTTGACGCATCCCGAACTGAGATGGTTTTCGAGGGTGCTTGGTTTGGGCCGCGAATTGGAAAGCGGTGAGGCGTCGCAGATCGTTTTTACGTACGATGAATTGAAACGATTGTCGTCCGCCGCCGCCGCATCGGCAAAATAAACGCCCCCGAGATCCGGGCTTCGATGGCCATGCCGCATTGTCCTGCGCTAAATGTCCGCCAAATTTTGAAATTCGTCGATTTTCCCTCGCTGCACTAAATCCCATGTAATGTGCTCGTTTTGGTGGAATCAAAGAAACTCCGCGAAAGAAATTCCTGCCACCGATCGACTACTGATACATCTCATACAAGGTGACGTATTATAAGCTGTCGGAAATCGCAACTTCTGGGACGCATGTGGGGTGTTGATGCTCGGCGGGAACAAGGCATTTACTCTGGTCTGCATATCTAGTCTTCTGCTGACGGCGTGCGCCAAGAAAGATCCGCCGCCATTTGAGCGGCCGCCTTCCCCCGTGACGGTGGCAACGGCCGTCTCGCAGGACGTACCGTTTTACCTCGACGAAGTGGGCCACACCGTCGCGAGGGAAGTCGTGTCGGTGCAGCCCGAGGTGTCCGGGAAGATCACGGAAATCCATTTCGCGGACGGAGCGGAATTAAAAAAGGGCGATCCGCTGTTCACGATTGACCCGCGGCCGTTCGAGGCGCAGCTCAATGCCGCGCAAGCCAACCTAGCTCAGTCGAAGGCGGCGCTGGATTTCGCGAAGATTCAATTTGCGCGCGTGCAGGACCTGGTCGAATCGAAAGCAATCGCGCGGCAGGATTACGACACACGGAAAAACGCAGTCGACGTGGGCGAAGCGCAGGTCAAGCAAAATGAAGCGGCAGTCGAATCCGCGCGGCTGAATCTGGAGTACACGTCGATTCTCTCGCCGATCGATGGCCGGGCGGGTCACCGGCTGGTCGATATCGGGAACGTAGTGAGTTCAAACACGACCACGCTTCTGACCATCGAGCGGATGGATCCGATCTACGCTGACTTCACCGTTACCGAAAGCGATTTGCCTGAGGTGCAGCGCAACGAAGCCAAGCACACCCTGCGGGTGGAAGTGCGTCTGCCGGATGAACCGAAGCCCGAAATCGGGCAGCTCACTTTCCTCGATAACTCCGTGCAGGGCAGCAGCGGAACATTGATGCTGCGCGCCACAGTTCCCAACTCCTCGCGGCACCTCTGGCCGGGACAATTTGTGAATGTGCGGCTGGTGCTGGCGACACTGCCGAAAGCTGTGCTCATACCCGCAGCGGCGACCCAGGATTCGGCGAAAGGTCCTTTCGTTTATGTCGTTAAACCGGACTCCACGGCGGACCTCAGGCCGGTGAAGCTGGGGCAGAGGCAAGGGGAATTGGTGGTGGTCGAGCAGGGGCTTCAGCCCGGAGAGCGGGTCGTGATGAATGGCCAGCTCGGCGTGATGCCGGGCGGCAAGGTCCAGGTGGTTACGGGCGCGGCCCCAGGTGCGCCGGTGGGGAAATCATGAATCTTTCCGAACCATTCATTCGAAAGCCGGTCATGACGGCGGTCTTGACGGTTTCCGTCATCGTATTCGGTGTGTTGAGCTATTTCCGCCTTCCCGTCAACGACTTGCCGGTCGTCGATTATCCAGTGATTTCGGTGCAGGCTAACTATCCGGGAGCAAGCCCCGACACCGTCGCCAACAACATCGCCACGCCGCTCGAACGGCAGTTCATGCAGATCAACGGGCTGGAACTGGTGACCTCGCAAAGCACGCAGGGACACGTAAGCTTCACGCTGCAGTTTGCGCTGGACAAGAGCATCGACGCGGCCGCGACGGACGTGCAAACGGCGATTTCGCAGGCCACTGGCAGCCTTCCCACGGATTTGCCGTCGCCCCCGACTTATTCGAAAACCAATCCGAACGACCAGCCAATACTGTATATCGCGTTGACCAGCGATTCGGTAACCGGCGGCAAACTCTACGATTACGGCAGCACGCAGGTCGGGCAGCGAATCAGCATCCTGCCCGGCGTGAGCAGCGTGAACGTGTTTGGCACTAAATCCGCCGTGCGCATCAAGGTCGACCCTTCGAAAATGTGGGCGCGGGGAATTTCGATCGACGATCTGACCAACGCCGTGAAGAACGGGACCAGCTATACCGGGGCGGGGCAGTTTGACAGCGCCTCTGGCACGGCGCTGCTGAAGCCGAACGGGCAGCTGGAGGACGCCGCGGGGTATGGGAATTTGATCGTCAGCAGCACCAGCGCCGGTCCTGTTTATTTGCACGACGTCGCCGACGTCCAGGACACGCTGCAGGACGAGCGGATCCGCATGAAGTTCTGGGTGCGCGGGTACGGCGAGCCGGCGGCGACTGTGGTGGTGGCCGTGAACCGGCAGGCCGGCTCGAATGTGGTGCAGGTGGCGAAGAGCGTGCGCGACATGCTCCCGATCATCAGCGCCGAGCTGCCTGCGTCCGTGCGCGTCACCACGATCTATGACCGTTCGCAGACGATCGTGAATTCCGTGGCCGACGTGCAGGCGACGCTGCTGTTCGCATTTGTGCTGGTCGTCGCCGTGATTTTTATTTTTCTCGGCCGGGCCACCGATACGCTGATCCCTGCCGTGGCGCTTCCGCTGTCGCTGCTCTTGACGTTCATGGCCATGCGCGAACTCGGGTACAGCCTCGACAATTTGTCGCTGATGGCGCTGACGCTGGCCATCGGATTCCTGGTGGATGACGCCATCGTGTTTCTGGAAAACACGGTGCGCCTGATGGAACGTGGTTTTTCGCCGCTCGAAGCGACCCTGAACAGCGCGCACGAAATCAGTTTCACGATTCTTTCCATGACGATTTCGCTCGCCGCCGTATTTTTTCCGCTGGTCTTCATGTCGGGCCTGGTGGGGCGCATCTTCCGCGAATTCGCGGTCACCATCGTGGTTTCGATCTTCGCTTCGGGCCTCGTCTCGCTGACACTCACGCCGCTGATGTGCGCGCGGCTCTTGAAACCGAGAGGACACGGCATCAAGCAAAACTTTGTCGAGCGGACCGTGGAGGCGATCGAGCGCCGCATTCTTGGCGTGTACGGCAAATCGCTCTGGTGGTTCCTGCGGCATCGCTGGATTTCAGCGCTGACGTGGGTGGCTTGCATGGTGGGCACGGTTCTGCTGTTCATGGCGGTTCCGAAAGCTTTTCTGCCTGTCGGCGACAGCAGTTTTATCTGGGGAGTGATGATCGGCAAGGAAGGCTCGTCCCCCGCCCAGATGCATGCCTTGCAGGATCAGGCGGGAGTGCTTATGCGCGACAATCCGGCCGTCGGCGCAACGTTTACGATGACGGGGAACGGCCAATTCCTGGCTTCCAATCAGGGACTGCTCCTCGGGTTCTTGTATCCGCCGCAACGGCGCGCGCCGATTCAGGCAGTCGCGGGCAACTTGATGGGGCGGCTGGGCACCATCCCCGGCGTTTTTCCTTTTCTGCGGCCATTTCCGGTGTTGGAGATCAGCACGGGAGCGACCAATACAAATCAGGGCCAATATGCGTATGCGGTTTCGGGAGTGAACGCGGATCAGGTTTACGACGTGGCGCAGAAGCTGATGGCAAGGATGATGCAATACCCCGGCTTTGCGACCGTCAACAGCGACTTTTTCAATCACACGCCGAATCTGGACATCAACATCCGGCGCGACCAGGCCCGCACTTACGGCGTTTCGGAGACGCGAATCCTCAATCTTTTGCGCGACGCGTATTCGCAAAATTATCTTTACCTGATCAAGAAGCCGGAGGACCAGTACCAGGTGATCCTCGAGGTGAAGGATTCCGAGCGCGCCCACGCCGACGATCTCTCGCTGCTTTACATTCGCACGGATGACGGAAAGAATCTCGTGCCACTGAGCGCCCTCGTGGATTGGAAAACTTCACTGGGCCCGCAGAACGTGAACCACCTCAACCAGTTCACCGCCGTGACGATTTATTTCAACTTGAAGCCGGACGTGGCGATCGGCGACGCCACCAACTTCATCGACAAGGCTCAGGCGGAAATTGTCCCGCCCACGATTCGCGCCAGCCTGCAGGGCGAGGCGCTGACGTTTCGCGACACGGTGCGCGATTTGACGGTCTTGATGGCGCTGGCCGTTTTCGTCATGTATGTGATCCTCGCGATTCTGTATGAGAGCTACGTCCATCCGCTGACTGTTCTTTCGACGCTGCCGACCGCGCTCGTGGGCGGGCTGCTGACGCTGTATCTCTTCGGAGAGCAGGCGTCTCTGTATGCGTTCGTAGGAATGTTCATGCTGATGGGAATCGTGAAGAAGAACGGAATCATGATCGTTGATTTCGCGCGGCAGCGCGTGGATGCGGGCGAGACGGCGGAGAACGCCATTCATGAAGCGAGCCTGGATCGTTTCCGGCCGATTCTGATGACCACGCTTGCGGCGGTTATCGGCGCTGTGCCGATCGCCGCGGGGTACGGGGCCGACGGGTCTTCGCGGCGTCCGCTCGGAATGGTGATTGTGGGCGGGCTGGTGGTCTCGCAATTCATTACGTTGTACGTGACGCCGGTAATTTATTTGTACCTGGAAGAGTTCCAGGAGAAGGTGCTGAACCGGACATCGTTCTTCCATTCGGGACATTCGCAGATTCCAGCGCAGGATGGAGCGGCGGATTAAGATTTTAGTGGCGCATGCTTTAGCTTGTGGGGTTTGGACTTTGCAAAGCTAAACCTTCACAAGCTAAAGCATGCGCCACTGGATGCCGGTTGATCATCAAACTATGAGAAAGATTCTCTTTTATCGGTATGGGAAGATTGTTTCTTCAATCGTAGTGTGTGCTCTCGCCATTTTTCTCTGCGGGTGCACAGTGGGGCCCAATTACAAGAGGCCGAACACGGACACGCCGACTGCTTTCAGAACAATATCCCCTGCCGAACCAGCGAACGTTTCCACGCAATCACTCGGCGATCAAAAGTGGTGGGAAGTTTTTCAGGACGAGCGGTTGCAGCAATTGATCCGCACCTCGCTGCAGCAGAATTACGACGTGCGCATCGCGGCGACACATGTGCTCGAGGCGCAGGAACAAGTCGTGCAGGCCCGCGCCAATCAATTGCCCACTGTGAACGTCAGCGGCGCCGGCACCGGCGTGCGCAATCCTTCGATCGGACCCATCCCTTCGTACACCTTCAACTATGGCAAGGTGACGGCGAACGCGGCGTGGGATCTCGACTTCTGGGGCAAGTACCGGCGCGGGACCGAAGCGGCGCGGGCGAATTTGCTGGCGACGGACTGGGCGCGCCAGGAAGTGAACGCCACGCTCGTGGCCAATGTCGCGACCGCGTATTTTCAACTTCGCGAACTCGATCTGGAGCTGGACATTTCGCAAAAGGCGCTGGCCTCCCGCAAGGAATCGCTGGAGCTGACCAAGACGCTCGAGGAACACGGCATCAATTCGATTCTGGATGTGCGCCAGGCGGAGCAACTCGTCTACACGGCCGGCACGGAGATCGCCGACGTGCAGCGGCGCATCGGGCAGCAGGAAGATTTGCTGAGCGTCCTGCTCGGAAATAATCCCGGGCCGATCACTCCGCGCGGAAAAGAGCTGATCGAGCAGCCGCACGCGCCGACAGTTCCCGCCGGCCTGCCCTCGGCGTTGCTCGAGCGGCGGCCGGACATCCGCCAGTCGGAAGAGTTGCTGGTCGCGGCGAACGCCCGGATCGGCGTGGCCAGAGCCGCCTTTTTTCCCGACATTTCGCTGACCGCGCAACCGGGCTTTCTGAGTTCGTCGCTCAGCAGCCTTTTCAGCGGCTCCGCGGGCTTGTGGACGTTTGCGGGAACGATTACGGAACCGATTTTTGAGGGCGGAACGCTGCACTCCAACGTTCGCCTAGCCCAGGCGCAGCAGCAGGAAGCGGTTCTGACCTATCAGCAGACCATTCAAGGGGCTTTCCGTGACGTTTCAGACGCGCTGATCGCCTACCGGCAGAACCAGGAATTCCGCGCACAGCAGGAGCTTCTGGCGAATGCCGCGCAGGACGCCGCCCAACTTTCCGGCAAGCGCTACGAAGCCGGGACCACGAATTATCTGGAAGTCCTCACGAACGAAACGAATTACCTGACCGCGGAAATCGGCCTCGCTCAGGCGCGCCTTAACGAACTCGTGGCCCTCGTGCAAATCTACAAGGCCCTCGGCGGCGGCTGGCAGCAGTAGCCTCAAGTGGGACGGGCTTCAGCCTGTCTGCTTTTGACTTCTGCCGGCGTTGCAAAGATCAAAACCTGACAGGCTGAAGCCCGTCCTACTTTTGGACTTGGCGCAATCGGCGCTCGAGGAATCGGCGCTCGCTATCGTTGGTGACGAGGGTTAGGGCTTGCGCATAACTTTTCGCCGCCTCGTCGCGCAGCCCCAGGCGGCGGAGCAGGTCGGCGCGCGCGGCATGCAGCAGGTGATAGTCGGTCAGGTCGTTCGAGGCTGCCAGCGCATCGATCACCGCCAGTCCTGCGCTGGGGCCATCGGCCATCGCGATGGCTACGGCGCGGTTTAAAGACACGATGGGCGAGGGCTGCAGGCGCTCGAGTTGCTCGTAAAGGCGGACGATCTCGGCCCAGTCAGTGTCCGCGGGACGCGCTGCCTTGCAGTGCGCCGCGGCAAGGGCCGCCTGGAGGGCAAATGGTCCGGCCGTGCCTCGCGCGGCGTCCTTTATGAGAAGCAAAGCTTCGGCAATCTGCCGGCGGTTCCAGCGGGAGCGATCCTGCTCTTCCAGGGTTACGATTTCTCCCGCTTCGTCGAGACGAGAATCGCGGCGCGCATCGTGGAGCAGCATGAGTGCGAGGAGCGCCTTGGCTTCAGCCGGGGGTTGCGGCACCATCAGAGCGATCACGAGGCGGCCCAGGCGAATGGCTTCGGCGCAAAGATCGGTTCTGAGAAGCGATGCTCCCCTCGTGGCCACGTAGCCTTCGTTGAAAACCAGATAAATCACGGTCAGGATGGCATCGAGCCGGGCGGCTATGTCATTCTTTTCAGGGATGATATAGGGGATTCCCGCGTCGCGGATCTTTTGTTTGGCACGGACCAGCCGCTGGGCCATGGTCGTCGGGGAGACGAGGAAGGCCCGCGCGATCTCGTCCGTCTCCAGGCCACAGAGCGTTCGAAGCGTTAGCGCGACCCGAGCTTCCGGGGCCAGCGCGGGATGGCAACAGGTAAACATAAGCCGGAGGCGCTCATCCTGGATCTCACTGGCCTCATACTCCTTGGCTGGAGTGGACCCGGTGTAATCGCGGGCGAGTTGGGGCTGGATTTTTTCCGTGAATAATGTTCGCCGCCGGAGCCGGTCGATGGCCTTGTGGCGGGCGGTTTGGATAATCCAGGCGCGCGGCAGGGCCGGCACGCCGGATACAGGCCACTGCTCCAGAGCAGCCGCAAATGCTTCTTGTGCATACTCTTCGGCCAGATCGAAGTCGCCCAGCAGCCCTATCAGCGTGGCGACGATCCGCCCCCAATCCGAGCGATAGACCTCCTCAACGGTTGACGCTGCGTTTACATCAGCGGGCATACCCGATTGTAAGTAATTTTTGGTATAGATGTCGATTTGGAGCCGCGCCGTTCGATCTACTCACAGGGAGGCGGGGATGAAATACATGTTGCTGATTTATCTGGATGAGGACGGGCTGAACGAGACGGAGCGGGCTCAGTGTTATCAGGAATCCGCGGAGTTTGCCGTCGAGATCAGCAAGAGCGGGCAGTATCTGGGCGCGGGGCCGCTTCACCCGACCTCCACGGCGACCAGCGTGCGCGTGACAACAAACGGGTGGTGACAGACGGGCCGTTCGCGGAAACGCGCGAACAGCTTGGCGGGTACTTTTTGATCGACGCCCGGGATCTGGACGAAGCGATCGGGATCGCCGGGCGGATTCCTGCGGGGCGGTGGGGGACTGTGGAGATTCGGCCGGTGATGGAAATACCTGGGTTGCCGTCCAACTAGCGCATGCTTTTTACCCCGAGCATTTCTGAGGGGCAGCATGCGGGGTTTGATGCTTGCAAGGACTAAAGGCCACAAGCTGCCCCTCAGAAATGCTCGGGGTAAAAAGCATGCGGCACTGGTGGCTGCGTTAAGAATTTTGGGGGACGTCTGGCCAAGAACAAACGAAGCAGGAGCGATGAAAATGTGGTTCATGATGATTGTTAAAGCCGGGAACGATTGCGAGGCGGGCAGGGCGGTTAGCGAGGAAGTCCTGCAGGCGATCGGAAAGTTTAATCAGGATCTGAAGAAAGCTGGAGCGCTGGTCGAACTTTCGAGGCTCCATCCGAGTGCGAAGGGGGCGCGCGTCACGTTCTCGGGCGGGAAACATACGGTGACCGACGGACCGTTTGCCGAGACCAAAGAGCTGATCGGGGGCTACTGGATAATCCAGGTGCAATCGAAGGACGAGGCGATTGAATGGGCCAAGCGCGTGCCATTTTACAACAGTGGCGGGCAGGAAATCGCGATCGAACTTCGCCAGATTCTCGAAGTGGAGGATATCGCCATGAGCGAAGCGGCCAGGCGCGGAGCCGAAACAGCGAAAGAATTCGCGAAAATGAAGACGCATGCAGGGTGAGGATGTCGATTTCGGCGTTCCTCGTTCGACTGAATGGTAGTGAGTGCGGGAAAAGGACCAGTGGCGCATGCTTTAGCTTGTGCGGGCATTCGTTGCGAGGACCAAAACCACACAAGCTAAAGCATGCGCCACTAAAAAACAGGAGGAATTACCATGCGATTCATGATGATTGTGAAAGCCAGCAAGGATTCAGAGGCGGGAATGATGCCGAGCGAGGAGTTGCTTTCCGCGATGGGAAAGTACAACGAGGAGCTCATGAAATCCGGCGTGCTTATTGATCTTTCGGGGCTGCAGGCTAGCTCGAAGGGGGCGCGCGTAAAATTCTCGGGCGGGAAACAAACGGTGATTGACGGGCCGTTTGCCGAGACGAAGGAGCTGATCGCCGGCTACTGGGTTATCAACGTGAAGTCGAAGGATGAGGCGATCGCGTGGGCCAAACGCGCTCCGAACCCTGCCGGCGAAGGCAAGGAAAGCGAGATCGAGATTCGGCAGTTTTTCGAGGTGGAGGATTTTGCTCCGAGCGAAGCGGTGGATCGGGCGGTGGAATTGGGGAAAGAGCTCGCGAAAACCAAGAAACAATCGCAATGAGGCTGTCGATTTTGCGTTTGCTTTCCCGGAGGGCCGAGCTTCAGCTCGGCCGATAGGTTTGATTTCATCGCTGGCTTCAGCCCCTGAAGCTTCGGGGGTTAAAACCCCAATGAGTCGATGCCTTTCGTCGGGACTGAAGTCCCGACCTCCTAAGGACCCGGGTACAAGAAATGATGCGATGCCCGATGGAGAAACTTAGTCCATAATTGCGGGAACTTCAAAAAGGAGCGAGA
This sequence comes from uncultured Acidobacteriota bacterium, assembly GCA_963819395.1. Lineage (GTDB taxonomy): Bacteria > Acidobacteriota > Terriglobia > Acidiferrales > UBA7541 > Palsa-360. The sequence goes on from CAWFVW010000003.1 coordinate 53,253, forward strand.
GAGATGAGCAATGTGCGAGTACTCGTTGGGACGCGGAAGGGCGGATTTGTTCTTTCTTCGGACGGCAAGCGGGAAAAATGGGACATCAGCGGGCCGCACTTCGCCGGCTGGGAGATTTATCACATGAAGGGATCGCCCGCCGATCCGAACCGGATTTATGCTTCGCAAACTTCCGGCTGGTTCGGGCAGATCATGCAGCGGTCCGACGACGGCGGAAAGACGTGGCATCAGCCGGGAGCGGACCCGAACCAACCGCCCGCTCCGGGTACTGCAGCGGGGGTGAGCAACAAGTTCGTCTATGACGCATCGGACGAGACCGGCAAGCCGCTCACCACGCACCAGTGGTATGACGGCACGCAGCATCCCTGGGAGTTCAAGCGCGTCTGGCATCTCGAGCCTTCGCTGACCGATGCTGACACGGTCTACGCGGGGATTGAAGATGCGGCTTTGTTCCGCTCTACTGACGGCGGGGTGTCATGGAAAGAGTTGCCTGGGCTTCGTGGCAGCGACACCGGGCCTCGCTGGCAGCCTGGGGCCGGCGGGATGTGTTTGCACACGATTCTGCTCGATCCGAGCGATCCGCTGCGAATGTTCATTGCCATTTCGGCGGCGGGCGCGTTTCGCACGGATGACGGCGGCAAATCCTGGAGGCCGATCAATCGCGGATTGAAATCGCAATATATTCCGGATCCGAATGCGGAGGTGGGGCACTGCGTTCACCGCATCGCGCAGCATCCGTCGCGCCCGAACACGCTCTTCATGCAGAAACACTGGGACGTGATGCGTACGGACGACGCGGGCGACAACTGGCGCGAGGTCAGCGGCAACTTGCCGACCGACTTCGGATTCGTGGTTGATGTGCACGCGCATGAACCGGAAACCGTCTACGTGGTTCCGATCAAGAGCGACTCGGAACATTTTCCGATGGACGGAAAATTGCGCGTCTACCGCAGCCGAACGGGCGGGAACGAGTGGGAGCCGCTCACCAAAGGACTGCCGCAGAGCGATTGCTACGTCAACGTGTTGCGCGACGCGATGGCCGTCGATTCGCTCGACTCCTGCGGCGTGTATTTCGGCACGACCGGCGGACAGGTCTACGCCTCGCCCGACGCCGGAAACAACTGGTCAGCGATCGTACACGACCTCCCAGCCGTGCTTTCCGTCGAGGTGCAGACGCTGCCATGATCCGGGTCGTGCTGCCGCAACACCTGCGAACGCTCGCGCGTGTCAGCGGCGAAGTGACGATCGAAGTCGAGGGCCCGGCGACGCAACGCTCGGTCCTCGACGCGCTCGAAAATTCCTACCCGGTGCTGCGCGGCACGATCCGCGACCACGTCACGCAGGAACGCCGCCCGTTCCTGCGCTTCTTCGTCTGCCAGGAAGATTGGTCGCACGAACCGCCGGACGCGCCCTTACCCAAAGAAGTGACTTCGGGCGCGGAGCCGTTTCTCATTATCGGAGCCATTGCCGGAGGTTGAGGGCTGCCGATAATGCCTCACTTGTGTTAATCTGTGTACAAGGGGTTACATCGATGGGGACTACGACCACTGTTACGGTGCGCGTTCCAGCCGCGTTGAAGAATCGTCTCGATAAACTTGCGGACGCTACCGCCCGCAGCCGGTCTTGGCTTGCGGCCCACGCTCTCCAGGTCTACGTCGAGGATCAGGAATGGCAAATCGCAACCATTCGCAAGGGAAAGAAAGACGTACAGGCCGGGCGTGTCGTCTCTCATGAGAAAACGGCGCGTTGGCTACGCTCCTGGGGCAAGAAGCGCGAATTGCCCCCGCCATCATGCGAATAATCTGGTCCGAAACGGCCATAGCCAACCTCATTGAAATCCGAGAGTATATCGAACGGGATCAACCCGCGGCGGCACGCCGCGTGGCGCAACGCATACTTGCCTCTGTGGAACGCCTTGCCGCGCATCCCCATCTCGGCCGCTCCGGCCGCGAACCAGGAACACGCGAGCTTATCGTGGCAGGTACTCCGTATATCATTCCGTACCAGATTCACCGGGACCGGCTTGCGATCCTTTCCGTTTTGCACGGCGCTCAAGACAGACCATTAGATTAGTGTCCTGCTCCCGAGTGACTCACCTTGCGTGGCCACTCCCATTGGCGGTAGCATGCCAGAATCAGGCTATCGGTCCCGGCTGCTGGTGAAACTGCGGCGGCTGGCGGGCCGTCTATTTAGGAGCTACCTCTATGAGGCTCCTCGCACCGATTTCGGCGCTATTTTTGTTGGTGGGCGCGAGCACGGGCCTGCTGGCGTTTCAACGCGGCGGGTATGGCGACGACGAATATGGGGGCGCTCGACAAGCGTTCTCTTCCTCTGACAGTAACGACGGGAAAAATGAATATTCGTGGTCGCGCCTGCGGTATTCGATGGCGGGCATGGGGGGCGGCGGGTACGGGTATGGGCGCTGGTCCAGCTGGTCGCGCGATTATCCCAAGGCGGACCGGCAATTTCTGATCGCGCTGAAGCGGCTTACGCGCATCAATGCGCGACCGGTCGAGCAAGTTGTGGACCTCGACAGCGACGGGCCCTCGGCCATCGAAAATTTTCCGTGGGTGTATGCCGTTCAGGTGCAGACGTGGACGTTCACCGAGCCCGAGGCCAAGAGGCTGCGCGAATACCTGCTCAAGGGCGGCTTCATCATGGTGGACGATTTCCACGGGGCGACTGACTGGGAACACTTCATGAACGGGATGCTAATGGTTTTCCCGGACCGGCCCATCGAAGACCTGACCGACAAAGATGAAATTTTTCATGTGCTCTACGATTTGACCGAGCGTTTCCAGGTGCCGGGCGAGCAGTACGTCGGCACGGGGAGAACGTACGAGAAGGACGGGTACGTCCCGGAATGGCGCGCGATCAAGGATGACCGGGGGCGGGTGATGGTCGCGATCTGCCACAACATGCATCTGGGGGACGCCTGGGAATGGGCCGATGATCCTCGCTATCCGGAGAAGTTCGCTTCGCTGGCGTTTCGATTGGGGATCAATTACGTGATGTACGGAATGACGCACTAACGGCGAACTTCGGGCCGCGAATCTTGCATCCTAACAATTTGGAGAATTAGCGCTTGGATTCGTGGGACGGGCTTCAGCCTGTCGCTTTCGCTTTCGAGGCGCCAAACGAAAACTGACAGGCTGAAGCCTGTCCTACTTTATGTTTGAATTTCTATTTAAATATCCGCGGGCGGTTTTTTCCAAGGGCACGCTGGTGCTGCTGGGGGCCTGGCCCTGGTGGGTCTTTGTCATTTTGGTGCTGGCGGCGGGGGCGGGGCTGGCCTGGCTGATTCGCTCGAAATTGCCGGAAGCGACCGCGCAAGTGAAAAACTGGAGGGCGGGCGTTATCTGGCTGCTGCAATTCGCGCTGGCGGCGCTGGTGCTGCTTTTGCTGTGGCAGCCGGCTCTCCTCGTGGCCGAGCTCAGGCCGCAGCAGAATATTATCGCGGTGCTGGTGGACGATTCGCGGAGCATGTCCATCGCGGACGCGGGCGGCGCTCCGCGGGAAGCGCAGGCGATCAAGGCGCTTGAAGGCGGCGTGCTCGATCAGCTGGCCAAGAAATTTCAGATTCGCATTTACCGGATGGACCGGCAAATCTCGCGTGTGGCGAAGCTCGACGATTTAAAAACGGCGCCGCCTGCTTCGGCGACTCGCATCGGGGATGGCCTCAAGCAACTGGCCGGGGAGGCGGCTGATTTGCCGATCGGCGCGGTAGTCCTGCTCAGCGACGGCGCGGACAATTCCGGCGGGATCGATCTCGATACGATTTCCATGTTTCGCAGCCGGAAGATTCCCGTTCACACCGTCGGCTTCGGCCTGGAGCAGGTGGCGCACGACGTGGAAATCAACGACGCCGTGGTCGCGCCGCGCGCGCTGGCCGATTCGCGCCTCGCCGCCAAAGTGACGCTGCACCAGCGCGGCTACGCCGGACAGAAGGCCATGCTGACCGTTCGCGATGGCGCGAAGGTTCTGGCGGGGCGGCAAATCACTCTTGCCGGCGACGGAGCAACGCAGAACGAATCTCTTCTGTTCAATGCAGGCGACGCCGGAGCTAAGACGCTGCAATTTTCCGTCGACCCGCTGCCAGGCGAGGAAAATCGCGACAACAATTCCGTGGCGCGGCTGGTCAACGTCGAATCCGCCAAGCGCCGCGTCCTGTACGTCGAGGGCGAGCCGCGCTGGGAATATAAATTCATCCGCCGCGCGGAGCAGGATGATCGGCTGCTCACCATCGTTTCGATGCTGCGGACCAGCGAAAATAAAATTTACCGGCAGGGGATCGAGGACCCAAAGGAACTGGCCGACGGTTTTCCGTCGCGCGCGGAGGATTTGTTCCCCTATCAAGCGATCGTCATCGGTTCCGTGGAAGCGAATTATTTCACGGCAGCGCAGAAAGAACTCATCCAGCAATTCGTGGATCGCCGCGGGGGCGGGTTGCTCTTCCTCGGGGGCCGCGCCTCGCTCGGCGACGGAGGCTGGGCTGCGTCGAGCCTTGCCGATCTGCTGCCTGTCACTTTGCCGAATAAGAAAGGGACGTTCCATCGCGACCCTGCAACGGTTTCGCTGACTGCAGCGGGGTCGGACAACATCATCACGCGGCTCGTGGAAGATCCGGCCGCCAACGTGGAGCGCTGGAAAAAGCTGCCCTATTTGATGGACTATCAGGAAGTGGGTGCGCCGAAGCCGGGCGCGGTGGTGCTGGCGGAATTGACCGCCGGCGGGCGAAAGATGCCGCTGCTGATCACGGAAAATTACGGGCGCGGGCGCACTGCCATCATGGCCACCGGGGGCAGTTGGCGCTGGCAGATGAGCCAGCCGCTCGAGGATCAGACGCACGAGGAGTTCTGGCAGCAGCTCTTGCGCTGGATGGTGATGGACACGCCGGGGCACGTCGTGGCGACGGTTCCGAGTCAGATGCTGCTGGATGACGGCCGCGTGCAATTTTCGGCCGACGTGCGCGACAAGAATTATTTACCCGCGGTCGATGCGCACGTCGAAGCGCACATCCTCGGGCCGGGGGGCTCGGCGGCGCAAATTGAAATGACGCCGGACCCGAACGCGCCCGGCACGTTTCATGCGGAGTGGACGGCGGACCAGACGGGATCGTATCTCACCGAAGTGGTTGCCACGCGCGATAAAGATGAATTCGGCCGCGACGTTTTGAATTTTGCGCGCATGGACGGGGTCGCGGAAAATTTCCATACCGAGCAGAATCGCGATCTGCTCGAAAAACTTTCCGCCGAAACGGGCGGGCGCTACTGGACGCCGCAGGAAGTTTCCAAGCTGCCCGGGGAAATTTCGTACTCCGAGGCGGGCATTACGGTGCGCGACGCGAAAGAGCTTTGGAACATGCCCATTGTTTTTCTGCTGCTGCTGCTGTTGCCCTCAGCGGAATGGCTGCTGCGGCGAAAGTGGGGAGTGGTATGAGGACTTTGTGGAACAGGCTTCAGCCTGTGAGGGTTTCTCCTTGCAAGAGCAAAAACCCACAGGCTGAAGCCTGTTCCACTTTTCCTGCGGCGAAAGTGGGGAGCGGTATAAGTGGCGCATGCTTTAGCTTGTGAGGGTTCGTTCTTGCAAGGACAAAACTCCACAAGCTAAAGCATTCGCCACTTGTGGCTGAAAAGGTAAGGAAGAATGCGAGCTGGGAGTAGAACATGGCATAAAGCTGCGCTGCTAGCCGCGTTGTGTGCGGCATGGGTAGGGTTTGGCGCGTGCGCGGCTCAGGCGGCGCCTTACTACGTCACCGTCTCGGGGCTCGGGGGCGAGCCTGATTATGAGCAGCGGTTCACGGCGCTGGCAAAAGACCTCGACAAGCTTTTTAAGGCCGCGGCGAGCGATGCGCATGTCTACACGTTCACGGGAAGCGATGCGACGAAGGCGAACCTGACCGACACGCTCGGCCAGATCGCGCGCGAGGCCAAGCCTGAGGATGAATTTACGCTGATCCTGATCGGCCACGGCTCCTACGACGGCGAACAATACAAATTCAATCTGCCGGGGCCGGACATTTCCGGAGAGGACCTGGCCATTTTGTGCGACCGCATTCCCGCCAAGCGGCAATTACTCGTGAACACGACTAGCGCGAGCGGCGGCTCGATTGGCGCGCTGCAGCGGGCGGGACGCATCGTGATCGCCGCGACAAAAACCGGGACGGAGAAAAACGCCACCGTGTTTGCGCGTTACTGGGTGGACGCGCTGCGCGACGGCTCGGCCGACACGGACAAGAACGAAGCCATCAGCGCGCTTGAAGCATTCGTTTACGCCGATCGCAAGACGGCCGCTTTTTACGAATCGCAAAAGCGGCTGGCGACGGAACACGCCGTTTTCGAGGACACCGGCAAGAAGGAAGGCGTTCGTGTCGCTTCGGCGGAAAGTGGAGAGGGGCTGCTGGCCGCGAATTTCGTTCTGCTGCGAATCGGCGCGGCGCAAATGGCGGCGAACGATCCGGCCAAGCGCGCGCTGCTCGACAAGAAGGAAGAGCTCGAGCGCAAGATCGATCTGCTGAAATACCAGAAGGCCGCGATGTCCGCGGAGGATTACAAGAAGCAGCTCTCCGATGCGCTGCTGGAGCTTGCGCGCGTGCAGGGGGATCTCGATAAATGAACCGGCAGGCCACGCATCGCGCCGCGCGGATTTTTTTGCGCATCGCTGTGTGCGCAGCGTGTCTCATTGGCGCGGGTTTCGTCCGCGCAGCGACGCCTGAAGATTGCCAAGCCTTGCGCAAGCACGGACATCGCCCCGAAGCGCAGAAGTGCTACGAATCGCTGACCGCGGCCCGCGACCCTTTCGTTCGCGCCGAAGGCTTCTGGGGCTTGGAAATGTACGAGGAAGCGAACAACCAGTTTCGCGTCGCTACCCAGCAGTCGCCCGGGAACGCCATGATTCGCGTGCGCTGGGGCCGCCTGATGCACGAGCGCTTCAACAACACAGAAGCCGACAATTTGTTCAATGAGGCGCTGGAACGCGACCCGAAAAACGCGCAGGCTTATTACGGCCTCGCGCTCGTCAGCGCCGACGGCTTCGACAGCAAGGCGATTGAATCTACGAGCAAGGCGATCGAGCTCGATCCAAAATTGTACGAGGCGCACGAGCTGATGGCCAGCCTGCTTCTCGAGGACAACGACGAAACCAAAGCCTTCGATGAGGCTGATGCCGCGCTGAAGATTTCTCCCGAGGCGATTGACGCGATGGCGATTCACGCGGCGATTGAATTGCTCGCCGACCGTTCGCCCGATGCGTGGCTGGAAAAAATCCGCCAGGTCAATCCCGTTTACGGCGAAGGGTACAAGCTCATCGCCGACGAGCTTGTGTTGAATCGCCGCTACGAAGACGGCATCGCCTATTACCGCAAGGCGATTGAGGCCGACCCGCGGCTGTGGTCCGCGCGCTCGCAACTGGGCATCAATCTGATGCGCCTCGGGCAGGAAGACGAGCCGCGCAAGCAGCTCGAGCTGTGCTACGACAACGGCTATCGCAACGAAGAGACCGTCAACAGCCTGCGCCTGCTCGACAGCTACAAAAATTTCGTTACCTTCAAGGACGGCGACACGATCCTCAGGCTCAACAAGAAAGAAGCGGACCTGCTGCATCCCTACTTTGAAGCGGAGATGAAGCGGACCATCGCCACCTACGAGAAGAAATACAAAATGAAGCTGCCCGGCCCGGTGCAGGTGGAAGTCTATCCGGACCACGAGGATTTCGCGGTGCGCACGATGGGCATGCCGGGCCTCGGCGCACTGGGCGTTACGTTTGGCCTGGTGATCGCCATGGACAGCCCCTCAGGCCGCCCTCCGGGAGAATTCCACTGGGCGAGCACGCTGTGGCATGAGATGAGCCACGTGTATATCCTCACCGCGACAAATTTTCGCGTGCCGCGCTGGTTCACCGAGGGACTCGCGGTCCACGAAGAAACGGAAGTCTCGCCCGAATGGGGCGACCGCATCACTCCGGATATTCTCGTCGCGATTCACGAGAAAAAACTGCTGCCCGTCGCGGAGCTCGACCGCGGATTTATCCGTCCCGAATATCCCAATCAGGTGATCGTGTCTTATTATCAGGCGGGCCGCATCTGCGATTACATCAAGGAGCGCTGGGGCGCGGACAAGCTGCTGGACATGGTGCACTCCTACGCTGACCACAAGACCACGCCGGACGTGATCCGCGAGGACTTGGGGATGGCTCCCGAGGAATTCGACAAGCAATTTCTCGGATTGGCTGGACAAGGATGTGGGCAAGACGGTGGCGAATTTCGATGACTGGCGCGTGAAACTAAAGGACCTGGCGGGGCAGGCCAAGAACAAGAACTACGACGAAGTGCTCAAGGAAGGCGAGGAAGTTCGGCAGATTGTATCCGGACTACATCTATCCCGCGAACGCCTACGAATTCATGGCCGAGGCCGATCTGGCGAAAGGCGACAAGCCGGCCGCCGTCGCGATTCTGACGGCGTACGAAAAAATCGGCGGGCACAACCCTCCGGCTTTGAAGCAACTGGCGTCGCTCGAAGAAGAACTGGGAAAGCCCGCCGATGCGGCCGCGACGCTCGACCGCCTCAATTACGTCTATCCGGACGGATGAAGAGCTGCACCGCCATCTCGGCGACCTGTGGTTCGCGCAAAAGAATTATTCCGGGGCCATTCGGGAATACAATGCCGTGGTTGCCATGCAGCCGCTCGACAAGGCGGCCGCGCAATTCAATCTGGCCCGCGCCTATTTCGCCGCCGGCCAGAAGGACAAGGCCGAGGAACACGTGCTCGCGTCGCTCGAAGCCGCGCCCGATTACCGCCCCGCTCAGAAGTTGCTGTTGCAGCTGAAGGATTCCAACGAAGGGAAATGAACAATGGCCTCCATCGCACAGCTCGATCCGGATTCCGCGGAACTGAAGAAGCGCATTGAACGCTTTCAGACCGTGCGCGACAACATTCTCGCCCAGGTCCGCCAGGTCATCGTCGGGCAGGAGGAGGTGCTCGACCAGATTCTGATCGCGCTGTTCGTCGGCGGCCATTGCCTGATCACCGGCTTGCCGGGCACGGCGAAGACGCTGATGGTCCGCACCATTGCGCAGACGCTGGGCCTGGTCTTCAAGCGCATCCAGTTCACGCCGGACCTGATGCCCTCGGACATCACCGGCACGGACATCATCGAGGAGGATCCCACGACCGGGCACCGCCGCTGGACCTTCGTGCCGGGGCCGATTTTCGGCAACATCGTGCTGGCCGACGAAATCAACCGCACGCCGCCGAAGACGCAGTCGGCGCTGCTCGAAGCCATGCAGGAGCTTTCCTGCACGGTGCGCGGCAACCATTACAAATTGCCCGCGCCCGTTCTTCGTGCTGGCGACGCAGAATCCGATCGAGCTCGAAGGCACCTATCCGCTGCCCGAAGCGCAGCTCGACCGCTTCCTGTTCAATACCGATGCTCGATTATTTGAGCGCCGCGGACGAAGTGAAGGTCGTGGACCTGACGACCACGACGCGCGTCGCGCAGGTCGAGGCGGTCACCAACGCCGAGGAGATTCTCGATTTTCAGCAAGCTGGTGCGCATGGTGCCGATCGCGCGAGTCGGTGGCGCAGTACGTGGTCGATCTGGTGCGCGCCACGCGGCACAACAGCGGGACCGCGCCGGATTTCGTGAAGAAATACGTCAACTACGGCGCCAGCGTGCGCGCCGCGCAGTTCATCGTGCTGGCGGCCAAGGCGCGGGCGCTGGCGCACCGCCGCTACCACGTCGCCTACGAGGACATCACGCGCGCTGGCGATCCCGGTGCTGCGCCACCGCATTCTGCTGAATTTCCACGCGGAATCGGACCGCATCGATTCGGACGAAATTCTGCGCCGGCTGCTCGAACACATGCCGCCGCCAGCGAAGGCCTGAGGAGATCTGATGCTGCAGCGCTTTCTCGATCCCGCGGTGCTCGCCGGAATCTCCGGTCTCGATCTGGTGGCGAAGACCGTGGTGGACGGCTTTGTCGCCGGCCTGCACCGCTCGCCGGATTTCGGCTTCAGCCAGGAGTTCGCCGAATACCGCGCCTACTCGCCCGGCGACGACCTGCGCCACGTGGACTGGAACGTCTTCGCCCGCACCGAGCGCGCCTACCTGAAGCGCTATCGCGGCGAAACCAACAGCCTGCTCACCGTGCTGCTCGACGCCAGCAATTCCATGAAATACTCGTCGCACTCCGTGAACAAGATGGATTACGCGCGCTTCACGGCGGCGTCGCTCTTCTATCTCGCCATTCAGAACCAGCGCGACGCCGCGGGCCTGATCGTTTTCGACGACGAAATGCGCAACTACATCCGGCCTTCCACGCGCCAGGGACAGCTGCATCCGCCTGCTGAGCGGCCTCGAACATGCCGAGCCGCGCGCGCGCACCGATTTCGCCAAGCCGCTCGATCATTTTCAGCAGTTCCTGCGCCGCCGCGGCATCGTGGTGTTCATTTCCGATTTTTACGAGTTCGCCGGAGCACATCGTCCGCACCATCGAGCCGCTGCGCTTCCACGGCAACGAAGTGGTGCTGTTTCACGTTCTCGATCCGAAGGAAATGCGGCCCGAATTCGCGCGAGCCCGCGACGCTGGTCGACCTGGAAACGCAGGAGCGCATCGGAGGTCACTCCGGAATACGTGCGCGACGAATACCGCAAAAAAATTGACGCGCACATCGAAGAGCTGCGCGACAAGGCGCGCGGCGCGGGCATGGATTACCACCTGCTCGTCACCGACCGGCCGCTCGATGACGCGCTGCGCGAATATCTCTCGATCCGCCAGGGGAGGGACTGAATGGGATTCCTCGCTCCCTGGTTTCTGGCGGGCCTGGCGGCGGTGGCCTTGCCCGATCTATCTCCATCTGCTGCGGCGCCACACGACGACGCCGCGTCCGTTCAGCTCGCTGATGTTTTTCGAGCGGCGCACGCAAAGCTCGATCAAGCATCGCCGCCTGCGCTATCTGCTGCTGCTTTCGCTGCGGGCGCTGCTCTGTCATTTTGCTGGCGCTGGCGTTTGCGAATCCGTTCATCAACCGCTCGGCCGCGAGCATGACCAGCGAAAAGCTCGATGCTGCTGGTGATCGACGATTCTTTCAGCATGCGCGCCGGAACGCGCCTGGCCGACGCGCAAGCGCGAGGCGCTCTCCGTGCTGGCCTCGCGAAGGCCGCTCGGACACGGCGCAGGTGATGGCGCTCGGCTCGCAGCTTCAGGTGCTGACGCAGCCGTCGCTGGATGCGGGCGCGTTGCGCGCCGCCGTCGACAGCATGCAGCCGGGAGATTCGCGCGCCAGCTTCGGCGAACTTGCGCGCGCCGTTCGCTCGCTGGCGGAAACGGTGCCCACGCCCATCGAGCTGCACTTGTTCAGCGACATGCAGAAATCGGCGATGCCGGCGAAGTTTCGCGGAAATGGCGCTGCCGGCAAACGTCTCGCTGGTTCTGCATCCGGTGGCCAAGGAAGCCGTGCCGAACTGGACGGTGGAAAGCGTCAATGCGCCGGGCCAGGTGTGGGATCCGAAGAAGGCGCGCGTGCAGGCGGTCATCGCCGGATTCGCGACGCCGGCGCGCCACGCGCACGGTTTCGCTGGTCGTGAACGGCAAGACCGTCGCCACCAAGCCCGTGAACGTGCCCGCGAACGGCCGCGCCACCGCGGAGTTCCAGTCACTCGATGTGCCTACGGCTTCACGCCGCTGCGAAGTGCGCATCGATTCCGCCGACACATTTCCCGCCGACGATGTGAGCATGTTCGCGGTCGAGCGCTCCGACCCGCGCCACGTGCTTTTTGTTCACGAGCCGGCGACTCGCGGTCGCCGCTGTATTTCGGTCGGCGCTGGCCTCGGCGGCGGAATCCGCCTTCGTCCTCGACGCGGTCAGCGTCGACCGACGCCAGCGAATCGCAGCTTTCGAAGTACGCTTTCGTCGTCCTTTCCGACGTGATCTCGCTTGCCGGCGTCGTTTGAAAGCGACTTGTGCGATACGTGCAGGGCGGCGGCAGCGTGCTGATCGCGGCAGGAACTTCCGCGGCGCACAGCACTCGCATTCCCGTTTTCGGCGACAACATCCTGGACTCTCACTATTATTCCCGCACGAGCGAGCGTTTCCTGACCGTGGGCGACGCCGATCCCTCGCATCCCTCCATCGAAAAGGCCGACCGATGGGCCGGCGTGAAATTCTATTTCGCGGTCGCAGTGGATCCCGGCGACTCCCGCGTGATCGCCAGGCTGACCGACGGACGCCGTTGCTGCTCGAAAAGAAAATCGGCGAAGGCCGCGTGCTGCTGTTCGCCTCCGGCCTCGACAATCTCACCAACGATTTTCCGCTGCATCCGGTCTTCGTTCCCTTCGTCGAGCAGACGGCGCGCTATCTTTCCGGCACCGAGCGGCGCAGCGGCGTCGCGCGTGGTGGATTCGTTCCTCGAATTGCGCAACTGCGAAGGAGCAAGCCGTCAGCGTGGAGGTGGTTGATCCCGCAGGGCCACCGCCCTCTTTCGCTGAAGGAGGCCACGTCCGCGCAGACGTACCAGTTGACGCAGCGCCGGATTTTACGAGCTGCGTCTCGCGAATGGCCGCCAGGACCTGATCGGCGTCAATCCCGACCGCCGCGAATCCGACCTCGAAGTCATTCCGGATGATGTTCTGGCGCTGTGGCGGGGAAATTCGGGCACGGGAACGGCGCAGGCGGCGGCCGGCAGGTCCGCACAGGAACAGACCCAGCCCTACAGCTTATGGTGGTATATTATGCTTCTAGTATTGGCGGCGGTCATCGCGGAATCCCTGCTTGCGGACCGATATCTAGGCACCCGCAGCGGAGGACTTATGAGCACTCGAGATCAGCTCAACTCCTATATTCAGCAGTTGGAGAGACGGCTGCGGCTGGGCGCGATGCTGCGCGGCGCCGCGATTCTCACCTCGGTTGCTCTGGCCACCACGGTTGTCCTCGTTCTGATCACCAACGCTTTGGCCTTCTCCGGTTGGAGTATCACGACTGCGCGCGTCGCTCTGATCTTTGCCCTGGTCCTGGCCATTGGCTTTCGGTCTCGCGCTGCCCCTCTTTGCGTCTCAACCGGCGTCGCGCCGCCCGTCAGGCCGAGGAGATGTTTCCCGAATTCCAGCAGCGCCTGGTGACGTTTGCCGAACGCGACGCTCGAAAGCGCGAGCCCTTCCTCGATTTGCTGGCCCTCGACACACTGAACGTGGCGCGCGCCGCCGAACCAAAATCCATGGTTCCTGACAAGAAGCTGGCGACATTTCTTGGGGTCGGCGCGGTCTCGCTGTGCGTGCTGGTCTGGCTGATCCTGGCCGGGCCGGGCTTCCTGGGCCATGGCGCGGCTTTGCTGTGGGCGGCAACACCGCGTGGCGGGTCGGCTCCTTTCTACGACATTCAAGTGGTCCCCGGCGATACTTCCGTGCGGCGTAACGCCGACCTGATGGTGTCCGCGCAGCTCATCGGCCTGCAAACGCAAAACGTGCGCCTGTATGCGCGTTACCAGAGCGCCTCCAAGTGGGAGCAGGTGCCCATGCGGCCGCAGCCCGGAGCACCGGCTTTCAGTTTATTTTCGCGGGCCTGCCGGAAAGCGTCGAGTACTACGTCGAAGCCGGGCCGCTGGACTCGCATCACTTCAACATCCGCGTGCTCGATCTGCCGGCCGTAAAAAATATCCGCGTGACCTACCGCTATCCCTCCTGGACGCGCCTGCAGAACGTGGCGGAGGAGCACGGCGGCGATCTGCGCGCCGTCGAAGGCACGGAAGCCGATCTCGAAGTGCAGACCGACAGCCGCTGCGCGACGGCCTGCTGGTCCTCAATGACGACCAGCAAATGCGGCTCTCCGGCGGCGAAGGCAACGTCTACAAGGGCACGGTCCACATGGAGAAGGACGGCGTGTACCACGTCGCCGCTCTCGATCAGGGCCAGCCCGTGCGCCTCTCGGAGGACTTCTTCATCGAGGCGCGCAAGGCGGAGCCGCCGGACGTGCTCATCGCCCGGCCCGGCCACGACTACCGCGCCAGCCCCATCGAAGAGGTCACCGTCGCGGTCAAGGCCGACGACGAATTCGGCCTGAGCGAAGTGACCCTGCACTATTCGGTGAATGGCGGGCCCGAGCAGACGGTCGACTCTGCTCAAGCAGAAGGGCGCAAAGCAGGCCGACGGCTCCACCCTTCTTTCCCTCGAAGACTTCAAGTCGTGCCCGGCGACATCGTCAGCCTCTATGCGACGGCCAAGGACGCGCACGCCGAATCGCGCACGGATATGTTCTTCATCCAGGCCGATCCCTTCGAGCGCGAATTCTCGCAATCCCAGGCGGCGGGCGGCGGAGGCGGGGGTGGTGGCGGCGGCAAGGGGGATCAGAACGAAATCTCCCAGCGCGAAAAAGAAATCATCGCCGCGACCTGGAAGCAGCAGGGCGACAAGAAAGCGACGCAGCAGGAAGCGGCCGAGGCCGCCAAATTCCTCTCCGGCGTGCAGGCCAAGCTGCGCGAGCAGGCGCTATCCCTCGCCGGCCGCCTGCAAAGCCGCGAACTGTCGCAGGAAAATGAGGAGTTCAACAGTTTCGAGAAGGACATGAACGCCGCGGCCGCAGCCATGGGCCCCGCCGCGGATAAGCTGCAACAGCAGAAGTGGAAGGACGCCATGCCCAGCGAGCAGAAAGCCCTCCAGCACCTGCTGCGCGCCGAGGCCACCTTCCGCCAGATTCAAGTGGCGTTCGGCAGCTCGGGCGGTGGAGGCGGAGCGGGCGGCGGCGCCGGGCGCGACCTCGCGAGCCTGTTCGATCTGGAGCTGGACACGGAGAAGAATCAGTACGAAACCGCGCAAACCGCGGGCGGCTCCGCCAGCCAGCAGCAAAAGGATATCGACGACGCGCTGCAAAAGCTCGATCAGTTGGCGCGCCGCCAGGAAGAACTGGCGCAGCAGCAGCGCAACAATCAGCAAAGCTCCGAACAGCGCTGGCAGCAGGAAATGCTGCGCCGCCAGGCCGAAGAACTGCAACGCCAGATGGAGCAGATGGCGAAAAACAACAATGGCCAGAGCGGCCAAGGTTCACAATCAAGTTCGCAGCAGGGAAATTCGCCCTCGGGCTCTTCGGGACAATCCGGTTCGTCCGGGCAGTCGGGTTCTTCAGGGCAGTCCGGATCATCCGGACAATCAGGTGCATCCGGACAATCGGGCGCAGGCGGAAAGTCCGGCGACCCGCGCGTACAGCAGGCGCTTGACCGTCTGCGCCAGGCGACCGATGACATGCGCAGGGCGACCACTCCACAGCAAAGCGAAGCGGAAGCGCGCCGCGCCGCCGACCGTTTGAAGGAAGCCACCGACTTGCTCGGCAGCATGCGCCAGCAGCAATCGGCGAACAAAGTCGATTCGCTGGCTGACGAAGCCAGCCGCCTCGCACAGGAAGAAAAGGATCAGGCCGGCAAAATTCAGCAAGCATTCGGCCAGGGCCCGGGAGCGATGGTCGGGACGCAGGAACGGAAAAAGCTTGCGGATGACCGCGAGAAACTGGCGAGCGACCTCGGCGGCCTCGAGAAAAATCTGCAAGACACCGCGCGTGAACTCGCCGGCAACAATCAGGGCGCAGCTTCAACCAAGCTGCGCGAGGCCCTGGGCGACATGCAGCAAAACGATCTGCGCGCCCGCGTTCAGCGCGGCGCGGACTGGATGCGCCGCGGTATCGATCCCAACGCCAACGGCATGGAGCCGGAAATCGCCGCCGGAATGCAGCGCCTGGAAAAAGAACTGCATGACGCGCAGCAGGCCATGGGCGCGGCCCCGCAGCAAGGAAACGATTCGCAGCAGGGAATTGAAACGGCGCTCAATCGCGTGGAGCACCTGCGCAACCAGCTCGGCGGGCTATCGCGTGACGGTCAGGGACGTCAGCAAGGGCAACAAGGTCAAGGCCAGCAGGGCGGCCAAGGGCAGGGTCAGGGCCAACAAGGCGGCCAGGGACAGAACGGCGGCCAGCAATTCGGTCGTGGTGGCAATCAGGGCTCCTACAGCCCCAATGGCGGCCCGGGCGCAAGAATGGGTGGCGGCAACAACGGTGGCCAGTATGGATATAACAACGGAGGAGGCGGGGCCTACGGCACGGTGTACGGCAATCTGGACACCGGGAACGACACGCCTCGCGGCGGCCCGCCGGTTCAGCCTGACAATTCTCCGATTCCTCCGCAGCGAGCCTATGACGACACGTTGCGCGATTTGAATCAGCTGCGCCAAGCCGTCCGCGAAGATCCGGAATCGGCCAAGGAAGTTCAGGAACTCATCCAGGAAATGGAGCGCCTCGATCCGAGCCGCTTCCCCGGGAATCCGGCGCTCGTCGAGCAGTTGCATTCCCAGGTGCTCGCCGACGTGGACAAGCTGGAACTCCAGTTGCGCCGCCAGCTCGACGACAAGGATTCAGGCCAGGTTCGCAGTGGCGACACGAAAACAGTGCCGCAGGGTTACGAGGAATCCGTCGCCGAGTACTATCGCCGCTTGAGCAAAAATACCAAGTAGCGGGTTTCTTCTAAAATTACGCCCACAGCAGGACCGCATGACAAAGACTTCACCACAGAGGGCACAGAGAAAACCAAGAGAAACCAAAGCCTCGATACAAGTAAGGTTTTTCTCCGTGGCCCTCGGTTTTCTCTGTGTTCTCTGTGTTAAGTTTTTTCCTGCTTCTGGAAGCCCGAGGGTTATCGTTTCGACAGCGGCTTGCGAGGCAGAAGTTCTTCCGCGTTCGCCGTCATGTAAGCGAACGTTGCGACGATAACCGCCATCTGTTTCAAATCCGAGACCTGAATGCGTTCGTACACATCCATATTCGTGTGGTGCGTGCGGGTGTCGTATTCGATCGGGTCCTGAATGAACTGGAAGCCTGGCAGGCCGGCATCATCGAAGGAAGCGTGATCGGTGGCGCCGGTCGAGCGAGCAGAAAGCGTGGTCATCCCGTCGGCCTTGAATGGCTCCATCCACTTCTCGAAAATGGGGCGCACGCCCTCGTTGCCCTGCAAATAAATTCCTCGAATTTTCCCCGTGCCGTTGTCCACGTTGAAGTAAGCGGAAAGCTTTGCATGCTCGGGTTTGAGGTCACCTGAAGTCCGATCCGCAAAATGCTGCTGCACATATGCGCGCGACCCGAGCAGCCCTTCTTCCTCGCCGGTCCAAAGGGCGAGGCGCACCGTGCGACGCATCTTCACGCCGCAGGTTTTCAAAATGCGCATGGCCTCCATCATCACGGCGTCGCCCGCGGCATTGTCGGTCGCTCCGGTGCCGCTCGCCCAGGAATCGAAATGCGCGCCGAGCATCACCACTTCATCGGCCTTGTCCGTCCCCGGAATTTCCGCGATGATGTTGAGCGAATCCAGGCTGTCGTCGTAAAACTTGTTCGCGATGTTGATCCGCAGCGTCACCGGAATATTTTTCTCGAGAGTGCGAAAGATGCGCCCGTAGTGCTCGATATCCACGGCGATGCGCGGAAGCACCGGCGCATCCTTCGGATCGCGCGAGCCTCCGGCCATCACGGTCAGAGTGCCGCCGTCGTGCGGCGCAGGCTCGAGCCAGGCCGCGGCGCCTTCGTCGGTCAGGAACTTCACGAGCTTTTCGTTGAATTCCTGCTGCTTGCGCTGCCGGTCGCGCGCTTCCTTGTCGGGAGGAGGCTGCGGCGGTCGGGGCGGCGCCATTTCCGCCAGTTCCTGATCGGTGAAGCGATGCGCGGGCGCTTCGAACTCCGCCTGGACCATGCGCATCGGCGCCGTCAGCACGAACATGCCCCTGAGCCTGCCGCGAAAAAATGCAAAATCATCTTCCCTTTCGATTTTCGCGTAAATCGCGTCAGCGGTGACGGGACCATTCGTTCCCGGCGTCCACGCTTTGGGATACGCGATCAGCGGAAAATGTCGCGGAGCAATCTCGCTCGCTTCAAAAAGTTCATTGGACCATCCGCGCCCGAAAGGCCCCCAGGTTTCTTCGTGCACATTCGCAAGGCCCCACGCACTTAGAGTCTTGACAGCGTATTCGCCCGCCTCCCGGATATTCGGCGAATTCGTCAGCCGCGGACCGTAAACGTCCGTGAGATAACTCATCACCTCCACGATGTGGGAATGTTCGGAACCCTCGTTTTGAAACTTGCCGACGATGGAAGAGTCAGGCGCGCGCCAATCCGTCTGCGCCAATGCGGCCCAGGCGAGCGCGAACGCCAGCGCCAGAAAGGCCGCCAGCTTCGCTGGAATACGAATGGTCCGTGGCCTCATATCTCGAAGGATTCTACTCGAAGATGCTCCAAATATACGGTTTGAACGCCAAAAGAGTTCCACCAATACCACAACACACATCAAAGTGAAGGACTTAGGCATGCGCACGGAAGGATTCCGAACAAGGGAGCGGAAGGCTGTGGTATTCTTAACGAGTCTAAGGCACTTGTAATTCCTCTCGGAATTGATCGTGAGGGCTGCAAGTTCGCACTTGCAGCCATTCCTGTTTCCGTCGCTGCGCCGAAACGACAATCGAAGAGAAAGCTAGGATTCCATGCCACAGATTCGCAATATCGCCATCATCGCACATGTCGACCACGGGAAAACCACGCTGGTGGATGCCATGCTTCACCAGAGCGGCGTGTTCCGGGACAATCAGGTCGTCATGAAGCGCGTGATGGACTCAAATGATCTCGAGCGCGAGCGCGGCATCACCATTCTGGCGAAAAACACGGCGCTGTTTTACCACGACACGAAAATCAACATCGTGGACACTCCCGGCCACAGTGATTTCGGCGGCGAAGTCGAGCGCGCCCTGAAGATGGTGGACGGCGTCCTGCTCCTCGTGGACGCGAGCGAAGGCCCATTGCCCCAGACGCGCTACGTTCTGCAGAAGGCGCTCCAGGCAAAACTCCTGCCGATTATTGTGCTCAATAAGATTGACCGCAGCGACGCGCGCACCGCGGTTGTGCTAGACGAAATTTACGACCTATTCATCGACCTCGAAGCCACCGAGGATCAGCTGGATTTTCCGGTGCTCTACACGAACGCCAAGACCGGAGTCGCGCACCGGAAACTGGACGATGGATCGACGAATCTTCAGCCGCTCTTTGAAACCATCGTTTCCGCGATCCCCGAACCGAAAGGGGATCCGAACGGCGTGTTGCAGGCGCAGGTCATGAACCTGGACTACAGCGATTTTCTCGGGCGCATCGCCATCGGGCGCGTGTTCAACGGCACGCTCCACCGCGGCGCCGATGTGGGCATTTCCAAGCGCTCGGGAGAACTCGTCCCCACGCGCATCACGAAGCTCTACACCTTCTTCGGCCTCGACCGGGTCGAGGCGGAGGAAGTTCCCTGCGGAGACCTTGTCGCCGTCGCCGGCGTCGAGGGAATCCAAATCGGAGAGAGCCTGACGGAACTCGAAAATCCGGCGCCGCTCGAGCCTCTGGTGGTGGACGAGCCAACCCTGGCGATGAATTTCACGATCAACACCGGCCCGCTGGCCGGACGCGAGGGCCAGTGGGTCACTTCGCGCGATTTGCGTTCGCGCCTCCAGAAGGAATTGCTCACCAACGTTTCGCTGCGCATCACCGATTCGGAAACCACCGACGTGTTTCGCGTCTTCGCGCGCGGCGAATTGCAGCTCGCCATCCTGATCGAAACAATGCGCCGCGAAGGCTACGAACTGATGGTCGGCAAGCCGGAAATTGTGGTGCGCGAGGAAAATGGCAAGAAACTCGAGCCCTCGAGCGTCTCGTGGTGGACTGCCCGGAATCGTTTGTCGGCGTCGTCATGGAAGCGCTCGGGCGGCGCCGCGGCGAGCTCGGCAAAATGGTGAATCACGGCTCGGGCTGGGTGCGCATGGAGTTCACGATTCCCTCGCGCGGTCTGATCGGACTGCGCGGCCAGTTGCTTACGGACACGCGTGGCACTGGGCAGCTTCACACCTTGTTCGAGGGCTGGACTGAATACGGCGGTGAGATGGCTTCGCGCCCGACTGGTGCGCTCGCGGCCGACCGCGCCGGCGTTACCACCGCGTTCGCGCTGTGGAACCTGCAAGAGCGCGGCGAATTGTTCGTCGGCCCCGGCGAGGAAGTTTACGAAGGCATGGTCATCGGCGAAAATTCGCGCGACGCGGACATGGACGTCAACGTCACCAAGGAAAAAAAGCAGACCAACATGCGTGCGTCGAGCGCGGACGAAGCCATCCGCCTGATCCCGCACCGCCAGCTGAGCCTTGAACAGGCCATCGAATTCATTGCCGACGACGAGCTCGTCGAAGTCACGCCGAAATCCATCCGCCTGCGCAAGAAAATTCTCGACACCAAGAAACGCCCGAAGCGCTGGCAGTTAATCCGAGCCAACGCTGAAGCGTCGCAATAATTAGCTTAAGTGGAACAGGCTTCAGCCTGTGGGGGTTTGTCCATGCAAGGATCAAAACTCACAGGCTGAAGCCTGTTCCACTTAAACCACAATCTACTCCCCGGCGGCATGCGCTTTCGCAATTTGTTTCTGCTCCTGCTTCTGGCCTAATTCCGCGACGCACTGCTCGAGGACACTCGCGATCTCCTGCGGATCCGATCCAGCCGGAAATTCTAGGGGCTTGCCAATATGGACGCGAATGCGGCCGGGGCGGTTGAATTTGCTGCGCGCTTCGCGGACCTCATACGCACCGTCAATGCGCATGGGCACGACGGGAAGTTTCAAATTGCTTGCGAGCAGGCCGATGCCGGCGCGGAACGGCTGTAATTTTCCGTCAGGCGTCAAATCGCCTTCAGGAAACACGAGAATGTTCCATCCGCGATCGGCCAAATCCCCGGCGTAGCGGAAACTTTCGCGGAAGCCGGATTTCTTGGGCAACGGGAAGACATTGAACAACGAGACAACCAGGAAATATTTCGCGCGCTCCAGCCAGCGCCGCAGAAAAAAACATTCGCCCGGCGGCCGCCGCATTTCCGCAAGGCGCTCGCCGCCCATCGCCACCGCCAGGCGATTGCGCAACCGCATCGGAAGAGCTGCCAGCGCAAACCCCACATCCAAATAGATCACGTGATTGGAAATCACGAGAACGGGGCCTTTTACACCGCGGAGATTTTCGCGCCCGAAAACCCGCGGATGAGCCATCAGGTGTGTCGCGGGCCAGGTCAGCAGGTAATAAAAGAATGTGCGAATCCAAGTCACCGGCCAGCGCTGTGCCCAGCGGGGAAACACAAATTCAGACCGGCCGGGCGACGACCCGCGCAACAACGTCTCAAGTTCGCCAACGGTCCGGGCCGCAGCGAAGCGCGTCTCATTCAAGTCCACCTGGTAGCGGTCTTCGAGCGCGCCGAGTAGTTCAACGCGATCGAGCGAAGTCAAATGCAGGTCGCCCTCGAGATTTGCGTTCGAGTCGATGCCCTTCCTTCCTCCCTGCATTCGCGAGATCAATTCCCCGATCCCGCCGGTCGTAGCCGGCCAGTTCCCGACGCCCTCCCCGTTGCCCCATTGCGCTTCGACAGAGGCGCGAATCTCGGCGAGCTTCGGCTTGCCGGTGGACGTGCGCGGGAAATCCGCCTCGGGCCACAGGAACCACGTGCGCATTCTCTGATATTCCGCAAGGGATTCGTTCACGCGCGCGACAATTCCCGCGGCGTGGCGCGGCTGTTTCACCCGCGTCTCATCGCGCAGCAACAAAACGCCGCACGGCTCGGCATTCCCCCCGCGTTCGAGCCCCACCACCACGCAATCCTTCACTTCCGGTTCGCGCCGCAATAAAGCTTCCAGGTCTTCGGGATAAACGTTCATCCCCGCCGCCGTGACAATTACGTTTTTCTTGCGCCCCTTGAAATACAAATTTCCATTGGCGTCGAGCGCGCCGAGGTCGCCCGTATGAAACCAGCCTGCGTCTTCTCCGTTTTCCGCCGCCGCAAGAATCTCTGCACCCTGCCAATATCCCGCCGCGATATTTTTTCCGCGCACGAGAATTTCGCCGTTCTCGTCAAGTTTCACGCTACGGCCCGGGAGAACCTTCCCGATCGAGCCCCGCCCGATGCGAAACGGGTGATTCACGCTCACGAGCGAAGTTGTTTCCGTCAATCCATAGCCCTGAATCGCCGCGAATCCGGTGCGGCCCCAAAACCGCTCCGTTTCCGGGTCGAGCGTCGCGCCACCCGAAATGACGGCCCAGAATTTCCAGCCGAAGCGCCGATGAATTTTCCGGAAGCGCCACATCCGCCGCGGAATCTTGTCATTCTCCGCAGCTTCAAAATCCTTGCGAAACTCTTCCATCGCCCCTTCGGCTTCGAGATCGCGCTCGAGCTTCCCTTGCAGCGCTTCGAGCACGCGCGGCACAGCGACCAAGACCGAAACGCGCTCCTGCCGGATCGTCGAAATAATTTCCGACGGGTTGAGCGAGTCCTGAAAATAGACGCAGCCTCCGAGCAGTGGGGGGATCCACACCCCCATGAATTGCCCGAAAACGTGGCTCACGGGAACCAGATTCAGAAACCGGATTGGGTGAACGAAGCCCTCCCACTTGAGATACGGACGGATGCCCGCTTCGAGCGGCTCGAGGTTGGCGAGAATGTTGCCGTGCGAAATCACAACGCCTTTGGGTTCGGCCGTCGCTCCCGACGTAAAAATGATTTGCGCGATCGAACCACGGTCAAGCGGAGGAGAAGCGTAGGATTCGCTGGAGTGCCGGGCCACGGCCTGGCGAAGGGAATCGAACTGGATCAGAGGCAGTTGTTGACCAACTAGCACATTCTCGCGATCCGCCAGCAACAGCCTGGCATCCGCCTGCTGCGCCACGCGACAGACGAAATCCTGCGCCGCTCCCTGATCGATCGGCACGGCCACCGCTCCGCGCAGGATGCATCCGAAAAACGCGGCCACCCATTCCGCAGAGTTCCTCCCCCAAAACAGTACCCGGTCACCGGGCTCTATCCCAAGCCTCTCAAACTCCCGGGCACATTGTGAGGCGAGGCCCGCCGCCTCCCTGTAGGACGCGCACTCGCTCCGGTAGCCGGAGCGCTGCACAAATGCCGCGCTGCGGCCATGCCTCGAGTATTCATGAATGTAATCGACTAGGGACTGGCGAGGCATGGCTGGGGTCCTGTCCCTCCCAGGTTGCGGCGTCTCAATTGAAGATTAACCCCAATTCTGTTTCCATGGTGAGCTCAGCCACCGAATCGAGCCTTCGGACCGGTAAATAGGGAGCTTATACCTG
Organism: uncultured Acidobacteriota bacterium; assembly: GCA_963819395.1. Taxonomy (GTDB): domain Bacteria; phylum Acidobacteriota; class Terriglobia; order Acidiferrales; family UBA7541; genus Palsa-360. The sequence continues at coordinate 76,403 of CAWFVW010000003.1, forward strand.
TTGCCAGCCGCAAATGTTAAAATCGGTTCATAATCATGTAATATACTGAAAATATGAGGCTTAACTTGCATCTCCGGCAAGGAAGAGCCTTCATTTTCCAGATACGTTCCATCTGGACAATAAATGCGTTTTTTTGTAAAATTAAATTGCGTTTGTTGCTCTTGTGATTCCTTTTGACTCGTTTCAAGGGGCTGCAAGTCCAAAGCTTGCCGCCATTTGTATCTACGGGCTAGAGGCAGTCAAGGCCCCGCACCCCGCCCTGCGTGGCGCGCCGGCCGGTACGAGAAGCGCAAATAGCTCAAAGCGAGGTAGTAGAAGTGAAAGAACAAGGAACAGTGAAGTGGTTCAACGCCAGCAAAGGCTACGGGTTCATCCAGCGCCAGTCCGGCGAGGACGTATTCGTCCATTTTTCAGCCATTCAGATGGACGGATATAAATCCCTCAACGAAGGGCAAGCGGTTGAATTCGAGGTCCGCAAGGGCCCCAAGGGTCTGCAGGCGGAGAACGTTACCGGCCTCTAGTCTGAAATCGTGGGTTCGTCCCGTCCGCCGCGCGGCGGACGGGACGGACTCGCTCCCTCGCAGTAAGTGCTTCGAAAGCGCCAGAACCAAATAAGGAGGCAGTTGTGCAGGTTCTTTCCGAAGGGCAGTGCATCAAGCACGAGCAGTACGGTTACGGAATCGTGGCGGAATCCGACGGTGAGCGAACCACGATTGATTTCGACAGCGTCGGCATGAAGAAATTCGTTACCGGCCTCATGAGTATGGAACTCGTGGGCGAAGCGCCTGAGCGGCCCACCAAGCCCCGCCGCCGAAGCAAGAAAGCCGGCGCAACAGCCGCCGCAAAAGTAGCCGCAGCCAGCAAGTAGATCAGGGGTACGCGAAGTTTCCCAGCCAGGTGTTGTCAGCAAAAAGCAGATGAAGACCGTGCGCGCTCTGGCGCGGCTCAAATATCCGCCGGATTCGTTCCCGGTCGTGGGAGCGTTGGCTTTGGCTACGCCTTGGCGGCTTTTCCGCGGTACGCGGGCACGAAAACTTCGGCGACGAACTTCTCCAGCGTCGTCGGGGTAGTGTTCCGTGGCGAGCGGGTTTCCCGTGATTTCATGTAGCCGGTGTTCAACGCATCGCACATTTCCAATAGCAGATCCACCATGCTGGAAGACATTCCAATCTGCATCATGGCCGGCTTGATCATGGCATTGGGAGGCTGGCGGTAAGCCAATTCGGGTTTCCCGATGGCGGCGCCGATGATTTTTGCCGCTTCCGTATAGGTCACATGGCGCGCGCCCAATAGTTCACGCGTTTGGATGCCCGCAAAATCCAGCTTCGCGAGCGATTCGGCTGAAACCTCGCCGATATCGTGAGTCGCGATCATCGGCAGCGGCGTATCCGGCAGGACTGGCCCCGCCATGAAACCCATCGATTGAATAATTCCGATCTGCGGGAGCAAGTTCTCCATGAAATACCCGCAGCGTAAAAATAAAGCGTTGAGTCCGTTAATTGCCTCGAGCTTCTTTTCCAGGCTGTGTAGCCCAACGACAGGCCCCACTCCTGACTCCCTATCCGCTCCCGTGCTGCTAACAACTACTACGTGAGAGATGCCGTTTTTTCGGACGGCCGCGGCAAGGGAATCGGTAACCTGCTCCTGGTAGCCGCGAACATCCGGGGCGGAAATCTTCGGCGGCATCAAAACGTGGGCGGCACTGGCGCCGGAGAACGCCTTTTCAGCGGCCGCTGGGTCGGCGACGTCGGCCACTACTGCCTCCGCACCCATCTTCGAGAATCGCTCCAGCCGCTTGGCATCCCGGCCGATGACGCGCACTTTCGCTCCCGAAGCGAGTAGCTTTTCCGCCGCTACGCTTCCCGTATATCCTGTGGCCCCGGTAATGACGTACATGGCTCCTCCTCACCGTCTTGGGTCTTGACTTAGAATGCGACCCCAGCGAACAAGACTACTGCCATTCCCCGGCGATTTCAAACCGCGTTCTTATTGTAGAGAATTCTCCGTCCCGTTCGCGGTGAACTTTCATTGCGAATCGTGCTCTTCGGGACAGAGAGGGCAGGTTCCCTTTCAAAATGAGTCACTACGCCCGAACGACGGCGATAGGTTGCGCAGCAGGCTCGGTGTTATACTTTGCTGCGAAGCGCTCAGACCACGCATCGCATTTTCGGCTCACGATTCCGCGGAGAGGTGCTGGAGTGGCCGAACAGGGCTGACTGCTAATCAGTTTCACCCCAAAAGGGTGACGGGGGTTCGAATCCCCCCCTCTCCGCCATTGTTTACGTCCCTTCCTGTCCGCACTTTCTCGGTCAGATTAATTCGCCTGAAGCTGCCGCCAACCCGGCGCGGGAGCCGTAGTTGAATTGACAACCTGCCCCGTCCCGTTGACCCAATAATTGCTTTCTTGGGCCCAGTCCAGACCTGGCGGTTTTCGCCTGTCAACGGGTCTGTCGTGGGGGTGATGCCGACGAGGGCGTTTGTGAAGCCCTCGACTTGAGCCGCCTGCGCATTCTGGCGGCGTTCGAAGGCGTTCACTTGATTCTGCATCGCCTGCATTTTGGCCGCGAACTGTTGCATCTGGTTTTGCAAGTCGGTGATCCGGCCTTGCTGCCGGACGCGCTGGTATTGCAGGCCTTCAGCGTCCATGCGCTTTTGGTATTCCAGCCATTCCGGATTCAAGTGAAATGATTGAACGCAGTGAGTGAGGATGCTTCGGACGGCAGCGATCTGGTCAGGAGGGGCGGAGAAACTGACGATCGTCGGAGCTTGCCAGATCTTTCCGGCGAGCGTCGTCTTGGCGTAAGCGTAGGCGACGCGCGCCCCTGCGCCCGTTTCGCAGCGAAACGCGGTCTGCCCGCTGGAAGACTGCGACGCCGTTGTATCGATTGGGAGGTAATCCTGCGCGGAAAAATCCGAATCCTGCGAATCCGTTTGCGGGTTGCGGCACACTTTCGCGAAACGAGCCTGTGAATACAAAACCGCGAATTCCGGGCCCGTCCGATATCGTTCGACGATCATCTGAGCCTGTGCGCCGAGGTCATACACTTCCCCTTTGCGTTCGTGGAACTGCTGGGGAAGGGTGTACGACGGAATCGAAATGTCTCCGAGGCGCAGGTTGATGGATCCATCCGGCGATACGAGGTCCACCATGGGGCGCTGGTCCGAGTATCCCAGGCGAAACAGGCCTCCTTTTACCGTCCAGCCCTTCGGAACGTCGACAACGAATGACTTTTCGAACGGGTCTTGAAACTGGGTCCATTCGATTTTCGCGTTCGAAGGGCCGGTACGGCCGGCTTGCGCGTTCGCTACGTCGAATCGGTAGGAAGGCGTCAAGAGCGCGAGACAAACAGTCATCGCAACGCTCCATGTGACTGGTCCGAGCAGGCCGGATAATCGTTTTTCAATTCTCATCGTGAAACCTCCCCTCCGCGGGCCTTGACCTGGATTTGACCGGCTAACTTTATACCCAATCCGCGACATGTGCCCAGCGGGCACTGCCGCGCGCCTGTCTCCGCAGGGGCCACGTTTATCTCCCAAGCACATTGGCACGAGCGGCCAGTATCGGCAAAGGCCGGAATGCAACATGATAGGAGATGCTCCCAAGAGTCCCAGGCCCGGGGAAGCCGCCTGCTTAGGGAATGTTCAAATCAGAAAAGAGCGATCCGGCCTTCCCGTACGCGCTGGATAATCCCGCGGAGACAAGAGATGGCATCGCACGGCGCAGAATCGCACAATCCGAAAGTCATCGTGGTGATGCCCGCTTACAACGCCGCGAAAACGCTCAAAATTACCTATGACGCGATCCCGCACCAGACGATCGACCAGATCATACTGGTCGACGACGGAAGCACGGACAAGACCCTGGAGATTGCGCGCGAACTTCAACTCACCGTTTTCGTGCACACGCGCAACTTCGGTTATGGGGCCAACCAGAAAACCTGTTACACGGAAGCGCTGAAAGAGGGCGCGGACATCGTCGTCATGCTTCATCCGGATTACCAGTACGATCCCACGCTTCTGCCGGAAATCATCGCTCCCATCAAGGCCGGCGAGGCCGACATTGTGCTGGGTTCCCGGTTTTTGTCCGGAAGCACGATGGAGCAGGGAATGCCGTGGTGGAAGTTTCTGGGCAATAAATTCCTGACGGCGCTTGAGAATTGGACGCTGGGACTGAACCTTTCCGAGTATCACACCGGCTACCGGGCCTACAACCGCCATGTCCTGGAGGAAATTCCGTTTTCATTGAACTCGGATAAATTCGTCTTCGATCAGGAAATCCTTGTCCAGGCCAAGCATCTCGATTTTGTGATCAAGGAAGTTCCCGTCCCCACGAAATATTTTCCCGAGGCGTCGAACGCGAGCTTCGTGGACAGCGTGATTTATGGGTTGAGCATTCTTCTGCTGCTGGGCCGCTACTTTGTGCACAAAGTGTGCCATGTCGAGCTGCGCCAGTTTCAATCTTTCCAGGCCAGATACCGGCGAGTGCAGTGAGCCCGCAGGACATGCCCGATTCCGTGTACGAATTCAAGCCGTTCAAATACAGCAGCCATTATTGGATTTTAAACGCCCTGCGGCGCGAAAAAGGAGCCCGTCCGAATTCTCGACGTGGGCACCGCGAGCGGGTACCTCGGAAAAATTTGGAGAGGCGCGGCCATTACGTGGCGGGGATTGAATTCGATGCGGCGGCCGCCGAAAAAGCGCGGCAATATTACGACTCCTTTCAGGTCGCGGATATCGAAAGCTTTGAATTTCCCTACCGGCGGGAATTCGATTACATCGTGTTCGCGGATGTCCTGGAGCATCTGCGCGATCCCGCGGCCGTATTGCGAAAGATGCATTCCCGCGCTGAAAGAATCGGGCAAGATCATCATTTCCGTGCCCAACATCGCGAACTGGGTCATTCGCCTCAGCCTGCTTCTCGGAAAATTCGACTACATGGATCGAGGCATTCTCGACAGGACTCATCTTCGTTTTTTCACACTGCGAAGTTTGAAGCAGCTCATGAACGAAGTTTCCTGCCAGGTTCTGGAGGCGATCCCCACGCCGCTGCCCGTGCAACTCGTGCTTCCGTTTACCGGGGGCAAATTCTTCGCGCCGCTCCATGAAGCGCATTACGCGCTCACGCGCTGCTGGAAAACTTTTTTCGCCTACCAGTTCGTGATCGTGGCCGCGCCTGTCCATCACGCCGGCTCCCCGGAATTCCGAAATTTCCTCCGCGGGCGAACTCCCCGCGGAAAAAGCGATTGCGGGCAAGTGAGCGCCGGCGCCGCGGTCCAGACGGAAGCAGAACCGCGCCAAGGCAGCGCCCTCGTATCGCTCGATCGCTGGCTGCTCGATCACCTCGATGCCTTTGCGCTCAGCAGTTGTCGCCGCAGGTTTCGTTCTAAGGGTGATCGTTGCCTCGCGCACTTATCTCAATCCCGACGAAGCCCTGCACTACCTCCTGCTGAATCAGCCCACTGCCTTTTTGGCTTATAAAGCCAGCCTCACTAACGCCCATCCTCCTTTGATCTATCTCGTCGTCTACTTCTGGCATTTCCTCGGGCGTTCCGAGTTGATGCTTCGACTGCCCTCAGTCTTCGCCGGCACCGCCTTTTGCTGGTTCTTCTACAAATGGATGGGCATGGTCTTCGGCCGCGCCGCGAGTTGGATTGGATTGATCCTCACGGCATTTTCACCCGCTTTGGTCGCTCTCTCGGCGGAGTTGCGCGCCTATGCCCTGTTGCTGTTTTGCATCGGCGGCGCACTCTATTTTCTGGAGCGCGCGTTTGGGGAAAAGTCGGTCGGGCAGATGTGGTGCTTCAGCGCTTTTCTGTATCTGGCGATCCTTTCCCACTACTCGGCGGTCTTCTTCGCGGCGGCTGCAGGTGTCTATGCGCTGGCGCGAATCGCGGATTCCCGGTTGCCGTGGAAAGTAGTAGTAGCCTGGGCGACCGGGCAGGTTGGAGCGCTGGCGATCTACGCGTTCTTGTACGTCACCCACGTTTCGAAGATCAAGCATGACGAAATGGCGACTTGGAAAAGCCCTCTGGACCAGTATTTTTTCCACGCGGGCAGGGGCAGTATTCTGGATTTCACGAAGGCGCAGACATCGGATATCTTTTCATTCCTGTTCGAAAACGACAGCATTTCTCGAGCCTTGCTTCTGGTCTTCGTTGCCAGCGTACTGCTGCTTCTCCTGAGGGATTTGGCGCCCAAACCTGGCCAGCCTCATCCGAAACGTTCGGGCATCCTTCTTTTGCTCCCATTCGTCGCTATTTTGGGCGCGGCGATTGCGGGAATCTATCCGTACGTGAGCGGCAGGTACACTGCTTTTCTGTTCCCGTTCATAATCGCGGGCGTGAGTTATCTGGTGGCAACCGCTTACGGGCAGAGGTTGTGGGCGGTCTTCTTGTTCGCGAGCCTCATTGTGACCGGGGCATGGACGTCTGGCAAGACGTATGAACCGTACATCACGCCGGAAAATCAGAGCCGGGCGCTGATGAACGGCGCGATGGATCACATTCGGCGGTCCGTCCCACAGGACAGCCTCATCCTCGTTGATTATCAGAGCAGTATTTTACTGTCATATTATCTTTGCGGGCCGAGGGCGGTCACGCCGATCGAGACATTCACAGGCGGCGACTTTGAATTTACCTGCGGCGGGTATTCCATCGCGGCGATTCGCACCTGGAAGTTGCTCTATCAGGAATTTCCTTCGGAGTTTGAAAAGGTGGCGCGGGCCCGCGGCCTGAAATCCGGGGATCGGGTCTGGGTCTTCCAATCCGGGTGGGGGGCCAACCTGGACACGGAATTGCCGTGGTACAACCTGAAATTTCGCTGCCTTGCGCCGGCAAGTTTTGGAGAAAATATTACGGTGATCCCATTTGCCGTTGGGGAGGACTCGTATCCCGCGCCGCCTCCCGGATCGCCGCACCTCACCCGCCTCACGGTTTGTTCCAAGTAATGGCCGCGGACGGGCGAATGAACACGTGTGAGAACTGAAAATTGGCAAGGCCATGTAGCGCCCGCCTTCAGGCGGGCACTTTCAGATCAAGGGCAAGGTCATCCGCCGCAGCGGACTGAAATCTCAGGGTCGAACAAATGTCCAGCTGAAGGTGGGCGCTACATAGATTCGCGCAGCTAATAGCCATTAGAGCAACAGAAACGAACGGAGGATCGACACTTCGCAGCCGGAACGAGTGTAATAGTATATTCAAACGCGTTGGACCGAAATCGCACTGGCCAGCCGGTTCGCGGCTGAAACCGCAGCTTGTGATTTCCGAGAATCACGGATTTCCCACGATGAATCCATTCCAGGAAAGGCGCCGGTAATCGCGTGGACATCAGCGCCGTTGTACAAGCGGAAAAAATTGCGCGCCAGGACAGCGCTCCCGAAATTCCCGGGCGCGCTCCGGTCTCCGAGCGGGAATTTCCTCGAGCGCTGGCTTCTCGATCACCTGAATGCCTTTGCGATCGCCGTGGTTGCTGCGGGGTTCGCGGTCAGAGTTTTTGTCGCCTCACGCACCTACCTCAATCCGGATGAGGCCCTTCATTACCTGCTTCTGAATCAGTCGTCCGTCTTCCTCGCTTACAAAGCCAGTCTTACCAACGCCCATCCCCCGCTGATTTATGTGGTGCTCTACTACTGGCATTTCCTCGGGCGTTCCGAATTGATGCTGCGCATGCCCTCGGTGATCGCGGGCACGGCGTTCTGCTGGGTCGCATTCAAATGGATTGGAAATCTCTTTGGCAAAGCGGCCGGATCGATTGGCTTGATTCTTTGCGCGTTTTCACCGGCGATGGTCTCGCTTTCCGGCCGAGGTGCGGGCGTATGCCCTGTTGTTGCTCAGCATAGCGTGCGCGCTCTTATTTTTTGGATCAGGCATTCGCGGAAAAAAGCGCCCGCCAAATGTGGTGTTTTGCTCTTTGCCTTTATCTGGCGATCGTTTCCCATTATTCAGCGCTTTTTTTCACGCTGGCGGTTGGGCTTTATGCGCTGGCGCGAATCGCCGATTCGCATCTTCCGCGAAAAGTCGTCATGGCCTGGGCCGCGGGGCAGGCTGGTGCTCTGGCGATTTATGTCTTCCTGTATGTGACCCATGTGTCGAAGCTGAAGAACAGCATTGCAGTGTGGTCCACGGGGTTTGATTCGTCCTATTTTCACGCGGACAGCGATCGGTCTCTCCGCTTTTACCTGGGAAAATACAGTCGAATATTTTCCTGTTCCTCTTCGCGCAGCGATTCGTCGCCTATGCCACGCTGTTGTTTTTCGCCGCCGGCGTCGCATATTTTTTCGGCACGGACTTGCTGTCCGGCAAGCGAGACTCGCCATCGAGCCGCCTGGGCATTCTTCTCCTGTTTCCCTTTCTCTCCGTTTGGTGCGCGTCCATCGCGGGGGTTTATCCTTATGTTGGGAGCCGCCACACCGTATTTCTTGCCCCATTTGTGATCGCCGGCGCGAGCTACATTTTGGCAACTGTTTCCGGCCGGAAGCTGTGGGTGGGCCTGCTCCTTGCGATTTTGCTGATGGCCCTGTCGAAAACCGCGGACAAGCCGGTGGAACCCGAAGTGTCAATCGAGGATCATACGCCGGCGGAGATGGCTGCCGCGGTAAGCTATATGCAGCGGTCCATTCCCCAAGGCGATCGTATCCTCGTCGACTTTCAGAGCAGCTTGCCGATGACTTATTACTTCTGCGGCCCGCGGAACATCATAGCGATCGAAACATTTCAGGGAAATTATTTTGAATTCACCTGCAATGGATATCCCATCGTTTCCCTCAAGGTCTGGAAGCTGATCCCGCGGAGTTTCCCGATGCAGTTTGAAAAAATGGCGCGGGCCCATGACCTGAAACCAGGAGACAGAGTTTGGGTGTACCAAACCGGCTGGGGCGATGACCTTGGCTCGGAGTTGGCGGCGCACGATGCGGCGTTTCGATGCCTCGCGCCCACGAAATTTGGAGGCGGAGTCACCGTTACGCCGTTTGTCGTAGGCGCTGATTTTTCGCCGCAGCCGCCGTTGGGGGACTGTGCGAGAACTCAAAATTAGCGCGCTTTGTTGCGCCCGCCTTGAGGCGGGCATCTGCTCGAATCAAAACTGCCCGCCTGAAGGCGGGCGCTACATGAGCCAAAACCGGTCAATCCTTTCCCATTGCCTTCGAACACTTCCGTATACATCGCCCTCGCAAATTCGTGTATCATGCGTTCGGGGAGTGCACGATATTGAAGCAGTCGCGTGTTCTCTAAAGGCCAGGTGGGTTCGATTCCACCCCCTCTCCGCTACATCCAGCATACGGCACGTTTCTCCCAGATATGCCGCGAATTGGGACACTCGAAGCTGTCCTATGGGCAGGGGGCGCCGTAAATTTTTGATTGCAGAAGAAGAGCCATGACGGACGCACTTTCAAACGTAAAGAAGAAGTTGCAGGACGAAATTACGGCCCTCGAACACGAGATGAGCGTCGAGCTGCCGAAAGAGCTGATGAAAGCCCGCGCGCACGGGGATCTCTCCGAAAACGCCGAGTTCAAATACGCCAAGGAGCGCCAGGGCTACGTCTCGGCACGCCTCGGCCAGTTGAAGAAACGCCTGGGCGACATCGGCATGCTGAATCTGAACAACATTCCGGCGGACCGCGCAGGGTACGGCTCGCGCGTCTGGGTGCTGGACGTCAAGAAAGACGTGGAGATCCAATACAAGCTGGTGAGTACCGAGGAAGCCGACGTCGCGGCGGGATTGATCTCCACGACTTCCCCGATCGGCAAGGCGCTGCTCGGGCGCAACGTCGGCGATGAAGTGAAAGTGCAAACGCCCGCGGGGATCAAGGAATTCGAGATCGTTCGCTTGAAAACCATTCACGACGCCGAATAGCGGCCCGGGATTGTTCTTAAGAAAATCTATTGAAGGAGTCGCTGAAATCGATGCGTCATGTGGGTCTGCTCGGCGCCGTTGGAGAGACCATGGCCCTTCTGGGCATCGGGCTCCTGTGGACGTACCGCGCGCAGGCGGTGGTTTGGCTGCGCGAACTTTTGGATATTTGGCGGGGCGAGATTTCGGGCCGCGACCCGCAGCTTTCTGATCCCGTCTACAGGCGGGCGAAGCCGCGGCGGCCGCGCGGGGCGCTGGCGCTCGTCGGAGCCATGGCGCTGCTTTTCATCGGGCAGATTCTTTTCCTCATTGATTTAACTTTTTGAATTCAGCGTAGCCGGCATTTTTCCCAACGAAATTTGAGCGGGTTCCGTGTAGGACGGGCTTCAGCCTGTCTCTTGCAGGTTTCTCCATCCATCGGAAAAGCGACAGGCTGGAAGCCCGTCCTACTGGAGGAAGGCCGCGGGGCCATCCCGAGTTATCGGGACGGCCCCGCACGGTGATTGAGGTCCCACGTCGTCAATGCACGGGCCGCTGCTGCCCCCGAGATGTCGTCGCGGAAAAAGAGGAGGTGGTGGAGGAGTGGTTGGAGGGTGAGTGAGAAGACGGCTTGGAACCCCGCAATGAAATCGAATCGATCGGCACGGGCGCGCGGAGTTTCCGCTTCGTCCCGGCTCGTTCGATTTTGCGATTCGTTTTCATGGCGGCTCCGAAATTTTTTCGCGGCGCATTTCTCAAACCGCGAAATTAAAATTGCGAACGGGCCGGCCAAAGAAAGTATATGAATGGGACGGGCCCGCTCGTCCCCCACGCACGGGAGAAATAAGAATCTCTCGTCGTACGTTTGGTAAGGAGCACGAAGCCTTCCATTCCAGCAACGAATGGAAGGCTAAGGTTAACCCTGCTCGATTGAGGAAGTTACTGTGAACGGCGGAAGGATGGAATCGGGGAGATGCTGTAGTACTAGTCCTGAAATTCTTGCTCTCTCCGGCGCGTTTTGACGGAGAGAGAGTAGAACACGCTTCAGCCTGTTGGGTTTTGCCCAACTTTTCGAAAACCCACAGGCTGAAGAGTCCGCGTAAGAACTCGGTTTTGGTTTATGTAGCGCCCGCCTTCAGGCGGGCATGTGCTTGATTCCAAAGTGCCCGCCTGAAGGCGGGCGCTACAAAGACGTCCTGATTTCAAGTTCTCACACAGGCTCTGAAGCCTGTGCCACAAAGCAGGCCTTCACGAATCGCTAATCCTGCTCAGTTTTGAGAATTCGTAATGACCTGGACGGCGCGGAAAATCCCGGCCAGTAATTCCACGACGATGCGGCAGTACACGATCCACAACAGCATGGCCGGAACGCTAAGAATGAGCGCCAGCAGGCCGTTGGACGTGGACGTCTGGAATCCGCTGAATACGCACCAGACGGCGGCAATCAAACCGATCAGCAAATGAACGCTGTACAGCATTTTCAGCATGCTCGGCGTTACCATGCGTTTAAAAGAAAAATCCATCAGGTTTTCAATCAGGCCGTTTTCCCGGGGAATCGCTTGCCCTTCCTCGATATAGGACGGTGCGGTGGCCATGGCGTCATTCCTCCTGTTAAGAATATGCGGGCAGGGAAATCCATCGTACAGAACGGCGCTGGGCGCGCCTCCTCGTCGAAAGGACGGTGCTGTCCAAAGAAATAGCTGGCCGGACGTACAGGCGTCAGATTCGAATGGCCCGCCGAATCGCGGTCCTCGTAAGCCATTCTCCTGAGGAAGTCTCCGCGGCAGAACGCCGGGGTTACACGGGTCACGAACCACGGGTCACGGACCGCGGGCGGCGGGCCCCGTCTTTTTCCTCTGGACCCCCGCCGCTGCCCGCGCTATAAGTCCGCATCAGTTTGAGCGCGCAGCCGCCGCGGCTGCCCCGAGTGAGGCCGATCATGTTCTGCACGCGCTGTGGTACGCAAGTCGTTGAGGGCCACCGATTCTGCCAGGCTTGCGGCCAGGAGGTTGGCGCCGCCGTAGCCGCCCCGCCGATGGCCCCGACCGAGCCCACTCCCCCTCCACCCGTTCCGGTGAGCGTCCCGGTGGCCGCCGCGCCGGTCTACGCGCAGGTACCCCCGCCGCTGCCCTATGGGGGATTCTGGGAGCGCGTCATTGCCTATTTTATTGACGGGCTGATTCTCGGCCTTCCGTTTGGAATTCTGGTGATTGCCCTGGTTTTTACGTTCGGCGGATTTGGGATGTTAATGCACCGGGCTCCTGTGGATCCTCGAGCGGCTGCCGCTTTTGTGGCTCCTTTTTTTCTGATGTTTTTCCTGGGGATGTTGTTCTTCGTGCTCCTGCAATGGCTGTATTTCGCGGGACTCGAAAGCTCGGCGCGGCAGGCTACGGTGGGCAAGTCGATCATGTCCCTGCGCGTGACCAACCTCGAAGGGAAGCGCCTTTCCTTCGGCCATGCCACCGGGCGCTTCTTTGCGAAAATTGTCACGGGAATGATCCCGCTCGCCATCGGTTACATCATGGCCGCCTTCACGGAAAAGAAGCAGGCCCTGCACGACATGATCGCGGGAACGCTGGTGCTGAAGAAGTAGTAGGACAGGCTTCAGCCTGTCAGGTTTTGACTTTCGTCGTGGCCATAAGACGACAGAATCAAAGTCAAAACCTGACAGGCTGAAGCCCGTCCTACTGGCTGGTTACGGGAGCAATCCGAACACGGCCACGCTGTTCGTCGTCGCGGCGAATACCTTGCCGTCGGCAATCATCGGCGTAATGAATTTATTGCCGCTGCCGAAATGGTCGCGGCTGTTGGACGCCTGGTTGCTGTTGTAGAGTTCCTGCGTCAGGTCGTTCGCGGAAAAGGCATGGAGGACCGCAGTACCCGTATTTTCAATCGCCCACACGATCCCGTTGGAGGCCCCGTTCGCCGAGACGCTCGGCAGCACGCCCGGATAAGTGAATGACGCGCCCGTGTGGATTGGAGTGGCGGAAAGTTTTCCGTTAGCGATCGAGAAGGATTTCAGAGTTCCTCCCTGGTCGCAGTAATAGACCGTGCTGTTGAAGTACGCCGGGACGCCCCACACGCCGTTCGGTACCGCGCCGGCCAATTCCTGATACACGTTGTTCGAGTTGGCGTTCCATTTGCCCATGTTGTTGCGGTTCACGACGTACAGGTTTCCGTCCTTCCCCGCTCCAACCGCCAGATTGAGGGTGCTAGCCGTGCCGTAGGTCAGGTCGGGCAACACCATGGCTCCGCCGGAGCCGAGGTCCGCGTCCTGCCCGGATTCGCTGACCGTGTTCGACATATTGAAATAATCCGCGACTTTGAGGGTGCCGCCCGCCGTGGACATTTTGACGAAACCGTTGCCGTAGTCCTGTTTGTTTGGGAAGCCGTTTGCGTCAAGCGTGATGTCGAAGGTGCCGTTCGCGATCAGGGCGTAGATGTTTCCCTGCGGGTCGGCCGCGAGGCCTCCGCCGCTTTGCCAGATTGAGCCTTCGTTGCCGTTGGGAGTGAGGTCGAGCACAGTCGTTTGCGCCAGGGTCGTCTGGTTGTAGCCCATGATCCACGCGGTGTACGGGCTGTCATCACAGTGCGAGGCCCAGCTGGTATAAACGATGCCGTTCAGAAGCAGCAGACCGGCCCGGTCTTTGTATTGCTTGGGGTCGAAAACGACTTGCCCGCCGGAGCTGTTCGCCCCAGTTCCGGGATACGTGGCTTGAACTGTGACTGGGCCGCTTTCCAGTTCGGCGCCGGTGGTGATGTCCAGGGCGTGGAGCCGCTGGAAATACGTTGAACCGTTCTTCGACATGGCCACTGCGTAGAGGATCCCGTTCGCTCCGGCCGCGCGGTCAATCACCGGTGTTGAGGTGATGCCGATCTCCGGAGAGACCTGGCCGCAGCCGCGATCGTCGCTGCTCGTTTCGCCCGATCCAAGCAGCGATACTTTCCAGAGCTGCGCGCCGGTGTCGGAATCGAAAGCGTAGGCCGAGCCGTGCTCCGTCATCACGAACACAACGTTATGCGCGACGCCGCTTATGGAGAGTTGCGATAAATACAGCGGCTCCGCGTCCACCGCGCCGTCCACGCTGAGCTTGCGGAGAAGGCCGAACGTCGCCGAATTTACGTTGGCCTGAGTCAACACCGTTTCCGTGATGTTCTGGCCGGTGCGGGCGATGTCATTGTGATAGGTCGTGACGTCAGTCCCGGAGGAAGTAACGATCGGGTTGACGATGAGCGTTGCCGGATTGCTTGTGATGCTCGTGACGGGATTGGTGACGATCACGCGGAAGGTCGCTCCGTTGTCGCCGGAAACCGTTGCGGGAGTTGTGTAGCTCGCCAAAGTCGCGCCGGAGATATTTGCGTTGTTTTTTTGCCACTGGTAGGTGAGCGGCGCGGTTCCCACAGCCACTACGGAAAATGTCGCCGTGTGTCCCACGGTCACTGTTTGGGTGATTGGCTGCGTCGTGATGCTTGGCCCAACAGTTGCCGGGTTAACGGTCAAGGTTGCCGAATTGCTCGTTATGCCCTTCACGGAGTTGGTGACGATCACGCGAAATGTCGCGCCGCTATCGCCGGTGGCGGTTGCCGGAGTCGTGTAGCTCGCCGAAGTCGCGCCGGAAATGTTCGCGTTATTTTTCTGCCACTGATATGTCAAAGGCGCGGTGCCCGCCGCCACTACGAAAAATGTCGCGGTCTGTCCCGCGGTCACCGTTTGGCCGGCCGGCTGCGTCGTAATGCTCGGCGCCACGGGGGCCGCATCCACGGTCAGAGTAGCCGAATTGCTCATCGCGGTGCCCGCCGAGTTGGTGACGGCCACGCGAAAGGTTGCGCCATTGTCACCGGAAACCGCCGCGGGTGTCGTGAAGGCAGAAGACGTCGCGCCGCTGATGTTGGCGCTGTTTTTCTGCCACTGGTAGGTGAATGGACCGGTTCCCGTCGCCGTCACGGAGAAGACTGCCGTCTGCCCCACGGTGACGGTCTGGCTTGCCGGCTGGATCGCGAATCCGGGGATGCTCTCTTTCGTCGACATCGATGAATTGATGGTGCCGACGCAACCCCACAGCGCCAGCGCAATCGCGAGGAAAAATGCAGCTCCAGCAAATTGTTTTTTGCGCCGAGTAAGCATAGTGAAATCCCGATGCCTCACGATCCAGATTCACAAGGAGGCGAAATCCGAATTTCCAAATTTCGAGATAGGCTGGTACGGACTAGCTTAGGCCTAAATTGACTTTAGGGCACCTGTTCGCAAGGCCTGATTTGGTCTCCTGTTCAGGAAGGGCACATTTCTGGAAATCCAGCGTCACCGTGGAGTTTCTATTCGGAGGGATGCTGCGTCCTGATCTTAATTTGTTCCGAAAGCTCTAGCATTTTGGAGGTCGGGACTTCAGTCCCGACGTTCAGCATCATGCATTCGTGGGCTTTAGCCCCTGAAGCCTCAGGGCCTAAAGGCCTTATTCATGCGCCGGTAGCCGTCCGACCTAAAGATCGGACCTCCATTAAAACGTCATCCAATTCGACAGCGCGACGGAGTCGCGCTGAAACCAGGCAGATCGTTTGATTCCGCAGGGATTCCGCAGGGATTGGATGCGCCGCGCGGTTATGCTAACGTCTTTTCCTTATGTCACATCGCATTGGCGTGCTGCTGTCCGGGCGCGGATCGAATTTCGAGGCACTGGCGGATAGTATTGCCGCCGGGCGCATCCCCGGCGCCGAAATTTCTCTCGTGATCAGCAATCGCGAAAGCGCGCCCGGTCTTGCGCTCGCCGCGGCGCGGGGAATCGCGAACAAGGCGATCCCGTCCAAGGGACTGGCGCGCGAGGACTATGACCGGATCGTCGTGGAGGAGTTGCGGAAAGCGAGTGTCGAGATCGTGTGCCTCGCGGGCTTCATGCGGCTGCTATCGCCTTATTTTGTGGCCGCGTTTCCGCAGCGTATTCTTAATATTCACCCGTCGCTGCTGCCGTCGTTTCCCGGCCTTGAAGCGCAGCGGCAGGCGCTGGAATATGGCGTGAAATTCAGCGGCTGCACCGTGCACCTGGTGGATGAAAATCTGGATGCCGGGCCGATTCTGGCGCAAGCCATCGTGCGGGTGCGCGATGACGACACGGACGAAACGCTGTCGGCGCGAATTCTCGCCGAGGAGCACCGCATTTACACCGAAGCCGTGCGCCTGGTGCTTTCCGGGAAATATCGCATCGAGGGACGCCGCGTCATCGCGCTCGCCAATCCGTCATGACTACGAAACCTCAGTTCAAGCCCGTCGACGAGCAGATCGCCTACCTGCGCAAGGGCGCGGCGGAAATCATTCGCGAGGAAGATTTGCGCGCGAAGCTCGAAGCTTCGCTGAAAACGGGAAAACCTCTGCGCGTCAAGCTGGGCGTGGACCCGACGGCGCCCGACCTGCACCTCGGCCACACCGTCGTCCTGCGCAAGCTGAAACATTTTCAGGATCTGGGCCACACCGCGATTTTCCTAATCGGCGATTTCACGGCGATGGTCGGCGATCCCACCGGACAATCCGAGACGCGGCCGCCCTTGACGCGCGAGCAGGTGGAAGCGAACGCGAAGACGTATCTCGAACAAGTGTACAAAATCCTGAGCCGCGAAAATACTGAAGTCCGCTACAACAGCGAGTGGCTTGGAAAACTATCGGGACACGATATGATTCACCTGTGCGCCCACTACCGCCTGGCGCGCATGCTCGAACGCGAGGATTTCCGCTCGCGCCTGCAGGGCAACCTGCCCATCGCCATCCACGAGCTGCTCTACCCGCTGCTGCAGGCCTACGATTCAGTCGCGCTCCAGGCCGACGTCGAGCTGGGCGCCACCGAGCAAAAATTTAATTTGCTCGTCGGCCGTGAAATTCAACACGCATACGGCCAGCCCTCGCAGGTGGCGTTGACCATGCCGATCCTCGTCGGCCTCGACGGCCAGCGCAAGATGTCGAAATCGCTCGGCAATTACGTGGGCATCAGCGAAACCCCGTCGGACATGTTCGGCAAGCTGATGTCTCTCTCGGACGCAATGATGTGGCCGTACTACGACCTCGTGACCGACCGCACCCCGGAGGAAATCGCCGCCCTCGCGGACGAAGTGAAATCCGGCGCGAAGCATCCGATGGACGTGAAGATGTCACTGGCGAAGGAAATCATCGCCGGTTTTCACGGCGAGCAAGCGGCGGAAAAAGCCGCCGCGGAATTCCAGCGCGTCTTCCGCGACCGCAAGGCACCGGAAGATATGAAGGAATTTGTTTTGACAGCCCAGCCCGAAGCGGGGGGAATTTTTATTAAGTCGAGGACCGGGGGTATCGAAGAAAGGCAATCAATTACCGGTTTGTCCACTAGTTCTGAAAAGTGGTCACGCTTCTTGCCGCATTTCGGAATTGTAAGTTCCACCACCGAAGCGGAGCGCGTGATGAAACAGGGTGGATTCGAGCTTGACGGGAAAACGGTGCAAGATCCCGCAGTAAAATTGGATTTAACTCGTCCTGCTACCTACACGTTGCGGCATCGGAAAGAAGAAATTCCTACGCATCGTCGTGAAATGAAGATTCTTGGATGATTGAGCGAACTTTGGGTTTCCTGAATGTCATCATATCGCTTCCGGCGCTGAAAGCGCCGGAGGGAGATAGCCCGGGGCAACGCCCCGGGTTGCCACGGCATGTGATTCGTGGGCGCCCTGAAGGGGCGCCAGGATTTTGCAATGCCGCAATCGCTGGCCAAAAATCTCATTCATCTCGTCTTCAGCACCAAGAACCGTCAACCCATCTTGGCCGAGCCTGTTCGCGATCCACTCTGCGCGTATGCATCGGCAGTCTTACGCGATCTCGATTCGCCTGTAATTGCAATCAACGCATGGCGCGATCACGTTCATATTTTATTCGAGCTAAGCAAAAATCATTCCCTATCTCAAGTTGTCATGGAGGTCAAACGTGCGACTTCCAAATGGATCAAGACTCAAGGTCCGGATTTCGCGAGATTCCATTGGCAAAGCGGCTACGGAGCGTTTTCGATTGGCCAGTCCGGCGTGGATGAGGTGAAAACATACATCGCCAACCAGGCGAAACATCATCGCGTCAAGAGCATCGAGGAGGAATTTCGGTCATTTTTGAAACAATATCAAGTCGAATTTGACGAGCGATACGTTTGGGATTGAACTTGATATTCGTGGTTCCGAGAAATTCCCCCCGCCCCTTCAGGGCGGACTATAGACGGGGCGAGATCCCCAGGGCGATGCCCTGGGCTCGCATCCTCCGCGCCGTTGGCGCGACTGCAGAACCAATATTTCACACGGTAGAATTCGGGCTTGTCGAAACGCGCTTGCCATGCGCAGTAGAACAGAACAAAATAGGCGCGTCCAGCAGGGAGCGTATGCCATGGCCAATCGCGTGAAAGTGGAAATTTATGGGCAGAGTTACACCTTGGGCGGAGATCTCGACGAAGCCTACGTCCAGAAATTGGCGCGGTACGTGGACGAAAAGATGATTGCGGTCGGGGAAGCGACGCAGACGGTGGACTCCGTCCGCGTCGCCGTCCTCGCGGCCATGGCCATTGCCGACGAACTCCATTCGCGCCAGCAGGATACCGGCCACCGGGACGACGCGCTGCGCGAGCGCGCAGAGCAGTGCCTGACGATCCTCGAGCGGGCCTTGAAGCAGACGGCGTAGGACGGGCTTCAGCCTGTCGCTTTTGACTTTTGCAAGCCGCAACGAAAACCAGACAGGCTGAAGCCCGTCCTACTCTTACTAGTAACGGGCAACGCTTTACGTACGTCCTACATCAAGTTAGTATTCAATAGGTCCGTCTCCTGGCTTAGACCGGCCAAACGCAACGTGCGGAAAACGGTTCGAATACTCGGGGTATCCCTGGCGCTGATCGCGCTACTGGTATTCGCTACAGGTGTCGTCAGCGATTGGAATCACCAGGGGCCGAACGACGACGCGCATTGCCCCTACTGCCACCTGGGTCACCAGACCCCGGCGCACCTGGTCGTCGCGCCGTCAGTTTCCCTGCTGAAGCCGGTAGCATCCCTGCCGTTGCCGCAGGACGCGGTTCTAGCCTCGGGCCCTGTTTTTTCGCAGACCTCGCCACGCGCGCCTCCCTCCGCTTAGTCTCCCCGCCAAAGCTCTTTTTCGCGCGGGCACTTTCCACATTTAAATTCAACTAATTCGGGCCTCTTGAGTTTTTTCGGCGCTCATTTTGCCGTCCTGCCGAATCGAGAGTTTCGACCGTTCCTTGCAGGAGAGAAACAATGCACACGAAGTCTAGGGCCCGGAAATGTTGGCCCCTGATCGCGCTGGGAGTCCTGGGGTTGCTCGTTCCCGGCCGCGCTGCGGGTCAGGCTGCAACGCCGCCGGCCGCGCCGCCTCAGAATTTGCCGGCTCGCGTCACGCTTGATGAGGCCATCGACCTGGCTCTCAAGCACAATCATTCCCTGCAGGCGGCGCGCACCACGATCCTGCAAAATCAGGCGGAAGAGATTACCGCCAACCTGCGACCCAATCCCGTGCTGCTCGGCGACGCGCAGTTCCTGCCTTTTTTCAATCCGAGCAACTTCAACAGCGACTACATGGACAACGGCGCCCAATTCGACCTGGGCGTCGGCTACCTGTTCGAGCGCGGCAGAAAGCGCCAACACCGCTTGCAGGCGGCCAAGGACCAAACGGCCGTGACTTCGGCGACGGTGGACGACAACGCGCGGACTTTGACATTTAACGTCGCATCTCAATTTATTTCGGCCCTGCTCGCGCAGTCCGAGTTGGATTTGGCGGAGAAAGACCTGGCGAGTTTTCAGCAAACGGTGGACATCAGCCAGGCGACCTTCAACGCCGGCTCCATGAGCGGAGCTGACTTGCTGAAAATCAAAATTCAACTGCTGCAATTCCAGATGGACGTGTCAGCGGCCAAGCTGGCGCGCGTTCAGGAGCTCGCAAGTCTTCGGCAGTTGCTCGGCTACGAGTCCGTGCCTGAATCCTACGAGGTCGTGGGGGACCTCGAATACAAGCCGGTGAAACTTGGCGAGGACGATTTGAAAGCGCTGGCGCTGCGGCAGCGGCCCGACGTGCGCGCGGCGCAGCTGGGGATTACGGCGGCGCAGAGCCAGCTGTCCCTCGCGCAGGCCAACGGCAAAGTGGACGTGAATGCGCAAGCCAACTACACGCACGTCGCCGCGCTGAGCACGGCTTCGTTATTTGGCAGCGTCCAGCTGCCGATTTTCAATCGCAACCAGGGCGAAATCGCTCGGACGCGCTATGCCATCACGCAGTCGCAGGAGCTTTCCAGCGAGCAGGCCTCGATCGCGCTGACCGACGTGACCAATTCGTATGAAGGGCTTCGCACCGATGACGAAGTCGTGCAGCTGTATCAGTCCGGCTATCTGAAAGAGGCCGAGGATTCGCGGGACATCAGCCAGTACGCCTACCAGCACGGCGCGGCCAGCTTGCTCGATTTTCTGGACGCTGAGCGGAGCTATCGCGCGACCGAACTTGCCTACCGGCAGGCGCTCGCAAGTTACATGACCTCGCTTGAGCAATTGCGCCAGGCGGTGGGAACGAGGAGTTTGCCATGACGAAGAAATTGACACGTGAAGATGTGAAACGAAGGCCGCCGTTCGCTGCTGCAAATTTGCGGCGGTCCGCGATTCTCTGCGCGGCTCTGGCCGGCGCGTTCGCGCTCGCCGGTTGTGGCGGCGCTGGCGAAAATGCGAATAAGATGACCTCGTTTTCCACCACGGAAAGCGCGGCCAGCAAAGCGGAACTGTTTTCCTTGCCCGCCGATCAAATGTCGCATGTCCAGATTTACACCGTCACGACAGGGCCGCTTGAACGCACGCTTCGGCTTACGGGTGCTGTGGCCTACAACGGCTACACAACCACTCCGGTGATCACGCAGGTGGGCGGTCCGGTGAGCCGCATCATCGTCACGCCCGGCGAACACGTGACCAAGGACCAGCCCCTGCTGTATGTGACGAGCCCGGATTACTCGTTGACGCGCTCCGCCTACGTCAAGGCGCGGGACGCCTTCCAACTCGCCGACAAGTTTTACAAACGCGCGCAAGATCTCTTCGCCCACCAGGCCATCGCGCAGGCCGATCTCGACCAGGCCGAATCGAACCGCACGCAAGCGGAAGCGGACCTGCAATCGAGCGAACAGGCCATCCGCGTTCTGGGAATTCCGAATCCGGAAAGCGTCCTGACGGCCCCTCCGGCCGCGGAGTTGCCGCTGCTGGCGCCCCTCGCGGGCGAGATTGTGGAGAGGCTTTGCTCGCCGGGGGAGTTGCTGCAAGCCGGCGGAACGCAGTGCTTCACTCTTTCGGATATGAACAGCGTGTGGGTGCTCGTCAATGTTTACCAGAATGACATCGCCAGTGTTCACGTCGGCGAGGACGTGACGATCGACAACGAAACGTATCCCGGCGTGGTGCGCGGCAAGATTCAGTATGTGGCGCCGGCGCTCGATCCGACCACGCGCACCCTGCAAGCGCGCATCGAAGCCTCCAATCCCGGCGAGCGGTTGAAAAAAGATATGTACGTAACCGCGGAAGTGCGCGCCGGAACGATTGCAAACGCGCTGTCGGTCCCCGATGCCGCCGTGCTGCGCGACACCGAAAACATGCCGTACGTGTACTTCCAGACCGGCAACAACCAGTTCGCCCGGCGCATGGTGACGCTTGGTGAATCGCAGGGCGGAAAAACACAGGTTTTGACCGGGCTGCAGGCCGGTGACAAGATCGTCGGCGACGGCAGCCTGTTCCTGCAATTTCAGAATTCGCTCCAGCGCTGAGTCGAGGGCGCACACAACCATGATTCATCATTTCGTTCAATTCGCTCTCCGCCAGCGCTTTCTGGTCCTGATGCTGGTTTTTCTTGTGGTCGTGGCCGGCGCGCTTTCCTTCCAGCGCATGCCGGTAGACGCCTATCCGGATCTCTCGCCTCCCATGGTGGAAGTCATCACGCAGTGGCCGGGGCACGCCGCGGAGGAAATCGAACGCCTCGTGACGCTGCCGATCGAAGTGGAAATGAACGGCGTTCCGCACATGCAGTACTTGCGCTCGATTTCGCTCTACGGGCTTTCCGACGTGATCATGACGTTCCAGGAAAGCACCGACGATTACTTCGCGCGGAATGTCGTGTTTCAACGATTGCCCGACGTCCAGTTGCCGTCTGGCGTGGCGCCAAGCCTGTCGCCGCTTTTCAGTCCGTCGGGGCTTGTCTATCGGTACGTGCTGGAGAGCCCAGATCGCAGCCCACAACAACTGAAAACGATCGAAGACTGGGTTGTTGAGCGGGCTTATAAATCGGTTCCTGGAGTGGCGGACGATTCCGGGTTCGGCGGAACGGTGATGCAGTATCAGGTGCTGCTCGACCCGGCAAAAATTTACAACTATCACATTCCCGTGCCGCAGGTAATCAACGCGCTGTCGGTGAATAACGCGAATGCGGGTGGCGGTTTTTATTCACAAGGCTCGCAATTTTTCTATGTGCGCGGATTGGGCCTGGTAACCAAGACCGAGGACATCGGGAACATCGTCGTCGGAAACAACAACGGCGTTCCCGTGCGAGTTCGCGACGTCGGAGAAGTGACCATCGGAAACGCGCCGCGCCTCGGGGAATTCGGTTTTCAGAAGGATGACGACAGGGTCGAGGGCGTGATCCTCATGTTGCGCGGCGAGCAGACGCAAAACGTGCTCGCGGGCGTGGAGAAGAAAACGGAAGAGCTGAACAACGGCATCCTGCCGTCCGACGTGAAGGTGCATCCGTTTTACGACCGCAGTGACCTCGTCCGTCTGACGATTGACACGGTCGAGCACAACATGCTCGTGGGCATGTCTCTCGTCCTGATCGTGCTGATTTTTTTCCTGGTCAGCTTTCGCGCGGCCATCATCGTCGCCTTGACGATTCCGTTGAGCCTGCTCTTTGCCTTCATTCTATTGCACGGTCGCGGCGTGCCCGCCAACCTGCTTTCGATCGGCGCGATCGACTTCGGCATCATCATCGACGGCACCGTGGTGATGATGGAAAACATCTACCGCGAACTCGCCGACCGCGCGGGGCAGGATTACAAATTGAACGAGGTCATCGCGGCGGCGGCGCGCGATGTGGACCGGCCCATATTTTATTCCGTTGCGGTCATTCTGGCTGGTTACCTTCCCATTTACGCTCTCACCGGCCCTTCGGGGAAACTTTTCGTTCCGATGGCGGAGACGATGTCTTACGCGCTCCTTGGATCGCTCATTTTCACCCTCACGCTTGTGCCCGTGCTCGCGTCGTACTGGTTCAAAAGCGGCGTGAAAGAAATCGTCAACCGGCCGTACGAATGGGTGAAGGGAATTTACGCAGGAGAGCTTGACTGGTGTCTCGATCATCCGAAGACGACCATGATTGTCGCGACTCTTATTTTTGGCGCCACGCTTCTTCTGATTCCCTACATTGGCGGCGAGTTCATGCCGCACCTGGACGAAGGCGCGCTATGGGTTCGCGCCACCATGCCTTACACGATTTCCTTCGAGGAGGCGGCGAAGTTTGCTCCGCAAATCCGCAACATCCTGATGGCCTACCCGCAGGTGACGGAAGTCGGATCGGAACTGGCGCGGCCGGATGACGGCACGGACCCGACTGGATTTTTCAATTGCGAGTTCTACGTGGGCTTGAAACCGTACAAGGACGCGGTCTGGCAGCAGGGATCGATCCGCACCAAGGCGGAACTCACGGAAGACCTCCAGAAAAAACTCGACGCGTATCCCGGAGTGATTTTTAACTACACGCAACCGGCCGAGGACGCCGTGGACGAGGCTTTAACG
Organism: uncultured Acidobacteriota bacterium; assembly: GCA_963819395.1. Taxonomy (GTDB): domain Bacteria; phylum Acidobacteriota; class Terriglobia; order Acidiferrales; family UBA7541; genus Palsa-360. The sequence goes on from CAWFVW010000003.1 coordinate 100,025, forward strand.
GGACTGAAGAGCGCGCTTGCCGTAAAAATTTACGGCGAAGACTTGCAGGTCCTGGAAAACAAAGCGGTCGAGATCAAACGCATTCTTTCGCAAGTTCCCGGCTTTGCAGAGATTACGGTTGTGCGCGAATTGGGCCAGCCCACCGTGCAGATCGATGTGGATCGCGAAAAAATCGCCCGCTACGGGATCAACGTAGCCGACGTCGAGGGCGTAATCCAGGCGGGAGTGGGTGGGCAGGCGGCAACGCAGGTCATTCAAGGCGAGCGATTGTTTGATCTCGTTGTACGCATGAAGCCGCAATACAGGTCGAGTACTCGAGAGATCGGCAACCTGGTCGTGCCGACCCCGTCGGGCACGCAGGTGCCGATTTCCGAGCTCGCCAACATCCATCAGGGGAACGGCGCATCGTTCATCTATCGCGAAAATAATTCGCGCTACATCGGCGTGCAATTCAGCATCGAGGGGCGCGACCTGGCGCGCGCGGTGGGCGACGCCCAAGATGCGGTACGCAAGAATGTGGCCTTGCCACAAGGCTATAGGCTCGATTGGGGCGGCGAGTACAGCGAATACTTAGCGGCACGGGAACAATTCGCCATTATTGGACCGCTGGCGATTCTGTTGATCTTCATGATTCTTTTCGCGTTGTACGGAAATTTCAAATTTCCCGTAACCGTGATGATCGGCGTCGTGATGACCGAACCGGTCGGGGCTCTCCTCGCCCTGAAGCTTTCGCACACGCCCTTCAGCGTCAGCTCCGTGCTGGGTCTGCTTGCATTGATGGGCGTGTCCGTGGAGACGGCCGTGATCCTGGTGTCGTATATCAACAAATTGCGCCTTGAAAATCACGACATTCGCGCCGCGACGCGCGAGGCCGCGCTGCTGCGGCTGCGGCCCATTATGATGACGGCGCTCGTCGCATGTCTGGGCCTCCTGCCCGCTGCGCTCTCGACCGGCATCGGCTCGGACACGCAAAAGCCCTTCGCCATTGTCATTGTCGCGGGGCTGATCTCGCGGCTGTTCCTCGGATTTTTCGTCAACCCGGTGCTGTACGAAATGGTCGCCAAAGAGGGTGACGTGCTGCAGGTGTAAGAGGCCAAGTATGCGCCTCAGAGCCTGTGTGAGAACATGAAATCGGCCCGTCTTTGTAGCGCCCGCCTTCAGGCGGGCGCTATATAAACCAAGACCGAGTTCTCACACATGCTCCTCAGCCCGGCCGTTACTTTCTTGGGCCGCGTTACAGACAACGCTTTACGCGGATTTTACATCGAGTTACCATAAGCGGGTCTTGGGGGCACAGATTGAATCGGCTGCAATGACCGTTCGAAAGACAATTCGCCTGCTCGGGGTTTCGCTGGCTCTCCTGGCGCTGCTGGTTTTCGCCACCGGCGTGGTTAGCGATTGGAATCATCAAAGCCCGAGCGACGACGCGAATTGCCCCTACTGTCACCTAGGCCACCAGACCCCTGTACAATTCACCGTTGCGCCGTCCTCGTCATTGCTGAAGCCCATCGCATCCCTGCCGTTGCCGGATGACATTATTCCGGCCACGGGCCCCGTCTTTTCGCAGACCTCTCCTCGCGCTCCTCCCTCCGCGTAGACAAATAGCTCTCCCTGACTCATAAATTGCCGCGCTGGCACAAGGATTCGCCCGGCGCACGCGCTCATTCATTTGGGCGGCAACCTCTGGCCATTTACGGCTATGCGTTCCCCTGGGGGACAGAGGAGATTTGGAAATGATTTCCCGCGCGATTGATTGGAAAACAATTCGCTGGCTTGGGGTTTCTCTGGTGCTCGTCCTGCTGCTGATCTTCGCCACAGGCGTGGTCAGCGATTGGAATCATCAAAACCCGAGCGATGACGCGAATTGTCCCTACTGCCACTTAGGCCATCAGACCCCGGTGCAGTTAGACGTCGCGCCGTCGGTATCGTTGCTGAAGCCGGTCGCTTCCTTGCCGCTGCCGGAAGCCATTGTGCCGGCAACGGGCCCCGTTTTCTCCCGAACCGCTCCACGCGCACCGCCCTCCGCATAAGCGCTCATCTGCTTAAGGTTTGCAAACTGATGCGCCAACCTCAAAACCGGGGTTCGGTGCACACGCCCGTTTCAGGGCGGCCACACTGGTCTCCGCAACTACGCATACCCCACAGGGGAAGAGGAGAAATACAAAATGAGTTTCCGCAAGCTTGCACTTTTAGGAGTGTTTGTTTTCTTTATGTTCTTTTTTGTTTCTTCCGGCTGGGCCCAATCGTCCGGGACTATAACGGGCGTCGTGAAGGACGCAACGGGCGGCGTATTGACGAATGCGTCTGTAGAAATATCGGATGTCGTAAGCGGCTATCATCGGGAAACGACGATCTGGGGTGGCTGGCGATTTTCGCTTTACTAATGTCCCGTTCAATACCTACCACATGGTGGTGAAGGCACCCGGATTTTCAAACTACACTCAGGACGTGGACGTTCGCTCCAGTGTTCCAGCAACGGTTGAAATCGGCCTGAAGGTTGGAACCACGTCGGAAAATATCACAGTGGAAGCGACCGGCGCGGACCTGGTGGAAACCGAGTCGACTCCTCACACGGACGTGGATCGCGAACTCTTCGACAAGTTGCCGCTGGAGAGCGCGTCCTCCTCACTGAGTTCGCTCGTTACGCTGGCGTCGCCGGGTGTGGTCGCCGACTCAAACGGTCTCTTCCACGGTCTCGGAGACCACGCTGAAAACTCCTTCTCTGTCGACGGCCAACCTATCACGGATCAGCAGAGCAAGGTTTTCTCCAACCAACTCCCCGTTGATTCGATCCAGTCAATGGAAGTCATCTCCGGCGCGCCGCCTGCGGAATACGGTGACAAGACAAGCCTCGTCATCAAGGTCACAACCCGGTCAGGTCTCGGGCAAACGCAGCCCACCGGGAGCGTGACAACTTCCTACGGCTCGTTCGGTTCAGCGACCCTCGGCGGAAATCTCGCTATCGGCGGCTCGAAGTGGGGGAACTTCGTCTCGCTGAACGGCTTGAACACGGGGCGCTTTCTCGATCCTCCTGAATTCGTGGTCACCCACTCGAAGGGAAATGAAGAAAACGCGTTCGACCGCTTCGACTTTCAGCCCACTCTGGCGGATTCGGTCCATCTGAACTTTGGTTATACACGTTCCTGGTTCCAGGAGCCAAATTCATTCGATGCGCAGGCCATAGGCCAGGACCAGCGCGCGCAGGTGCAATCGTTGAACGTGGCTCCTAGCTGGACCCATCTGTTCAACTCGACCACGCTTCTGACCGTCGGAGCGTTCGTCCGGCGCGATGTCTTTAATTATTACCCAAGCGCTAACCCACTTGCGGACCTCTCCAATACCGCGAGCCAGCACCGGATCCTGACGAACGCGGGAATTCATGCAGATGTTTCCTATGTGAAGGGAGCCCACAATGTAAAGCTTGGCGGCACATTTCAGCACACGCTGCTCACGGAGAACTTTACCGCCGGACTTACTGATCCGACGATCAACGACCCCTGCCTGGCTCCAGGGACCAATCCGGACGGGTCCGACGGTGCTGCCGGGGAAACGAATGTCACCAGTCCTTCTGGATGCGCCGCCGTATCATTGATTCCCAATGACGGCACAGACCCAAATGCCGGGCCTCTTGCCGGCCCCGTGAGTCCTTTCAATCCCGTCCTTGGCTGTATAGATCTAACCAGGCCAACGGTTTCGTGCACCGGCACTCGTGGATTGTTTCAGTTCAACGGGCACGGCGACATCAAGGAGGTGGGACTCTTTCTTCAGGACACGATTACCGAGGGCAGTTGGTCCTTCAACATCGGGATCCGCGGCGATTTATATCGCGGCATCTCCAACAGCACGAACCAAGCGGAGCCTCGGGCTGGAATCGCTTACAACATCAAACGGACCAATACCGTCCTGCGGATTTCATATGCCCGCGTGCTGGAGACCCCCTTCAACGAGAATCTGGTCCTTGCCAGCACGGTGGGAAACCCCGTCGCCGAAGCCCTATTTGGCGCGACGGCACCAATCCTTCCCGGGCAACGCAATGAATTTCACGCCGGCTTCCAACAGGCCTTCGGGAAATATCTCGTGGTCGACGCCGACTATCTTTGGAAATACACACACAACGGTTATGATTTCAGCGATTTCCTGAACACGCCCATTTTCTTCCCGGTTGCTTGGGATCGTTCCAAGATTCACGGGCCTTCGGTCCGGGTAAGCCTGCCGAACTTTCATGGGGTGACGGCATTTTTCACTGCCAGCAGCGTCGCGGCGCGCTTTTTCGCTCCACAAGTCGGCGGCTTGGGAACCGATTTGACGGGGGTCGGGGCCTTCCGCATCGACCACGATCAAAAGTTTCAAGAAACCACACACGTCCAGTATCAACCCTTTAAGAACCTGCCGTGGGTCGCGCTGAATTGGAGATATGACAACGGCCTGGTTGCCGGGGGTGTGCCTTGTTTCAACCTCACGAATCCGAATACCGTTTGCGCGGGAACGTCATTCCTCAGCGGCGGAGTTCCAACCGTGGACCTGAGTGGTATAACTGCCGATCAGCAGGCGCAGGCGGGCCTCACCTGCAATGGAGTGGCTGCGACCCTGACTGCAGCGTTCGCGTCATGTCCCGCGTCGCAATACGGGTCGACGCTGATCAAGATCCCAGCGCCGGGAACCTCGGATGACGACCACAACCCTTCGCGTATTGCTCCTCGCAACCTATTCGACCTAAGTCTCGGAGACGACAACATATTCAGGAAAGACCGCTACAAATGGAGCCTGCGACTGACGGCAATTAACGTAACCAACAAGGTTGCCCTCTATAATTTCCTTTCTACGTTTAGCGGAACTCACTACGTCACGCCTCGCGCATTGACGGCGGAGCTAGGCTTCCACTTTTAAGGCTGTGGGGGCATCCGCCGCGGCGGATGCCCCCACAACTGCAACCCTCATTTACGAGTGATGGATGGAAGACGCATTCCCGCCAGGAGGGGGTGGAACATGCCGCACCCATTAGGTTATAAGCGCCGCGATGCAAAAAAACTCGAGGCGCGCCGTTTTGCGGCCGTGGCTCGCCTGCAGCGCGGAGAATCCATCGCCGGGGTCGCGCGCTCCCTGGGCGTCTGCAAACAATCGGTCCAGCGTTGGGCTGCCTGGCACCGATTGCGCGGAGAGGATGGCTTGCGCAGCCAACCAAAGACCGGCGGCCCCCGTCCGAAATTGCCACCGGACAAACTCGGGCGGCTCCCCAGCCTCCTTGAGCAGGGACCCTCCGCCCATGGATACGACACGCCCGTCTGGACCACCGAGCGCATCGCCCACCTCATCTGGCGACGCTTCCGGGTGCGCTATTCCCGCGATTACGTGAAGCACCGATTGATGCCGCGCCTTGGCTGGAGGTGGCATAAACACACTTGGCAGCCCGTAAGGGCAAGAAAAAGGGCCGACGGGTAAAGACGTACAGCGCCATGCCAGACGGGATGAGCGCCGCGCACTAAGACGGTGGATTTAGGCTTCCACTTCTGAGTAGACCCCGGGAACGCCAATCTCCCGATTGGCGAATTTCCGCGGCGGATGTCTGGCAAACCCGCCAATCGGGAGATTGGCGTTCCCGGGCGAAACATTGCGTGCAGCTTCGCGGCACCCGTGGAGTGGATTTGCTAGAATGGAATCTGGAGTTGGCCTGCAACGCAGGTGCTGGACGCGACGATCTTTTGAACCAATACTGAACCTCCGGGTGCCCGAGTCAGACGGCCCGTGTGCACGGCCCGCGGCGAATTTCGGTTCACTGCGGGAAAGCCTGAAGGCCGGCGCAGGGCGCCCACTTTTTACAGGTGGTTCAGGATCGAGCTCCACACGGCGAAGTGGACCGCTCCATTTTTTGTGGGCCACAAGTGGCGCGGGCTTCAGCCTGCGGGTTTTGTTGGCGAGCAAATTACACGAGATACCGGCACTTTTGTAGGCCTGCCTTCGGCGGGATCTGCCGCAAAGTGCCCGCCTGAAGGCGGGCGCTACAGAGACCAAAAGAACAAATGAAAATTCTGTTTATTGGCGACATCGTGGGTTCGCCGGGCCGGGAGATTGTCGCAGACCGGGTGCACGACATTGTTGAGTCGCGCCAAATCGACCTCGTTATCGCCAACGGTGAAAATTCCGCCGCGGGCTTCGGCATTTCGCCCCGGATCGCCGAGCAGTTGTTCGCGGCCGGCGTCGAGGTATTGACCGGGGGAAATCACATCTGGGACAAGAAAGAAATCCTCGAGTACATCGCGGAGCAGCCACGCCTGGTGAGGCCGGCGAACTTCCCGGAGGGCAATCCCGGTTCGGGGCTGTATGTGGGCACGGCGCGCAATGGGGTGCCCTACGCCGTCCTGGACCTGCAGGGGCGCGTCTTTATGGCGTCAAATGATTGCCCCTTCCGGGCAGCCGATCGGGAGCTTGCCCGCATCCCAGCAGAGGTCCGCGTGATCTTCGTGGACATTCACGCAGAAACGACAAGCGAGAAGGAAGCCATGGGGTGGTATCTGGACGGGCGTGTGTCAGCGGTGATCGGCACGCATACGCATGTGGCCACGGCCGACGAGCACGTGCTGCCGGGGGGAACCGCGTTTCAGACCGACGTGGGAATGACCGGCCCTCACAATGGCGTCATCGGGATGGACAAGACCGCGATCCTGCGCCGGTTCCTGAACGGTCAGCCGGCGCGGTTCGAGGTGGCCACCGGCGACATCCAGATGAATACCGTCCTGATTGACGTGGACGAGGCCACTGGCCGCGCCCGAGGAATAGAGCGCCTGCGCTTCCGGGCCGGCTGAGGCCGGCTGATCATGAACCGTTCACGGAGAACATTCACGTTGAACCGTCTGAAATTTTTGTGCGCCTCGGCCGCGCTGGCCACAGTGCCGGCTCTGTTTCTTTCTCTTCCTGCTTTCGCGCAGGAACAATATCAATTTGAAAGCGACTTGATGGCGAAGCGGCAACTTTTTCGCGCCGTGGGCGCGGGTTTTCGCGAGATTCGCCGCGGGCCGAATGGAAATTATTATGTCCTCACCGCGCCTGCTCCGGCAGTAGTGATCTATGACGCGTCCGGAAAAATCGTCGGCCAGGTTCCCAGCCAATCGGGATCGGCAGCGAAAGGCGCGGCGCTCGTGTACGGCGAATCTTTTGATGTGGACCATGACGGCCGCGTCGTCGTATGCGATCGCGGAGCGAAGGCCGTAAAGATTTATTCGTCGAGCGGAGTTCTTACCGCCGCGATCCCCATGCCCGCGCCATTTTCCGTCGTGTTTCTTCCGGGGGATGAAATCGCCGTTGCCAGCCCTGACGCGGAACATCTCGTGACTGCCTACGACCTCAGCGGAAAACTTGTTCGCGATTACGGCGACCGCGAAGAGATCGCCGATCGCTCCGACGTGAACACGCAGGTGAATTTCGGCCACCTCGTCGCCGACGAAATGGGAAACAACTATTTCTCATTTGATTATCTGCCCGAGCCGACCGTGCGCAAATTCGACCGCGTGGGCTACCTAGCAATGGAGATTTCGCTCAAGACCCTTGAATTTCAGCCCGCTGCGCAGGCCGCCCGCAAGGCCATTGCGCGCTCGGAAGAACGGGAAAACAGTATTCCCGCCCTTCATCGCATTATCAGCGCCGTTGGCGTGGATCCCCAATCGCAGGAGATCTGGATTGCCATAGGAACGTTACTTATGCGGTTTGATAAGGACGGACAGCGGCTATCCAGTTTCAGGACGTTTTTGCCCTACGGGGCGCGCCTGGAAGCCTCTCAAATCCTGGTGGAACCCACCCGGCTGGTGATCGGTGCCGACCCGCAGGGAATCTACGAATTTCCAAAACCGGAAAAACTCCCGCAATGAATTTTACCGGTTCGTGTATTGCCGCAATAGGTGGTGGTCCGAGGGCGGTGTCGTCCCTTTCTGTTGTGGGAGTGTGCGCGGGTGCGGGTGCGGTGTCAAGGGAAAAGGCGACACCGTGGGGGTTTCGGTGTCGGCGGTGTCGCCGTTCGGGGCACCGCTATATGTTGTGGCGAAGTGGTTTCGCCACTAGATGTTGCGGTGTCAGCGGGTGGCGCGGAGGATCATTCTCAGGAGCGCGGGGCGCGGGGGCTTGGCCTTGGCCTGCCTGATCGCCTCGGGCAGGAGCTTCACGAGCGCGCGGATCGCGGCGGCGCGGGCGCGGCGGAGCTCCGTGTCGGCCTGCCGATCGGCGAGTTCGTCGCGCTGGCGGCGTTCGGCTTCGGCGTCTTGCTTTTTGCCTTCGAGCTCCTCGATTCTTTCCTCGAGATTTTTGGCGCGCTTTTCCCACCATTCGGCGCTGGCTTTCAGCTGGTCAAGGTCCTGCGCTACGGTGTGCTGATCGGCCATGCGTTTCGTTCCCTTCCGGTGGGCCACTTCGCGCGCTTCAGTGTTACGCTTCGTGCGGGGGTGCGCGATGCGCTTGGTTGTGGAGCTGGTGCAGTTTCTTTCGGCTGCGTTGACGCTGTGGGGCCACTTGCGCGGGCGTTTTTTTCGGCCTGAATGAGGAAGTGGGTTGCTTCCTCAGTCAGGCGTTCCTCTTGCAGCCAGCCTGGGCCGACCCAGCGGGTGCGGTCGTAGAGGATCTGGTCCTCGCTCACGACCGAGAGTCCGGATGGGTCAGCTTGGCTGGCCGCTTCGAGTTCTTTCTTGAAGGTGCGGGCGCGCTTCCTGTGGTGTCGGGCGCGGCGGCGCTCGTTGGTTGCGGCCGCGAGCTGTGCGCGGCGCTCCCTGATTTCCTCGGCTTTTTCCTTTCTTCTTCTCGCCGATCTGATGCGGTGTCGTTCGAGGTACTCGGCGCTGCGGGGTCGTTTCGCCATCTGGGGGATGGGGGGCGGCGGGTGGTGCCGCCCCCCGCGCATTGGCTGTGACCTTCCCGGCTCACCTCGCGGGCTGCCGGGATTTGAGTGTCACGGATTGTGCCACTTGGCGCGCGCCGTGTCTCTCTTTCTTTTCGCGGGAAAACACAACAGCACCCCGCCCAGGTTGGTGCTGTTGGGTTTTCCCGCCCCGGTGTGCGGCCCGCGCGGGTTTCGCGGGACGTCTGGCTTTGGTGTGAGCGCCCGCAGGGCGCGGTGAATCGCAGCGCGGCGGATCGGAACCGAGATGGTTTTTGAACGTAGCCGGGCGTAGCAGATAAAACGATGGCCGAGAACCAGCGCCACGCGGAGCCCGAAAGAAGCAAAAATGCAGCCGAGCCGCTGCGACCGAAGGGAGCGGGAGTGGCGATGGCTGCATTTTTGCGACGTGCCCGATTCTCGCGGGCACACGAGCCGGACGAGCCGCGGCACCCAGCGATGGCCGAGGGCGAGCCGGGGACTGAGGGCCACGCCACGGCCCGTGCCATCGCGTTTTGCCCCCGCTGCTTTTGCGGGGGCAGCGATGGCGCGGGACGTGCCGTGGACCGAACACCTTTTTTTGAGGGGGGTCCGGGGGGGCGGAGACGCCCACCCGGGATGTAGCGCGCGCGTGGTTTTCGCGTGCGCGGCCCGACACCTACCAGTTTTAATCGAAGCGCTGGTTTGCGCGCAGTGTCCGCAACCTGGGCCCGCCTGCGCGGCCCGTGGCGTGCTCCTCGCACGACACGGGACGCGCTCGCGATCGCCCGGTTCGCGGGGCCGAGGCGCTACGCGCCGATGGTGTCCGGGATGTGGCTCCTGACGGCGGGTGGGGGCCCCAGCACATGGGGCGGGGCGCGAGCCCCGGCGCGCAAGGCGCACGGCGCGCGCGCGGGAGCGCGCCGTGTCCTGGCGGCGGGGGAAGCGCCTTGCGGCGTTCGGGCATGAGAGAGAGGGGGCGGCGCTGGCGGTGGGTGGGCCGAGCCGCCCCGGCCGATGGCCTATTACCTGGCGCTCCAGCGGGGCCGGTTTGATGGCGCGGAGGCTATCGCTCTCCGCCGTGGGATGGTTTGTCGGCTGGATCGGTGGCATCCGCGATCGCTAGATCGTGGCACCAGTCCGTGATTGTTTTGTCGTGGAAGTAGAGCGCGATGATCCTGCGGAACTCGGGCTCGGTGGTTCCGTGCTGCCTTCCGACCTCGAAGGCGATGTAGGCCATGGACACTGTTTTGCTGAGCTCCTGCAGGACTCTCACGGTGGCCTTCTCGATGGGCGTCATGGAATTGGAATCGGTGCGCTCGGTCATTGGTGCGTCACCGTGATGTCCATCGCGGCGCTCGTCTGGACACAGATTCCGTTGTGCAGGTGGGCATGGAACACGATTTCGTCGGTGGTTGGTGTCGCCGCTTCCGTGATGATGGCGACTATGTTTGTGCTGGGTGTGCCGGTGCACGACGCGCTCGCGAGATCGAAGACCGTGATCGTGCCGGCTGCGGCGGTGTTCACGATGATCGAGTCGAGTTGTCCTTCGGTGGCGCGGATCGCGGTCGCCGTCGTGGCGGTGATGTGCGTGTACTCTCCGCTCGCGGTCACCCACAGCGGAGCGATGTTGCCGTTTGCGATGCGGAGCGCGGTTGGGTGAAAGCTGAGTGAGCTCGTTACGTCGTTGCCTTGCTGGATTCCGATCGTGTCGACGCTGAGTCCCACTCCGTTAGCTCCTGCAACGATGGTTGGTTTGTCGCCCTGGGCGTGGGTGCTGAGTCCGCCTAAGTACCACGCGGCGGCGATGGTCCAGGCTATCGCGGCGAGTAGTGCGAGCGCTTCTTTGCGTTGCGGTGTCATTTTCGTTTTTCTCCTTTGGGGGTGGTGCTGCCGGTCCTGGCTGGCCGGGATCGTGGCTGTGCGGGCTTCTTATGCGGCCGATTTTTGGCCGCGAGCATGGTTTCGATGGTTTGGCGCTGGTTTGACACCGCGACGTTGAGGCGGTGGATTTCGTCGAGGACCGTCCGGATGGCGCGGAGCTCCTTGCAGGTTGCCCTTTCTCGGTTAGTGATTTCGGCGTCGAGTTGGTCGGCGTGGAATACTTCGAGGCGATGCCTGGCTGTTTCGATTTCCCTGCTCATGGTTTCCTTTTCTGCGGGGCTTCCCCGCGGTTGCCCATGCCGTCGAGCGCGGCGATGTGGCGATTCGTTTCGCTGTACTGCGCTCGATCGAGCGCGAGCTGATGTTGGGAGTTGGCGCACAGGATGCAGCGGGCTCGCTGGCCGTCTTCGCTCATCTCGTGCGGTGTCGGTTGCTTACATCTCCTGCAGTAGAACGTGTGGGTGGAGTAGCTCATCGGGCACCGTGCTTTCTGCGCGGTGTCATTCCGGCGTGGGTTGTTGCTCTTGGAGGCACCCCTGTGGGACCCCTTTTTTCGGCGATGGTGTCGGCGGTGATGTTGCAGCGGAGCTCCGCGCAACGGTCGCAGTGGCAGAGGCCGCACCAGCACGTTTGGTGCGATGCGGGGTTCCGCGGGGTGACGTGTCTCTTTCCGGTGCGGGCGAGTTCGTGTTGGGGTGCGTTCATCGGGTGCGCCTTCTGGTGGATCGCTCGTGGGCGTTTCCGTTTTTCTGGGCGTTCTCGATCTGCTCGATGGCTTCGGCGTCGGGTATGGATTTGTCGGCGGCGCGGCGCTCGGCGAGCATCGCGTCTCTTTTTTCGGGGTCTATCGCGAGGCAGTCGGTGCACATTCCGTGCGACACCGGCATTTCCTCGATGGCCCTTTCCGAATAGGTGAGGATGGATTCCCCGTTGACGCACACCATGACGTCGACCGGGAAGGTGGCTCCGACCTGGCTGGCGGGCAGAAGCGGCGCTCCGCAGTGGCAGGTGATCGAGATGGGCGATCCGCACCAGGCGCAGATCGTTCTCATTGGACACGCCCTTTCGGGACGAAGATGGCGTCGAGGTACGGGCGCAACTTGGTTTCGTCGCGGTGTTCGAGGTAGGCGACGGTGGATTTTAGGGTCTGGTGTCCCAGCATCTGTTCCACTACGCGGAGGTCCTTGCTTACGTCGTAGAGCGATACCGCGAGCGTTCTGCGGAGGTCGTGTGAGGTGACTCCTGCGGCTACTCCGGTTGTTTTCTTGAGGCGTGTCCATGCGCGCCAGAGCTTCTGCTGGCCTATTGGTTTTCCCGCGAGCAGCTCGAGGTACGGTGTCGTTTCCGGGCCCTCGGGCGCGTGTTCCAGGACGTGGGCGAGGGTTTCGGTGACGGGCACGGTGACTGGGATTTTGGTTTTGTGCTGCTCGATGGTGATCGTTTTTTTGTCGGCGTTGTAGTGGATTGGCGCGATGCGGAGCACATCGGATCGGCGGAAGCCCGCGTGTCCGGCGAGTAGCGCGGCGCAGCGCAGCCACCCGGGCGCGGCGTTTAGGATCACGGCCAGATCGGGCGGTTTGATCGTGGTGGTGCGGGGCCTGTATCCGGCGACCTTGGGAACGAAGCCGGGTATCTCATGGAGCCCGCTGGTGACGGCGATGAACCGGGCGACGTGGATCAGGCCGGTGCGGTAGTCGTTAACCGTGTTGCGGCGGTGCTTGGCTTTCCAGTTGGCGACTATGGAGGCGAAGTGATCGGGGAGTAGCTGGTGCACGGTTAGCTCCCCTGCGATGCGGCGAAGCGCTTTGGCTGCGGCGCGCTCGCGTGGGGCTTTGTGGTTCTCGATCCAGCCCTCGCAGAAGGCCGCGACTTTCCCGAGGGCTGGGCTTTTTTTGCGGCGGATTCGAGGCGCTGGCGGGTTTGGAACTTTTCAGCGCCTTGCTTGGTGGGGAAGGCTTTTCTTCTGCGGGTTCCTTTGGGGTCGGTCCAGTCGGCGTAAAACTTCCCGTACTTGCGCAGCATTGTGACACCGTGGCGACACCTGCGTGTTTTTCGGGCCTGTTTTTGCGGGGTTGGGAGCCGGTGAGGTTTACCGGTTCGTAATCATCGATTATTCCGCGGTTCATGTTTTCAAAGAAACTTTAGAGGGTGGCGTGAAGACACTGTACGTGCCTTACTCGCGGAAATCCACTGCAACCTTCGGCTTTTGCAGGCAAGCGGTTTAGTTTCTTCGAGATACATTGTTGTGGAAAAGCTGTGAATCTTCTGTGGGAGGTCCGCGCGGGCTCACGAAATTTTCACTTGCCGCGCGGCGCGCGTTCAGCGAGAATCCACCCTCGTCTTAGGCAACCAGTCAAGCAACTGGCACCCCTGTGGACGCCGTGACGCGAACAAGAAGCAATCGTACCGGGCGGCAGGCCCAACTTGGGCCTAACGGACGAGGGGAGAAAGTCACGGGGTTCAACCCAGAAACTGACTGCAACCGCGAGAAGCCGTTGCGGGTGTGATTTTCCACAGTATTTCCACAGTTGTGGAAATAGCTGGTGAGGGGCCCTTTTCGCTTTCTTCGGGTGCGGGCGGTACATGCAGCCCGCCTACAATAAGGACATTTAGGGAATGAATTCCTGGGAAAAAATACTGCAGCATATGGAACGGCGGGTCAACCCGCACAGTTTTACCACGTGGTTTCGGCCCACGCGCCAGGAAGGAAGTGAAAACGGCAAGCTGATGGTCCGGGTTCCTTCCCGGCTCTTCCGGAAGCGCCTGACGGAAACTTACGGCGAACTACTGCAGGCCGTGCTGGCCGAAGTGGGCATGAGCGACACGCACCTTGAATTTACCTGCACGGAAAATGAACCTGCGCAGGCGGGAAATCCTTTGAAGCAGACGCGCCTGGACTTCGATTCCGTCGATCATCAACTGAATCCCCGCTACCAATTCGAATCGTTCGTCGTGGGCGCGTCGAATCAATTCGCGCACGCGGCGGCCCAGGCCGTCGCCGAGCAGCCCTCGAAAGCGTACAACCCGCTGTTTTTGTATGGCGGGGTGGGGATGGGCAAGACGCATTTGATGCAGGCGGTCGGCCACCTGATCAAGAAGCGCAATCCGGCGGCGCGGCTTACTTACATCAGCGCGGAAAAATTCACCAACGAAGTGATCAATTCGCTGCGCTTTGACCGCATGATCGGCTTTCGCGACCGGTTCCGCTCGGTCGATGTTCTCCTCGTGGACGATATTCAATTCATCGCCGGGAAAGAACGCACGCAGGAGGAGTTCTTTCACACGTTCAATGCGCTGTATGACCTCCAGCGGCAGATCGTGATCAGCTCGGATTGCCCGCCGAAGGAAATTTCCGCCATTGAAGAGCGCCTGCGGTCACGCTTCGAGTGGGGCCTGATCGCGGACATCCAGCCGCCCGATCTCGAAACCAAGATCGCCATCCTGCAGAAAAAAGCGGAAAACGAACACGTCATGATTCCCGATGACGTCGCCGAATACATCGCCCGCGCGATCAAATCCAACGTGCGGGAGCTGGAAGGCGCGTTGACGCGGCTGATCGCTTACGCATCGCTGACCGGCTCCATCCTGAATCTGGTGACGGCGCAGCAGGTCTTGCGCAACATCATCGCCACGCAGGAGAAGCGCATCACCATCGACCTGATCCAGAAAAAAGTCGGCGAGCAGTTTGGCCTGCGCGAGGCGGATTTGAAAGTCCGCTCGAACACCAAGGCGATCGCGTTCCCGCGGCAGATTGCGATGTATCTCGTGAAGCAGCTCACCTCCGCGTCGCTCCCGGAGATCGGCCGGCAGTTCGGCGGCAAGCACCACACGACGGTCCTCCACTCGATCAACAAGATCGACGCGCTGCGCCGCAGCGACAAGGATTTGAACCGCACGATCAACAAGCTGATGGATTCGTTCGGGTGATTTGATTTTTTTGCTGTCGCCGATTTTTTTAAACGCCCCGGATTTTAAGGGCGTTTTTTTTGTAGGACGGGCTTCAGCCTGTCTGGTTTTTCAAGTGTGAAACCATCATAAGTCAAAAGCGACAGGCTGAAGCCCGTCCTACTGGCGTGTTGAAATCCTGCGCATAATGCTGTGCTCATCCTGTGCAACGATTGCGGCGCCTGAGGAAAATTTTGGCACGCGAGGGCCTTCAGCCCGATTCGCGGCGAATTATCCTCGCAATCCTCAATTTGAATCTTTGCGGATGCACAGGCGAAACGCATCCCTGGCTCTCGACACGCGGCTTTTCCTCATTTCCACAGCGACGGCTACTACTACGGTCTTTATACATCTTATAAAACAGGGTACAGTAGCCCTTCGAAGTAGCAGTTGTGTTTGCGCCTTCCAGCGGAGGAAATCCAGCGATGGAATTCAGTGTGAAAAAATTTGACCTGCTCCAGGAGCTCAGCCTGACGCAAGGAGTCGTCGAGCGGAAAACGACGATTCCGATCCTTGGCAACATCCTGTGCGAAGCCTCGGGCAATCGCATCACGCTGACGGCCACCGACCTGGAGCTCTCCATCCGCACCTCGTGCGAAGCCAAAGTGAAAAAGGAAGGCGCCGGAACCATCCCCGCGAAAAAACTTCTCGAGCTCGTGCGGCTCCTGCCCGAGGGTGAAATCCGCTTCAAGCTGCTCGAAAATCACTGGGTGCAGATTCTGGCCGACCGCAAGACCTACAAAATGGTCGGCATGGCCAAGGATAATTTTCCGGCCATCCCCGCGTTCCCGCATCCGATCGCGAAAATTCCCGCGAATATTCTGACGTCCTTGATTGCCCGGACGGCCTTTGCCATTTCCAACGAAGAGTCCCGTTACACGCTAAACGGCGCGCTGCTGCTCTTGAAGCCAGAGAACATCACCATGGTGGCCACCGACGGCCACCGCTTGGCCGTGGCCGAGATCGATCACAAATTTGAAGGATTGACCCGGGAAGTTCGTCCGCTCGTCCCCAAGAAGGCGCTAGCGGAGGTACAGCGGCTTGCGAGCGAGGCGGGCGAGGACGCCGAGATCGAATTCGCGCTCGACGAAAACCACCTATTTTTCCGCGCCGGGGAACGCCTGCTCATCTCGCGGATGCTCACCGGACAATTCCCGAATTACGAAGCCGTCCTGCCGAGGGACAACAACCGGAAGGTGGTGATCGAGCGCGGAGAATTGAGCGACGCCGTCAAGCGCGTCGCGCAACTCGCCGACACGCGCTCGCACGCCGTAAAACTTTCCGTCTCCACGGAAGGCATCGAAATTTCCGCCTCCAGCCCCGAATACGGCGAAGCCAAAGAAACGATCGAAAAGGAATACAAAGGCGAGCCGCTGGCCATCGGCTTCAACGCCCAGTACATGATCGATTTCCTGGCCGCCGCCCCCGAAGGCCCCATCAGCCTCGAACTAAAAGACGAACAATCCGCCGGACAGATGCGCCCCCTCGCCGATGAGGCCTACCGGTATCGCTACGTAATTATGCCGATGCGGATTTGATCAAGATTCCACAATATGGGAATACAGCTAGTCTTGCCGACTGGACACTTCGTTAACTACAAGAGTCCTTCGCAGCGTGCTCGAGTGGCGACCGAAACTTGGGGCTCTGATAACCTTTATTGTCCCAACTGCGCGCAAAATCGCCTCGAATCCACACCGCCGAATACACCCACCGTTGACTATGTGTGCTGCAAGTGTAAGTCCGCATTTCAACTTAAGAGCCAAGGAAGTCCACTTTCATTCCGAATTGTTGACGCGGCCTATGGACTCAATGCGTGACGCGATCAGATCAAATAGAACTCCCAATCTTTTTGTAATGCAATACGATAGGAAAGAGTGGTCGGTTTCCAATGTGATCCTTATACCCAATTTTGCGTTTTCCATGTCTGCAATTGAAAAGAGAAAGGCTCTCGGCCCCGACGCGCGGCGGGCCGGATGGGTAGGATGCAACATCCTGTTAGGCCGGATTCCAGCCGATGCGAAAATTCCAATAGTCACCGAAGGATGCCCAATCAACAGCTCAGAGGTTCGTAACCAATATGCTCGCTTGCGCCCACTTGAAGGGCTCACAAGCGAGGAACGTGGATGGACCCTTGATGTATTAAACGCCGTCCGGGGACTTGGTATCGGTGAATTCGCACTGTCTGACGTGTATGGGTTTGAGTCCTCTCTGGGTCAACTCCATCCTAACAACCGCCATGTCCGAGACAAGATCAGACAGCAACTCCAAGTTCTTCGCGACCTTGGTTTGCTTGTGTTTTTAGGGCGCGGCCATTACCGATTGGCGGGACCAATTCATCAATAATTGAGCAAAGGAGAATGTATGGGTGTGGATTACGGGGTAGCAGTTTTAAATTTCTACAAACACGAGGAATGCGGGACACACTGGGCAGACCTCTGGAGTTGCGGTTGCAACGACGAATGTCCCAATTGCGGAGGAGAAATTGAGCCGTACGAAAACTTGCCTGTTTCTGACATCGAGGATGAGATGGCGAAAATTGAAAGCTGAAACTCTCTGTTCTCACGAGCATCGCTTCATAACCATGTCATTAACGTCTTTAGTTAGTAATATAATAAAGGATCGCCCACGCGTGGGCTCCCTCTTACCTCTAGCGGCTTAAAGCCTCCGTCTAACCCTGCTATATTATTGAAAATAATGGTGATACACTGGACTTTTAGCTCGGTTTTGCCTTGAGAAAATGTCTCGGGCGGGGTAGAATAGCTGCGGTCAGACGGTTCTTTGGTTTCCTCCAGCACGGCACGTCGGCCAGGCTGGCAGCGCCCCTGAAATGCATGCTCGCGCCAGAGCATGCCCTTCCCCGCGATTGGCGGGTCAGGATAAACGGGACGCTGAAAGGCCTGGAGGAAAGCAGTCTTCGCCGCGTCCGCTTCCGAGCGATTGGAATCCGGACGGGATGGAGCAGAAACCCTTCGAGTCCCGGCAACGTGCAGCCGCCGAGGGCCACAGGGTAAGGCGGCGGTCGAATCGATCGTTGAGGGCTTTTCAGGGAGCCCGCCAACTAAGTTCAAAAAGACTGCGCCTTTACCGCATGCGGTGTTGTATGCCGTCGCCAGGGCTTTGGCGATCGGTCGACAGAGGCTAGAACCGTGACAGGCTGAAGCCTGTCCTACTTGGACTCCGCAGGAGCACGCACAACATGGCAGAAAAAGCTTCGGCAATGGGCAATGAATCCGGACACCGCTATGACGCGGCGTCGATCAAGGTGCTGGGCGGCCTCGAGGCCGTGCGCAAGCGTCCGGCGATGTACATCGGTTCGACGGGCGAGATGGGGCTGCATCACCTGGTGTGGGAAGTGGTCGACAATTCCGTCGACGAAGCCCTCGCGGGATATTGCGACGAAATTAACGTCGTGGTGCATGAGGACAACAGCGTCACGGTGACGGACAACGGCCGCGGGATTCCGGTGGACATGCACGCGACGGAAAAAAGAGCCGCGGCGGAAGTCGTGATGACGGTGCTGCACGCAGGCGGAAAATTCGACAGCGATACCTACAAAGTTTCGGGCGGGTTGCACGGCGTGGGCGTTTCGGTGGTGAACGCGCTTTCCGACTGGCTCGAACTGGAAATCTGGCGCGACGGCGAAGTGTGGGAACAGACCTACAACGAAGGAAAGCCCAAGGCCAAGCTGAAGAGCACCGGGAAAACGCGCAAGACCGGGACGAAGATTACATTTCATCCCGACCCATCGATTTTCGAGAATCACAAGTACAGCTATGAAATTCTGGCGCAGCGGCTGCGCGAGCTGGCCTTTCTGAACAAAGGCCTGAAAATCACGCTGACCGACGAGCGCAGCGACAAATCCGCCGAATTTCGTTTCACGGGGGGCATCGCGGAATTCGTCAAGCACCTGAACAAGGGCAAGCAGGTCCTTCACGATTCTCCCGTTTACATGGAAGGCAAGAAAGACACGGTCGAAATCGAAATCGCGCTGCAATACAACGACAGTTACACGGAAAATGTTTTTGCGTTCGCCAATACGATCAACACGGTGGATGGCGGGACGCACCTTTCGGGCTTCCGCTCGGCACTGACGCGCACCATCAACAATTTCGCTTCAGCGTCGAACATGCTCAAGGAGCAGAAGGACGAAGTCACGATCACCGGCGATGACGTGCGGGAAGGACTTGTCGCAGTGGTTTCCGTGAAATTGCCGCAGCCTCAGTTCGAGGGCCAGACCAAGGGAAAACTCAACAGTGACATCAAGGGCCCGGTCGAGCAGCTCATCAACGAGCGCCTCAGCGAATGGTTCGACAAACACACGACCGTGGCGCGGCGCATCGTCGGCAAGTGCATTGACGCGGCGCGC
This sequence comes from uncultured Acidobacteriota bacterium, assembly GCA_963819395.1. Lineage (GTDB taxonomy): Bacteria > Acidobacteriota > Terriglobia > Acidiferrales > UBA7541 > Palsa-360. Next base: position 119,053 of record CAWFVW010000003.1, read on the forward strand.
GCGCGCGAAGCCGCCCGCAAGGCGCGCGAGTTGACGCGGCGCAAGTCCGCCATGGATTCGGGCGGCCTGCCGGGAAAACTGGCCGATTGCCAGGAACGCGATCCGGCGCGGTGCGAGCTCTTCATCGTCGAGGGAGAGTCGGCGGGCGGCTCGGCCAAGGGCGGGCGCGACCGCAAATACCAGGCCATCCTGCCGCTCAAGGGAAAAATCCTCAACGTCGAAAAAGCGCGCTACGACAAAATGCTGGGGCACGAGGAAATCCGCGCCATCATCACGGCGCTCGGCGCGGGCATCGGCAAGGACGACTTCGACATCGCCAAGCTGCGCTACCACAAAATTATTCTGATGACCGACGCGGACGTGGACGGTAGCCACATCCGCACGCTGCTGCTCACGTTTTTCTTCCGCCACATGACCGAGCTCATCAAGCGCGAGCACATTTACATCGCGCAGCCGCCGCTGTACCGCGTGAAGCGCGGCAAAATGGACCGCTACATCCGCGACGAGGATGAATTCAACCACGAGCTGATGTCGCGCGCCACGGAAGACCACGTCGTGAAGCCCAAGGAAGGGGGCGCGATCCAGGGCGCGGCACTCACGAAATTCCTGCTGAGCGTGCAGGCATATGTTTCGGTCGCGGAAAAGCTCTCGCGCAAGCTGCGCGACCCGCAGCTAGTGGACTTGCTTGCCGCAAGCGACTTCGAGAAGAAAACCGATTTCGAGGACAAGAAAGCTTTAGAAAAACTCTCCAAAGCCATCGACAAGGCCAAGCTCGAGATCGAGCCGAAAATCGTCTACGACGAAGAGCACAGCCTCTACGACCTGCTGATCCCGGGCAACGCGGCGCATCCCGGCGACAAAAAAATTAACTGGGCCTTCGCCTCGACGCCGGAATACAAGCGCCTGCGCACGTCGGCGAATGCGATCAGCGAATTCGATCATCCGCCCTTTACCGTGACGCGCAACGGCGACAAGGAAGTAAAGGAAAAAGCGTCGGACGTTCTCAACTACATCCTCGAGGACGCCAAAAAAGATTTCACGATCACGCGGTTCAAAGGCCTCGGCGAAATGAATCCCGAGCAGCTCTGGGAAACCACGATGAACGCCGAAACGCGCACGCTGCTGAAGGTGCGCCTTGACGACGCCGCGGCCGCCGAGGAAATTTTCTCGACGTTGATGGGCGAAAATGTGGAGAGCCGCCGCAAATTCATTGAGGAAAACGCGCTGGAAGTAGTGAATTTGGATATTTAGCAGAAGGTAGCCCTATACGCATTTGTCGCTGTTTCTAGAGGGTTGAATTTTCTCGTCGGTTGAGTTTTGTTTCAGGTTGAGCTTTGTTTTTGATTGAGCTTTGTAGGGCACGGCTTCAGCCGTGCCGAGTGGGGCTTGAATTTGAAGGGCTTTAGCCCCTGGCGGTGCGAGGATGGCGAAAATCGCGCGTCGCGTCCGGCAAGCCGGTGTCTACTTTGTGACGACGGACACGTGGGAACGGCATGCGCTTTTCATCAACACCGTCTTGGCCGACATCGTCGTCGAGCAGATCGTTTCGTGCCGCGATCGTGGATTTTACAAATTGCACGCGTTCGCGCTGATGCCCGAGCATTTGCATGTACTCGTCACGTCAAGCGACGAGACATCGATTGAGAAGGCCATGCAGATGATCAAAGGCGGTTCGGCTCACCGGATAGGCATTGAGCGGCCGCAGGCGTTCCCTATCTGGCATCGAAGCTTTCACGATCGGTGGATCAGGGACGCGGAGCAATTCTGGAATGCGAAATCTTACATTGAGCAAAATCCTGTAAAGGCAAAACTGGTGGAAACGGCACACGAATACGCGTGGTCTTCGGCGAACGGAAAAGTTGCCCTGGATCTCAGCCGCTACGAAAGCGCCAGCGGCTAAAGCCTTAGGAGAAGGTCGCTGTACGGCACGGCTGAAGCCGTGCCCTACAAAACTGTTTGTGTCTAGGTTCATTATGTCTCGCTGGGGGAAATGTTCTACCAATTAAGTTGGACGACCTTGCCCGGGTTGCGCGGCCTTTCTTGCTCGGAATTTCGCGCGATGCCACATCCGCGCCTGATACGGTCCGAGGCGTGGCTGTTGAATGCGCGAGCGACTCCGAGCGCGACGCTTTGCTAACGGAACTCGAAGCGCATTTCGGGCCGCAGCGCTTCCTGAACGCGGCAGCGGCATTTGATGGGGTCAAGGATTACGTTGCGCTGAGAGCGGCGCGACGATAGCTGCAGCAAGTAGGGGCACGGCATGCCATGCCGCTACAAGTGACGAATTAAGGACGGAACGATGGCGGACGAACCGAAACAGTCACACATGATTCCGGTCGAAATTGAGGCCGAGATGAAGAAGTCGTACCTCGATTACGCGATGAGCGTGATCGTGGCGCGCGCGATTCCCGACGTGCGCGACGGGTTGAAGCCCGTGCAGCGGCGCATTCTCGTGGCGATGAACGACCTGGGCCTCGCGTCGAATCGCGGCTACCGCAAGTGCGCGAAAATTTGCGGCGACACCTCCGGAAATTATCACCCGCACGGCGAAGCCGTCATTTATCCGACGCTGGTGCGCCTCGCGCAATCCTTCAACATGCGCTACCCGCTGATCGACGGGCAGGGAAATTACGGCTCGGTCGACGGCGATCCGCCGGCGGCGATGCGGTACACCGAAGCGCGCCTCGCGAAAATCACGGAGGAAATACTCGCCGATCTCGAAAAAGAGACGGTGGATTTCATTCCGAACTTCGATCAGACGCGCGAAGAGCCCGTCGTGCTGCCGTCGAAAATTCCGAATCTGCTCGTGAACGGCGCGAGCGGCATCGCCGTCGGCATGGCCACGAACATCCCGCCGCACAACCTGGGCGAAATCATCGACGCCGCGGTGATGCTGATCGACAAGCCGGACACGCCGCTCAAGGAAATCATGAAGGTGGTGCCCGGGCCGGACTTTCCGACCGGCGGATATATTTCCGGCGCCGAAGGCATCCTCAACGCTTACAAAACCGGGCGCGGCAGCTTCACCATGCGCGCCAAGGCCGCGATTGAAAGCGTCGGCAAGGACCGCGAGAACATCGTCATCACCGAAATTCCCTACCAGGTGAACAAGTCGCGCCTGATCGAGCGCATCGCCGAACTCGTGCAGACGAAAAAGATCGAAGGCATCTCCGACGTGCGCGACGAATCCGATCGCGACGGCATGCGCGTCGTGATCGAGATCAAGCGCGGCGAAGAACCGAAGCTGATTCTGAACCACCTCTACAAGCTTACGCAGATGCAGGAATCGTTCGGCATGATCCTGCTGTCGATCGTCGGCGGGCAGCCGCGCGAGCTGGGCCTGATCCCCATGCTCAAGCTGTTCATCGACCACCGCGTGGAAGTGGTGCGCCGGCGCACGCAATTCGAACTGCGCAAGGCCGAAGCGCGCGAGCATATTCTGGTCGGCTATCATATTTCGCTCGATCACGTTGACAACGTCATCAAAATCATCCGAGGGTCCTCCAGCCGGGCGAATGCGCGCGAGAATTTGCACGATTTTTTTGAAAATAAGGAAGTCAAGATCCTGGGCGCCGGCAATAGAACCGAAACTCTGAAAGGCATCAAACTCGATCGCAAGAAATACGGCCTCCTGGATGTCGGCTTCGGCGCGGTGCAACCCGGCGCTGGAATCGGGCTGAGCTACCCTCAGATCGACGCCATCCTGGAACTGCAGTTGCACAGGCTGACGCGGCTTTCCGTCGACGAAATTCTGAAGGAGTTGGGGGAAATCCGCGCGCTGGTCGCCGAGCTGAAGGATATTCTGGCGAGCGAAAAGAAATTGAAGGCCGTGATCGTCAAGGAGCTGCGCGAGATCCAGAAGGAATTACGCGGACCCGCGCCGCACCGAGATCGTCGAGAACGTCGAGGAGATCAAGCTCGAGGACCTGATCGCCGACGTGGAAATGGCGATTACCGTCAGCCACGCGGGCTACATCAAGCGCACGCCGGTGGACGTATACCGCCACCAGTCGCGCGGCGGCAAGGGGCGCATCGGCGCGAAAACGCGCGACGAGGATTTCGTCGAGTATCTTTTCGTCGCCTCGGCGCACAGCTACATTTTGCTGTTCAGCTCGAAGGGCCGCGTGTACTGGCTCAAGGTTTACGAAATTCCCGAAGCCGCCGCGGCCACGCGCGGCAAGGCCATTTCCAACCTCGTGAAATTCCAGGACGACGAGCACCTCACCGCCGTGATCGAGGCGCGCAATCTGGAAGAGGAAGGCACGTTTATCTTCTTCGCGACGCGCAACGGCACGGTGAAGAAAACCGCGCTCAACGAATTCTCGAATCCGCGCTCGACCGGCATCATCGCCATCAACCTCGAGCAGGACGACGAGCTGATCGGCGCGCACCTCACCGACGGCAAGAAAATGATTTTCCTCGCCAGCCACGACGGCCAGGCCATCCTGTTCCGCGAAACCGAAGTGCGCTCGATGGGCCGCAACGCCGGCGGCGTGAACGGCATGGACCTCGCCAAGGGCGATTACCTCGTGGGCATGGAACCCGTGCAGCCCGACTTCGAGATCATCAGGAAGGAAAGCGAAGTCGGACACGCAGAATCTCGACGAAATCGAGAACGAGGCGATCAAGGATTCGCTCACGTCCCTGATGCTGACGGTTTCCGAGAAGGGCTTCGGCAAGCGCACGCCGCTCGCCGAGTACCGCATCACCTCGCGCGGCGGCAAGGGCGTCATCAACCTGAAATCCACCGACCGCAACGGCCCGGTGGTCGCGGCGCTGCAGGTGGCCGAGGAATCCGACGTCATGATCATCACCGAGTACGGCAAGGTGATCCGCGTCCACGCCAACGAAATCCGCGAAGCAGGCCGCTCGACGCAGGGCGTGCGCCTGCTGCGCCTCGAAGACGACGACAAAATCGCCGCCGCCGCATCGATTTTGGAGGAGCAAGACGTCCCCGAAGAAAAGAAGTAGCTGACAGTGGCTGGAATCGTTCAGGACTGTTTGGATGAAAAGGACCAAGATCCATTCCGAAGACGGCCTGGGCGAAGGAGCAGCCGAGAAAAGTAGCGCCGGCGTCCCGCCGGCAGGTTTTCCTCCACGTACCGAAACCTTCTCGATCCGCAATCGGGGACATCTGCCCCATTGGGAAACTGCGACGGCGATATATTTTGTCACTTTCCGTCTGGCGGATTCCTTGCCGCAGAAAGCGCTACGAGAATATCTTGTTTCCCCGCCGTGATATCCCGGCAACCGCCGCGCAGATGGGCAGGAAAATCTCCGAGCCAGAACGAAAACGACTTCTGAAATTGTACTCCCGCCGGATCGAAAAATATCTTGATGCTGGGCGTCGGGCACGTGCTTTCTTCGAAATGATGCAGTAGCCCAGGTCGTTGCGGATTCCCTGCGGCAGTTCGAGGGAACGCGATATCTATTGTTTGCCTGGTGCGTGATGCCGAATCACGTTCACGTTGTTTTCCAGACGATCGGCGGAAACACACTGCCCAGAATTCTCCATTCCTGGAAATCTTATTCAGCGAAACAAGCAAATGAGATTCTCCGCCGGTCCGGGGAATTCTGGCAGCGGGAATATTATGACCACTTGGTTCGTGACATCTCGGATTTTCATCGCGCGGTGCAATACGTAATCGATAATCCAAAGAAGGCGGGGCTCAAAGAGTGGCCCTGGGTTTGGCCAAAGGGCTAGAATTATGAGTTTTCATCTTGCTACCAATTAGGTCTGAGCGAAAACCTGCCGGCGGGACGCCGGCGCTACGAAAACCGCGCTCCGAAGAAAAGAAGTAGGGGAATTTCGGTCCACGTAAAATAAAATGGCGGGCATGAGTGCCGCGTGCGAACCGTTGCAGCCGATTTTCACCGCGCATCTTTTTCCGAAGCTGGAAGCGAAGCTGATCGAGCTTTTGCGTTCGCTCGCGCCGGAAGATTGGGAAAAGCAAACCCTCGCTCCCAAATGGAAAGTGAAAGATGTGGCGGCGCATCTGCTCGACACGCAAATCCGCAAACTGGCCGCGGCCCGGCACGGCTACAAGCCTGAAAACTCGAAGAAGCTATCTCCCGCGAAACTCGTCGCGCTGATCAATTCCCTCAACGCGGAAGGCGTCCGCCAGTACCGCCAATTGCACGCGGACGAATTGATTTCGAGGATGGAAGCAGCATCGCGGGAAAGCGCGGAATACCACCAGGCGCTCGATCCTTTCGGCACCGCCATGTTTCCCGTGAGCTGGGCGGGCGAGGAAGAGTCCGCGAACTGGTTCGACACCGCCCGCGAATTCACGGAACGCTGGCACCACCAGCAGCAGATTCGCCTGGCCGTAAACAAGCCAGGGATCATGACGCGCGAGTTCTACTTTCCGGTTCTGGACTGTTTCATGCGCGCGCTGCCGTACGCCTACCGAGATGTTGTCCGCCGAATCAGGAGCTCTGCGCGCAATTCAATATCGCAGGAGAATGCGGCGGAAGCTGGTATCTGTTCCGCGACGGCGGCGCGTGGACATTGATCGCCTCGCCGGCCGGAGAAAAAATTTCGGAGACGACGATCCCGCAGGAGATTGCGTGGCGCATCTTCACAAAAGGGATCGCACCTGAGGAAGCCAGAGCTCAGAGTGCAAGTCACGGGAGACGAAGCGAGTGGGTCTTCACATCCTCAAAATGATTTCGATTGTGGGTTGAGTAGCACATGCTTTAGCTTGTGTGGGCTTGGTACTTGCAAAGTCAAAATCTCCACAAGCTAAAGCATGCGCCACTTAAATCCGGATAAAATTATTTCGCTTCGAGGTAGTATCCCGGCCGCGTTCGGACTTTCACTCCCGGGCGGTCCACGGTCACTTTGATCGTGGTGATAGCCCGGGCTGTCCGCGCCGGCGGGGCGATAGCTCAGCATGTACTGCGAATTGAGTTCGCCGCCGATGGCGTCGACCGCGTTTTCAATCTTGCTGTCCTTGAACGCGGCTTGATAGGTGCCGCCGGTGGCCGTGGCGGCAACCTCCAGCGGACGATCCTTCACCACCGCTTTGACGTTTCGCACGGCCCATTCCGCCAGACCCAGGAGATCGATGTTGCCGCCGTATTGCTGCTGGCTCGTGGGCGTCTGCGCCGTACCGGGAAAGGGGGGCCCGCCGAACGTGCCGGGAGGCGTGGCCGGAGGCCGGGCCGGCTTGCGACGGCGGCGCGCGCAGCGCCGCCGCCGTGGTGGAAAGCCCCACACTATAAATCACAATGTTCGAAAGCTGCGCGTCGCGCAGGACTTGGCCGAGTTTTTCCTCGCTCCCGGTGTCACTGGCTTCTCCCACGACGACGATCGCGCGGCGCTGCTCCGCTGGGGCGATCGCGCAGCAGCGCGACCGCTGAGCCAAGCGCGTCATACAAGCTGCGCGCCGCTGTTGCCGGGCTTCAAGGTGGCGATCGTCTTTTCGATTTTGTCGTTGTCCGTGCTGAAGGGCAGCAAGTGGTTGACGCTGTCGTCGTAACTGAGGACCGCGGCCTCTCCCGAGGGCCCGACCACGGTTTGCGTGAAGACAATCGCGGATTTCTGGACGGCGGGCAAAAGCGGCGCGATGCGCGAGCTGGTCTCAAAGACAAGCACGGCCGAAACGTGCTCCCCGCCCAGGTCGAAGGATTCGATCGTCTGGGCCGACGCCGTCATCGAGGATCGTGGAAATCCTTCTGTTGCAGGTCGAGGACGGGCTCGCCCTTGGCGCCGACCACGACCACCGGCGCGCTCACCAGCGCGACTCGGACGCGGATCGTTCCTTGCGGCGCTTGCTGCACGGGCGTCCCGGGCTTGGGCGCGATAGGCCCCTGCGTTTGCTGAGAGCGCGCGTGGCGGGGCCGCAAACATCATCCCAGCGGCGAGTGTCGCCAGGCAAATCGCAAGCGTTCGTCTCGAAGTCATCGAGCCACCAGTCTACTACGTTGGAAGCGAAAACGCGCCTTCGCGTTGGCCGGCCCGCAGGTGCCGGCTCGGCATATAGCGCCCGCCTTAAGGCGGGCATCTGCCCGACCGCGAAGTGCCCGCCTGAGGGCGGGCGCTACATGAGATCCGGAGCCCGCCGGATGCGAACATTGTGTACAGACGGAACACGCCAGGGCCGTGTCTCTGGCGTTTCCGCTCGGCGGTTGCGTAGAATGTCAAATTGGATTCACTTGCAGTGGAGGGTTCATGAGCCGCAGGCGCCGCGCGAAAGAAATCGAACCGCCCTATCGCGATCCGATTTTCATGGAGAGCCTGCCGGCGCGCCCTGTGCGCATCACGACCGAATATATCGACCCGCTCGAGCGGCTTCGTCGCGAGAAGGTGGGCGACACGATCGTCATGTTCGGATCGGCCCGGATCCAGCCGCGCGATCACGCCTTGGCGCACATCCAGAAGCTGCGAAAAGAAAAACGGCGCCACGCCACGCTGGAATACCGAGCGGCACTGCGCGACGCGAAAGCGGCCGTCGAAATGTCCCGCTATTACGAGGAGGCGCGCGAGCTGGCGCGCAGAATCACTTCCTGGGCCATGTCGCTCGGCGATAATCCGCGCCGCTTCGTCATCTGCTCCGGCGGAGGCCCTGGAATCATGGAGGCGGCCAACCGCGGCGCGATCGAAGCCGGCGGTAAATCCATCGGCCTGAGCATCGAGCTTCCGCACGAACAGCGCCCCAATGACTACATCAGCCCCGAACTCAGTTTCATGTTTCACTATTTTTTCATGCGCAAACTGTGGTTCGCACAGCTCGCCAAGGCGCTGATCGTGTTTCCCGGCGGATTCGGCACCATGGACGAGCTCTGGGAAATGCTCACGCTGATGCAGACCGGGAAATTGCACCGCCGCAACCTGATCTTGATTTACGGGCGAAAATATTGGGACCGCGTGCTCGACTGGAAACACATGCTGCGCTGCGGAACCATCAACAAGCACGAGTACGGCTTGCTCCAGTTTGCCGATACGGTGGACCAGGCCTTCGATCGCGTGCGCGACGACCTCGAGCGGCATCACCTCGAGCCGGATTCGCTCCTGCAATAACGCGTACAACCTTCTTCCTGATTTCCGCGCTCTTATTAACTGTAGTTAAAACAGCCGCCCCAGCCCCGGACTCGCAAATGCACCCTAGGAGGTGCTTTATGGTCTGGAAGAAAATGCTCTGGAAGACAGCCTTGGCTTCCGCCCTGGCTGGAGGCCTTCTGCTATCAGGTGCTGCCACGATAGTTCATGCAGATGATTATTATAGCTGCCGCAGGAACGTCGAGAAGTGGGAAGCCCGCCTGGACCACGACATCAATCATCACGGAGCTTATAGCCGCCAGGCCAATCACGACCGGCACGAGCTAGCCGAGGCCCGCGAAAATTGCGAGCGCCATTACGGCAACCACTGGCGCTGATCCCACAAACACATCCGGAATGAATAGAAACACAAACGGGCCGCCTCGAATCTCTCGGGCCGGCCCGTTCTCGCAGATGGAGGAACAACCAGGGAACTTAATTTCTGCTCGGAACCAGATCGTCCGAGAAAACGCCTTCGAACCGGCGCTTTTCGTCCTGATCGTGCAGCAAGACCACGGGAGCAATCCGCAGCGAATGCCGGCACGAGTGGCATGCCGCCATCTCCCCTTGCAGGTCCTGCAGGAAGCCATCGGTGAAATGGTATTGGTCGGGAGTGCGCCGCGCCGCTTTCACGCCGCGTTCCCCGCAGTACGGACACTTGTATTCCAGCGTGTCCTCTTGCGGATCACGCCCCAGCGCCGCCCACCCTGTATAACGAATGCCAACAGCCTCTTTAGAAGGAAGACGCATGATTTTGTACCTCGCCCAAGGGCCCAAAAAATAGAAACTGCATATGTGATGCATAAACATCTGAAATTGGTGCATAAATTGCAAATAAATCTAGAACACTCATAACAAACAACTTATAAGAGACATGAAGCGTGACTCTGATTAGCCGGTTTGGTGCGGAGCCAGGGTTCCAACCTTGGGAACGCCAATCTCCCGATTGGCGGTTCCCGGGGCCGCAGCTAATCAAAACTAGAATAGGGCCGAAGAGTTCGGTGCTTCGGCCCTCGCAATTCCCGGCGCGCCTCCTCCCGTGGCATCGCCGGGACGCAAATTCGTAAAGCGAAATCAGAAGCGGAAGACTACGCCCGCGGAATAGCGGAAGTTGTTCCAGTTCACCTGTCCAGCGGTCGCGGGGATTCGCGTGAAGAGGTAATCGACCTGCGCAAGCCGAATTCCGACGTGACGCGTCGCGTTCCAGTCGAGCCCGACTCCGGGAGCGGCGGCAAACGTATTGTGATTGATCGGTTGCTGGCTGTAGCCGGGATTGGTATGCACGAATCCAAACAGGGCCTGCGCGAACGGGGAAAGTCTGGAGCCATGGAATAGTGAAATCTTGGGGCCGGCCATTACGGTTTCCGCGGTGGCGTCCACGTCCGCGCCGCCGATGTTCGTGGCGTGAACTCCGCCCACTTCTACAACTCCGCCGAGCCAATTCGTAAGATTCAACCCGACGGAAGCGAGGCCTCCATTGGCATTGAAGGAAGAGAGCTGCGCGCCCGGCTCGGTATGAACGAAGGAATAGCCGGCGAAAATGTCGATCTTCGAATTGTAGTCTTGCGCTGTGGCGCCGGTGCTGAACAGAAACACCAGTCCCAATAGACACACAACCTTGCTCATTTGATTTTTCCCCTCTTTATGATGTTGGACCGGGCGAATTTCCGCAGATCCACGGATACAAGACGGTGAGCCCCACCCTGAGGGATCCCAAGCCGTCCGAATGAAACAACCGTTCGAACGTTAATTGGGATGCACCGTTTTTGTGCAGCGGTTGCCCGCCCGGAATGAATTTACAGGAGAGATTCGTGCGCGAAACGGGCGATGATTTCCCGGGCCTCGTCTCGCACGCGCACGATTTGCTGCCAGTCTTCCGCGGAGGGCGGCGGAGCGATCGGCGGGCAGATGGTGATGGTAATGCGGCCGCGTCGCGGCAGCCAGGTGCCGTCGCGCAGCGCGCGGCGGGTTCCATCGAGCGCGATCGGAACAATTTCCCGTTGCGCCGCGATGGCCGCTTTGAACGCGCCGAGATGAAACGGGCGCACACCGGATTGCGCGGTGAAGGTACCTTCCGGAAAAACGAAAACGGATTCGCCGCGCCGCAGCGCGTCTTCAATTTGTTCCGCTTGCTGCAAGCGCGCCTGCGGGTCCTGACGGCGGAATGAAAAATGGCCGAGCTTGCGAAGAAACGTTCTGAAAAATGGCATGGACATCACTTCCGCTTTGGCGACGAAATGGTAGTCCGTGCCGAGCGCGGCCATGAGCACGACGATATCCGCGTAGCTTGTGTGATTGGCAACCAGCATGCGCGGCACGTTTTCGCGCAGATGCTCGCGGCCGTCGACGCGCACGCGCCATCCCGCAACTTTTAAATAAGCACGCAGCGCCGCAGTCGTGACGCGCGCCGCGCTTTTTCGTGATGGCGAAATCAGCACGTACAGCCAGGCCGGCAGCAACAGCACGCCAAACATCGCGATGGCGTAGCATCCATACGCTACTTCGGCGGCGCGTCGCAGCGCGGCGCGAATCCGTCCCGCGCTCGATGCCACGGCGAGTCGCGCGACCTGCAGCCACGCCGGCGGCGTGTTGGACCTCAGTTCGCCCGAAAGGAAACGCTGTTTCGTGGCGTCGCGGCGCAGCTTGCCGCTCGACGTTTTCGGGATGGCATTTGGCGGGACGACGTCCACTACATTGGGGGGAAGCCCTAAAAACTCGGTGACCCGGGCCGTGATGGCTTGCGCGAGCCGCTCCCGCGCGACGCGGTGGCTCTCACGCGATTCGGCAACGATCACGAGACGTTCTGTGCCCGCCACCGGATCGGCTGCGCCAAACGCGACGACGCAGCCCTTGCGCACGCCCGGCACTCGCGCCACGACGTCTTCTATCTCGTGAGGATACAGATTGTGCCCCGCATGGATGATGATGTCCTTCACGCGGCCGGTGATGTAGATTTCGCCGTCGGCTCGATAGGCGCGGTCGCCGGAGTTGACCCATCCCGCCGCCGCGCCCTCGGGTAGCAGTGCCGCCGTCGCGGCCTCGTTGCGATAGTAGCCCTGCGTCGTGGAAGGCCCGCGAAACCAGAGCTGTCCTTCGGCGCGTTCTCCCGCGTCTTCTCCGCGCTCATTCACGATTCGCACTTCATGCCGCGGGACAGGAGGGCCCACGGAGACGAATGAAATCACGTTCGGGTCTTCGGCAGCAGCTTTGAGAGGCGCGGGCACGGCGCGGCCTTCTTGCGCGAATGCGGCGCGATCGAGGCGGTCCACTCGCGGCTCGCGGCCCACGGGCGGAATCGTCACGGCGAGCGAAGCTTCCGCCAGGCCGTAGACGGGCAACAAAGTTTCCCGCCGGAAACCGCAGGGCGCGAATCGTAATGCGAAACGATCCAGCGTTGCCGGAAGGACGGGCTCGGCGCCGTTGAGGGCCGCCCGCCACGCGCTCAAGTCGAGGCCCTGAATCTCGCCGTCGGAAATTTTCGCGGCGGCCAGCTCGTACGCGAAATTCGGAGCCGCTCCGATGGTGCCTCCGTAGCGGTGAAAGGCGCGCAGCCAGCGCGAAGGTCGCGAGAGAAACGCCAGCGGTGACAGAATTACCACCGGAAGGCCGAAATATAGCGGCATGAGCCACGCGCCGATCAAGCCCATATCGTGATACAGCGGGAGCCAGCTTACTCCGACATCGTCGCTGCGCAGGCCGAGCGCTTCTCCGATCGCGCGAACGTTGGCGAGTAGATTGGCGTGCGTCAGCATTACACCCTTGGGATTGCCCGTCGAGCCGGAGGTGTATTGCAGCAAGGCGAGTTCGTCGCCGCGCGGGTGCAGCAGCGGGCCGAGGGGAGCAGCGAAGCGCGATTGGGCCAGCGCCTCGGCCGCCGCAACGCCCTCGAGCGACGGCACGAGCGGCTTCAGCAAGTTGGCCACGCTGGATGCTTCGCGGAACGTCACCAGCAGGCGTGCGCCGGCGTTCGCCAGGATCGCCGACTGGCGTTGGGCGTACTCCGCGATCCGGTCGGCGCGGAACGGCGGATAGATCGGCACGGGAGCCGCCCCGGCGAGCAGCGTGCCGGCGAACGCGAGAAAAAAGTCGCGCGAAGTCGGCAGCATCAGCGCGACCGTGTCGCCGCGCCCGATTCCGCGTTTCGCGAGGTTGCCTGCAACCCGCTCGGCTCCCGCAAGCAATTCGCCGAACGTGAGAGAAGGGCTTTCCCCTTCGTCCTCATAGAAAATCAAGTGCGTTCGAGACGCGTCCGCGCGCCCGCGATGCCGCAGCACTTCCTGAAACGTTTCCGCCCCGGGTATGCCTTCCGCCTGGCCTGGTAAGGAAATTTGCTTCGTGCGCGATGCGGTTTCCGTCCCTGCTACGGAAACGCCAGGCGCGCCATTCGCGGCGCCGAGCGCCGCGATCAGGTCCCGCACGGTGTCGGCGCCCGCCAGCACTTCTTCATCGAGCCGCGTGCCAAATGTTTTTTCGAGGCGCAGAAGCAATTCAACGCGTTCCAGGCTGCCGAGACCCAAATCGCGTTCCAGATGCGACGCCGGTCCGACCGAGCGAACGGCCGACGCATGCCCAAGCTCAGCGACAAGTTCGCGCACAACTTCGAGCACGCGCTCTTCGTCAGTCGCCGCGTTAAATTGTCTTGCGGGAGACACCATTAGAAGTTCCCCAAGTACAGCGAGCGCACTGGAAGGGCTTTGCTCCGGGTAGGCTAACACGCACCGAAAATGCCTTCAACGCTCAAGTGGCATTCAAGTAGCGCGGGCTTCAGCCTGCGGGGTTTAGTCCCTGAAAGGGCCAACCCCCGCAGGCCTGAAGCCCGCGCTACTTAAGACCCTGCTTCGACATTGCCTGCAAGGACCGTACGAGAGTACTGATGCGAATGTAACCCTTGGCCCATTTGCGCGGGCGGGGTGTGCAGGCAGAATGATCGCGTGGTTGGAACTGTTCGGGATGCGCGAGGAAGTCGATGATCACCGCAATTTGTATCTCGGTGCTCGCTTTACTGATCTTCCTGAGTTTGATTGGACCGGGAGATCACTTCCGGTAGTTCCGGCCCGTTGGCGCCCTTCTTGAATTTGCCCATGCCCCACGAGCGGCCGTCTCCCCCCAGCGGCCGCTCTCCCCATTTCAGGCCTTTCGTAGCACAGGCACTCTGCCTGTGCACATTTCGCGATTGTCAATAATTCTGTGGATGACTGGAAGTGGCAAAACCCGCACCGCCAAGTGTGCCTGTGCTACCTGGCGGGGACGGCTCGTCCCGGCGTGGCCGGGACGAGCGGCCCTGAGGGTCGCTTGGGGCGATTAGCGTTGTCGTCCCGGTGAGCGGCCCGGTGGACGGTAACTTCCCAGCGAACGGGGACGCATCCGAAGGCGCGGGCCCAGCGGAGGCGGAACATTGTGGAGCGGAGAGCTGCAATTGCTGCAGAACTCCGCTCCGGAGTCGGCCGCTCGCAGCCAGTGGCCGCGCGCTGCGCATTCCGGATTGATGCACTGCACGGTCCATCCCGGCAAATACTGCACGCTTTTCCCCCCTCTGGAATGACGCGCGATTTTTCCGTTCAAGGAAAACACTCACGGAAAAAGTTGCGGGCAGTTTGCGCCGATGGTCTTGTGGTGTCAAGAGAAAATATACAATAGCTAGTGGTGGGGTTGCCGACGGGACCACACGCCCTCTTGCCCCGCAGCCGGAAGTGGAAAAATTCCAGGCAAAATCTCGATTCCTTCTTTACAACCTTTCCTGGCTTGCCCACAATCTGTGCTTCCAATAGGTGAAGTGAAAGGACAGAAGATATCCGTATGCGGAAAGGGATGCTGTGCGCGCTCGCCAGTGCATTTTTCCTGCTCGTGGCCATGTCCGCAGTTCAGGCGCAACAACAGCCGCCCGTTAACCCTGATAACAAGGAGTCAAACACACCTTCCGCGCCACAGCCGTCCGGCAACGCCGCTTCCGCGGACGAAAAGAAATCCGCAGAGGCAACAAAATTTCCCAAGCCGCCTTCGCCCGCTGTTCACAAATTTTGGGACCGTGAGAATGACTGGTTGTTTGCGGGTGTTGGAGCGGGGCGCGCCTTGGATTACGCTTCGACGCTCAACCTCCGCCGCCGCGGAATTGATGAAGTCTTTCTGACAAATTCCATCGTCGACAACCATCCGCTGTTTGCAGGGATCGAGGTCTCGGCCACTGCGGCTTCCATTGGCATTTCCTACCTGTTCCATCGCACCGGGCATCATCGGCTGGAGCGGTGGACTTCCGCGATTCATGCGGGGATTGCCGTGGGCGGCGCGATTCGCAACTACGCCCTGAAAACGCCGCATCCCGGATGAGGTGCGCCGCGCTTCACTCCACGCGAAGGAACCCATACGTTTTTTTCCAAGGAGAATCTTTGTGGGTCACGGCTTCAGCCGTGACATAAAGCCGGCGCGATTCAATCGGCTTTAGCCGCTGGCGGGTTGGAGAGCGGAGAGTCCAAACTCTGTGGCCGCTGGACCTTCAGGGCCTAAAGGCCATTTTATATAGGGCGGAATGTCCGACCTGAAGGTCGGACCTCCATCACCGTGATTTCAAATTCATTCCTGCAAGAGATAGCGATAGCGAGACTGGGCCCTGCCTGCCCGACGCCGCGCTTGCGCCAGCGAGGCAGGTTGCATCATACTCCGCGCGCTGCGCCCGCATTTCTTCTCCGGCGCGGCATCGTCAGGGGAAGACAAGTGAATCGCCGAAACAAACAAGCCGCCGCATTTTTCTCCGCGCTTTTCATCATGCTCGCGGCCGGCTTCTTATTCGTCCAGCAGAGCCGCGCGCAACAGCCGCAGGCTCCCGCTACCACGCCATCGCCCGCCGCCGCGCCGCCCGCTACCGGACAAGTGCAAGGCTACACGCTCACGCCCGGCCAGGAAGCGCAGGCCATCGCCTATGCGCATGCCCGGCACGAACTATATTTCCTGGACGTCGCCTACGGACTCCTCCTGCTTGTGCTCATCCTGCAGCTTCGCGTCGCTCCGGCCTACCGCGACTGGGCCACAAAATGGACCGACAGCGGCTTTGGGCAGATCCTCGTTTTTACGCCGCTCCTGTTTTTGACAACCGATGTTCTGAGCCTGCCCACCACCATCTGGGAACACCGCCTGGCATTGCAATATCAACAGTCGATTCAGGGATGGGGATCCTGGTTTGCGGACTGGGTCAAGGGCGAGGGCGTGGAGATGGCCATCGCCATTCTGCTGGTGTGGGTGTTGTACGCGGTCATTCGGAAGAGCCCACGAAAGTGGTGGTTCTGGTTCTGGGTGGCCGCCGTGCCGCTCATTATTCTGGGCGCGGTTGTTGAGCCGCTGGTCGTTGAGCCGATGTTTTTCAAGTTTACGCCGCTGGTCAGTACCGAGCCGCGCCTGGCCGGCAATATCGAGCAGATGACCATCCGCGCCGGCGCCCCGATTCCGCAGGACCGCATTTTCGAGATGAATGCCAGCGCGAAGCTGAAAGCCCTGAACGCCTACGTGACCGGCCTCGGCGCGAGCAAGCGCGTTGTTGTTTGGGACACCACCATCCGCCGCATGAGCGAAGATGAAGTCCTTTTCGTGACCGGCCACGAAATGGGGCACTATGTTCTGGGACACGTGCGCAAAGGCATCCTCTTTTCCGCCGTCGTTCTCCTGTTTTTTCTTTACCTCGCTTATCGCGTTCTCCACTGGGCGCTGGCGCGCTGGGGAGAAACGTGGGCGATTCGCGGCCCTGACGATATCGCTTCGCTGCCAGTCCTAATCCTACTGCTCACAGTGTTCGGGTTCTTATTCACTCCCATTTCCAACCTCTATAGCCGCTACGTCGAACATCAGGCCGACCAGTACGGGCTGGAAGTGATCCACGGCCTGATTCCCGACGCGCCCGTGGTGGCGGCGCACGCGTTTCAAATCCTGGGCGAAGTGGATCTCGAGGAGCCGAATCCGTCGACCGCCGTGAAATTCTGGTTCTACAATCATCCGCCGCTCGATGAGCGCATGCGTTTCGCGCAGACGTACGACCCGTGGTCCCAGGGCCGCGCGCCCGAATTTGTGACCGGTGCGGGCTCTGCTGTAAACCCGCCAAAGTAAGTGACCCGGCAAGACCCTCGCCGAAAGAAAAAGGAGAACTGCATTGAAAAATCGAATTCGTGAAATGGTGTTGCTGTCCGCGCTCGTGGCATTAGCCGGGCTTCCGGCGGCGGCCCAGGATGCGATCCCAAGCGTAGCTGTAGCCACCTCAGCCGCGGCCGCGCCGAGAACGGCAGCCTATCCGGCCCCGAGGCCGGTCTCCTGGGGCGTACCCGAAGGAAGAATGTTTTTCCCCCGCAACTGGGTGCGCGGCTACGTAAACTTCGACGTCGCCCCGCCGCACAACGAGCCGGACCTCGGCCGCTGCACGCAGTCGCAGCCAATCATCATCGCCGCCGGGGGAATCAACTCGCCGTGCAACGCCTACGCGCGTTACTTGATGGGCGGCTACCTGGAAATTCAGCCCTTCGGGAGAACCCTCGCACGCCATTTCTTCATTTTTTTCACGCCGACTTTTTCCTTTGGCAATAACGTGCCGCAATTCAAATACACCGCGTCGATGGCTGGAATTGCGTTTGAGCGCGCGGTCGGGGTCGGTTTCGAATTACCCAAGAATTTCGAAATCCGTGTGGAGCAGCACCAAGTGGACTGGCTCGGAAAGTACAAAAACCCCATCGATCCGGGTGTTCCGGGCCTGGACCTCGGCACCTCCGGGCCCTATGGCCTGTACTCAACAATCGGCGCGCGCTGGTATTTCGGCGGCTACGGCCGCTCGCACGAAGGGCGTTAGAGTTCGTGTGGCTACAAAATGCCCGCCTGAAGGCGGGCGCTACACCGCCATCGGGTGACCTTCCACGCGCGCAGAAGAAAATCCGCTCATCCAAAGAGCCTCCAATTTCGTAATACAATACGAAGTGGTGGATTGTGGGTGTTGTCCGAGGGAGAAGTTTCATGAGCCTTCGAACAAGCGCAGAAACTGTATTCGTGGCGGCGTTGGCGCTCTTGGCGCTTACGGCTCGCCGGACAGTGGTTTCAGGTTTACCCTCAGCCGACGGGAAGCAGGTTTCATCTATGGCAGGCGCGGGAGATGCGGCGTCGACGCCCGTCCTCGTCGAGTTGTTCACCTCCGAAGGATGCTCGAGCTGCCCGCCGGCGGACGCCCTGCTATCGCGCCTCGGCCGGACGCAGCCGGTTCCCGGCGCCGACATCATCGCCCTTGAAGAGCACGTGGACTACTGGGACCGCCTCGGCTGGAAGGATCCGTTTTCTTCCGAGGCTGCGACGGCTCGCCAGACCGAATATGGCGAAGCGTTTGGCGGAAGCCAGGTTTACACGCCGCAAATGATCGTCGACGGGCGCACGGAATTCGTGGGCAGTTCGGACACGGACGCGCTGCGCGCGATTCGCGCCGCGAGCCAGGCGCCAAAACCCGCCATTCAGCTCTCGTGGGAAAAAGATGACGTTCTAAATGTACACGTCGAGCCGCTGGCCAATGCATCAAAGGGCGGAGGCGCGCAGTTGTTTCTGGTCGTGGCGGAAAACATGTTGCGCTCCGATGTAAAGCGCGGTGAAAACGCCGGGCGCGCCCTCGAACACAATGGAGTGGTGCGCCAACTCCTGCCGCTCGGAAAAATAGACGCGGCGCCCGCCGGATTTTCCTCGACTGTTCCCGTGCATTCCGCAAGCGAATGGAATCGCGCCAATCTGCGCGCTGTCGTTTTCGTGCAGGAGCGCCGCAGCCGCCACATCCTTGCCGCTTCAGCCGCTCCCTTCCCCAAAGTTTAAGTTGGGAGTTCTTAGTGGCGCATGCTTTAGCTTGTGAGGTTTTTGGTCTTGCAGGGACCGAAACCCTTCACAAGCTAAAGCATGCGCCACTGGTCTCCTCCTCGCTCGTGATAAAGTAGCGCCCGCTCCATGGCGCGAATCGAAACCTCGGTGCAGATTGCGGCTCCCGCCGAAGTGGTCTTTGCATTTTTCGTGCCCCAGCGCATGCCGTACTGGTATGGTGCGGACATGCAAGCCAGCTTTGAAGTGCAGGACGGCGCCTCGGATTTTGCCGTGGCGCAGAAAGTGCACATCTCCGCAAATTTGGGCAAGCGCGAAGTCTCCCACACGGCGGTGGTGACCGCCCTGAAGGATGCCTGCGTGTTCGAGTGGCGGTTCAGCGATCGCTACGGCGTCAAGGGTCTGGAACGCTGGGAGCTGGAGCGAGCCGGCGCGACTTCGCCCCAGCGTCCGCCGAAAACTATGGTACGGATGATCAGTAATTACACGATGCCCGGCCTCGTCGGAAAAGCGATGGACTGGCTATTGACGCGCCATGCCGTCGCGCGGAGAAATCAGGATTATCTTGCCCGCCTCAAACGATACGCCGAACACGAGCCCGAAAATTTATGACGCTCGACCAAAATCCCGAAAACGTTCCCCTGACGCGACTGCCGCTCGGGCCGCCCGAGGGCCACGCCACTGGCGCAAAAGCGATTTTTTGGAATGATCTTGAGTTCCGTGCCGGATGGCGTCTCCTGGTGTACCTCCTATTCGTATGTCCTGATTCTGTTTGTTGAAACCATATTGGCGAAAGCACTGTATTTGCCACAGATCGCGCAAACGGGCCTTACGGCGCCTTCCTTGCTTCTCCATGACGGCATGGGAACAATCGCGGTGCTGGCCGCCGCGGGGATCATGGCCATGCTTGAACATCGGCCATTCGGCGGCTACGGTCTGCCGCGTGCAGCCGCGTTTGGCGCGCGCTTCTGCCAGGGCGCAGGATGGGGAATCGCGATGATCACCGCGACCATCCTCCTGATCCGCGCGCTCGGTGGATTTTCCTTCGGTGAATTGGTGTTGCGAGGACCGATGCTATGGGGTTACGCAGCGCTATGGGGCGTGGTGTTTGTTTGTGTCGGCTTTTTTGAGGAATATTTTTTTCGAGGCTACACGCAATTCACTCTCGCAACGGGTATCGGATTCTGGCCGGCGGCAGCGCTGCTCTCCGCCGCGTTCGGGGCTGTTCATCTCGGCAACCGCGGAGAAGACAAGGTCGGCGCGCTCAGCGTGTTTGTAATTGCAATGTTTTTCTGCCTGACGCTGCGGCGCACCGGCAACCTGTGGTTCGCGGTGGGGCTGCACGCCTCATTCGATTGGGGCGAGACGTTTCTGTATTCGGTGCCGAATAGCGGTCTCATCGCCCCTGGCCACTTGCTGAATTCCTCGTTTCACGGACCAGCATGGCTCACCGGCGGCACGGTAGGGCCGGAGGGCAGCGTCGTGGCGTTTGTGGTGATCGGGATTGCTACCGCGATTTTCATGTTCGTCTATCCGGCAAAAGTTTAATCCAGCACTCTGCCCTCAACTTTTCCTGATTCATGTCCAGATAAATGTGGGTGCGCTTTCAGTGGAACAGGCTTCAGCCTGTGGGGGGTTCGTAACGCTTGCGAAAGCCAAACCCACAGGCTGAACAGGCTGCGGAAAAAAGAATTTATTTTGTCATTCCGAGCGAAGCGAGGAATCTCTCTTTGATTGAAACCCAGGAAAAGAGAGATTCCTCGGCGCGCGGCGCGCCTCGGAATGACAACTATTTGAGTTTTTCCGCAGCCTGTGAAGCCTGTTCCACCTGGGGTTGCGGCTTAGGCGCGAAGGGTGGCGCCGAGTTTTTGCTCAAGCGCGGCGAGAATGCGCGATGAAAAATCCGTTAGCTGCGCTTCGGTGAGCGTGGCTTGCCGGCTCTCAAACCTCACCCGAACGAGCAGCGCAAATTTTCCCTCCGGCAGATTTTTTCCGCGAAATAAATCCACGGCGTCAATCGAGGAGATTTCGGCGATGCCGAGGGTGCGAATCGCCGATTCGATACCGGCAAACGTGGTCCCATCCGCGAGGACAAGAGAGAAGTCACGCTCGACCGCAGGAAAACGGGAAAGCGGCTTGTAGCGCAGGGCCGCGCGGGCCGATTTGTAACCCGCGCACAGCGGCTCGAGTTCCAGTTCCGCGATGTAAGCGTCCTGCCGCAATTTGAATTTTTCCGAAACGCGCCGGGCGACCTGCCCCGCATGCCCGATCGGAATAGCCGGTCGCGCCCCCGCGTCGTTAGCCCGCAGGGAAACTGTTCCCGCATGCGCACCGTGGAGCCATTCCGGCGCGCCGGGCGTCCACGCGAGCCCGCCCGCGAGATGCCCGAGTTGATCGAGGTCGCCTTTCAAGTCGGCAAAAGTGTAGGCGCGTTCTGTTTCGGCGACGCCTTTTTCTCGCGCGAGGCCCGTCGCGCCGAGCGTCACGATGCGCGTTTCGACCGGCTTTGTTCCGTTCCATCCGTAAGTATTTCCGAATTCAAACAGGCGCACGTTGCGCTGCCCGTGATTCAGATTCCATTCCAGCGTTCGCGCCATCGTCACGGCGCCGGTCGAGCGCATTACGGAGGCGTCTTCGGCGAGAGGATTCGCGATGCGCGCGGGCGCGGCGTTTTTCGCGCGAAACATCGCGTCGCTCGGTTCGTCCACAATCGGGATGGTGATGATCTCCTGATAGCCGAGGCCGATCAGAATTTCGCGCAGATGGTCGTCGGCTTCGGCGTATGCAAGGCGCGCAGCCGGGAGTTTTGCCGCGGGCAGGCGCGAGGGAAATTTGTCCACGCCGTAAATTCGCGCAACTTCTTCGATGAGGTCCACTTCACGCGTCACGTCGCCCCGCCAGGATGGCCGACGGCATTTCCAGGAGGCATCAGGCGATCCCGCGCTGCCCCGCGTTCCGCCTAGACGCGCGGGCTCGAAACCCAGTCCCG
Organism: uncultured Acidobacteriota bacterium; assembly: GCA_963819395.1. GTDB lineage: Bacteria > Acidobacteriota > Terriglobia > Acidiferrales > UBA7541 > Palsa-360. The sequence continues at coordinate 140,898 of CAWFVW010000003.1, forward strand.
CGAGAATTGTTTCAATTTCCCCGTCGGGCACATCCGCGCCCATCACGCGCAGAAATTCTTTTCGAGTAAGCTCAATCGCAGGCGCTTCGATGCGCCCCGGAAACACGTCCACCACGCCCGCGAGCACTTCGCCGCCGCCCAGTTGCTGAATGAGTTCGGCGCAGCGGCGCGAAGCCGTTTCCGCCATTTCCATGTCCGCGCCGCGCTCGAAACGCATCGAGGCTTCCGTGCGCAGTCCGAGCGCCTTTGACGTGCGGCGAATCGAAATCGGATCGAACCACGCCGCTTCGAGCAGAATGTTTCGGCTCGCCAGGCGAATTTCCGAGTCGCCGCCCCCCATCACGCCGGCGATGGCCACGGCGCGCGCGGCGTCGGCGATCACGCACATTTCATTCGTGAGCGTGCGCTCAATGCCATCCAGGGTGCGCATTTTTTCTCCCGCGCGAGCGCGCCGCACGACAATTCGTTTTTCAGCCAGCAAATCCATGTCAAACGCGTGCAGGGGATGCCCGAGTTCGAGCATGACGTAGTTCGTCGCGTCCACCACGTTGTTGATCGAAGCCTGCCCCAGCGCTTCGAGCCTCTGCCGCAGCCAGTCGGGCGACGGCCCCACCTTCACCCCGCGAAGAACGCGCGCCGTATAACGCCCGCACAATTCGGGCGAGTCAATCTGAACTCGCGTTGCCGTCGCAGCCTGCTCGGAAGATTCGCGCGGATGTGGATCGACGCGCTTGAGCGGCAAGCCATACAGCACCGCCGCTTCCCGCGCGATCCCGTAGTGCCCCAGGCAATCCGCGCGGTTCGAAGTCAGCTCGGCGTCAAGCATCGGTCCCGCCGCGGTCTGTTCCAGCGCCTCGACGGCCGTGCCGGAAAGTGAGAGCCGCGTGCGCAATTCTTCCGGCGCCGCCGTCAGTTCGACGAATTCTTTCAGCCAGTTGTAAAGAACTTTCATCGTTCGTTTTTCGTTCCAGAAGGCGAAACATCGTACTTACAAGAATGATCTTTGTAGGTCACGGCTTCAGCCGCGACGTAAATGCTTCGCTTAGTTCGGCTTTAGCCGCCGACGGGTTTGCTTGGATGCCGAACCTTTAGCGGCTAAAGAGTCTATGTGAGAACTCAAAATCGGCACCTTTTTGTAGCGCCCGCCTTCAGGCGGGCACTTTGGAATCACGCGGATGCCCGCCTGAAGGCGGGCGCTACATAGACCAAAACCGAGTTCTCACACAGACTCTAAAGCCCAACTGGTTGAGCTTCTAATGTCGGAGCTAAAGCTCCAACCCACAAATCCAACCCTTTACCAAAAACCCTGCGAAGTGCATTGCATCGCCAATCACCCGCGGCTGAATGGGTTAGGCAAATTGCCGCAAGAATCTCACATCATTCTGAAAATACAGCTGCAAATCGTTGATGTTGTATTTGAGCTGCGTCAGGCGCTCGACACCCAGGCCGAAAGCGAAGCCTGAAAACTTCTTGGCGTCGTAATTCACGAAACCGTAGACGGCGGGATCAACCATGCCCGCGCCGAACAATTCAATCCAGCCGGATTGTTTGCACACGTTGCAGCCCTTGCCTCCGCAGAAGACGCACGTCGCATCCACTTCCACCGAAGGCTCGGTGAACGGAAAATAACTGGGCCGAAGGCGCGTCTTCACGCCCGGCCCAAGAAATTCGCGCACGAAATAATCGACCGTGCCCTTGAAATCGCAAAACGTGATGTCCGTATCGACGGCGAGGCCTTCGATCTGGTGGAACATGAAGCCGTGCGTCGCGTCGGGATTGTCGCGACGATAAACTTTTCCCGGAACGATGATGCGTACGGGTGGTTGTTGCTTTTCCATGGTGCGCACTTGCATCGGCGAGGTGTGCGTGCGCAATAAAAGAGGCGCGGCGCCTGGAGGCGCGGCCATGTAAAACGTGTCCATGTTGTCGCGCGCCGGATGGTGCTCGGGAATATTGAGCGCCTCGAAATTGTAGTAAGGCGTCTCCATCTCCGGTCCGGCCACAACGGAATAACCGAGCGAAAGAAAAATCCGCTCGATCTCTTCAAACGTCTGTCGCAGTGGGTGCCGCGAGCCAAGCGCGCGGACGACGCCGGGAAGCGAGAGGTCTTCGCGCTCGCGCGCGAGCGTTGTCTGTTCAGCCGCGGCTTCAATTGCCGCTCGCCGCGATTCGAGCGCCGCTTCGATGTGCGCCTTCAGTTCGTTAAGCGCTTGTCCGACCGCGCGCTTCAGCTCAGGTTTCGAAGGCTTGAGCCAATTATCCGTAATGCGCGTAAGCACACCGGATTTGCGGCCGAGCCATGCGCCCCGCAATTCTTCCCACTGGCTAGCGCCCTGTTTGGCGTCAAGTTCTGCGGAGAACTGGACCGTTACGTCCGCGAACAGACGTGCTACGCCGGAGGCGTCTGCGACGCCCAGCTCAGCGAGTGTCTTCGCTGTTGGGTCATTCGTCATGGAAGCAAGGAAATCGTTATGCCTTGGCTTTTGCGCCTAGCGAAGCTTTCGCCTGCTCGACGAGCTGCGTGAATCCGGCGGCGTCCTTCACGGCGATGTCGGAAAGGATCTTGCGGTCGATTTCTATGCCCGCGGCCTTCAGCCCATGCATCAGCTGGCTGTAGGAAATTCCCTCGTTGCGCGCCGCCGCTCCGATGCGCTGAATCCACAGCGAGCGGAATTGGCGCTTGCGGACGCGGCGATCGCGGTAGGAAAAACGCTCCGCGCGATTCACCGCCTCCTGGGCGGACTGGTAGAGCTTGGATTTTGTGAGAAAAAATCCTTTTGTGCGCTTTAGAAACTTCTTGCGGCGCGCGCGCCGTTTGGTTCCGCGTTTTACTCGAGCCATTTTATTTTCTCCAGTGCGGAGGCGCGGCGCAATCCGGAGCATCGAGGCGAGTCCCCGCGCACGGGAACAGGCGCACAATCGGACAGCGAGAGCGTCTCCACGGCGTGTTTAGAAGCTCAGCGAAAATTTCGCGGTTCGCGAATTCTCCGCAAGCATGGCCCAGTCCTCTTTTCAGTTTGGACCGGACCGCCGGCCGGCAGGCCCACCGTGGCGGGTTGCGCTCTGCCTGGCGCAGCAAAAATCTGATTTGCGTTTCTTACAACTTGGTCACTTCTTCTGCCCTGCATTTTGCCCGAAACTAATCGCGTTGTCATTCCGAGCGAAGCGAGGAATCTCTCTTTGGTTTAGAGTCAAGAAAAGAGAGATTCCTCGCTTCGCTCGGAATGACAAAAAAGGAAATTTTCTGCCAACCGTTTATCCGTACGGCAGCATCTTGTGGACGTTGCCCGAATCCGCCGGTGAAACCTGTTTCATCTTTTTCAGGCGGCGCATGCGGTTGGCCTTCTTGGTGCCCAGCAGGTGCCGCTTGCCGGAATGCATGCGCATCACTTTTCCGGTGGCTGTGATCTTAAAGCGCTTGGCGGCGCCGCGATGCGTTTTCAGTTTCAGTTTTTTAACTTTTTTTGCCACAAACGTTTCCTCTCCGAGATTCTTCAAGTAGGACAGGCTTCCAGCCTGTCTGGTTTTCGTTGGGCGTTTACGAACATTTGAGCGTACGCAAAAAGCTGACAGGCTGCCCTTCGAGCACTCAGGGTAAAAAGCCCGTCCTACCCCCCCGCGGGTTTCACCGGCGCCCCGCCGCCCCGCTTCGGTGCGAGAAGCGCCATCAAAACATTCGCTTCCATGCGCGGGCCGATCTCGACCAGCGCGTGATCCGCAATTTCCTGCAGGAGCCGGTGCATTTTCGCGCGGCCCACTTCCTGGTGGGCCATCTCGCGACCGCGATGAAAAATCATCGCCTTAACTTTGTGGCCTTCGCCGAGGAACCGGATGATCTGGTTCTTCCGCACCTGGTAATCGTGTTCCGCCGTCGCTGGGCGGAACTTCACTTCCTTCAACTGCGAGCCCTTCTGATGCTTGCGCTGCTCGTGCGCTTTTTTGTTGGTCTGGTAAAGGTATTTCCCGTAGTCGGTGATCTTGCAAACCGGCGGGTCGGCGGTCGGTGAAATTTCCACCAGATCCAGCCCCCGCTCACGGGCAAGCTTAATCGCCTCGAACGGCGGCATCACCCCCAACTGCCCGCCATCCTCATCCACCACGCGAATTTCACGCGCCCGAATTCGATCATTCACCCGAATCCGGTCTGCTTGCCGAAAACTCCGTTCCGCGATAAACCCACCTCCGAGAATCGCGCCAAACCAGCCCCAAAATCCCTGGCCTCGCGCCGGCTTCTTCCATCCATCCTTTCCTCCCCCTGGCATTCGGGCCGGGATAGGGATGGGCCACAGAGTATAGCACGCTGGAAAGCTCCGGCAATACCATGAGATACGTAGAATGTATTTCCGGTTTCGGAGATCTTTCCGCCCCTTCCTGCCGCGACGTGTTCCCGGCTCCGGGTTGCGTCTACCGGGGGCAGGAGTTGCTAAAGTCTCCACAGAAAAATGCCCGATCCGTCCCGAAGAACACGGGACGAATCGGCCGCTACACAACTATCGTTCCTTGTTGGGTTTTGTAGAGGCCGCCCGCATTTTGGGCGGGCAGTTAATTGCCGCACCAAAATCAAGATGATCAAAATGAATTATCACCCCGCGAGGCCCTTCCTTGACAGTTGTGAAGAGCAGGCCTACAATCACCCGTTTGTAACAGCGGCAATTGGGTGAATGGTGGGGCCCGACTTATGGATAAGAAGCGTCTGGAGTATTACAAGAAAAAATTGCAGGCCCGGCGCGAGGAATTGATCAAGACAATTGCGCGGACCGAGGAAGAGGGCCGGACCGCGGACGACGATCCTACGGTGGATCTTGCGGATAAGGCTGCAAACTCCTATACCAAGGAATTCCTGTTCGGACAGACGAATACGGACCGGTCCATGCTGGCGTTGATTGACGAAGCGCTGAATCGCATAAAAGCTAATTCGTACGGCACCTGCATCGAATGCGAAGAGGAGCTTCAGCAAAAGCGCCTGGAGGCCGTTCCCTGGGCGCGCCATTGCGTGACTTGCGCGGAAAAGCACGAGCAAGGCCTGCTTTAGACAGAGTCCGACTCTGCGCGCGTCGATCTTCCGACCTAAATTTCTCTGCTGTTTACTAGCGCGGGCTTCAGAGTGTGGGTGAGAACTAAGTTTTTGATGGTTGTGACCACAATATATTGTGGAAGGCGAAAAGCATCTTCCAATTAGTGGCCACAAAACCTAGTTCTCACACAGACTCTTCAGCCTGCGGGGTTTCGCCCGAGTCGCATTAAACCCCGCAGGCTGAAGCCCGCGCTACTAAAGACCTTGTCACTATTCGTGCCACTTTTCACTTCCCTTACGTTCGCGGTCGGGGTACCCTTGCCGCACCGTGGCCGGGGTCTCCAATTCTGTTCGGTCCCATCTTCGAGGGATGTGCGAGGCGCTGGTTTCGCTCGTGCTTCCCGCGCCTTGCCGGATCTGCACCCGGATCCTTGACACCGGCAGCTCAATTCCGTTCTGCCACGCCTGTATGGACGCCCTCACACAAACGCTTCCTGAGCCACTCTGTGACAAATGCGGCCGGCCGATCGTTTCTACTGCCGTCACCGAAGGGGTTTCACTGCCCCGGTGCCACCTTTGCCGCAACGAGGTGTATAACTTTGACTTTGCGCGCAGCTTCGCCGCCTATACACCCCGTATGGCGCGCGCGATTCTCCTGCTCAAATACGGAAAAGTGACGCCGCTCGGGGTCTGGTTTGCCCGGCGACTGGCAGGCATGGTAGAGAGTCAATCACAGGTCTTTGCCGCGGATGCTGTCGTCCCGGTCCCACTTGACCGGAGCAGAATGCGCGAGCGAGGCTACAATCAGGCGGAGCTGATCGCCCGGCCGCTCGCCCGCCTTCTCGGTATCCCTTTTCGATCCTATCTGTTAGTGCGTACCCGGCCAAGGCCGAATCAGCTTCGCCTGACCCGCCGGGAGCGCTGGGAGACCGTTCGTGGCGCTTATGCAACGCATAAGATGGCTCAGGTTGACAACCTGCGTGTTTTACTGGTAGATGATGTATTCACCACCGGGGCTACATTGGACGCCTGCTCCCGGGCCCTCAAAGGGGCTGGCGCTACCCGGGTGGTTGGGTTGACCGTTGCAAGGGCGTTACTTCAATCATCAGCTCCGGAAGCCGGATTGGCAGATCAGGACTTTGGGGAATGAAACCACCGGGCCATATCGGTAGGCCTCCCCGGCCGAAGCTCTCGCCGGAAGTCCGAGGAGATGCTCGGCCACCCGGCGCCTTGCCCCCTGCTGTGCGGAAACCGGCAATCATGCAGGAGCCGGTGCTCGTTCTGAACGCAACCTTCGAGCCGATCAATGTTACCGCCGTCCGCCGCGCCATGGTTCTGATGCTCAAGGGTGTGGCCCAGGCCGAAGAAATCAATCAGACCAAGGTGCACTCGGCTTCGCGGTCGCTTGAGGTGCCGTCGGTGATTCGCCTGCTGGCCTACCGGCACATCCCGCAGCAGACCCGGGCCCTGTCTCGAAAGAATATTCTCCTCCGGGACCGCAATACGTGCCAGTTCTGCAGGCGGATCCTTCCCGCCTCTGAGCTGACGCTGGACCATGTTGTGCCCCGCTCCCGTGGCGGCAGGTCCTCCTGGGAAAATCTCGTTGCTTGCTGCTACCAGTGCAATAATCGGAAAGGTGACAGGACGCCGGAAGAAGCCGGGCTGGCCCTGGCTCGCCGGCCTCGGCCTTTCACCCTGCACACTTCCCGGCAGTTGATGCGTCTGATCGGCAATAAAGACGAGAAGTGGCGCAAGTATTTATTTTACTGAGGGTTGACCGTCTACAGGGAATACCCGAGATTTTCCGCGATAATAAATTCTGCTCGCAACCTAAAATTTTTCTAACCTGTGCAACCTTTTCGTATTTTCAGCGTCTAACTAGACAAACCACTTCAAGGACACACCCCGGGAAGCAGCGATGGCTAGTCCAAAGCTGCTTCTCTTTTTTTAGGCCTACTTTTTGAGGAAAACCGAGCCGCAAATGAGGTTTTCTCTTCTCCCTCCGAATTCTCTGTGTTCTCTGTGTTAAGCATTTAGGCTTAAATGCCGGGAAACCTTTCACCACTTCATTGCCGGAAAACGACGCGCAAACCGCGGCGCCAATTTTCAGCCAGCGCGATCCGCGCGATTTCAATTTCCGGCGATAAATATCGCAATACGATATCCATAGAGGGGTGGAACCGGAAGCCGGGAGCCACGAGAAACAGCAAGGGCGGCTTCGCGTTGAGCTGCACCTCCGGAAAATATCCGTACCTGCGAAAGTCGTCCTGATCATGATGGAATCGCACGCGGAGCCAGTAGTCGACCGCTTGCATCACCAGTTGAATGTCCTCGGAAGCTTTTAATTCGAGAACGGCAAGGCGCCCGTCCCGCATGACGCCCAGCAAGTCAATGATTCCGCGATCGCCAGAAGAGAATGCCGGAACTTGCGCGTAAATGTGCCGGGGTTCGAGCCGCGCATCGATCCGCGCCGGGTCGGCGGCTACCATGGTTTCCAGCCAGCGCTCCGGCTGCGCGCGGTACAAGCGATGTTTCATGTCCGAAGCCAACGGATGGCGGTGCGTTTCGAGCTGGCGGACCAGCGCCTCAAGAGCGGTCCATTTTTCGGGGGTCAAGACTTGCTGGTGTTCGGCAAGGCCGAACCACATCGCATCCTGTCGCCAGCGAGCAAACTCAACTCCGCGAAAGCGCAACGTCACTTCCCGCGTAACCGGCGCCACGCCCACACGGATGGCATCGGGAGCCAGCCGCCTGATGCGCTCGGCCATCGGCATCGCGGCGGCAATGGCCTGTTCGATTTCTCGGCGCGGCACAATCGATGTGGCCAGATTACCCGCGCTCGACCGGGCGATCCGCCGAACACGCCAATACTTGGGGTGGTATTCATACAGTTCGACTTCCTGAGGGGCGGCGAGGGCGGCCATTCGATGCGCTGTTATGGAGGACTTGCCGCTCGGCAAAAAGAGGCGCAACCCGTGCACCGAATGCCGCCGCGCGCGGTCCCGCGTTTGCTGGAGCCAGATCAGGCCGAACGTCAGGATGCCGTCGATCGTTGCCCCATCTTCGTTTGGAGACGCCGCCAGCACCGCGTATGCTTCTGACCCGCGCCGGACAAGGCCTCGCGTGTAGGAGCCCGAAATGGAATGGTGCAGGTCAGCGGAAGTTACCAGCGACTCGATGGTTTCGTCGGGGAAATGGTCCGTCAAGATCCGGCGCAGGCGATTGGAAAACTGTTCGCGTTCCACGCGCCGCGTCTCGCGATGGGCGCCGCCGCCGATGAATTCAAGCCGCGCGAGCCTGGAATAGCCGAAGCGGCTGACTTCCAGGATGACGCGATCGCGGGATTCCTCCGTGACGCGGAGCACGCGTCGAACGAGGGACTGCTGCGTGCTCCACAAATGTAAGAGGGCCGCTTCGCCCTGCGCGCTCACTTCGTATTGCGCGCCGTCGAGCCCAGCCAGCCATTCCCCGTTTTCCCGAACTTCACGCGCACCGATGGCGCACAGTCCATCGAGGGCGCGGCGCAATTCGGCGGCTAGCTCCATTGGCGCGAATTATCGAACAAGAGAGCGAAAAGAGGAAGTCATTTTTCGTGACACGTAGCGCGGGCTTTAGACTGTGGATTTTAGTCCTAGCACACACCAAACCCCACAGGCTAAAGCCCGCGCTACTCAAACCTACTTGAACGCGAGTCCGGTCACGGTGATTGTCGGGAATACCATGTCCCATTGCACGGGGATGTGTTCATAGGGGATCTGTACGTCCCGTTGCTGGCCGGGCATGAATGCGGGCGCCGTGGGAAGAAACAAGCGCTGCTTGTCGCGCAGGATCACCTGCTTGAAGGGGTCATGGAATTCTACCGTGATTTCAATTTGCTGGACCTTCCGGTTCCCTCCGTTTTCAACTGTGCAAAAGACGTACGTCACTTCCTGATTCAGGAAATTCGCCGCCCGGCTCATCTTGGGTTCGAGAAAATGGATATTCGACGCGTAGGCCGTCTCCTCCGGTCCCTTGGGCAGCGGCTTTTCATCTTCCGAAACCGCAGGCGTGGCATACCGGCTGTACAGCACGGCCGCGCCAACGAGCAAAGACACGATGACGATGCCGATCAGAAATGCGACCGGCAGCCGGCTGCGTTCTTCGGTGGGGATCAAGTCGGAAATCCTCCTCTTCTTCCACAGTGGCGCGGGCTTCAGCCTGCGGGGTTTAATTCCCGTAAGGCGCTAATCCCCGCAGGCTGAAGCCCGCGCTACTAGCGGCCCGCTGCTAGACGCTCGACTAGTTGGTAGGGCAGGCCGGCCTTCTCCATGCGCTTTTGAACCGCGGCGATATCGTAGGGCACTCGCCAAAATTCGATGATGTGGTGCTCCAGGTCGGCGATGGCAAACGCCGCCCGCGGATCCCCGTCCCTCGGCTGGCCGATCGAGCCGGGGTTCAGCAAATACCTCGTCCCCTGCTCCATGCGCAGAGCCGCGAACTTTGGACCGTGATCCGGACGAAGCTGAATCATGCCGATTTGCCCGGCGCGGTAGGAAAATCCGCCTTGATGATGCGTGTGCCCAAAAAATGTTACGTCCGTCGGCGAATCCAGCAGCCCGCCCATCGCTTGTCCCGGAACGAAGACATATTCATCCTCATCCTCGTAGGCGCCGTGAACGAGCGTAATGCCATCTACGGAAACGGGCCCTTGAGGCAATTCCGCGACATACTTGAGCGTTTCGGGGGTCAATTGCTGGCGCGTCCACAGCGCGGCAATCTGCGCCATCGGATTGAAATCCTCCAGGTCTGTAATCCCCGCCACGGCTTTGTCGTGATTGCCGCGGATGATGACCGGCGCAAGTTCTCTCACCCGGTCGGTCACTTCGTTGGGATCGGGCCCGTAATCGACAATGTCGCCCAGGCAGTAGACGCGGTCCCAACGGCCCTTCACCGCGTCGAGACAGGCTTCGAGCGCAGTCACATTCGCATGAATATCGCTGAGCAGGAGAAATCGCATGATTGACGGCGCACCCGATTGACGCACTCGAATGAACTACCTGAGCCACACCCTCGACCCGCCCAGATTATAGACGAAATTCGGGACAGCGCATGCAAAGGATGGCAAATCTCTCGTGAAAGCGCAGAGGGGAGCCGGGCCATTTCACCGATTCGACCAAGTTTCTGTTGCGAGATAGGGAAGGTCGTGGGCCCAGTCGTCCTGTGTCACCCCGCCGGGATAAATCACGTGGGCCAGATTGTCCCTCGTGTAGGCAAATACAAAAGCCGCATGGCCTACTTCATACGCTCCGTCGGGGCGCACGGCCGACTTCTTGGCGGGAGAAAGATTCGCTGCAATTTGGGCAGAGGCGATTTCCGCCTCGGTTCCCGTAAGGCCGATGAAGCGCTTATCAAAATGATCGAGCCACGACCGCAAGACCTGGGGACTGTCCCGGCCGGGATCGGTTGTTACAAATATTACTTTAAGTCGATCCGCGGTGGCCGGCGGTATTTTCTTGAGTGCCCGGGCAATCATGGACATCTGCAGCGGACACACATCCGGACAGTGGGTGTAGCCGAAGAAAAGCAGCGTGGCGTATCCCTGGGTTTTCGACGCAAAATCGAACAGAGCTCCGGACGTATCGGTCAGCGTGAATTTTGGTTTCGGGAGGGGCGGAGAAACGAGGCCGCCGCGGTACTTTGATTCCGCGGCCTCCCGCAGGTGCGGGCTCAGGCGTGTTTTTCGGCAGCCTGAGCCGACCCCCGATGAACCGTCCCGAACAGAAACGCCACGACCAACAACATTCCAGGAATGAATCGCCCCTTCATTTCACCGGCTCTGGAATTATTCAACAATTACCTCGCCGTACATCCCGTCCACGTCATGAAGGGCGCAGTGGTAATAGTAATGCCCTTTGTTGGGAAAGAAGATGCGGATTCGCGTCGTCCCGGGAGCCACCTGCGCCGTACCGGTTCGATCCGGTTCTGCTGCCTGAATGAATCCCGAATTCAGGAAGCTAAACGGAGCAAAGGACGGAGGCGGTGGAGAGACCGAATTCTCCTGCGGCGTGAAGGCGGCATCACAAGGAGTCGTCCCGGCAGTCGCCGCCGGGGATGTAGTGCAATTGATTGTTGCGATAACCACGCCGGTTCCCGGATCCGTGGCAATCGGTGGTCATGGCCAAAGTGCAGGGGTGGGCGGATTGGGCATGGGCGGGCCGGGCTTGGGAACAATCACGGGAGGGAGCGAGTAAAGCGTGGGAACAAATCCAGCGGGCTCAATCCCAAAGGTGATCGTATGCGGCTCGGTCGGATCCAGATTCGTCCATAGCACGGACTCCCCCGCATGGATCCGAATCGTTTCCGGCAGAAAACGTAGGACGGCGCGGTACTGCGTTCCCCCACCCGTCGCCACGATTTCGCCAATGCCAGCAGTCACCGTGTTATCGCCATCCCTGCGATCGCGCCATCCGCGATGATCTTCGTCCTCACGACTGATCGTTGTCGGAAAGCAGGGCTTCCGCTTCATCGTGCGCCTGGTCATCGTAGAATCGCTGGCCGTGAATGAGGGGAGCGTTGATCGGGAGGTTCTCCAGAACGTGAACCGTGCCGTTCATGTCCGTGTGGATCAGGCATACAAGTTTGTAATTGCCTGCTTTCGGGAATTTTACCGTGAAAGTTGCGCCACCACTCAAACCAGTAGCCGTGGACACGCATGCGCTGCCATCGTAGCTAGGCGCCGGTCCGCAAGGTACGCCCACGGCTGCGAACGGAGGTCCTGCCGGCGGGGGTCGCACCCGGGCGAGTCTGTCCCGGCGTGAGGAAACTAACCGTGTGGGGCTCGTTCTTGGGAACAAAGGTCCACGTGATGCTGTCGCCCTCAATTAGCCAGAGTTCATTCGGAAAAAATGCGTCCGCTTGAACGGACTGATCCTTGGTCTCTCCTCCAACATACGCGTTGTATGTCGTCGACGCCTTTGCCGCCGGCGGAATGGTCATAGCCGCCAGCAACATCAAGCACAAACTGCCTGGGAACAGAATGCGTTTCATTTGCCCACCTCGAATTTTTGAAGAGCTGCTTTCCAGGGAACGGAAAAGATCATCTGTCTGGAATGATTTTTTCCATTTTCCAAGCAGAGTTCATATTGCGGCGAGTCGCGGGTGTCAAGTTTAAATTCGTTAATCAGGAAAAACTTTTCTCTTCGTACTGAGAGTAACAGTACTGAGAAGCTGAAGCGGTATTGGCGTCAAGAATTTGGAATCCCCCAATTCGACTCGTACGCACGGACAAATTGGGCCGCGCGGGCTCTACTTGATCCACATGCAATCGCCGTAGCTGTAGAAGCGGTATCGGTCATCGACGGCGTGCCGGTAGGCTTGCAGAATGAATTCGCGCCCCGCAAACGCGCTGACCAGAATGAGCAGCGTGGATTGCGGCAAATGGAAATTCGTCAGCAGTTGATCGACCAAGCGAAACTTGTGGCCCGGGTTGATGAAAATGCTTGCTTCCGCGGTGCCGGGCTCGATCAGAAAACTTACGGCGTCGTGCTTTTCGCGATGCCGCGCGGCGGATTTCTCGGCGGCATCTTCGAGCGCGCGCACGACGGTGGTCCCCACGGCGAAAATCGGCCGGCCCTCGCGGCGCGCTTTGCAGATCGCGGCCGCCGCGGCTTCCGGAATTTCGTAGCGCTCGGAATGAATTCGATGTTTCTCGATCTCCTCTTCATGGATTGGCTGGAAGGTGCCGAGGCCGACGTCCAGAGTGATCGCGGCCGTTTCAATGTTTCGATCCCTCAGCCTATCCAGAATTGCAGGAGAAAAATGCAGGCCGGCGGTCGGCGCGGCCACGGCTCCCGGACGGTCGGCGAAAATTGTCTGGTAGCGCTCGCGGTCCGCCACTTCGTCCTGCCGCGAGATGTATGGCGGCAGCGGAACGTGGCCGAGCCGTTCGATCGTTTGCGAGACGCTTCCCTTCGCCGTGAGGCGGATTCGCCGCAGCCCGTACTCGCCACGGCTGACCACTTCGGCGGTCAGTTCACCGTCCCCGAATTCGACGCGCTCTCCCACACGTATTTTTCTTCCTGGCCGGACCAAGGCTTCCCACTCATCTTGACCGGTCTGCCTGGTGAGCAGGACTTCGATTTGCGACGACAAGAATTCGCGCACCGTGTGGCGATCCCGTCCCGGCTTTTCCGACCGCGCGCCTTTCCGGCGTCCGAATAGACGCGCTGGGATGACCCGAGCGTTGTTCACCACGATCAATTCATCGCCGCGGAGCAAATCAGGGAAAGCGCGAAACATCGAATCTTCCGACGATTGCTTTTCTCGATTCAGAATCAACATCCGTGACGCATCCCTCTCGGGGAGCGGCTGCTGGGCAATCCGGTCCTGGGGAAGGTCGAATTGGAAGTCAGAGAGGCTCATGAATGTGCGCTGTGACTATAAGATATATTCGGAGCAAAGAGCAATTAGATATCCGTAGAATACGTGCAAGCGCTTGTTTTGCAATACGTTATAGGATTAGGAGACAGGCATTAAGGCTTTCAAGAAAATACTTGACAATAATGCACTAATATTTTATGCTTCGCTTGCAGTTAAATTAAATACAGGACTTGGATGGAGGACAATATGTCAACAATCGCTCGTCTCGAACCTTTTCGAGGGATTTCCACTTTGCAGGACCAATTCAACCGAATTTTTAACGAGTCTTTCCGGAATCACGCTGAGGAGTCAGCATTGACGACCTGGGCCCCGGCGGTCGACATCTACGAGACCCCCAATGAGTTGGTAGTCAAGGCCGACCTTCCGGATGTGAATGAGAAGGACATCGATGTGCGGATCGAGAACAACTTGCTCACCATTCGCGGGGAGCGTAAGTTTGAGAAGTCCGTATCCGAGGAAAACTTCCTGCGCGTCGAGCGCACGTACGGCGCGTTCAGCCGCAGCTTTTCCTTGCCGAATACGGTGAACTCGGAAGCGATCGGCGCCGAATACAAGAACGGCGTGCTGACCGTCACCCTGCCAAAGCGCGAGGAATCCAAGCCGCGCCAGGTGAAAGTGGCCGTCAACGCCGGGAACAACGGGAAGTAAGTTTCCAGGTCCGCTTGGCGTGTTCACATGATCTAACGAATAGGGGCCGGCCGGTTGGACGGCCCCATCATTTTCCAGTAGCGAGGTAAGAGCAATGGTCCGCTTCGACAAATTTACACTCAAAGCACAGGAAGCCGTGCAATCGGCGCAGGACATTGCCGCGCGCCACGATCATCAGCAGATCGAGCCGCTGCATTTGCTTGGCGCGCTCGTCGCGCAAAAGGATGGGGTCGTCCCTCCCCTGCTTGAGCGGCTCGGCGTGCGTCCGGACACTCTTGCGAGTGAAATTGAGACCCGGCTCGGGCGCATCCCGAAAGTGACGGGAGCGGTGCAGCAGCAGATGAGCCCGGCGGCGAACAAAGTGCTAGAAGGTGCATTCGTCGAAGCGGAACAGTTCAAGGACGAATACGTTTCCACCGAGCACATCCTGATGGCGATCGCCACGATTCGCAAGGATGAGGCCGCGGAGCTACTTGCCAAATATGGAGCCTCGCGCGAAGCGATCCTGCAGGCGCTGACCTCGGTGCGCGGCAGCCACCGCGTTACATCACAAAATCCGGAATCGACGTTTCGCGCCCTGGAACAATACGGCCGCGACCTGATCGAACTTGCCCGGCGCGGCAAACTCGATCCGGTGATCGGCCGCGACGATGAAATCCGCCGCGTCATGCAGATTCTGGCGCGCCGCACGAAAAATAATCCCGTTTTGATCGGCGAGCCTGGCGTGGGAAAAACCGCCGTCGTCGAAGGCCTCGCGCAGCGCATCGTCGCGGGCGATGTGCCCGAAGTGCTGCGTCCGAAGCGCGTCGTGGCTCTGGATCTGGCCGCGCTCGTTGCCGGCGCGAAATATCGCGGCGAATTCGAGGACCGGTTGAAGGCGGTGCTGAAGGAAATCACGGAATCCGACGGGCAAATCATTCTGTTCATCGACGAATTGCACACGCTCGTGGGCGCGGGCGCGGCCGAAGGCGCGATGGACGCCTCCAACATGCTGAAGCCGGCCCTGGCGCGCGGCGAATTGCGGGCGATCGGCGCGACCACGCTGAACGAATATCGCAAATACATCGAGAAAGATCCGGCGCTCGAGCGGCGCTTCCAGCCTGTACTGATTGCCGAGCCTTCCGTCGAAGACACCATCGCGATTTTGCGCGGCTTGAAAGAACGCTATGAAACGCACCACGGCGTGCGCATCAAGGACGCCGCGATCCTGGCCGCGGCCACGCTTTCACACCGTTACATCACCGACCGGTTTCTTCCGGACAAGGCCATCGATTTGATCGACGAATCCGGCGCGAGCCTGCGCATGCAGCTCGATTCGCTGCCCGTCGAGATTGACGAAATCGAGCGGCGCATCCTGCAGCTGGAAATCGAGCGGCAGGCATTGCTCCGGGAATCCGACGCGCATTCCAAGGAACGGCTGAAACAACTGGAATCGGAGCTGGCCGGACTTCGTGAGGAGTCCAACGCGCGTAAGGCGCAGTGGCAGGTGGAAAAGAGCGCCATCGCCAAAATCCGCGGCGTCAAGGAACAGATCGAACAGCTCAAGGTGGAAGAGCAGCGCCTCGAACGGAGCGGAGACCTCGCGAAAGTGGCGGAAATCCGCTACGGCAAACTCGCGACGGCCGAGCGCGAAATTGCCGCCGCTCAAAAAAACCTCGAGGATGTCCAAAAGAACGGCGGCATGCTGAAAGAAGAAGTCGACGAACAGGACATCGCCAAGCTGGTGAGCAAGTGGACGGGAATTCCCGTCGGGCGATTGCTCGAAGGCGAGGCGCAGAAACTCGTCACCATGGAATCGCGCCTGCGACAGCGCGTCATCGGGCAGGACTCGGCGCTCGAACGCGTCGCGAATTCCATCCGCCGGAATCGCGCCGGGCTTTCCGATCCCAACCGCCCGATCGGTTCGTTCATTTTTCTCGGACCCACGGGCGTCGGAAAGACCGAACTCGCCCGCGCCCTCGCGGAATTTTTGTTTGACGACGAAAAATCCATGATTCGGCTGGACATGTCCGAATACATGGAAAAGCATTCAGTCTCGCGCATGATCGGCGCGCCTCCGGGATACGTCGGCTATGAAGAAGGCGGGCAGCTCACGGAGCAGGTGCGCCGGCATCCGTATTCCGTGATCCTTTTCGACGAAATCGAAAAGGCGCATCCCGACGTGTTCAATATTTTGCTGCAGATTCTCGAGGACGGCCGCCTGACCGACGGCAAGGGCCGCACCGTCGATTTCCGCAACGCGGTCCTGGTGATGACGTCCAATGTCGGATCGAGCGCCCTCTTCGATCTGGCGGGAAGCGATCCGGAACGCGCGCGCAAGGAAGCCATGGAAGCTTTGCGGCAGGCGTTCCGTCCGGAGTTCATCAACCGGATCGACGATATTGTGCTGTTCAACCCGCTTGGCAAGGAACAGCTGAACAAGATCATCGATCTCGAACTGACCAAGGTGATGCGCCTGCTCGCGGAAAGAAAAGTTCGTATCGAGCTGACGCCCGCGGCGCGCGAGAGGCTCGTGCGCGACGGATACGATCCGGCATACGGAGCTCGCCCGCTCCGCCGCACGGTCCAGCGGCTCGTTCAGGATCCGCTCGCGATGCGCATTCTCGACGGCGGGGTTTTGCCGGGCGACCTGGTAAAAGTCGACATCGACCCGGATTCCGATTCCATGCGTTTCGAGCGCATGGAACAAAAAGCGGCGCCGGAGCCCGCTACAAAACCCGAGGCAGCCGGGCAGGCTGTCTCCGCGGCGAAATCCGGGCGCCGACGGTAAGTTCTTTGCCGGGCGCGCCCTGGATTGACGCGCCCGGGGGAAACTTCTAGACTGATTGCGCGTATTTACTAATAGGTGCCGAATATGAGAGCCGTAAAAACACTTTTTCTACTGACTGCATTGACGCTGCTTTTAGTTTTGGGCGGAGATGCCATTGCCGGCCAGCAAGGGATGACGTTCGGCCTGATCATCGCCGTGGTGATGAACGGCGTTGCCTACTTTTTCTCCGACAAAATCGCTCTGCGGTCCAGCGGAGCGCAGCCCGTAACGCGCGAACAGCTTCCGCGCCTATACGAAGTGATGGAGAGGCTGGTTGCCAAAGCACAGCTGCCGATGCCAAAGCTGTACGTGATTCCACAGCCCGCGCCGAACGCCTTTGCCACCGGCCGCAATCCCTCACACGCTTCGGTCGCGGTCACCGCGGGTCTCATGGAATTAATGAACGACGATGAACTCGAAGGCGTCATCGCGCACGAGCTTTCCCACGTCCGCAATTACGACATTCTGATCACCTCCATCGCCGCCACGCTCGCCGGCGCGATCACCTGGATCGCACACATGGGCCAATTTGCCATGATTTTTGGTGGCTACGGCAACTCCCGCGACAGGCGAGGTGGCGGATTGGCAGCGCTTTTGATGATCTTCGTGGCGCCCCTCGCGGCCCTATTGATACAACTCGGCCTTTCCAGGCAGCGCGAGTTTGCCGCCGATGCGTCCGGCGCCAAAATGGTCGGCCACGCGTACGGTTTGATTAGTGCGCTCGAAAAACTCGGCGCGTACAATAAGCGAATCCCGATGGATGTTTCTCCAACGACGGCCTCGTTGTTCATCGTTGCACCCTTGACCGCTGGACAGGTTTTCTCGGGCTTATTCAGCACGCACCCACCGCTATCGGAGCGGATCGCGGTCCTGCGTAATATGACGGTGACGCGGTAAACATCGTATTTGCAAAGTGTTAGGAAGGGCCCAAACATCACCGGCCAATCTACTGTTCAAGGAACCCCCGGAATACTGTAAGAATGATTCCCCATGAGAAAAAATTCTCCCTTTTGGCTGCGGTCACAGAATCTGGGCGATAGTCAATGGTTAGTCTAATTAACTCATTGCACTAGCCTTACAAGAATTGAGCGGTTCCGGGCATTTTTGGCTTACGGCGTGCATGTTTAATTGCCGCTCGACATCGGGGGCAGTCGTGAGCATTACTTGTAAAGCTACTATCCGTCTAATCTGCGAATACCTGGAAGGCCGGCTGGCACCCGAAGTGGCGGGCGACGTCCAACGCCATTTGAGCTACTGCCAGAACTGCCGAACAATTTTCGATGCCGCAGCGCTCACCCTCGAAGTCTACTTCGACCGCGAAGTGGAACCGGTCCACGCTGATCGCTCCCGAGTTGCCTAATCCGTTACTCCTCTATGGGTTAGGGAGACCACCCCCTGTATATTTTCCTGAAGATACGTGTAAACTCTCAAAATCAATGAATTCAGACCTTTATCGGGGATGCACCTTATTCCGCAAGTAAAACTTACACGTTCGGCCCCACCTCCTTCCGCCAAGAAACCTAACTGAAAATAGATATAACCCTAATGTTTTCCGCTGGATATCCCGGTATATCCCCCTAGATTCTCGTTTGGTTGCACGCATGCACTTCTCCCTATCGCGAGGGAAATCGCAAAGGAGATCATTAAAATGTACGAAGAAGAGAACAATCAAGGGACAGGTACAACAGAAGGTTCACCGCGCTGGATGGGAATAGCCGTAGTTGGGCTGGCGATTCTCTCCCTCGTAGGCGTGGGCCTGGCATGGAATGCCGGCGGCCACGCACATGACGCCGAGCAGGCTCTGGCGGCACAAGCCAAGACTTTCCAGGCGAGCCAGGATGCAATCACCCAGCGCATGGGGCAGGCGGAACACACGAACGCCGAGTTGCAGTCCGAAGTGAATCTGGTTGGTGACAAACTGAAACTGACCGAGGACCAACTGGCGACAGCCCGCAGTCAAGTGAAGCAGAGCCGCGCCGACTACACGAAGAAGCTGACCGACGTGCAAAACACTCTGGCCACAAAGGCGGACGCGGATGACGTCAAGGCTCTCGACACCGACGTCAACGGCGTGAAAACCGATCTGAGCACCACCAAAGGGAGCATCGATCAATTGCGCGGCGAGCATGGCGAGTTAATCGCGCGGAACCACGAGGAACTCGAACAGCTCAAGCGAATGGGCGAGCGCGACTACTACGAATTCAACTTGACCGCGAAGGGCCAGAAGGAACATGTCGGACAGACGATGATCGAATTCCGCAGCGCGAGCGCCAAGAAGCACCAGTACACGATCGCGATGTATGTAGACGACACGCGCCTGGAAAAGAAGAACCGCTCCGTCAACGAACCCATCTACTTCTACGCCGGCGGATCGCGCCAGCCGATGGAACTGGTGGTCAACCAGGTTACCGACAAGAAAATCTCGGGCTACTTGAGCGCGCCCAAGGCCATTGCAGCCTCCGCGAAGACCAACTGAAACTAACCCATCAAGTCATCGCAGGTTGCGTACCGGGAAGGGCCGCTTCGGCGGCCCTTTTTTCGTAGGACAGGCTTCAAGCCTGTCGTACTTTGACCTAGAGCTAATTTCCGAAATGCGACAGGCTGAAGCCTGTCCTACCGACAAGCAGATTCAAGCGCTGCAGTTCCGAATTGTCGGGGAACAGGCGGAGGCCGAGGCGCACGACTTCGGCGGCGGCGAGCGGATCGCCAAGCGCTTTGTCGGCTTGAAACAGGAGCGGGTAGATTTCCGAAGTCTGATCGGGGAAATAGCGCATGACGAATTCGAGGTGGCGGCGCGCTTCCGGCCATTTGCTTTGTTTGGCCAGCAATTCACCCAGGTTAAGTTGAGTCTGATAGTTGTATGGATCCTGCGCGAGACAATCCAGCATGGCGCGATAGGCTTCCTCGGGTTTGTTTTCGCGCACTAGAATTTCGGCAAGCTCCGCGAGCGCGGCTGCGCCCGAATCCGGATCCGCTGCAATGAGCTGGCGCTGGATACCTTCCGCTTCCGGCCAGCGCGAAAAATCCACACCAAGCTTCAGGAGCGATCCGAGCGCTAGCAAATTTCCAGGTTTGCGCTCGAGAATGCGCTGCAATTCCGCGCGCGCTTTTTCGTTGTTGCCAAAATGCCGGTCGGTTTCGGCGAGCCCCCAGGCGGCT
This sequence comes from uncultured Acidobacteriota bacterium, assembly GCA_963819395.1. Classification (GTDB taxonomy): domain Bacteria; phylum Acidobacteriota; class Terriglobia; order Acidiferrales; family UBA7541; genus Palsa-360. The sequence goes on from CAWFVW010000003.1 coordinate 160,946, forward strand.
TCCAGCGAACTGGGATCGATAGCCAAAGCGGCATCAAAGGCCCGGAATGCGGCCTGATAATCGGAATGGGCCAGCGCGGCGCGGCCGCGGATCGCGGCGATGCCGGCTGTGATCGGACGATTGTCGAGGGCACGCAGGAAACGCGCGGCTCCTTCCGCGTCTTCCTGATTGACCGAAGTGGCGGCCGAGGCGGCAAGCGCAGCGTCGCGCGCTTCCGGCGGAAAATCATCGGGGAGGGGGTTTTTCTGCTCCTGCAGAATCGCGTTGCGATTCCAGTCTTCCAGGCCGTGAACAAGAAGGGATCGGGGGGCGTGATATTCAAGCAATGTTCGATCGTCCGTATTGAATTGCGCGCCTGACGAAAATTTCCGCAAGCCGCCGTCATCGAGCAGGTAAAAACCGAATAGGCCGGACGCTTCTTCCATGCCCAACTGCGCGAAATCTTCGTGCAAGCGCGGTGTTTCAAACAGTGTTTGCGCGCGCTTAAGAATTTCACCTGCTCGAGGGCTGGGCGCCATCAGGATCAGGTCCGGCGCATCGCCGTGCCAGAGTGTGGCGCCGTGAAATTCAGATAGGAATGTCGCGAAAAGCATGCGCAAGTCCTCGGGATACAGGGAATAGGCCTGCATCCATTGAACGAATACGCCGTCCGTCGTCAGCCGGTTGCGAACGGCTGCGTAAAATTCGCGCGTGAAAAGCGTGGCGACCCCGGCGATCCAGGGATTCGACGGCTCGGAAATAATCAGGTCATACTTCTGGCGCGTGGTGAAAAGAAAATTGCGGGCGTCGTCAAAGGTCACATGCACGCGCGGGTCGAGGAGCACGTTGCGATTCAGCCGCGCGAGGAGCGGCGCGGCGCCAACGACAGCGGGTTCGATTTCCACGACATCCAGGCGCTCCAGTTCCGGGGAGGTGGCGAGCGCGGACGCCGTCATGCCGCTGCCGAATCCGACGAGAAGCACGCGCCGGGGCGGATGCGCGAGAGCCGCGAGATGGCCGAGGAGAAGCTGCGTCGTTGCGTCATGATTCGAGGCATCCACTTTTCCGTTGGTGCGCAGGGCGACGTAATCGTCGGTTTTCGCTACGGAAATGTTGGCGTTCAGGCCGTCGCGGAAATAGACGATGTCCAGTGCGTGCGCGTTTTCGCGCAGTGTCAGCGGGCGGTCGTAGAGATTCCAATACATCACGGTGTTGAACGAAACGACCGCCGGATCGTAAAAATAATTCGAGAAGCCGATGAAGCCGGCGGCAATGAGCAAGAGGAGATTTCCAGCGACGGCGAACGTTTTCCATGTCAACCGCGGCGCGGATGTCAACGAAATCGCAGCAGCCAGGGCGAGGTTGACGCCCGCCGCCGCGGCGAGCAAATGAAAACTTCCGAGGCGCGGCAGAAGCCAGAAGCCTGCGGCTATTGCGCCGACAATTGCGCCGAGGGTGTTCCACGCGTAGGCGCGTCCCATTGCGGCGCCCGAGCCTGCTCCCGCCCCTGAACGGGGCCCCGCAATCAGCACCACGACGGCCGGAAAATTGAATCCGAAGACCACCGCCGTGGGAAGCATGGCCAGAGCGCTGGTGACGAATTGCGCGAGCACGAGGCCGCGAAACGATTCGTGCGTCGCTCGCAGGATCGGCGGGAGGACTTCGATCAGTCGCGTGAAGAACACCAGGAAGGCAAGCGCGGCGAACGCTGTTAGAGTTTGGGTGACAGCGAAGGTCATCGAGCCCGGCACGCGGCGGCGGCTCCATCGCTCAAATAGAGCGCTCCCCGCCACAATTCCCGTGAGGAACGTGCCCAGCATCAGCGTGAACGCGTATGTCGAACTGCCCAACTGCGTCGAGAGCAGGCGCGTCCAGCCGATTTCGTAAGCCATTGCGGTGGCGCCGACGATTGCAAAACAAATCAAGAAAAATCTCGACGGCACGGAAGAAGGGATCGCCGCCGCTTTTTCAGGCGCACTCGATTCATTTGAAAATGATGGGGAGGTCTCTCGGCGAGCGAGAATCAGCGCCAGCGCTCCGGCAGCCATGTTCAGTGCCACGGCGATACCGAGCGTCAGCCGCAATCCGAGCGAAGGCAAGAAGAGAAATCCCGCCGCGAAAGTTCCTGCGACCGCGCCTGCCGTGTTGATCCAGTAGAGGCGAGACAGCCGCGCTCCGAGCTCAGCCGCGTTCCGCGTAAGCCCGCGCACCAGCACGGGCAGCGTGCCGCCCATCAGGAACGTCGGCAGGAACAAGACCAGCGCCGATCCGAAAAATCGCAGCGCCACCAAAGCGCCGGCGTTCCTGGCGGCGAACGGATACATGGCCACATAGGCCACGCGGACCCCAGCAAGCCCCGCGAGAGAAATTGCGGCGGTCGCGGCCACTCCAAATTCCAGCCATCCGTAAAGAGCAATCGGCCGCGCCCACCGCTCGCTCTGCCCGCCGATCCACGCGCTCCCCGAGGCCAGTCCCGCCATGAAAACGGCGAGAACCGTGGCGACGGCGTACGCCGTGTGGCCGAAAATGAGGCCCAGCGCTTTGCTCCACACCACCTGATCGATCAGCCCGGCCGCTCCCGAGAAGAAAAAACAGACGAGTAACGCGGGAAATAAAAAACGGCGAGAAGATTGCCCTGGCATAGCGGGCCGAATGGTAGTCCGGCCGCCGAAAAGCGTCAAATATCGCCCTGGCATAGTGGGGCCAGATTCTGATAAGCCCGTTCGAACGAAGCCGCTGGCTCGGCGGACACTTCGCGTGCTATGTTCTGCGAGTCATGCCGCAACGTGGCATATTTGTTGACTGTTTCCACCTTTGGTCTATTTTTGCAACTGCTGTGAAATCTCTCGATTACAGACCGAAGTCGATTCGAATACCGTAGCACCGCACCCGCCTTCACCAATTCGTGAATACGCGCGTCAGACAAAGCACTGACGTCTCTCAGACGAAATCGGCTTCGGCCATGCCTAAATGTCTGAATAATTAGGGGCCGAACGGGGCGATCTGGTCCGGCTAATTCCTTGGGAATGGTCGACCGGCGCCCTGGGATCCTAGAACCTGATGCAACAGGTCAATAAAAGAGGCAAGCGGAACGGTACACCCAAGACCGGCAAGCACGATCCCGCACGCGACATCGGCGAAAAGATCTAAGAACTCCAGCTCACCGAAAACCGGCTATTTCTTCGATCCCGGCTGCTGCGAAGATCTCGCGCCTCCGCTAAAAACCTGCATAGGATCTTCTTGTATCTGCTGAAAGCCCGAAGGAATGTCGAACAGGCTTCCGTCGAGCGAGGACGTCGAGAACGAAGTTACCGCCGTGGTCATCTCCATCAGCGCATTCGGGTCGGGATGGGGATTCGGAGGAAGAGTACTAGCCGCAGGCGCGGAATCATTGTCCTTCTTCTTTTTGCCAAACAGCCCGCCCAAACCTTTCAACACCGCTTGCGATTCGAGCGAACTCGGGGAATTGTCGGTCTGCGATGGTGGAGGGTTCGACGGTTTCGAGTTAGACGCGCTGCCGTTTTGCGATCCCAGAGTTTGGGTTTGCCCATCGGCGCTTGCAGACATGGTCATGCTGACGTAAGAGAGCATCGGGAAACCCTTCAGGGCGTCGGAATTCTTCTGCAGCTCAGACATTCCCTCCGCGGCTCGAGGATCGATTTGGATGCCCGGCATGGAAGGGATCTTCATCCAGGATACCTCTTGGGCCATGCGCCTATAGAACTCCGCGAATTCCTTGTAACCAGTAACGTTTGGCGCCACATAAGTGTCCATGTTCATGGTGGAGGTAAAGGTTGCGGAGTTAGGTTGGCCGGGCGGTGGCGCACTCGCGCCGGTAGCAGTGCCTTGCATGGCGAGGTCAATCTCCACGTTGGTTTCATTGGTGGCCTGGTCCAGGATCGTGCGGCCAGCGCCGCCCGGCATGACTTTGATGGTGGGCTTAAGAGTGAGCTGTACGTCCTGAGGCACGGCTTTCTCCTGAGGCGTCTGCGGATTCTGCTGCATCTGCTGCGCCGCCTGCTCCATTGCGGCTTTGATCTGATCGAAGGTCGCCACGGCGTACGTTTTATTGTTGTTGTCGACGAAGATCACGCGCCGGCCGCCGACGTCAATGATTTGGGAGGTCCCATCCTCGTTATCGGTTCGCAGGCGATCGCCCTTAACGTAATGTGTTGTGCTGGTCGGTTTCAGCATATCTTTTTCCTGTTTCTTGGCATCTCCGCGAGCGAACTTGGAGGCGAACTTCATCATGGAGAGCATGGAGCCGCCGGTCATCTGCGAAGTCTCGGTATATTTGAAATCGGCGCGTGCGGGCAAGGTAGAGGCCAAGAGCAAAAACGAAGCGAGTAAGACCTGAATGAATTTCATGGGTTCTCCTGCCGTTACGGTTTAGCTGGGATCTCCGATTTGGCTCAATTTCTGATGCATCCTACTCCCCTCTTGCACGGCCCACAATGATTTTCGCAGCTGAACAGGCTCCAGTTGGCTTTCTACATGCCAATTGAAAAGCCAACGAGTTGCGCGAGAATGTCTAATCTAACCCGACAAGAAGAATCTGACATTTTAAAGATCCGCCATTGGCGTTACGCATTACCCGTACAGTGGACCCCGAAATCTGTTGGACATCCTGAAAGAGACCTGAGCGGCCCCGGGGTTCGAGTATCATGACGCGCGTTGCGTGCCTTTCTTTTTGGGGCATCGCTTTTAGGTAACCTCTGATCCTGATGGCCATGCAACGCTGAAAGTAACGGTTCGCTGAAATAAACGGAAGTGAGGTTGAGATCTGGCGCAGCCAGTTACGTAGTGTGTAATACTAAAAAAGTACAAAGGGCGAGATCGGCGACACTTTCCTCAGGCAATCCCGAAATCAGGAGGGCCGCATCGGCGGCCCTTTTTTCGGCTAAGTAGCACAGGCACTCTTGCCTGTGCGGGTTTGTAGGTCGAAAGCGCACTCTACCCTGCCTTTGACGATTGCAGAACCCGCACAGGCAAGAGTGCCTGTGCTACTCACCAATTGCGCTTCGATCATTGGGGCGTATCGCATCAGGGTTGACAGGCAGAGGGCCTCCGACTATCGTTCACCTACTGTGAAAATCCTGGTGGTCGGAAGCGGGGGACGCGAGCACGCGATGGTCTGGCGGCTGCGTCAGTCTCCGGAAGTCGAGAAAATCTGGTGCGCGCCCGGCAACGGCGGGATCGAAGGCGTTGCCGAATGTGTGCCCGTTGACGCGACCGATGTGGCGGCGGTGGTGGCACTGGCCGAGCGGCTCAAGCCGGACCTCACCGTCGTGGGGCCGGAAGCGCCGCTGGTCGCCGGCATCCGGAACAAATTCGAATGCCGTCATATGCGCCTCGTGGGCCCTTCGCAACGGGACGCGCGCCTCGAAGGCAGCAAGATTTACGCGAAGCAGTTCATGGACGCGGTACGAAATCCCAACGCCCACGCTGTACGGCGATTTTGACTCGCCGATGGAAGCGATTCGCGCGCTGGACGCGGTGGATTGGCCGGTGGTGATCAAGGCGGACGGGCTGTGCGCGGGAAAAGGCGTCCTCGTGGCGGAGACGCGCGCGGAGGCCGAGGCGTTCATCCGCCGCCTGATGCAGAAGCACGAGCTCGGCGCGGGCGGCGCGCGCGTGCTGCTCGAACACGCGCTCAAGGGCGAGGAGCTTTCGTACATCGTCCTGACGGACGGGAGATCCTTCATTCCGATGGCGCCGACGCGCGACCACAAGCGCATCTTCGACGGCGACCGCGGCCCTAACACCGGCGGCATGGGCGCGTACACGATGGACGGAATGATTACGCCGAAATACGAATCGCTCATCGTCAAGGACATCGTCTGTCCGACGATCGCGGGACTATCCGAGGAGGGGATTCCCTACACCGGCTTCTTGTATTTTGGACTGATGCTTACCGCCAACGGGCCGATGGTTCTGGAATATAATTGCAGGCTGGGCGATCCGGAAACGCAGCCCATCATGATGCGCATGGATTTCGATCTCGCGGCGGCATTCGAGGCGGTGGCTTCGCGCAAGCTGGACAAGTTCAAGCCGGCGTGGAAGCCCGGCGCGAGTATTTGCGTGGTGATGGCTTCCGGCGGATACCCGGACTCTTTCGAGACTGGGAAAAAGATCACGGGATTGGAGGATGCCGGGGCGCTGCCGGACGTCACCGTGTTTCATGCGGGGACGAAGCGCGAAGGCGATGACATAGTGACGAGCGGCGGGCGAGTGCTCGGCGTAACCGCCACGGCGGGTTCTCTTCCGCTTGCGATTTATAAAGCCTACGAAGCCGTCGATAAAATAAATTTTGAAGGCGCGCAGTGCCGCACCGATATCGGCGCCAAAGGGGATCTCCGATGGAGCGTGCCGGTGGAGGCGCCGCGTGTCTGAGGTCCTGCACTTGTTTCAATGCCTGGCGCACGGCGAGCCCATGCGCGAATTCGAGGAAGTGACCGCCATTGAGAATAAGGGCTTCCTCGAATGCGTTCACGGAAGGAGCGGGAGCAGCCGGCAAGTGCTGCTGGTGGATATGGAGACGCTGGAGGAATTCGGCATCGCGCCGGGGCGCGCCCGGGAAAACATCACGACGCGCGGGATCGCGCTCGGGGCATTGCCCCTCGGACAGCGGTTGCGCATCGGCGAAGCGCTGCTCGAAGTCACGAAGCCGTGCACGCCGTGCCACCAGATGGACGAAATTCGCCAGGGTCTTCAGGAGGCGCTTCGCGGGCGGCGCGGCTTGTTGTGCCGGGTAGTCGAGTCCGGCCCCATCCGCCGGGGCGACCGTATTGAAGTGGAAGAGAACGCCGGCGCGCCGCAACGCAGCGGCGATGATTCCCTCTCCGGCGCGTTTTGATTTTGATAAAGACCATCATACAAACCAGGGAAGGCAGGAAGCATTCATGGCCAGTGAATCGAAGAACAGCCGCAAACCGCTCGTCGGAATCGTCATGGGATCGGACACGGATTTGCCGGTGATGAGCGAAACGGCGAAGATGCTGGAAAAATTTGAAGTGCCGTACGAAATTGAAGTGACTTCGGCGCACCGTTCACCGGCGCGGACGCACGAATACGCCTCCACGGCGGTTTCACGCGGACTGAAAGTGGTGATCGTCGCGGCGGGAGGCGCGGCGCATCTGGCGGGCGTGGTCGCGGCGGTCACGACGCTGCCCGTCGTCGCGGTGCCGATGGCGACCACGGTGCTCTCCGGCATCGACTCGCTGCTGTCGAGCGTGCAAATGCCCGGCGGCGTGCCCGTGGCGGCGATGGCCATCGACAAGCCCGGCGCCATCAACGCGGCCATTTTCGCGGCGGAAATTCTGGCCACGTCCGATGCGGAAGTCGCCAAGCGGCTGACCACGTACAAGGAAGAGCTGGCCAAATCGGTGGCCGAAAAAAGCGCGCGCGTGAAATTGCAGTACGCCGGGAAAACCAGCTAGCCCGCGTTTTTCACTTCATCGAAAGATTCAAATTGTGCAAGAAGCTGTCCGAGGAAGGGCCTTTTGTGGCGCATGCTTCAGCTTGTGAAGGTTTGGTCTTGCAAGGACCAAACCCCACAAGCTAAAGCATGCGCCACTAAAATCTTCGCGTTAGTGTTAGTCGCCGTAGTCATTCGCGCCGCCGCCACCGGCCTGCGTGGTGCTGTGCGTTAGCGCCTGCCTGGCTTCCTGGCTGATCGTGACGGTGTCTTGCGAGGCCGGATTTTGAGTTCGGCTTGCTTTTGCAGGGTCTTTGGGGCTGAACGGAATCTTCGGTCTGCGACTGCGAATTGGCTTCCTGGAGAGAGTGAACTGAACTGGTCATGGTCCGATCTCCTCATCGCTCTATACATCGGCAGGCGAGGAAATACCTTTAGCGTCCGCCAATGTACAGAGACGAGGAGGTTTAAGCGGCTAGCGTTTATCGCCGTCGTGGTCTACATCGCCTCTGGCAGCCGGTTTCGCGTTCTTCGCCAGCGCCTGCTGCGCTTGCGGGCTGATCGTGACTTTGTCTTGCGGGGCAGCGGTTTGGGTGCGAGTTTGGGCGGTGGTGCTGCCGGCTGCGTCTGGGTCAGTGCGTTGACTGCCTGAACCGGTTGAACGGGATGCTCATGCGTATCACCTCACGCCATTAACTTCGACAAGGGGAGAATTAACTTGAGAGCGCGAGCAGAAAAAGTGTGGAAGAAATAGGAATCGTTCCGAACGGAAACAGCGCGCGCCGAGCGATGGGCCCGGCGCGCCAGTAGGACGGGCTTGAGCCTGTCGGGTTTAGATTTCAGTGAAAGTAACGGACAGGCTGAAGCCCGTCCTACCTGGGCTTACTTTCTCGCGGCGTTGGCGGCGAATCGCTCCTGCATCCGGCGGGTGAGATGAGGAGCGATGCCCAGCATGCGCTCGATCAGCATCAACTGGCCGCGGTGATGCATTTCGTGCTCTTTCACGGAGAGAATCATATCGAAGCGCGTGCGGGCGGGCGGCGCTCCTCCCGGCGGCATGGTTATGACTTCGCCCAGAAAATTGTCGTCAAGGCCTTCCATCCAATTGGCCCAAGATTCGCCATCTTTGGTCAGCAACTCGATCAGTTGCGCTTTCGTGCGCGGCGCTTTTTCTTCCGCTTCAAGCGCTGCATCAACGACGGAAAATCGAATCCGTCAAGATTGACCGGCGCTCCTCGGCGTTGATTTTTCGTTGAAAGTCCGGGGCCAGCCCGATGTGCGCCAATAGCTCGCCAACGCTCCGCGTCTCCGGCATGGGCCGAAAATCGTACTTTTCTTCCGGAATATCCTCCGCGATCGCCAGAGTGTTCTTGCGGACCGTGCGAAAGCTCGCTGCCAGCTCCTTGCCGCCATAATAGTTCACAGGTTTCTCCTTGACCCAATTTAAGTTTGTTTTTCCATGAAAAGGAATGGAAAGCAAGTTTAACACGGCGCCGCGCAAATATGGCCGGAAGTGAAATCATAGTTGGGCATTGCGCTTGAGGCTGGCATTTTGAAATCAAGGAGATGCCCATTCCGCAAGCGGGGCAGGCGGTGGAGGAACGTGCGAATTTGGGTCCTCAATTAGACGCCTTCGTGGCTTTTGCGGGAGGGCTTATACTTTCAGGTAGTATTGATTCCGGAAGCAGTTTGGCCTGACGTTTCGCTAAATGCTTAGATTGCGCTTCTGGCAACTGCGACATGAGCCGGTCGATGTGTTCTTCGCACCGGAACACACCTCTTGCTGCGTGCTTTAGGGAATCTCCAAAGCGACAGACTATTTCTGCGGTTCCCGACAAGCCGCCTGGGCCTTTTCGAGTTGTTTTCCGAGGGGATCAATCACGATCACATGTACGCCCTGCTTGCGGAGGTCGGTTAGGTCCCCTGACTTATAAACATCTTTTACGTTTTCCTTCGCCAAGTTGTACGAATCCCGGAACTCGTACTTGAACACCGGCCGGGGCGAAACGATCAAACACTGACTTTCCGCCTTCTTCTCCTGCGGCTTGTCCTGTCCGATTGCCACCGTTGCCAAACCACAAATCAACATCGCAGCTGCGAACTTGATTTTCATCTCAGCTCTCCTCGGGCAAACTTGTCTCCGATGCGTCCGTTCCAGTGTAAACCACAAATTTGTAAGAACGGGATTTGACTGGCATTGCTGTCCCCAAGTAACAAACTTGTCTCCCGCGCCCAGGCAGGGATGAAAGAAAGTGCCCGTGCGCCTCCCAGAAGGATGTATAACTTCGCGACCATTATTTAAGAAGGCGACCTCATGTGGTTCGGAGCCTTGGGTATAAAACCTTGCCGTCTGGGCACTATTAAAGCAATCGTAAATCCTGTACTGTCAACTCTGTCCTGGGATTGTAGAATATATGCCATGCGCCCCAGGGGTTTCTCGTGTCAGACGGGATCGCGCGGGTGGTTGCCATCCAGAGTGATTTGACGTCGAGGTGAACATGCGGCAGCGAGCAGCGCTACTGGGCATTAGTGCCCTCATCATCGTTTTGTCCTTCGCGATTTCCATGGCTCGACCCGCGAACGCCGGCCGGCCGGCCGACGGCGCCTCCGACACGCCAGCTTCCTCCGCCTCCCACGACGATCTTCAACGGTCATACCGAACAGACATTATCTCGAAGTGGCGGAGAGCGGCGCGGACCGCGGCGAAAATATTTATTGGCACAAATGCTGGGCTTGCCACAACAAGTACCAGCAAGCCGCTCCAACTCTTGAAGGTCTTTTCAACCAGGCCGCCCTGATTACCGGAGTTCCCGTCAACGAAGAGAATGTCGCAGCGCACATCAAGAAGGGCGGCCCGGGGATGCCGTCGTTTCGCACGACGCTTTCCGACGCCGATGTGGCCGACGTCGTCAGCTATTTGCACAGCGACAAATGCTGCGTTGAGGGAGAACACCTTCCTGCGAATCCGTGGTATCGCTCCGAAACAAATAAATGGACGGTACAGAGCGGGCTTTCCGGCGGGGCGACCGGGACCGTGCGAGTGGCCAGCGGCGATTCGCCGGAAGGCGTGATGGTGCAATTCATCGCGCCGAACGGCGTGCGCACCACGGTCTACACAAATGAAGACGGAAAGTACGAATTTCCGAAGATGCAGGCCGGGGCGTACATTCTGCGGATCGCGAATCCGCTGGAATTCAAGCCGTACCGCCGGGATGCGGTCCAGATCGACGGCGCGACGAAACTGGAAGACATCGTGCTGGAGCGGATTGCCAAGACGCGGTCGCTGCCGGCGACGCCGGAAGTGGAGGCGCAGCTGAGCGGCGAGGAAATTTTATGGAATCTTCCGGGCACAGTCGAGGAAAAGGAAGCCCTGCACAACACCTGCGCGCTGGGCTGCCATTCCTTCCAGCAGATTTTCAAGAACCGCTATGACGAGCGAAGCTGGGGCGTGCTGGTGGCGCGAATGCTGCATCGCGGCGGCGGCCCGCTGATCAACGATCCACTCGAGCCGGTGAGCGACTCCGCGCTGGCCACCGACAAGCTGCTCACCAAGTGGCTGGCCAAGGTTCGCGGGCCGGATTCGGTGGACGGGCCGATGTACGCGTTCCCGCGGCTGACCGGGGAATCCAATCGCGTGGTGGTGACGGAATTCGAGCTGCCCCGCGCGCTGCAAAGCGCCCACGATGTTTACGGTGATGGTAACGGTAACATTTGGTATACAAGCCACCTGAGCCGCTTCTTCGGGAAGCTGGACACGCGCACGGGCGTGGTGACGGAATACCAGGCTCCCCTGACGCCGGGCGCCCAGCCGGGCACGCATCACGTGTACGTCGAGAAGAACGGCGAAGTGCTAATCTCCGAGCCGTGGTCGCACAAGCTGCTCAAGCTCGATCCGCGAAACGGGGAGATGGTCGAAGTGCCCGTCGCGGCGCCCTTCCCGATCAACTCCGCGGGGATGGCCGATTTCGACGTCACGCCGGACGGATTTGTGTGGGCCAGCATGGGCGGAGGATATGCCGCCGAAAAGATCGATCCCAAGACCGGAAAGATGGTGCAGAAATATCCGATGAAGGTTCCCTTCAGCTATGACGGGATCATTTCCCAGGACGGAAATTTCTGGGCCGGCGGCGCGATTTCCGGGACGTTTGGAAATTCGGCGGAGCTTCTGGATATTCGCACCGGCCAGATGCTGAATCTGGATTCCGGGGACCGGAAATCGGCCGGCCGCAGGGGCGGATTCGATCCGTTTGGAAATGCCTGGTTCGGCGGCGAGAACGGAACCCTGGTGGAGCTGGATGCCAAGGCCAAGCGCATCCGCGAATTTTATCCGCCGGGGCCAGTGGAGCCTTACACGGATCTTGTACTCCGTGGAACCCGACAAGAACGGCGAAGTATGGGGCGGAGAATTGCACGGACGGGAGTTCCTGCGATTCAATCCGAAGAACGGGCCAGTGGACGGAATATGCGATGCCGGAGCCTTATTCGCATTCCCGCGCGGTTTGGGTCGATAAGTCCACGACGCCGACTACCGTTTGGTATGCCGATTACAGCACGGGGCGCATCGTTCGCATTCAGCCGATGGAGTGAGCGCGCTCGCGAATTTCTAACGGCGGGAGATGCGTTTTATGTGGCGTGCGGTATCGTCGGCGCCACGAACCCGATAATTCTCAGCGACCGGAATCTGATGTGAGTATGGCATTCCGGTATCAATGCAAAGAGGTGACATGTCAACTTTGACGCATGTGCCGAATGTTCCCCAGATTGCGGACGATGCAGCCGATCCCGGCTTGCACGATGTGATCGAGCGCGCCAAGGTGACCAAGAGCCCGCCCCCGGCCTGGTACCGGACGATGGGACAGAACCCGGAAGTGGCCAAGGAATTTGCGCGCTACTGGGACATGCTCCACCGCGGCGGCACCGTGCCTCACGAAATCAAGGAACTCGCGCGCATCCAGATCGCGCAAATCGTCGGCTGCGAATTCTGCGCGCGGCAGACTTCTCCGCTCGCCTCGTCCATCACCGAAGAAGAAAAGAGGAGCTGCGCGCTGCCGAACTGGGAGCACCCCGACCCGAAGACTCGCGCCGCCCTCCACTACGCGCGCACGCTCACGCTCGATGACGGGAGAGACAAGGAAGTGTACGCGGAGCTGAGGAAATTTTACAGCAACGCGGAAATCATCGAGCTATCGGCGTTTTTCTGCCTCACCGCCGGCGGCAACCGCATGGCCAAGAGCTGGAGCATCGAAGCGCACGGCGAAGTGCCGGCGATTCCCAAGGGCGCGATGTCCATCCATGGCGAGGATGCGGCACACGTCACCAACTCATCTTCGCACTCAAGCTAGTTTCAGTTTCAAGAGCTTTCCCGGGAACGCCAATCTCCTGATTGGCGTCCATCCACGCCAATCGGGAGATTGGCGTTCCCAGGCCGGTCCCCTGTCGTCTAAGATGCTCGCTGAACGGGCCTGCGACACGCAGGCAAAGGGGAGCGGTGCGGCTAGTTTTTTCAGCGGACTCGGAAACGATCGGGGACGAAATCCACGTGTGGCACGCGGCGCTCGACCGCGAGGAAGACGTCCTTTACCAACTGGAGGCGACGCTTTCCCCGGAAGAGAAGGCCCGGGCGGATCGATTTCATTTTGCAAATGACAGGAATCGATTCGTCGTGGCGCGCGGCCTGCTTCGCGAATTGCTCGGCGGTTATCTTCATCAATCCCCGTCTAGTCTGGAGTTTTCCTACGGGCAGCACGGAAAGCCTTTGCTGTCCGGGGGAAATATTTCGAGCGGCCTTTGCTTCAATCTGTCGCACTCTTCGGGTCTGGTCGTGTATGCAATTGCAAGGGGACGGAATCTTGGGGTGGATGTGGAGCACGTGCGGCCGGATTCCGCGGGCGAGGGCATTGCCAGGCGTTATTTTTCAGCCCAGGAGGTGAGCGATCTGCAAACGCTGCCGCCGGAAGCAAGAGTCGAGGGATTTTTTCATTGCTGGACGCGCAAGGAAGCATATTTGAAAGCCACCGGAATGGGATTACAGATCCCTCTCGACAGTTTTTCCGTAAGCGTCCTGCCCGAAAAGCCCGCGCAGTTCCTCGGAGGCGTGGAACCCCGCTGGCATATGGCCGCCTATCATCCGGCCGACGGCTATGTTGCGGCGTTGGTCTATGACGGTGCTCCCTGTTCCCTCAAATATCTTTCCGTTGATTCTCATTTGAAAAAGTGATCCGTCCAGGGGTGCGTAGCCGTAGCCCGGCTATTACAGGGATGGTATCCTGCCATTGCTTAGACCTGCATTATCTCGATTTCGCTCGCTTGCATTGCCGGGTTGGAGCTCCACTGGAGAGCAACGAATGGGCCGAATATCGAGGCGCGCCTTCCACGGAACACTCGCTTCGGCCTTCGCGTGGTCAGCGTTTCCGACGAGCGTGGGCGGACCCAAGTCGCCAAACCAGCGTGGCTTTGCTGCTGTCAGGAGTGATTACGGACGGAGGCTGGAGCCAGCTCGCCTACAACGGCCTGAAGGAACTTCAAGCGCGATACGGTTTCAAGACCGCCTACGCGCGAAAACATCAGCATCGCGCAGATGGACCAGACCGCGCGCGGCTACTCGGACGACGGTTTCGATCTGGTCATCGGTCACGGCGTCGAATTCAGCAGCACCCTGCTCGAAGTGGCGCCCGATTATCCCGCCCAGCACTATTTCGTCACGACGTTCCTCCCGCAACCCGAAGTGCCCCGCAACATCATGTTCGTCAACATGGGCTACTTCGGCGCTGCGTACGGCGCAGGCGTACTGGCCGCGCTGATTTCTGAAAAGAAGCGGGCCGTGGGGTTCATCGGGGGCGACGACGATCCGAACCAGCAACCGGATGAAGAAAGCCTTCATCGCCGGGGCGCAGCAAACCGTTCCTGGAATTCGCGCGCTCGGGATCATTACGGGAGATTACGACAACGCCTCCAAGGGCCGGGAGGCCGCTTCGATTTTGATTGGCAACGGCGCGGACGTGATCTGGCACGCGGCCGATGTGACCGGTCTCGGAGCGATCCAGGGCGCGGTGGCGGGGAATGTAAAAGTCATGGGCTGCTATTCGGACCAGACCGACCTTGCTCCGAACAACATGGCGACAAGCTTCGAGATGAATCTCGGCGGAATGGTGATCAGCGTATGCGCAGGAAGTGGCGGCCGGGACGTTCGCGGGCGGCACCGAGTGGCGGCCTCCCGTAAATCAGATGTGGCTGCAGAAGTGCGGCAAGAATGGGGATTATAATCCGCGCCTCGTATCAGCGGACGAGTGGAGCACGTTTCAGAAAGTGTGGAGCGACATCGCATCGCGCAAGATCGATGTCGAGGCTTTGGTGCGCGTAAGTCCAAGAAGACTTTCCGCGTCAATTATCTTTTCGTGGCATTTACCCGGCAATTCGGGAGTTAGCAGCTTCTCAAAGGAGCGAGCGGTGAAGCATACCCTGGAAATGAAAAACATCGTAAAGCGCTTCCCGGGCGTGCTCGCGAACAACAACGTCAATTTGACGATTCAGGCGGGCGAAATTCACGCGCTGCTCGGCGAAAACGGCGCGGGCAAAAGCACCCTGATGCAGATTCTTTACGGATTCCATTCCATGGACTCCGGAGAAATTTTGATCGACGGCGAAAAGGTGCGTCCTGGAGAGCCCCAAAGACGCCATTGCGCTCGGCATCGGCATGGTGCATCAGGAATTCATGCTGGTGCGGCGATTTTCAGTGGTCGAAAACACAGTGCTCGGCTTGCGGGAAGGCTCCGGCGCGCTGCTCGATTTGCAGCGCGCCTCGGAAAAACTGAAAGAGCTGAGCAATCGCCACGGGCTGGCGCTCGATCCCGCGGCCGAGTGTGGGATCGCTGCCGATTGGCGTCCAGCAACGAGTTGAGATCTGAAACTTTTGTATCGCGACGCGCGGCTCCTGATTCTCGACGAGCCCACCGCCGTGTTGACGCCGCAGGAGAAGGACCAGCTATTTGCCGTGCTGCGCAAACTGCGCGAGGACGGCCGCTCGGTCGTGCTCGTCACGCACAAGCTTGCCGAAATCATGGAAATTGCCGACCGCGTCACGGTGATGCGCGACGGACAGGTGGTGGCCACGCGCACGATTGGCTCGACGTCCGGGCAGGAGTTGACGCGGCTGATGGTCGGGCGCGAAGTGAATCTGCGTGCGGATAAATCCAATCAAAAACCCGGCGCGCCGGTTCTGCAAATCGAAGAATTGCGCGTCCTGGATGAAAACGGGCATGAAAAAGTTCGCGGCCTGAGCCTCGAAGTTCATGCCGGCGAAATTCTAGGCATCGCGGGCGTCGACGGCAATGGCCAATCCGAACTGGCCGAGGCGATCCTGCACTTGCGCGAGATCAAGAGCGGCCGCGTGCTTCTGAACGGCGCCGATGTAACACGGCTGAGCGTCGCCCGGCATCGCGCCATGGGGATTTCCTACGTTCCGGCCGACCGCCGCCACGTGGGTTCGGTCACGGAGATGTCCGTGGCTGACAACGCGATTCTCGGTTTGCAAAGAAAATACACGCGCGGACTATTTCGCGGTATTCGCGAGGCTCGGGAATCCGCGCAAGGGCTCGTCTGCTCGGTTCGGGATTCGCGCCGCCGGAATCGATTTCGCGGCAGGAAAACTTTCCGGCGGCAATCTGCAGAAGCTGATCCTGGGCCGTGAAATCATGCGCGGCTCGGCGGCCCTGGTCGTCGAGCATCCGACGCGCGGCCTGGATGTCGGCGCGGTCGAGTCGGTGTGGGGAGAATTGCTGCGAGCGCGGCAGGAAGGCAAAGCAATCCTGCTGATCTCCGCGGAACTCGAGGAGCTCTTGAACCTCGCCGACAGAATTGCCGTGATGTTCGAGGGCCGCATCATGGGCGTTGTCGATGCGGCGGGCGCATCGGTGGAAGAGATCGGCTTGATGATGGCGGGAATCACGCCGGGAGGCGGGCCGCCGGCAGCGGCGAGCCCGCAAATCAAGGGAGACGCGGCATGGCGAAACTCTTTGAACGCCGCCTCACGCCCGCGGATTCCCCTCTCGCCATAGTTGCGACGACGGCCGGCGCATTTCTCGCCGCGATGTTCATCACCGCGTTTCTGTTTCTGCTCCTATGGCGCGAGCCCGTTGCAGGCATACTTCGCGCTTTTTCACGAGCCCTTCGGAACGCTGCGCGGATTCGGCTATGCGCTGGTGCGGACCTCGCCTTTGGCGCTGATCGCGCTGGGCACGATTGTGAGCTGGCGCTCGGGTTTCAGCTACCTCGGCTTTGAAGGATGCTTCGTCATCGGCGCTTCGGCGACCGCATGGCTGGCTCTTTTGACGGCTCCGGGCGCGCGGATCGGTCCGCTTCCGTTTTTTCTTTTTTTGCCGCTGGCAATCGTATTGGGTTTCGTTGCGGCGGGCGTGTGGGCGGGCCTCGTCGGCCTCGTCCGCGCACGGCTCGGCGGAAACGAAGTTTTGATTTCCCTGATGTCGAATTACGTCGCGATTTTCATCCTGCAATATCTGGTCTCCGGCCCGATGCAGAGCTCCCGGAAGCCTTCCGGAAACGCGGCTGCTTCCGCGCGCGACGTGGCTGCCCTTCATTCTGCCGGGAACGCGGGCGCACGCGGGCATTCTGATCGCGATCGCCGCCGCGGTCCTGGTGTGGATGCTGCTGCAAAAAATGCCGCTCGGATACGAATTGATTGTGACCGGGTTTCAATCCATCGGCTGCGCGCTACGCCGGCATCGACGTCGGGCGGCGAATCGTGCTGGCCGCATTTTTCGCGGGCGGGCTCGGAGGCCTCGCGGGAATGGTGGAAGTGCTGGGTTCGCAGCACCGCGCTGATGGACGGGATCAGCGGCGGCGTGGGCTTCGTCGGAATCATCGTGGCCCTCCTCGCGCGCCTGAATCCGGTTGCGGTGATTCCCACCGCGCTTTTGTACGGCGGCATGTCCGTGGGCGCTGACGCGATGCAGCGCCGCGTGAGCATTCCTTCCTCATCACGTTTATTCTGCAGAGCCTCGCGGTGCTGTTGGTGCTGGCGTTCGATGCGCTGCGCTATTACAAAATTAATTTCTCCGTTTTCGTCGCGCCGCGCGCCGCCGCCCGTCGCCGAAGAGGTGCCCAAATGAGCGGCGAGCCAGTTCGCGCTTTCGGCTTTCGTGGTCGCGTGGCTCACGGCCAGCTTGCGGCTGGCGGGGCCCGTGCTGCTCGCGGCGCTCGGAGAAACATTTGCCGAGCAGAGCGGGGTGCTGAACATCGGCATCGAGGGCACGATTCTTCTGGGAGCGCTGACGAGTTTTCTCGTGTCCTACTACACCGGAATGATCTGGCTCAGCCTGCTCGCCGCGGTGCATCGTCGGGCATCGCGGCGAATTATTTTCTGGCGTGGATGTATGTGACGGTGCGCGCGAGCCAGGTCGTGGCCGGATTGGTGTTCAACGTGCTGGCGCTCGGCGTGGCCAGCGCCGTGTACCGCAAGGCGCTCGGCAATTCCGCCGTGCCCGAGAGCATCGCGATGTTCCAGCCTCTGCACATTCCGTTCCTCGGCAATATTCCCGTGATCGGCCCCGTGCTTTTTGGCCAGACCATTCTATTTTATTTGACGCATCGCGCTGGCTTTCGTCGCCCACTTCGTATTGTTTCGCACGAATTTCGGGCTTGCTTTGCGCGCTTCCGGGGAAAATCCCGCCGCGGCGGATTCCGCCGGAATTTCCGTTTATCGCATGCGCTATGCCGGGACGCTGATTTCGGGAGCGGCGGCGGGAATGGCGGGCGGATATTTGGTGCTGGCGCAAGTGGGGCTTTTCCGCGAAACGATCGTCTCGGGGCAGGGATTCATCGCGCTGGGAATCGTAATTTTCGGGCGCTGGCATCCGCTGAAGGCCACGGTGGCCGCGATGGTGTTTGGCGCCTGCGACGCTCTCCAGTTGTCGCTGCAAATTTTCGGGACGCACGTCCCGCCGCAACTCTTGCTGGCGTTGCCCTACATCGTGACGATTCTGGCGATCTCGGGATTGTTCGGCGGCAAAGCGGTGCAGCCCGCGGCGCTGATGACGCCGTACGTGAAGGACTAGTAGGACGGGCTTCAGCCTGTCTGCTTTTGACTTCCCTCAGCCCGGCAAAAAGTCAAAACCTGACAGGCTGAAGCCCGTCCTACTAAATCGCCATCGAGCGCCACGGGCGCTTCTTGAATTTGTCGGAGCCGGAGCGGCGCGCCAGATCATCGGCGTGGCTCTGAGCCTGGCGGCGCACGGCGGCTTCGTTCACTCCAGTCACCACGCCATCGCGCATCACGAAGCGGCCATCGATCATGACGGTCGTAACTTCATTCCCCAGCGCCGAATAGACAATCGCGGAAACGGGATGATGGATCGGCGTCATGAAAGCGTTGTTGAAGTCGATGACGATCAGGTCCGCTTTTTTTCCAACTTCAATCGAGCCGATTTCCTTTTCCAGGCCCACGGCGCGAGCGCCATCAATCGTCGCCATCTCCATCACTTTTTCCGCCGTGATGATCGTGGCATCCTGATGAAATCCTTTCTGCATGAGCGCCGCGAACTTCATGGCCTGAAACAGGCTGTGATTGTTGCTGCTCGCCGGGCCGTCCGAAGCGAGCCCGACGGTGACGCCCGCCATCAGCATTTCCGGAATGGGCGGGCATCCCGAAGCCAGATAAATATTGCTGCAAGGGTTGTGCGCCACTTTCGTGTCGTGATGGTTCAGGATGCGAATGTCGTGCGGCTTGCAGTGCACGCAGTGCGCGGCGAGCACGTCGGGGCCGAGGAATCCGATCTCGCTCAGAAATTCCGTGTCCGTCTGGCCGTAGCGCGATGCGGCGGTTTGCAATTCAAACGTCGTTTCCGCGACGTGCGTGGTGATCAGCGCGTGTTCTTCGTCCGCGAGCTTTCGCGTAAGCCGGTAGCCTTTTTCATCGACGGCCCAGATCATGTTGGGCGCGACTCCCACCTGGATTCGCCCGCCCGGCTTGTTGTAGCGGCGCATCTGCTTGCGCGCGTCTCCGATGGCATGCTCGGGCTTTTCGATCAGCTCGCGGGGAACGCCATATTCTTCGCCGAGGGAAATGAAGCCGCGGCAGACAAAGCCGCGCATTCCGGTCTCGTCAAACGCTTCCACCACCGCCTTGATCATTCCGGGCTTCGTGTGGACGTACATGAAATCGACGAGCGTCGTCACGCCCGAGCGAATCGATTCGACGCATCCGTGCAGCGCGGCGGCATGCGCATCGTCGGGCGTGAGGTGAACGCCGCTCGGCCCGGTCATGCAGGTGAACCACTTCTTCAGCACCATGTCGTCGCCGAGGCCCTTCATCAGCGTCTGGAAAAGATGCGTGTGCGTGTTCACCATTCCCGGCATCACGATGCGTCCCGTGCAGTCCACGACCTCGGCCGCGGGGAAAGCGCTTTTCGAGGTCCTTGCGCGTGCTCACCGCCACGATCCGGTCTTTCTCGACGCACACGCTCGCGCTTTCGAGGACTTCGCGCTTCTCGTTCATCGTGATCAGCCACGCGTCGGCAAAAATGATACTCATCAGGAATCTCCCCCCCGGTTAGGCAATCGTTTCGGAATAACTCAAGTGCGGTTTGCACGCTGGGTCACAGCGAACGCTCAGCCTTAGCGCATCTTGAACAAGCCCACCCCATTTTTGTCATTCCGAGCGAAGCGAGGAATCTCTCATTCTTTTCTCGGGCTCAGGCCGAAGAGAGATTCCTCGCTTCGCTCGGAATGACAAAATACATTACGTATTCCCAAGGCTGCTAAGGGCTCGCGGCACGCGCTGGTTTTTGTTTGCCGAAAAACAAGCGGTCCAGGGAAAAGGAACCGGCCCCGAAGGTCGCGAGCGTAAACGCCGCGACGCCCAGGACCAGCGCGAGCCCGTACATTTCAATGGCCAGCGGGTTCTGAAAAATTTTCTCGTCTCTCCACAACGCCACCGCCATTTCTCCGGCCAGAAGCAATCCGAAAACCCTGGTAAAGAGCCCAAGGACGAGCAGCACTCCTCCGCCAATCTCCAGGGCGCCGGCGATGTACACGAAGTAGGCGGGAAGATGAGCGACATGGACGAATTCGTCGATATGCTCCAGCCGGCGGCCCCAGAATTTCGGATACCCGTTGCCCATGAAAACCACGCCGACTCCAACACGCAGCAGCAGAAGCGTGAACGGCCTCAACTTTTCCATAAAATCCATCTCCATCCTCCCCGCACCGCTGAAACGAGCGACAACTTTAGCACGGAAGATATTTCCTTTCGCGAAATTGCCCGGCTTCAAATTGTAGCGCCGGCATCTTGCCGGCGGTATCTCGCAGCCTACCAAGATTCAAAACTGCCGGCGGGACGCCGGCGCTACCAATCCCTTGCGATACCTAACGGCGAGTTGTAATATGCCGCGCCCGGAAACCAAAATCAGCTAACATAGATGCGCGACGGGGCGTTGATACGCGCCCAAGCAAAAACTCTCGATTCCACGAAGCGCGGGAATCCTGAGCGGAGGAAACATGCAGAAGGTCAACATCGGAATTATCGGAACGGGATGGTGCGGGGGCATTCGCGCGGAAACGTGCGCCGCGAGCCCCTATGTAAGCGAATTGCACATTGCCGAAATCAAGGAAGCGCGCCTGAAGGAAGTGGCGGACAAAACCCACCCCGCGACGGCCACGACCGATTACCGCGTTCTCCTGAAGAACGAGAACATCAACGCGATCATCGTCTCCGCCACGCCGGAAACCGTGCACTATCCGATTGCCAAGGAAGCGCTGCTCGCCGGAAAACATCTCCTCCTCGAGAAGCCGATATCCCTCACGCTGGCCGAAGCGGATGAATTGATCGATCTGGCCCGCTCAAAATCCCAGCTCTTCACCATCGGATATTCGCAGCGCTTCAATCCCAAATTCGCGTACGTGAAGCGTTCGATCGCCGACGGCACGATCGGCCAGCCGGTCAGCGCGCTCGTGAGCCGCCACATCACCCGCAACCTCGGCAACAAAATCGGCGGGCGCATCAAGCTTTCCCCGGCCGCCATGGAAGCGACGCACGATATCGACTTCGTGCTCTGGTGCTTTGAGCCGCGCAAACCGGTGCGCGTCTACGCGCAGCTCGTCAACAAAATCATGCAGCCGACGCACGGCGTCCCGGATTGCGTCTGGATCATCGTAACGCTGGACGACGGCAGCGTCTTCACCATCGGCGCCGGCTGGGTGCTTCCCCCCGCGTATCCGAATTTTTCCTCCACGTGGATCGAAATGGTCGGCAGCGAAGGCGCGATCATGGTGGACGATTCGCACCGCGACGTCAGCATCAACACCATGAAGCGCGGCATCGAATTCCCGCTCTCGACCATGCCCGGCGAAAAAGTGGACCACGTCTATGCCGGGCCGATGGAAGCGGAAACCATTCACTTCCTGGATTGCGTGGCGCGCGGCAAGCAGCCGCTCGTCACTCCCGAGCACGCCCGCATGGTCATGCAGGTCTACCAGGCCGCGGACCAATCCGCCGAGGAAAATCGGCCCATCGACATCGCCTGGCCAGCGGCGGAACGCAGCAGCCGGGAAAATGATTTCGTCGGTGTGCGCACGAAGCTTCCAGACTAAGTGGCGCATGCTTTAGCTTGTGCTGGTTGGACTCTGCAAGATCAAAAGCTACACAAGCTAAAGCATGCGCCACTGTATTTTTCCTTTTCCAATTGTTCCATGCAATGACAGGGGCGAGAATGCCGGACACGAACGCACGTCCGCTTCAGCTGACGCCGCCACACTCGAAATCGCCGCACCCAAACCGACAAAAACCCGCTGGCTGGTCCTCGTCCTCATCAGCTTCATGTACCTGATCACTTATATGGATCGCAGCAACATTTCCGTCGCGCAGCCGGAAATCGCCAAACAATTTGGCCTCGATAAAACCGCCATGGGCCTCGTCCTCGCCGCTTTTACCTGGGCCTATGCCCTGGGTCAGGTCCCTTCCGGTTGGTTTGGGGACCGCTTTGGACCCAAGCGCGTGCTCACCGTCATCATGACGCTTTGGTCCGCCACCGCTGTGATGACCGGCGCGGCATTCGGTTTTGGGTCTCTGTTTGGCGCTCGTTTTCTCCTGGGACTAAGCGAATCCGGAGCTTTTCCTGTGGCCAGCCGCGGCATGCAACTGTGGTTTCCGCGAGTCGAACGCGGCCGAATTCAGGGCACCACGCATTTCTTCAGCCGCTTCGCCGTGGCTGTCACCCCATTTATCGCCGGAAGCATTCTGCTTGCCTTCGGATGGCGCGCAATTTTCTACATTTTCGGCTCCCTGGGCGTTTTATGGGCGATTGTATTCAGTATTTTCTATCGCGACATTCCAGAGGACCATAAAAGCGTCAATCGCATGGAACTGGCCAGCATCCGAGGGACCAACCCTGATGGAACAATGAGGCCGCCCGCAATCTCCAAGCTCGCCACTCCCTGGAAGCGAATCCTGCTCTCGCCCAACATGTGGTTCATCTCTCTCGGCTATTTCTGTTTTTTCTTTGGAACAAACTTCTACCTGACGTGGTATCCAACCTATCTGCGGGAACATCTTCAAATGTCGATTCGCTCGCTGGGAATCTGGGGTTCCATTCCCCTCTTTGCGGGCATGGCCGGAGACTTAGCGGGCGGCTCGATTTCTGATTTGATTTTCAAGGCCACGGGCAAAGCCAAGCTCGCGCGCCGTGTAGTTGCGGCTCCGGGCTTTCTTCTGGCTGCTGTATTTGTGATTCCCGCCGCATTGACCGCGAACAAATTCAGCTCAATTTTGTATCTCTCCGCGTCTTTCTTCTTCCTCGAATGGGTGATCGGTCCCGCCTGGGCCGTCCCCATGGATGTGGGCGGCCAATTCAGCGGCACGGTTACGGGCGTGATGAACATGGTCGGCGCCCTCGGCGGAGCGTCCACTGCGGTCGTCTACGGCAGCCTGTTCAACCGCGGTTACTGGGTTGCGCCTTTCCTCGTGAGCGCGGCCGTGATGCTTCTGGGCGCGCTGATCTGGACGTTCCTGATCAACCCGGAGCTGTCCGTGGTTGAGGATCCGGTGACCGCTCAGCCTGGTATAAAATGAAGCAACCGGCTGCCCGCCCAAAAGCGGGCGGCCTCTACATAACCTGGGACCGCTCCGCCTTGACGCTCCCCGCGCGTGCGTGCTATCACCGTTCAGAAGCATTGCATGCTTTTTTCAGCAAAGTCGGATCCAATCCATTGGACGGGAGATTGACGATGACGCGGCGACGAATATTTGCACTAACCCTGGCGGTCCTTGCTCTTTTCACAATCGCATGGCGCACCGCCAGAAGCGCGGCGCCTCCGGAGGACATCAAGCAAGAAATTCTGAAAGTCGACGAGGAGCGAAATCAGGCGCTGCAAAAGGGCGACATCGCTACGCTGGACCGCATTTATTCGGACGATCTGGTGTACACCAATGCCACGGGAGTGATCCTGCCCAAAGCGAAGCATCTCGAGGAAGTCAAGGCGAGATCCCTGAATTTTATTTCCTTCGAACACGATGACGTTCAGGTGACCATGCACGGAGACGCCGCCTTCCTCACCGGAATCAGCAAATCCGTGGTGGAATATCACGGGTCGGTCTCCCACAGCCATAGAAGATTCTTAAATGTGTTCATGAAGAAGGGCGCGCACTGGCAAGTCGTCGCGCACTTCGAAGCGGACATGCCGGAAAAACCGTAAAGGGTACCCCAGTGGCGCATGCTTTAGCTTGTGAAGGGTTTGGCGATGCAAAGTCTAAACCTTCACAAGCTAAAGCATGCGCCACCGGTTCTACTCGAGAGCTTTCAACCCGGCGCCGGCGACTTGCTCATCTTCATGCGATTTGGCGCCGGAAACGCCCACACCCCCAACGCATTCGCCCTGGTACATGATTGGCAGTCCGCCCTGCACAGCCACTCTTCCCGGGAACGCCACGGTTGCCGGCCTATCCTTGACGATTTCCTCCAGAACTTTGGTCGGAGTCCGCGTCGCGGCGGCCGTTTGCGCTTTGGCGGCGGCGATCATCGCGCTCTGTCCCACGGCGCCGTCGAGCCGTACAAGATGAACCAGAAACCCGCCATCGTCCACTACGGCAATCGTGACATTCCATTTATTTTTCGCCGCCTCGGCTTTGCATCCGGCCACGATTTTCTCGGCGTCCGATGCAGTCAAACACATTTTATTGCGCACAATTTCTCCTTTTTTTCCAATTGGATTTGAATGTTCGTGGAAACCAGGATTGGTGGATTCATGTAGCGCCCGCCTTCAGGCGGGCACTTTGGAGTCGATCAGATGCCCGCCTGAAGGCGGGCGCTACAAAAAGGCGCCGATTCTGAGATCTCACACTGATTCTGAAGCCCCTGCTTTTTTCCGGCGGAATGTCGCGGCTAAAGCCGCGACCCGCAAAAATTGGACAAGTTGGCAACTTCTACTTGCTCGCCCTTTGGTTGCTAGGAACATTTCCTTCCGGTTTGAATGCGGTCAGCGTGGTCATGCGGATTCCCGCATACCAGAACGTGCCGTCCGCATCCTGCTCAATCTTGGGCGGATACAAGCCGCCGAGGCGCGTGCCATTGGGCCCCGGATGTTCCCGCCCCATAATGTCGGGGAACGGTTCCGGGAAGTAGGTGTATTTCTTCGTCTTCTGGTCGAACCTGGCCAGAACGCCGTAGCTTCTCAGCGTCACCCAGATGTTGTCATGCGAGTCGGCGTAGCACTCGTATCCTCCGCCAAGCTTGAACGGATCCTTGTACTCCGTGATCTTGCCAGTATCCGGATCCAGCATTCCGAGCGCCTGCCCAATGTGCTCGGAGAACCAAACCTTACCCTTGGAATCCACTGTGGGACGGCGCGGTCCGGAGGGCTGAGTTGGCGTTGCGTAGACCGACCACTTGTCGGTCTTCGGATCGTAGCCAACGATCTTGTGAGAGGTCATGCCCACGGCCCATACGCGATCCTTTTGATCGACCGTCATCCCGTAATAGTGGGCATTCGTGTCGCTCGGCGAGGGATCCCATTCCGTGATCTTCTTGGTGACGGCGTCGAGCTTTCCGACCTTGCTCACCCCCTGCATCTCCGTAAACCAGACATTGCCCTTGGAATCCGAACGAATGGTGTGCGGAGTGCTCCTGGTCGGAGTCGGGTAGGTGATGACCTTCCCGGTTTCCGGATCCAGTTCGCCGATCGAGCTTTCGTCGATTTCAGCCGTGTACACATGCCCGTCTTTGGCCTGGGTGATTCCGTGCGGCCCGAGCACGCGATGTCCCTCGTCAGGATTGGGAAGGATGAAAGTCTGGAACCGTCCGGGATAATCGATCCGGTTCTTGTCCATTCCCTGGATCGAATCCATGCCCATCTCGGCCACATAGACGGTCGGGGAAATGCGGCTCGGCCAAACGTCGTGGCTGGAAATCTCCTCTTCATTCTTTCCGGGCAGGGCGGGAGGCAGGTCGTATTCGATATAAGATGGTGCGGGAAAGGGCTGCTTCATCGAGCGGCAGGTCGTCCAGCTTCAGGTCGCGCCGTTTACTCCCGTCCGGAAAAGTCTTCGAGAAATAGGCGGCGATCTCTTCGCCGCTTCACTTCGGGGATCGCAGCGGGGTTCACCTGGGGAACGCCGGTATGGTTGGTGGAGCTGGTGCCGTCCATGTTAAACATGCGGCTGACGGCGGCTGCCCCAAACATCCGGGTTGCGGCCTGTTCCGCCTTGCATGCGATGCCAGGGGATGTGCTCGTAGCCGTGGCAGCCCATGCAATTTTGCATCAGGTAGTCGCGGGTCGGGCCGGGAGGATAGAGGGTGTCGAAGTCAACCAGCTCGGAACGCAATTTGTCCGGCCGGGCGGTTAAGGCCACGTCCGCGGTCTTCGTTTCGCCGGCCTTCAACTCGACTGTCGGACCGTTCGAATCAAATCCGTCCTGCAAAGCCGACATCTGATAAGTGCCGGGGGGCAGATTATAAATCTGGTAGTGGCCCTTTTGGGTGAAGACCGTGTAGGTGATGTGCCGCTCGGCGTCTCTGGCCCTCACGCGAACCGCGTACAGCGCGGGGATATGGTTTCCCGACGCTTCGCTCAAGGCGTAATCCCTGTTGGCTGTGACAGTTCCGGAGATGACAGCATTGCCGCTGCGCGGCTTGTGCCTGGGCGCGCCCGCCAATCGCCCAGGACAACAACGCGGCTCCTGTTAAAATCCCGCCGCCCAGTAACGCTTTTAATCGTCGTGGTCATGACACACTCCCGTTTCCGATTGGACGCCCGCGCCTGCCACCGGTTGCGGCAGGAATCTGCCGCATATGGCTTTCATTATTCGTACACCACGACCTGCGGCTTCGTCAACTTGAACGCATGGCGCTCAAGTTGCGCTCGCGCTCGCATCGAGCATGTACAATTTTGTTTCAACTTCAAACGGAGCTGCCATGATCCATACAGGACGCCACTTTCTCCAAATTCCAGGCCCCACGAATGTGCCGGACCGAATTTTGCGCGCGATGGATGCTCCGGTCATCGACCACCGCAGCGCGGAATTCGCGAGCCTGGGCAAGGAAGTTCTCGAGGGGATGAAGGGGATTTTTCAAACGTCCGGCCACGTGGTCATGTATCCCGGCTTCCGGGACGGGGGCTTGGGAAGCGGCGCTTGTAAATACCCTTTCTCCGGGCGATCGAGTGTTGTTGTTCGAAACGGGACATTTTTCATTCCTGTGGCGCGGCAGTCGCCGAGAAATTCGGCATTCAGGTCGACTACGTGCCCGGCAACTGGCGCAGAGGGGCGAGCGCCGCGGAACTGGAATCGCGGCTGGCTGCGGACCGCGGCCACGCGATCAAAGCCGTCCTGGTCGTGCACAACGAAACCTCGACCGGTGTGACCAGCCGCATTCCGGAACTTCGCCGCGCGATCGATGCGGCGCATCATCCGGCGCTGCTGCTGGTGGACACGATTTCTTCGCTGGCTTCCATCGATTATCGCCACGACGAGTGGGGAGTGGACGTCACCATTGCCGGCTCGCAAAAAGGGCTGATGCTTCCTCCGGGCATGAGTTTCAACGCGGTTTCGGAGAAGGCTCTGCGCGCGAGCGAGAGTGCCAAGCTGCCGCGTTCCTACTGGGACTGGCAGGAAATGCTGAAGCCGAACCGCAGCGGATTTTTTCCGTACACGCCGCCGACCAATCTTCTTTACGGCCTGCGGGAAGCCCTGAAGATGATGCAGGAAGAGGGCCTGACGAATATTTTCAAGCGGCACGACCGTTACGCGGAAGCGACTCGCGCCGCCGTCCGCGCATGGGGCCTCGAAATCGTTTGCGAGGAGCCGCGCGAATATTCCAGTTCGCTGACGGCGGTTTTCATGCCGGAAGGCCATGACGCGGATAAGCTGCGCGCGGTAATTCTCGAACATTTCGACATGTCCCTTGGCGCGGGCCTCTCCAAATTCGCCGGAAAAGTTTTCCGCATCGGGCACCTGGGCAGCTTCAACGATTTAATGCTGGCGGGAACTCTGTGCGGCGTGGAAATGGGCCTGCGCCTGGCGGGCGTGCCGCACAAAGAAGGCGGCGTGATGGCGGCCCTGAATTCACTCGCAGCGCCGCAAAAGAAATCCGAGCCCGCCGCCATGGCCCGGTAATTACGTCCCAAGATTCGGCCCGGTATCACCCAGGGTAATTTTCGTCTCCACGGCTGTCTGTGTTTGAGGATATCTGAGGATTGCGCCCGGCCCAAAACGAGTCAAAGGGACGGTAGAGCTGTCGCGGAGTAGCCAGGCGGTTTTACGTTCAGAACTACCTCCGCGTCGCGAATCTTGTTTTTCGCGAGAAACTCGCCGAGTTGCCTCGAATAATTTTCCTCATATTCGTGAAGTCGATCGTCGTAATTGAGGACAATAAAGATCAGCTTTCTTGTGATTACTGACGAATCGCCCGCCGCAAGCTGGGCCCGAGCTGTATCGAGAGTTGATGTCAGCTTCTCGAAGAATTTTTCGTTCAGCTGGTCCTGCGGATTTCTGACAGAGAGTTCAAGATTTCGATCCTCAACTTCTTCTTCGGAAGGATTAACCGTTTTGACTTCGCACAAAACTCGCTGCACTCCAAGCGTTCCTTCCAAGTCAGGGGTCTTTTGCCCGGGTTGCGTGGATTCGGTGACGAACCGCACGTCCCTACACCCAAGGCATACAAGATGGTTGTAAGCCTTAGCTTGATTCAATTTGTCGAATGGCCCTTGCCAGCCCCGCTTGCAGTGTTTCTTGTCAAGGAGGGGCTTTACGTCTTTCTTCAGGTGATTCCATGCAACCTGGTCCAAACCCTCCAAATCGTGTTCAATGTGGAGGAATTGTCTTTTTTTAACCGGGTTCTTCGCAATCGTCTCGCCAAATCGATGGAAATAAGCGTTCGGTGAATCAAGATTTTGCGTCAGATCTAAAAGCTCATGAATTCTCGGTAATTCTGAACGATATGCAGTTTCACTCTATCGATTCACCGTCTGCCACGGGCGTGGGGAGGACGCCGACGGGAGGGCCCGTCATTCCCTGGTCCTCGATCGATGACGGATTGTTCGGGATCGATCCAGAATGCCCAGATGGCTGCGCCGACAAACAGCAGGCCGGCGGAGACACCGAACGGAGCGACCCACGAGCCTCTGGCCACCAGATATCCGAACACGGTCGGCGAAAGCGCGCCGACGAATTGGCCGCCCATGTTCATCATGCCGGACACGGTGCCGGAAAATTCGCCGCCGATGTCCATGGGGACGGCCCAGGCGGGGCCGATGGTCATTTCGAGGAAGAACATGGCGGCCGTCAGGCAATAGACCGCGGTAAAGGGATTTGCCGACAGCGCGGCGAAGAATGTGAATGTCCCGCAACCGAGCATGGCCACGATGGCGACCGAGCGGCGGGAAAATTTCAGGTTATTCGTTTTCACCAGCAACTTGTCGGTCAGCCAGCCGCCGAAGGCATCTCCCACGACGCCGGCCAGCAGCGGCATCGAAGCAAAGAGGCCCGTCTTGATCAGCGTGAATTTGCGGAATTCGACGAGGTAGGACGGCAGCCACGAGAGAAAAAACCACAGGGAATAAATGTAGGCGGCGTAGGCGCACATCACGGCCCACATGTTTCCGTGCTTCAGCAGAATGCTCCACGGAACTTTCGGCCGCTTGGCGACGTTCGCTTGCTTGATCTCGCCTTTTTCGTCGAGGCCGCGGATGCGGGCGAGTTCGGCGCGGCTCACTTTGTTGTCTTCCTCGGGCATGTTGCGGTACACCAGCATGTAGAGAAGAGACCACAGCAAACTCAGGACGCCGATCACGTAGAAAACCGATCGCCAGCCATAGTGAATCATGATGCGCCACGGCAATGGGAGGGCCGATCGCCGCGCCAAATCGGCTGGCGGCGTGGCTGATTCCCTGCACGAAGCCGCGTTCGTCCCGCGGGTACCACATCTGCATGGCCCGCGTCGCGGTGGGAAACGCGCCCGCCTCGCCCACGCCGAGCGCGAAGCGAATCCCCCACAAGGAATAAAAGCCGGTCGCCATCGTGGTGAGGACGGCAATTACGGTGCGATAGGCCATGATGGTGGAAAGGACTCGCCGCGGGCCAAAGCGGTCGCCGAGCCATCCGCCGGGCACCTGGAAGAGCGCGTAGGCCCAGATGAAGGCGCTGAAAATAACCCCCATGGTGGCTTTGCTGAAGCCGTATTCCTTGATGATGAGCGTTGCGGTGTTGGCGAGGCTCACGCGATCCAGATACGTAATGAGGTACATCAAGCAGAGGAGAAGCAGCACCACCCAACGCACATGGCTTCGCCCGGACTCTTCCAGCTTCTCCATTTCCATTCCTCCATCACCCCGCGGAAAATCAAACCTGAACGATTTCGTTTTGATTGCAGTCGTTCAGATATACACCGCGCCCTCTCTGGCAGCAATCTTTTTTCGGCGTCTGGAAGGCGCGCTCGTTTGAGTGGCAGACATGCTCTCTACGCTTGCGAAGATCTCGGTCCTTAGAGGCCTCTACATAGACCGTCCCTTGCACAAGCTGAAGCTTGCGCCATTGAAGAGGCCGCCCGAGTTGGTGGATCGGGCAGGCTTTCCGCTTCGCACTTGCCATGCGAGTGCGGGCGAGTCAGAATATCGTGCTGCGTCAACCCCGACAATGAGCACAGTGCAAATTTCATCGCCGCTGCCTCTCAGTTCGCATGCGAAGCCCGTGGATTCTTTCGCGCAGGCCGGCGAACTCGAGAACGAACTGAAACGCGTGGTGAAGGGCGAAGTGCGCTTCGACCGCGGCAGCCGCGCGCTGTATTCCTCGGACGGCTCGAATTACCGGCAGATTCCGATCGGCCTCGTGGTTCCTCGCGATGACGACGATGTGATCGCGACGGTGGCCGCGTGCAGGAAATTCGGCGCGCCGGTCCTGCCGCGCGGCGCCGGCACGAGCCTCGCCGGGCAGACCTGCAACGTCGCCGTGGTTCTGGATTTCACGAAGTACATGAACAAGATTCTGGAGATCGACCCTGCAGGACGATTCGCGCGCGTCCAGCCCGGCGTCGTTCTGGATACGCTGCGCAACCGCGCGGAGAAGCATCAACTGACGTTCGGCCCCGATCCATCCACGCACAGCCGCTGCACGCTCGGCGGAATGATCGGAAATAATTCCTGCGGCACGCATTCCCTGCTGGCCGGAAAAACGGTCGACAACGTCATCGAGCTGCGCATTTTGCTCTACGACGGCACGCAGATGACGGTGGGCGCGATTGCCGGCGAGGCCGAACTCGATTCCATCATTGCGCAGGGAGGGCGGCGCGGCGCGATCTATTCCAAGCTGCGGGACATCCGCGACCAGTACGCCGGCCTGATCCGCGCGAAGTATCCGAAAATTCCCCGGCGCGTCTCCGGCTACAACCTCGATCAACTGCTGCCGGAAAACGGATTTAACGTGGCGAAGTCGCTGGTCGGGACAGAGGGCACCTGCATGATCGTGCTCGAAGCCAAACTGCGGCTGATCCAGAGCCCGCAGCACCGATCGCTCGTCTGCCTCGGCTACCGCGATACGTTTTCGGCGGCCGACCATGTGCCGGAGATTTTGCCGTTCAAGCCCATCGGCCTCGAAGGCTTTGAAGGAAGCATCGTCGACGGCCTCAGAAAGAAAAAAGCTCCCCACCTGGAACTGATTCCCGAAGGGCGCGGCTTCTTGCTGGTGGAATTCGGTTCGAACGATCCCGGCCGAGGCCGACGAGGCCGCTCGCCAGCTGATCGACCAGTTGAAACAGATCGGCCGATCCTCCCAACATGCGCCTCTACACGAAGGCCGAAGCGCGCCACGTCTGGAAGTTGCGCGAGGCCGGGCCGCGCGCGGCCGCCGCCGCGCCGGGCTCGCCGCCCGAATGGGAAGGATGGGACGACGCGGCGGTCCCGCCGGAAAAATTGGGCAACTACCTGCGCGATATCCGCAAGCTGCTCGACGAATACAACTACCACACCGCGTTCTACGGCCATTTCGGGCACGGCTGCATTCACATGCGCGTGAGTTTCGATCTGCAAAGCGAAAACGGAATTCGCAATTACATGGAATTCGTCGAGCGCGCCGCCGATCTGGTGGTGAGTTATGGCGGCTCGCTTTCCGGCGAGCACGGCGACGGGCAATCCCGCGCCGCGTTGCTTCCCAAAATGTTCGGTCCCGAGTTGATCAAGGCCTTCGGCGAATTCAAGTCCGCGTGGGACCCGGACAATAAGATGAATCCGAACAAGGTGGTCAACGCCTATCTGCCCACCGAGAATCTGCGCCTGGGCGCGGACTACAAGCCGAACGATCCCAAAACTTATTTTCAGTTTCCGGACGACGACGGATCGTTCGCCAAGGCCACGCTGCGATGCATCGGCCTCGGCGAGTGCCGCAAACACGACAGCGGCTCGATGTGCCCGAGCTACATGGTGACGCTCGAGGAAGAGCACAGCACGCGCGGCCGCGCGCACATGCTCTTTGAAGTGCTGCAGGGCGAAGTGGTGCGCGACGGATGGAAGGACGAGCACGTCAAGAAAGCGCTCGACCTGTGCCTGTCCTGCAAGGCGTGCAAATCGGAATGCCCGACGAACGTGGACGTGGCCACGTACAAAGCGGAATTCCTGGCCCATTATTACGAAGGCAAGAGCCGGCCGCTGCATGCGTATGCGTTCGGCATGATCGACCGCTGGGCGCGAGCTTGGGTCGAAAGTTCCGCGGCTTGCAAATTTTTTCAGCAGCGCGCCGGGGTTCCGCCAGCTCCTGCAAAGCGTTTTGCATCTGGCGCCGCAGCGGAAGATGCCGCAGCTCGCTCCGTTCCACTTTTCAAAATTGGGCCCGGAATCGCGAGTTCCTGCCTGTGGCGGAGTGATCGATGATGCGGACGACAGCGTCCAGGCGTCAACTGCCAGAAGTGATTTTGTGGGCGGACACGTTCAACAATTATTTTCATCCGGAGACCAGCCGCGCGGCGCTGGAAGTCCTGCAAGAGCGCGGGATTTCAACGTGACCGTTCCGCAAGTTCATCTGTGCTGCGGAAGGCCGCTGTACGATTTCGGCTTGCTCGACAAGGCCAAGCAATATCTCGAGCGAATCATGAGCGTCTTGACGCGCGCAAATTGATGCGGGCATTCCCGCTGGTCGTGCTGGAGCCGAGTTGCGCTTCCGTATTCCGCGACGAACTCCGCAATCTGTTTCCGCTGGATGCGCGCGCCACGAAGCTGCGAAGCCAGACGTTTCTTCTCAGCGAATTTCTGGAGCGCCATGCTCCCGGATACAAGCCGCCGCAAGCTTTCCGGAAAAGTGCTGCTGCACGGGCACTGCCATCACAAATCGCTGATGGGACTCGGCGATGAAGAATCCCTGCTTAGAAAAATGGGCGTCGGATCTGCAATCCATCGATTCCGGCTGCTGCGGGATGGCCGGCCCCTTTGGTTTCGAGAAGGAAAAATACGAAGTGTCGCAAGCGGTGGGCGAACGCGTATTATTGCCCGCCGTGCGAAATGCGCCGGAGGACGCGCTCATCGTTTCCGACGGCTTCAGTTGCCGGGAGCAGATTTTGCAAGCCACCGGGCGCCGGGCGATTCACCTGGCCGAAGCCTTGCAACTTGGGATGAAGAATAAGTAGCACAGGCATCCGCCGCGGCGGATGCCTGTGCTACTCGGATTCACGGTTGGCAATACTCTGTACAGAGTACTCTGGGCAGAGTATATCAGGAGGCGAAAATGAGGAAAGTGAAGACCTTGCAAGGCAAGCTCTGGCTTTTTGTGGGCCTGGCTATCGTCCTGACGGTATGGCGCCCGGCACAAGCGCAAGTCCCGAAGTATGAGGTAGATCCGACCTGGCCCAAGCCTTTGCCGGGCCTCATGGTCACCGGGCGCGCCGGCGGGATTTGCGTGGATGCCCAGGACCACATCTTCGAAGTAAACCGCGGCGACCTGCAGGACAAGGAAAAGCTGGTCGCAACGCCCGCGCCTCCCGTGCTCGAATACGATTCCGACGGCAATCTGGTCAACACGTTCGGGGATTTCAAGACCGCCCCGGCCTCCATCCACGGCTGCATCGTGGACAAAGAGAACAACATCTACGTGGCCGGCAACGATGACGCGGTCGTGCAGAAATACACGCACGACGGCAGCAAGATGCTGCTGCAGATCGGCACCAAGGGCCTTTTTGACAGCTCCACCGGCCTGATCACCGGCATCGCCATGAACCGGAGCAAGACGCTCCTGAACAAGCCGGCGGATATCGCGGTCGATCCGGCCAACGGAGACATCTACATCGCCGACGGCTACGGCGATCATCGCATCGCGGTGTTTGACAAGGATGGAAAATTCCTGCGCCAGTTTGGCGAGCAGGCCACCAAGGAAGAATCCGCGGCCGGCGACGGCGGAAAATTCATGGGCGTGGTGCATTGCGTGGTGATGGACAACAAGGGCCTGGTGTACGTGTGCGACCGCCAGGGCAACCGCATTCAGGTGTTCGACAAGATGGGAAATTTCAAGAAGAACATCTGGATCAAGGCCTACAAGGAAGATACGCCTGACTCCTGGGGCACCGCGTGGTGGCTGCGCTTTTCACGCGATCCCGAGCAGAAATACATGATCGTCGCCGACGGGCGCAACGAGCTTGTCCACATTCTCGATCATGAGGGGAACGAAATCACGAAGTTCGGCCGCCCCGGCCACCAGCTTGGCGAATTCACGCATTGCCACACGCTGGATATCGACTCCAAGGGCAACATCTACGTCGCCGAAACGGATATCGGGCGGCGCGTGGATAAATTCAAGCTGGTGAAGTGAAGGGTCGCTGACGTTCTGAAATCGCGCCTGGACCTGTCCCTGTCAAAGGGAGTGTGCCTGCCTGAGGAGTCTGTGTGAGAACTCGCAATCGGCGCATTTTTGTAGCGCCCGCCTTCAGGCGGGCACTTTGGAATCACGCAGATGCCCGCCTAAAGGCGGGCGCTACATATACCAAATCCGAGTTCTCACACAGACTCTGATGGCTGCGTGCGGGCCATGAGCCGCGCCGCGCCTCCGATCGTCCATTCCAAATTGCATTTGTCGCCTGGATTTAACCGCAAATAAACCGGTTTGAGAGTTTCACGTCTCCCGACTGATTTAGAGGATACGTTAAGGTTGGCGATTTAGACTCAAGCGAGTGGCGGATCGCACCGTGGGACGTCCATGGCCAAACCGATAGCTATCGTCAGGCGTGAAGTCACGATCCCTGCCGTCGGAGAAATTGTAAGTAATATGAGGAGGTCCAGTGAAGAGACTTCTATTCATTTTTATTTTGGTATTGGCCTGCGCGGCGCCGTCATCAACTCAGGAAAAAACGCCGCTCCGGCTGGTGCAAACGATTGACGTGCCAGGGGCGCGGCACTGGGACCATTTTGGAGTGGACCTCAAGGGTAACCGGCTCTTCGTCAGTTCGGAGGAAGAACCGGCAGTTGAGGTATTCGATCTGAAGACGAATAAGCATCTTCAATCCCTGACTGATTTCAAGGAACCCCACAACGTTCTGCCGCTTCCGGAAATGAAAAAAATCTACGTCGTGGACGGAGAGGCGTCGGAAATCAAGATTCTGGACTACGACACTTACAAACTGATCGGGCACATCGAGTTGACGATCGACTCTGATCCTGTTGTCTACGATCCCGCCTCCAAATATCTGTACGTTGTGAACGGCGGTCGCGAAGCGAAAACGCCAACCTGCAACATCAGCGTCGTGGACACCGTGACCGGGAAGAAACTGGCGGACATGAAGCTGGAGACCAACCGGCTCGAATCCATGGCCATCGAGAAATCCAGCCAGCGTCTTTTCGTCAACATGACCGGCATCAATTCCATCGGCGTGGTCGACCGCGAAAAGCGCGAGGTGGTTCAGACCTGGCCGGTGACAGCGGGCAAGGACAATGTGCCGTTGCAGTATGACGAAGCCACGCACCGCTTGTTTCTGGCGACCAGGAAACCGTCCAAGTTCGTGGCCGTGAATGCGGATAACGGGAAGGAGGTCATGAGTTTGGACGTCGCCGATTATGTGGACGATCTGGCTTACGACTCGGCTCATCATCGAATTTATCTTCCCGGCGGGGGAGGAAACGGAGCTGTCTCCGTAGTCGAACAGCGCGGGGCGGACGATTATCAAGTGATCGCAACGATTCCGACCAAGCCTGGCGCAAAGACTGCCCGCCTCGTGCCGGAGCTTAACAAGTATTACGTCGGTGTTCCAGGAAAGGGCGCGGTGCCGTCGCAAATTCTTGTTTATGACGTTGCACCATAGTTGGTCTGGAGGATTTAAGTGGCGCATGCTTTAGCTTGTGGCGGTTTGGACTGTGCACTTCAAAACCTTCACAAGCTAAAGCATGCGCCACTGGTGCTGCGTGACCTGACAAGTGGCTATTTTTGAATTTCATGTCCGGAGGGATTGACACATATGTTTTCCAAAAGATTGCTCGCAATCGGCCCGCTGTTATTTTTTGCGATTACTGCGAACCTCGGCGCGCAAGAAAGGGTGCCGATGAAACTGGTGGCCACGACGCCGCTGCCCGGATTTACAGGCGATTTCGACCACTTCGGGCTGGACCTGAAAGGCAAGCGTCTGTTCCTCGCCGCCGAAGATCACAAAACGGTGGAGGTGTTTGACCTGGACGGCAAGCGGATCAAAAGCATCGAAGGCTTCGGGCAGCCTCACGCCATTCTGTACATGCCCGAGGTAAACAAGCTCATCGTGACGGATGGCGACGGCTTCGGCATGGTGGAACTCGTCAGCGGAGTAGACTACAAGATCCTGGAGACGATCAAACTTCCTCCCGGGGTGGACGGCGCGGTCTTCAATCCCGTGAACAAGTATTACTACGTGGAAAGCGGAGCCGAAGAGAAGGGCGCGCAGACCCACAAGATCAACATCATCGATAGCAAGGCCTTTAAACTCGTGGGAGACATAACGCTTCCGGGTACGCACTCGGAGGCCATGGCTATCTCGCGCGACGGCAAGAAAATGTATGTGAACCTCACCGGGCCGAAGGAAGTCGGCGTCGTGGACCTCGCGACTCGCGAACTTACCGCGCGATGGCCCATCACCGGCGCGGAAACGCCCAATTCCATGGCGCTCGACGAGCCGAATCACCGCCTCTTTATCGCCACGCGCACTCCGCCGAAATTTTTCGTGTTTGATACGGACAGCGGGAAGATCGTAACCACCGTTCCTATCTCCGCTTTCAACGATGACATGTGGTTCGATGCCGCGCGCAAACGAATTTATTTGTCGGGTTCGGAAACGACCACCGTTCTCGCGCAAAAAGACGCGGACCATTACGAACTTGTGGCAGAGGTAACGACTGGATTCCGCGCCAAGACTTCTCTCTACGTGCCGCAGCTCAACCGTTTCTACGCCGCTGTCTCGGGAAAAGGCAAGCCGGACGCGCAACTGGCCGTCGAAGTTTTCGACGTGCAGCCCTGATTGGCGTTCCCGGGAATTCAACAGCAACAAAAAAGCCGGGCGATGAGCCCGGCTTTTTTGTTGTTCTTAGGTCCAGTTATTAAAAGTTCAGTTTCAAACCGAACTGGATTTGGCGCGGGTCGGTGGATGTGGTGTCCACCATTCCCGCGTGGCTGGGCACTGTCCCGTTGCCGCCGTCGAGTACCGCCTCATGCGTTAGCGGCGGGAGGAAGCTGGGATGGTTCAGGACGTTAAACATCTCGACTCGGAATTGAGTGCTGAGCCGCTCCCCGATCTTCAGATTCTTGAAGATCGAGAAGTCCATGTCGAAAAGTCCCGGGCCGACGATCTGATTGCGTCCCAGGTCTCCAATCAGGTTTTGGCAAGGAACCGGCCCCGAAGCAGGCGTCGGAATGCCAAAGGAATTGGGATCGCATTGTGAGGCCATCGATTGCGGCACGGTGGGAAGCGTGAAGCAACTGGTGTTGAGGTAATGCAAACCGCCGGGGCCAGCCTGCTTCCAATTTGAGTTGACGGGGTTGCAGCCCGGAACCAGGTCCACGTACCCCTGGTTAGGATCGCCTTGCGAGCGGTTGTACGGATCGCCGGCGAATACGGGAGTGAAGGGCGAACCGGATTGCGCGGTGAGGATTGTGCCCACCTGCCACCCGCCGAGGACCCTGGATGTAAAGCCGGACTTGCTGCCAAGAGTTGGAATGTTGTAGATGAAACTGACGACGCCGTTTTGAGAAATGTTGTAGTCGCATAGCCCTTTCGTCAGGCTGTGATCAAAGTAGAAGTAGTCGGGAAGTGAATTCTGGAACGGGTCGTTAAACGCCATGTTCGAACCCGTGTCCTCGCACTTGGACCACGTATAGCTGCCCTGAAGTTGCAACCCGTGGCTCAACTGTTTCGTGACGCCTGCCTGGAGCCCTTGATACCAGCCCTCATTGTCCCAGAGGCGGGCGCGCATGCTGCCGACCATCGTGTCCAGCTTCGGGTCGCCGCCAATCGGGAAAAGGTAGCCGGCGGAAGTCAGAGTCGGCAACTGGTAATTGATGTTGTCCGGCAGGTCCGGAAGATGGATGCTCCGCGATCCAACGTAGCCAACTGTCACCGTCAATGTGGGGGTGACTTGCCTCTGAACGTTCAAATTCCAGTTCATGGCGTAGGCCTGGGGGGGATTTTGCGGCACATAGACGGCGTTCAAGCTCGTGGCGTTGAATGTCTTCGAGCAGACAACAGGGAAATCGCCGTTCGGACACGTTCCGCCTGGGCCGGGAGGGGCGCTCAATCCGCTGGCGGTTACCTGCAATGTGAATGGAATTTGCGCCGGCAGCGTCTGCGTATAGGTCCAGGGGATCGGCAAAACATCGAACATGCCGAATCCGCCGCGGACAGCGGTTTTTCCGTCTTTGAAAGGATCCCATGAGAAACCGATGCGCGGCTCGAAATTCTTCAGGGATGGATTCCCCGACCACAGAGTCTTGACCGGCGTGACATTTTCCGTGCCGATCACTGCGGGGTCCAAACTCGTCAACACTGCGAAGCGGTTGGAGGCCTCGGTGGGAAGCGTGACCGGCTCATATCGAAGTCCGAAATTGATGGAGAGGTTCGGCCTCGCCTTCCAATCGTCCTGTGCGTAGAAACCAAGAGCCGTATTCCTCGAACCAACTTCGTAGGCGTTCCCCGCCTCCAATTCCTGAACTTTGGACGGCGCGTCGTTTAGAAACGCGGCCAGGTTGGTGAATGTGAATTGTCCGTTCGGCCTCTGCAGTGTGGCCGCGTTGAATTGAATGCGCTCCACTGAAACACCAAATTTCAGGGAGTGCGTTCCCTTGATCCAGAAGGCATCGTCATAAAACTGGAAAGAGTTGGCGACCAGAAGGTTTTGCGAAGCGCTGCCCACCGACGCCGTCGAAGTGAGTTCGCCGGAAGCGATCGTGATGATGGGAGCCGGAAGTCCGGGCCTGACACCGAGCGACGTGTCATCGGCAATAGGATTAATGGCCCCGACGACTCCACCGTTGATTCCATGCGAGCGGTTATAGCCAAATCGCGCGGTGTTGAGAAGCGAGGTGCTGAAGGTATGGGTTTCCTCGATTTCGTACATTTGCCTGTAGCTGAGGAGAGAGGAAGTTACGTTTAAAAGCGGATCGGGCTGGGTATAGGGCCCGCGATCAAACATCCAGCTTCCCGAGAGCGTATCCTTGTCCGAAAAATGATGGTCCACGCGGACCGTGGCATAGTTTTCATGCAGGTTCAGTAATCCCGTTGTCGAAAAACTCTGGGTGCCTGCGACGATTGGCGTACCTGCTGGAGCCTCGGGCCAGAAGGGCAGGAACGGTTGAACAAAAGAGGATGCGGAGGCCCGCGTCGCGTCCGAGGGGACGATGATCGACGTGGTATTGCTTTTGTGTTGCTCTACTCCTTCGTAGGAGCCGAAGAAGAACGTCTTGTCCTTCACGATCGGACCGCCGATGGCGCCTCCGTACTGGTAGCGTTCAAACGGAGGGATCTGGGGAGGATCGAAATAGTTTCTGGCGTCCAGACTTGCGTTGCGCAGAAAGCCAAAGGCTGTCCCGTGAAATTGATTGGTGCCCGACTTGGTGATGGAGTTGATCACCGCGCCCGAGGTACGTCCATACTCGGCGGTGTAGTCGGTGGTCAGCACCGAAAATTCCTCGATGGCATCGGCGCCGAGGTTGGCCCCGATGACGCTGCCCGGAGATCCATTCGTATAGTCGTTGATATTGATTCCGTTCACGCGATAGCTGTTTTCATAGGGGCTGTGGCCGGAATCGGACAGCTGGTTTCCGAAGCCGCGATTGGCGCGGTTCGTGGTGGGAGAACTGGTGCTCGCCTGCGTTCGCACCGTGTTGACTCCCGGTTCGAGCGTCGCCAGTTGCGTCCAGTCGCGGCCATTCAGGGGCAGTTCGCGCACGGTGGTGGCATTCACCTGCGCGCTCAGAGTCGCGGAGGTCAGCTCAACCGTCGGCGCCGATTCCTCAACGGTTACGGTTTGCGTGGCTTCGCCGACCTTCAGGGCCAGATTGAGGGCGAGTTCCTGGCCAACGGAAAGCGTGAGGTTGGATTGCACCGATTTGGAAAATCCCGGAGCGGACACGGCAACTTCATAGCTTCCCGGGATGAGGTTCGGGGCCGAATAAAGGCCAGCCGAGTCGGTGGTTACGGTTCGAACGATCCCCGTTCCCAGATTTTTGATGTCGACTTGCGCTCCCGCAACGACCGACCCTGATGGGTCAGTAATCGTGCCTGAAACCGTCGCTCCAGTCACTTGCGCCCCGGCGGGAGAAGAATTAAACAGGCAAAATACCAAGGAAAGAAAAGCGGCCAGACCCACTGCGGACTTCCTGAAGCTACACCCCCTGCGAATCATCAGCATTCTCCTTAAAATTGACATAAAACAGATCCGACCACACGGCGGCCCGTGTTCTATGTAGAGCCGACCGTCTCTACTTGTTGCGCTTGAATATCTTAGAGTAAAACTAGTGCGTTTTAGTTACATCCTAGAAGCTTAAGGGAAGCTTAAGACGGGATGGGACGAGGGCATGGTTGTTTTGTAAGAACGGTAGATATATCTATTTTGTTTTGAGATAGTTATGTACTGCCAGAGGGGATATTATTACTTATTAGTTATTGCCGATGATATTCTTCCGGCGTCAACGCCCGGCGTGCCAGCCGCCATCGACGAAAAGGGTGTGGCCAGTGATAAAGTCAGAGGCAGGACTCGCCAGGAACACGGCTGCCCCGACCAGGTCGGAAGGCTCGGCGAAGCGCCCCAGCTTGATCCGGCTGAGCAGACCCTGGGCGCGCGCTTCGTTTTCCCGGAACGAGCGGCTGGTGTTTTCCGTGAGCGTCGAAGTCGGCGCAATCGCGTTGACGCGCACCCCGAGGGGGGCCCATTCGGTGGAAAGGGCGGCCGTCAGGTAGGACACTCCGGCTTTTGCGGCACCGTAAACGCTCTTGCCTGTGTCCGTGCTTACCGACCAGGTCGAACTCAGGTTAATGATCTTGCCGTAGCCGCGCTCGATCATCCGTTTGCCCAAAAATTGGCAGCAAAAGAATGTCCCCCTGGCATGGACATCCAGCGTCCGGTCCCAGTCTTCTTCGGTGATATCGAGGGCGGACTTGGTGAAACCGAAGCCGGCGCAATTCACCAGGACTAAGGCGAGATCCCGGTCCTTGAGGATTGCGGAAACTTCCCGCTCCATGGAACGGATGTCGTCGAGTTTGGCAACGTCAGCGCGGAATACGTGCGCCCGGCCTCCCTGTTCCTCGACCGATCGCTGCACTTCCAGAAGTTTCTCGCGCGTGCGGCTGACCAGGACAACTTCGGCGCCCGAGCGCGCCAAGGCGAGGGCAAAGGCGCGACCGATGCCGTCGCTCGCTCCTGTGATGACGGCCAGGCGGCCATCGAGGCGGAAGGAAGGGAGTGCGTCGTTTTTCGAATCGGTCAAATTGATCTCATTCGCCGGGCTCATTTGTAGCGCCAACCTTCAGGTTGGCATCTTGCGCTTGCCGGGCGAGTGCCCGCCTGAAAAGAAAGGCGGGCGCTACAACTTCTCGGATGGCGGCGCTAAAACCTACCGCGTACGCCCTGTCGTCGTGTCTAACGGATGGACTTCGTTCACTAGGCGTTCGTCGAAGGGATACGTTGTGTAAATGTCGACGCCGTCTTTGGTCACGATGTGATCGTTTTCGAGTCGGATGCCGCCGATGCCGGGCTTCCCCGCGTAGGGCTCGAGATTGAATGCCATGCCTTCCTTGAGCACCACGGGCGCGTCTTTTGAAGCGGGGCTGAAGTAGGGCGCCTCCCATGGGTTCACGCCGGAGCCGTGGCCCAGGCTGTCGAGCACGTAAGGATCGGCCGCGGCGAAAACTTCGGCGTTGGTGGCGCCGGGGCGCACTTTGCTGCCGGCATTGAACAGCGCGTTGTAGCACTTTTGATGGAGATCGCGCATCTCGGGCGTAGGCTTGACGTTTCCGCAGATCCAGGTGCGCGTCAGGTCGCCCCAGTAGCCATTATACCCAGCACCGACGTCGAGGATGACGAGGTCGCCGTTGCGAATAATTCTGTCCGAAGTGAATCGGCGGTACGGAGCGGTGTACGGGCCGGAGCAGATGATGTTGGAGCATTGCGTCCACTCGCTGCCCATCGCCGTCATCTTTCCCC
Source organism: uncultured Acidobacteriota bacterium (assembly GCA_963819395.1). Taxonomy (GTDB): domain Bacteria; phylum Acidobacteriota; class Terriglobia; order Acidiferrales; family UBA7541; genus Palsa-360. The sequence continues at coordinate 203,460 of CAWFVW010000003.1, forward strand.
AAATGATGGCTAGAATTTCACATTCCTTGATCCCGGTGCGCAGGGCGCGGATGCCCTCGTCCAGCGCCGCCTCGGTGATGGCGTTGGCGATTTTCAGGCAGATGATTTCGTCCTGCGTTTTTATTTCTTTTGCGCGCATGAGCACGCTTTGGTAGCCGTCGGCGAATTCGGTCTTTGGGAAAACTTCACGGATGGCCGCCTCCATGTTTATGTCCCAGATATCGATGCCGACGCGCTTGCCTGCGAGCGAACCGACGAGTCCTTCGACCTGTTCGGCCCAGCGTTTCATGCCGATTTTTTCGCGGAAATTCGCGCGCGGGCGTATTTGATCCGCGCTGAGCCACGGCATGCGCAGCTTGCAGTGCTCGAAGTCCATGGTCCACAGGATCGGGTCGTGATTGCGCGAGAGCACGGTGACGGCGTTGCCCATAATGAAAGCGGGGCCGAGATGGTGGCGATAGCCTGTCAGGTAGCGGGCGTCTTCGGTGCGAAAAACAAATAGTGCGTCCAAGTCGGAATTGTTGAGCGCGTCCTTGGCGCGTTGCAGACGTTCGCGCAGCATCCGCTGCGGATCAAAGCGCACTTCCCAATCGACTGGAATCATTCCGATATCGGACACAGCGTGTTCCTCCTCGAAAATATTCGCACGCTTCCATTAGCATTATTAACCAGAGCGTGTCAAATTTGGTCTTCAGTGGCGCATGCTTTAGCTTGTGGGGTTTGGACTTGCCTTAAAGAAAAGGCGCACAAGCTAAAGCGTGCGCCACTGGAAAAGCAACGGAGGCAACTTGAAGATCGTCATCACCGATTACCGCTTTCCGGACGTCGAGCAGGAGCGGCGCGCGGTGGAAGCCGCCGGCGGAACGCTCGTTACCGGGCAAGCGGTGAACGAAGACCAGGTCGCGGAACTGTGCCGGGACGCGGACGGCGTGCTGACGGTGCGGGCGCCGGTCACGAAGCGAGCGATCGACGCCATGCAACGCTGCCGAATCATCGTGCGCTACGGAATCGGCGTGGATACGGTCGATATCGCGGCGGCGACCGCGCGCGGCATACTGGTGGCGAACGTCCCGGACTATTGCCTGGACGAAGTTTCCGACCACGCGCTCGCGCTTCTCTTGATGCTTAGCCGCCAGATGATTCCCGCGATCGCGCTCGCCCGGGAAGACACGTGGGCCGTCGCGAAAATGCCGCCGCTGCGGCGATTGCGCGGGCAGATTTGCGGCCTCATCGGCTGCGGGAAGATCGGCTCGCTGCTGGCCGGCAAGGTATCCGCGCTGGGAATGAACGTGGTGATTCACGATCCCTATTTGAGCGAAACACGGGCGCGCGAAATGGGTGCGGAACTCGTCTCGCTCGACGGCCTGCTCGCGCGCGCGGATTTTATTTCGCTGCATGCGCCGCTTAACGACGCCACGCATCATCTCCTCGGCGAAGCGGCCTTCGCCAAAATGAAAAAAACCGCGTCGATTATCAACACCGCGCGCGGCGGCCTGATCGACGAAGTTGCGCTGCTCGCTGCGCTTGATGCAGGCGTGATTTTTGGCGCGGGCATTGACGTGATGGAATCCGAAACGGCGGTGACGCCCGTGCGCAGCGCGCTTGTGCGCCATCCCAAAATTATTGTCACGCCTCACACGGCCTGGCTCAGCGAACAAGCGCGCGCGACGCTTCAGCTCCGCGCCGTCGAGCAGGCCCTAGCCTGCCTCAAGGGCGAAACACCATACGGACTGATTAATCGCGAGCTGGCGAAATAAAAACCGCACCCTTTGCCTCTCAGTACCGAACAAGAGTAGTACCTGTTGCGTCAACAAAGCGGGATTCCCGCTGTCCAGCATGCTGGCAATCGGATAGCGTGGGAATCAGGAGGCGGGAACCTATGCGAATCAAACTAATGGCTGCTGCGCTCCTGTTTACGGCGATGTGTGTAATCCCAAGCGCAGCTTTGCAATCGGACCCGCCGTGCCCTCCCGGTATTATCGGGCACGATGAGTGTAAAACTGTTTGTTGGCCGGACGCCTCGCAGAACGGCAAAGTAGTTTGCAAAGAAGTTTGCCACCGAGTTTGTCACGATTAGCTGCCGAGGCGCGGCACGGAGGCTCCAGCAATGCTTGGTCTGCGTGACAAAGTGCGAATCAAGAATGGTGGCCCGGAAATTTGGGCAGTCGAGCAAATCATGGATCTAGGAAATGGCAAGAAGTACCTTATTGAACTCGGCCGCGATTCCGCCACAAGGCAGTGGAAAGAGGAAAGTGAAATCGAACTATTCGAGAAGGCGATAAATCCTGATAGTAGCCCCGGCTTTGTACCCGGGTGTGGAATCATGGACTGAATCCGAGGCGCCTGGGAGAGAAAATGAGCGAATCCGATGGAGCCGCCTACATCAAAGAGGCAAAGCGCGAACTTACCAGGCTTCAGAAAAATGCCAATTGTTTTGCTTCTGAATATAGGAAATGCCGGGCGCGGAACTCGGACATGACAAAGAACTACAAAATTTTGGCCATGTTCGCAGTTGCGAATGTGCGCCGCCAAAAACGGCACATCCGAGAACAATTAGCTTACCAACAAAAACATGACCAGTTAACTTCACGACTTGCTGAACTCGAATCAAAGCTCGTGGACAAGTCCAAATCATCCTGATGTACGGCGACATTCCAAGCCCTGAATCAGTCAGGATATGGCGTAATATAGTCAAACTGGCATTCGGGGCAGTAGCGATTTGGGTAGTCAGACAACTTGTGGTCTACCTTGCCGCTACACACAAGAAACAGCCACCTGAAGTTCGGCGGAAGCAAGCCAGGGGCTTCGGCATTCTGGCGGCCATCGGTATGTTTGTTGCCCTTTTCTTATTATTCGTCTGGGTGGGTTTCGAATTGCCCCTGTGGTCGACAGTTTGCATTTCCTCTGCGGTTGGTCTCGGCGTTTGGGTAAGTAATAAAGACTGAAGCGGTCCCGACTTTATACCCGAGCGCGGAATAAGGGACCGAGCGGCAAGGCTGAATCCGGGCGCGCGGTGGCTGCGCTGGGCTCGGAGAACGGAGGTTCTCCAATGGAAAGTGAAGAAATTCCTCCGCCAATGAACAACATCGTTTGTATGCACTGTGACGGCGTATCGGTTGTTGGTACCCCGGGGCATTCATCTTGCTGTCCGCTGAATAGGATGAAATGTCTCAAATGTTCTTTTGATCGTAGAGATCAATACCATCTGAAACACTGCGAAGGAAAAGATTACGACAAGGTAGTACAAGACTGGTCCAGAGAACAAAAGCAAGCTAGGGCGAAGCCACCTAAGATATTCCCGAACAATAATAAGTGGGTATTGGTTGGTGTGATCATGTTTCTGTTGCTGGCGTTGTGGGCCTTCTCGTGATCCGTCAGACTCCGATATTTCGACGGCATGCACGGACTCAAACTGGGTGCCTCGCCCTTCCCCGCTCATGCGGACAAGGGCGACTTCTCTATCCGAATTCTCGTCCTCCAAGTTTCACACCCGCAAACTTCGAGACCGGGCTACTCCCCGTGACCTGATTAAGGCGACATTTTATCCGGGTGCAGAGTCAAGGCCAGACTTCCGGCGACAACCGACAGCAGCGAAATTTGAATCTCTCCTGCGAGGGCCCAGCCGGCGTGGCTGGCAATTCCGCCCATCAAGTACCCGGCTGCTGCTGCTGCGGCGTAGAGGCTCGTCACAAACATGCCCGAGGCGCGACTGGACAAGCTGCTGCGCACGGTCTTCACGTGATAGGCGGCCAGGTTGACGTAGATCGTGCCGCTGCCGATCGCGCCGTAGGCGCACGTCAGAATCGCGCGGGGCAGCATCGCTTCCGACCCGTGAAAGCACAGGTAGCCCAGAGCGGCGATGCAAAAGAACGCGGCGCTAAGCACGGCGCGCGGCGAGAAGCGATCGCCCAGCCAGCCCCCGCCAATGGAGAGCAGCGCTCCCACGCCGTAAAAACTCGCGACAATTCCCGCCGCTTTGGGCGTGTAGTGGAGCGCTTCGCGCAAATAGGTCGGATACATTCCTGTAAAACCAAAGAGAGAGAGCCCGCCAATCACACTGAGGATCGTCAAGATAATGGTGTTCCTGTTCAGGAGCGTCGGTGCGCCGAGGAGATCCGTGCGAGCGTTCGCGGCGCGATGCGTCTCGCTGAACCATGGCCGCACGGTCAAAGCAATAACCATCGTCATGAAAAATCCAACAAGCCCGAAGGCGATCATGGGGGCGCGCCACGTGCGATACGCGGTAAGCAGAAGGCCGCCCACGATGGGGCCGCTAAACGCACCCAAGCCGAAAAAAACATTCATAGATCCAATGGCGGCGGCGCGGTAGCCGACAAAATAATTTGCGGCGATGGCGATCATCACCGTGAGTTGCATGGCCTCGCCGATGCCCGTCGCGGCGAGATAGACCAACATGTCCGGAAATCCGAGCGCCAAGACCGTAAGCGCCGTCCCGGTGGAAAAAATTCCGACCCCGAGAAGCAGCACCGTCTTGCGGGAAAAGCGCGCGAGGAGAAAACCGGTCGGCAAGCCCGCGACCGCCAGGCCCAGCGTGAAAATCGTGGTGAGAAGTCCGGTGTCGGAAAGCGAAAAGCCGTACTGCACGCGGACGTCGTGAGCGAGAAGCGGAAAAAGCTGCCGGTCGGCGGCATTCACGGAGTAGGCAAGGAGCAGCACGCCATACATCGCGATGGCAGCGGCACGCGTGCCTCCCTCATTGGTTACGGGACCCGCCTGAGACGTCGATAGTTGTTCGCGAACTTGTTTTTCCTTCTCTCTTGAATAATGAACAACTTTGCGGCCACTTTCTCAGGAGACTGCGCAGTATAATACGGACGCACGCGGATTGTCTGGAATCAGGACTTGATTCAATTGATGTCTCCTCTTTGCTTGCAGCCTGGCATTTGCGCTTTGCCTTTTTGAGCATTGCCGCAGCTTTACGCGCTTCAGATTACAACCCTTATGCCGGTAAGATATGAGCCGGGGTAAAAAAGGTCAATCGCCCATTCGGGAATAGATTTGCTTGAGTTGGACAAAAGTTTTCCGGCGGGCAAGCGGGATCAGGCATCCGCCGCCTTCATCGAAACGGGCACTAAATGGCCGTATTCCTTTTATTAACAGGTATTTACGGGGATGGGCCGCCCGAAATAGCACGGCACTTGTTAGGCGGACGGTTGGTTGGCAATTTGCATGTAAACAGGTGTCAGGTGCGGATTTGGGAGGGTTAAGGCGGTAGCTTGTTTGTTTCAGGCTAAGTTCGCGCTTTGATCCGCAGCGACTGATTCCTGATCTTGAGACTTTGAAGCCTGCTCGAAGCAAAAACGTCGATCCATCCGCAGCAGAAACTCGCATCGCAGCGAAAATCTCTCCTCCACATTGTCGCTGAAAACGAAAAATCCCAATGGGACTGATCTCAAATAGCGGCGATCAGGGGGAAACCTTCGAGAACTTGATCAACGGCGGCGAGTTGAATAGCCGTGCGCTGGGTGATGGCACCCTACCCGGAACGGCCAGTCACTCTGTTCCCAGCCCCGCCAAAAGGAAATTGGCGCCCATGACCTCCCAAGGTAAAAAAAGATGAAACGAATTTTCCAGGCCCATTTTTCCGGCGAAAGTCTGAAAGCCAAAGTGTTCCGGGGCGGAGCATTGATGGGAATGGGGAGCTTCGCGGAACAAGCGGTCCGGTTCGGGCGAAATATGCTGCTTACCAGGATACTCGCGCCGGAAGCTTTTGGACTCATGGCCATGGTTCTGTCGGCGGCCACCCTGATTCAGGTTCTGGTGGACGTCGGAGCAAGGGAAGCCATCGTTCAGAATCCGAAAGGCGGCGAAGAGGGCCACGTCGTTGCGGCATGGTGGATGACGGTCGGCCGGGCGCTCTCAATTTACTCTTTAGTATACGTACTCGCCCCGGTGGCCGCCAGGTTCTACGGGCACAGCGAGCTGACCTCGCTGGCGCGCATTGCGATTCTGAGTATCGTATTTGACGGCCTGATGAGCCCCCAGGCGATCGTCGCCCAGAAGGAAATGAAATTTGGAAAGGTGGCGGCCATCGACAACGGAGGCTCCATTTGTGGAGTCCTGATCACCGTAATTCTAAGTTTCTACCTCCGTGATGTGTGGGCCCTGGTGATCGGGTTTGTTTCCGAAAACGCGATTCGCTGCATTCTCTCCTTTATAATCTGTCCCTTCCGTCCCCGGATTCCATCCGATCTGGCCGCGTTTCGGGATCTGCTCCGATTTTCAAAAGGCATGGTCGGTCTGACGCTTCTGAATTTCATCTTCACTCGCACGGATATTTTCGTGCTGGCAAAGTTGTATTCTTCCGCGGAAATCGGCCTGTACTCCATGGCCGTTTACCTGGTGCAGACACCGGTAACCTTTATTGTAAGGATCATGACCCAAACGCTATTTCCCACCTTTTCTCATATTCAAGATGATCCGGAGCGCGGAAATCGAATCCTGATAAAGGTCATGTCGGCCACATTGTTGTTGGGCATGCCTGCATTGGTTTTCGCGGCATTCTGCGGACATTCCTTGCTGACGATTGTCTATGGACAGCGTTACGGTGTCGCTGCGATCGCGTTGGTACTGGCCGCCGGCGCCGCCCTCATCAACGTACTGAACGCCCAGCTGACCATGTTGTTTTATGCGCAGGGGCTTCCACAACTTCACCGGCGCGCCGTCGCTGCCATGGCGGTGCTGGTGGCTGTTCTCACGTATCCTCTCACAAAGGAATTCGGTCTCTGGGGAGCGCAGTTGGCGGTCTTGATCGCCATTGTCGTTGGTTATATTCTTCAGGTGGAGCGTACCCGCAAAGTTATCGGGCTCAAATTGTCCGACTACCGGAAGACCTTTGTTGTCCCCCTGGCGATTTCCCTCAGCGCCGTTTTGGCATGCCTTGCCGCGAGATCCGCCGGCATCCTCTTGCGGCCTCTGCCCAATATCATGTTTGGAATTCTAGGCTGCCTCGTGACTTCCGCGATAGCGTGCGCGTATTTCTTTCGAGAGGAAAAGGGATTTGTGAAATCGGAGGGGGCATCTCGCCCAGCATATAATGAGCAACCGTGACGGCGTTCCCCCGATTCTCTTCCATGATCCAGACGAAACGCAAAACTTGAAGAAATCGAGCACCCTGCGGGAACCGCGTAAGATTGGGCATGGAAACAGCGTTCAACCCGAAACCAGCGGCACGGTCCTTGAAGGCGCAGGGTCTCGAAATGAACAATCGATTCCACTATTTTCTCAAGTCTTTCCCCCAGTGAGATTTCATGGCTCCGGACTCTACTCGGAGACTCCAAAGACTGGAGCGGTCTTATTTGGGATGCTTATTAAAATCAGTGGTTTGCGAAGTAGTGATGCGGCCGGTGCATCCGTTTGCGCTGCGCCAACATGGTCTTGCAATCGCACATCGACTCGTGTGTGACCCCTGTGAATGGGGGGCAATAGCGGTAGCGTGGATTGATCCTCTGATTCGGGAATACGACTGCTGGTCTAACAACCCGGCTTTCTGACAGAACTTTCAAGAGGCCAGGCATGACTGTGGACTCGATCCCCGGACTCCAGGAAGCCAGCTTTAGACGATACAAGATTATTCTTTGTTGATTTCCCCGATTCACTCACATGAAAACCACCCGCGATATCGAGACGGAAATCCATCCGGCTGACCGGACGATCCCCGTATCCGCCGGTCAGCCTGACGGTCCTCTCGCGTTGAAGCCGAGTCCGGCGCGCGATAGCCTTTCCATCTCCGTCGTCGTTCCGACTTACAACCGATCCAAGATCGTGTTAGCCGGTATTGAGAGCGTTTTGGCGCAAACCTATCCGGCATTTGAGATCATCGTGGTGGACGATGGATCAAGCGACGGCACGGGCGAAATGCTGCATCGTTTTATCGATCGAAGATCCGGCTGCGGGATGGCTGTCCCGGAAATCCGGTATTTCTATCAAACCAATCAGGGTCAAAGTGCGGCGCGAAACAAGGGAATCGCGGAAGCGCGCGGAGAGTGGATCGCTTTCCTGGACTCGGATGATCCCTGGCATCCCGAAAAGCTGGAATGGCAAGTGCGCGCGATCGCTCAATTCAAAAATGAATGTGGGGCCTGTTTTACGGACGCCAAGCTGTACAACAATCTAAACCTAAACACGACCGCCTTCCGAACCACGGATGCACATTACGACCAGCCTTTTGGAATCCTTCCTGACGCGGCGCTGTTGATGACAAAGCCATTCGGCACCTGCTGGGTTCAAACTTTCGTGATTCGTACCGATTTGATAAGGGAACTGGGAGGTTTCGATCGCGATCTTCACTTTGCGGAAGACCAGGATTTGCTCTTTCGTTTAGCTCTCAAAACGAATTTCTGCTATGTGAACGTGCCACTTGTTTCCATCGATCGGACCGATGTCCACTCGGATCCTAATGTGGCCCCGCGTCTTTGGGACCGAGTGGAAGTTAGGGTTCAGGGCGCGCAGTTAATGTGCGAGAAGTGGCTGAGGTTGGATGCGGCATTGCCGTCGAACGTACGGAAATCCTGTGTTCAGAAATTGCGCACGACCCACAGCACGTGGGCAAATTTGTATCTTGAAAATGGAGAATACGACAAAGCGCGCCGCGCAATTGGCGCAGCTCTTAAGTGCGAGATCACATTCACTTTGCTTGCCAAGTGGATGCTCGCCTGGATTGCTCCAAAGTTTGCAAGAAGAATGGCCCCGAAGTCCGCGACTTTCTTCCCGAAATAGCCTTGTTCATCGTCTGTTTTAGCGCGCAAGGCACGCTGTAAATCAGACCGACCGCAAGACGCAATAGAGAAGAATATTCGATATTCAAAGGATCGTTAGAATGAGATCTATGCCCAAACCAAAACACAAAGTATCTCGGGATCCATTTTCCCTGGTTCCCGCCATATGGAACAAACTTCACACCCTGTGGCTTGCGTCGACTTATCCATTCATTTCCGTGGGCGAGCGCGTCTGGTTTCACTACTCGTGCGATTTGAACCGGTCGGCCGCGAGTCACATGAAGATCGGCAGTTCCGTACGTCTCGATCGTGACGCCTGGATTAACATTCCGGAGCTTCCCCAAACCGAAGAGCCCGTCATCATTCTGGAAAACGGCTGCAGGATCGGCCGTGGCGTTCAGATCTCGGCCAAGAACCGGATCCACCTGGAGCGGGATGTTATGGTAGCCGGCTATTCCTTCATCACGGACCACAACCATGCATTCGAGGATGTGACGGTTCCCACCGCCCATCAGGGAACAACAGAAGGCGGGACAATCCGAATTGAGGAAGAGTGCTGGATCGGCTTCGGAGTGACGATTGTGTGCAGCCAGGGAGAACTGGTGATCGGAAAACACTCTGTCATCGGAGCAAATTCCCTGGTAACCCGCTCCATACCTCCCTATTCTATTGTTTCTGCTAACCCCGCCAGAATTGTTAAGCAATTCAACCCGGCCAAAAACGCTTGGGAGTTGGGAGCGCGCTCCGCTGTCGGCGGTCCCGCGGAAACTGAGCCGAGAGTGCCTCATCTTGCTTAAAGCTCCTGAGGGCTGACCCTATGTTCCGAATTTACTTACGCCACCCAAACATCCTCATATTGGAACACTGCAAGGGCAAATCGTTCGGTATTTTTAATAATTCTTTATGAACTTAATTGATAGTTACAAAGAACACGTGAACCGTCCCTACGGTGATTATCTCCAACGTTTAGGAATGGACTTTGAGGCGGTCCGCGCGAGCGGTGCGTTGGTCGAAGATCGCAACGGCCGGAAGTACATTGACTGCATCGGCGGGCAAGGGAATGTAAACGTCGGCCATAATCACCCCCACGTGGCTGAAGCTTTGATTCGCGCTTTGCAGGGGGGGCGGCCTCTTGGATGGCCGTTCATTTCGGAAGCCCACGTCCAGCTGGCTGAAAAGCTGGCCGAAGTGGCGCCAGACGGACTTGAGCGTTGCTTGATCGTCAACAGCGGTACGGAGGCAACCGAGAGCGCCCTCAAGCTGGCCCGGCTCGCCACCGGGCGATCGGGCGTTATCTCTTGTAGCGGCGGATGGCACGGATTCACTCTGGGCGCGCTGAGCGTTTCAGAGCCCAGGGTATTAAGGAGCTTTGGCCCGCTTTTGCCGGGCGTGCGTCGCGTACCGTACGGCGATTCTCGTGCGGCGTCAGAGGCGATCTCTAAAGAAATTGGAGCGATGATTGTCGAGCCGATCCAAGCCGAGAGTGGCGGCATCACGCCCTCGGCAGGCTATTTGGAGGAACTGGCGGACATTTGTACCGCATCCGGCGTCATGTTGATTTTCGACGAAGTCAAAACCGGCATGGGCAAGACTGGAACAATGTTCGCTTGTGAGTTTGACCACGCGGCGCCGGATGTGCTGCTGGTGGGCAAATCGCTCGGTGGGGGCATGATGCCCGTCGGGGCGATCGTATCAAAGCGGCAATGGTGGACGAAGTTTGGGCTGAGCTTCCCCATGAGTTCCTCGACTTACGGGGGCAACGCCCTCTCCTGCGCCGCAGGACTAGCCGCAATCGAGGTTATCGAATCCGAGAACCTATGTGCGAATGCAGCCAGGCAGGGACGCCGACTACAAGAGGCGTTTGCCGGCCTTTTATCCACGCATTCTGATATTGTCCAAGCCGTGACTGGACGAGGTCTTTTGTTAGGCCTTCGGGTGGCAAGCCCGAAGGTTGCATCCGAAATCACCAGGCAATGCGTAAACCACGGTGTATTGATTGTGCCGACATCCCTCAATCACGCATGCATTCTGATTGAGCCGCCATTGTGCATCAGCGACGTTCAAGTGGATGAAGTCATCTGGGCATTGCAGCAATCTTGCGACGAAGTCGCCGCTGTGAAAGCGTGAAGCCAGGCTGAAACCCGGTGTGCGCCGATATCGGCGCAACATTGCTTGGAAAACACCTGAAAACCCAATTTGGGGTACCGGGTTGTTGTGTCGGTACTCTCGTACTATCGACGTTCTGTACAGACATCGTAAAGTTGGGATGGAGCGATCGGGCAGAAATACGAAATTTGGACGAGTGTTGTCTGTTTTCCCGCATGACCAAGGATTGAACTGAGGAAGAAATTTCGATCCTCGCAAGAGTGGTACTTGACTCCGCAGGATTCATGGCAAAAGTCTAAGGAAAACTGACATGTGCGGCATTTCTGGAATGTTGAGACTTGACGGCGGTCCGGCTGATCCTGACCGGCTGGAAAGGATGATTGCCACGCTTCGCCACCGAGGTCCGGACGCGAGCGGCGTTCACATTTCGGGCCCCGCCGGATTGGCCCATGTGCGGTTGAGCATCATCGACCTGCAAAGCGGCGGCCAGCCCATGTCGTCCGTGGATGGCCGGTACTGGATCACATTTAACGGCGAGATCTTCAACTATATTGAGCTGACGGAAGAGCTGAAAAGCAAAGGGCATCGATTCGCGACCCGCTCCGACACGGAAGTAATCCTGGAAGCCTATCGGGAGTACGGCGAAGATTGCGTGAACCACTTCAACGGCCAATGGGCATTCGCGATTTGGGATACGGCGCAGCGGAGAATGTTCCTTTCGCGGGACCGGCTGGGCGTTCGCCCCTTGTTCTACACGCAGGCGTCCCACTCCTTCTTATTTGCATCGGAAATCAAAGCCCTCCTGGCGTGTCCGGACGTGCCCGCGGAACTTGATTTGCGCGGCTTGGATCAGATCTTCACTTTTTGGGCCACGCTGCCGCCGCGCACTTCGTTCCAGAATATCCTTCAGTTGCCGCCCGGCCACTCGCTTACGATTGAGGATGGAAAAATCCACGTTAAGACCTACTGGTCCCTCTCGTACGCGCCGGACGAATCACTGGGTTACCAGGATGAAGACAGGCTTGCAGATGAATTGCTGGACCTCCTGCAGGATGCCACGCGCATTCGCCTGCGCTCCGATGTGCCCGTCGGAGCCTACCTGAGCGGCGGAATCGACTCGACCGTAACGACCGCGCTGGTCAAGAAACTCGTGGGCGACCGGCTGCGCAGCTTTTCCATCGGTTTTGAAGACGCCGAGTTTGACGAGACTTCCTTCCAGCAAGAGGCGAGTTCTTTCCTTGGCACACAGCACACCAGCGTGCACTGCTCAGGCGCTGATATTGCTGAAGCTTTTCCGCAGGTGATCTGGCATACCGAGCATCCCGTGATTCGCACCGCCCCGGCGCCCATGTTTCTGCTCTCAAGGTTGGTGCGCGACAGCGGCTTCAAGGTCGTATTGACCGGCGAAGGCGCCGACGAAGTGCTCGGCGGGTACGACATCTTTAAGGAAGCCAAGATCCGGCGGTTCTGGGGGCAAAATCTGGATTCGAAGTGGCGGCCGCTTCTCCTGAGGCGCCTCTATCCCTACATGCAGGACATGCAGCGGCAGCCGCCTGAATATCTCAAGCACTTTTTCCGGGTAAGCGCCGAGGATCTCGAGAGCCCTTTCTTTTCGCACCTGCCGCGATGGGAACTCACCGCGAAATTAAAATCACTGTATTCCAGGGACGTCCGCGCGGAATTGCGGGGTTACGATCCCATCGGCGAGCTCGAACAAGCGTTGCCCGCCGAATTCCATCGCTGGTCCCATTTCAGCCAGGGAGAGTATCTCGAGGCGAAGTATCTTCTCCCCGGATACATTCTTTCCTCGCAGAGCGACCGGATGGCAATGGCTCATTCGGTGGAAGGGCGATTCCCCTTCCTCGACTACCGGGTCTTTGAATTCGCGTCGAAGCTGCCGGCAAATTTGAAGATGAAGGTGCTCAACCAAAAATACCTGCTGAAGAAAGCGTTCGCGGGAGTGATCCCCGCCTCCATCACGCGCCGCCCCAAGCAACCCTATCGCGCACCCGACGGGAAGAGTTTCTTCGGTCCGGATGCGCCGAATTACGCGGAGGAGTTGTTGTCATCGCATGCCCTGGGAGATCAGGGAATTTTTGACGTGGGGGCGGTTACCACGCTGGCGAAGAAGTTTAAGGCAGGCCGGGCCAGCAGCGTCAAGGACAACATGGCCATCGTGGGCATTCTTTCCACCGAACTTCTGATTCAGCAATTCGTAAATCAATCACAAAGGATACTAACGTAATGCAAACAATGAACATTGAAACCGAGATCTACAAGTTTGTCGTGGACAACTTCATGTTCGGCCAGGCGGGCGGGCTGGGGTACGACGAGTCGCTGCTTCAGAAAGGAGTGATCGATTCCACCGGCGTCCTGGAACTGGTCACCTATCTTAGCGATAACTTTAATATTACAGTGAATGATGAAGAGATCATTCCCGCCAACCTCGAAACGATCAACGGGATCGTCGCGTACGTAAATAAGAAACTCAGCGGCCAGGCTTAGGAGGATTCGATCATGCTAGTTGAACAGTTTCTCGAACACAGCGCGGAGCGGTTTCCGGACAAGGTGGCTCTCATTTCCGGAGACGACCGGTACACGTACCGGCAGATCGACGAAGAGGCCAACCGCCTGGCGCATGCCCTCATCGCTTCCGGCGTGCAGCGCGGGGATCGCGTCGTCATATTCCTGCCCAACTCCCTCGAGACGGTCGTTTCGATCTTCGCCGCTCTAAAGGCCGGGGCCGTGTTCGTAGTGTTGAACTCAACCACTAAGGCCGACAAGGTGACATACATCCTGAACAATTGCCGTGCCACGGCATTGGTCACTTCGGGAACGAAAGCGGATTCCCTCTCGGCCTCCTGGTCTGATACGCCGTACCTTCAATCCGTGTTCTTAACGGGAGCCAGCGAGTCCCAGGCCAAGGCCGTGCAGGTCTGGCGGCAAGAAAGTCGCCTCGCTCGAAGAAGTTCGGCGCCAGGCGGGCAACAGCTCGAGGCCGGCGAAGAAGTGTATCGATATCGACCTCGCGGCCCTCATCTATACGTCGGGATCGACGGGGCGGCCCAAGGGTGTGATGGTCACTCACCTGAATATCATTTCCGCGGCCACCTCCATCAGCACTTACCTGGAGAACACGAGCGACGATATCGTCATCAATTTCCTGCCGCTTGGGTTTGATTACGGCCTGTACCAACTGCTCATGATGTTCAAAATGGGCGGAACGCTGGTGCTGCACGATTCCTTCGCATTTCCCAACGTTGCGATCGATAAAATAATTCGCGAAAAAGTGACCGGCTTTCCCATCGTGCCCACGATCTCAGCCATTCTCCTGCAGATGGATCTTTCGAAATATAATTTCCCGAACCTCCGGTACATCAGCAACACCGCGGCGGCTTTGCCTGTCGAGCACATCCGCAAACTGCGATCCTTGTTCCCTCATGTGAAGCTTTTCTCGATGTATGGGTTGACGGAGTGCAAGCGTGTTTCCTACCTGCCGCCTGACCAGCTCGATATCCGCCCGACGTCGGTCGGCCGCGGCATGCCGAATGAAGAGGTTTACGTCGTCGATGAAAATGGCGGCCGTGTCGGCCCCGGCGTCATAGGTGAACTCGTGATCCGCGGGTCAAATGTGATGAAGGGCTATTGGGAATTGCCTGAAGAGACTGCCCATTGCTTGAAGCCGGGCCCGATGCCTGGAGAAAGAGTCCTCTACAGCGGCGATTTGTTCCGCACCGATGACGAGGGATATCTTTATTTTGTCGGCCGCAAGGACGACATCATCAAAACGCGAGGCGAAAAAGTCAGCCCTCGCGAGGTCGAAGACGTTATCTATTCCCTCGATGGGGTGGCGGAAGTTGCCGTCATCGGCGTGCCTGATCCGATTTTGGGCAGCGCGATTAAGGCCGTGCTTACCGTCCGCCCGGGCGCGCAGGTCACCAAGCAGGATGTGCTTCGCCATTGCGCGTCAAAGCTTGAGGATTTCATGGTGCCAAAAATCGTGGAATTCCAGGCATCGCTGCCCAAGACGGAAACAGGGAAGATCAGCAAACGCGCCATCAAAGTAGGAGCTCAAGAGGGCTAGCGCGGACCTGCATCACTCGAAGCTGGGAAAACAACCTCAATTTGTCAGTCGAATTGTCACTAGTTCCGATTTGCTCGTTCGATCGTTTCATATTTCGCCTTCAGCACTTCCACCCCCCACATAACGCCCTCTACATCTCCCTTGGTGGCCGGCGCATCCGAGTTCAGGTCATCTATCCAATAGCCCGGCAACATATTCTCTTCGACCATGACTACAAATGTCATGACACCCGCCGCCGACACCTAAACGCACGGCATTCACCTAAATTCCCACATTCCGGTTTGGCCCCTTCACAGGCCCTGCCCTGTCCGGGCGAGCGTATAAGTTCCGGGTTGCCCGTATTTCGTTACTTATCCGGTCCTTAATCGGGGAGCCTGCGCCGACTCTTCCGAGGCCACTATGGGCAATCGGCCGCGCTGCTTGGCGACGCTCGAAGGCAAGCCGCGTGATCAGCCTGCCGCATTTTGCGGAATACATCGGCTTCCTCCTTGTCCACGCGTTGCCTCTCGCCGCCCAGCCACAACGCGCGCTGCGCGGAGTTGTGGAAGGTGACGCCGGTCGGATCGCCCGCGCCAACCGCGAATTGCATTCTGCCGGCCACGTCCATGACGATGCTGCGCTCCTCGTCATCTCGGAAGCCGATGTTGTTGGTGGGATCGCTCAGCCATTGCGCCCAGTGTTGGCCGTCTGGGTCGCCGTTCGCGGCGGCTTTCCGGTACCAGACGATGGCCTGCTGGCGGTCCTGCGGAACACCCATGCCGAACTGAAAAGCGCGGCCGAACTGAAACTGGCCTTTGCGCCAACCCTGCATCGCGCTGGCCTGGTAAAGTTTCGCCGCGAGATCCCAGTTTTCCGGGAATCCGTAATGCCCTGCTTCGTAGGCTATGCCCAACTGAACCTGCGATTCCGGCTCACCCTGGGCCGCGGCGCGCTGGTACCACGGCATTGCCGCCGTCGCGCTGCGCGGCACGCCGTCGCCCTGGTCGATCATCAGTGCGAGCCGGAGCTGCGCCACGGCATTTCCGGCTTCGGCCGCCTTGGTGACTATTTTCGCGGCGGTCGCATGATCGCCGGACTGGAAACTTTGGCCAGCCTGGTTATAGAGGTCGGCACCGGGGAGTTGATTGCAGTATTGCTGGGCCTCGGGGCCGTGCATCATCTTCATCGTATCGGTTCCCGGGGTGATCCCGAGGCACTTCTGCAGTATCCCGGAAGCCATGACAACCTTGATGGCCGCGGGGGCTGTGGCGGATGCGCCTGAAGATTTTTGCGCCGCTCCTGCGACGGATTGGGTGGAGGATCCGCAACCTGTGCACGCGAGCGCGAGCGATACAAGAAAGATCCCAAAGCTCAAAGTGAGAGCTGAACACTTCATCGAAGCACCTCCATGGAAATGACGTGACCAGCGCTCGTCATTCCAGCTGGGTTTCCATTTTGACCTTCGAGGCGATTGACAACGTACACGAAACCAAATCGACTCGCAATGCGAACGGGATACGCCCCTGTTCCGCCGACTGTTTCGCATTTGTGTAGCAGACCAGTTCGAAAGGCCTCATCGAACATCGAATTTTTCTGCGCCCTGAGAAACGACGCACAGCCATCTAAGCGATGTGGCAGACTTATATTCCATGAAGAAAATTGGCTTCCTCTCATTCGGTCATTGGGCGCCTTCACCACAGTCACGAACGCAATCGGGAGCTGACGCGCTCCTGCAGTCCATCGACCTCGCCGTGGAGGCCGAGCGCCTGGGAATGGACGGAGCCTACTTTCGCGTTCATCACTTCGCGCAGCAACTAGCGTCACCTTTTCCATTACTCGCGGCGGTGGGTGCCAAGACCCGAAAGATTGAGATTGGCACCGCGGTTATCGATATGAGGTATGAGAATCCTCATTACATGGCGGAGGACGCTGGGTCCGCGGATCTAATCTCTGGCGGCCGGCTGCAGCTGGGAATCAGCCGCGGTTCCCCCGAGCAAGTCATCGATGGTTGGCGCTATTTTGGCTACCACCCGATGGAAGGCGAGGACGATGCAGGGCTGGGCCGAAGACACGCCGAGGAATTTCTTGAATTGCTACGTGGAAAGGGCTTCGCTCAGCCTAACCCACGCCCAATGTTTACCAATCCTCCGGGACTCCTGCGCCTTGAGCCATACTCCGCTGGATTACGTGATCGAATTTGGTGGGGATCTGCCACCAACGCGACAGCAGCATGGGCCGCGAAGCTGGGGATGAACCTGCAGACGTCAACCCTCAAATTCGACGAGACCGGCGAGCCGCTCCACATCCAACAGGCCGCACAGATTCGCGCCTTTCGCGCAGCCTGGAAGGATGCCGGGCACACGCGTACTCCGCGAATTTCCGTTAGCCGCAGTATTTTTGCGTTGATCAATGACCAGGATCGTCGCTATTTCGGACGAGGCTCTCAGGAAGAGGACAAAATCGGGTTCCTGGACGAAAATACACGGGCGATCTTCGGTCGCAGCTACGCTGCCGAGCCGGATATTCTCATCGAGCAGCTTAGGAAAGACGAGGCGATCGAAGAGGCTGACACGCTGCTGCTAACCATTCCGAATCAATTGGGAGTTGCCTACAATGCGCACGTCATGGAGGCAATTCTGACTACCGTCGCTCCAGCCCTCGGTTGGCGCTGAATCGCCGCCATATTTCCTGGGCCACACAATGACTACAATCTGTGTGAGAGGATTCAATTACACGACTCGATTGGAAACAAATCATGCCGCACTGATGAGCCGTTCAAACCACCCTGAAGCTGCGCTGATTCGGCCCCTCAGCGATCCGCCGGGCCAGGGGAACCGGGTCAGCATCGTCGTCGGAAATTGCTTCCATTTCCCGCGCAACCGCCGTCTTCCCAGCTCCGATCGGACCCCATAGGAAAATCACGCTCATCGCGGCATTATTGCACAGGCGGTGTGTCTTCCGGTCTTTGCGCCCCGTCGCATAATCACCGCGCGAATAGTGGAAACTTGCGCCTCACCCTCTATCTCGGAGTGTGTCAACAACGCGAAAACCGGTAACCGTCCGTTGGATTCGCGAGCATCGGAGAAATCCCAGGCAAAGGGCGTCGCCACAATTCGGTCACAAACCGAATGTTCTGAGACGTCCGAACGGATTGAAGAAAGAGAGATTGGCTCCCCTTTGTCGACACGTACCGAACTTTCTGCCTCGCTCCCGATCCTCAAGCAAGATATCTGCTATTAGCAGTTGGCTCTCTTACAGCCCAATTAGGAGGTCTTCATGCGCCTCAGTGAAGCGCAAACCTGCGAACTCTTGCGCGTCCACGGCACCTACATCACGGATGCGTGCGACAACTGTGGGCGCCTACTCGGCCCTGTACGCTTCACACGTCAAGGCCAAACCGGCGTGTGGTGCTCGCGCGCCTGTCGTGATGGTGTAGACCACAACCCGAACGTCTGCCGCGGATGCGGCACCTCGCTGGTGGGAAAGAGAAGAGGCGCAATCTACTGCAGTCGGACCTGCCGAATGCGAACAGTGCGAAAGGAAGTCCTCGACGGCCAAAATATCGTTAACACGCCCATACAAAACATAGGAGTTAAAGACGCGAATTCGGGTTTTGACTACGGTGACACCAGAACGGGCCAGAATGCGAACAAACAGCCGCGGATTGAGGGAAACCATGAATGCGAAAGCTCAATCGGATAGGACTCCAATATTGGAGTCGCCAAGACGGCCCAAACCCATGCGTTGCCCGAAAGCGACTGTGGCTGAAGCGAAAGCCATGGATAGTGAGGCCGTTCGGATCGCCGCGGAGATAAAAGCTGGCTGGTTACGGCTCGGCTCGTTAATCCTCAAGATGATCGACAGCCACGCTTATGAGGCGCTGGGTTTCCCGAACATGCACGCATGGATGACGTCGAGGTTCGGAGAAAGCCTCTCGGGCGTCTTTTCCGCCCTTCGTAGCATCCGCGCCTTGGAGGGCGTCCCCGAAGAGCAACTGACCCGGATTGGAGAACGCAACGCCCACATGCTGACATATTTGCCACCGAAGCAACGGACAAGCCAGGAATGGATCGAAAGAGCAGCGACTCTTCCGACTAAGGAATTTAAGCAAGAAGTCCAGATAGAGCTGGAGAAGAAAACCGGTATGGCGCCGGAACGATTCAAGACTTTTTCCATTGCTCTGCCCGAGATGGTGTACCAAAACATGTGTGAGGCCGAGAAAAAGATGGCGCGATCGCTCGAACTCGACATCGAGGACAGGCCCGGAAACCGAATTCTAGTTTGGGAGGCTTTCAGCCAGTGGATTCTGTTGACCGATGAGCAGACGATCAAGATGCAGACCGAAGGAACGTGAACTCACAGCGGAAAGAAGTCGGAAAAACGCAAAAGCCTGGCCAGAGACATGAATGAACGCGAGCCATCATCGAAATCCGTGGATGTCCGGAGGCACGGGCAGAAATGCATGATCTGTTTGCACCCAGAGTGCAAAGCTATCGAGCGGGATTTTCTCAGTTGGCGCAGCCCCGTGGAAATCGCGAAGGCGTACGGCCTCGCAGATCGCAGCACGGTTTATCGTCATGCTCACGCATTGAACCTCCTCGCTAAGCGACGCCGGAACGTGCGTGCAGCGCTTGAAAGAATCATCGAAAAGGCAGGCGAAGTGGAAGTCACGGCTGCGTCAGTTGTAGCGGCGGTGCAAGCCTACGCGAAGATCAATGCGACAGGCCAATGGATTGACCGAACTGAGACCGTGAACTTACATGAGGTCTTCGACCGAATGACTGCGGCTGAGCTGGAAACGTACGCGCGAGACGGCACACTACCGGACTGGTTTCCGCAAAATGCAACAGCAACACCGCCCGACGGTGAGGAATCCCTAAGTGATTGAAAAAGCGAAATGGAAACCGCTTGTAACCGCAACAGAATCGGGGCCCCGATTGAGTGAATTCCGACTCGGTTCGGCGCAGCTTGCGATTCGTTGGGAAGACACTTTCAATCCGGTTTCACGTCCCAAAGAGGCGACTGTCCTGGATCAGAGCGCAGAACCTGGAGGAGACCCGTGACAAATCCCCAAAATACTCAAAGTTTGCCCCCCAGATTTGCCGGAAATTCATCCTCCCGACCGGAGGAGTTCCCCATTGGCAGTCTCGCTTCGCGCGCCGCGGCGCGCATGTTAGCGCAAGAAAAGCGCCGACCAAGGAAACCGCCAAGGGCAATAATAAAAGTGACCGATCTAAATCAGTGGCTGACCATTTGTAAGCATGGGGAGCGCGAGGCCAAGACCGATTATTACATTCAGTTTGTATGGGCCGGCCACGAAACTGCAGCGGAGATTGAATCTGCGAGGGTCGAATTGCTGGCCCAGGCGAGCGAGGAAACTGGTTCTTTCTCGAAGGGCATGGTAGGCAGCTCAAGCGAGCCGAGTTTATGAAAACGATTTCAAATCCTGGGTGACAACTAATGAATGCGGCCCGCTTAGCCTTGTTTCCGCGCTGGAATGAATCCCTTTTCAAGTAGGTAATCAATTTCTTCCGTCGGAATCAGCACACGGCGCCCGAGATGGACCGAACCGACCTTTCTCGCACCGATCCATGCTCGAATCGTTGACGGTTTCAGACCAAGGGCCATTGCTGCCTCCGCGACCGAAAGGACCCGAGCCCTTTTCTGAGGCTTCTGTGGCAACGGTGCATGAGAGGAACCACGATCTTCGACTCGCGCTAGTTTAGGAATCGCGTCGTCAATTGCAGCTCGAACTGCCTTCTCGAGGAATTTGCTGGCAAACTTTTCGGTAGAAACTTCTCGGCCGTCGACTGTAAATTTCACTTCAATGCTGAACATTGCCTCTCCTCTGAAAATATAGGGTCTACGTCAGTGGAAATAATACGGGAACAGTTGAGAGGGGAAAGCAAGTGAGTCAACGAAAGCGGGATGATGCAACTGCGGTGATCACCGGTACCGGTTAATTCTTAAGCTGTGTGATTAGGGGCGGGTCGGAGGGCTGGAGGACGACGTTGAAGCGTAGGCGGCCGAGGAGGGCGCCCCTGGGCGATTCCACGTTAACCCGCCACGCGCCTGCAGTGATGCCGGTTCTTACCGAGTATGTGCGGTAGCCGCCGCCGCGTCCGCCGCGGACGGGAAGCTCGACGCGGCTCATGGTGGTCCAGCCGCGCTTTGGTTCGTAGAACTGCCACTCATGGACGATATTCGTGTTGAGCGAAGTGGGCGAGAAAATCGCGCTGTAGGCGTAAACCGACGCGCCAGGCGTGGCGTGGAAAGTTTCCATGAGGCGGAAGAAATGGAGCGGGCCGGGATCTTCGGATTGCACGGCGTAATTGCCTTCGGCGTTTCGTGTGATGGCGTGATGCACGCTGGCGTCTTGGAGCGATAGCGGGATAGGAGGAATGAGGTTCAGGAAGTAGAGGACATTGATGGTGACGAAGATGACGGCGATGCACGTATAGAGCGTTCGTCTACTTCTGATAGAGAGATTTTCGTCGACGCCGGACCGCAGAAAGCGGAGGAAAAGATACAACAAGCGCGAGGCTGACCGCTCCGCTGAGCAGAAAGATGAATGGCCCGATTGCGTGCAGCACGACCGGCAGAATGAAAATCGTGAAGCAGAACAGTGAAAGGAAAAAGAAACTGAGCTGGAAGGTAAGGCGCGCGTAATGCGGCTTCAGTTTTTCATTGGCCACGAAGGCCGCGCCGAGGATCAGGAAGAACGGCCAGCTCACCCGGAGGCTTCCGCTGCGGAAGTAGAACACAAGGAAGGTGCTGAGCAGTCCGCCGAAAGCAAATTGAAGCGTGTTGATGAACCAGAAATGAGCCTTGGATGGGTCTTTGGGATCAGCGCCGTGATTTTCCGTGCGGTTGACGAGAAGGATGCAGATGGCTACGACGGCAAGGTGCGCGACGATCCAGAAGTTTTCCCAAAACGTATCGACGCGTTTGAGCGTCACGGCGTCGAAGGCGAATCCACCGAGGAGCGAGGCCGAGGAAATGGGCCTCTCGAAGCGCGCGTAGGCGGTTCTCAGATGGACGCCGAGAGACTCGCCGAGAATTTCGTGAGGCATGGGCCAGGTGAGAATAGCATGGGGCCGGAAGAGGCGTGCAGCGTGGGAGAAGGACCGCGTGCCGATTCCGGAATTGATACCCGGTCGAGCGGCTCAATCTGGGTCTGACAACTTTTGTGCCTGACTATAAAGATCCATGAGCAGTCGCCCCTGCTTGTAAATCTCCTCTGGAAGATCAAAGCGTTCAAACGCCGCGCTACACTTCTCGATGTACTCGTCAGGATATTCCGTAACGCCTTCGTCCCAGACGACTGAAATTACAGGATAACTGACTTGGTCACCCTCGTTGCCGACTTCGGAGCCTTCTGAAGTGATTTCGACATCGACGCCACGAGGAGGAGGACCGCAAGATTGCTTGATGTACTTGATAGCAAGTTCCCCCTCGTAAGTCTCAAACTCGGGTGCTTCGTCAGATACAGGGCATTCTCCGATGAATTCGTGTCCCATGGTTTCTCACCTCCATAAACTTTGAGACTCGCCCGTGTTTCACAATCAAGAAAAACGCTGCACGCTGTCGTCATCTCTTGGGACTGATCTCAAGTGTTCCCGTGTCTGCCAATCATCTCGCGCCTAAATCTCGTTCGCTTGGTCGATCCATTAGTGCTGGATCGCCACGTGTTGATCTCCTTCAAAAAAGCTCTTCCTGCCGATCGTCCGCTTCTTTGCGTTCCCAAATGGCACTTCGTTCAATGTCGCTTCATAGCTAGTGGTATAACCATTCCGGTCTTTGCTAGGCGCAGCTACTTCAAATGTAAGGGCACTCTCAAATTCAGCGTAGTCTGGTTCTCGGATGAAATCGGTGCATGCTTGGACCCAGTCATAGCCGGAAGCGAATCGGAGCACATAAGTTCCGTCCTCTATGTTCCCAAGAGTGTAGTCATCCCCCGCTTCGATGTAAACGAACCTGGAAGCTCTACCGGTTTCTTTGTTAACAAGGCGAACTGCGGCGTCGCGTTGGGTTCCATTCTTAATCCTAAGTTTAGAGCCTCCAGAGGTTTCTTCGTCTGGCTCTATTCTCGTTCCCGTCTTAGGCCGATTCGCCTCCTGATCCTGCGCGCATGGGGGAATAGGAATTCGCTGGCCTTCCGTGTTCGCCGTGGGGAAAGATGCGAGATTGTCGGGACCAGACGGAGCCGGTGGCAAATTGCCACTTTGGCGCCAAGGATTCGGAATAGGCGGAGTGGGTTCGACCGAAGGCAGCTGAATATCATAGGGCTGTGTTGTGAGAGACGGAGTGACAAGGGAGGACGACGACTCGGCACCTATTTTGCGTGGAGAATCAGGCCACAGCCTGCTGAGAGCCACGGCAATTCCTGAGACTCCGAGCAGCACGGCGGCGACTATTGCCGCCTTCATCCGTCGGCTGTGACTATAGGGCGAACGTCTTACGCGTCCAATTGGACGGCCTTCCGTAGAGGTGAGCGGAATGGGCTCAGTTCTTGATTGATACATGGATTGGACCGGAGAGATACGCTCAATCCGATTGACTGTCCCGCATTTCCCACAGCGTATGCTCCCCCCAACGTGGGAATCATCGGCGTGGTAGGTTTCTCCGCATCTGCATTTGATGTCTATCATCGGAAACTTCTGCGACGAGATCGTTCTTTTGAAGAAGGCAAGGTATGGATCTATTCCGTTCAGTGCACTCCAACTGGACCCGTAATCCCATTCGGTGGTGCCCGTAACCATACTACGACAGACTGCCGCTTGGAAACACAATCCAAGTGGCGACCCTGCGAAAACAGTTCGGATTACGGCTGCGGGAAATTCGAGCGGAACGCGGCATGACTCAGGAACGTTTTGCCGAAGCTTTAAGTATTTCTGTGGACTTTCTCAGCCTGATGGAGCGAGGAATTAATTCGCCTTCATTTGAAACCCTCGAAAGAATGGCAAAAAAGTTAAAGGTCTCAGTCGCTTTCTTGTTCACATTTGACAAAAACTTGAAGTATTAGGAACAGGTCCGAAGCCGGCAGCCCCGAAAAGACCCCACCACGGCACCAGACACCAGTTCCGGGCGGCCGAAAAAGGAAAATGCAACATTACGCCACAGCTGGTCGTATTTCTTGCGCATCCTAACCGCTTGTGTTCTTAGCGCCCCGATCCAACGAAACGCAACAGAACGTGTGTTCTGTTGCAAGCTAACGGCTGCCCGGCAAGACTTCGCACTGTGCCTTGCAGTGATGAGTTGCGATGAGGTTTGCTACGCGAGTGCCTTGGTTAGGAACACGAGCGTTCTCTGCCACGCAGTCTTCGCGGACGCCGCGTCGAACACCTCGGGACGAGCTTCGTTCATGAAGGCGTGGTGCGCATCGTAGCGATAGAACTCGAACTGCGATTGCGACTGCTTGAGCGCGGCCTCCACCTCATTGACCTTGGCGGGCGTGCACCAGTCGTCGTGGTTCGCGAAGTGGCAAATCAGGGGAATCTTGATCTTCTTGAACTCGCCAGCGTCAATCGGCGGAATCCCGTAGAACACCGCGCCGGCATCCATCTCCGCAACGAACAGAGCGGCCAGAAACGTGAGCGCGCCGCCCATGCAGAAGCCGCCTACAGCCACCTTCTTGGAGGATTGTTTCAAGTATTGGACGGCTCCACGGATGTCTTGGCCAGCGGCATCGGGAAAATTGAGATTGCCCATCAGGTGGTTCGCTTCCTCGGCGGCAGTCGCGAGTTTGCCTCGGTAGAGGTCTGGCACCAGCGCCCGATAACCGGCTTCCGCCAATCGGTCCGCGGTCTTCTTGATTTGATCGTTGAGTCCCCACCACTCCTGGATGACCACAAAGCCGGGCGCGCTCGGTCCTGCTTTCGGCGTCGCCAGATAGCCGGGGCAGGTTGTTCCGTCCGGTCGCTTGAACTGAATCGTCTCACCCACGAGATCCCCCCATTCAATGGTTGACTGCGAGCAACATACTATAACTCTCTGGCACCTTCTTCCAGTTAGCCCATTGCGCCGGACGAGCAATTGCGTTCGTGTAACGCATCTAGGTAGGCTGTGGGTAATGAGCGAACACAGAGTTCTGATCAATCGCGCTCCCGTCCTGACGCTGTGGGCAACTACCGTTGCCGAGCGAGTTAGCACTCAGCAGCGGCTGAACAGAAGTGGAGCGCCGAGTTTGGAAGTGTAATTGGGTCGGTAGCGATTCGTATTGTAGAGCATTGCCACATCGACTTTGCGCGGGCCAAGAGAAGAGGCTGGCAGGGCCGTGTGCGCATAGCACCCGTTTTGTACTGCGACCATTCGGCCTGTGACGCCGCCGTGAATCAGATCCAAGGCAATGTTTGCAAAAGTTATTGCTACCAGCTGATCGATTGAATCCGGTTCACCGCTGCGCAAGTCATACGTCAAGTCGCTGACCATGGTTTCCTCGCCCGTTCGCCGCCGAACCTCTTCCGCTAAAGCGTGACCGATGTCAACTTTCTTCCGGTGACCGTACGCATCCACCTCACCGAATTCGCCGACTTCTTGCTCCTCCCACACCGCTCCTTCCGATACGACCACGAGCGAGTAATTACTCGGATTATTTCGTTTGTCTTCGGACAGAAGTCTGGCGATCCGGTCCAGTTCAAACGGATGTTCGGGGATCAGACACCGGGCCGACGTTACATAGGCGGTATAGATAGCCGTGAAGCCGGAATCGCGGCCGAAGATTCGGAAGATTCCGATGCGCTCGTGGGAGCCAAGAGTTGTCCGTTGCCTTGTTATCAACTCCTTAGCGCGGGTGATGGCCGTAGAAAACCCAATGCAGTATTCCGTGCCTTGGACGTCGTTGTCCATTGTCTTCGGCACAGCAATCAAGGGCATTCCCTCGGCGGAGAGCACAGACGCGAAACTAAGCGTATCGTCGCCACCGATTACGATCAGGCAGCCAATCCCCAAACGTCCCAAGTTTTCGATGACAATAGATGTTAAGTCGTAGCACTTTCCATCAAAGGGAAGACTTCTTAACAGGGCCGCCGAGATATGATCGGGCAACTTGGAATCGGGGACGCGTCTTGGATTGGCGCGTGAGGTATGGAGGATCGTGCCCCCGCTGCGATCTATCGTTCGCGTATTCTCGCGCGTCAGTGGACGAATGTACCTCGAATCAGTTTCGTTGCTGACGTTCATGTGCGTCAGACCTTGCCAACCCTTACGAATGCCAATCACGTCCCGGCCCATTTCGCTTGCGCGGTACACTACGGACTTAATGACAGGATTTAAGCCTGGGACGTCACCTCCGCCTGTCAAGATGCCGATCTTTCCTCCCGCGGGCATAAGTTTCCCTCCCTCTGCGATGTCAAGGTTGCGAGTACAGTTTTACTGCAATCGGCTATTGTCTACAACGTTCCTGGTCTCGGTCCGCAGAATCCCACATTCCGGGGTTACCGGAATGTGGGATTTCGGCAAATCTGGCATGGCGAGAAGCGATTTATCGAGAGTTGGGCGGACAGAGTCCCCGTCACAGGCTCCCTCAGACATGCACTGCGCGCGCTGCGGATGTGCCTCGACTGAAGATTACTGGCCCGGGTGGGAGAGGGGACGGTACGCAGGAGCCCACGGCGGCGGGCTATTGGTTGGAGTGGAGATGATGCGCCCGCTGCTGGGGTCGATCCATTTGAACGGATTTGTGTTGCTCAACGAGTAGGTGTTGCCGGTGGTGTCATCCCGATAGCTGCCGAAGCCGGAAACGATTTCATCCATCGATTGAAAATTCTCGTCCACGGAATTGAGCTTTTCGACAAACGTCCGTTCCTGGCGGAAGATCGTCTGCATCCGCTGATTGATCGCAATCGCCGACTCGGCGCTCAGCCGGTTCTGCTGCTGAATCCAAGCCTGGCTGAAGCTGACACTGGCGGCCATGTGGTTCAGAATCTCTTCGGCCTTGTCACCCTGACCCTTGGGCGCGATGAACGCTTGCAGCAGAATCACACCCCACCCTATGCTGTCGCGCGTGATCCGCGTGGCGGCCTCGACGCGCACCTCCATCTCTTGCTTATTGTGCGTGCACGTGAAGTGCGCCTCTCCGCCATCGGACCGGGAGGGAATAACGGTCGGCCACTGGGCATTTGCCTTGCTCGCAAGATCGGGCCGGTCCTGCGCACTGGTGAACTTGAGCGACGGGCACAAGCTGCGCAGCGCCGTTTCTCCATACACGCGCGCGAACTCCGCGCCTGGCAAGTAGCGCAACACCAGCGCCATGCCGCCAAGCCCGGCATCATAAAGGGTGCCTTCCCGATGGCCGATCGCGTTGCCCATTTGGCTTGGCGGAGTAAACGAGGGCAACGTTGGCTCGCCGAGCATCAGATAGGTCATCTTGTCCGCCGAAAGCGAACGCACGTAGGGATTGATTTGTAGCGCGGCCCGGCGCGCCAGTCCGCCTTCGGAATGCCAGCCGGCAGGTACGTCCAGCGAGAACGCCTGCTCCAGCGGGTCAGTCAGCCGCACGTATGCGGACACCGAAATAGAGCCGACGGGAGCACTCTGCGCCGCTGCAGTTCCAATCCTGCAAACGCCGAAAAACAAAGACCCGAAAAGCAAGAATTTGATCGCGTTTCCCATGAAAAAACTCCGCTTTGCCAACTGTCCGCGACATTCTACACCCGAGATCCATGCCGGGTTGTTTGCCCATGAGTTGGGCATTCAGGACCGATTGGTAGTCGGAGCGGCACGAATGTTCCATGCATACTGGAAAGCATCTCAATTCTGAATTTCTGATTTAGACTCTTTGCTCACGAATCCTAATTTCCTCTAACATCGATGAAAGAAATTTGCGAGCAGAGCAGGCCCCCCAAGAGATTAGCAAGACTCCGACGGCTCGTTCTTCCCGCCTGATCGGTCCCCGTTTCCCGGGCTAGGTCCCGGGAAATCGGGCGGTCTCAATGGGTCGATGCAACACTTCGGCCAGGCTTCCTAATCGGATTGTGCAGAGCTGGTTCCGATCACAGGGACCAATTCAAACAAATCAAAAGCCCTGTTTAGGTTTTGATTGAATACGGATGTACTGACTGATTCTCCGAGGCAAGCGTCGTCAGATCAACTGGTTATAGGGTGTTGCATCGACCGGTTGAGCTGGCACCGTTTCACAGGACTTGGCCGCGAAAATCCTTGCCTCCCCTTACATTACAGCCATCGACTGCGAATTTTTGAAGTGTCGTCTTTGTTTTATTCGCGCATAGGGCCCACCGGAGCCTCAGGTTGACCTTTATTGGTTCCGAGAGCTTCTTTCACCTTGCGCGTGAGGCTTTTTTTTGTGAATGGCTTCTCAAGTAGTGCGACGCCGGAATCCAGCACACCGTGATGTACGATTACGTCGTCCGTGAAACCCGACATGTAAAGTACATTGATACCGGGATGAATGCGGACAATGTGATCTGCCAGTTTCCGTCCGTCAATGCCTGGCATCACCACGTCAGTCAATAGGAGATGGATCGGCTCGTGATGTTTCTCAGCCACTTTGATTGCTGCGGCACCATTTACCGCTTCCAGCACCTTGTAGCCACAGTCTTCTAGAAGCTCGCGCGTCAGTTCGCGCAATGGCTGCGCATCCTCTACCAGCAAGACAGTTTCCCAGCCGCGTGTAGTTTCCATCCCAATACTGCCTTGGGCCGACGTCACTGGATCGTCAGTCCGAGGAAAGTAGATCTTGAACGAAGTACCCCGTCCCAGCTCGCTGTAAACCGAAATGTAGCCCGCGCTCTGCTTCACCACTCCGTAGACTGTCGATAAGCCCAATCCGGTTCCCTTACCTACCACTTTGGTCGTGAAAAATGGCTCGAAGATGCGTGCTTGAGTTTCAGGATCCATACCGCATCCCGTGTCGCTTACTGATAGCATTATGTACGAACCGGCGACGGACCCAGGGTGCTGGTGCACATAAGCGTCATCCATCTCTGCGTTAGCAGTAGCAATTGTCAGCTTTCCCCCTTCAGGCATGGCGTCGCGGCCGTTCACAGCCAGATTCATGATGATTTGTTCGATTTGCCCTCGATCTGCTTTGACGCGCCCCAGTTTCGGTGCGGCCTTCGTGACCAGCTCAATATCCTCGCCGATGAGGCGCTGAAGCATTCTTGAAGTGTCGGTCACGATTGTGTTCAGATCTAAGACCCTCGGTTCCAGCACCTGTTGGCGGCTGAAAGCTAGGAGTTGACGTGTGAGAGCGGCTGCGCGATTTCCAGCCGCAGTGATCTGTCCAGCTTTGGACCTGAGAGGATCGCTCTTTTCTAATCGCTCTTCGAGAATTTCGCCATATCCAATGATTACTGCCAATAAATTGTTGAAGTCATGGGCGATGCCACTGGCAAGCTGCCCAACCGCCTCCACCTTCTGCGCCTGGCGCAGCTGCTGCTCCAACCGTTTCAATGCGCTGATGTCGCGCAAAAAGACCACACCGCCTTGCGTCTCACGCGCCGCATTGAGCAGTGGCGCTCCAGCGGCGAGCATCCATCGGGGCTCTTCTCCGTTAGGGGGATGAACGTACATTTCCAAATCATCTGTGGATTGGCCCGCCAATGCAAGACTTAGCGGTAATTCTTCGGCCTTGAACAAGGTTCTGCAGTCGCTCTTATATAGGCCGAGTAATTCAGGATACCTCTCGTTCAGTTCATCCGAATGGGCAGCTGCGCTGTAACGCATCCCCTGAGGATTCCGTAGAATGATGTTCCCCGAAAGGTCGGCAACGATTACCGCATCGCGGCAACTATCCAGAATCGACTGCAAGAGCACCTTCTGTTCTACAATTTTACGGTCAGCTTCAGCGCGGTCGGCTACAATCTGAAATTGTAGCTTAGCCGCAGCGAGTTCTGCATTTTCCTCCGCCATCTTGATTTTGAGTTCAGCATTTTGTCTTGCGATTTCCTCATTTTTTTTGCGATCTGTGATGTCACGCACAGAACTGACTATCACAACTCCTTCTTCAGTTTCGATAGGACTGAGATTGATATCCGCCGGGAATTCGCTTCCATCCTTACGAAGTGCTACAAATTCGGCACCCGAACCCATGGGCCGTCCGTGAGGATGGGCAGCATATTGATCGCGGTGTCCGTGGTGCTGCTTTCGAAACCGCTTGGGAATGAGAACTTCAAGAGTCTGGTTGAGAAGTTCGCTCCGGTGGTAGCCGAACAGTTTCTCGGCCTGCGTGTTAACGAGCATAATCTTCCCGTCCGAACTAACAACGATCATCGCATCGGGCGCGGCATCGAGGAGATCGCGAAACGTTCCTCTCATACTCGGACGATTCTATTGCCTGCTGGAAGATAAGACAATTCAGACTGGCCGTATCAGTTAACATAGACTGAGGTAAGCTAATTCGCCTAGCCAAGATTGCAGTCTTTTGCGCGAATACCACATTAGAGACGCCCCCAGCTAATCGGGAACCAACGGATAAGTCATGTCCTCCCTTGGCCCCTGTTGCCAAGTCCTGGTAAGTCTTCTCGGAATGTGGCTTATAGTGTGAGCGACGGAGGCGACGACTATGAGGTGCGTTCGTCTGGCTTTTGTGACTGGCCTTTCGATCTTATCGCTGGCCATAGCAGTACTCGGCCATGATGGTGCTTCGGCAGATCAAGGAGGGCCGCGCCGAGATCGAAAATCAATACGCCCGCGTGGTTCCCGAAAACGGCAATAGGCCGGCGCTCAACGCGGTCGCGCGCGTCTATGAATTGCGCGAATTTTTCGAATGGCGAGGCCTCGGGTCGATCGATCATTCCGGCGTCAAGCTGCGCGACGAATACGCGTGCTTCGACGCGGAACGAAAGTTCGCCATACCCAATGTTTCGATCGCAGATCCAAGGTCCTGCCAGTGCGGCGAGGTGCTCAAGGGCGCGATCAAGCCCTGGCAGTGCAAGGTCTTCGGGTCGGCGTGCACGCCCGAGACGCCACTCGGCGCCTTGATGGTGTCGTCGGAAGGGGCCTGTGCGGCCTACTATCAATACGGCGGCCTCAAGCGCCACGAGGCGGCGGAATGAACGTCGCTCCCCGCATCCGCGCCCGGACCCTGGGTCAGGTCCACGTGCCGACGGTGACGCTCGCGCATGGCGGCGGCGGCAAGGCGATGAAGGACCTGATCGATGACGTGTTCGTCAGGGCCTTCGGCAACCGCGCGCCGGCGCCGCTCGAGGACCAGGCGCGTTTCGATCTGCGCGATCTCGCGCGCTACGGCGACCGGCTGGCCTTCACCACCGATTCCTTCGTGATCGACCCGCTGGTGTTCCCCGGCGGCGACATCGGCAAGCTCGCCGTCTGCGGCACGGTCAACGATCTGGCGGTCGGCGGGGCGCGCCCGCTCTATCTTTCCTGCGCGGCGATCATCGAAGAAGGCGTGACCATCGACCTCTTGCGGCAAATCGCGCGGCTCTATGGCGAGAGCGGCGGCCGAGGCTGGCGTCGAGATCGTCACCGGCGACACCAAGGTCGTCCACAGGGGCGCCTGCGACAAGCTCTTCCTTACCACGACCGGCATCGGCGTCATTCGCGAAGGCGTCAGTCTCGGCGTCCATCTGGCGCGTGACGGGGACGTCGTTTTGGTCAATGGCCTGCTCGGCGACCATGGCGCCGCGATTCTTGCGCGCGCGGCGACATGGCGCTGGACGACGCCGATCGAAAGCGACTGCGCGCCGCTCAATGGTCTCGATCGACGCCTTGCTCGCCGCCGCGCCGGGCGTGCGCTTCCTGCGCGACGCTACGCGAGGCGGGGTCGCGACGGTGCTCAACGAGATCGCCGAGGCCTCTCGGGTTGCGATCGAGATTGACGAGACGGCGACGCCGCTGCGCGAGGAAGTCAAAGCCTTTTGCGAGATCCTCGGGCTCGACCCGCTTTATCTCGCCAACGAAGGCAAGATCGTGGTCGTTGCGCCGCCTGGCGAGGCTGAGGCGGCGCTCGCGGCGATGCGCGCTCATCCGCTCGGCGCGCGTGCCGCATCGTCGGCCGCGTTCAGGCGGGCGAAGCGGGTCGGGTGACGATGCGCACGGTCTTCGGCGGGAGGCGCATCGTGGACATGCTGGTCGGCGAGCAATTGCCGCGGATTTGCTGAAGGCAGGCGATGCACGAACTCGGCATCACACGCAATATCGTGGCGATCGTCGAGGAGGCGGCCGGGGGGCGCCGTGTGCGCCGCGTGACGCTCGAAGTCGGCGAGCTGTCGGGTGTCGTCAGCGACGCGATCGCCTTCTGCTTCGACGTCGTGACCGCGGGGACGGCGCTCGAGGGCGCCACCCTTGAAATTCGCACAATCGAAGGCCGCGCGCGCTGCGAGTCCTGCGGCTCCGAGTTCGCGACGGCGACGCTGTTTGCGAGCTGCGCATGCGGTTCGGGCCGGCTGATGCGGCTCAGGGGCGAAGAACTGAACGTCAAGATCGATGGAACTGATGGAGGCTGCGTGATGTGCGGACATTGCGGGTGCGGCGGCGAAGCCGGCACGACCGTTCTCAATCTTGAGACGGGAAAGGAAACGGACATGCGACGCCGCCTTCACGACCATTCGCACGATCACGATCATCCGCACGATCACGAGCACGCCCACGATAACGATCACGCCCACGATCACGGCCATTCGCATTCCCACGATCATGCGCACGACGACGCTCATCATCATCATCACAGCCACGCGCCGGCCGATGGCGCTTTGGTCGAGCTCGAGACCCGCATCCTCGCCAAGAACGACGCGCTGGCGGAAAAGAACCGCGCCTGGTTCAGGGGCCGCGAGATTCTGGCGCTCAATCTGGTCAGCTCTCCCGGGGCGGGCAAGACGTCACTGCTGGAACGCACCATTCGCGATCTCAGCGATGAACTGCGGCTCTACGTCATCGAGGGCGACCAGGCGACCGCGGTCGACGGCGAGCGCATCCGTGCGGCTGGCGCGCCGGCGGTGCAGGTGAATACCGGCTCCGGGTGCCATCTCGAAGCCGACATGGTCGCGCGCGGGCTTCAGGAACTGCGGCCTTCAGCCGGTTCGGTCGTGATGATCGAGAACGTCGGCAACCTTGTCTGTCCCGCACTGTTCGACCTCGGCGAGCGCGCCAAGGTGGTGATCCTTTCGGTGACGGAAGGCGACGACAAGCCGCTCAAATATCCGCACATGTTCCGAGCCGCCGGCCTGATGATCCTCAACAAGATCGACCTTTTGCCGCATGTCGATTTCGACGTGTCGCGCGCGATCGCCCACGCCGTTCGGGTCAATCCAGGGATCACGGCGCTTAAATTGTCCGCCCGCACCGGCGAGGGCCTTGACGGCTGGTACGCCTGGCTCCGGCGGGAGGCCGGCGTCGCGAGAGACGCGGTCTTCACCTGACTTTCCTTGATCCCACGGCGTCAGCCGCGCTCTCGCGTCAAAGCTCGCTGAGCCTGCGCATCGCAGCCTTGAATTTCGATCCGATCGGATCTCTCGACACATGCCGACCGTCCACGACGACCTTTCGTCCGCCGCTCCAGACGCAGTCCACGGCGTCATTCCCGGCGCTGAAGATCCAGGCGTCGAGAATTTGGTCGCCTATCTTGCCAACAAGCGTCGGGTGGTCGGCGCTGAGGGTCACGATGTCCGCGGTCGCGCCGGCGGCGAGCCGCCCCGAACGGCGCATCAGCGCCTGTGCGCCGCCGGCGCGCGCAGCGTCCAGCATCGCCCGCCCGCTGGAGCCGCCGGGCGAGGCCAGAATGTTGCGCGCCCTCGCGTGAAGCCGCTGGGCGTATTCGAGCTGGCGCAGTTCGGCCGCCACGCCGATGGACACGTTCGAGTCCGAGCCGACGCCGAAGCGTCCTCCGTGGCGCAAAAATGGCGGCGCGTTGAAGACGCCGTCGCCGAGATTGGCCTCCGTGATCGGGCATAGGCCGGCGACGGCGCGCGAATTGGCCGCGTCCCGCGTCTCGCCCTCGTCCATATGCGTCGCATGGATAAGGCACCAGCGGTCGTCGACCGCCGCGTGGTCGAGAAGCCAACGCACCGGCCGGGCGCCCGACCAGGCGATGCAGTCTTCGACCTCCTTGACCTGCTCGGCGACATGGATGTGGATCGGCCCGTCGGCCGCGAGGGCGACGACGTCGGCAAGTTCGTTCGGGGTCACCGCGCGCAGGCTGTGCGGCGCAACGCCGACCGCTTCGTCGGGCCGTCCTTTGATCTGGCGCCGGCAGTCTTCGAGAAGACGAGCGAAACGAGCCGACGTCGGTGATGAACCGCCTCTGCTCCGGCTTTGGCGCCGCCCCGCCGAAGGTCGAATGCGCATAGAAGACCGGCAGCAGCGTCAGGCCGATGCCGGCGGCCCGCGCCGCGGCGACGATCCGGCCCGCCATTTCGGCCGGCGCGACGCATAGGGCGAGCCGTCCGGCGCGTGATGCAGATAGTGGAATTCGGCGACCGCGGCGAAGCCCGCCTCCAGCATTTCGACATAGAGCTGGGCGGCGACCGCTTCGACGTCATCCGGCGTCATCGTCAGCGCGAAGCGATACATGGTCTCGCGCCAGGTCCAGAACGTGTCCCTTCCCTCGCCCCTGATTTCCGCGAGGCCCGCCATCGCGCGTTGAAACGCATGGCTGTGCACATTCGCAACCGCCGGGATCACGATCGCGTGCCGCTCGTCGCCCTCATGCGCCGCGACGCCGGCCTCGATCGCGGCGATCGCGCCGTCGTCGATCGTCGAGCCGGACGTCCGACGTCCAGCCTGCGGGAAGGAGCGCGCTTGCGGCGTGAATGATCGGCAACGCTCTCCCCGTCGCCGGCAAAGCGGAATTGCTGTTCGAGCCGAATATGTCTATGCGATAAATCGAGCGGGGAAGGAAGAAGCGTTGAGCGATGGCTAAGCCAGACGATCCGGCGGCGTCGAGACGATCTGGCTCAACGCCCGGCTCGCGACGCTCGCTTCCGGCGCGACCGGCCTCGGGACTGATCGAGAACGGCGCCCTCGCCGCGCGGGACGGCCGCATCGTCTTCGCCGGTCCGCAGGACGATCTGCCGGCCGCCTGGCGCGACCGCGCGCGCATCGTCGATTGCGAAGGCCGCTGGATCACGCCGGGCCTGATCGACTGCCATACCCATCTCGTCTACGGCGGCGATCGGGCGCGGGAATTCGAGATGCGGCTCGCGGGCGCGACCTATGAAGAGATCGCCCGCAGCGGCGGCGGCATTCTCTCGACCGTGCGCGCGACGCGCGAGGCGAGCGAAGAGGACCTCATGCGCGGCGCTGAGGCGGCTCGACGCGCTCATCGCGGAGGGCGTCACGACGATCGAAGTCAAGTCCGGCTACGGGCTTGACGTCGAGGCCGAGCGCAAGTCGCTCCGCGTCGCGCGCCGCCTGGCGGAGAACCGGCCAGTCACGGTCCGCGCGACGCTGCTCGCCGCCCATGCGCTGCCGCCCGAGTTCGCGGGCGATCGCGCGGCTTATGTCGAGACCGTCGCGGAGCGATGATCCCGGCGCTCGCGGCCGAGGGGCTGGTCGACGCCGTCGACGCCTTCTGCGAGCGGATCGCCTTCACGCCGGCGAGAAGTCGCGCGCGTGTTCGACGCCGCGCGGCGGCTCGGGCTGCCGGTCAAGCTTCACGCCGACCAGTTGTCGAACGGCGGCGGCGCCGCGCTTGCGGCCAAATTCGGCGCGCTGTCGGCCGACCATCTCGAATATACCGACGAGGCGGGCGTCGCGGCGATGGCGAGCGCAGGCGTCGTCGCGGTCCTGCTGCCGGGCGCCTATTATGTCCTGCGCGAGACCCAGGCGCCGCCGGTCGCGCTCATGCGCAAATATCGCGTGCCGATGGCGGTCGCCACCGACTCCAATCCCGGCACGTCGCCGATGACGTCGATCCTGCTCGCGCTCAACATGGCGGCGACCCTGTTCGGGCTCACGGTCGACGAGTGCCTTGCCGGCGTCACCCGCAACGCGGCAAGAGCGCTCGGCCTCGAGGCGGAGACCGGAACGCTCGAAGCCGGCAAATGGGCGGATCTCGCGATCTGGGACATCGAGCGGCCCGCCGAGCTCGTCTATCGCCTCGGATTCAATCCGTTGCATGCGCGCGTCTGGAGAGGC
The DNA here is from genome assembly GCA_963819395.1 of uncultured Acidobacteriota bacterium. Taxonomy (GTDB): domain Bacteria; phylum Acidobacteriota; class Terriglobia; order Acidiferrales; family UBA7541; genus Palsa-360. Next base: position 239,421 of record CAWFVW010000003.1, read on the forward strand.
CAATGAGCGTCGACGCTGCGGCGCGGGCGAGGCGACGCTCGCCGACTGGCGCATGATCTGGCGCGGCGCTCCCGTCGCGCTCGATCCGTCCCACCGCGCGCAGGTCTCGGCGAGCGCCGCGACGGTCGAGCGCATCCTCAGCCGGGGCGAGCCCGTCTACGGAATCAACACCGGGTTCGGCAAGCTCGCGGGCGTCCGGATCGAAGCCGCCGATCTCGCCGCGCTCCAGCGCAACATCGTGCTCTCGCACGCGGCCGGCGTCGGCGAGCCGACTGGCCGATCGCCACGACGCGCCTGATGATGGCGCTGAAGCTCGGCAGCCTGGCCCAGGGCGCCTCGGGCGTGAGACCGGAAACGCTCGATCTCATCGAGGCGATGCTCGATCGCGGCGTGACGCCCGTCGTTCCCTCGCAGGGCTCCGCCGGCGCATCCGGGCGACCTTGCGCCGCTCGCCCATATGGCGGCCGCGATGATCGGCGTCGGCGAAGCGCGCGTCGGCGCCCGCGTGATGCCGGCGCTCGAGGCGCTTGCCGAAGCGGGCCTCAAGCCGATCGCGCTCGCGGCCGAAAGAGGGCCTCGCCCTGCTCAACGGCACGCAGTTCTCGACCGCGAACGCCCTCGTCGGCCTGTTCGAAGCCGAGACCCTGCTTCCGCTCGGCCCTCGTAACCGGCGCGCTCGTCGCTCGACGCCGCGCGCGGCTCCGATGCGCCGTTCGATCCGCGCATCCACGCGCTTCGGCGCCATCGCGGCCAGATCGAACGGCGGCCGCGCTGCGCGCGCTGATCGCCGGCAGCGCCATTCGCGCCTCGCATCTTGTCGGCGATCCGAGGGTCCAGGATCCCTATTGCCTGCGCTGCCAGCCGCAAGTGATGGGCGCGTGTCTCGATATCCTGCGCCAGGCGGCGGCGACGCTTCGCGACGAGGCCAATGGCGTCTCCGACAATCCGCTGATCTTCGCCGAGGACGACGCGGCGCTCTCGGGCGGCAATTTCCACGCCGAGCCGGTCGCCTTCGCCGCCGACATCATCGCGCTGGCGATCTGCGAGATCGGCTCGCTGGCCGAGCGGCAGGATCGCTCATGCTGGTCGATCCGGCGCTCTCCGGCCTGCCGGCGTTTCTGACGCCCTCGCCCGGGCCTCAACTCCGGCTTCATGATTCCCCCAGGTGACCGCGGCGGCGCTCGTTTCCGAGAACAAGCAGCGCGCCTATCCCGCAAGCGTCGATTCGATTCCGACCTCGGCCAATCAGGAGGACCACGTCTCGATGGCCGCGCACGGCGCGCGGCGGCTCGCGCCGATGGCCGAGAACGCGTTCGCCGTCGTCGGCATCGAGCTGCTCGCGGCCGCGCAAGGCTGCGACTTTCACGCGCCCCTTCGCTCGAGCGCGCCGCTCGAAGCCGTGCGCGCCCTCGTGCGGGGGAGTTCCGCATCTCGACGACGACCGCTATTTCCATCCGGAGATCGCAGGCGGCGATCGAGCTCGTGCGCGACCGGCGCGGTCATCGAAGCGGCGGGCGAGGCTCTGCTGCCGGGCGTCGAGGCGGCGCGATGAGCGAGGGTCATCCCGACTGGCTCGTCGTCAGGCAAGGCGCGGCGCCGCTGATCGTCAGCATTCCCCATGCCGGGCACAGAACTCGAGCGAATTCGAGCCGCGGTTCGTCAATCCCTGGCTCGCGCGCAAGGACGCCGACTGGCGCCTCGACGAACTCTACGATTTCGTCGAGGCGCTCGGACGCGACGCTCGTCCGCACGACGCTTTCGCGCTCGATCATCGACGTCAATCGCGATCCCTCCGGCGCCTCGCTCTATCCCGGCCAGGCGACGACCGAACTCTGTCCGACGACCACCTTCGACGGCGAGCCGCTCTATCGTCCGGGCGAGGCGCCCGACGAAGCGGGAGTCGCCGACCGCTTGCGGCTCGCCTTCGAGCCCTATCACAACGCGCTCCATGCCGAGATCGTGCGGCTGCGCGAGCACTTCCCACGCGTCGCGCTGTTCGACGCGCATTCGATCCGCTCGCGCATTCCGCGGCTCTTCGAGGGCGAGCTGCCCGTTTTCAATCTCGGCACGAATTCCGGCGCGAGCTGCAGCCCCGCGCTGCGCGAGGCGGTCGGGGCGGCGCTCGCCGCGAGCGGCAGAAGCTCGGTCGTCGACGGGCGCTTCAAGGGCGGCTGGATCACGCGGCAGCTACGGCGAGCCCGGCGAGGGCGTCGAGGCGCTGCAGCTCGAACTCGCCTGCCGCGCCTATATGGCCGAGCCCGAGCGCCCCGCCCCGGACAACTGGCCGCAGCCGATCGACGCTGCGCGCGCGAACGTCACGCGCGCGACGATCCGGAGGGTTCTCGAAATTATCCTCGAAGGACTGCGCAAGTGATGCGGGCTCCTCATTGTCATTCCCGACGGACGCGAAGCGGCCGATCGGGAATCCGACTGACGCCCTCGCGGCGCTCGTCATTGCTGGATTCCCGGTCGAGACCTGCGGTCTGCCGGGAATGACAGGCATAGCGACAGAAAGGTCCATCCCATGACCGCCTCCGCCCGTCTCGACAACATGCGCGTCATCCGCGCGCCGCGCGGGACTGCGCTCAGCGCCAAGAGCTGGCTGACCGAAGCGCCGTTGCGCATGCTGATGAACAACCTCGACCCCGACGTCGCCGAGCGGCCGGGCGAGCTCGTCGTCTATGGCGGCATCGGCCGGGCGGCGCGCGACTGGCAGGCCTTCGACGCGATCGTCGCGACGCTGCGGCGTCTGGGACCGGACGAGACCCTGCTCGTCCAGTCGGGCAAGCCCGTCGGCGTCTTCCGCACCCATGCCGACGCGCCGCGGGTGCTGATCGCCAACTCCAATCTCGTGCCGCACTGGGCGACCTGGGATCATTTCCACGAGCTCGATCGCAAGGGCCTGATGATGTACGGCCAGATGACCGCCGGCTCCTGGATCTATATCGGCTCGCAGGGCATCGTGCAGGGCACCTACGAGACCTTCGTCGAGATGGGCCGCCAGCACTACGGCGGCGACCTTTCCGGCAAATGGATTCTGACCGCGGGCTTCGGGGGCATGGGCGGCGCGCAGCCGCTCGTCGGCGACGATGGCCGGCGCCTCGATGCTCGCCGTCGAATGCCGCCCCTCCAGCATCGAATTCCGCCTGCAGCACCGGCTATGTCGACGTCGCGGCAAAGGACCTCGACGACGCGCTCGCGATCATCGGCAAGGCGACGAGGGCGCGCAAGGCCGTCTCGGTCGCGCTGATCGGCAACGCGGCCGAGATCGTGCCCGAGCTCGTGCGGCGCGGCGTCAGGCCCGACATCGTCACCGACCAGACCTCGGCGCACGACCCGGTCAACGGCTATCTGCCGAAGGGCTGGACGCTTCAGGAGTGGGACGAGCGCCGCGTGAGCGATCCGAAGGGCGTCGAGCGCGCGGCCAAGGCGTCGATGGCCGAGCACGTGCGCGCGATGCTCGACTATTTCCACGCCGGCGTGCCGACCGTCGACTACGGCAACAACATCCGCCAGATGGCGCTCGAAGAGGGCGTCGCGGACGCGTTCGATTTCCCGGGCTTCGTGCCGGCCTATATCCGGCCGCTCTTCTGCCGGGGCGTCGGCCCGTTCCGCTGGGTGGCGCTGTCGGGCGATCCCGAGGACATCTACCGGACCGACGCCAAGGTGAAGGAGCTGATTCCGGACAACGCCCATCTGCACAACTGGCTCGACATGGCGCGCGCAGCGAATAAAATTCCAGGGCCTGCCGGCGCGCATCTGCTGGGTGGGCCTCGGCGACCGCGCACCGCCTGGGCCTCGCCTTCAACGAGATGGTGGCGAAGGGCGAAGTGAAGGCGCCGATCGTGATCGGCCGCGATCATCTCGATTCAGGCTCGGTCGCCTCGCCGAACCGCGAGACCGAAGCGATGAAGGACGGCTCCGACGCGGTCTCCGACTGGCCGCTCCTGAACGCGCTGCTCAACTGCGCCTCGGGCGCGACCTGGGTCTCGCTCCATCACGGCGGCGGCGTCGGCATGGGCTTTTCCCAGCACGCCGGCATGGTCGTCGTCTGCGACGGAACGCCCGAAGCGGCGCGCCGCATCGCGCGCGTCTTATGGAACGACCCCGCGAGCGGCGTCATGCGCCACGCCGACGCGGGGTATGAGATTGCGGTGGAATGCGCGAAGGAGAAGGGGCTCGACTTGCCGAGTTTGAAGGCCTGAGGGGCATGGTGATCAACCGCGTTGCCTCTCGCCCCGCCCCTCATCCCGACCTTCTCCCCGCAAGCGGGGAGAAGGGGCGCAAACTCGTACGATACGCCCCCGCTATCGCCCTCGCCCTGACCTTCCAGGCCCACGCCGCGCATATGCCGGCCGCGTCGGGCGATTCCGCTGACTCCTCCGGCCCCGGCGTCGGCGCGCAATATGACAGGACTCACGTTTATGTCGCGCCGGCGGATATGGCGCCGTTCATCGCGAGCTTCACGGCGACGTTCGGAGGACAGTCCTCCAAGCCGGCGACGACCACCGTGACGCCGACTCCGAGCAGCGCGACCTTCGCGGCTGTGCAGACGCCCGCGGGCTCGCTTTCGGTCTTCGCCTTCTTAACGCCCATTCCCTATCCGTTCGGCGCCGAGCGGACCGGCTATCTCGTCAAGGACATGGACGCGGCCGTCGACGCCGCCAGGGAAGCGGGCGCCGATGTGCTCGTGGCGCCGTTCCCCGATCCGATCGGCCGCGACGCGGTGATCCAGTGGCCAGGCGGGATCGACATGCAGCTCTACTGGCATACGGCCAAGCCGTCCGCCGCGCCGCTGGCGACGATCCCCGAAAACCGCATCTACCTCTCGCCCATGCGGGCCAACGTCTTCATTGCCGAGTTCCTGCGCTTCTCGAAGGGGCGGGTCGTCTCGGACAACGAGCATGCGCCGGGCGTCGAGATCGGCCGGCCCGGCGAGACCTACCGGCGCGTGCGCATCGACTCGGCCTTCGGCAAGCTGACGCTCTTGGCGACCGACGGCCATCTGCCGTTTCCCTTCGGCCGGGAATTGACCGGCTACGAAGTCGCCGACCTGACCGCGACCCTCGACAAGGCCAAGGCGGCCGGCGCAAAGGTGCTCGTCGAGCCTTTCCGGGCCGACGGACGCGACGCCGCGATGGTGCAGTTTCCGGGCGGCTACATCGCCGAGATCCACTCTGTCTCGCAGCGCTAGGCGGCTTGCGCCTCGGGGCGGACGAAATACCGACAGGAGCAAGCCCATGGACTATAATCGGCTCGGCCATTCCGGCCTGCGCGTGCCGGCGCTGAGCTTCGGGACCGCCACGTTTGGCGGCGGCAACGAATTCTTCAAGGCATGGGGATCGACGGATGCCGGCGGCGCATCCCGGCTCATCGACATCTGTCTTGAGCACGGGGTGAGCCTCTTCGACACGGCGGACGTCTACTCCGACGGTCTCTCCGAGCAGATCCTGGGCGAGGCGATCAAGGGCAAGCGCAACCGCGTGCTTATTTCCACCAAGTCGACATTCCCCATGGGCGAGGGTCCCAACGATTTCGGATCGTCGCGCCAGCATCTGATCGAAGCGACGGAGGCTTCCCTGAAGCGGCTCGGCGTCGATCACATCGACCTCCTGCAGCTGCACGGCCAGGATTACAACACCCCGGTCGAGGAGACGCTGGCCACGCTCGATCAGTTCGTCCGCGTCGGGCAAGGTCCGCTACATCGGCTGCTCGAATTTCTCCGGCTGGCATCTGATGAAGTCGCTCGCGGCCTCCGACCGCTACGGCGCCGCGCGCTATGTCGCGCACCAGGCCTACTATTCGCTGCTCAATCGCGACTATGAGTGGGAGCTGATGCCGCTCGGCCGGGACCAGGGCGTTGGCGCGCTGATCTGGAGTCCCTTGGGCTGGGGAAGCTGACCGGCAAGATCCGGCGTGGACAGGCTCCGCAGCCCGGCACCCGCGCCTACGCCATTCCCGAAACCGGCCCCCAATACGACCAGGAGCGCCTGTTCGCCATCGTCGACGCGCTGGACGCCGTCGCCGCCGAAACCGGCAAGACCATCCCGCAGATCGCGCTCAATTGGCTGCTGCGCCGTCCGACCGTCGCCAGCGTCATCATCGGCGCGCGCAACGAGGAGCAATTGCTTGAGAACATCGGCGCCGTGGGCTGGAAGCTGACGCCCGAGCAGGTGGCGAAACTCGACGCCGCCAGCGACGTCCTACCGGCCTATCCGGTCTGGCACCAGCGCGGCTTTCCGGCGCTCAACGAAAGGGCCGCGCAGGGGTGACGGGTCATCAGGAGCGTCGTTTTGCGGCGTAGAGTTCCATCGCCGCGCCAAGCGCGAGCGCGGTTGTGTGCTTGACCCAATCCGTCCGCAGTTTCTTCCAATCTCCGAATCCTGCGGGCAGGCGCTTTTCGACGAACATCAACTCAAGGTCGCTCACCGCAACCGTGGGTTCGCCGTCAATTGCTCCGGCGCCGGGTTTGTTGGTCAGGAAGGCGAAGAGTAGGCCAAACTCCCCGGCGGAGCCGATCAGATTGTCCTCGCCCATCAGTTTGGTGAGTTTTTCCTCAAGGTCCTGGTGAGCCGCATTGGCCTCTTAATCCGGGCCGTGCAGCCGGCTCAACAAAGCCGGGCCTATGGTCATCACGAACCCGGCGAGATCGCCGCCGAACGCCGTGACTACGTTCACGCCAACACTTTGGCCTTCCGGTCTCGACCGAATTCTCGGCGATGAACCGTCCCACGTCGGACCGCTTGATAACGCCGCCCGCCGCCTTTCGGCGAGCCGCGCAAAGTCCGGCAGCTGGGCCGGCCCGAGCGGACCGAAGGATCGGCCTGGTATGCCGCTATGACCTGGATGCGCGCCCTGCGATCCTGGCAGCTCCAATAAGAAAAAACCCTGCGGCGTCGCCTTGTCCAGCTCACCGGAATCGCCCCGCATGAACGCGTGATTGCCCGCCGCAAACAGCGAGCAGGTCTCCGGGATCGCCGCCGCCAGTATTCGCCAGATCTCGCACGTCCTCAATGGCCGCGAGCGGGTCAACGGCGCTGTTTCTGACCGTGAGCTTGCCCTCGGCCACGGCGCTGCCAACAACGGACAGGTAGTGATTTTTTCCACGAGTTGCTCTTTCTCGGTGTCCTTCAGAGCAACTTCCGCGTTCGGACCAATGTCCATGTCGATTCCTCCGGCTGCGGGGGCATGTCTAAACAGACCCGCTTTCGCGGGGTTCTATCAACCGTATGCGACGTTTCCGGATCCAGCGGGTCGTCCACG
>CAWFVW010000004.1:0-141893 GCA_963819395.1 uncultured Acidobacteriota bacterium
ATTCCCAGTCCGTAACGGGGCCGAAGATTTTCGCGCAGAACAGGCCGTCGCGCTCGGGTTTGAAGGTACGGTAGTTGATGGTCTCCGGCTTCGTGACTTCGCCGTGCGACCAGGACCTGATTTTTTCCGGACTCGCAAGGCTGATCCGGATGGAATCGAAATCCGCGATTAAACTGGCACGATCATAAGGGCTGCTTCGATACAAGGTATGTCCCTCCTGCTCCGGCTTGCGCTGGAGCCATCCCGGGGTGCCGGGAGAAAGAAAAACGGTGAAACTCAGGTACCGCTCACTTCGATCTTTGTGTTGCGCCTTCCGAATCCGCTTGAGCCCGGCCCGTGTAGCGCCCGCCTTCAGGCGGGCATCCGATCGGTTGTGCCCTGTGCCCACCTGAAGGTGGGCGCTACAAAATCCCGGCATCTCGGCCTAATCCGCGGCCGGTTTTTCCGCGGCCTTTTGGCGCTTCATCAATTCCACGTCCAGGCAGAGCGACTGCAGCTCGCGGACCAGCACGTTGAACGATTCAGGGACGCCCGGCTCGATGCCCGGCTCGCCCTTGACGATGGCCTCGTAAATTTTCGCGCGGCCGTAAACGTCGTCCGACTTCGCGGTCAGGAGCTCCTGCAAAATGTGCGCCGCGCCGTAGGCTTCGAGCGCCCACACTTCCATTTCGCCGAAGCGCTGCCCGCCGAACTGCGCCTTGCCGCCGAGCGGCTGCTGCGTGATGAGCGAGTACGGCCCGATGGACCGCGCGTGGATTTTGTCGTCGACGAGGTGCGAGAGCTTCAGCATGTAGATGTAGCCGACAGTGACGGCCTGGCCGAATTCCTCGCCGGTCATACCGTCCCACAGCGTGATTTTTCCGGCGTTCGGCAGGCCCGCGACTTCAAGCAGGTGCCGGATTTCGGCTTCGCGCGCGCCGTCAAATACGGGCGTTGCCATCGGAATGCCTTCGCGGAAGCTGTCGGCATATTCGAGCAGCGTGTCGTCGTCGAGATCGGTCAGCGTTTTCCAGATCGCGGTGTCCGAAAACACTTCGCGGAACCAGCGGCGAAGCGCGTCGGATTTTTTATTTTGATCGAGCAGGCGCGCCACGCTGCGGCCGAGTTCCTTGGAGGCCCAGCCGAGGTGCGTCTCGAGAATCTGTCCGACGTTCATACGCGACGGAACGCCGAGCGGGTTCAGAACGATTTCCACCGGCGTGCCGTCCGGAAGGTATGGCATGTCCTCTTCCGGAACGATGCGCGCGATGACGCCCTTGTTGCCGTGGCGGCCGGCCATTTTGTCGCCGACCGAAAGTTTTCGCTTCATGGCGATGTAGCACTTGACGAGCTTGATGACGCCCGGGGGAAGCTCGTCGCCCTTGCGGAGCTTTTCCTTGCGCTCTTCGGTAATTTTGCGCAGCACGTCGATCTGGCGCGAAGTCATCTCCTCGATCTCGTCGATTTTCTCGATGAGCAGAGGGTCCTTGTCCGCGAGGCGCAGCCGCTTGAGGTTGCGCGTGGCGATCTTTTCGATGATGTCGCGCGTCAGTTCGGTGCCCTTGTTGATCAGGCGCTTGTTGGTCTTTTCGTCGTGCAAGTCGGCCGTCAGCGCCTTGCCTTCGAGAAGCACGGCGAGCCGCTTCAGGCGCTCGTCGGTGAGGATGCGGATTTCATCCGACAAGTTCTTTTCGAGTTTAAAAACCTGCGCGGCTTCGATGGCCTTGTGGCGTTCGTCTTTTTCCGCGCCCTTGCGGCAGAAGATTTTCACGTCCACGACGGTGCCCTCGATGCCCGGCGGGCAGTAGAGCGAAGCGTCGCGCACGTCCCCGGCCTTTTCGCCGAAGATCGCGCGGAGCAACTTTTCTTCCGGCGTCAGAGTGGTTTCGCCCTTGGGAGTGACCTTGCCGACCAGGATGTCTCCCGGCCGCACGGTCGCGCCGATGCGGATCACGCCGCTTTCATCAAGGTTGCGAAGGAACATTTCGCTGATGTTGGGAATATCGCGCGTGATTTCCTCGGGGCCGAGCTTCGTGTCCCGCGCCTCGATTTCATATTCCTCGATGTGGATCGAAGTGTAGTAGTCGTCCTTGACGAGCTTCTCGCTGACCAGGATCGCGTCTTCGAAGTTGTACCCGCGCCACGGCACGAACGCGACAAGCACGTTGCGCCCGAGCGCCAGTTCGCCGCGGTCCGTGCACGGTCCGTCGGCAAGAACCTGCCCTTGCTTCACGCGGTCGCCCACGCGGACAAGCGGCTTCTGGTTGATGCAGGTGTTCTGGTTCGAACGTTTAAATTTGATGAGCTGATAGATGTCCGCGCCCACTTCGCGCGAGAGAACGCCCGAGTGGTCGGACTCGACGCGCACGATGATGCGCTCGGAGTCCACCTGATCGACGATTCCGTCGCGCCGGCAGATGACCACCGCGCCCGAATCGCGCGCGGTGACGCGTTCCATTCCGGTGCCAACGAGCGGGGCTTCCCCGCGAATCAGCGGCACGGCCTGGCGCTGCATGTTCGAACCCATGAGGGCGCGGTTCGCGTCGTCGTTTTCGAGGAAAGGAATCAGCGATGCGGCGACGGAGACGAGCTGCTTCGGCGAAACGTCGATGTAATCTACTTCGTCGCGCGATTTCAGGACGAAGTTTCCGGCCTGGCGGCAGTTGACGAGTTCGGTGGTGATTTTTCCGCGCTCATCGAGCGGCACGTTGGCCTGCGCGACGACGTAGCGGTCTTCTTCCCAAGCCGAAAGGTAGAAGCAGTACGGGTCGTTCGTGACTTTGCGGCGTTTCAGTTCCTCGTTCACCGCTTCCACTTTGTCGCGTTCGATGATTTCGCCGGCCTTGAATTCGCTTTCGCCGGAGTTGACGATCATCACGTAATCGATCACGCGGCCCGCCTTTTACCTTGCGGTAGGGCGACTCGATGAATCCGAATTCGTTGATGCGCGCGTAACAGGAAAGCGAGCTGATGAGGCCGATGTTCGGACCTTCCGGCGTCTCGATCGGGCAGATACGTCCGTAGTGCGTGGTGTGGACGTCGCGCACCTCGAATCCGGCCCGTTCGCGGGAAAGGCCGCCCGGCCCAAGAGCCGAAAGGCGCCGCTTGTGCGTAATTTCGGAAAGCGGATTGGTCTGGTCCATGAATTGCGAAAGCTGCGAACTGCCGAAGAACTCGCGTATCGCGGCCATGACGGGCTTCGCGTTTACTAGATCGTGCGGCATGGCGGTGGACATTTCCTGATACACCGACATCTTTTCCTTGATGGCGCGCTCCATGCGGACGAGGCCGATGCGGAACTGGTTCTCGAGGAGTTCGCCGACGGCGCGCACGCGGCGGTTGCCGAGATGATCGATGTCGTCCAGCGTGCCGATGTTCTTGCGCAGCTTCATCAGGTAGCGGATGGCCGCGACGAAATCGGCGGCGTCCAGCGTGCGCGTGTTGAGCGGCGTCTCGAGACCGAATTTGATGTTGAATTTCAAGCGGCCCACGCGGCTGAAATCGTACTTGCGCGGGTCGAAAAACATTCCGTTGAAGAGAGCCGTGGCCGTTTCAAGTGTCGGCGGGTCGCCGGGGCGCAATTTGCGGTAAATTTCGATCAGAGCCTCGCGGGGAGACTTGATGGCGTCCTTGTCGAGCGTGCGGGAAAGAACCACGCCGACATCGTCGCGATCCGGGAAGAAGATATCGACGCTCGTGATGCCCGCTTCGGCGAGAGAATTCCAGATTTCCGCGGTCAGCGGCTTGTTGGCTTCGAGCAGCACTTCACCGGTCTGCCGGTTTACCAGATCGGCAACCGAATAGACGCCTTCGAGATCCGCCACGGAAACATGCGCGGCAGGGACCTTGGCCTTCACGAGTTCCTTGTACAACGACTCGGTGATGCGCTTGTGCGCGCCGACCAGCACTTCATCGCTCTTGGGATTCTTGATTTCGTGGGACAGTTTACGGTCGATCAGCCCCTCGGAAAGATTCCAGTGCAGGTCGCCGTCGCGCAGCGTGATTCGCTCGACCTGGTAAAAGGTGCGCAGAATTTCCTCGTTCGACTTCATGCCCAGGGCGCGCAGGAAAATCGAGCCGAGGAATTTGCGCTTGCGATCGATGCGCACGTACAGAATATTTTTCGTGTCGTACTCGAATTCGACCCACGACCCGCGGTACGGAATAATTTTCCCGAGGAAGTAGCTGCGGTTGTTGGCCGATTCGTAAAACACGCCCGGCGAGCGGTGCAACTGGCTGACGATCACGCGCTCGGTCCCGTTGATGACAAAAGTGCCATTGTCGGTCATCAGCGGAATGTCGCCGAAGAATACTTCCTGTTCCTTGATGTCGCGGATATTTTTCGCGCCGGTGTCCGGGTCCTTGTCGTAAATCGTCAGACGGATGGTGACCTTGAGCGGAGCGGCGTAGGTCATGCCGCGCTCCTGGCACTCGTTCACGTCGTATTTGAGCTGCATCCCGACAGGGTCGCCGCACTTTTCGCAGAACGTAGGCGTGTTCTTGTTGAACGTGCCGCACTTGGTGCACAGCACGTCGCCCGTCTTGTACGGGTCGGTGACGACCGAGGCCCCGCAACTGCGGCAGGTGGCGCGAAGGTGATGGAGTCCCTTCAAGTTGCCGCACTTGCATTCCCAGTTCCCGATCGAATAATCGACGAAATCCAGCTGCGACAGCCCGCGGAAATCCTGAATCGGAAACACCGAGGTGAATACCGACTGCAGGCCGCCGTCTTCGCGCTCGGACGGAAGCAAATCCATCTGCAAAAATCGCGCATAGGAATTCTTCTGAACCTCGATCAGGTTCGGAATTTGGATCGAGCTGCGGATCTTGGAAAAATCCAGCCGCTCGCGTTCCCGCATATGATGATTCCCGTTTCCATTCGGCATGCTATGACCTCACGAACTACGCAGGGTTGGGCCGAAACGCCGATAGGCGGCAAGGTAGACACCGCCGCCCCGGGTCCCGGCGGGACCGAGTCAAGGTTGACAAATCACTTTTTGGAACTTGCGTAAGCAAACCCCTCAGGGCGCGGCGCGTACCGCTGTGCGGTACGGCCTCGCGCCGGAATTGCTGGGTTACTCCGATGCCGTTACTTCACTTCGACTTTGGCGCCGACGTCCTCGAATTTCTTCTTGATCGTGGCCGCCTCGTCCTTGTTCACGCCTTCCTTGATGGGCTTGGGCGCGCCGTCGACCAGGTCCTTGGCTTCCTTCAGGCCCAGGCTCGTGACTTCGCGGACCGCCTTGATGACGTTGATCTTGTTCGCGCCCACGTCCGTCAGCACGACCGAGAACTCCGTCTTCTCTTCCACCGGGGCCGCTCCCGCCGCTGCGCCGCCCGCCACCATCACGGGAGCCGCTGCCGCAGCCGAAACGCCGAAGGCCTCTTCCATCTTCTTGACCAGGTCGGCCGCTTCGAGAAGCGTCAGGCCCTTGATTTCTTCCAGGATTGCTTCCACCTTATTTGCCATTTCTGTGTCCTCTCCTCATTAGATGCAGATTAGATTCTTTATTGAGCCGTTTCGACCGGCGCCGCGGGAGCGGAACCCGGTCCGAACTTGTTGGCCTTCACCGCTTCGCTGACCGTGACGGCCAGGTTGCGGTTGACCGCAGCCAGCGCGGAGGCGATGCGCTGCGCCGGCGCGTTGACCAGGAACATGATCTTGCTGATCAATTCTTCCTTCGAGGGCAGCGACGAGAGTTGCTGAATTTCCGCGATCGAAAGCACGCGCCCTTCGACGATTCCGGCGCGGAACTGGAAGGCCGGAACGTCCTTCGCGATCTTGGTAAGCGCCTTGGCGAGCGAGACCGGATCAGTCGCCGTGTAGGCGATGGAATTCGTCCCTGTCAAATTTTTCAGCAGAGGCTCGTTGGGCGTGCCAGCGGCGGCGCGCTCGGCCAGCGTGTTTTTCACAACTTGATAGTGCCCGCCGGCCTGCTCGACCGCGCGGCGCAGCTTGTTATCGTCTTCCACCGTGATGCCCTGAAAGGTGGAAAGGATCACCGTCGAAACGGTGGCCAGCTTGCTTTTCAGTTTGTCGAGGTCTTCCTGTTTTTCACTGCGATTTTTCATTTCCGGCTCCGAATTCTCTCGCTGCTCTTGTTTTCCAGCGCTGCGGCGTACCCGCGCAGCCTAGGCCGCGACGGCGGATTCGACTTCCGCTTCATCGATCGTAACGCCCGGGCCCATGGTGGACGACAGCACTACTTTCTTGACGAATTTGCCCTTGGCCGCCGCGGGCTTGGCCTTGATGATCGCCCCAATCAGCGCGTGCGCGTTTTCGGCGAGCTTCGCTGCATCGAAACTGACTTTGCCGATGGGCGAGTGGATGATTCCCTGCTTGTCCACGCGAAACTCCACTTTTCCGGCTTTGATTTCCTTCACGGCGTTCGCGACTTCAAACGTCACCGTGCCGGTCTTCGGGTTGGGCATCATGCCCCGCGGGCCAAGCACTTTTCCGAGGCGTCCGGCGGAGCGCATCATGTCCGGCGTGGCGATCACCGCGTCGAAGTCCGTCCAGCCTTCCTGAATCTTTTGCACCATGTCTTCGCCGCCCACGAAATCCGCGCCTGCTTCCTGCGCCTCGCGCACTTTTTCGCCCGTGGCGATCACCAGCACGCGCTTGGATTTTCCGAGGCCGTGCGGCAGGACCACGGTGCCGCGCACCATCTGGTCCGACTGTTTCGGATCGACGCCGAGATTCGCGACCAGCTCCACCGTTTCGTCGAACTTGACGAAATGGGCCTTCTTGATCGCTTCGGCGGCTTCCGCGAGCTTGTAAGGACGCGCTTCAATCATCGCGCGCGCCTTGGTAATATTCTTTCCAGGTTTCTTGGCCACGGATTCTCCTACCCTTCCACTTCCAGACCCATGTTGCGCGCCGTCCCCATCACGGTTCGCACCGCTGACTCCAGACTTGTGGTATTCAAGTCCGGCAACTTGGTCTTGGCAATCTCCTCGACCTGCTTGCGCGTCACCTTGCCGACCTTGTTGCGATTCGGTTCGGCCGATCCCTTGACGATTCCGGCCGCGCGCTTCAAAAGCTCGGAGGCCGGAGGCGTCTTGGTGATGAAGGTGAACGAGCGGTCGCTGTAGATCGTGACCAATGCCGGAATGATCATGCCATCGGGTTCTTTGGCAGTCTTGGCATTGAACTGCTTGACGAAATCCATGATATTCACGCCCTGCGGACCGAGCGCGGTCCCCACGGGCGGGGCCGGCGTGGCTTTTCCTGCCGGCAATTGCAATTTTACGGTTGCTTGTACTTTCTTTGCCATCCCAGTTCCCCTGTCTCGCTAATCCGTTGTAGCGCCCGCCTTTCTTTTCAGGCGGGCATCCGGGGCTCGTCGGCAGTGCCCGCCTGAAAAGAAAGGCGGGCGCTACAAAACCCGGTTTTCCCCTGGCACACTACGCCATCTTCTCCACTTGCACGAAATCGAGTTCCACCGGCGTCGATCGGCCGAAAATCGTGACGGAAACCTTCAGCGTGTTGCGGTCCGCGTTCACGTCGTCCACGACGCCCGTGAAATTCGCGAACGGCCCCTCGATGATGCGCACTTGCTCGTTGCGCTCGAACACCAGCTTGGGCTTCGGCCGGTCCGCGGAGGTGGTCACGCGGTGCAGAATATTTTCCACTTCCGTTTCGGAAAGCGGCGTGGGCGTCTCGCCCGATCCGACGAATCCGGTAACCCGCGGCGTGTTGCGGACGACGTGCCAGGTGTAGTCGTCCATATCCATTTCCACGAGCACGTAGCCGGGATACAGCATGCGCGAGGAAATCACTTTCTTGCCGCCGCGCACTTCCAGCACATCCTCGGTCGGAATCATCATCCGTCCGATCTTGTCCTGAAGCCCGAAGGCCGCCACGCGGCTCTCCAGGCTCTCCTTCACCTTCTTCTCAAATCCCGAATAGGTGTGGATGATGTACCACTGCTTTGCCATGTCCAAATTCATCCTCAGTGTCCGAAAAATTTGATGATGCGCTGCACGAGCCAGCTCACGCCGCTATCCACGCCAAAGAAAAAGACCCCGAAAAATGCGACCGTGACGATCACGACCCAGGTGGTCACAAACACTTCATGCCGCGTCGGCCAGGTCACCTGGCGCATCTCGACGCGAACTTCGTGCAGAAAACCGCGCCAACGCTTGGGATGCTCCGCGAGGCGGGCGAAAAAGCCCAGCATCTCTAGTGGTGAGCCGCGCCCCTCTGTGTCATCGGTCTTCAATTTTCCCACCTGCGTCGCCATTGCTCGCTTCTTTCTCCGCCCTCAGCCCGTTTCTGTTTCCGGCAATTTCTTCGCCGCATGTTCCATCGCCTGCCAAAGTGGCAGGGGAGGAGGGATTCGAACCCCCACTCTCGGTTTTGGAGACCGATGGTCTACCGTTGAACCTACTCCCCTTTACCCTGAGCGGGAGGAATTATCTCCCGCGAAGGGTTTACCCGGAACGCCTCGCCCCAGGTATTCCCTCCGAAATCCTTAAGCCCAGCACTAACGCGAGCTTCTTCTTGCGGCTCCAACCCTTTAGCTCTTTTTCCCGCTTCCGTGCCGCTGCACTATCCGCGAATTCTTGGCTCCAAATGAGCACTACAGGCCGATGCTTCCTCGTATATTCCGGACCGAATCCCCGATTATGTTTATGTACTCGCGCTTCCAAATTACTTGTAACCCAACATACAGCGAATCATCACTGCACCGCAGCATGTAACAAAACCAGGGTTCGGGCTCGCTCGCCATCTCCGCCCCCGCCGGTCTACCCTTCGGTCCGATAAAGCCGGTCCTCAGGGCAAGCCGTTGAACCTACTCCCCTAAAATCCTTACTTCACTTCCTTGTGACCCGTGTGCTTGCGGCACGCCTTGCAAAATTTCTTCGTTTCCAGCCGGTCGGAATGCTTCTTCCGATTCTTGGTGGTCGTGTAATTCCGGTTTTTGCAATCGTTGCACTGCAGCGTGATGATTTCGCGCATAAGCCCATCCTATGGTTTCATCCCAACCGTTTTTATTTCAGCGGCGGGCAAATCAATTGTAAGAACAAATTCCCATCGGATCAAAAGAACGTGATCCTCGCCCTTGCGTTTCACTCGAATCCAAAGCCCGAGCTCGTCCGTCTCCTGAACGAAGAGAAATACCAGAGGCGAATCGGGCAAATCCGGAAGCGCGATTTGCAGCGCGCTCAACCCTTCTTCGCTCAGCAGTATCGCAGCGGTGGTCGGGCTAACCCGCAATTACGCCACTCTTCTTCCCCAACACCAAGTCGACGACCCGCGAGATCCTTTCATTGGCTTCCTTCGATCCGCCCTCGAACAAGTCATCAACGAGATCCTCGTTAATGCGGAAAACCGTATTCATCTTACCGCGTATCGCCACCCTGAACTTGCCCGCCCATGTCTCCAGGGCCACTGAATCAATTTGTACGCCTGCAACCCGCGATGCAAACCGCTGTTTCAATAACATGGCGAAGCGTTGTGTTTTTTCAAGAAGCGCCTCAGTTGCACGCTCACTCTCCAATATGCTGCGGGCATAATCTTCCGCGGAAATCTTCAGCTCCGCCGCCACTGCAGCTTGCTCCGGCGTTAACGGCTTCAACTGATCCGTAGGAATCTCAGCGACCGCCCGCCAGTCACTTACGCTCGAACGCCGCCCTTCCACGGAAATCTGCATAGCGCCTACTCGACGATTTCAGTGACCGCTCCGGCGCCGACGGTGTGGCCGCCTTCGCGGATCGCGAAGCGCAGCCCCTTCTCCAGCGCCACCGGCGTGATCAAGCTGATTTCCGCTGATACGTTGTCTCCAGGCATCACCATCTCGACGCCCGTCGGCAGCTTTACATCGCCCGTCACGTCCGTCGTGCGGAAGTAAAACTGCGGCCGGTAGCCCGTGAAGAACGGCGTGTGCCGACCGCCTTCTTCCTTCGTCAAAACGTACGCTTCCGCCTTGAACTTCGTGTGCGGCGTGATCGATGCCGGCTTGGCCAGCACCTGCCCGCGCTCCACTTCTTCCTTTTCCGTCCCGCGCAGCAGCAAACCGACGTTGTCTCCCGCCATGCCTTCGTCCAGCAGCTTCCGGAACATTTCGATCCCGGTCACTACCCGCTTCATCGTCGGACGGAAGCCCACGATTTCCACTTCCTCGCCCACCTTCACTTTGCCGCGCTCGACCCGTCCCGTCACCACCGTGCCGCGTCCCGAAATCGAGAAAATATCCTCGATCGGCATCGCGAACGGCTTGTCCACGTCCCGCACCGGCTGCGGAATGTACTTGTCCACCGCCTCCATCAGCGCGTCAATCTGCTTCTCCCACTGCGGCTCCCCGTTCAATGCCCCCAGCGCCGAACCGCGAATCACAGGAATGTCGTCCCCCGGAAACTGATACGACTTCAAGAGTTCGCGAACTTCCAGTTCCACGAGTTCGAGCAGTTCCGGGTCTTCCACCGCGTCGCACTTGTTCATGAACACCACGATCGACGGCACGCCCACTTGCCTTGCCAGCAGAATGTGCTCCCGCGTCTGCGGCATCGGCCCGTCCGTCGCCGCCACCACCAGAATCGCTCCGTCCATCTGCGCCGCGCCCGTGATCATGTTCTTCACGTAGTCCGCGTGTCCCGGGCAGTCGATGTGCGCGTAGTGCCGGTTCGCCGTCTCGTACTCCACGTGCGATACCGCGATGGTGATCCCGCGCTCGCGTTCCTCGGGCGCGTTGTCGATCGAATCAAACGCCCGGAACGCCACTTTCGGGTTGTGCTTGGACAGCACCTTGGTGATCGCCGCCGTCAGCGTCGTCTTGCCGTGATCGATGTGCCCGATCGTCCCGATATTCAGGTGCGGCTTGTTCCGCTCGAATTTTTCCTTCGCCATCGTCGCTAACCCTCAGTTAGGACTAAACAAAATCAATACCAAAATAAACCTTTGGAGCGGGGGACCGGATTTGAACCGGCAACCATCGCCTTGGAAGAGCGAGACTCTACCGTTGAGTTACCCCCGCCCGGCCTGCTCCGCAAAACTTTCCAGCGGGCTCCCTCTAGCGTTCAGAGAGACCTAATACAGCCCGCACCCGCAACCTCTGGAGCCTGGGACCGGGATTGAACCGGTGACCTCGTCCTTACCAAGGACGCGCTCTACCACCTGAGCTACCCAGGCGAGTTCTGTTTGCCGCATGCGGCGCAATCTCCGACACCAAAAGAATTCGTTGCGGCCCCGACGGAATTGACTGCACGCTTCATGTGCAAGAAACGATCGCGATCTCACCTGGTTCGCGTTTCAGGGCTTCTCCAGCGGCTCGCCTCGGGCGTTCGCCGCGAGCAGTGCGAACAAGATGGTGGACGGGGGAGGATTCGAACCTCCGTAGCCCGCAAGGAGCGGCAGATTTACAGTCTGCTGGTTTTAGCCACTCACCCACCCGTCCGCACGGGGGGATTGAATAAAAATTGAAGCAAAGAAGGCCACAGTGCATCCGCGAAGTTTGCAAAGACAAAAGACACGTTTACAAAATTCTTCGCGATGCAGGAACCTGCTTCCCGCAATCAATTGGGATTCTTCCCCTGACTCGAAAGATTTTGGCAGAGCTGGCGGAGGGATTTGAACCCCCGACCCTCTGATTACAAATCAGATGCTCTACCAACTGAGCTACGCCAGCACGGCGCAAACCGAGGAAATATAACAAAAGGGAACTACAATTGCAAGGGCCCCCTGTGGAAGACCTGTGCAAACCTCACCCATTCGCCAATGGGCTCATTTCAGAGCCCACACCCGCGATCAATCTTCGAAGCCGTGCTGGAAATGCCATTCTACACCCTTGACGCTGCCAATGGGAAGGGGCTTTTCAGTGGCCGGGGTAACATTGAAATACGATGGAAATGGCCCGTGCAGGGCGGGTCTTGATTCAGTGATAGAATTTAGAATTAATAGCACGGGCCAAACAACGCCGGTCGAGCGAAAGCAATATGAACAAGAAAACCGAAAAACGGAAATCGCGTAACGAGCTTCGGCCCGAGTATGACTTGTCAAAATTGAAGGGTTGCGTTCGAGGGAAATATGCGTCTCGCTATAATGCCGGAACCAATGTTGTGGTTGTTTCGCCCGGTGTCGCCGAACATTTTCCAGACGAACGGTCCGTCAACTCCGCTCTGCGCCCAATGATCCGAAATGCTAGTAAGCCGGGCCGCCGCACACGCTGATCGACGACATCCGGCCTTCATCGTTACCTCGATTCCGTTGCTCAATCTCAATACGGTTTCGCCTGGAAGACAAAATTCACGGCCTTCGATTCGCTTGCGGCATGAGCCGATTTAATTTTGAATTTAGCAGTGATAGTGACTGACGTATAGTGTTTTTCGCGTCGGAGATCCTGCAGGGGAAATGTCACCCTAAAAGGGTCGCGTGGCACTTCTTGGGGTGGCCTGTCTCTGGCATGGAAATACGGATCAGCCGTTACCGTGGGGAAAGCTAACTTTGAAAAATCTGACTGGAGCATTGCATACGGACGTTCACGGTGTATGTTATCGGTCTGCTGGGAAGTCGAATTGGAAAATCCCAGATGGAGTGCGCGGGCGTACTTAGCGGCCTAAACGAAGTGTCAGTCAGGTGTATGGGAGATCCAATAGTGGAACCAATGGTTGCCGGCAATGAGGAAGCTTCGGTCGCTGTCGAATCGGCGAGCCGCGCCCAGGCGGAGCGTCGTCGCCTGGTGGCATCCCTTTCGATCATGGTTGCCGTTGCGCTGATCGTTCGCCTGCTGGTCATGCGGTTTTCCTACCTCAATCTGCTGGACCCGGCCCGCGATCATTACATTCCCGGCTGGGAAAATGGCCATCCCACCTTCGGGCGGGAATATGAGCGCATCGCGAAATCCATTCTGTCCGGACAGGGATTCAGTTCTCCGTATCCGTATCCCACCGGGCCCACCGCCCTGATGGGGCCGGCGTATGCGTATCTGCTCGCCGGCGTCTTCAAAATTTTCGGAGTTCTCACCACCGCCTCGACCCTTGCCGCTCTTACCTTGAATAATCTGATGTCGTCGCTGATCTGCCTCCCGATTTTCTTCATCGCGCGGAGGTCTTTCGGCCCCAAGATCGCCATGTGGGCAGGATGGGTTTGGGCTTTCTACCCGCATGCCATCGCCGGCTCCAATGCCTGGGTTTGGGACACGATTTTAGGAACGCTGCTGCTGACGCTTCTCGTTCTCTATTCACTGAAACTCGAGCACTCAAACAATTACCTGGCGTGGATTGGGTACGGTTTGCTATGGGCGATTTCCGCTTTGACCAATGCAAACTCGCTCTCGGTGTTGCCGTTTTTCGGGGCCTGGATATTCTTGCGGCAGTGGCGTTCCCGCACGCTGCGTTTGGGGCCGATTGTCGCCTCCTCCTTGGTGTTCCTCATCGGCGTCGCGCCCTGGGTCTGGCGCTGTTCGCAGGTCTACGGACGATTCGTCGCGTTCCGGGGAAATTTTGGGCTGGAGGTGATGGTCGGAAACAGCAGCGATACGAGCCGCCCATCGAATTGGGACGAAACCCCGGGATCCAACCTGGCGCAACTGCAGGAATTCCAGCGTTTGGGAGAACCGGCGTACATGGCCGTGAAGCAGCGCGAGGCTGCACAAGTGATCAAGGACCGCCCGCTCTGGTATGCGGGCCAAACCTTGCGGCGATTTCTCTACACCTGGACCAACGTGTGGGTTTTCCCTCCCCCTTGGACGTTTGACGAGATTGGATTGCCCAATGCGCTCGTTTATACCGCATTCTCAGTCCTGGCATTTATCGGGCTCGGATGGGCGATTCGGAACCGGTGGGAGGAAACCATCCCTCTCCTCATTCCCCTTATTTTCTTTCCCATTGTTTATTACCTGACCCACCAGGACGATGGCCGCTTCCGCCATCCCATCGACCCGCTGATTATCATCTTCGCGGCGTGTGGGTTGTATTCGCTTTTTTCAAAGCCGCCAGCGGATCTGAGAGCACGTTGACTGATCCTGCAAGCAAACATGGCGCCCGGCTCGTGTGAGTGAGACAATAACTGTGAGAATGGACGACGTGCGCAATCACCGAAAAGCCCTTCTCCTCTCGACCGGCGTTTTTGTGGCCGCGATTGCCGCGAGCTTGCTGCTCTATGGAAGCTTCCGGCGCAGCGCCACCGCGCACGCTTCGCCCGCGCCTGAACTGCTCTCCGCGCTGCCTCCGGGAGCCCCTACGCTGGTCTATATGGATCTCGCCGCCGTTCGGGCCTCCTCGTTTTACCAGCATCGCGCGGACAAGGGCCCCATCGCCGTTCCCAATCCGGATTACGCGGAGTTTGTGCGCTCGACGGGATTCGATTTTGAAAAGGATTTGGACCGCGTGGTGATTGCGTCCTGGCCCGCCGGCGTCCGCGAATGAGCCGAGAAAAAACATGGTCATTGCCGAAGGCCGTTTTGACCGCGCGAAAATTCGGGATTACGCCATCCGCAAGGGAAAACTCGATCACCAGGAAGGGCACGAAGTGTTTGTCTTCCCCGCGAGCGGCCAAGCGGGCCCGAATTCATTTTTTTCCTTGACGATCATCGCATCGCCATCGTTGCGGGGCCAAGCATCGCTCCGCTCATCGCCCCGAATGCAGCCTCGGGTTCTGACCCTGCCCGCGAGCGCGCCGCCCGCGTGGACGGGGCCGCGGCGTTCGTAATCACGCGCGTGCCGCCGATTCCGGATAGCATTGCCGCGGGCGGGGCGCAGTCCACGGAGCTGGCAAGCCTCGCGCGGTCGGTGCGCTGGATCACGCTGGCCGCTAGTCCTGAGGGAGACAACCTGCGCATTTCGCTCGAGGGGGAATGTGAGAGCAGTTCGGACGCCCTGCATCTTCAGTCAGCACTGGAACTTTTTCGAATGATCGGCCGCGCGGGCCTTGAAAGCCCTAAGACGCGCCAGTCCATGGACCCAGCCGCCCTAGCTTCGTTACAAACTCTATTGAACGGCGCTGAAGTTACGCAAGCAGCGGAACGCGTTCGCATCTTGGTTGAGCTCACCCCGGATGTTCTAAAGTTCGGCGAGAAACGCAAAACGCAATAACTCAAAGTAGCGCGGGCTTCAGCCTGTGAGGTTCCATGAGTAATCTCAGCCCGCCCGGGTAAGCCGGATCAAACGCAAGCCCCCAGGCTGAGGCCTACGCCACTAAAACCCGTTCTTTAGCAAAAGGAAAAGGAATTCTTAAGAGTGGGATTCTAGGAAAGAAATTTAATCCGCCGCAGAGGCCTGCCGCAGGTAACGCATCGGGTTGACCGGCGCGCCATTGATTCGAACTTCGTAGTGCACATGCGGCCCGGTGGACCGCCCACTTACGCCGACATTGCCTATCGTGTCGCCGCGCCTCAGTTGCTGGCCGATGATCACGTTAAAACTGGAAAGATGGCCGTACCAGGTCGTCACCCCAAAACCGTGGTCGATAACGACCAGCCTGCCGTACCCGGCGTGGTCACCCGCCTCAATCACGACGCCATCGGCCGATACGCGCACGCCGTCGCCATATTGCGAGGAGATATCCACGCCGGTATGGAAGGCGCCTTCACCGCTGAAGGGGTCCATCCGCTCGCCAAACGTGCCCGTAAGATGTCCAATCACCGGCCACAAGGTCGGCGTGGACGTCAGATCGGCAATACCCTGGGCGGGGAGCAACTGTAGATTGCCCAGGGGCAGTTCAGCCTGCCTGAAATTCGATTGGAGAAAATTAAACTGCGCGACGGATTGGTCAAATCCGCTGGCCGGAGGCACCGAAGTTTCGTCCACCCCAAACGGGCTTTGGCGGAAGCGCATGAAACCGTAGGTCATGGCAACTTCCGTGGCCAGCGATTGCAGGGAGGTCATGCGTTCGTTGGTATCCTTGACGCTGGATTGAAGCTTTTCGTAATTGTGCTTGAGGGTATCCTGCTGGCGGCGAAGCGCGTTATAATTCCCGACTTTCCAGAGCATCCGCGTATAGGAACCGGCTGCGGCGAGCACCGTCACTCCGCCCACCACGGCTAGAATTGCTACCAAATGCAGCACATAGCCGGGAACCGTAATCTTGCGGAAACTTCCCTTCCGGTTCGAGGCCACAAAAAATGTATAGGCTTCAGGCTTCATAGTCTGAATTCTCTAATACAAAACCTGCTTTACTTTCGAGGGAACTGGAGCCGATCATCCCCTGAGCGGCCCATGTATTCTAATTCGCCGACGGAACCGGAAGTGTTGACGCGAAACCAAACCCGAGCCAAGTCTATTGACAGACTGGGGCGGAGTCAACTCTTAATTTCCCGATTCGGACCGTTCGAAAGACTTACGCGATCGGCAACCATACCCTAAGATGGGTTCTATGGAACCACACAAAAGTGGTTTTGGACAACTGTACTGATGACCAAAGAAGAACAACTGATCGAACGGTTCAGGCGGCGGTTCAAATCCAGGCGGTCGCGGGCTCCGAAGGGAGCACGCCTGGAAGGATGCGGCCTGCCCGTCGGGATCGGCGATGATGCAGCGGTTCTGCGTCCTGCCGCAGGCAAGGAATGGGTAATCACGACCGACGCATTTCTCGAAGACGTTCACTTTCTTCGAAAAGTCCACCCACCGAAGTCCGCCGGGTACAAGGCACTCGCCCGTGCCACGAGTGACATTGCCGCCATGGGCGCGCGAGCCCGCTACTTCTTCCTGACCCTCGGTCTTCCAGACGCATGCTCCGGGTCATGGCTCGATGGATTCCTCGATGGAATGGCGCGAGCGGCCCGGCGGTTCGACTTGACGCTGGCTGGCGGCGATACGACGAAATATCCGGTGGTCGTCAGCAGCCTCACTGTACTGGGTGAAATCGACGAGGGCCGGGCCATTTTGCGCTCAGGCGCGAGGCCCGGTGACTTGCTGTGCGTCAGCGGCAGGCTCGGGCAGGCTGAGCTGGGTTTGCGGCTGGTTCAAATGAATTGGCAGAAGAAGAAACCCTGGGCGGGACTGCTGAAGAAACATTTTTACCCGGAGCCGCGCCTAGGGTTGGGCGAGTGGCTTGCCTCTCATCGGCTGGCCACGTCCATGATCGACGCCTCGGACGGGCTTTCAACCGATCTCGGACACCTTTGTAAGGCCAGCGGGGTGGGCGCTACCGTGTGGGTGGAAAAAATGCCCATAGTAAAGGTCGCGCCTGGCTTGCAGCGGCTCGGCCTCGACCCACTGGATATGGCTCTCAACGGCGGAGAGGATTACGAACTGCTTTTCACCGTGCCGAAAAAATTTGCCTCACGCCTGCCGCGGAAATTGGGAGGCGTTCCCAACACAGTTATTGGAGAAATTACGGATTCAAGGAGTGTTCTCCTTGTGAATCCGGGCGGAGAATGCAAGCCTCTCCTGCCGAGGGGATGGGACCCGTTTCGCAAGCAGTAGGCCCCGAGTCGAAATGCGCTGCCTAATACCCGTTCTGCCGTCCACCGGAGGCCGCTGCGATCCGCATTCAAAGGCAACCTGATCTTGCGCCAGACGTCTGCCACCGGCTCCCGGCAAGCAAGAGAAGCTTGGTAATTTCCTGAAACCGTTGTTATGATTTGGCAGTTCGGAGAGGACCTTGGGGGCCTGTCCCGAATGCGCTTTTCTCGCATCTCGATCCAACTTTCTCGGGGAATTGTTACCCTTTTCATCCTGAGCCTTTCCCTGTTCGTGCTGGTCCCGCCCGGCGCGGCCCAAAGGGAAAAAACTCAAAAACAAAAAGCCCCAAAGCAGACCCTGGAAAAGAATTATAAGGAATGGCTCGAGCGGGACGTGGCCTACATTATCTCCAGGGAAGAGCGGAACACCTTTCTAAAGCTGACCACTGACGACGCACGCGATCAATTCATTCAAAATTTTTGGGAAGTTCGCAATCCGACGCCCGGCTCACCCGAGAACACTTACAGGGACGAAATTTACCGCCGCATCGCGTTTGCCAACGCAAATTACGGGTCGGGAGCCAACGAAGAGGGATGGAGAACCGATCGCGGCCGCGCGTACATCACTCTCGGCCCCCCGCAGCAGAAGGAAGTTCACTACAACGCGGCCAACATCTTTCCCCTGGAGGTCTGGTTCTACTCCATCAACCACCCGTCACTGCCGCCTTTTTTCTACATCATGTTCTACAAGCACGAGGGATTCGGCGATTTCCGCTTCTACAGTCCATTCGTCGACGGACCGGACAAGCTCATGGCCGGCACGGAATACATCAATGACTATCAAGGCTCGATCAAGGCCATTCAGGATTCCGTTGGCCCGTTGGTCGCACGCCTGTCGCAAAGCCTGATTCCGAACGAACCCATTGATTCAACCCAGGGCCGGCCGAGCCTGCAATCGGACGCGATGCTGGCGACAATCAAGGGCCTTGCGGACAATCCGTTTACAAGAGATGAGATCAACCGCCGCCGGGAGATGATTGGAAACGTCACCGCCCGGATGCTGATTCCCGGACAAAATCTGGATATAGCCACCTTGCCGTTGCGCGATTCGCGCGGGGTCACCAGGCTCGATTACGCGATGCGTTTCCGGCAGCCTTCGGACGCGTCGCTCGAGCAGCGCCCCGATGGCCGGTACGCCTTCAACATGGAAGCGCAGGTGCGAGTTTTCGATGCGGCTCATAACAACCAACTGATTTTCACTTTGGAAAAGAAAATCAATAACACGATCGACAAGGATGAAGTTGACGACATCAAGCACAGCCGGATCGGATACGAAGGTTCCCTGCCGCTTCCCCCAGGCAAGTATCACCTGGAATTTATTTTGACGGACTGGGAGCACAAGAAAGCCCTCCAGGCCTCAAAAGATGTGGTGGTTCCAGAAATGAGTCCGTCCGGCGTCGTCATTGCCGGCGTGCTCCCCTTTGCCACGGTCAAACAGGCAGACCCCGGCAGCGACCTGAATGCCCCGTTTACCCTCGCCGGTTTGAAATTTGTCCCTCTTGGCACGAACCCTCTTGTCCTGGCCCAGGATGAACCGGTGCAGGTCACCTATCAAGTATGGGCTCGCCCTCAAGACCCGGCAAACTATGCGGATCAAAAGATGACGGTGGAATACGCGGTGGGACGGCCCGCAGTCGCCGGTGCGTCATTTAAGGTCAGCGAGGATATTCCTAAAGATCAATTCGACCCGTCAGGTTCCATGGTGAGCGGCAAGAAGCTGCCGCTTTTGGGCCAGCCGATGGGCAACTACATGTTGAGCGTCTCTATCGATCAACCAGGAGCGCCCGAGAGCGCTTCCTGGACCATGCCATTCTCCGTCCTGCCCCAGCCTGCGGCGCGCGACCTGTGGGACCTGACGGATTCCACGCTTGCCACGGATGCTTCCAGCGGACTTCTGGACCGGGAGCGGGCGCTCTGCCTTCTCGCCCTGGGCAAGCAGGACGAATCCAGAGCCTGGTTCCGGCTCGCGCTCGCCCGGAATCATTCCGATGAAATCTCCAAGTCCCGCCTGGTGGACGCGTATTATGCTCGAAAAGACTACTCCTCGATTTTGAGCCTGTACAAGGACGCCGGGATTACGGACAAATCCGACCCTGAAACGATTCTGCGAATTGCGGAAAGTTTCAGCCAAACCGGATCGGTTCGAGACGCCATTTCCCTGCTCGAGTCCGCGCTGCATTCCCGCGACGAGAATGGTCCGCTCTACCTCGCGCTTGCCGGGTACTACCGGAAGTCGGGCGACGCGGCAAAATCGTTGGAACTCGAAACCAAGGGAAAATCGCTCCTCACAAATGCTCCGAAGCCATAAACCGCCGCAAGCCAATAGTTTGCAGTAAATCATAAAATCCCGCGAAGCCACGCAATTGCTACGGAATGCGCAAAACTTTGCCTATCTTTCAAGGATCTTTGCCTCATTTTCTCGGGCCTTTATTTTTATTTATTAATGTTGACATTCGAAAATACCGACAATAGAATCCGCCCCAAGTTGTTGCGTGTCCTTGGAAATGGCAGGGGGATTGGTATTCCACTTCTTTAATTTTGATGCTCCGGCACGCGACGGAAAAAGAGATTTGGCATGAGCGCCAGTCGTTCCCAGGCGAGGGCTGGGGAAAGTTTTTTTCCTCCAACATTGTCTGCTTGTTTTATTCGACGAGCAAACAGGCGCACAGAACTGCCGCAGCTCCCGCTCATTGAAAACCCTGATCGGCGGCATCTAAAACTTTTGCTTTATTCGCGGGACGGATCAAGTTACGGTCCCACCACTACCCGCCTGGCCATGAAGCTTCGGCAAATTAAGGGAGGATTACGATGAAGCGATTCAGTATATTTTCCATTTTCCTTTTGATTCTGTCGGGGCTCATTTCGAGCGCCGCACTCGCCCAGGACCAGGGCAGCGTCAGAGGAACGTTGGGCGGGGTGGTCACTGATCCCACCGGGGCCATCATCCAGGGCGCAGCGGTCACGATCACGGGAGCGACCGGGAGCGCCCAGAGGACCTCGAACGAGCAGGGTGAGTTTGCGTTCCCTGGGCTGATTCCAGGGTTTTACGACGTGAAGGTTACGAAGGACGGATTCAAGGGCACCACGGTTCAGAAGGTCGAGGTCTTGATCAACAAGACCAGCGAAATTAAGGTGGCTCTGGAATTGGGCGCCGTCACGCAGACGGTCGAAGTCGTTGCATCCGCCGTTTCGGTCGAGAGCCAGAGCACCGCGGTCACAGCCGACATTTCGGACACGGTTTACAACAATTTGCCTCTCGCCCGAAGCATCACTAGCGTGTTCTATGTGAGCCCTGGCGTGACGAGTGGCATCGGAACCGGCAGTTTGAATCCCGCCATATCGGGCGGAACAGGGCTTGAAAACGCCTACATCGCGGACGGAGTCCTCCTCAACGATGCAGCTTTTGGCGGCTTGGGCGTCTATCATCGCAGATACGGAGGGATCGGCGTCGGGATCAATTCCTCATTTGTGAAGGAAGTTCAAGTCAACACGGCTGCATTCGGTCCGCAGTATGGCCACTCCACCGGCGGCGTGATCAACATGGTTACGAAATCCGGCGGAAACGCGTTCCACGGCGTCGTCGGCGGGTACTTTCAGGAGCGCGGTACCACTGCTGCCTACCAGAATTACGACGATTCTAACCCGGTGAATAAGATCGGGCGTGAACTTGGAATACAAGGAAACGAAGGCGATTTCGAATTGGGCGGGTACGTCCCCCTCGGCGCACTCAAAAACCATCTCTTCTTCTTTGGCGCATTCAACCCAACCTGGAACATCAATTATGTGGCACCCGCGGTGGGAACCGGACTCTTTGCCGCCACGAACGGGGAACAACAGCGGCAGGACACCATCTGGGACTACAGCGCCAAGCTGACGTGGCAGATCAATTCGAACCACCAGATCGAAGCCTCCGTCTTCGGCGATCCAACCCACAGTAATCTCTCCTCCTGGAACACCCTGAACATCAACAACAACACCGCGGAAACCACGCAGTCGTTCGGATCGAGGAATTTGGCGGTTCGCTACAGCGGAATAATCGGCTCAAGTCTCACAATCGACGGGGCTTTCACCATGAACTGGATCCGTTTCAATGAAGTCCCGGTACCGATAATTAACATTACCGATAATACGCAGACTGCTGGGTTGGCAGGCCAGGCGGGTTCGTTCCGGGCCCAAGGCTTTGGAAGCTTTGAGACGTATGACTCTCTCTCAAAAGGAATCCAATTCGATGTGCACAAAGTGGTTACCATACTCGGTCAACAGCACACGTTCTCCGTCGGCTACTCTTGGGCGTTTCCGACCTATGACGATACGAACAGCTACAGCGGACCGCCAACTCCGATTGATTTGACCAATGTTAATGGCGACCATTACTTTAGCACGAACGAGGCGGCTGTAGCGGGTCAGTCCGCTCAATATCATTTGCTACTGGAGTTAGCTAGTGATGTCGCCAACGGAGCAGCGGCAAATTGCACATTGTGCCCGTACATGAATGTGCCAGGATACTCCACACCGCAGCAGGTCGTCTTGGTGGCGGATCGAGGTCCCTATAACGCCTTTACAAGCGTCAATACCGGCAAAATATCACTCGGCCTACGTTAATGACGAGTGGGAAATGAGCAAGTACGCAACACTCAGCCTGGGCGTGAGGTGGGAGCAACAGCGAATGACGTCCGGAGGCGTCTCCCAGCTGATCAACGATCAGTGGGGTCCACGAATTGGCTTTAGCGTGGACCCGAAAGGCGACCGCAAATCGAAGATCTATGCGAACTTCGGCCGCTACGCCTGGGTAATGCCCATGGACGCGGCGATCCGCGAACTTACCGGTCAAGACCAGGTTGAGAAGATTTACTTTGCTCCGCAAACCTCGAACTGCAGCGGCGGTATTTGCGGCCCTGCGAGCCCGTCGAACCTGGTGACGCTGAATCAATACAACACTGTGAATTTCGATCCCCAAAACGTGCTCAATCAGGCTACAGGCGGAGTTGCCGCCAATCCGACGGTACTCCTCGTCTCCGGAGGCGGCTCTTCGCCATTCGCTCCTGGTACCAGGATGGAGTACAACGACGAGTTCGTGGTCGGCGCGGAACATGAATTCCGAGGCGGCATCACAGCGTCGGTGCGATATATCGATCGCCGAGTCAAGCGCATCATCGAGGATTTCAGGGCATTTCGGTCGAGCAGGGCGACGCGGGAGCCGCAGGGGCCTACTTCATCGGCAATGTCAACTCGAAGACGGACGTCACTGTGAACCCGAAGCCGGTCACGTTTCCCGGTATAAGCTTTTCGAACAAGGCAACGGAAACGGCATTCTTGACAGCTTTGACGACAGAGCAGTTAACGCCCTCGGCGGCGGCGCAAACAGCCTTGGAGGCTTCGGCGTCCCGGCGGGCTGCTTTGATTCCAATAATGACCTCGCTCCCATCGTCTCCGAACGAGACCAATACGTTTGGGACTGCTATGGGAGGCGCTTGCTTTCCGTCGGTGAACGATCCCACCACATGGAGCGTGCTAAACACTGTGGGCGGTGGAAAAAAGCAACCGGTCTGCCCACCTGTCGGCCCCACTTATGTTCCCTCAACAGGGGCCTTGTTCGGCGGCGAGGCCCAGCCGGACGGCAAACCCGACGGCTACCCGGACCCGGTACGCGAAATTACCAAGCCATCGAAATCGAAGTAAACAAGTCCTTCAGCCACAACTGGTCCCTCATTTCCAACTGGCGCATTTCGAGGTTGATACGGAAACTTCGAAGGGGCCTACCGAAACGACAACGGCCAAAACGATCCGGGAATCAGCTCTCTCTATGACTACACCCCCGGCGTGTTGGACACGATCGCGGTCATGTAACGCCTGGCCCCTTGAATTCGGATCGCCTGCACGTCGTGAACATTTACCCAACATATATCTTCGACAAGAGTATCCTCAAGGGCTGGTGGTTACGCCCGGTGTAAAGATTCAGTCGGGCGTTCCACTGACAACCTTGCAGGGCTTGGAACCCTACTCTGACAGCGGCGAGATACCGCTCTACGGCCGCGGGGACTTGGGGCGCGCGCCGGTGACCGGCACGGTGGACGTTCACCTTGATTATCCCTGGAGGATTAGCGAGACCAAGTCCTTCCATTTCTCGATCGACATGTTGAATATCGCGGACACCAGGAGAAACCTCTAATTAACCAGAACGTGGACATCGAATTCGGAGATACGCAACGCCGACTTCATGAAGCCGGGATAGCCTACAAGTCGAATCTGCACTGCCGCTGGCCAGAATCTGGTGCATCGGCTTCGTTCAGCCGTTCAGCGCCCGCTTCCACGTGGCTTTCAACTTCTAACCAAACCGACAGAATCGTCAGATCGCGGGAGGGCGGCGCAATCAGCCGCCCTCTTGCTTTTGTAGGACAGGCTTCCAGCCTGTCTGGTTTTGACTTCCGCCGGCGCCGCGAGAATCAAAACCAGACAGGCTGGAAGCCTGTCCTACTGGAATCGCAAGAACATTGTGGAGGTCTCGAGAAAATTTCCTGCTAGCTGCGGGGGGATTTTGTGGCGCATGCTTTAGCTTGTGGTTTCTTGGTTTTTTGCAAGCCCAAAACCCCACAAGCTAAAGCATGCGCCACTAAAACGGGCTAGCTGCGCGGGCTGGGGGCTGCGGGGGGATTTTGCGGGGGAGGGGTTGCTTTGGCGGGGGCTTCGCCTGGCGGCATGGTCTCAGGCACGGTTGGATTGCTTCCGGGAGCGGTTCCCAGCGTTGTCGGGCCTTCGCCGGCTTCCGTGGGGGCGGTGTCCGGCGTATCCACCTTTACATTTTTCGTGAGCGCTACTTTTTCCAGAGGCACGACGTTCGCGAAGGCCTGAACGGGCTTGCCGTCCAGCGCGCCCTGCATGAATTCGAGCCAGATGGGCAGCGCGGCGACCGCGCCGGTCTCAGGCTTGCCAAGAGATACCGATTTGTCGTCGTAGCCGACCCAGACGCCGGCGGTGATTTCCGGGGTGAAGCCGATGAACCAGGCGTCGGTGAAATCGTTGGTCGTGCCGGTCTTGCCGCCGGCGGGGCGGCCCAGGGCGCGCGCGGCAGTGCCGGTGCCGCGCTCGACCACATCCTGGAGCATGGCCGTCATCGTGCGCGCGACGTCCGGTTCCACGACGTCATGTACGAGGGGATGCGCCTGTTCGAGCAGCGCGCCGTCGTAGGTGGTGACGCGGCGAATCATATGCGGATCGATGCGGATGCCGTCGTCGGGAAACACGGTGAACGCCGAGGTGTGTTCGAGCAGGTTCAAGTCCGCGGCGCCCAGCGTGATTGGCAAATAGGGCGGCAAGGGACTGGTGATGCCGAAGCGGCGGGCCATGTCGATCACGGCGTTCATGCCGACTTTTTCGGCCAGTTTTACCGCGGGGACGTTGCGAGAACCGTCGAGCGCGCGGCGCAGCGTGATCACGCCTTCGAATTTTTCGTCGTAGTTGTGCGGCGAGTAAGGCTGGCCGCCGCTCATCGTGGTGAAGGGCGCGTCGAGAATCGTGTCAAAGGGAGTAAAGCCCTGCTCCATGGCGGCGGAATACACGTAAATCTTGAAAGAAGAACCGACCTGGCGTTGCGCCTGCGTCGCGCGGTTGAATTTCGATTCATCGAAACTGTATCCGCCGACCATGGCCTTGATTTCACCGGTCGGATTGTCGATCGCTACGATGGCCGCTTGCGGGCCGACGTTCTGCTCGAGTTGCACGTGCGCGACGGTTCCGTTGATTTCCTTGACGCTGACTTCCACGAGGTCGCCCGGCTTCAACAAGTCCATGGGAGATTTGCGGCTGGTCCAGGCAAAATCAGGCGGCGTGAGCAACGCGTGAAGCGAGCCGAGTTTGATCGCCGCCGCTTTTTGGTCCACGGCCGTCACGAGGCCCTGAACGTAATCGCCTTTGGCGATCGGCCAGCGCCAGTCGTCGTCTTCGTACGATTCCAGCGTGTCAGTTTTATCCACGAGGATGTTGTCCAGCTTGCCGCGCCAGCCGTGCCGTCGGTCGTAGGCGTGCAGGCCGTCGCGAACGGCGTGGTTGGCGGCCTGCTGCATGGGGACGCTGAGCGTCGTGTACACGCGCAAGCCGCGCTGGTGCACCATTTCCGTGCCGTAGGTGCTTTCGAGATATTTGCGGATCTCTTCGACAAAATATGGGGCCAGCGTATTTCGCGGCGCCTGCAGATGCAGCCCGAGCGGCTGCGCGATGGCTTGCCGCGACTGGACCTGCGTGATTTTCCCGGAGTGCGCCATGAGTTCGATCACCAGATTGCGCCGCGCGAGCGCGCGTTGCGGATGAAGGACGGGTGAGTAGCTCGGGCCGCGGATCAACCCGGCGAGGAGCGCCGCTTCCTGCACGGTCAGCTTGCCCACCGGCTTGCCAAAATAATATTCCGAAGCCGCTTCAAATCCGTAGTTCCCGTGGGAAAGATAAATCTGATTGCAGTACATCGTGAAAATCTGCTGCTTCGAGTAATGCCGCTCGATCTGCAGAGCGAGAAGCGCTTCCTGAACCTTTCGGCCCATGCGGCGGTCGGAGCGGTCCAGAAAAAGCGTTCCGGCAAGCTGCATGGTGATGGTGCTGGCGCCCTCGACTACGCGGCGCGCGACGAGATCTTTCCAGGCAGCGCCCGCCACGCGCGTGAAATCCACGCCCCAGTGATCTTCAAAGTGTTGATCCTCGGTGGTGAGGATGGCATCTTTCAGGACCTGGGGAAATTGTTCGTAGGTGAGCAGCACGCGGCGCTGCAGTGCGAAATTTCCGACCACCTGGCCGTCGTCCGCGTAAAGTTCGGTAACTACATCGGGCTGAAAATCCTCGAGCGCGCGGATCTGCGGGAGATCGCTCGAATAGACAAACAGCAGGCCCGCGACGCCGCCGGCGGCAATCGCGCCAATCAACAGCAGGATGAAGGCCACACGCCCGACAACCTGACGGCCGCGCAAGCGGAGCGTGATGGGCGGCAACTCTACCATGGGAGCATCATTCTAACGCAAACCGGAAGGCCAATGCGCGGATCAGGAGGATACTTTGTCCTGCCGTTTCTTGAGGAGAAATGCCCCGATGGTGACAGCCAGGGCCAGGACCAGCAGGCTGCTGTCGCGCAGCAAGGTAGCCCAGCCCAATTTCTCGTTGTTGCCGAAACAGCCGCAATTGATTTCGAGGCCCAGAATTTTCGCGCGCGTCATGGCGCCGATGAAAACGAGCAGCAGCCCGCTGGTGATCAAGCCGATCCAGCGCACGGCCACGCCGGCTATCAGAAATCCTCCGAGGGCCAGTTCAAACCACGGCAGCAGCCGGGCCATCAGCTGCACCGCGGAAAGAGGCAGCATTTTGTAGGAATCGATGGCCATCGCAAAGAAAAACTGGTAGTCGCCGAAATGCCATTCGCCCGCGAAGTGGAGCTTCGTATAGGCGGCGATAAGGAATATCACGCCCAGCGCGACGCGGCCAATGACGAGGAGCGTGGCCGGCCATGCGGACGAGCGTGGCGCGGTCTCGGTCGGAATCGCGGTCGTGGCCATGATTATTGGCGCAGCAGGTAGTCGAAATAACTTTTAAGCAGTTTGTAATCCACGCCGCCGCCGGGAAGAGCTTCGGTCTTGCCATGCGCCGTTATATAAACCGTGGGCGTCTGGTTCACGTTGCGGAGCGTCCCGAGCGCGCGGTCGCGCTCGATGGAGGCGTTGATTTCGCTCATATGGGACGATTCAAACGCCTGAATCTTTTTGAATTCCGCCGGGGGGAAACTCGAAGCGATCACCTCGTCGATGTTTCCCTTGTTGGACCACTCATCCTGATGATCGTACAAGGCGCGTTCGATGTTTTCAAATTTCCCGAATTCCGCCGCGGCGTTTGCAAGCCGCGCGGCCTGGCGCGCAAACGGGTGCATGTCCAGCGGAAAATCGCGATGAACGAGGTACACCTTGCCGGGGATTACGTAATCGTCAATCACCTGCTTGGTCGTGCCTTCAAAGAATCCGCGGCAGGCCGGACACTGGAAATCGCCAAACACTTCCATGGTGATCGGGGCATTCGGATTCCCAATTGCTTTTTGAAACGTCGGGTTCGCAGCCGCGGCCGGAGCAGTCTTCGCGGTCGAAGGCGCGGGCGCTTTTGTCTGCTTTTTTGCGAAAGCCGCCGTGGCGACAAAGCAAAGCGCGACCAGGGTCAGGAACCTAATCTCGCGGACGGGAAGCAGTTTCACTCGGCAATCTCCTTGGGATTTTGTGAGGAGCCTATTCTAACCCCAAAACGGGTTCTTCTGCACTCATAGACGTACGGAGGAAATGCGGGGTTATCCGTTGGCCGACGATTTTCAGGTTTTCGGACCAATCGTTGGCCTCCACCTACCCATAAAGGGGCGAAGCCAGCAAGCCAATTCATACATCTAACTTTAGGGTCAACCGTGCCAGAGTAAGAGGAAAATGTGGAGTGTCGTTCAAAATATATCCGTAATTAGATGTAAATAAATAGGATATAAGACAGTCAAAATACTTGACAACAAGACACTCAATATGTAAGATCCCTGCATATGATGCACTCATGCCGGTTCTTACCGGGAGAGATGTCGAGGAGGGGAGCGAGAGATGAGTAAAATTATTGGAATTGACCTCGGGACGACCAATTCGGTGGTTGCCGTGATGCAGGGCGGAGAGCCGGTGGTGATCCCGAACCAGGAAGGCGGGCGAACGACCCCTTCGGTTGTCGCCATCACCAAGTCGGGAGAACGGCTGGTCGGTCAAGTGGCCAAGCGCCAGGCGGTAACCAATCCGGAAAACACGGTTTATTCGATCAAGCGGTTCATGGGCCACCGGTTCGATGAAGTGGCGGATGAGACCAAGCGTGTGCCCTACAAAGTTGTCAAGGGACCGCATGACGATGCGCGCGTCGAAATTTTCGGCAAGGCTTATACACCGCCGGAACTTTCCGCGATGATCTTGCAGAAGCTGAAGACCGCCGCTGAGGATTTTCTCGGCGAAAAGGTGACCAAGGCGGTGATCACCGTCCCGGCGTATTTTAACGACAGCCAGAGGCAGGCGACCAAGCAAGCGGGCGAAGTGGCGGGCCTGGAAGTGCTTCGCATCATCAATGAGCCGACCGCCGCGGCGCTGGCATACGGCCTGGACAAAAAGAAGGACGAGACGATCGCGGTCTACGACCTGGGCGGCGGCACGTTCGACATTTCCATCCTGGAAGTGGGCGAAGGCGTGGTCGAAGTGAAGGCCACCGCCGGGGACACACACCTGGGCGGCGATGATGTCGACAATCGCGTGGTCGATTGGCTGATTGCGGAATTCAGAAAAGATCAGGGCATCGACGTCAGCAAGGATCGCATGGCCGTGCAGCGGCTGAAGGAAGCCGCCGAAAAAGCCAAGATCGAGTTGTCGCAGATGCAGGAGACGGACATCAATCTGCCGTTCTTGACGGCGGATGCCTCCGGTCCAAAGCACCTGCAACTGAAACTGACGCGCGCGAAGCTCGAACAGTTGATGGAAGACATTCTGCAGCGAACGATCGGGCCAACGAAGCAGGCGCTGTCGGATGCGGGCATCACGCCGGACAAGATCGACGAAGTCGTTCTGGTGGGCGGCTCGACGCGTATTCCTCGCGTGCTGCAGATCGTGAAGGATCTGTTTGGCGGCAAGGAACCGCACAAGGGCGTCAACCCGGACGAAGTGGTCGCGGTGGGCGCGGCGATTCAAGGAGGGGTGCTCGGCGGCGAGGTGAAGGACATCCTGCTGCTGGACGTGACTCCGCTTTCGCTGGGAGTCGAAACGCTGGGCGGCGTGATGACCGTGCTGATCCCGCGGAACACCACGATTCCGACGCGCAAATCGGAAGTGTTTTCGACCGCGGCGGACAACCAGCCGTCGGTGGAAATTCACGTGCTGCAGGGCGAACGCAAAATGGCCAATGACAATCGCACGCTCGGCAAATTCCATCTGATGGGAATTCCGCCGGCTCCGCGGGGACTGCCGCAAGTCGAAGTCACCTTCGATATCGACGCCAACGGCATTCTCAATGTCTCCGCGAAAGATCGCGCGACGAACAAGGAGCAGAAGATCACGATCACCGCTTCAACCGGCCTCAGCAAGGAAGAGGCCGAGAAGATGCGGTCCGACGCCGAGGCTCACGCCGAGGACGACAAGAAAAAGCTCGCCGAAATCGAGGCGCGCAACATCCTCGACAATCGCGTCTATCAGGTCGAGAAGCTGATCGCCGACAATCGCGACAAGCTTTCCGAAGCCGACACAAAGCCCGTGGAAGAGGCTGTCGCGGCGGCCAAGTCCGCGCTGGCCGGCGGCATTCTCGAGCAGATTCAATCGGCAACGGTGCAACTCGAAGGCGCTTCGCACAAGCTCGCCGAAGTGCTCTACAAGACCGCGCAGGCCAGCGGAGCGCAAGCGGGCGCCGGCGGCGGTTCTTCGGACGCAGGGCCGGGCGCTCCGAAGAGCGGAGCGGGTCCAGCTCCCGAGGGCGAAGTGATCGACGCCGAGTACGTGGACGTCGACGAAACAAAGAAGCCGAATTAAGCGGAGAAGGCTTTGTAGCGCCAACCTTTAGGTTGGCATCCGGCGGGTTGGCATCGGGGTACGAGGATGCCCGCCTGAAGGCGGGCGCTACAAGAACCGGGAGCCAATTCACAGGAGCCAGCCTTGACGACGTACGAGGGCATCAAGCGGACTGGACCGCCACACGCCATTCAAAAGCTGCGGGAAGATTTGTACATGATTCAAATCGTCCTTTCGGAAACTCCGACGGCTGACTGGAAACGGTTGTTTTACGAAACACAGCAAGCCCCGCCAGCCGACTTTCCGCCGCGCGCCGTGGACATCAGCGGAGCGCTTATCCGCTTCCGGTCAGAAGTGCCGAGCGTGGAAGCCAGGACAGCCTGGATCGACCGGTGGATCGATCGCGCCAATCAAAAGGAAGCGGCCATGGGCGGAAAGCTCGACGAGGAACGAAAGCGCCGCCGCGATGAACACCAGCGCGAACAGCAGGAACTAGCGGCAATCAACGCGCACTGGGAGAAGTTGTAGGGGCACGGCATGCCGCGCCCCTACAACGCGGGTGCCGCACCCTTTGTGCCTTTCAAAGGGTGCGGGTTTAAAGTCCAACCCGCTCGGAAATGTGCCGCTGGCTTGGACAAAACCCGCACTCTTGCAAAACACGCAAGGGTGCGGCACCCGATTACGACCCACCGAAATTTTTCGGGATGGATGATCGGTTGAGTTTCACAAATCACGAGACACGAATCACGGGTCACCGATTTTCATATGGCTACGACCACAAAACAGGATTACTACGAATTGCTGGGCGTCCCCCGCAAGGCCGCGCAAAAAGAAATCCGGCAGGCTTACCGGAAGCTTGCGCGCAAATACCATCCTGACCTGAATCCCGGCGACAAATCCGCGGAAGAAAAATTCAAGCAGGTGCAGGAAGCCTACGACGTTCTTTCCGACGCGAAGAAACGGCAGATGTACGATCAGTTTGGGTTTGAAACTCCGGGAGCCGGGGGAATGCCCACTCCGGGGGATGGCGGCGACGTTCATTTTGATTTTGGCGGTTTCGATTTTGGCGGCGGAGCAGGCGCCGGAGGCGGAGCGGGCGGGCCGAGCTTCCGCGATCTGTTCAGCCAATTCTTTCGCGGCGGCGGGGCTGCGGCCGAAACGGCGACGCAAGCGGAGCCGGGCTCGAGCCTTGAATACCAGATCGAAATCAGTTTCTGGGAAGCCGTTCGCGGCACGGTAAAAAAACTTACAATCTCGCGTCTGGACACCTGCACGGAATGCAGGGGCACGGGCACGGCGGGCCAGCCGCAACCCTGCACGGCTTGCGGCGGCTCGGGGCAGGTCACGCAGACGAGCGGGAAAATGCGCTTTAACTTGACGTGCTCGCGCTGTGGCGGCTCGGGACGCCTTCGAAACATTTGCCGCGTTTGCGGCGGCGATGGGCGCGTGCGGCGCGCGGATACGATCGAGATTCGGATTCCCGCGGGCGTCCAAACCGGTTCGCGCGTGCGTGTGGCCGGACGCGGCAATGCCGGAACTGCCGGTGAGCCGCCGGGGGATCTCTACATCATTACCGACGTGCAGCCGCACCCGTATTTTGACCGACGCGGCGACGACATTTACACGACCGTGCCCATCACCGTCACCGAGGCGGCGCTCGGAGCGAAAATCGAAGTGCCCACGATCGACGGGCGCTCGCTCCTGCGCGTTCCCCCGGGAACGAACAGCGGACAAAAGCTGCGGCTGCGCGAAAAAGGCGTGCCTTCGGTTCGGACTCCTGGACAGCGTGGGGATCAGTACGTGGAACTGCAAGTGATGGTTCCGAAGCCGGTGGATGAACGCGTGCGGGAGCTGCTCAAGGAACTGGAAAAAATCGCGCCGGAAGATCCGCGCAAGGATCTTTTTGAGCGGGCCAAAGCGTAAGAGGGCTCGGAATTCGTAGCTTTGTTTGTCATTCCGAGCGGAGCGAGGAATCTCTCTTCGGTCCGGGCGCAAGAAAAAGAAGGAGAGATTCCTCGCTCCGCTCGGAATGACAAAAATGCGGAGAGCTTGTTCCGCGGTCCGGTAAATGCAAGGAGCGCAGCAATGACGCGCGTAAATCCAAAACGAAAAAAGGCCCGCGCCGGATACATGATTTCGGCGGTTGCGGAATTGTACAAGCTGCATCCGCAGACGCTGCGGCTTTATGAGCGCGTGGGGCTGCTCAAGCCGTCGCGATCCGACGGCAACACGCGGCTGTACACGGACTCCGACCTGGAGCGGCTGGAAGTCATCCTCACGCTGACGCGCGAAATGGGTGTCAACCTCGCGGGAATCGAAATCATTTTGAACATGCGCGAAAAAATGGCCGAAATGCAGCGCCAGATGGAAGCTTTCACTTCGTTCGTGCAGCAAGAACTGGCGCGCGGGATCCGTTCAGCGCCCGCGCGGCCGCAGGGCAATGCTCTCGTGCGTGTCCCTCCGCCAAAAGTTATCCGCGTGCACAAGTAAACGTAATTCGTGACTTGTGATTCGTGATCCGTGAAAATCAATCGCTCCGCGTGAATTTCCACCGCAATCGTTTGGTCCATTCGGCATTTCCACGGAGCACGATTTTCATTTCCGTTTTTCCTCGGTTCCAATCTTTTCCACACTCGGCGGCAATTTCAACAGGTCACCGAGGCTTGCGCTGCTTGCGCAACTATCAACGCGCGCCTATGCTGGCTTCATGGCGCAACCGGATTGCCCGCTGTGCGGCGGAACGGGTTGGAAGACCGTCGAGCACGTCGCGGAGGAAGAAAACCTGAAGCGAGTTTCGCGGGAAAAGCCCATCGAGGGCAGCAACACGAAAAAACGCGTCTGGGCAGTGCCTTGCGGCTGCACGGGCAAGGACCGGACGGCTCGAACTTTGGGGCGCGCGCGCATTCCAACCCGCTACGAACACTGCGACTTCGACAATTTCGATACGAAACTGTATGGCGCGGAAACCGGCCCTGAATTTCCCAAGTGGAACCAGGCCCTCGAGCAGGCCAAGCTGGTCACCGAAGCCTTTGCCCGCGATTATCCGGCCGGCTCCGGCACAGGCCTGCTGCTGATGGGGCCATGTGGCTCGGGCAAGACGCATCTCGCGGTCTCCGCGCTCCGGCAAATCGTTTTGCGAGGGCACACGGGACTTTTTTACGATTATCGCGAGCTGCTGAAAGAAATTCAGGGAAGCTATAATCCGGAAAGCCAGACCAGCGAACTCGGCGTGCTCGAGCCCGTGCTCACCGCCGACGTTTTGCTTCTCGACGATCTCGGCGCGAACAAGCCGTCTGCATGGGCCATGGAGACCGTCGGGCACATTCTCAATTCCCGCTATAACGAACGGCGCATCACTCTGCTGACGACGAATTATCTCGATACCGAAGGAACGCCCGCGATGCCTGCACCGCGCAGGCCCCAACTCCCTTCAGGACAGGCAGTCTCCCCGGCGCGTGAAGATTCTCTCACCGACCGCCTCGGCATGCGGATTCGTTCCCGTCTATACGAAATGTGCCGCACCGTTGAACTCTTCGCCCCCGATTACCGCCGCGTAGTCCGCCAGGCCGGCCGCGTACGTTCATGATTCGTGGCACAGGCTTCAGCCTGTGGGGGTTGGTTCTTGCAAGGGCTAAATCCCACAGGCTGAAGCCTGTGCCACCGAATTGATCCCGCCCCTCTGCCCCTAGCTTTCATTGACATAGGCCACGGGGCGCGGGTATCATCCCCACGGTGCGGCCCCTGGGTGGGCAGCCGCTCTTCCTTCCTTGCACCTCCCCGTGACTCGGAAGATAAACCGAGCGTTTCCCATTGGGAGCGAGGCAGGGACCTCACTGGAGGCAGTTCAATGTTTTCCGACAATGAAAACCCCGGCGCGGAGCTTTCCGCCGGACAGACCGCAACCGCCGCGGCAGCGGCGCCGGAACAAACCGCAAATGTAGAAGTCGAGCAGGCAGAAACTCCCGCGGCTCAAACGCAGGAACCACTTGCTGCAGCCGCACCGCCTCCCGCGGAACCGGCTGTCGTTACCGTGACTCCCGCGGAACCCGTCGCCGCTCCCGATGGGGCCGCTGCCGTCGAACATTCCAACGTGGCCGAACTGGTGGAAGAGGCAGTGGATTCGGGCGAGCCTCCGACGGAATCGAACGCGGAGATGGAACAGCTCATGGAGCAGTACGCCGTGCCGCATCAGGCGCCGGCGGAAGGCGAAATTGAATCGGGCCAGGTCGTCGCGATCACGGATCTGGGCGTGGTGGTGAATCTCGGCGGCAAAACCGAAGGGCTGATCCCCGCGCAGGAATTCGCGGAACTCGATGGACCGTTTCCTCTGGTGGTCGGAGAGCCCGTCGAAGTGCAGCGCACGGGCGATCGCAAGGAAGGGATGGTTTTGCTCTCGTACCAGCGCGTGAAGCGACGCCGCGCCTGGGGCAAGATTGAAGAGGCTTACCGCAACAAATCCGACATCACCGGAAAAATCGTGGACCACATCAAGGGTGGCCTCGTCGTGGACATTGGCGTCCGCGCCTTTTTGCCGGCGTCGCAGGCCGACCTGCATCCGGTGCGCGATCTTGATGAATGGAAAGGCCGGGAGCTTGCCGTCCGTGTTTTGAAAATGAACCGCAAGCGCGGAAACGTGGTCGTTAGCCGGCGTGCGATTCTGGACGAGCAGGTGGCGTCGCAGCGGCAGGCCATGCTCGATTCGATGGCCGAAGGGCAAACCGTGCGCGGCGTGGTCAAGAACGTCACCGGCTACGGCGCGTTCGTGGACCTGGGCGGCATCGACGGGCTGCTGCACATCACGGACATGTCCTGGGGCCGGGTGGCGAGCCCGCTGGACGCGGTTTCGCCGGGCGAGGAAGTCGAAGTCAAAATTCTGAAGTACGACAAGGAAAAGGGGCGCGTGTCGCTCGGGCGCAAGCAATTGCTGCCTGACCCTTGGGCCTCGGTCGTGGAACGCTACAGCAAGGGAAAAAAGCTTTCGGGCAAGATCATGGGGCTGACGGATTACGGCGCATTCGTCGAGTTGGAGCCGGGCATCGAGGGACTGGTGCACGTCAGCGAGATGAGCTGGTCCAAGCGCAAGCAGCACCCGTCGAAAATCGTCAATGTGGGCGACGAAGTCGAAGTGATCGTGCTCGGAGTCGATTCCAACGAGCGGCGGATTTCACTGGGAATGAAGCAGGCGCAGTCCGACCCGTGGCAAGTGCTCGCGGAAAAATATCCGGTGGGTACGGTGGTCAGCGGAAAAATCCGCAACCTGACTGAATTTGGAGCGTTCCTCGAAATCGAGGAAGGATTTGACGGGCTCATCCACGTGAGCGACATTTCCTGGACGGGGCGGATCAAGACTCCCTCCGAGGTTTACAAAAAGGGAGACACGGTCGAAGCGAAGGTATTGAAAATCGACCAGGGCACGCGGCGCGTTTCGCTCGGCGTCAAACAGGTAAACGACATCTGGTCGTCCTGGTTTGAAAAGCACAAGGTCGGCGACCTCGTGCGCGGAAGAGTTTCGCGCGTCACGACATTCGGCGCGTTCGTCGAACTGTCCGACGGCATCGAAGGTCTCTGCCACATCTCGGAAATCGACGACCGCCGCGGCAAGGGCGGCGACAAGCCGCAAGGCCCACCGCGTCCCGGCGTGCGTCAGAGCGGGCTGCTTGATCCCGGTCGCGATTACGAGTTCAAGATCGTCAAGATCAGCCAGGATCAACATAAAATCGGGCTCAGTTACCGTGGCGCGCAAAAGCAGGCGGAACGCCGCGACATGGAAGATTACCGGTCGACGAAATCTTCGGCGAAGGCCACGATCGGCGATGCAATCATGGCAAAGCGTTCCATGTAGTAGTCGCTCCGGCGGTCCCCCGGCCGGAGTGTAAATAATATTTCCCTTAAGCCTCATTT
This sequence comes from uncultured Acidobacteriota bacterium, assembly GCA_963819395.1. Lineage (GTDB taxonomy): Bacteria > Acidobacteriota > Terriglobia > Acidiferrales > UBA7541 > Palsa-360. The sequence goes on from CAWFVW010000004.1 coordinate 35,804, forward strand.
GGTGATATGGAATTGCCACCAAAGGCAGCCCGCTGGGGGATTTTTCTCCAGCGAGCGGGTGGCGCGTTCCCGAGGCGCGTCCAAGCCGGGCACCGAGTGGTGCAATTTTAGAATTAGGCGGAGCATACATCAATGAACGATTCCACCGTGACAAAGGCGGACCTGGTCGAAGAAGTGGTTCGCCTGACAGAACTTCCACGCAAAGAATCCGAAGCCGTTGTCGAAACGATTTTCGAAAGTATCATCGGCGCGCTGCAAGGCGGCGACCGCATCGAAATCCGGGGCTTTGGCAGTTTTCGAACGCGCCAGCGCCGCGGCCGGACCGGGCGCAATCCAAAGACCGGAGCCAAAGTCGAGGTGCCGCCCAAGAAGATCCCGTTCTTCAAGCCCAGCAAGGAGTTGAAGGATCACGTCAACGCAGGCGCGCCGGCAACTCCCGGCCCGGGTTCCACGCCGCCAGTGCCGCCGAGCTAAAAGCGCGCGGCGGGCCTTGGCCCTGCGCCGTCCGCAACCCATACTCCCTATGGATTACCTCTGGACGCCCTGGCGCTACCGATACATTGCCGAAGCCAAAAACGTTTCGGGCTGCGTCTTCTGCAATGCAGCGGCCGCGAATGCGGACGAAGAGTGGCTCATCGTCCAGCGCGCCGTGAAAAATTTTGTCATTCTGAACCGCTACCCATATACATCCGGGCACGTCATGATTGTCCCGTACGCGCACACCGCGGATTTTTCCGGCCTTGAAAGAGATACGGCGGCGGAGATGATGCTGCTGACGCAGCGCGTGCAGGCGGCGATCGATGACGTCTATCATCCGGACGGCTTCAACCTGGGCATGAATCTGGGCCGCTCGGCCGGCGCGGGAATTGCCGATCACCTGCATATGCACCTCGTGCCCCGCTGGACCGGCGACACGAATTTCATGACCACGGTGGGCGAAACGCGGCTCGAGCCGGAGGATCTTTCCACGACGTATACGAAACTGCGCCAGGCGCTGGTTCAGTAGCGCCCGCCTTCAGGCGGGCATGTGATTGAATTTACGACGCCCAGATGCCCGCCTGAAGGCGGGCGCTACATTCCCGGAGCCAAGTTTGAATTTCGCACTCACCGATGAACAAGCATTGCTGCAGCGCACGGTGCGGGAGTTCGCCGAGAACGAGGTGAAGCCGCTCGCGCGCGAGATTGACGAGACGGGGCATTTTCCCCGCGAAACATTCCGCAAGGCGGCTGAGCTCGGATTGGCCGCAGTGGCGCTGCCGGAATCGGAAGGCGGCGCGGGCTTCGACCACGTCTCCTATTCCATCGTGATCGAGGAAATCTCCCGCGTGTGCGCTTCCACGGGCGTCATCCTCTCGGTGCAAAATTCGCTGTATTGCGATCCGATCCATCGCTTCGGCACGGAAGAGCAAAAGAAAAAATTCCTTTTGCCTTACGCGCGCGGCGAAAAAATCGGATGCTACGCGCTGACCGAGCCTCAGGCCGGCTCGAACGCTGCGGCGCTGGCGACCAAGGCGGTGCTCAAGGGCGACCGCTACATCATCAACGGCACCAAAGCGTGGATCACGAACGGCGGCGTGGCCGATGCGGCGATCGTGTACACGAACACGGACCCGGCGAAGGGCGAAAAAGGGATCACGGCGCTCGTTGTCGAGCGCGGCACGCCCGGCTTCAAAGTAGGCAAGGAAGAAAAGAAGCTCGGCATCCACGCCACGGCGTGCACGGAATTGTCCTTCACGGATTGCGAAGTGCCCGTGGGAAATCGCATCGGAAACGAAGGCGAAGGCTACAAGATCGCGCTCTCGACGCTCGACGGCGGCCGCATCGGCATCGCCGCGCAGGCCACCGGCATCGCGCAAGGCGCGCTCGAACAAGCGCTGGCCTACGCGCAACAGCGCCAGGCATTCGGCCACCCCATCGCGGATTTCCAGGCCATCCAGTTCATGCTTGCCGACATGGCCACGGAAATCGACGCCGCGCGCCTGCTGGTGCGCAAGGCAGCCTGGAAATCGGATTCAGGCGCGCGCTTCACGATGGAAGCGTCGATTGCCAAGCTGTTCGCTTCGGAACTGGCCACGCGCGCGACGCACAAGGCGATCCAAATCCACGGCGGCTACGGCTACAGCGCCGAATATCCCGTCGAGCGCATGTACCGCGATGCGCGCATCACAGAAATCTACGAGGGCACGAGCGAAATCCAGAGGCTGGTGATTGCCGCTTGGGTGTTGAAGACTTTTTGAAACCACGGATTCACACGGATGAAAGAACAGAGAGACATACTAAGAAAGTATTTCCGGCGACGTTACGTGCGCTCTCGATTTGGAAATCTGAAATTTCAATTTGAAATTTTATCTTCCCGCGGCCTCGGGCGCGTCGTATTCTGTAGGAGTAACGGCGAATTCGATTTACAAGATTCGATCCACAAATCACTACGCGCTCGCCCTCCATGGAAGAACTTAATTCCGCTGTTGAATTCGACGCCGCGCGCGAAAACGAATTTTTCGCCGCGCTGCCGGCCGGGTCAGCAGTGATTTCGGTCGAGCCTCGCGCGGAGTTCGTTGGCGCGAAGCCATACTTGTTGCGCGCGGCGAATCTTCGACAGCGGCTTGCTCGCCTGCTCGGGCCGCCCGATCCTGCTTCGAAGCGGCTGAATTTGCGGGAATTCGCGGCGCGCGTGCGCTATCGCGTCGTCGGCTCCCCGTTTGAATTGAGTTTTCTGCACTGGCAGCATGCGCGGCGGCTCTGGCCCGGATCGTACAGGGAACGCGCGCGGCTGCGGCCACCCGCCGTGCTCAAGGTCAGCCTCTCGAATGCGTATCCGCGGTGCTATGCGACGCGGCGCATCGGCGCAAACGGATTTTATTTTGGTCCGTTCGCGTCGCGCCGCGCGGCCGACACGTTTGCTTCCGGATTTCTCGACCTCTTCAAGATCCGGCGATGCCAGATCAAGATTCGCCGCGATCCCAGTTTTCCCGGCTGCATTTATTCGGAAATGAAAATGTGCCTTGCGCCGTGCTTCGCGGGATGCTCAAAAGACGAGTACGACGCGGAAGTGGGCCGCGTCGTCGCCTTTCTCGCCACCGGCGGCTCCTCCCTCACGGCGGAACTCGAGCGCGAGCGCGAGTCGGCAAGCGAAGCCCTCGATTTCGAGCGAGCCGCGGCGGTTCATCGCCGCATCGAGAAGGCGGCGGAAGCGCTGCGCGGCTTGCCCGATCTCGCGCGGCGCCTCGAAGACCTCAACGCCGTTGTCCTGCAGCGGGCTGCGGAGGAAAACACGGTGGCAGTTTTCGTGGTCCGCGCGGGACACATCGAAGAGCCGCGCGTGCTGCGATTCACGGAACTGGCCAGCGAACCCCGCTCCGTCGAGCAAATCCTGCGCGAGTGGCTCGAAGGGGCGGGAGATCCAACCTCACTCCCCGTGAAGGCTGCCGCATTGCAACAAGGTTTTCGCGAACTCGAGGATCAACTTAGCCTACTGACCCGGTGGTTCCATAAGAAGCCGCGAGTAGGGGAAATTTTCTTTCGCGAAAGTACCGCGCGCTCTTCAGCCGCCGCGCCACAAGACGAAGCCAGCACCCGCCGCAACAGCGAGTGGCCATATCGCCGCATCCTGCGCGCGTGTTCGCGCTTGCTTGCCCCGCCAGCGGAAGCTCCGGCGGCCGACGGTTAAGCGTCAAAAAAGTAGTGTCGCATGCTTTAGCTTGTGGCGCGGGCTTCAGCCTGCGGGTTTTGGTCCTTGCGCGGCTTAACCCGCCACAAGCTAAAGCATGCGCCACTTCTTTCGTCGTGCTCGCCGGGAGATTCACATATAATCGCGGCTCGAATCGAGGGAGAAGAAATGACGACATTTGCAACGCCGGAGGGCACGAAGAAATACGCCGAGCGGTTTGCCGGGCGCGCAGCCGAGGGGCACTTTCGCGAGCAGCAGGGATTGCGGCTTTCTTCGCTCGGTATCGGCACGTATCTCGGAGAGCCCAACACCCGCACCGACCAGGGGTATGCGGACTCGATTGTCGAGGCCGTGGAATCCGGCGTGAACGTCATCGACTCCGCGATCAACTACCGCTTCCAGCGTTCGGAGCGTTCCGTGGGCGCGGCGCTTGCGGAACTCGCGCGCCGAGGCTACGCCCGCGAGGAACTCGTGATTTGCACGAAGGGCGGATTCCTTACGCCGGACGGCGACATGCCCGCCGACGCAGGCGATTATTTCAATCGCGAGTATGTGGAGACTGGAATTTTGCGTGAAGGCGACGTCGCTGCCGGGTGCCACTCGATGGCGCCGAAATTTATCGCCGACCAGCTCGAGCGCAGCCGCCGCAACCTGGGCGTCGAAACCATCGACGTGTATTACCTGCACAATCCGGAAACGCAACTGGGCGAGGTGCCGCGCGAAATGTTCAACTCGCGCCTGCGCGCCGCGTTTGAATTTCTGGAATCAGCGGTGGCAGCGGCGAAAATTCATTTCTATGGGCTGGCCACCTGGAACGCCTTCCGCCAGAGCGAAAACGCCCAGGATTTTCTTTCGCTTGCCGCGATGGAACAGATTGCGCGGGACGTCGCCGGAGGATCGCACCATTTTCGCTTCGTGCAACTGCCGTGCAACCTGGGAATGACCGAAGCCTTGACGCGCTCCAACCAGCCGCTCGACGGCGCGCGCGCGCCGATTGTCGGAGCTGCGTCCAAGCTGGGGATCACGCTCATGGCCAGCGCCGCGATGCTGCAGGGACAGCTTTCGCGCGGCCTGCCGCCGTTCGTGACGGCTGCGCTGGGAATGAATACCGACGCCGAGCGCGCCATGCAATTTGTCCGCTCGACGCCGGGAATTACGACCGCGCTCGTGGGAATGAGCCACGTCGAGCACGTGCGAGCGAATCTCTCCCTCGTCGGCGTCGAACCGGCATCGCAAGATCAATTTTCGAGATTGTTTCAGCGCGGGGTCTAAGTAGGACAGGCTTCAGCCTGTCTTCTTTTGACTTCTTGCAGTCCTTACAGAATTCAAACCCAGACAGGCTGAAGCCTGTCCTACTTACCTCTTCTGCTCCATCAAGCCTGCGATCGTTCCCATCACGTCATACTTGGTGATGATTTCGAGGTGGCCGTTGCTCATCTTCACGAACACGGCGGGCTCTTCGTGGCTCAGCAAATAGGTGAGCCGCTCGACCGGCGCTTCGCAGGAAATTGTCGGCAGCGGTTCGCTCATCACTTCGCGGATCACCATCTTCCGCAAATCCTTGCCTTGCAGCGCGAGATTCAAAATCTGGTCTTCGTAGATCGCGCCGACCGCTTCCTGCGCGTCAAACACGGGAAGTTGCGAGATGTCCTGCGTCTGCATAGTGTGCAGCGCGTGAAAAATGGTCTGGTCGGGCTCCACGACGATTAGATCGCGATCCTTGGCGACCCTGTGCTTGGCGTTGACGACGTCCTCGACAGTGAGCGGGACTTCCGAATCGACGTAGCCGCGCTCGCGCATCCACTCGTCGCTGTACACTTTGCTGAGGTAGCGCATTCCCGTGTCCGGCAGAAACGCAACAACGAACGAACCCTTCGGCAGCGTCTTTGCCACGCGCAGTGCGCCTGAAACGCAGCCGCCGCCCGAGCCTCCGGTGAAAATTCCTTCCTGCTTCACGAGCCGCCTCGCCCAGACGAAACATTCCTGGTCATTCACCTGCACCACGTCATCGACGAATTTGAATTGCATGGTCGAGGGAAAAATATCTTCTCCGATGCCTTCGACGACGTACGTCTTGGCCTTGCCCACTTTTCCGGTCTTCGCAAATTCGTAATACAGCGATCCGATCGGATCGACGCCGATAATCTGCACGTTGGGATTTTTTTCCTTCAGGTAGCGGCCCACGCCGCTGATCGTCCCTCCGGTGCCCATGCCGCAGACGAAATGCGTAATTTTTCCTTCGGAGTCTTCCCAAAGTTCCGGGCCGGTGGTCCGGTAATGAGCCTCGGGGTTCATCAAATTTTCGTACTGGTTCGGGTAAAAAGAATTCGGAATGTCTTCGGCGAGTTTTTTCGCCACGGAATAGTAGCTGCGCGGATCGTCGGGCTCGACCGCCGTGGGGCACACGATCACTTCGGCGCCCAGCGCCTTGAGGAGATCCACTTTTTCCTTGGATTGCTTGTCCGTTATAGTGAAAACCAGCTTGTAGCCGCGCACCGCGCCGACGAGCGCCAGGCCGATTCCGGTATTGCCCGACGTTCCCTCGATGATCGTGCCGCCGGGCTTCAGCAGGCCCTTGCGTTCGGCATCGTCGATCATGGAGATGCCGATGCGGTCCTTCACCGAGCCGCCCGGATTCATGTAGTCGACCTTGACGTACACATCCGCGGCGAACCCGGCGGTGAGCCGGTTCAGGCGCACGAGAGGCGTGTGTCCGATGGAATCGAGGATGCTGTTGCAGCGCAACTTGTGGCTCCTTATTTCTTGGCCGGGGAAAATTCAAAAGCTTTAACACAGAGGACACAAAGAAAAACGGAGAAAGGCGGAGACATTTCTTTCAGGTCAAAATATTGAGTAATCCCAGTGGCTGACTCTGCTGTCTCCGTTTTTCTCCTCTTTTCTCCGCGTCCTCTGTGTTAAGGCTTTCCTCCCGCGCGAGTCAAGCTTAAGTGGATTGGAGAGGGATTGTCCAGTTTCTCAATGTTTGCATGTTCGTGGCAGAATAGCCCCCACCTGATACCGGGAAAGAAGGCGACCATGAAACGAACGAATATTTCGACGGGAACGAAATACGAGCCGATCATCGGCTATTCGCGCGCGGTGCGGGTGGGAGATACGGTGCACGTTTCCGGAACGACGGCCACAGGCCCGGACAGCAATATCGTAGGCGTGGGCGACGTCTATGCGCAGACGGTGCAAACGTTGCGCAACATCGAATCGGCGCTGCACAAGGCCGGCGCGCGCCTGGAAGACGTGGTGCGCACGCGGATGTACGTCACCAACATCGCCGAGTGGGAGAAAATCGGCCGCGCCCACGGGCAATTTTTCGGCAAGATTCGCCCCGCCACGGCCATGGTGCAGGTCAGCGGATTTGTCTCGCCGGATATGCTGGTGGAAATTGAAGCGGAAGCCATTGTGACTACGCGGGCGCCAAAAAAACTGCGAGGAGCAAAATCTCTTAGCCGGAAAAAATAACCGACTCAATGAGCAGGTCGCGCGGTCCTAGTGGAACAGGCTTCAGCCTGTGGGGTTTTGCTACTTGCAGCGGCCAAAACCCACAGGCTGAAGCCCGTTCCACTAAAACCCAAGCGGTATTTCAGGACCGACACACCGTCCTTGTCGACCGGCACAACGAATTCAGTGGCGCATGCTTTAGCTTGTGTATGGGTAGGGTCAGAACAAGAACAAACCTACACAAGCTAAAGCATGCGCCACTGAAATGCGGGCTAGCTAATACTTCACGCGCACGCGATACTTCAGGACCGATGTGCCGTCCTTGTCGACCGGGACAACGAATTGCGCGGCGAACGCGGCCGTCTTCGTGAATTTGTACGTCGAGCTGACCATCTCCCAATCGCCTCCGATCGGTTCGTTCACTTCGACGGAGATTGGGCCGTCCTTGTGATTGCGCAGCGTGATCTCGTACTCGAATTCGTACAGCCGGTCGGAAAGTTTCTTGTAGTCCGTCTGCTTGCGTTCGGCCACGATGTCAAATGCGTTGCCGATGTGCAGGCCGATCTCTTCGTCCTTCGGAGTGTGGTCGATGCGGTCTTCTCCGGCGAAAAGCGATCCGCCGCGCGAATCCTGCTGGTACACGCGAATGGTTCCCGCGGGTAGCGGCATGCCCAGACCGGCCTTCTCTTCATTCTTGAATTTGTAGAAAACCTGCACGGGATCCTTCACGGGCGCGCCGGGTTGCGCCGCGCCGCGGTAGTAATAGGCCTGGCCGTTCACCACGTACACTTTCCGCAGCGGAAAATGCGAAGCGTTGAGCAGGCTGATCTGCTTCGATTCCTGGTCGAAGATCGATGTCCTCCGGTTCAAGGAATAGAGATGATATTCGGAGAACGATTCCTGCTGGAACGGAGGAGGCGCCGGCATAGCCCTTGCAACCGCACCCATGGCCTTCATTTCATCCATGCCGTTTTGAGCCATGACGCGGTGAAGGTCGCCTGCCACGAGTTGCAGCGAGGCATTCTTGTAGGCTGTGCCGCTGTGATTGACGAGTGTGACCCAGCCGTCGAGATCGCCCGTCGATTCGTCCTTCGCCACATTCAGCACATAGTCCGCGTTCCACGAAAGATTCGCCGTCAGGTACGAGGCTTCCACGCGATGGCGCCGAGCGCCGGTATTCTGAAGCGTCCACAGCAGCGTGGGCCGCTCGTACAAATTTTCCGGCAGCTCGGGGAAGCGGATGCTCTCGTAGGAGACTCCGGTGACAATTTCATTGCCGATCTTCCAGACAGGCGCGCCATTCAGGGAGAGGAGCGTCGCCTTCACTTCGTCATATTCCGTCGTGCCGCTGACGGATTTCGGGCGGAGCAGCGTGACTTCGCGGCCCACGAATTTCTGCAGGAGCTTATTCGGGTCGAGCAGATCGTATTCGTAATTCTGTTCGAGGACATTCAGCTTGGCAGGCTCTGTCAGCGAACGGAAGTGCACGGTCGCGGGATTTATGGAAGCGGCGATATCCATAAATCGGAGCAGTGATTCCCCGGACGGCAATGTAAGCTGGCGCACGTCGCGCACCAGGGAAAGATTCGAGTTGTAAACAGTGAGTGCGAGTTCGCTTTGATCCGCGAGGGTGGTCGTAATGTCCCCTCCGGCAGCCTGCGCCGGGGCCTGGCTTGTGGAGTTTGCCGAAACAGTGCGGTGCACGAATGGCAACACGACCAGCAGCGCTGCTAGCCCGGCGGCGGATAAGAATCTTGTTGGTGTGGCGTTTCTCATGGCAGTCTCCGATAGGGATTCAATATCTTCCTTCACTGCTTAGAACGGGACCGCCCGGTTTTCTTGCAGCGAATTTAGCTATTGCGCCTGCCAGGATTTTCCGCCGTCCTGCGTGGCATATCGCTGCCCGTTCCCTGCCGTAATTGTCGCTTTCAGCGCGTCGCTCGCAGTCACGCCGGTAATATCCGGTAGTTTGCCTCCTGCTTCCGCTGCGGCTGGAGCAGGAGGCGCGACACGCTCCCATCGCTCCCCATCGACCGTTCGAGCGATCGCTCCGTTACGCCCGACTACCCAGCAAGCCGCGTCGGAAATCGCCGCGCCGGCAAGCCAGTCTTCCCTGGACGGGCTCGCTTGCGAAACCCATGTCTTTCCCGCATCGGTGGAACGCTCGATCAGCCCGCCTCTTCCTGCGCGCCAAAGGATGGAGCCGGATGGGGATTTCAATAAAACGGAGAAGGCGAGACCTTGACGCGCGCTGAAGGCTTGGAGAGCCCGGCCGTTCAACGGAAGATTTGAAGGAGGCTGTTGCTGAATCGTCCCAGCGAGGGTTCCGTTCGATGTTTCGACCTGAGGCGCAGATTCGGTAACCGTTACGGTCTGGCTTGTGGATCGAGGAACTTCTGGTGCAGCCGGGGTCGTCGAGTCAGCCTGAGCGCGAGCGGCTGGAGGCGCCGCCGGCAAAGCTGCTCCTGAAGCGGTTTTCGCCTGCGGGGCCGGTGGCAGAGGCGCAGGACTTTTTTGTGGCAGGACTTCGACTTGTTCGGATGAGGGCCCAGTTTTCTCCTCCCTTTGGACAGCGCCTCCCGCAGCTCCGGCGCTTGGCGAGAATTTCTTGAGAGCGTTGCTGCCCTCCGCCCGGAGTTCCCCCGGCGCTCCCGCGGTTGCGCTCGACGAGGGGGCTCTTTCAACAAGGCTTTGCGCAGGAGGCGCGGGCAGCGCTTTTTGATCCCGCGGAGGTTCCAGTCTCGAAAGCTGGTCCAATTGCCCCGGTCCCATGCTAGGCGGCACTTCCTGTTTGGGCGCCTGCGCCACCAGACTTGGGAAAGCGCCTCGATTTATCGCACGCCATGGCGGCCACATCACCAACCACACAACCAGCACGGCGGCCAAACCGACCGCAGGCGCCAGCCAGCGCCCACTCCAATTCCAGAATCTTTGAGGCGCGTTCCCTACAGTTCGGTCCGTTACTTCAACTGGGGCTCGAACACCCGAAACGAGCTCTTCGAGGGGCGCGACTTCTTTGTCGGCCAGCGGCGTGCCGTCCGATGTGTCCAGCACAAGCAGGATTTTTCTGCACCGCGAGCACGAAGCGAAATGGCTTTCCCATTTTGCGGCTTCCGCCTGGGCAAGAGCCTGTTCCGCATATGCCGCAAAGATTTCTGCGTCCGGGCAATCGCCTGCGTTGCGCGCGTCCAACTCGTTCGAGGGCTTCGCCGACCCGCCGGGCGAGCGCTTCATCACGCCGCCGCCAATTGGATTGATCTTTATCTTTTGAGTCCATCGAAATTCTTCCTCATTTAGAACGATTCATTCCTGAATTCTTGCATTGGCAAGCGCGGCTCCTCGATCCCTGCTCGGGCGTCATTCTTCCGGCGGATCCGCAGCCGGCTCGGTTGCGGCAAGCGCCTGGGACAAGTCAAACGGCCAATCCTGCACTGCGTATTCGAACGCCAGTTCTACTTGGGCCATAACAAGAGCTGGTTCCTCGGGACGGCCATTGCACGCTGGAATTTCGCGTTGCAGCGCCTGGGTAACGCCTTCGCGCAGCGTGCGACGCAGGCGGTCCAGGTGCCGCGATACGGTGGATTCGTGCTCGCGCAGCAGGCGCCCGATTTCAGCCAGCGTAAGCTGATCCACGTAGTAACAGGACAGAATCATGCGATCGCGCGGCGTAAGGCTCGCCATGGCCGTGGAGAGCGCCCTGTCGAAGCGGCCCAAGATATTTCTCGCGATCGGGATCGGCGGGGATGGTCTCTGTACGTTCGGCGAGCTGGCGCGGCGGATCGCCTTCCATTTCTGCTTCCAGAGAAACCGTTTTGCCGCTCGTTCGAAACAGGTCCACCTGTTTCTGCGCGAGCACGGCGCGCAGCCAGGTGGACAGCTTGCTCCGCCCATGAAAATATTCGAACAGGGATTTCCGCCGGCCGTCCGCGCCGGAGCGGACGCCGTACAAATCCGCGTAGAGAGAATCCGCCAGTTCCTCGGCGCGTGCGTCATCGGCCCGGCCCGAGCCTCGAAGCATCGCGCTCGCTGCGTGGCGCAGATCCTGGCGGAAGTGAGCGATGAAAAACTCCCAGGCCTGCTCGATTCCTTCGCTGCAAGCGCACGCCAGCGCGAGGTCTTCGTGGTGAAGCGATTTAAGGTAGGCGTCAACCTCGCCGGGCATGGATTGCGCGGAGCCGAATCGTTTCGCGGCGGTGCGGCGCAGGCACTCGGCAAATACTTTTTCCGGCAATCCCCAGCGCGCACACACTTCCGCGGCGCGCAACTCACCGGCGAGATGCGTGTAATGCGCGAGAAACTGATCGAGCGAGGCGAGGGGGGATTCTTTTGGCATGAATTCAGCCGGTTTCAGGCTTTTTGATGCATCATAGCCGTCCCAGGACTACCAACGCCAAAGTTGACTGAAAAAGGTACTTTCCGTTCACCCCATTCTCCCATCTCCCAGTGTAGAATGCAGCTTCAACAATGAGGTCCATGCAGTGGAGGGCACGCCGCGCTTGCCTCCTGCGGTTGATGGGTTTTAACTAACGCGAAGTTCCGCGGGAACCTCGCCAGACGGTACAGGAGATCTCATGAAGACTCGTAAAAATAATCGGAAGGGTTTCTCGCTGATCGAATTGCTGATCGTGGTGACCATCATTTTGATCATTGCGGCCATCGCAATTCCGAACCTGATGCGCTCCAAAATCCAGGCAAACGAGACGGCCGCTGTAGGAGCACTCAAAGCCCTGACGGAAAGCGCACTGCTGTATTCGAACACCTATGGCGGATTTCCTCATGTCCTTTCTGATCTGGGACCGGCTTCGGGCGGGACGGCCCCAACCTCGGCCTCCGCGGATTTGATTGACTCGGTGCTAGCCAGCGGGGTCAAAAGCGGCTACCGATTCGCCTATGCAGCTGGGTCGACCGATCCTGCCGGCAACGTGCTCAGCTACTCGATTACAGCCGTGCCAGTGAGCGCGGGTTCGACTGGCCAGCGAGCTTTCTTCACCGATCAAAGCGGCACGATTCGGAATACCACGAGTGGTACCGCCGATTCCACCAGCCCTCCAATCAGCTAAGGAACAAATCGGCTGAATCGCCGGGCAGTTCGCCAATTTATCTTACTGAAAATAAATGGATTAGAATCTTTATAGCTTCATAGAAACGCGCTTTGGCTTGCCAACTTAGGATTACTGCTAGGGAATTGGCGTTGCAAAACGACACTTTTTCGGTCAATAGCGCCATAATTTGTCAGTCTTGTCCGGTTTCCATCGAACGTAAATTCAAGCGCTCCGCCGCTCACTGCTATAAAGCCGCCCTAACTCTTGTATTTAGAGATAGTTGCAAATATGCCAGGGAATTCTCGTCTCGCGGGGCGTTTGGGTCGGGAATTGCTTTCTCCATTGCAGTGCTCAGCGTGGCGGGCAAAATTTCAAACTGTGTTCAGTTGTCGGAGGAGAACAATGAGGAAGCGGCAGCAGGGTTTTTCGTTAATCGAGTTGTTGATCGTGGTCGCGATTATTTTGATTATAGCGGCAATAGCCATTCCGAACTTGCTGCGTTCGAAGATGGCGGCCAACGAGGCGTCGGCAGTCGGTTCACTCCGAACTATTAACACTTCCGGGGTGGCATATACCATCACCTATGGGAACTTTCCCACGAAGCTGACCGATTTGGGCCCTTCGACATCCCCGACATCTTCGGCAGCTGACTTGATTGACTCGGCGCTTGTGACCGGCACGAAGAGTGGTTATAAGTTTTCGTATACAGCCTCGAGCACGTATCAGCAATATTCGATCGCAGCAAGCCCCATTACCCCGGGCGTGACTGGCCAGCGCTATTTCTTCACCAGCCAATCCGGCGTGATCCGCGTTAACCTGACCGCAACCGCCACATCCACCGACAACCCGCTCAACTAGATCGACAGATTTTCCTCAACGTACCAGAGGATCAAGGGAGGAAGCCTCCGCATCTTCCTCCCTTTTTCTTTTGCCTTAACTGCAGGGAAAATCGACCGGCCAGGTTCTTCGAAAAATCTGAAATCTGCTTTTTCTCCTTCGATACTTCCTCCCCCGGATTGGCAAGGGCCTTGAATTGACTCGCGCCTGCTCGTTTCGTTACGATGAAATGCGACGACCCGCGCGGGACCGCAAATGAATCCAGGCGCAGCCCTCGAACCTCCACACCAGCATGTATACGTGCCGCGAATGCGAGAATGAAATAAATCAGGCCACGGAGTTGTGTCCGCATTGCGGCGCGGACCTGACCATGCCATTCCCGGGTGCGGAGGCGCCCAAAGCGAAACCCAGCCTTGGGAAAATTCTTCTGCGCTGGGGCGTGTTGCTGGGGGTGCTGCTGGCCGCGATTTGGAGTTTTCTATGGTTTATCGTTCCCGAACGGCAGGGCGACCCCACGGCTCAGTCGGAGGCGCGCGCCGCCGAGTCCTTGCGCGAAGTCCGGGCGGCTCTGGTCGATTTTGCTTCAGCGCAGGGGGGCGCTTATCCGCAGCAGTTTGAGGCAGTGGGCGAACGCGTACGGCTGGCAGCGCAGCTGGCCCAGAGCGTCAACTACCAGATTCAGTACACGCCCGGACCGGTTGCCGCCGATGGAACGATCCGCAGTTTCGCGCTGCAGGCTCGCGCCGGGAATTACGGCTTTCGGAATTTTTATCTGGACGATACCGGAATCTTGCGCGCAACCAGGGAAGGCCGCGCCGCGACGTCTGACGATCCGCCGTACTGATTTCCGCCGTGGGCGCCTACTCCCACATGATGCCCATGTGCTTTTTTCCGGCTTTACAGGCCGCAGATAAAGTCCCCCCCACCATGGCATCATTCCGAGCAGTGCGAGGAATCTCTCTTTCTCTTCTTTACCTTAAATCGAAGAGTGATTCCTCGCTCCGCTCGGAATGACAGAATAAGCTACTTTTTCCGCAACATGTTTCGGCCGATTCAGGAGTACAATCGCTGCCCCAACCCTCTGTCCCTCCCGTTGTCAATTACGGGACATCAGTTGCTCCCGGCGTTGACACTGGCCGATCCATCCAGTAACTAAGGGTGCCTATTGGTCGGCGCGAAGAATCCCTCTCAGGAGAGCACTATGAAGACTCGTTCCCCTTTCTTACTCGCTCTAGCTGTCCTCGCTTCCTTGTCGATTGTCGTGCCGCCGGATATCACCGCCCAAGTTGGGCAGAAAGCGGGCCAGATCTCCCGCGCGATTCCCGAAGTTGGCATCGCACGCGGTACCCAGCAATTGCCCGCGCCCGTGAAAGCGTTGGTGGATTGGGGCGACGTGGTCCGGACGGGCGATGGAGGGCGGGCGCGTGTCGCGCTCGATGACGGCTCCGTATTGAATGTCGGCTCCAGTTCCACGCTTACGGTGACGCAGCACAATGCGGCCGCGCAGCAAACGCAGATCGAGCTGACCTACGGGCGCGTGCGTTCGCAGGTGGTGAAGCAATCCAAGCCCAACGCGAAATTTGAAATTCACACCTCCGTGGGCGTGGCGGGCGTGGTGGGGACGGATTTTTTTCTGGGATTCATGAACGGTCTTTTCCAGATCATCGTGTATGACGGCCACGTAAAATTCTGCAATCTGGACGGCATCTGCGTGGACGTTCTCGCGGGGCAGATTGCAACGATCCGGGACGGCCACCAGGCGCCGGAGCAGCCCTCGCAAGCGACTCCGTCGGAACTGACCGAAGCGGCTGTCGCAACCGCTGTTGGGGCATCTCTCGGTGGCTCCCCGCCGGTGCATCATCTGAGCGCCGGGTGGATCATTGCTGTGACAGCGGCCGTGGTCATCCCGGCGATTGTCATTCCCATTGCCACTCGAGGCAGCCGTCCACCGGCGAAGCCCATCGTCACGGGTGTTGCTGGCAATGGTCCTTAACCGCAACTGACTGATATAAATCCAATCAGCAAGGAGGCCGAAGTCCCTCTGGCCTCCGTGCTTTTTTCGTACACCAATTCCCATTACCAGGCGTCTAACTGCAGGGGGAGTATGGCGACGCGCGGCTATTTTTTTGCATCCAACAGTTTTTGGGGTAATCGCTTTCTGGCTTGCCGGTGGAAGAACGCCAGGGGACGAGTGCGTTGAGATCGGCGGCACATAGGCATACACTGTATATCCTGACATTTGAATTGTTTCTTGGCCAAATGGAGCACACCTGTGAAAACTTTAGGTTTCGTAATATTTGCATCTTTGCTTTCGATGAATTCCTGGGCGGCGAATAAGCCCGCTCGCCAGCCCGAGCCAGCGCCCGCGGCGCAACAGCCGGCCCAGGCGGCGCCGTCGCCGTTGATCGCAACGATGAGCCAGGAGCTGGATCGCGAGATGCCGATTCTTTCCAAGGCCACTCCGCCGGCCTATTTCATCAGTTACATCCTGACTTCGACGGACCGCTCCGAAGTGATGGGTTCGAACGGGGCGTTGCTCTCGAGCGAAGAGAGCCATTCGCGGTGGCTCGAAACGCAAGTGCGAGCGGGAAGCTACGACCTCGACAACACGCACAAGGTCGGGAATTCCGGGCCCAGCCAGGGAAGTTTTGGCACTTCGGTGCCGGTGGATGACGCTCCCGACGTGCTGCGCCGCGCGATGTGGCAGGAGACCGACAAGCAATTCCGCGCCGCGTCGGAAGGCCTGATCAAGATCAATACAAGCAAGGAAGTGCAGGTGCAAACAGCCGAGGAGCACGCTCCGGATTTTTCGCGCGAAAAGCGCGCACATCTTTTATGGCCCGGAAGTCTCCGTTCATCCCGACCGCAAGCCCTGGGAAGAAAAAGTTCGCCTTGTACACGCGGGCTTTTCGCGCGTCGCCGCAAATCCTGAATTCCATCGTGACGTTCAGCGCGACGGGCGACAATCAGTATCAGGTCACCAGCGAAGGCACGCGCCTGCAGTTTGGCCAGGTCCACTACCGGCTGGAATTGTTCATTCAGGGCAAGGCGCCGGACGGGATGGACATCAACCGCTATTACAATTTCGACTGGGCCAATCCTGCGGATGCGCCGGACGACAAGGCCGTGCTCGCGGAAGGGCAGGTTCTCCGAAAGGAACTCGAAGCGCTGGTGGCGGCGCCGCTGGTCGAGCCGTACGCCGGCCCGGCGCTTCTGACGGGCCGCGCCACCGCCGTTTTCTTCCACGAAGTTTTCGGCCATCGCGCCGAGGGCTTCCGCCAGAAAGATATCAACGAAGGACAAACGTTCGCGCGCAAAGTCGGCGAGCCGATCCTTCCGAAATTTCTTTCCATCTACGACGATCCGACCAAGAGAATGCTGAACAAGGACATGCTCCTCGGCTATTACCCGTTCGACGATGAAGGGACTCCCTCCGAGCGCGTCACGCTGGTCGATCACGGCGTGCTGAAGAATTTTGAAATGTCGCGCCAGCCGCTCACCGGATTTCCTGTTTCCAACGGACACGGCCGGCGGCAGATCGGCGCGCAGCCGGTTTCGCGGCAGGGAAATTTGATTGTCGAGAGCAGCCTCACCGTAACCAACGCCGAGCTGCGCAAAAAGCTGATCGAGGAAATCAAGCGCCAGGGAAAACCGTTTGGCTTGCTGATCGACGATATCGCCGGCGGATTTACATTTACCGGCCGCGGGCAGCCGCAGGCGTTCCAGGTGCAGCCGCTGGTGGTTTACAAGGTGTACGCCGACGGCCGTCCCGATGAACTCGTTCGCGGCGTGGATATCGTGGGCACGCCTCTTGTTTCGCTCACGAAAATTGTGGCGACAGGCGACACCATGGAAACTTTCAACGGATACTGCGGAGCGGAATCGGGTTCCGTGCCGGTTTCCGCCTCGGCTCCGGCCATTCTGATTACGGAAATGGAAGTCCAGAAGAAAGAAACTTCCACCGACAAGCCGCCGATCTTGCCGCCGCCCGCGCATGATGAACAGGCGGTGCGCTAGTGAATCGCCTTATGAAAATTTCCTTTCGCTCTGCTTCCCTGGCGCCTGCCGTTATTGCGGCCCTATTTCTGATTTGCGCGGGCACCGCCAGCGCGGCTCCCCTGCCGCATCCTGTCGGCACGCTGGCCCAGCCGCAGCAAGCCGCCGCGGCGGATTCCGACCACACTCTCGCGGCCATGCAGGATGAACTCGACCGCGCGCGCACCCGGCTGGAATTAACAATACCGGGCACGAACGAACCTGCTCGCCCCTACTACATCCAATACCGCGTTCTCGATCTGGACGTGCGCACGATCGTCGCGGAATTCGGCGCACTGGTTTCCTCGACGCGCGGCCGCAACCGCATCATGAGCGTCGATGTCCGCGTCGGAAACCAGAATCTCGACAGCTCGAATTTCATCACCGATGAAGGCTTCAGCGGTTTCCTCGGCTCGACCGGCACGATCGGGATCGACCGCGATTACGATTCCCTGCGCCAGGATCTCTGGCTCGCCACCGATCAGTCGTTCAAGGCCGCCGTCGAGAATTATTCCAAGAAGCAGGCGTTCATGTCGCGCCTGGCGAAGGCGCCCAGCATCCCCGATTTTTCTTCCGCCGAGCCGGCTGTTCTGGTTGAGCCATTGCAGGACTCGGATTGGACCACGCGCAACTGGGAGCAGGAGGCCAGAACAGTTTCCGCGGCGCTGCGCCAGTTCCCGCAGCTTTACAGCTCGCGCGTCACGTACCACCTGATTTATACGACCACGTACCTGCTGAACAGCGAAGGAACCAAGATCCGCGCGAATCGCAGCCTGGCGGCGATTGAAGCCAGCCTCGAAACGGAATCGGACGACGGCATGGCACTGCACAATTTTTATGCGGTGTATCGACACCGCCCCGACCAGTTGCCCGCGGCGGACGCCGTTCGAAAGGAACTCGAAAAAGCTGGAGAGCAATTAATCACGCTTCGAGTTTCACCTCCAGCGGCCGATTACGACGGGCCAGTGCTGTTCGAGGCGCCTGCCGCGGGCTCGTTGCTTGTGCAAATGCTTGGGCCGTCCCTTTCCGGGGCGCGCGGGCCGCTGGCGATGCAATCGGCATTCGATCAATTGATGGACCGCCTCGGCGGGCGCAGCGAGTGGACCGGCAAGCTCGGCTCGCGCGTTCTTCCCGGCTCGGTGTCACTGTTGGATGATCCTACGGCCAAGCAGTTTCAGGGGCGCGATTTGCTGGGCACGTATGAGGTGGACCAAGAGGGCGTGAAGGCGCAGCGCGTCGAGATCGTCAACAGCGGCCTGTTGTTGAATTTCCTGATGTCCCGGCGTCCGGGGCCCGATCTCGACCATACGAATGGACACGGTCGCTCCGCTTATCTCGGCGATCCGCGCCCGATGGCGAGCAATTTGTTTTTTACTTCCATGGACGGCATTTCTCCGGATGCGCTGAAGAAAAAATTCATGGATGCGTGCAAACAGAATGGGAATAAGTGGTGCCTGATCGTGCGCGCCATGGATAACCCTGTTCTTGGCGTGCGCGAACAGGAAGATCTTTCGGAGATCGTCATGGGCGCGGCATCCGGAGCGGCTACTGGGGATCGGCTGCCGTTGCTGGTGTACCGCGTGGACGTCGCGGATGGGCGGGAATCGCTGATTCGCGGTGCGCGCCTTACCGGGCTTACGCTTCGTGCCGTCCGCAATATCGCGGCGGTCGGAAACGACGCCACGGCTTTCGATTTCATGCAGAGCCAGCAGGCGGGCTTTGCCGGGACGGCGCTTGCCGCGTTCGGCTCGGCTGATTCCGGAGTGCCGTCCACTGTGATCGCGCCCTCACTTCTGCTGGATGACGTAGAAGTCCACGGCGCGCGCGGCGAGCCGGAACGTCTGCCGCTTGTGCCTCCTCCGCCGATTAACTGATTTAAGTAGGACGGGCTTCAGCCTGTCTGCTTTTGACTTTTGCGGCGCTGACAGAGATCAAAAGCAGACAGGCTGAAGCCCGTCCTACTTAAGGCGTCGTATAATCCCTTCGAGGCTTCGCTCATCACACGATCTCCCACATCAGTCAAGCAGATGGCGGCGCTTGGGTCCATCGGCTCCGCGCTCATTCTGCTGGCGCTCAAGGTGTTCCTCGCCATCGCCACGGGCAGCCTGGGCGTGCTTTCCGAGGCGCTGCATTCGGGGCTGGACTTGATCGCGGCCATTCTGACGTGGCTTTCCGTGCGCGTGTCTGACAAGCCTGCCGATTCCGGGCATACCTATGGCCACGGGAAATTCGAGAATTTCTCCGCGTTCGTCGAGACGGGGCTGCTGCTTGCGACTTCGGTGTACATCATCGTCGAGGCGTTTGTGCGGCTCCTGTTCAAGCAGGTGCATTTGCAGCCGAGCGCGCTGGCCATGGTGATTCTCGGCCTGGCAATGGGGATAGATGTGGTGCGGTCGCGAGCACTCTCTCGCGTGGCGCGGGAATATCCGAGCGAAGCACTGGAAGCCGACGCGCTTCATTTTTCGACAGATGTGTGGAGCACGTTCGTCGTAATTCTGGGCATGGGGACGGTTTGGGTTGGACAGCATTACGGTATCACGTGGCTTCAGAATGCCGATCCGATTGCCGCGCTGGTCGTCGCGGCCATCGTGATCTGGGTGGGATCGCGACTGGGCAAACGTACGCTTGATGCGCTGCTGGATGTGGCGCCCGCCGGATTGCAGGAGCGCGTGACAAAAGAGGTGGAGGGCCTGGAAGGCGTGATTTCCACGGAGCGCGTTCGCGTGCGGCGCGCGGGGAACAAGCACTTCGTTGATGTTACGATCAGTGTTCCGCGTTCCGCCAGCTTTGAGCAGGTGCACGCCATTTCCGACGCCGTCGAACGACGTGTTGGCGAGATTGTGCCCGCCGACGTGATGGTGCATATGGAGCCGCGCGCCGTGGCGGGAGAACATTTGTTTGATGCCATCCGCGTCATCGCTTCGCGCCTTGGCCTCGCCGTGCATGAAATTTCCGCGGACCAGCTCGACGGGCGCCTGTTCATCGAGATGCATCTGGAAGTTGACGAACACTCGAGTCTGCGCGAGGCGCATCGCCGCGCGACAGAGCTCGAGGAGGAAATCCGCAAACTTCCCGGCGTGGCCGGCTCATCGCGCCGCGCCGAGGCCAAAGTGAATATTCACATCGAGCCGCTCGGCACGCACATCGCTTCGGTGGACGGCCAGCGCGGCGAAATGACCGGCCTCGGCCGCGCCATCGAAAAGTACATCAACACGCTGCCCCACGAATTTCATGAACTGGTGGATTGCCACGAAGTTCACGTACGCCAGGTCGAACACAAAATCCTGGTGTCCTGCCATTGCGCCATGGACGGCAGCCTGCCTATCACACAGATCCACGACGTCACCGGCGCCCTCGAAGACCGCTTGAAGGAAAAATTTCCGCAGATTGCGCGCGTCACGATTCATCCTGAGCCGGTGGAGGAACGGTGAATTTTGTAGGACGGGCTTCAGCCTGTCTGGTTTTGATTTTTGCGGCGCTGACAGAAGTCAAAAGAAGACAGGCTGAAGCCCGTCCTACTAGAACCCCGGCGCACCTGACGCGGAGGCGCGGGCTTCGGCTGATGCGGCGCTGGGTTGGACGCCGAAACGGAGGCGCTCGATCCAGGCTTGGGCTACCGACATGACTCCGGTGTAGAGGAAACCCCAGACGAAGAGGAACAGGAACGGGGCGGTGGCGTAATTTTCGTTTTGAATGGAATAGACGATTGTCGACGCGAAGTACAAGCCCAGCGCGATTTCCAGGTACGGCATCCAGCCGGAGCGGTTGCGGTAGAGTTTTTTCTTCCAGGTGCCGACCTGGCCTTCGATTTTGAATTTGGGGGTGCGCACGAATTCGGATTTGATGCCGAGTATCGCTTCGATGACGGCCTTGGCGTTGCGCACGGAGAGGCCGATGCCGACGGCCATCACGAGCGGCATGTAGAGGATCGAACGCTTCCACGTCTTCGGGTAAAGGACGCGCTGCGACGTGAGATAGAAACCGGAAATCGAGCAGCTTGACGCGATGAAGAGCGGCAAATCAATGAACAGCATCTGGAACCAGCCCTGGTAGAAACGCACGATCATCGCGGGTAGGAGCAGCGTCGAGAGAACTACCATGAAGGGATAGCTGATATTGGCGGTGAGGTGGAAGACGGCTTCGGCCTTGATGTTCGAGGGCTCGTTGGAGCGCAGCATGCGGGGCAGAATTTTTTTCGCGGTCTGCATCAGGCCCTTGGCCCAGCGGGCTTGCTGCGCCTTGAAGGCGTTCATTTCCACGGGCAGCTCGGAAGCGCACTCGACATTTGGCAGGTAAAGAAATTTCCAGCCGAGGAGCTGCGCGCGGTAGGAGAGGTCAGTGTCTTCGGTGAGAGTGTCATGCTGCCAGCCGCCGGCTTCGTCAATTACTCGGCGGCGCCACACGCCTGCCGTGCCGTTGAAATTGAAGAAGCTGTTGCTGCGTGAGCGCGCGCCGTGTTCCATGACAAAGTGGCCGTCGAGGAGGATCGTTTCGACTTCGGTCAGCGCGGAGTAATGGCGGTTCAGGTAGGTCCAGCGTCCCTGCACCATGCCGATTTTGGGGTCGGTAAAATATGGCACCGTCTGGCGCAGAAAATCGGGCGAGGGCAGGAAATCGGCGTCGAAGATGGCGACGAATTCTCCCGTCGCGGATTTTAATCCCTCGGCCAGCGCGCCGGCCTTGTAGCCGGTGCGGTCAGTGCGATGCAGGTAGTGAATCGGCAAACCGAGCGCCTGGTAACGCTCGACGCAAGCGCGCGCGACTTCTTGAGTTTCGTCCGTGGAATCGTCCAGCACCTGAATGTCGAGCAGCTCGCGCGGGTAATCGAAGCGCGCGACCGCGTCCACCAGGCGCTCGATCACGTAGCGCTCGTTGTAGATGGGAAGCTGTATGGTAACCTTGGGCCACTCGGCGACGGCGGGCGGCGGGCCGGGTACGTTGTCGCGATGCTTGAAAAACGCCCAGACCAGGTAGTAGCGGTGCATGCCGTACGCGGCGAGTATTACCAGCACGGCGAAATACGGGATCATGATGGCCAGGTCGAATGTGTTGAGCTGATAGAGGCCGCGGAAGGGATTGCGGCTGGGGTCGGTGAGGTTGGTCCAATAATGCGTGAGCGGGCTTTGCGCCGCAATGGCCAGCAAACTGATCGAATGTTGCGCGAAATTCAAAACGGACAGCCCCCCTTGCAAAAAATCAATCGGCGAACAATTAAATCGCGAGCTTACAACCGTTGAGCCCTTCGCGTCGCTTACTTGAACCGCAAATTCTGATCGCGCTCATTTCCATCGTGGCGCTCGAAGGCGTGTTTGCCGCGATGGCGCGGCTCGGTGATCTTTCGGTTCACATCCCCGAATTCATGGCCCTGGCGCTGGGCGGCGGCGTGCTGTATTTCGTCGCCCTGTACGCCCTCGAACACACGCGAGATAACAAGGCCGTTATGTGGCTCGTACTACTGGGCGCGCTCGCCTTTCGCCTTACTTTATTTCCGCAGCCGCCCTCGCTCTCGACTGACCTGCATCGCTACCGGTGGGACGGCCACGTCCAGAATGAGGGCTGGAACCCCTATGCGGTAGCGCCTACGGACCCGCGACTTGCGCCGCTGCGCGATCCGGGCTGGTACGTGATGCCTGTGCCTGAAATTCCCACGATGTACCCGCCGCTCGCTGAGCTTGTTTTTCGCGCGACGTGGCGCTTGCTTCCAGACCCGGTTGGTTTCAAGCTGCCGTTTCTGCTCGCCGATCTTGCCGTCGCGGCGCTGCTCGCCGGGTGGATCCGTTCGACTGGGGGACGGAACTACCAGGTAGCCATTTACGCCTGGAATCCGCTGGTTGTGGTCGAATTCTCTTCGAGCGGCCACAACGACGCGTTGGCCATCGCCGGCGTGGTCGCTACGCTCATGATTATAAGACGTGCTCCGGCAATGTCAACGCTTACGCTGACGGCCGGGGCGCTGGCCAAAGCCTTCCCTGCCGTATTGTTCCCGCTAGCGTTTTGCCGCGCTGGCTGGCCTCGGAAGCTGCGCGGATGGCTGGCGGCGGCCTGTAGCGCTGCATTGGCTGCTGTATGCGTTTGGCCGTACCGGCATGGATGGCGCGAGTTCCTGGGGATGCTCAATTATTATCAGCGGATTTTCCGCAACTACCATTCCAGCATTTACCCGGTTCTGTTGTGGCTTACCGGCTCGCATGTAATCGCCGCCGGAGTTGGAGAAGGTGTTGTGATTGGATTGGCCGTGTGGCTGGCGGTGCGTCGCGCGGACCCTACACGCGCAGCATTTCTGCTGATCGGCACGGTCCTGCTTTTCGCGCCGAACGGTTATCCGTGGTATTTCACGTGGATCGTGCCGCTCCTGTGTTTTTATCCGAGCCCGGCGTGGCTGCTGCTCACGATCCTGGAATTTCTCTCCTACAAAATTTTCATTAATTATCGCTCGCTCGGCGTGTGGCATTTCGATTCGTTTTTTCAGTGGCTATGTTATGGCCCATTTTATGCCTTATTGGGGTGGGAGTTTTTGCGAAAGGGAAATAGTGACAGCCGAGCGGTAGAAGTCTAATGTTTCTTTCTCCCCGCCCTTCTCTTCCTACGGAGCAAGCGTACCGCTTCCTCTTGCGTGAAAACGCGACCCGCTTTTATGTCCTCGTCTGACCGTTTCATCATTTCTATGAATTTTGGATCGGATTCCATTTCATCGAGCGCAGCCTCGTACCCTTCAATGGCTTCGTAAATGTTGGCTCTCGCTTCTACTTTTGTTTTTCCCTGACTTATGCAACCCGGCAGGCTCGGGCACTCCGCCACCCAATAGCCATCTTCGCCTGAGTGAATGACAGTTTTATGCATATTGGCGTGACCCTTTCGATGGATTCATCGAGACCTTGCAACCTATATCTCTCGCTTGAGCCGAAAGGTGCCCCTTTCTCTCGTTGCCGGTATCCCTTCATTCTTGAGGCCAGTTTCAATTATTTCTACTATGCTGTCGATTTTCTCGGCGGTCGTCCCCAAACGCTGGCCAATTTCCACAAACGAAACGATGACCTCTGTCCGTGCCCTGCGAGATATGTCAGCCAATAATTTTATGGCTAGCGCAGCTTGGTGCGCGTCGACCGGGTTAGGTTTGTTCTTCGCGCCCAAATATAGTTCAAACTTGCCATCGCGGCTCCTCCACACGTCAACGCCGGAAAGAGCGTCCTTGTTTCTCCGAACAAACACCTCCACAAAACTTTGCCCCTTTTGATTCTGATGGTCATCGAATACGATTACCTTGCGGAAGGCGTCGCATTCTTGAAGCATGTGAATTGCCCGCTGTGCTTCCGCAACCTTTCCGCTCGGGTAATTTCCCGATTTGGTCCATGTAAGACTCTTACATTGCACTACAAAACATTCGTCTTCGGACGAGAAGTCAAACTTGTGGATCAACCCATTCTTTAGGTGCAATGGCCACTGTGGAAGGAGCCTCACGCCTGATTCTTTCGTGAAGAATTCTCCCGCAAGGAGTTCAAAATCCTTCCAGCTTAGCCTTGTCATTAGACACCTAAACGTTTATGGAAAGTGTGACGTCAGGGCGCGGGCCAGACGGGGGAGGCATCTTCGAGCGATCCACTGGACGATAGAGTGTGTCGCGCTCAACGGGGATGCGGCCGGCTTCGCGGATGAGGCGCTCGAGTTCTACGCGCGGGGTGAACTCGGCGGTCTGGGCGCCGGCGTCGTGGTAGATCTTTTCTTCGACGACGGTGCCGTCGAGGTCGTCGGCACCAAAGCGCAGGGCGATTTGCGCAATGCTTGGCGTGAGCATTACCCAGTAGGCTTTGATGTGGTCAAAGTTGTCGAGCAGCAGGCGCGAGATTGCGATGGATTTCAGGTCGTGGTAGCCCGTGGGCGGGGGCAGGTGCGCGAGTCCTGTGTTGGCCGGGTGAAACGCTAGGGGGATGAACGCGGAGAAGCCGTGCGTTTCGTCCTGCAATTCACGCAGCAGAAGCAGGTGCTCAACGCGCTCCTCTTCGGTCTCGACGTGGCCGTAGAGCATGGTGGCATTGGAGCGCAGGCCGATTCCGTGCGCGGTGCGTGCGATGTTCAGCCACTGGCGGCCGCTGACTTTGTGGTCGCAGATAATTTTTCGCACGCGCGGGTTGAAAATTTCCGCGCCTCCGCCGGGGAGCGAGTCCACGCCCGCTTCTTTGAGCGCGACGAGCGTGTCGCGAATGGAAAGCTTCGCGATGCGCGAGAAATAGCCCACCTCGACCATTGTGAATGCTTTCAGGTGCACGGATGGGCAGCGCTTTTTCAGGCCGCGCATCAGGTCGAGGAAATATTCAAACGGCAGGTCGGGGTGCAGGCCGCCGACCATATGGAATTCCGTCGCGCCTTC
Source organism: uncultured Acidobacteriota bacterium (assembly GCA_963819395.1). Lineage (GTDB taxonomy): Bacteria > Acidobacteriota > Terriglobia > Acidiferrales > UBA7541 > Palsa-360. Next base: position 61,203 of record CAWFVW010000004.1, read on the forward strand.
GCGCATGCCCTGTTCCGCGCGCTGGTAGATTTCCTCGAGGGCGAAGGTATACGCGCCGGGGGCATTCGGGTCGCGGCCGAAGGCGCACAGCTTGCAGTGGGCGACGCAGACGTTTGTGGGGTTGATATGCCGATTCACGTTGAAGAAGCAGGTGTTGCCGTGGCGCTTTTCGCGCACGTAATTGGCGAGCCAGCCCGTGGCCAGCAAGTCGGGTGAGCGGTACAGGGTGGCGCCGTCTTCGGCGTTCAAGCGCTCGCCGGCGAAAACTTTTTCCGCGATGGGTTTCAGGTGCGCGTCGTTGATTCGAAGGTTGGTCATTTTTTGTAGCACAGGCACTCTTGCCTGTGCGGGTTTCGCGATTGTAAATGTTTCGTTCCACCGGCGCGCTGCAAAAACCGCACAGGCAAGAGTGCCTGTGCTACTTTAGCGCTACCGCCGCGCCCCAGAACAGCAGGAACAAGAGACTAATATAACCGTTCACGGTGAAAAACGCAGCATTCATCCGGCTCAAGTCGGTCGCGGAAACGAGCGAATGCTCATAGGCCAGGAGCGCGGCGACGACCACGATTCCGGCCCATGCCGGCCAGGGCAGATGGAAGCTCCATGCGAGCCACGATAGAAGCGCGATCATCAGGACGTGCATCGCGCGCGCAATTCCCAGCGCCTTTGCCACGCCGAAACGTTTTGGGACGGAAAAAAGATTCACGGACTTGTCGTACTCGAGGTCCTGGCAGGCGTAGAGCACGTCGAAGCCGCCGACCCAAAGCGTTACCGCCGCGCAGAGGATGAGCATGCGCGCATCGAGAGAGCCGGCGATGGCAATCCACGCCGCCGCGGGCGACATTCCCAGGCAGAATCCGAGCACGAGATGCGACCACGACGTGAATCGCTTGGTGTAGGAATAGAAAAACAGGACGCCGAGCGCGACGGGCGAAAGTTTGAGAGCCAGCGGGTTCAACTGCCACGCGGCTATCACCAGCACCGCCGCAGCCACGGCGGCGAAAACCAACGCGAACTGGACGGTGAGCGCGCCGGTAGCGAGAGCACGTGTGCGGGTGCGCGGATTCTCGCGGTCGTAGCGCAGGTCGATGATCCGGTTCGTCGTCATCGCAAAGGAACGCGCTCCGATCATCGCGACGATGATCCATGCAAGTTCCCGCAACCTGGGCCATCCCGGCGCAGCGCCTGCCATCGGGGCATAGCGCGCGGCGAGCAGGGCTCCCGTCAACGCAAACGGCAGCGCGAAGACCGAGTGCTCGAACTTGATCATCTCGAGGATCGTGCGGATGCGGGTCGTGCTCACTTCGTCTCCCAGTTCCCGTAGGACAGGCTTCCAGCCTGTCTGGTTTTGAATCTTGCTGAGATGGCAGAAGTCAAAAGCTGACAGGCTGAAGCCCGTCCTACTTGGCCTTCTGTCCTTCCCAGCGGTACATTTCTTCCTGTGGCAATTCCATTTGCGCAAGGACGCGATAGACGTATTGCGCGACGAGGTCGTCGATCGTCTTTGGCTGGTGATAGAACGACGGAATCGCCGGCATGATCACGGCGCCCGCCTGCTGCGCGCGCAGCATGTTTTCGAGATGGATGCGATTGAACGGCGTGTCGCGCACGCAGAGCACGAGCCGCCGGCCTTCCTTGAGGCAAACGTCGGCAGCGCGCGCAATCAGATCGTCGCTCGTCCCTGCGGCAATCGTCGCAAGCGTGCCCACCGAGCACGGGATGACCACCATCGCATCCACCGGATAGCTGCCCGAAGCGATCGACGCGCCCACGTCCTTGTTCGGCAGCATTTCCGTTTTCGCCGCGGGGCCGCCGACCAGGAGGGACGGAAGCTTTTTCGCGTCGCTCGTGGCGATGCCCAATTCGTGGGCCAGCAAACGCGCGCCCGTGTCCGTGACCACGAGGTGAACTCGCGCCACGCGCGCATCGGCTTCGAGCAGGCGCAGCGCCGCCTGCGCGAGCACCGCCCCCGAAGCTCCGGTGACACCTACAACGATCGTTTTGTTTTCCGCCTGTGTCATGATGTGCGCGGGAAGATCAAGTCTAGGCAGCGGCTTGCACGAAAGTCAAGAAACGCAAGGAAGCTGTAGTGGCGTCATTTGATCTTCGAACAATTACAATTTTCCCCAGAACGCGAAGGTCACGGCGCCGATCAGAAACAGAAATGAGACTGCATGATTCCATTTGATATCTTCGCCGAGATACCACCATGCGAACACGACAAACACGCTGAGGGTGATCACCTCCTGGATGATTTTCAACTGAAAGGCCGTGAATTCGCCATATCCGATGCGGTTTGCGGGAACCTGAAAGCAGTATTCGGCGAACGCGATGAGCCAGCTCACGACAATTGCAACGAAAAGCGGGGACTGGCGGTATTTCAGGTGACCGTACCAGGCGATGGTCATGAAGACATTCGAACAAAGGAGAAGCAGGATAGTTTTCATGGCTTCTGAATCGTATCACGGGCGAAATGGTGAGGTTGACGCAGCAGCCACCAAGCCTGTAAGCGGGCTGGACAGGCTGCGGAAAAAAGATTTTATTTTGTCATTCCGAGCGGAGCGAGGAATCTCTCCTTGATTGAAATCCAGGAAAGAGAGATTCCTCGGCGCGCGGCGCGCCTCGGAATGACAAATATTTTGGTTTTTCCGCAGCCTGTGCGGAGCACCGGCCCGTCTAATTCAATTGAAACCACCGTGAAAGGAGCGGCCACCGAACTGTCACACATACCTCATCACCCCTAGGCGGCGCCAATTTGACCCAAATGATGCAGCAGATGGGTTAGATAATCCTCGGCAAGAAACTTCAATGTCACAGCTTCATTCTCACCGATTCGGCATTGCGCTGCGAGTTTGTCCGCCGGCAGGTGAGCAATGACGTGGGCTAGATAGAGATTGTAATTCGTCCAAAGCGTGACCAGAAGTGGCCAAGGAGCGCTTTGAACGGCTTGCACGCTTACGCAGCCGTCCTGGTCGTAACCCGGGAATTCGAGGGAGCCCTGCAATGATGCGCGGACAAATCTCTGGTGATTGTTGGACGCGGAGTCGATCAGGTGACCGATGACTTGCTTGCGGGACCAGCCGCCTTTCAAGACGGGCGCGTTGCTCTCCGCTTCGGAAACCTGCCGAAGTTTTCCTTCTGCCGTCTGCACCGCTCGCGCCAGCTTTTCGCTTAATTCCTTCATGTACCCTCCTCGCGGTGACAAATTTCCCGGCGAATCCGATGGTGTAGCGCCCGCCTTTCTTTTCAGGCGGGCATCCGTGCGCGACGCCCAAGTGCCCGCCTGAAAAGAAAGGCGGGCGCTACACGACTTCTTCATCTCCCTTGATGCGCCGGCTTGAGCAATACTTTCATTACTTCGCGCTCCTGCGCATGGCGGATCGCTTTGGCCGCATCTTTCAGTGGGAAGATGCCGGTGATCAGCGGACGCGGGTCCACTCGCCCGGAACGCAGGAACGCAAGCGCGCGCGGAAACGGGCCGCAGCGCGAGCCGATGACCGTTAGCTCCTTCACGACGATCGGCCACGTCTCTACATCGGCGGCGCCGTGGAATGTGGATTTTAATATGAGTGTGCCACGCGGAGCGGTGATTTGCTGCGCGAGGGCGAGGCCCGAAGACGAACCGGTAGCCTCGACGGTCAACGTGAACGTGTCGGCGCGGCGCGCGCTTGGCGACGCGACCTTTGCCGTTGCGATGCCCGCCAGACGCGCCAGGCGCAACTTGCGCGCGTGTTTACCGATCATCGCGACGCGCAAGCCCGCGGCGCACAGCACTCGTGCGATGAGCTGCGCGAGCTTGCCGTCGCCGACCACGGCTGCATCGCGGTGCGCCCGAATGTTCACCTGTTCCAGAATTTGGCACGCGGCGGCGAGCGGCTCGGTGAAGACGGCTGCCTCGTCGGGAATGCCTGAGGGGACGCGGTGCAAGTTCACGACGGGCAGCGCGAGGTATTCGGCGAATGCGCCGTCGTGGCCGATGATTCCGAGGACGCGGCGCCGCGCGCAGTGCGTCGGGATTCCGCGCCGGCAATAATCGCACGGCTTGCGGAATCCTAGGCCGGCGCACGACAGATTAATTTCGCCGACGACGCGCCGGCCGATCCAGGCGCGATCTTTCGCGCCGGTTACGCGGACAACATCGCCTACAAATTCATGGCCGAGCGTGCCTCGAAAATTGTGGTAGCCGCGAAGAATTTCGATGTCGGTGTTGCAGATTCCAGCGAGGCGAACGCGGATGAGAGCCCAGCCCGCCCTCAGATGCGGGAGAGTTTTCTCAACCACTCGGACGCGATTTCGATGTGTGACGGCTGCAAGCATCGGGCGAGGCGGCGTTGAGTGGCGCATGCTTTAGCTTGTGGGGTTTGGGTTCCGGCCTGACAAAACCCCACAAGCTAAAGCATGCGCCACTAAAGCAAAAGGCACGGCGTGCCGTGCCTTTTGCTGAAATTCTGATCGAGCCATAGGTTAACTGCAGCCGGAGGTGCCGCCGCAATTTTCGCACTTGTAGCAGGCGCCGTTGGGGGTCATGAGCATGCCGCATTCGGAGCAGGTGGGCGCGCCGTCGAACATGGGGCGCGGTCCTGCGCTGGCCGGGGACGGATCGTCATCTGCCGTGGCCATCATTGCTGGAGGCACTGCGGGCGTGGCCGTTACGGTGGCTACGGGCAACGCGGCGTCGCCGTTGTGCGTGAGATAGCCGGGAGAAATGAAACGCCCGCCGAGCCAACGCGCGATGTAGTCGAGTACGGATTTCGCGTAGGGGATGGCCGGATGGCCGGTATAGCCCGCGGGCTCGAAACGAGTGTTAATGAATTTGTCGACCAGCGCTTTCAAAGGCACGCCGTATTGCAGGCCGATGGAAACGGAAAGCGCGAAGCCGTCCATGAAGCCGGAGAGGGTCGAGCCTTCCTTGGCCATCTTGATGAAAATTTCGCCGGGCTCGCCTGTCTCGTACATGCCGACGGTGATGTAGCCTTCGTGGCCGCCGATGGAGAATTTGTGGGTGATGGAGGAGCGCTCGCTCGGCAGCTTGCGGCGATGCGCGCGGATGAAGAGCTCGCGCTGTTCGGCGACGCCAGGTGCGCCCTCGGCAGGCTTGGCCGCCGCGACGGCCGCGGCAGACTGCGCCTGTTGCGCGGTGTCCTTCTTATCGCCGGCGGCGGATAGCGGCTGAGAACCTTTCGAGTTGTCGCGATAAATGGCCACGGCCTTCACGCCCAGCTTCCACGACTCAATATACGCCTGCATGATGTCTTCGACGGTGGAATCCTCGGGCATGTTGATGGTCTTGCTGATGGCTCCGGAGAGGAAAGGCTGTGCCGCCGCCATCATTTTCAAGTGGCCGCGCCAGGCGATGGAGCGCCCGCCGGCAGCGGCGAGCGAGCAATCGAAGATCGGCAGGTGCTCGGTCTTGAATCCGGGCGCGCCTTCGATCTTGCCGTTGCGGTCCACGTAGGAAACGATCTGCGAGGTTTCCTCGGGCGAGTAGCCGAGCTTCATGAGCGCGGCGGGGACGGTGTTATTTACTATTTTAATAACTCCGCCGCCGACGAGCTTCTTGTATTTCACGAGCGCGAGGTCCGGTTCGATGCCGGTCGTGTCGCAATCCATCATGAAGCCGATGGTGCCGGTGGGCGCGAGCACGGTGACCTGCGAATTCTTGAAGCCGACTTTTTCCCCGAGAGCGAGCGCGGCGTCCCAGGACGTCTGCGCGGCGCCGAGCAGCGAGGGCTGCACGTTTTCCGATTTGATGGGCCGCAGCGAATCGCGGTGCATGCGAATCACTTCGAGCATCGGCTCGCGATTCGCGGCATAGCCGGAGAACGGCCCGAGACGCTCGGCGATGCGCGCGGACTGCGCGTACGCTTCGCCGCACATGAGCGCTGTGACCGCTCCGGCCATGTCGCGGCCGCCGTCGGAATCATACGGCAGCGCCATGGACATCAGCAGCGCGCCCAGATTGGCGTAGCCGAGGCCCAGCGGGCGGAAGTTGTGAGAATTTTCGGCGATGCGCGGCGTGGGGTAGCTGGCGTTGTCCACCAGGATTTCCTGCGCCGTGATGGTGATGTCCACGGCGTGGCGGAAGGCTTCGACATCGAAGGAGCCATTAGAATTGAGGTACTTCATCAGGTTGAGGGACGCGAGGTTGCACGCCGTGTCGTCCAGGAACATGTATTCCGAGCAAGGGTTCGAAGCGTTGATGCGCGCGGTGGTTTTGCAGGTGTGCCAGCGATTCACAGTGGTGTCGTACTGCATGCCGGGATCGCCGCACTGCCAGGCGGATTCGGCCATGCGATGCAGCAATTCGCGGGCGCTGAATTTTTCGACGGGATTGCCGTCGTTGACGTTGCGGGTCCACCAGTCGCGATCGTCATCGACCGCCTGCATGAATTCGTCGGTGACGCGGACGGAGTGATTCGCATTCTGGAAAAAGATCGAGGAGTAGGCTTCGCCGTCGATCGCGGGGTCGTAACCCTGCTCGATGAGGACGCGCGCCTTGCGCTCCTCTTTCATCTTCGAGTCGATGAATTCGACGATGTCCGGATGATCCACGTTGAGGATCACCATCTTGGCGGCGCGGCGCGTCTTGCCGCCCGACTTGATCACGCCGGCAAACGCATCAAAACCCTTCATAAAACTCACGGGGCCAGAGGCGATGCCGCCGCCGGAAAGCGTTTCGCGGCTGCCGCGCAGCGAGGAAAAATTCGTGCCTGTGCCCGAGCCCCACTTGAAGAGCATGCCCTCGATCTTGGCCAGGTTCATGATCGATTCCATGCTGTCATGCACCGAGTTGATGAAGCAGGCCGAGCATTGCGGCTTGGGCTGCACGCCGACGTTGAACCAGACCGGGGAATTGAATGCCATCTTCTGCTCGACGAGCAGATGCGTCAGCTCGTCGCGGAAGGCGTCGCGCGCGGGAGAGTTCGCGAAGTAGCCGCCCTTCTCGCCCCAGCCGACGATGGTGTTTACGACGCGGCCTATTAGTTGGCGGACCGAACTTTCACGCTCGGGGGTGTTGAGCTTGCCGTGAAAATATTTCGACGCGACGATGTTGGTCGCCGTCTGCGACCAGCCCTTCGGAACTTCCACATCTTCCTGGCGGAAAATTGTTTTGCCTTTTTCGTTGCCGATGAGCGCGACTCTTTTTTCCCATTCGACCGCGTCATAGGGTGAGGTGCGTCCGTCGGTGAAATACCGTTCGAATTCGAGGCCGGTGCGGACTTCGACATCCGCGGGAGTTGCCGTGCCGGTTTGCAGGGCCGTTTTTTCGTTCAAAGCCATTTTCGTAAACGCCATCATCGCCTCCGCGCAAATAGGCTCCCCCGCGCAGAGGGAACCATTGTATTTTACTCCCAAAATGCGTGGCTGGGAGCACGCAGCTTCCTGATTCTCGGCAGGTCACTGCTCAGTTTCGAATTCTTAGAGCCGGGAATTCTCGAGGATCCCCGATTCGGTTGCGGTCCCCAATTCACTTTCGCCCCCGCAGGGGTAACGCGTTCCGCGTTGAAGTGGGATCCGCGATCGAAAAAAGAAAAATCCCTCCCTTGCGCATCGCCCCGACCGCTGCGGCCTCTGGCGTTGCGCGATCCCTCGCCGACCGCGCTGGGAGCGCCGGCCACGGGGAGTGAAAGGAGCCTCCTCGATGTCTCTATGAAACCCGGCAGGTTGCGTCAGTCGACGATGCGGCATGGTTGGGGGTGATGGTGCCGGCCGCTAATCGAATCACGTCCCCTGAATCCGAGGGCGCAATGTAATCAAGAGCGAAAATTCTGTCAAGGGGGAAATGCACCGGGAAGCACAAAATCTTGTTGCTGGGTGTTCAAACTGTCTATCCCTAGTGGTACGGTTCCATGCGAACACAAGACAGAAAAACGGATGCGCGCCCGAAAATTTCTCACTCCTCAAGAACAAACCGTACCACACTACGTTTGTTGAAATCAAAGACGGCGTGCAACTAAAATCGCGACACGATAAAAAATCCCGCGCCGATCGCCACCGCGTCTTCCAAAATAGCGATCACGAAGTCCGGAATTTTCAGAGCTTTTACCAGGCGAGTGCGAACTTGATAGCCGCCAAACGCGCCGGCGATGCCGCCCGCCGCGCCTAAGACCGCACCGAACGCGATGGTTCGCGCCCCCGCCGCCGCGAGGGCTGCTCCGGACAATGCGCCGAGACCGATGCGAGCAATCAAACCGGCAGGCTTCGTCCGGCTCGGTGTTGAAGGAAGCTTATCGGCGCCAAGCTCGATGATCGCCAGCACGGTGAAGATCACCATGGCATCGGCGGTACCCATGAAGTGGAGGATCGTGTGATCGAGATTGATCCAACCTAGTTGAGAGGCGCAGGCCAAGACAGCCAGCGGGGTGACAGAGCGCAAGCCGCAAACGATGCCGATCAGAAATGCAAGGAGAAGGACTTGGGTGGGAGCCATGGAATTCTCCTTTCGATCCTTTCACCGTCGCGAATCGCTGATTCGTTGTAGCACGGGCACTCTTGCCTGTGCGGTTTTCGCGATCGTGGCTGGCCAGAATTTCCCGGCCATGCTATCTACAAAACCGCACAGGCAAGAGTGCCTGTGCTACAAAAACTTCAGACCATTCGCGTTTCTATGTGAATTTCCGATGTCAGCGTTCGGTGGACGGGGCATTTGTTTGCGATTTCCAGCAGCCTGGATCGCTGTTCGTCCGTCAATAGTCCGCTGAAGTGAATTTCGCGCTCGATTCGATCGAGCATTCCTTCTTTTGTATCGCATTCCGCGCAATCGGCGGCGTGAATTTTCGAGTGGCGGAGATGGACGGTGACTTCCTCGAGCGGCCATGCTTTGCGCCGCGCATACATCCCCACCGTCATCGAAGTGCACGCTCCCAGGGCGGCGAGCAGCAAGCCGTACGGAGAAGGTCCGGAATCCGTGCCGCCGGCGGACACGGGCTCATCGGAAACGAGCCTGTGCGGGCCCGCGTGAATTTCCTGCGCGAGTCCGGCGGAACTGCCGCGCACGATTACGCTTTTTGCTGCATCTTTTTCCATAGGCATTTTCGCCTCAAGAGTTCATGTTTGAATTTTAAGGCGAGGCTTTCACGTACCAGTCCCACATACTAGATCGAAACTTCAGGCGCTTAAGCCCTTTTTTATCGGTTGCGGAAAATCGCGGCTGAACAGTCTGTGCAAGAACTCAAGATCGGCGCCTTGTGTAGCGCCCGCCTTCAGACGGGCACTTTGGAGTCGCCCAGATGCCCGCCTGAAGGCGGGCGCTACATGAACCAAAACCGACTTCTCACATAGACTCTGAAGCCGCGACCCACAAGAATTATTTATTGAAAGGGTTTCGTGGCGATGGCCGCGGCGGAAATCAGACCTGCGCGGTGGCGGATTTGGTGGCGGAAAAACCGATGCGTAGCCGGTTGCCGGTGGATGTCGGCTCATATTCGAGCGCGTTTGCAAACTGCCGCATGAGGCGGATGCCCTGCCCGCCGACGCGGGTCTCATCAAGAGAACTCACGGCCGGCAGTTCGGGCGAATCGACAGGGTTAAATGGCGGCGCGTCATCCTCGATAACAAAAAGAAAATAATTTTCCCGGGGGCTGGAGAATTGGACGGCGAAGGAATGGTCCGGATTGCCGGAATAGCCGTGCCGGATGACGTTCGAGAGGGCCTCTTCCAGGCAAAGATTCATCGCGAATTGCATTTCATCGGGAATCGGGTGCCGCGCGGCCAGCTGCTCGATCCACGGTGCAACTTGCGCCAAATCGGACATCCGGCTTTGCAAAACCAGCCGTTCTTCCGTCGTTTGCTTGCCGTCCCCAGTCATGCTCCGCGCTGGCCCTTCCGGCAATCTTCGCGAGGTTTACTGCACCGCGGCGATCGCGTTTCGAAGCTCGTGATGGATGGGAATCATCGTGTCCACACCGCTCGTCGTCAGGACTTTCTCGACCATTTCAATCGGGTCGAAGATCACCATTTTACCCCCGCGGCCTTTGATGGCGCGCGCCGGCGCGACCAAAGCTCGCAGTCCCATCGAACCGAGGAATGTGACTTTCTGCATATCGACGATCACGGCCTTCTTGGTTCCCGCAATCACGTTCATGCGCATATCAACGGCGGCGGCACCTTCGATATCCAGTCGCCCTTCCAAGATCACCTTGGTGATTCCGCCTTCGAGTTCTTCTATTGACAATGGCATTTCATCAGCCCCCTGCTTAATTCAATTGAACAGCGACGATGCCCCTAGAAGTTCTCCACCAAACCATGCAACTCACTATGTTGGGCAAAGAGCATGATACTCCATTCAATGTTACAGCGTTGTTACAGCCCTAATTCCCCCTCAGTTTAGCGTCGTAACAACCTGTGTGTCGGGTTAGAGACCCTGCAGGACATTCAAGACGGGTGATGCCCCGCGTTAACAACTCGATCTTTAGAGTGTGCCGTTTCTTCGCCTGGAATTCGGTGCTCGCCGTATTCGGACTTTTCCGCACCGAGCCGCCTCCCGCGGTGGCGCAAAACTTCTGCACTCCGGACGGCGCATGCGGGTCGTCAATTTCGAAGGATTTTTCTAATTTGGCAGGGCGAATGATCGCTCCAACATAATGATAGGAGAGGGTTTGCATATTTTCACATCCACAGGCAATCTCGATTTATTGATGGTCGCGAAAAGCGCACAGGTCCGCCCCGGCGGATGCCTGTGCTACTTAGGAGCCAGATTGGGCAGATTGGGAGGCGGCGCGGTAGCGGATTAGGAGAAGCGTGATGTCGTCGGCCTGGCTTGCGCCGCGCGAAAAACTTTCGATGGAATCGACCACTCGTTTTTGGAGTTGGTCGAGGGGGGCGTCATGGTGGCCGGCGACGGCTTCGGTGAGGCGGGGAATGCCGAACATCTCATCCTCGGGGTCGGCGGCTTCGGTGACGCCGTCGCTGAACAGGACCAGGGTGTCGCCGGGCTCGAGCGTCTCGCGAACGGTGGCGTAACTGGCATGCGCCACCAGCCCCACCGGAAAGGACCCCTCGGTGAAGATCTCGCTGGCCTCTCCGCGGCGAAGCAGCAGCGGCGAAGGATGGCCGGCGTTGAGATAGTCGAGATTGCCTTGCCGGTCGAGCATCCCGAAAAACATAGTGGCATATTTGCCTACATCGGAGTGCTTGCAAAGGAAATCATTGATGTGGTGAAAGACGCGAGCGGGGTCGGCGCCAAGGGTCATGCCCGTAAGGGCGCCTTGGAGCATGGTGGTGAGCAGCGCGGCGCCGATGCCCTTCCCTGCAACGTCGGCAATGACGAAGGCAGTGCGGTCATTGCTCATGGGAAACACGTCAAAGTAATCGCCGCCGACGGCATGACAGGGAGTGTTCACGGCCGAGATGGCGAGGTGGGGAAATTCGCCGAAGCTGCAAGGCAGAAGCGCCTGCTGAATTTCGCGGGCGATGCTGAGTTCCTGCTCGAGGCGCTGGCGCTGGCGTTCGCGCTCGACGAGGCGGGCATTGTCCAAAATGCTGGCGGCCTCGACGGCGAGGGCGTCGAGAATCTGGCGGTCGAGCTTGGAAAAGGCGGCGGGACGCTTCGAGTCCAGATACAAAATGCCCAGGAATTGTCCGCGCTGGATGTTGACCATCGATTCGTCGGTGCTCGCGCGCGGCATGGCGTAAAGAGGAATCGCCACGACGGAGCGAAGCCGCTGCGCAATGATGCTTTGCGCGCCCTGAAGTGGATTATCGGCCTCCTGAAGGTCGCCGGTAATGACGCCGGTCTGGCTTTCCATCGCCATGCGCAAGGCGGTCTGGGTGGGCGCGAAGCCTTGCGTCGGCATGCTCACGCCACCGGCGCGGCGTGCCAGGCGGTGAAGCAACGAGCCGGATTCGTTGGCTTCGAGCAGCAGGCCGCGTTCAGCATTGGTGATGGTAATGGCGCGGTCCAGCATGGCTTCGAGCACTGCGTCCAGGGGCAACTGTGAATGCAAAAGCATGGTCGCTTCGAGCAGCAGATTGAGCTTGCCGAGGCCGATGGGAGAGGATTCGCTTGTGGAAATGCGTCCCACTCGGGTGAGGAGATGCTCGATCGTGCTCTCCTGGGAAGCGGCGTGGAATACAAGTTGGTAGGAATTTTCGAGACCGAAGGTGACGATGTCACCTTCTTTCAAAGTCTGCTTGGTGACTTTTTCGCCGTTCAAAAAAACGCCGAGCTGGTTCCCGCGGTCCTCCAATACGTACTGGTTCCGATCGGAGAGAATCGCCACACAGTTGCGAGAGACGCGGCGGTCGGGAATGGCCAACTGGTTTCCGGCGTCGCCCCGGCCAATCAGGAATGGCGACTGGTTTAGGGGCACGGATCGGCGGGTGTTCTCGGGCGAAATGAGTTCGAGAACCGCTTCATCGTGTGCGCGGGAGTCTGTCATGGAATAACTCGGAGTTTGGATTGTATCACTATCCTCGCCGCCGATTGCATAACCAGTACGGAAATAGCTTGAAGGTATCTCGCCCGTCCGCGGCCGTCTTTCTGAATCTGATCGCGTTCACATCCATTGGGAGGCCAGCCTTGCGATGCCTCGATTTTCCGGGTTCACGGGACTGACTCTATCTTTCTTTTTTGCATCTGTATTTGAGAGCCGGCAGGCGCGCGGGGTAGACTTGCGGGCTAAACATTTTCTTGTGTAGAAAAAGGGGCCGGGATGAAATTGCCGATGGGACTCAGCGCAGATCCGCGAAGAATTCTTCAGGTGAGTTTGCTCCTGGGAATTGCCGGGATCATGCTGTCCGGGTGCCGTGAAAATTATGCTGGACTGATTCCCGGCGATTGGGACCTCCCGGCCTCGCCAGCGTCGCAATTGCAATTGACAAACCCGGTTCCGCCGCCGGTTGTCGGCGGATTGCAACGGCAGGCCGACTGCTCCCTGACCTACTTTGATTTTTCCTACGCCGGCAACACGTCGTCGGTGACCGTAGCGCCCAACGCACAGATTGCACATTATGAAAAAACGCTGCATGACAGCGCATTCCTGCGCACGATGCCCGATCAGTTTCCCTCGGGATGCGCGGATCCCAACCGGGGAATCACTTCACGGCCGTTTCTGTTCCTTGGAGCCGGAAAGAACGGACGGGAACTTGTCGCCGTGCCGGGCGCATCCGGCGTTGTGACCAGTGGACTGAAGAATGATGGAACCTACACGCAACCGGCCACGCAATCGACGCCAATCCCACCGATTTCCCTGCTCAGCGGAGACTTGAACAAAGACGGAAATGCGGATCTGGTTTCCATTAACTCGAACGGAATGCAATCTTCCGTGACAGTGTTCCTCGGAAACGGCGACGGCAGCTACCAGCCGGGAATTGACTATGCCTTGCCCGGCGCAAATGCCCGCTACGGCGTCCTGGACGATTTGAACGGCGACGGAATTTTGGATTTGCTGGTAAGTTCGGAATCACCCGCGTTTGCGTATTCCATCTTTATCGGCAATGGCGATGGCACATTTCAGCCGCCAAAAATCTTTACGCCTTCAAACACCAGCCTCCATTACACCGAAGCTTTTATTACTGCGGACGTGAATGGAGACGGGGCCGAGGATATCGTGAGCCCGCAAGGACAGGTATTTCTCGGAAAAGGAGACGGCGTTACTTACACGCCGATTTCACTGGCGGCTTTCCCGCCCGGCCACTCGCCCGCGAATGAATTCGATCCGTCGATCGTGGCGGCTGATTTCAACAAGGACGGAAAGGTGGATCTCGCGACGGACGACGGTTTCTCGATTCAAATTTATTTGGGAAACGGGGACGGGACATTCACGCCCGGCCCGGCGTATTCCGTGATCGCGAACGCCGGGTTGCTTCTGGCGACGGACCTGGACGGAGACGGCAATATTGACCTGTGGTCGGGCTATGGGGGCTATGGAGTGTATGGCGGAGATGCCTACTTGCCCGACGTTGCGTATGCGCTGATGGGGAACGGCGACGGAACATTTCAAGGCGTGTCCGGCTTGCCGGCGGGCGATTCCAATTTCGAATCGCCGGCGGTTACGCCTCGGAAAGATGCAGCACAATCCTTAACGTTAAGCGCCCCGTCTCCGAGCAAGGTGTCCGTTGTGTCAGGGCAAACTTCCGCTCCCATTACCGTCACCGTCAGCGGGGCGCCGCAAGCGGTCACGTTTGCCTGCTCCGGGCTGCCGGTGCCGGCGACGTGCATCTTCAACCCGGTACAGGTCATGCTCACTTCCAGCGTTACTTCCGCTCCGGTGACGATCACGATCGCGACAGCAGCAAGCACGCTGGCAACTCCTGAACCGCGAGTGCTGCCTCTCTGGAATTGGCGGACTACGCAAGAGTTGGCCGTCCTCGTGTTCCTGGCACTTTCAATCGTCCTTTTCAGCACGCGGCGCCGGAAAGCGGGATGGACGATGAGTGCATGCTTGCTGATTGTTTTGGCAACTTCGCTCGCCGGGTGTACGAATGGCGGTTCAAATTCGTCAGCTCCCAATAGCGCGCAGCCGGGAACCTATGCCGTGACGATCTCTGGCAATGGCACTGGGGGCGTAGTCAACGCACAAGGTACAGTCACGCTGACTGTGACCACGCCGTAGGAATACGGAGTTGTCCGGCCTTCGCCCGGAATGATTCGCATGAGCCGCTTGTGCTACCCTTGAGGGTGTAATCGCGATGCCCCGACCACGTTGTGGTTAGCAAAGGTGACCGCTGCCGAACCGTTTGAAATTCCGCAGTACGACTTCCGGACGTCCGAGGTGACATCATGAATGCGCCGCAATCGCTTCACGACAAAGGCCAGAGTCTCTGGCTGGACAACATCACGCGCGACCTGCTCGATAACGGCACGCTGAAAAGATACATCGACGAATGGTCGATCACCGGCCTCACTTCCAATCCCACGATCTTCGATCATGCGATCAAGAACAGCACGGCATACGACGCGGGCATTGCCGAGAAATTACGGAATGGAAAATCGGGCGAAGCGCTGTTCTTCGAGCTGGCCCTCGAAGACCTCACTCGCGCGGCCGATCTATTTCGGCCCATCTATGAAAGAACGAACGGCGTAGACGGGTTCGTATCCCTGGAAGTATCGCCGCTGCTCGCCTACGACACGGCCAGCACCATCGCCGCCGCAAAGGATTTGTCCGCGCGCGCGAATCGCGCCAACCTTTTCATCAAGATTCCCGGAACGAAGGAAGGGCTACCGGCGATTGAAGAGGCGATCTTTTCCGGCGTGCCGATCAACGTCACGCTGTTGTTCTCGCGCGAACAGTATGTCGCGGCCGCGGAAGCTTTTCTTCGCGGCATTGAGCGCCGGATCGCCGCCGGACTCGACCCGCTCATCAATTCGGTCGCTTCGCTCTTCGTCAGCCGGTGGGATGTAGCCGTCGCTGACAAAGTTCCCGAGAAGCTGCGCGGCAAACTTGGAATTGCCATCACGATGCGAACGTATAAGGCCGCAATCGCTCTGTTCAGTTCCGAGCGCTGGCGGCGCGTCTACAATTTTGGCGCGCGCGCGCAACGGCCGCTGTGGGCCAGTACGGGAACGAAGGATCCGAAGATGTCGCCGCTTCTCTATGTGGAGGCTCTGGCTTCGCCTTACACGGTGAACACGATGCCGGAAGCCACGCTGAAAGCGCTGGCCACTCACAGTGAGTTGTCCGGCCTGATGCCGCCGGACGGGGGCGATTGCGAGGAAGTGCTCGCGGAATTCGGCAAGGCAGGCGTGGACATCGATGCGCTCGCCGCGCGCCTTCAGGAAGAGGGAGCGAAGTCGTTCGTGGCTTCCTGGCAGGACTTGTTGAGCGTGATTGAATCCAAGAGCGCTTCCATCGCCAAGGGCACGCCGATGAAGGCCGGCGGCTAGGGCGACACCTGAGGAAGACAACGCGGACAAAATAGCCCAAAAGCCCCCCAACCTGCTTAAGGAGATATCCAATGAATAGTGAGCATTCCGACGCGCTGGTTTTCTTCGGGGCCACCGGCGACCTGGCATACAAAAAGATTTTCCCGTCGCTGCAGGCGATGGTGAAACGCGGGAATCTGAACGTGCCCGTGGTGGGCGTGGCCAAGGCGGGGTGGAATCTGGATCAGCTGCGCGCGCGAGCCAAGGACAGCCTGGAAAAACATGGCGGAGTGGATCCGGCGGCGTTTGAAAAGCTATGCGGGCTGCTGCGTTACGTGGACGGCGACTATCGAGACCAGTCGACATGCGACGCCTTGCGCGAACAACTGAAGGACTGTCACCGGCCTGCCTACTATCTGGCCATCCCTCCGGTCTTGTTCGAAACCGTGGTCGAAAGCATCGCCAAATCAATCGGCGCCACGGATGCGCGGGTCATTGTCGAAAAGCCCTTCGGGCACGATCTGGCCTCGGCCATCGAGCTGAACAAGGTTCTCCTCTCCATCTTCGACGAATCCAGTATTTTCCGAATCGATCATTTCCTCGGCAAACGGCCGGTGGACAACATGCTGGCCTTTCGCTTCGCCAATGCCTTCGCGGAATCCTTCTGGAATCGCACTTACATCGAGAGCGTGCAGATCACCCTGGCGGAAGACTTCGGAGTTCAGGGACGCGGCGGATTTTACGACGGGACCGGAGCGATCCGCGACGTCGTTCAAAACCATCTGTTTCAGGTGCTCTCCAATCTGGCGATGGAACCGCCGGCACGATCCGACGGCGAATCCCTGCGCGACGAGAAAGTGAAAGTGTTGAAGGCCATTCCTCCGATCGATGAGAAGAACCTGGTTCGCGGCCAGTTTCAAGGCTATCTGGATGAGCAGGGAGTCGCGAAGAATTCGCAAACGGAAACTTTTGCCGCCATGCAGCTGGAAGTGAATTCCTGGCGCTGGAAGGGCGTTCCTTTCTTTATACGCGCCGGCAAGTGTATGCCGATGACCTGCACGGAAATACTCGGCAAGTTCCGCAAGCCTCCGACGCTCATCCCCGACAGTGTTTTGAAAGAGAACCATCTCCGGCTCCGGCTCAGTCCCGACGTGGTGATCGCCATGGGATTGATGTCACTCGCACCGGGAGAAGAAATCCGCCTCCAGGCCGGGGAAATGGTGGCTACCAGCTTTGTGGGCGCGAATGACATGGGTGATTACGAACGATTGCTCACCGCGGCGATGGCGGGGGATAACACCCTCTTCGCGCGGGAAGATTACGTGGAAGAAGCGTGGCGGATTGTCGATCCCGTATTAAAAAAAGGGACGCCGGTTTATCCCTACGCGCAAAATACGTGGGGGCCCGCCGAAGTCGCGCGAGTGACGCCGCCAGGGGGTTGGGAAGCGCCGGCTCCGAGTACGAACGCGATGTCGGCGCATGGGTAGCGGGATTTAGTAGCACAGGCTTCAGCCTATGGTTTTCGATCGGACCTAGATAGTGGAAACCGACACGCTGAAGCCTGTCCTACGCATCGCAAGTTCACCACAACAAATCGATACACGCGTATACGGATGTAATAGAATGCGCGGATCGTGGGATCCAAGGAGGAAGTATGAATCGTTCGGTCAGGAATGTGATCGCAACAGGGATCGCCTGCGCCGGTTTGATGGTGACGTTTTCTTGCGTCCCTGCTACCGCCGCTGATGATGCCGTTGTAACCGCGGACAAAGCCGTGCAAGCGGCGCTCGCCAAAGGCGACAAAGTGGCCGCGAACAAATGGCTCGACCCGGATTTCAGCTGGATTGATGCCGAGGGAATCATGTGGGCCAAGGAAGATGCCTTCCGCGACGGCTTGAAGCCGCTCATTGCGGCAGGTGACGACGTCAAAATCATCGAGCACAAGTACGGCAAGAGCGTCGTGTGGATTCAGTGGAATAAGGACAATAAATATTCCGCGAGATTCTGGGTAAAGCGGCCCGCCGGCTGGAAACTCCTGCACACAACTGAAATCGCGTCCATGCCCAAACGAGATTTCCAGACCGTCGAGCCGACGTATGACATTCCCTGCAATAATCCCTGCAAAGCGGTGCCGTACAAGCCGCTGAGCGCGGGGGAGAAGGCTTCGCTGGACGAATGGCAAACGCAGGAATCCAGCCAGGCAAATTGGGAAGTGCACGTTGCCGATAATCTGGACCAGCGCGTCGTGAGCACGTACGGCGGGGCTTCTCCTTCCAAAGCCGATCGAATTATCGGAATGAACAAACGTAAAGCGGCAAATCCCACCGCTCCCAAAGTGGGGGCAGCGCCCGCCTTGTGGATTCGGACATGGGATTTCGGCGATGCGGTGGTGATGGTCTCGGTCCAACCAACGTATGGGGACAAGGCGTACTGGTCCAGCCGCGTGCTTGCGCCGAACGAGTCGGGGCTATGGATGATGATGGAGAGCTATCACAATTATATTCTGGCTTCGCCGGTGATGACGGCCACCCCGAATCAGCCTGAATTGAAGTAACGGATAAGTGGCGCATGCTTTAGCTTGTGAAGGGTTCGTTCCTGCAAAACCAAAACCCCACAAGCTAAAGCATGCGCCACTAAAAACTCAGCGCGCGGGAAGCGGTTGCAGGGGCGGGGTCTTGCCTCCCGGAGTGGCGTCCTCGGCAGTATTGCTTAACATGGCCAGGGTGATGTAGACACCACTGACCGTGATGAGATCGACGATTTGCTGGTCGCTGAAAAGCTCGCGCGCTTTCTTGAAGGAAGCATCGCTTACGACGTGGTTCTTCGCCAGGTCCATACACAGATCGTAGACGGCCGCTTCGTCCGGTTGCATGGACGCCGGCCGTTTTCCTACCTTCAGATCATCCGCGACCGCTTGCGGCAATCCGGCCTTGAGCGCGAGCGGATAGTGGGCCGTCCACTCCACTTGCGAAGTCCACAGCCGCGCCTGGATCAGAATCGCAAATTCATTGAGCTTGCGCGGAACGGAAGTGTTGAAGCGCAGGTAATCGAGCATCGCAAACATGCGCTGGCCCATGACCGGGCTGCGCAGCATCATGTTGTACGGACCGGAAATCCCGATCCTCGAGACCTTCAGAATCTCGTCCGCGAACGGGCGCTGCTGATCGTTCAACTGCTCCATTTTGAGCAGGGGAAATCGCTGTTCCTTCTCCGCGGAATGCACCTGCACCTCCGGCATCATGAGCGTCAAACCAATTCCAACTGCTACGCACAACGCTAACACGATCCGTCGCTTCATGTCTTTCTCCTCCGCGCCTGAAATCTCCGCCCCACTTTCATCACCGACCGGCAACATATATCCGGGGGCGCAGGAATGCAATGCCCCGGCACTCCAATCAACCACCCCTGCGAGTTGCTTGGCGAATTAGGGACCCTCCTCAAGCACGGTGCCCTCTTCGGACGGCACTCTGGGTCGAATCGGATCTCAAGAAAAGAGCGAACTAAAGTTCGACAACCCCTTGCCGATTGATCCAAAGACAACCAAGGAAGGACTTGAGTCACGCGGTTGCCCCGAGTGCCGAAACTGCCAACAAGGCTTGAAGGAGTCAGGAGTGTCCGTAAATCTGGATCAAGGCGAAACACTGTGCACGATCCAGTTGGAAGGCGAAGTCGACATCAGTTCTGCGGCGGAACTTAAGAAGCTGCTGCTGTTGGCGTTCCAGTCGGGAAAAGAGGTTCGCCTGGACCTGGCGAGTGCAACCGAACTGGACATCACCGCTTTGCAGTTGCTCTGGGCTGCCAATCGCGAAGCAAAAAGGTTGGAGATGAGTTTCCTCGTTGCCAGCAGTGTGCCGGAAGCGATTGCGGCTGCCGTGAGTGAAGCAGGTTTTGAGAGGTTTCCTGTCGCCGTGGACCAGGAGGCAGTCGGAGCTGTTCAGGTGGTGTGAAAAGCACAAATGATTGACAAGTTCAAACAAGCGTTTCTGGAAGAGGCGCGCGAGATCCTAGTCGAACTCGAAGCCGCGCTGCTGGCGTTGAACGAAAATCCCGGGGACGCGGAACTTGTGGGACGGGCATTCCGGGCCTTGCACACGATCAAGGGCTCGGGGTCCATGTTCGGATTTGATACCCTGGCCGCATTCACCCACAACCTCGAAACGGCTTTTGATGCGGTTCGAAATGGACGGCTCAAGGTCACCCCCGAGCTCATCAATCTTTCGCTTGCAGGGCTGGATCAGATCAAAGCAATGCTTGGAGAAGCCTCCGGAGGCCCACCCGCGCAGCTGTTGGTTTCCGGCGAGATCCTGGCGATGCTGCAGCGACTGACTGGAATTGCTGACCGCCGCGCCGCCATTGAGGGGGCGCCTACGCTACCGACGCCTGCGGAAGAGGTCAAAGCCGCGCCCAGAGACTGGCAAGTACGATTTTGTCCGGGGCCCGAATTAATGCTCAACGGCACCGACCCGCTCCGCCTGCTGGGTGAACTGAGGCAATTGGGGACCCTGCAAATCACGGCCAGCGTAGCCGCGGTTCCGCCGCTTGCGGATCTGGATCCCGAACGTTGCTACATCCTTTGGGACATGGTGCTCACGACGACAGCCCCACGCGAGGCAATTCGTGACGTTTTCATCTTCGTGGAGGACCGCTGTGAGTTGACCATTGCCCCGGTCCCGGACCCAGCCGCGCAAGGTGCTGCTGCATCCACAAACATGCCACAGGAGAGGCGTGGAGGCTATGGGCGGCGCTCCTACGACAGGCCAGACAGCGCCACCAGCATCCGCGTTCCCGCAGAGAAGCTGGACCAATTCGTGAATCTGGTGGGTGAGCTGGTCACCGTGCAGGCACGCTTGGGTGAGATCGCCACGCGAAGCGAAGACCCTGACATGGCGGCCGTTGCGGAACAGGTTGACCGCCTGACGTCGGCGCTGCGCGAGAGTTCGATGAGCATGCGCATGCTGGCGATCAGGCCCACGTTCGAACGGTTTCGCCGGCTGGTCCACGACTTGGCGCGAGACTTGCACAAAGAGGTTGAACTCACCATCGAGGGCGCCGAAACGGAATTGGATAAGACGGTGATCGAACAGTTGAACGATCCGCTGATGCATTTGGTTCGCAACAGCATGGATCATGGGATTGAAGCGCCGGAAGCTCGCGTGGCCGCAGGAAAACCTCGCACTGGCGACGTTGCGCCTGTCCGCGCGGCACTCCGGCGCCAGTGTGCTCATCAGCGTTTCTGACGACGGCGTGGCATCAACGCTAGCGCTGTGCGCGACCGCGCCGTCGAGAAAGGTCTTGTGGCCGCGGATGCTCAGCTGAGCGAAGAGCAGATTTTCGCCCTCATTTTGGCGCCCGGCTTTTCCACGGCAAAAACGGTCACCGACGTGTCCGGCCGGGGAGTGGGCATGGATGTCGTGCGGCGAAACGTGGAGGCTTTGCGCGGAACAATCGAAATTGCGAGCAAGCCGGGCGATGGGACCAGCGTCACCCTGCGCCTGCCGCTTACGCTGGCGATCATTGACGGGCTGCTGGTGCGCGTGGGAACCGCCTATTTTGTGCTCCCCCTGGCGATCACGGTGGAATGCATCGAGTTGACGCGGCAAGACATTGAGAAAGCCAACGGCAAGCACATTTCCTACGTGCGAGGGGAAATCATCCCTTACATCCGCTTGGCGGAATATTTCGGCATCCGGGCCGAACGGCCAGAACGGGAACAGATCATGGTGGTGGAGACCGACGGGGGGCGCTATGGATTTGTCGTGGACCAGGTGATCGGCAATTGCCAAACGGTGATCAAGAACCTGGGGCGGTTTTACAGGCACGTCCAGGTGGCATCGGGGGCGACGATTCTGGGGAACGGAACGGTGGCATTGATTTTGGATCTGAACCGGCTGGCGCAGGAAGCGATCCAGACGATTCAGCCGGGCCTGCGCGGGAAGACGATCCGGGAGATTGACCGGGCCGCAACGGGCTTCCAGTGGTTCGGCTGGCAATGGAGAGGGTGCCAGCTCGATCCAATAGCGGATGCGCGAAAAAGTTTGAGAGTTCCGGGTATCGGGCCAAAAGCTTGGTGAATTCAAATCAGGGGGAAGAAGTCATGCCGACTAAAGTGCTGGAAGAAACGCGCAAGGTGCACGGCTCCGATGAAGGCAATGGCGGAAATGGACATAGCGGGCGGCCAGACCGTACACGGGGCAAGCAGAAGACGGGCGACGGGGAAACTCTCCTTGTTTCGCAGGAGATTATGCGACTGGTGGACGCTTCGCGGGATGGCCGCCTGACCGAGCGCGGCAGGGTGGACCAATTTGAAGGCGTGTACCGCGAAATGGTGCAGGGCGTGAACGAGATGCTGGATGCGATCCTGCTGCCGATCGGGGAGGGCAACCGCATCCTGTCGCAGATTTCCAGCGGCAAGATTGACGAGTTGATCGCGCAGACCTACAGGGGCGACCACGAGAAGATGAAGCAGGCCGTGAACAATATCGCTGTCGTCCTGCAAGGCCTGCAGAAGGAAATGGCGCGGCTGACCGACGCCTCGAAGGAAGGCCAACTCTCCGACCGCGGCAAGCCCGAGCAGTTCCAGGGCGCGTACGCGGAAATCGTGCGGGGAGTGAACACGATGCTGGACGCGATCCTGCTGCCGATCGGGGAGGGCAACCGCATCCTGTCGCAGATTTCCAGCGGCAAGATTGACGAGTTGATCGCGCAGACCTACAAGGGCGACCACGAGAAGATGAAGCAGGCCGTGAACAACATCGCCGTCGTGCTGCAAAGCCTGCAGAAGGAAATGGCGCGGCTGACGGACGCATCGAAGGAAGGTCAACTCTCCGATCGCGGCAAGCCCGAGCAGTTCCAGGGCGCATACGCGGAAATCGTGCGGGGAGTGAACACGATGCTGGATGCGATCCTGCTGCCGATCGGAGAGGGCAACCGGATTCTGTCGCAGATTTCCAGCGGCAAGATTGACGAGTTGATCGCGCAGACCTACAAGGGCGACCACGAGAAGATGAAGCAGGCGGTGAACAATATCGCCGTAGTGCTGCAAAGCCTGCAAAAAGAGCTGGCGCGATTGACGGAGGCCTCGAATGCCGGACAGTTGTCCGAACGAGGAAAGCACGATCAATTCCGCGGCGCCTATGCGGACATTGTGCGCGGAGTGAGTTCGGTTCTGGATGCGGTAATCACGCCGCTGAATTTCACGGCCGGGTACATCGATCGAATCAGCAAGGGCGACATTCCGCCGCAGATCACGGACACCTACCACGGCGACTTCAACAAAATTAAGGACAATCTGAATACGCTGATCGTGGCCATGACCGATATCACGTCGGCTGCCGAGGAAATCGCGGACGGCAACTTGACGGTGGTGATCCGGGAAAGGTCCGCGCAGGACAAACTCATGCAGGCGCTGGCCATGATGGTGACGGGGATTACCAAGGTGGTCTCGGATATTCGCGGGATCGCGGGAGAGGTGGCGGCGGCCAGCCAGTCCATCAGCACGGCGTCGGTGGAAGTATCGAAGGGCGCCACGGCGCAGGCGGCATCGGCCGAAGAAGCGTCGTCTTCGATGGAGGAGATGGTTTCCAACATCAAGCAGAACGCGGACAACGCGCAACAGACGGATAAGATCGCGAATAAATCGGCGACTGACGCACAGGAGAGCGGGAAATCAGTTTTGGAAGCGGTGTCCGCCATGAAGGAGATTGCCAGCAAGATTTCCATCATTGAAGAAATTGCGAGGCAAACCAACCTGCTGGCGTTGAACGCGGCCATTGAAGCGGCGCGGGCCGGAGAACACGGCAAAGGATTCGCCGTGGTGGCGGCGGAGGTACGCAAGCTGGCCGAGCGCAGCCAGAAAGCGGCGGGCGAAATCAATCAACTCTCAGGCACGACGGTGACGGTATCGGGGAAGGCCGGCGAAATGCTTGAAAAACTGGTGCCCGATATCCAAAGGACGGCGGAACTGGTGCAGGAGATTACCGCCGCCAGCAAGGAGCAGGATACCGGCGCGGAACAAATCAACAAGGCGTTACAGCAACTCGAGAAAGTCATTCAACAAAATGCTTCCGCGTCCGAAGAAATGGCCGCAACCACCGAGGAGTTGACGGCGCAGTCCGATCAACTGGTGAGCGCGTTGTCCTTCTTCCGTACCGGAGATGCCGGCCACACGCCAGGGGCCCGCGCAGCCGTCAAGCCCGCGCATCGCGCCGAGGCCGCACCTCACAAGGCTGCCAAGCCGAACGGCCACGCCGCCCCGGGCGGCGCGACAATTTCCAAAACGGGGGTACACCTCAAGCTCAAGGACAAGGTGGACGATCAGGACAGCGAATTCGAACGTTACTGAGCGGATCTCGCTGCCGGGTGCGGGCGGTTGCTGGCTGCCTTCAAAACGTGAAAGGAGCGGGACATGAGCGTTACCGGAATTACAGAGACGCGGCAGTATCTTACGTTCAAGCTGGGCAATGAGATCTTTGCGACCGAGGTCGCCAAAGTGAGGGAGGTGCTGGATTTCACGACCATCACCGAAATTCCCCGGACTCCCGATTTCATGAGCGGGGTGATCAACCTGCGGGGAAGTGTGGTTCCGGTCGTGGACCTGCGACTTTGCTTTGAGATGTCGAAAACCGTGCGGACGCGGAATACCTGCATCGTGGTTGTGGAGGTATTGCTCGAGAACGAGTCCACGGTGATCGGCGCGCTGGCCGATTCGGTCGAGGAAGTGATCGACCTGGAACCGGACCAGATCCAACCCGCGCCCAGAATCGGGACTCAGATTCGGACCGATTTCATCAAGGGCATGGGAAGGCGCGACACGCAATTCATCATGATCCTGGACATCGACCGTGTTTTTTCGGCCGAAGAGCTATCGGCCATCCGCGTTCCGGAAACGAATAAACAGCAGCAGCTTGTGGAAGTTGGCGTCTGAAGAATCCGAAGAAGAGGAATGCCGTGCCGGGTGAGGGTCGCTGCTGCGATGAGTGGAAGAGACGAAGGAATCTCGAATGCGGATTTTGCCCGGCTGCGCAGCTTGATCTACGAGCAGTCGGGCATCAACCTGAGCGCGGACAAAAAGACGATGCTCGAGTTGCGGATCAAACGCCGCGTGCGCAGCCTGAATCTGAATTCTTTCGGCGAATATTGCGAATATCTGTTCGGGCATCAGGGTCTGAAAGATGAACTTGTTCATTTCATAGACGTAGTCACAACGAACAAGACCGATTTCTTCCGGGAGCCGGGCCATTTCGATTATCTGGTGGAGAAGGCGCTCCCCGAGTTGGGGCTGCTGCGCGGCCGCAGCGGACGGGAACTCCTGATCTGGAGCGCGGGGTGCTCCACCGGCGAGGAACCCTACACGCTCGCAATGGTGCTGTCGGAATACGCGCTGGCGCACCCCGGATTTCGTTTCCGGTTGCTGGCGACGGATATCGCCACCACTGTTTTGGAGAAAGCGCATCGGGGAATTTATAAAACGGACGTCATGAGCCCCGTGCCCGCCGACCTGCGCAGAAAATATTTTTTGCGCAGCCGCGATCCGGGCTCTCAACGCGTGCGGGTGGTTCCGGAATTGCGGCGGCTGATTGAATTCCGCCGCGTGAATTTCAAGGATGCCGACTTCGGCCTCATCGAAAAGGCCGACGCCATCTTCTGCCGAAACGTGATTATATATTTCGACCGGCCCACTCAGGAACAGATTCTGCAAAAACTTGCCCGCCACCTTGTGCCGTCACGGGTACTTGTTTGTGGGTCACGCGGAGGCGCTGCACGACATGAATTTGCCGCTCGAACCGGTGGCGCCCGCGGTTTACAGGAATGCGAATGTTGGAAATTAGGGAGACCTTGCCGGAGATTTATTTGCAACCCGGGGAGTCATATCTGGCCCGCGGACCTACGATTCTCAGGACTCTGCTGGGTTCCTGCGTGGGGGCCACGTTCTGGAGCCGGAAGCTCGGGATGGGCGCGATGTGCCACGCGCAATTGCCCAGGCATCCCAGAAATTCTCCCGGCGGCATGACGCTGCAGGCCGGGCGGCGCTTCGTGGATTTTGCCATCCGGGATCTGGCACGGCAATTTGACGAACTTGGCGCGCGGCGCTCGGAAACGCAAGTGAAACTTTTCGGCGGCGGCGATGTGCTTTTGGTCAGCGAGCAGGCGTCGTCGAGGCCGACCATCGGAAAACTCAATTGCGAAGCCGCCCTGGAGGTGCTGAGAAAGAGGGCTACGACAGTGTTTGCATCGAGCCTGGGAGGAAAGTCCGGGCTGAACATTCAATTTCATACGGGCAGCGGCGAAGTCCTGCTCCGGCGGCTCATGTAGATGCGGCCCGGTTGACGGCTTGAACCCAGCGGCTCGTCTGGAAACATAGTTCCAATGGAATTTGGAAAAATACGGGAGAGGCAGCAGAAGGAATCGTAGTTGCCCAGCCGATGACCACACCCAAAATACGCGTTCTGATCGTGGACGACTCGGCCGTTGTTCGCCAGACGCTGAGCGAAGTGCTGTCGTCCGACCCCGATATCGAAGTGATCGGAACCGCTTCGGATCCCTTTGTGGCCGCCGAGCGGATTGCCGAGCAGATGCCGGACGTCATCACCCTGGATATCGAAATGCCGCGCATGGACGGGCTGACGTTCCTGCAGAAGATCATGAGCCAGCACCCTATCCCGGTGGTGATCTGTTCGAGCCTGGCCGAGGAGGGAGCCCAAAGCGCGCTCAAGGCGCTCGAATACGGGGCGGTGGACATCATCGCCAAGCCTCGCCTGGGAAGCAAACAATTCATAGAGGATTCGCGGATCGAGCTGTGCGAAGCGGTGAAAGCGGCGGCGGCAGCGAGGGTGAGCGTTCTGCGGATGAGCCGCGTGGTCGAGCCCAAGCTAACGGCGGATGCCATCCTTTCCCCTGCCACGCACGCCATGGCGAAAACAACGGAAAAGGTTGTGGCCATCGGCGCGTCAACAGGAGGAACCGAAGCCCTCAAGACGCTTCTGGAAGTTCTTCCTCCGGACTCCCCGGGCATCGTGATCGTGCAACATATGCCGGAGCTGTTCACCCGCGCGTTTGCCGGCCGGCTGGACGGGTTATGCCAAATCACGGTGAAGGAGGCGGAGTCCAACGACACGATCCTGCGCGGGCGCGCGCTGATCGCGCCGGGGAATCATCACCTGCTGCTGAAAAGAAGCGGCGCTCGATACTACGTGGAAATCAAGGACGGGCCGCTGGTAAGCCGCCACCGCCCTTCGGTGGACGTGTTGTTTCGCTCTGCCGCGCGCTATGCCGGACAAAATGCCGTGGGAGTCATCCTGACCGGGATGGGAGATGACGGCGCCGCCGGAATGCTGGAAATGAAACAAGCGGGGGCAGTGACGATTGCGCAAGATGAGGCCACGTGTGTTGTATTCGGCATGCCGAATGAAGCCATCAAGCGCGGCGCGGTCGATAAAATATTGCCTTTGCCGTCCGTCGCCGGGGCGATCCTGGCTAATGCGCGGTAATTCCGCGGTGCGTCAAGGAGCAGGGCAAGACGCGTTGACTGCTGCAAACAAAGCGGAAGCTGTGGGCTGCCTGGAGAGGGCGAAGGAGGAGTTGCGTCTGAACGCATCCGTCACCGAGAGCCAGATTCTCGCAGCTTCCAGCGTCTTCGAGAAATTGGCCGGAAATGCCGATGAGATATTGAGCCTGGCTGGGACTATTGTGGGTGGCGTCGAGAATGAAAATATCCGCATGATTTTGCCCAAGGCCCAGGCGTTAGGCGCGGCAGCACGGCAAGTGATCGGAGAGAGGCTACAGGCGACGACCGGCATCCTGGAAACGGTGGCGACGGAAGCGAATGTGTTGCAGGGATTGGCACAAGTAACGAGCCAGCAGGCGCAGATCGCGATGAAGACAAAAGCGCTGAGCGTGCTTACGAATGTCGAGGTGGCTCATCTCGGCTCGGTGGCCGGGGGCTTCCAATACCTGGCAGGTGAGCTGGCTCATTTCTCGAAATCACTGATGGAAGATTCCCAGGCCCTGGAGAGCCGCACGGAAGGCCGCAGGACTGCCATTGAAGAAACGCGCCGCCTGGTTTCCTCCGAACTGCCGCGCCTGCGGGAGAAGTTGACCGCCATTGAAATCGACCTGCGCAAGGATTTGGCAGTCCTGGATTCCTCCCTGACTCAACTCCTGGAGGCGCCCGTGCAATTCAGAGCCTGCGTGCAGGATATCTCCCGGCAGATTTCCGGAGTGGTGGCCGCCATACAGTCGCATGACATTACCCGGCAGCAATCTGAGCACGTGGAGCAAGGCTTCGATCTGATAACGGCGAAGCTGAACCGCGAAGGGGATTCGGGTAGCGGCTTGGCGCAGGAGTTTGCACAGGCCTATGCGGGATTAACGATCCAGATCTACCAGCTGGAATCGATTCAAGCCACGGTGGAAAACTGGACGAGTCAGATGAAGACGTGCATGGAGGGAATACTCCGCGTGAGCGCATCCGAATTGGTTAGGATCGGCCCGATGGTGCTGGCGCAGGAGCGCGAGGTGTCGCGGCAGTTGGAGCATATTGAATTGCTGGAAGGCGAGAGCCGGGCGTGCAGCGCGAGAATCCAGCACACGCTCGAGGGGCTTTCCAGCCTGATGCAATTTGTCAGCGAACATGTGCAACGATCGAGATCCATACGTAACCGGCTGAGATTGCTTTCTTTCAATTCCATCATCGAGGCCAGCCGCTTCGGGAGCAAAGCCCAGGCGGTGCTGGCGATCGCCAGAACCATAAAGGAAATCTCCGCCGAGTGGAGCCAGATTACCGACCGGTCCGGGAAAGCGATGGAAGAAATCCAGGCGCTGGTGGAGCAGACGAACCAGGCCATGGTCGCATTCTCCGCCGCCAGTAATGAGAGACTGCGCGAAGCGCAAGATCAGGCCCGGGTAAGCCTGGACAATTTGCGAACCGCGGCGGCGTTTGCGGCCGGAAGGTCCCGGGAGATGGAATCGGTCACGGCGAAAATGCAGACCAGAAGCGAGGAGATGAGCGGCGCGGCGGGCATGCTCGGCGCCGGTTCGAGCCGCATGGACGCCATCCTCGCACAATGCAAATCCCTACGAAGCGAAATGGAGGCCGCACAACCCGATGTGGAGCGAAGGTACGATGCGACGGAGGCCGAGCAAATTTTTTCCGCGCCCTATACAACGGAGATGGAACGCGAGGTTTTGCGGGCGGCGCTTCGCGGGAGTTCGCTGCCGGTGATGGCACAACATGCGTTTGAGGGCAACAGTGTCGAACTGTTTTGACGGGGGCTGCAGCCGCGAAACATGAGGAATTTTCAAGTTCCGTTGCGGGAGGGGCGCCGATGAAACGAATCCTGGCCGTGGACGATTCCGCGAGCATTCGGCAAATGGTGAATTTCACTCTGTGCAAGGCAGGCTACGAAGTGGTGGAAGCCGTGGATGGCAAGGATGGTCTCGGCAAGACGGGTAGCGGAAAGTTCGACTTGATCATCACCGATCTGAACATGCCAAATATGGACGGCATCCAAATGATCACGGCCGTCCGCAAGATGCCGGGCTGTGCTTTCATTCCCATCCTCATGCTCACGACGGAATCCCAGGCGGAGAAAAAGGACGCGGGGAGGAAGGCGGGCGCCACGGGATGGATCGTAAAACCTTTCAACGCCGAGCAGTTGTTGTCCGTGATCCAGAAATTAGTGAAATAGATTTTGCGGAGCTGAAAAATGGGTACGACGGTCGCGCATTCCGGAATATCATTATCCTGGCCGAGGCCGATATTTCATAAGTTGCTCAATACGCACAAGACTCGAAATCACGTAGATTTCTGCAATCCCGCCGTGCGCCACGACAAAACCTTACTCGCATATACGCATGAGCGGAGAGGCAGTTAGCACATTTTTTAAATTGGCCGGGACTTGAAGCAATCCGTGCGCTTCAAATTCCTGTCTGCCTCTCCCGCAAATCATGAGCTCTATCGGCTGTAGATCAGCAAGCGGAATGTGCTCGAGATGACGGTTGGACGGGGACGCGGTTCATCCTTCGTAGCCGCTGGTGGCGGCCCGAAGTCCGAGGTCACGGTATAGACGTTGTGGTTTCCTTCGTCGAGCGCCATGGTTCGCGCTCCCTGCTCCGTCATGATCGTCTGGACGGTGGTGTATTTGTTTGGAGTGTCTTCGTGAGCGACCGTGATCGTTCCATCGCCGCAGGAGGCGAACACGAGCTGGGTCGCCGGGTCAAAGCGCGTTGCATCCACACCCTTGCCGATGGGCCATGAGGCAACTACCTTGCCGTTTGTAATGTCCACAGCCTCCAACACGCCGCTGCGGCAACCGGTAAAGACCCGCTTATGAGCGAGATCGATAGATAGTCCAGTCGGAGTCTTGCAAGGGTCCAGCGGCCAAGTGTTTAGGATTTTGAGCGTTTTGGCATCGAACTCGGTAAGTTCAGCCTTGTCTTCGATGTTGACGAAGATGTGGCCCATGGCGTCGGCCTGGGCGGTTTCCGCCTTGTCGGGAAGCGCAACGCTGCCCACGATCTTCCCTGTCTTGGCATCGATAGCGGTCGAGTCGGAACCCGGTTCATCGTTGAACGTAAAGACGCGCTGCGAAACATGGTCATACAGGATGCCGTCGGGAGCTCGATCCGGCAGTTTAACGTCGCTGATGACCTTAAGGGTGTCCGTATCAAGGATCGTTACCGACTTTGCGTCTCCGTTTGTCGTGAACGCACGCTTAAGCTCCGGCGCAAAGGCGATTCCATGGGTGCCTTCCAATCCCTTAATATCGCGCAATAATTTGCCGTCGGCGTCCAAGACCATCACGTGCGTGCCGCGTGGGATAAATATGTGGTGAGTGCCTTGCTCCACATCGAAATAGTCCCAACGGCCCTCTCCGCCCAAAGTGATCCTTTTGACCTGATGATAGCCGAGCCCTTGAGGCCCGGCGACGGCCACACGCACAAGAGCGGCGCCGCCGACAAGCAAAATCGACAGTGCTGATCCTGCAAAGACAAACCGCCATATTCCTCGCATCAAACTACCTCCCGTAATTTAGAATGTGACGAACCTCACGTTGCTTCGGCCGAAGGTCGGCTGTTTGTATCTACGCACCGCTGCAGCAAAAATTTCGACACCTCCGCCTGGCTATCCAAAATTTCGAGGCTGGTCTATCCTCCCCATTCTTTCGTTGTCTTGACTAATTTCGCCCCTACGTCAGCGTTATGAACTTCACAGTTCCGCATTTCGAATTCAATTAGCATTTACTTCTCTCATAGCTCGGCCGGTGAAGGCGCTCCCCACCCGTAGCGGGGCGGCCGAAAGGCTCGCACGATGGTAGTATGTTCATTCTAGGCCAGTCTATGCCACCCTGCGGACTTAGCCTTGCCCGCGGGTAAGAAACACGGGAACCAAGATTGCCGACAAGTCTTCACTTCCAGGCGTCGAGTTATCGGAAAGCGCCTAGCCGCGTTTGGCGGTTGTGAGGCATTTTTGCAGGATTCGACGATTGGCATTGAGCGGCCTCCCTGTATTGCCTCCGTTGGGCTCCGCTACAATCCTACTGAGGAGATGTTGCGTTTTGGCAATTCGGATCGATACACTTTTCCTTGCCGTCCAAAATAAGAGGCTGGAAGTACAGCGAATTGTGAGCGGAGACCACCGCAAACCGACAATTGTTTTCCTTCACGAAGGGCTAGGTTCTGTATCGATGTGGCGGGATTTCCCCGAGAAAGTCGTCGAGGAAACGGGTTGCAATGCAGTCATTTACTCGCGCCACGGATACGGGAATTCCGAAGTATCCTACGAACCGCGCACCGTCCGCTACATGCATGACGAAGCGCTTCTTGCCTTGCCCGAACTCCTCGATAAACTCGCGATTGAAAATCCGATTTTACTTGGCCACAGTGATGGTGGTTCGATTGCGCTGATTTACGCAGGGGAACACCATTCCGTAAGAGGATTAATCTTGATGGCGCCTCACGTGTTTGTCGAGGATCTAAGCGTGTCGAGCATCGTCAAAGCAAAAGGGGCTTTTAAGAGTACGAATCTTGCGGAAAAACTAGCACGTCATCACAAGGATGCTGAATCTACTTTCCGGGGATGGAATGATATTTGGCTGAGCCCTGACTTTCGTTCGTGGAATATCGAACAATACTTGCCACGGATCACGTGTCCAGTGCTGGCAGTTCAGGGATTGGATGATCAATACGGCACTCTGGCGCAGCTCGAAGCAATTTCACGGCAAGCTTCCGTCCTTGTCGACAGAATCCACTTGAAAAACTGCCAACACTCACCTCATCGTGAACAGCCGGATCGGGTACTGGAGGCAATCTCCGCCTTCGTGGAAAAACTGGAGGGTAGTCATGAGAGTTCGTGAATTAAAAGCAAAATCGACAAATTAATGGCATGGTCGCATGTTCGACGCTCGTCTCTACTACAATTTTTACATACGGTAATTCCGCGGCTACATCTTTCTTTGATGCAAGCAAGACCGACTCCTCAATCGAAGCGGACATATTCGAAATTTAGTGGCTGATTATCGACTCCTCTGCGAGGCGGCGCGATCCAGTTAGCAAACTTTCCCAGATCGGTAACGCGGCCACTCATTAGGGATTCGACGTAAGCATGATCCTTCGCATTGGGTAACCAATCATCCCGATGACGATCCCATCCCTCCTCCGTGACGACCGCGCCATCGGGTGTAATATGAAGTCCCGCAAAATTGCCAATTGCACGGTGAAAACCCAGGTGGGGTAACTCGAAGCGGTACTGCAGACCCGCCTGTTCAATAACCCGATTCCAACGACCAACACCGGATTCTATTTCCTTAACGTAATCATCACGGAGACGGGCATTGAGCGCATTCAGAGACGGAACCATGCTGGTCACGATCTTGTCCCCATTAACCCCCAAAACCGGGTAGAGAGAATCCTGCAGCAGGTGATCGTCGGTGAGCTTTGTCTCTTCGTATCGGCCCTTCAGGCCGCTTGTGTAATAGTTTGCCGCATTGGAGGAAACATCTGAGCCATATAAGTCAAGCGTGACGCTATAGTGGAAATTCAAATATCTTTGAATGGTCTCCAAATCGATGACCCCGAGCTGACGAACATCGAAGGGGTCGTCCACCCTATGTTCTTTCATAACTTCACACGTTCGTTGGATGATTCGGCTCACGCCAGTCTCCCCTACAAACATATGGTGGGCTTCTTCGGTGAGCATGAATCGGCAGGTTCGTGCGAGGGGATCGAAGCCTGATTCAGCTAAGGCACAAAGTTGGAATTTCCCGTCACGATCAGTAAAGAACGTAAACATGTAGAATGCGAGCCAATCCGGTGTTGGTTCATTGAATGCACCGAGTATACGGGGATTATCCATGTCGCCGGATCGCCTCGCCAGCAATGCCTCAGCCTCCTCACGTCCGTCACGTCCAAAATAGCGGTGCAGCAGGTAGACCATGGCCCACAGGTGACGCCCCTCCTCGACGTTTACCTGAAAGATGTTCCGCAAATCGTAGAGCGAGGGGCAGGTCAATCCCAACATCTTCTGCTGTTCAACGGAAGCGGGTTCAGTATCTCCTTGGGTGACAATAATTCGTCGCAGAATAGAACGATATTCGCCCGGGATCTCTTGCCAAGCTGGTTCACCTTTTCGAGTTCCAAAATTGACAGTTCGATTTGGATCCCGTGGTTGAAGAAAAATCCCCCATCGATACTCCGGCATGCGGACATACCCAAACCTAGCCCAGCCGTCCGGCTCGACGCTTATGGCAGTTCGCAAATAAACTTCGTAGGAGTGACTTTCATTCGGGCCCATGTCGTACCACCAATTCAAATAGGCCGGCTGCCAATGTTCCAGGGCTCGTTGAAGAACACGATCACTTCCTAAGTCAACGTTATTTGGAATCCTATCGATGTAATTGACCACGCTAGTCTCCTCTAAGTGGTGTGCCAGGCAAACTCAATTACTCGCTCAGACTCTCTCCCAGTTGAACTTCACGGGTGCGCCGGTTCCATAAACTTTAAGTGCACCGTTGTTCCCAACGGCGTTAGGCCGAATGAAGATCCAGTTCTGCCAAGCCGAAAGTCTTCCGAAAATCCTTGTATTCATCGTCTCCGGAAGGCCAAAGCGCAAATTCGCCTCAAGTCCAGTCAATGCGTCTGGGGAAAGAGCCACCCGCGATTCTATGGCTTGGCGCACCTCATCGTCCCAATCGATCTCATCGGGGGCAACGGTTACCAATCCCGCTTCGAGGCACTCGGATGCGCTCAGAAATTTGCCGATATGAGAGAGCAGCGCGCTTACCTTGGCGGCGTCCCCGTAGAAGCGTGCAGAGACTCGCGCAAGACCGTTGATCATCGCAAGCGGTCCGAAATTCATTTTCGACAGGGATATCGATGCCGGATATTTTCCTGGTTCTACATCAAGCATATAAGTTCGATCTGCTGCGAAAGCCAATTCCATCAACATTCCTGCGAAGCAGGAAGTGGGCTCGATAAAGGCATAAAGAGAGCGGGAGGAAACCTCTAGTCGAGAGAATGTTCGTCGTATCATCCCAAGAGTCTCTCGGACAAACCAGTTCTGTTGATGCGAGAGAATAAACTCGTCCAACGCGAGGAGGGCTTTAGGATTACCGGAGGTCTTGATTATCCACAGGCCCAACTCCAATTCGTTCGTCCGAAGAGACAAGATAGCATCATCAAGTTCCCGCGCCATCTGCAGAGGCCACCAGCTTGCCCCAGTCGCGAGGACGTCGTTCAATGCTACTTCGCTCGCTTCTTGGGGCCCACGAATTGTGAATTCCGCGGTGCGCTTGGCTCGATCGATCTGAACATCAACGAAACGGTAGTGGCGGCCGGATTCATCAATAATTCGTTCGAGTGGACCCAAAGTGATACCTTGCGAGCCGACAGGGCGGTCGCTCTCTTCGGCGAGCTGCAGGGCTCGTCGTTGGATATACTCTCCGAACTGCTGGGGCTTCAATACTTCGTCGACCAGCTTCCATTCTTTAGCTCTTTCTCCCCGGATTCCATCTGGATTGGTACAAAAAATATCGGCCAAATCGTGGCGGACTTTCCGTTTATCGGTAATGCGCGTTAAGCCTCCGGTCCCAGGCAAAACGCCGAGCAAAGGGAGTTCGGGCAAACTGACCGCCGAGGACCGGTCGTCGATGAGAACAATTTCATCGCATGCCAGAGCCAGCTCGTAGCCACCACCAGCAGTGGTGCCGTTGCAAGCGGCGATAAACTTCAGTCCGGAAAAAGCACTCGAATCCTCAAGGCCGTTACGCGTCTCGTTCGTGAACTTGCAGAAGTTCACCTTCCACGCGTGAGAGGAAGATCCAAGCATGTAAATATTCGCTCCAGAGCAAAAGATGCGACGCTTCGCGCTCGTGATTACAACCGATCGAATCTCGGGATGTTCGAAACGAATCCTCTGCACTGCGTCATGGAGCTCGATATCAACGCCCAAGTCATAAGAGTTTAGTTTCAGTTTATATCCCGGACGGAGTCCGGCTTCTTCATTCACATCCATGGTCAAGGTGGCCACGGGGCCGTCAAACGACATTCGCCAATGACGGTAGCGTGAAGGGTCGGTCTGATATTCGACTGGAATTACCTTCTCTTCTGTTCGATTTACGATTGAATCCACTGTCGCCCCTCCTACCACAACAAAAGTCGGATTTTCAAGCAGGGCAGTTGTCCGGAAACAAAAAGTGTAATATTTGACCGCTTGTTCAAACCACAGCCAGCCGTAATATTAGATGCGGGACCGGTTGTTGTCAAGCAGTTTGCCGCTCTCTCGTCTTATTGGGCTCAAGGCAGGCTCCGGCAGATCTCAGAGCTCTACAATATTTTTGAACAATAGTTCTATTTCATGGTATTCTCTCGTGCGTCGTCGAAAGACACAAGCCGAGGCCCACAGACGCCACGACTGGAAATCACTTCTCGACTGTAGGAGGAATGTTGAGATTGACTAACTATGTTAATGGGCAATGGAAGGACGGTACGGAACCTGGCAGCTCCCTTGTGGACCCCGTGACCGGCGACGAACTTGCCCGCGCTACATCCCGGGGCGTCGATTGGGACGAATCGCTCAAATATAGCCGGAGTGTAGGCGGCCCCGAACTCCGTACATTATCCTTCGCCCAAAGAGCCGATTTATTGACTCAAATGGCTAAGATATTTACAGCAAATCGCTCGGAGTATTTCCGGATTTCATTGCTGAATTCAGGAGCTACCGAAGCCGATGCCTCTTTCGATGTTGACGGCGCCATCTATACTCTGAAATTCTACGCGAAATTAGCTGCGTCGCTGGGGGGCGGTGGTTTCCTGAGGGAAGGAGCTGAGATTTCTCTGTCGAAGGAAGGAGTGTTTGCAGGGCAACATTTTCTGGTGCCAACGAAAGGAGTGGGGGTTTTCATCAATGCCTTCAATTTTCCAGCCTGGAGTTTCTGCGAAAAAGCTGCTCCGGCGTTGCTGTCCGGAGTTCCGTTGCTAGTTAAACCGGCTTCGGCGACAGCTTGGCTTACTCATAGAATGGTGGAAGACCTCGTGTCCGCCAAAATCATGCCCGCCGGATCCATTTCACTCGTGTGTGGTTCTGCTCAAGACCTCCTCGATTGCGTCCACGAGGGGGATGTGATCTCATTCACGGGTTCAGCTGAAACTGCGATTCGAATTCGCGGCCATCAGAATATTCTGCGCCGCGCAACTCGTTTGAATATCGAAGCGGATAGCCTCAACTGCGCTGTGTTAGGTCCTGATGTCCAGGTTGGCTCCGAGTTGTTCGATCAACTAATTCGTGAAGTATTCCGTGAAATCACGTTGAAGGCGGGGCAAAAATGCACGGCAATTCGTCGCGTAATTGTGCCGCGCAAACATTTGGCTGCTTGTGGAGAGGCCATCGCGGCTCGCTTAAGAACGATTCGCGTTGGAAATCCTCGGCTGAAGGAAATTCAGATGGGCCCTGTGGTGAACAAGGCGCAACAGGCCGCTTGTTTCGAGGGTATTCGCAAGCTCAAGACGGAATGCGCCGTTATTTTTGGAGGGAACGAGGCTTTTCAACCTATCGATGCCGACGCCAATCGTTCGTCTTTTGTGGAACCGACTCTTTTCGCTTGCTCGGATAGTCTCTCATCAAAATATGTGAACGAGGTCGAGGTATTTGGACCAGTAGCAACTTTGATTCCGTACGATTCGATTGATGATCTTATTGAAATAGTCCGGCGAGGCAAGGGTTCTCTCGTTGCTTCAATATTTTCCAACGATCCTGCGGTGATTCAGAATATTATTCTCGGAATTGGGGACCTCCACGGACGCTTAATGGTGGTCGATTCAACTGTTGGCAGCCGGCATACAGGGCACGGCAACGTCGTGCCGAGTTGTCTTCACGGCGGGCCAGGGCGTGCAGGCGGCGGAGAGGAACTTGGGGGCCTTCGAGCACTTCAGATTTATCATCGTCGGCTTGTAGTTCAGGCATCGCCACAGTGCCTCACAAGGATCTCGGACCAGAGCACGTCTGCGGGCGTCTTGTATTCATGAGGAAAGAGTTTCCAAATTATTCTGGGGTTCTAAGATTCCTTAATGAAAACGAATAGCGAATTTAATGCCGCTAACTATTTCGTAGGCTCCCATATTGAGGAGGGGCGCGGACAGCGCATAGCCATCGAATTTGGCGACGAACGAGTAACATATGATCAACTGTTCGCGAAAATTAACCAATTTGGGAATGCGCTTCGCCGCTCGCTCGACGTGCGAATGGAAGAACGTGTCTTCCTTCTTTTATTTGATACTCCTGAATTTGCGTACAGTTTCTTCGGAGCGATAAAGATTGGCGCAGTTCCGGTTCCCGTCAACACCTTGCTGAAACCTCATGATTATGAGTATCTATTAAACCATTCTCGGGCGCGTGTAGCGATTGTCAGCAAACCACTGCTCGCCGCGATTGCGGAGATTCCGAGAAAGAGGCTGCCTTTTTTGCAACATATGGTCGTGGTGGGACAGCCGCATCCCGACGCGATGTCGTTCGCTGCGCTTACAGACAGTGAATCCGCCAAACTGCAATCAGCTCCAACCAATCAAGATGACGCAGCCTTCTGGCTCTATTCATCGGGAAGTACCGGCGTTCCAAAAGCTTGCGTGCATCTTCAGCACGATATGGTCGTTGCGTCAGACCTTTACGCTCGAGGCGTTCTGAATATCACCGAGAATGACCGCTTTTTCAGCGCCGCCAAGTTATTTTTCGCATACGGCCTCGGGAACGGACTCTACTTCCCTCTATCAGTAGGAGCTACCAGCATTCTGCTGTCTCTTCCTCCGTCTCCGCAGCGCGTCTATGCGATGATCGAGCGCTACAGGCCCACCTTATTTTTTTCGGGTCCATCGAATTATGCCGCACTCCTCAATTACAAACGTGAAGGGACTGATTTTGATCTTTCGAGCATTCGCTATGGGATATCCGCTGGAGAGGCCTTGCCGGCTGCATTGTTTGAACGATTCAAGTCACGCTTCGGCATCGAAATTCTGGATGGAATCGGATCGACAGAAGCATTGCATATCTTTATCTCAAATCGGCCGGGAGCCATTCGTCCAGGGTCCAGCGGACAAATGGTACCGGGATGTGATTGTAAATTGTTGGACGACAAAAACGAACCCGTCGGTCCCGGAGAAATTGGGACCTTGTGGGTCGAATACGACGCCGTTTGTTCTCAATACTGGAATCAACACGCTAAGACAAAAGACACGATTCGAGGTCATTGGATCTCTACGGGGGACAAGTACCGGCAAGATTCCGAGGGTTATTTCTGGTGTGCGGGGAGATCGGACGACATGCTAAAGGTAAGCGGTGTGTGGGTGAGTCCCACGGAAATCGAAGCTGTATTGATGGAACACGATTCAGTCGCCGAAGTAGCAGTTGTTGCCCGCAAAGACCAAGATGATCTGGTAAAGCCGGTCGCCTGGGTAGTTCTTCGCGATCAACTTATTGGAACTCCGGAACTAGCCCGCAAACTGCAAGATTATGTTTTGAGCCGGCTGCCGGTATATAAGCGGCCCAGATGGGTCGAATTCACCTCTACGCTGCCCAAGACCGCGACGGGAAAGATTCAACGATTCAAATTGAGAGAGCGTTCGACCGAGACATCATCGATTCGCACCACCTGAATTGTACCCGGACCTGGCGCCCGCCGCGGAGCCTTAAGACGATCGAAATAGCAGTCTGCCAGGCTCGCACGTCCTCAAAAGGCAACGGGGAATTATATATGCAAGATCGCAGCCGCTCGACGTTTCTTAATCATTGGCATTCTAACGAAGAGGTGATGGAACAGCATGACTATTGAGAATGTTAGCGGAGGCCTTGAACGATTGGTCGAATATAGGACGGAAGAGGGAGTTGCGGTCATAACCATGAATGCTCCACCCGCGAATACTTATTCCTACGAAATGAATCGCCAACTTGACGAGGCCGTTTTGTCAGCGAGGATGGATAAGAGTGCGCACGTCGTCATATTGACCGGTGCGGGCGAGAAGTTCTTTTCTGCGGGAGCGGATATCAAAATGCTCATCAATGCAGACCCCACGTTCAAGTATTATTTTTGCCTTCACGCGAACGAGATGCTCCTAAGGCTAGAGCACACACCAAAACTAATCATAGCGGCCATCAACGGACATTGCGTGGGTGGCGGCCTGGAATTCGCTATGGCAGCCGATATTCGTATCGCTCGCGCGAATGGTGGAAGGATGGGCCTGCCGGAGGTCTCCCTTGGCGTACTGCCTGGAACTGGTGGTACCCAACGATTGTCACGTCTGGTTGGAAAGTCAAAAGCAATCGAACTCATGGCCACGGGCAGGCTCTTTTCTTTCGAAGAAGGTAAGGCGTTGGGAATTGTGACCGATATCCTGCCGAATGAAAATTTTGCGACTGAGGCAATGACATACGCCCGACAATTCTGCCCACCCAATAAAGCGTCAAAGGCAATCGGCCGCATGAAACGCGCCGTGCAAACCGGATGGGAGATCCCGATCGAGGCAGGCCTCAGCCTTGAACGTGAAAATCAACAGTTACTTTTTGAGAGTGAGGATGCCGAGGAAGGGTTGGCGGCATATCTTGAAAAACGATCTCCCAGATTTAAAGCCACATAACCTCTGAAGTTCTCTCTGACGTGTGCCTCTCAGTCCTCGCGTATGATAAAGTGTCTGTCGCTTCCTGCAGTTGTAAGGAGCCAAGCTTTGTACGATCGAATAGAAAACAGTTTGCGAAAGACCAACACAGATTGTGAGACTCGATAATTGAAAATCGGGCGAGATCGCAACGGAATCAAGCGCCTACAAATCCTAAAGAGCGCGGCGGCGGCTTTTCGACACCGAGGATATTACGGAGCGAGTGTCGAGGAGATTGCCCGCGCTCTTGAGATGACGAAAAGCAACCTCTATTACTACTTCAAGGACAAGAAAGAAATCCTCTTCGCATGTCACGAGTATGCTCTCGACATTTTGCTGAATATGCTCAAACGTGTCGAAGATGGCGCCCAAAGCCCGGAAGAAAAGCTGCGAAGAATCATTGTGGTTTTCATTCACACGATGATAGACGAATTAGGCGGAACGGCTTTGACCATGGATCTCCTGCCGCTCTCCCCTCCACTTTTGAAAAAGATAATTGCGAAGAGAGACCGGTTTGATCAAGGTATCCGCCATATCATTGCTGAGGGAATTAAAAAAGATGTGTTTCGATCAGTAGATCCGAAACTAATCACATTCGCGATTCTCGGTTCGATTAACTGGATTTCCTATTGGTTTAATCCTAGTGGCGATTCAAACTCCGTGGAAATCGCTGAAGAATTTGCTGATTTTTTCCTGGCAGGCTTGATGAACCGCCAAAGGGAAAATCGTGTTGCAATTTAGCCAGCTTTTTATACCTGGAAATTGCTATTCCTCCTTTTTGTATTCGTAAACGCCTCGACCTGTTTTGCGGCCCAAACGACCAGCCTTTACGTATTGCCTCAACAATGGATTTGGCCGATATTTTTCCCCTAGCGTCTCGTGAAGATAGTCCATGCTCTTTAGCCGTACATCGAGTCCCACTAGGTCGACGAGTTCGAACGGACCCATCGGGTGATTGAGGCCCAGTCTTACGGCTTTGTCGATGTCCTCGGCCGAGGCAATCCCTGCTTCGAGCATCGCAAATGCTTCATTTCCTATGACAGCATTCACGCGACTGGTAATAAATCCGGGCGACTCTCTGATGACTACGATCTCTTTTCCCATCCGTTGCCCGACCTGGCTGCAGACTGCGATGGTTTCCTTCGACGTCTCCAGCGCCATGACAATCTCCAGTAATTTCATTTTCGGGACAGGATTGAAGAAATGCATACCGACGCATTTATCTGGTCTGGACGTTACAGCGGCCATCTCTGTTATGGAAAGGGAAGTTGTGTTGCTGGCAAGAATAGCGGACGGATTCGCATGCCGATCCAACGCTTCGAAGAGCTCAAGCTTCATCCGTATATCTTCCGGAGCCGCTTCGATAATTAAATCAGAATCGCAACTGACGGCTTGTATTGAAGTAGTCGTGGAAATTCTGCTGAGGGCGGAATCTCGTGCGCTTTCGCGGACTTTGCCTTTCGCAATTCCCTCTTCGAAGGCGGAGTTTATCCATAGGAGGGCTTCATGGAGCACACCTTCGGACACATCCTCCAGGATCGTCTTATAGCCTCCGAAAGCAGCTGCGTAGGCAATACCCCGACCCATAGTTCCTGCACCGATGACACCTATTGTCTCCACGCTCATGCTTGCTGCCCTCCATAATCAACGCGGAAAAAGCCGCGCCGCGTTGTCGTATAGAATCTTGCGTTTTGCGTCGGGAGCGATGGGCAAATTCCTGAAAACTTCCATGTTACTTTTCACACTTGGAACACCGGGTCCCGGCCAATCTGTTCCCCATAACACCTTGTCCGCGATGTCTTCGAGCCGGGGGAAATACTCCAGCAACTTCTGCGGTGGAATACTTGAAATATCCATGTACATGTTCTTATGCCGCCGAACGAGGAAGAAGGCCTCGTCCATCCATAACGGTCTTCCGCCGTGAGCGAGGATGACAACAAGATTAGGAAAGTCGATTCCGACATCATCGCAGAGCATCGGCTGGGCATGGGCATTTCGAGCCCCAGGAAAAATAGAAGTGCCCGTGTGGATCATTACGGGCAACCCGTTAGCCTGCGCGCGTTCATAGATGACAGACATGGCCCTATCGCCATGCCGATAGGAATTGGGCGACAATTCTTGATGGGAGGGATGAATCTTTAGCGCACGAATTCCTAATCTTGAGATTCGATCGACCTCAACGGCAGAATCGGGGACCGTTCTAGGGTGGACCGAACCGAAAGGAATCAGCCGCCCGGGTGCTACTGAACAATACTTCGCGATCCAATCATTTACTTCTGGAGTGAACCCCATCACGTCGGGACTAACGTAGTTAATGAGCCCTGCTCGCTCAATCTCAAGTTCATCGAGCAGTCTGAGAAATGCCAAGGGATCAGAAGTATATCGCTCGATATCATCGAAATCAGTCCGACCCTTCTTAATTAGTTGGAGGGCTGCCGGCTTGAGCATGTGAAGCGGCATGATATGAATGTGAATGTCGATAACAGGACTGGCGGTCATCGGTTATACGTTTCCTCTGAAGACGCTCGTTGTTATTTCGGTCGCCATTTCGGCGCTCTTCTTTCCATAAAGGCCTGAATACCCTCGAGAGCGTCACGATTGCACATCAATTCGTCGAAATATACGCGCTCTATCTCGGTTAGTCGTTCTTCAAATGCATCGAAATGCATTTTTCGGAGCGCCTGTTTAGTCAACTTGAGAACTGCCGGACTTAATTGCGCCATTTCTGCCACAAATTTTTCGACCGAGGGACGTAATTCTTCATCGCTTTCGATGCGAGTTACTAGTCCAAGTCGAAGTGCATCTTGAGAAGAAATTGTTCGACCGGTCAGGATCAAGTCCATCGCATGACGAAGTCCACACAAAGCCGGCAACATAATCATCGCAATAGGAGGAAAGCACCCAAGCTTGATCTCTGGCTGCCCAAACATTGCAGATTCACCGGCTATGACGAAGTCGCAGAACGTAGCGAGTTCCATCCCGCATCCAAGGCAATGCCCGTGAACTGATGCGATGGTAATGCAATCGGCGCGACTTAGCTGGCGGAAAATCATATGGAATGCCGCAAGCATCTTTTTTACACGCTCCGGGACGTGATCTCCAATTTCCGCGCCAGCAGAGAACCCTTTCTGCCCTGCCCCATCAAAAACGATAAAATCGCAGCAATGAAGAAGCTGTGTAAGGACTGAGTTAAGCTCATCCATCATCTCTATGTTCAAGATATTCAAAGGCGGTCGGTTAAGCGTGATCCATCCGGCTTTGCCCGCAATTCTACTCTGAATTAGCATTCCGAGTCGTCACCGTGCCGTTCTCGCGGAAGGGGGCGGCCAATTTCGCCAGCTCCTCCGTTATCGTCAGGAGCTTCGATATAGAGTTCGCAATGGGGATTAATAAAGTCGAACCCCTGTATCTTCCCCTTTAGAGTGCTGGTCTTTGATGTTGATCCCACTCGTTGGCGAATGCGAAAGGCAACTCTGCGAGGCATATCAGTCACTTCGGATCAGCGATGTTCGTTGATTGAAAATGAGAAATTGTAATCCGCTCATTTTCCTTCGACAGGATTGCCAGTTGTCTGGCGTTCGTTTTGATTTCTACGCCATCTCTAATCGCGATACTCCGGACAACAGCCATGAGAATGCCAACAAATCCTTTGGTTCGGACGAGAACGTCATCCACTTCAAAGGAGGTGAATCTCATGGAATGATGGCGCAAATCAGCAAGGATCTCTTCTTTGTTAAATGTGTCGCCGTTCGGGCGCACGAGCAAGTAGTCGTCCGCGTAGATTCGCTCCAGTGACGGAGCGTCTCCGGACTTGAGCACTTGCAAAAATCCTTCATAGAAACTCCTGACTTCCTCTTTACTGATCAGGGCAATCGAGTTGTCTTGCATGAAGGCGCCTCCGTCCGCATCCCGCCGGGAATGGGCGACCGTCGTATTTCCCGGCGGGAATCGTGCCTGGTTGCGTCAGGCTTTTGCAGTCGCAGTGCGTCCAGCCTCAGCCGCGGCAAAGATCAGATCTGCTACCTCTTTGGGGTGCGAGACCATGGAGGCGTGGCTGGCCGGGACGCTGCGCACAGTCGCTCCCATCCTCTTGGCCATGAATTCCTCGGCTTGTGGAAGAATCATCTGATCGTTCATGGAAACCAGGTACCACGACTTGAGATGCTTCCATGCGGGCGGCCCGGACTTCTCCGCAAAGGACTTGATACTCAACGGTTTCTGCACCGCTGCCATCACACGCGCTTCCACTGGATTCACGTCGGCGGCGAATGCTTGGGGGAACCCATCATAGCTAATCCAGAGGAAGCCATGATCGTCGGGGCGGATCTGAGCGGCTCCAGCCGTGGCCGGTCCTTGCTTGCTGAGAC
The DNA here is from genome assembly GCA_963819395.1 of uncultured Acidobacteriota bacterium. Lineage (GTDB taxonomy): Bacteria > Acidobacteriota > Terriglobia > Acidiferrales > UBA7541 > Palsa-360. Next base: position 105,507 of record CAWFVW010000004.1, read on the forward strand.
TTTCAAGGCTCTCGCCTTCGTCCAGACCGAAGGCCGCGATGTAGACCAGGGCTGTAACATTGGGTGCGCCGTTTGCTGCCCCGGTTATTACCGCTCCGCCATACGAATGGCCGACGAGCACGGTAGGACCCTTTTGCGACGCCAGCATATTTTGAGTCACCGCGATATCGTCGGTGAGAGAAGTCAGCGGCAGCTGCACGCCTGTGACGTTGAATCCTTTATCCTGCAATAGCGGAATCACTTTGCTCCACGACGATCCGTCCGCCCATGCTCCGTGCACAAGGACTACGTTTGTTTTCGATTCCATATTTTTTCTCCTTATTAGTTTCCTGTTTAGTCTATTCCTCTGATCCTGCCGCGCAAAAAGCAATTTGTCCGACACCTAAGCGATCAAGTGGACTCTGCCGGCCTTCCAGCCCGCTGCCATTCAAGGCGACTGGATACCAAAACGCCGTCAGCATCGGCTACGCCGGCAGTTCACAGGGTTAGTCGATCCCCGCTGAACTCGATCGCGCGTAGCTGCCTTCCGTGGATGAGATTGGGCAAGAGTGCTACGGAGGGAATGTGAGTTACAGTCCGGCACGCCTCGTCGACTTGGTAAGTTCCGCAGTAGGCGATGTACCCGCTTCCGGATTCCACATACTCCTCGGCAGTTCCATGATGCCAGTCACGAGATTGAAACGCAGACCGCCCGGGCTTCATCAGTTGTGCCGACACAAACCCATCGCGTGTGTAGATGAGAAAGCCCTCCGGTTTAAGGCCAAGCGTTTGTGTGTCTTGGCAACCTTTCTTCACTTCGGCGTAGGACAGCAAGGTCCAGACCCCGATGAGCCGGGAAGAAATCTGTTCCGCCGTTAGGTTTCCCTGTAAAGTTTTCAGCATTAGATGGAAGCCGTTAAGGCTTGTTCTCCAAGAGTCTTATAATCTGTGTAACCGCGCTCTCCGCCGCCGTAGAAAGTGGTGCGGTCTGGGACGTTCAGCGGCTGGCTCTCCTTGATTCGCCTTACAAGATCCGGATTTGCGATAAAGAGACGACCAAACGCGACCGCGTCCGCATGGTTCCGTTCGATGGCCAGCGCCGCACTTTCCGGCGTGTACGCGGCTGCGGAAAGAAAAGGTCCATGAAACATTTCACGAAAGAGCGCCGCATTGTTCACTGCGTCTTCGTGGAGTTCGTCCGTCAATCCCATCTCGGATCCCTTGGCCTCGATCAGGTGCAGGTATGCAAGGTGGTGTTTATCGAGTTCTTGAATAACAAACGTGAATAATTCGAGAGGATTACTGTCGCGAATGCCGCCGTATTGCCCGAAGGGCGAAAGACGCACGCCTACTCGATCCGGCCCAATCGCCGCCTTAATTTCCTTAACGATATCCAGGAGGAATCGAACTGCGGTTTTCTTTCGACCCGCCGATAGGCGTCGGTGCGCTGGTTCGTCCCATCTTCCAGGAACTCCTCGATTAGATGGCTGTTTGCTCCTTGCACTTCCACCCCATCGAATCCAGCTCCGATCGCGTTGAGGGCGGCCTGCCGGAAGGTTCCGACAATCTCGGGAATTTCCATTGTTTCCAAAGCCCGTGGAACCTCAATGGGCACTTGCTTGAAGTCCTTCGTATACCCTGGAAGATTGGGAGGGATCGGCGAAGGCGCAACAGGGAGCGATCCGGCCGGCAACAGTGATGAGTGCGTGTTCCGTCCGCAGTGTTGGATCTGCATGAACATGCGACCGCCACGGGCATGCACAGCGTTTGTCACGCCACGTCAGCCGACAATCTGTTCAGTCGTATAGATTCCTGGAGAGCTTGGATAGCCTTGCGCCTGAGGGCTGATGGCAACCCCCTCCGAAATGATCAGTCCGGCGGAGGCACGCTGCGCATAGTATTCAGCGTTCAATGCAGTGGGCACATTGCCCGCGCCAGCGCGCATTCGCGTGAGGGGTGCCATCACGATGCGATTGGGGAGTTGAATCGCGCCCAGCCGAAAAGGAGTGAAAAGTATGTCCTTGGACATAGAAGCCTTTCTTACTCGCCGCGTCTTTGAGCCGTTTCTCCTCGCCTTGTACCAAGAAGCGACATCCACTAATTGAGAGTGATTTCTCCCATGTCGATGGCAACGAGTAGCGGTTCCTTCACAAGTTGATAGTCTCCTTCATACGCATAAATCCGGCGCTTGGTCGGCACGATGATTCCATCGACATCACGGTATTCCGAGGCATAGTTGAGACCTGTTGCTCCGCCGAGGATGTCAACCGTGTAGTCGTGCCTGCGCAGCAAACCATCCGGGCCGAAGCAGGATATCTGTTCGCGGCTATGGCTCTTCACGGTGTCCGGAAAAGTCACCTTTAATCGCCGCCACGTTTCACCATCCACCTGAATCGACGAAAGCTCCTCGGTCGTGAAACCTTCGTGCGTGTAAAGAAAGGGAGTGTTGAGATAGGTCCACAACGCTTCGCCACTGAAGTAAGCCACGTGGATATCATCCCATGGCGTGGACCTTTGATGTCCAGCGAACGATTTCTCAGGGTCATCGCGTGATTCGACCAGCGTCCCATCCGTCTTTTCCATGACGATACGAGATGGCTCGAAGATGGAGCGTTTATCCTGGCCAGGGAAGTCCATTACAAGGCGCTCTTTTTTTGTCGCGATCGTCATGATGACGTCCTTGAGCGCGTCACCCTTACTCTTGACGAACCAGATCGCTCCGGTAATCGAGGCGGCAACTCTTGCCGACTTCACCTTGTTCCATCGCTCAAGGCCACCGTGCGCATTAACTGCCACATCCAATAAATTGCTCATCAAGCCTCCTGGCATAATGCCGGGTTTCGCTTTCGGTACAGCACTTTGTGTGTGCGTCCGCGTTGACCCTTAACTTCCAATCTCAGCCTCCCAGACAATGCCTTGGAGGTGCGGCTTGGCTCACTAGAAGGGGTGCGGCGATCTGTAATCTCATTACAGACTGAGTTGGTTTTACTGGATTGGTACTTTGGACTGCGCGGGGCCTTTTAACCGCAATTGCCGCGGCGCGAGTTACTCGCGAGGCAGTCGGAGTATACTCTGATTATCGATGCTCGCCTGTGTTCTTTTGCGTTGTCACGAGAATTTCACAGAAGACTGTCTGATGGGCTGGACAAGTTTCGACCTGATTGGAACGGCCGCGCCAAAAGAGTGGCCGAGCCAAGAAGCAAGGGATCGTTTGAATCGCGGGCATAGTCGAGGACAAATCTTTGCCGATTATTTCAGCCCGATTTTTGGGTAAGTTTGGGACCGAGGCCAACTCCTACTATCCAAAACACCACTTTGCAGATGAAGAATTACAGGTGAAGTTTCTGTCGGATTTCGGAGAAATCTCTCTAAAGTATTGAAAAGAATGGTAGGCCCGTGCGGACTCGAACCGCAGACCTCTACCGTGTCAAGGTAGCAACATTAGGCTTTACAGTAACTTACAAGACCGCGGGGACTGCCAAAGTACGCGGAAGTCGCACAAGACATCATACACTGTGGGTTGGAGTGTGAGTTAGAAATAATCACGGAATTAGCGCCCATCCATGCTTTCTTACCATAAAAATTTGCTCGCGGTCTCGATTTGCACAAACCTCAGCCAAGTTTTCAGGCATAAGCGGACGACCCAGTCGAACGTTCCATTTGCCCCAGCGCGCGGACATAAACTCGTCTCCGGTGCAACAGTCGCAGGAGGAGGGAGAATGCGCGTTCGCTATCAGCGAGGATATCTTCGGCTCGGCCAAAGGAAAAAGGGACCTGACCGTTGGGAGTTCCTCTGGTGGGACAGCGAATCCACCGGAGTGCGCGTCCGGCGCAAAGCTGTCATTGGCACCGTCCAGCAGTACCCGAATTTGGAAAACGCTTGGCACGCGAGTAATGGCCTCCGCGTATCGATCAATGAGACTCGAAATCGCCAGCGGGAACAAGCTGTAACAGTTGCTGACCTTGTCGATCATTACATCAGAATTGAGCTAGCCAATGATCAATTTGACGGCGGAAAGTCTCACGCCACGAAAACGATCTACAGTGAGTACCTCAGGCGGTGGGTGAGGCCCGCGTGGGGGAGTCTGAACATCCGTGACGTACGTACAATCGCCGTCGAAAATTGGCTTCGTCGGTTGCCGCGTGTTGACGGCCGTCCTTTGGCGAACTCGACAAAAGCAAAGATCCGCGGCCTAATGAGCGTGCTTTTTAATCACGCCATCCGCCATGAGTGGCTGGAACAAGGAAGGAATCCCATCCTTCTTGTGCGCCAGAGTTCCAAGCGACAACGAATACCGGATTGGTTGGAACCTGAAGAACTAACCGCACTTCTTTCACAGCTTGATCCGCGTTTTCGCTTAATGGTGTTCCTGGACGCCGTCACCGGGCTGAGGCGCAGCGAACTCCTCGCCCTGAAGTGGGGAGACATCGAGTTCGAGAAACTGCAAATCACAGTTCAGCGCTCGATTTATCGGAACGTTGTTGGCAATTGCAAAACAGAATCTTCGAGGAAACCTGTACCAATGGATCGAAGTCTCGCTGCCGAACTTTGGGCCTGGAAACAGGACAGCTCTTACAATCAATCCCACGATTGGGTGTTCGCGAGCCCTCGTACCAAAGGCAAGAACCCTTATTGGCCAGACATCCTTCTTTCTCGTGTCGTCCGGCATGCCGCAACGCGAGCAGGAATTCAAAAGCATGTTGGCTGGCACACATTCCGGCACAGCTTTTCCACGATATTGATCGGAAATGGCGAAAACGTGAAGGTGGTGCAAGAACTTATGCGGCACTCGAACTGTCGGTGCACGCTGGAAATCTATTCTCAGGCCGGGATTCAGGCAAAGCGGGACGCTCAACATTGTGTAATTCAGATGATCGTCCCTTGGAGGGCGGCGACCGAGGTGCAAGAGCCATGATTCTTAGCAAAGGCACAGCTACAGAGCCGAACCGCTGATATCCCCAAAATGCCATTTCTGGCTATCGACTGGCACCTTGGTTCAAACAGACTAATGAGTCTCATCCAATATCGGGGATTGGTTGCTTCACTTAGACTGGAATCCCCAGCCCCAATGCCGTTCGGTTGCAGACTCGAACTAGAAAGCTGCTACGAGTCGGCTGAACCCAAATCTCGCCGTACGAATGGCAAACAGATCTCTCCTCTGTGGCTATCTTGAGATGATTTCAAATTGAGTATCGGCAAACGCCTGTTCTTGTGCGACCCCGGTAAACCTCTGACCACCTGCCTTGGGCGCACGGAACTCGACCCCAACAGCTACTTCTCTTGCTTCTAACTGCTAACGTTTCCAACAAATCGGGGAATCTGCTTCTCGCTCAAAGCTATCCCGAATGGCATGAAGACGTTGGATTCTTGCACAGTCCGTGCACAGCGACACCTATGCTTTGACGCAGGCGCTTCCGTTAAACCTTCCAGTCACGAAAAGCTTGTCTGACGATAGCGTAATCCGGACTGATCTGAAACAGGGTCTACACCCGGAGAGGGGGGATTGCTGAGATGATTTATTCTTGAGCATCGGAGATAATTCCATTCCGAATCCGCAGGCGTTTCCTGAGCAAGAGCATAAAGTAGGGGCGACCTAAGCGGGTCTGTGGTGATATAGAAAGAAGAGGCTGTGTGCGTGAGTGAACCAACAGAGAACAGGATACCTCTCAGGACAGCGCAGCCGTCTCGGCTGAATTACTATCGGAGGATATTCAGCGCCTATCTTGGAAATTCCAAGAGTCAATTAACGTTCTGGCATGAAACTCCGGAATTGAATGCCGACTTTCTGCCTGGCGCAATGGGCGCTTACTACATGACGTTTGCGCAGAAGGCGGATTATTCAGGGGCCTTGGATAAAACGGGAATACCCTTACTGGATTATCGCGGCGTTCTTGGGCGGCAGTATAATCCAATCGCCATCGCGCAGTATGGCTTGGGAAACTACAATTTATACCTACGCACGGCAGACCCCGCCCGCAGAGCGAAGTTTCTGAACGTTGCCCAATGGCTGGTGTGTTCGATGCGCAAAAATCAGGGCGGGCTGTGGGTGTGGATGCATGACTTTGACTGGGAATACCGCGAAACGCTGCGCGCTCCCTGGTATTCCGGACTGGCGCAGGGTCAAGGCATTTCGCTGCTGCTCCGCGCGTACGAAAAAACGGGGGAAAGCAGGTATATGGAGAGCGCGCAGCGCGCGTTTGAATCCTTCAAGGTGCCAGTCCGGGACGGCGGGGTGCTGTGCACGGACGCAAATGGCGACCGCTGGTTCGAGGAGTACATCGTGTCCCCGGAAACGCACATCCTCAATGGTTTTATGTGGGCGAGTTGGGGAGTGTACGATTATTGGCTTGCGACCCGCGATGAATCGGCCGGTGAGCTTTTTCGAGCCGCGGTCGAGACACTGCGGCGTCAGCTGGGAAGTTTCGATCTGGGTTACTGGTCCCGATACGAGCACTCCGGAACGCGATTGCCGATGATCGCCAGCCGCTTCTACCATTCGTTACACATCGTGCAGTTACGCGTAATGCACAAGATCACCGGAGAATCGTTTTTTGCGGAGTTCGCCGACCGCTGGGAAGCCTACCAGCGCAAAAGGGTGAACCGCATGCGCGCATTTGCGTGGAAAGCGCTTTTCAAACTGGTTCACTACTAGCGGCGACGAAATTCCTCCAAGCCTCCCGACGAAGATGATGGAATTCAAATCTTCAGAACGGCTGCTTTTCTCTACTGTCGAGCAAGAATCCGCATAATTGCTGAAACTAGCACCGCCTTGCTGACAAGTTCGCTTGGCGGCACACCTCCGGCGAGGCGTACGAACGCCTCTCATCCTGATGTCGCAGCCATACCAGGTTCCGAACCTGTGCAGACACGCAGAGCCCGCTTGCTGAACCTAACTCTTCCTTTGGAGCTTTGCTCCAAACTCTCCATACGAAAGTCCTAGCACTCTCGTCCTGTTCTACCTCTGGACATTCGTTCCATCCGTTCGGGACTGGTGAGCCATGGTCCCTGTCGACCCCAGTTTATAGAATTTACTCACGCTGCGAGGGAATTGATCGACCTGAAACCTCGCTGCGCACTGAGGTGCGTGAAATGCTGCTCGGACATGCTAATTCATTGATTCCAATAGTGATATCAGCACAGCTTGGCGACTTCACCGAGAAAATTGTCGCTATTAAACCTGAGAGTATTGCCTCGAAACACGCCCTGGCGGGAGGATCGAACAAATCATGAATGGGAGAATGCGCTGGGGAGCATTGGCACTCTTGTGTTTGACCTTGCTGTCTGGCTCAAGGTCGGGGGCGCAGACCACGCCTACTATAGCTACGCTGGTTTCCCCCACGAATCTGGCAACGAATATCTCGAGCCCCACAACATTCTCCTGGTCCGCGGTCCCTGCGGCGACTGTGTACTACCTTTATGTGGGCACCACGCCGGGCGCCAAGGACGTTATCGATTCAGGCGAAACAACCGCAACTTGGCTGGTTCATGCCCTAACTTCGGGGACGTACTACGCCCGGCTGCATACGCTGACCGGCGGGGTCTGGTACTACGCCCCCGACGTGACCTTTACGGTGGTGACTTCTCTTCCTGCGGCGGTGCTCGCCAGTCCTACCGATGGCAGCACTCAGGTTAACCCTGCAACTCAGCTCAGATGGAATGCGATGGCCAATGCAACCGCTTATGCCGTCTTGATCGGAACGGCGGCCGGCCAAGGGGACGTATTCCAGAGCGGACAGATAGCACCGACCGCAGTGAGTGTACAGTTGCAACCGGCTACGAAATACTACGTCCAGCTCCAGACCTATTACGGATCCAACGTGGTGGCCAGCCTATCCTCGTTCGTTACCGCGGCCACTCAAGCAACTCTGATTTCGCCGGTAAATGGCGCCACTCAGGTTCCCTTGAACCCAGTATTTTCCTGGGCGGCGACAACAAACGCGGGGGGCTACCGTCTGGACATCGGGTCACAGATCGCACAAAACGACATATACAGTTCAGGTACTTTGAGCCCCGGCACGACGCAGTTGAACTGCAACTTGCCCAAAGGCGGAACCTACTACGTCCGGCTTTGGACGCAATTCTTCGGCACCTGGTATTCTTCGGACAGTTCCTTTTCGTCCGGCACTTTTTCGGTGATGACCAATCCGGTGGATGGCGCGATCCATGTAAGCCCCAATCTGACATTCTCTTGGAGTTCTGTCCCAGACACCCAAGGCTACTTCCTCTATGTGGGAAGCTCATGGCGCAGCAAGGATGTCTTCAGCACTGGACAAACGCAGGCTACGCAGGCCAGTTTTCAGTTGGCGTTGGGCAAACGTTATTACGCAACAATTTGGACACTTACGGGAGGGGTTTGGGTTCCCTCCGACATCAGTTTTGTGACGGACACGGGCTACGCTCAGATGGTTTATCCAAGCGATGGCGCGACGAACATTGCGACCCAAGCCGCATTTGGATGGTCAGCGATTTCCGATGCGACCAGTTACCAGATTAGTATTGGAAGCGCCACAGGCTTGAACGACGTTTATTCGAGAGGAGCAATCCAGACCAACACTGCCAGCATTCCGAATCTTCAAGCGCAAACCCACTACTACGTCCATCTGACGACGCTGAAGGCCGGCATGACAGAGTCTGTGGACAGCTCTTTTACCACTGGGACCAATGGAACAGGGCTGGCCACAATGCTTTACCCGGTGGACGGCGCGTCAGGAGTGGATCCCACCCAGCCATTCACCTGGACGTTTATTTCGGATGCGCAAAAATATTACCTGACAGTAGGAAGCGCACCTGGGAAGAGGGACGTGTTTGACAGTGGAGAATTGACCTCTACCAGCATAATTTTGCCGCCGGGCAACATTTTCACAGGCAAATATTATGTGACTCTTTATACTCTGAAGGGGGGGGTGTGGCAGCCCATGCCTTCCACATTCGTGGCCGGCGACCGCTCCAGCATCAGTTCACCCCTGAATGGCGCTACGGAGGTGGATCCGCTTGCGCCCATCACTTGGACGACCTTCCCGGGCGCGCAATCATATTATCTCTACGTGGGCACCTCACCGGGACTCAAGAATGTGTACGATTCTGCACAGACTACAGACACACAGCGCTCCGTTCCCAATCTGCAGGCGAGCGTACAGTATTACGCGCGCATCTACACACTCATCAATGGCTTTTGGATTTATTCCGATAGCAGCTTCACTGTCGGTACAGGGTTCGCGCGCCTCATTCAACCGGCCGATGGAACATTGACTGCCGACGGCAACGCACCCTTCGTCTGGAGTTCTGTACCCGACGCACAGTACTACTACCTCACCATTGGAAGCTCGCAGGGAGCTCGCGATATCTACGACAATGGACAGACGACTGCTACGGCCGCATTTGTGGCGGGCCTCACTCCCAACCGCACCTATTATGTTCGTCTATATACGGATAAATCCAGCGGTTGGCATTACGTGGACAGTACCTTCCAGATTATCCCAACCCAAGAATCCACAGCCTCGTCCTTACTCAATCCTATTTCGCCATTCGATGGCGATACGGCGGTTGATCCATTAAGCGCTGCAAGTTGGACGCCAGTCCCGGGTGCCACTTCTTATGTGTTGCACATTGGCACGACTCCTGGCGCGTGGGACGTCTACGACAGCGGAGAAATCACGACGACGACCGTTCTACCTGCCGGACTGCAATATGGTGCCAGCTATGATGCGCGCCTTTGGGTAAATGTGAACAACATATGGTCGTACACGGATATTGACTTCCAGACCGAGCCGCTCAGCGCTGTAGCGAATCTTTCTCAGGTCGAATCCACTTTTTATGCCAATGTGTATCAGGCTACCGCCAATGTTCGCCTTACGACGCAATACCCCACCAACGTCCCCATCGCGGGCACCCAGCTCGCTGCACTTGTCAGTAGCTATGGGGGTACATCTGCCAGTTGTCCGCAATTCGCAGCGGCATTGATTCCTCAATTGAAATTGGCGGGCGCGGCTGGGCGTATTCGCAACATTACTTTGACCGGAACCAATTACGAATCACATACGACAGTAGAATTCTATGATCCATTCTTAAACAAATGGGTCATTTCGGACCCTACCTTTGGAGTAACATTCTCGAATATAGGCGGGGGAGGGCTTTCGGTCGACGAAATCAGTAGCCTGGCTAATCAAGGGCAATTTACTGCGGTCATTCCAAAGTTTCTAACGCAGTATGGACAATACTATATAAACAGTTACTACTTAGATATAATCACAGTTTTTGCGAATGTGCTTCCAGCTGGGGCAGGCTCATCTTCCCTTGGGCCGCAACCCAATCCTGCGGACCCATACTTGACGGCGCAATCTCTTTCCGCTATTACGGGAATCGCAGGGACCTACATCGTGAAATTTCAGAATAGTTCCGATACTGTGATCCTGAACAACGGTTCGCAGCAGATAACGCTATCTCCCTTAAATGGCACAAGCTGGTCAAGGTCGATCATGGTTGGCTTCGGCTGGAGCGTACAAACCAGTTCCCCGGCCGCGCAGTTTTTCACCTTCAAGCGAATTATGTTTTGATATTCTTTTGGAGCATCGTAATCGATCGAATTCATTTCCAGGGAGTCGTGCTTGTGTAGCTTCGAGCACCTCCGTAAAATACAAGCCATCTGACTCCGTTAACCTTTTTGAGACGGCGAATCGGCTTCGGGAATGTGAGAGCACTGCCCAGCGGATTTGTACGGCGATACGAGCGAAAGAGAGGGGGCCGACTTTGGCCATCGTCCTTCCCTATCTGATTAGCAAACAAGAATTTCAACCGGCTCAACATCTCAAATTGTGATTATCGTACTGAGGACATCAATGGAGCCGAATAACTTCCAACCAACTTAGAGCGATGCAATCTTCGGCTTCAGGTTGCCACGCTCCGGGAATCGTAGCACGACTCTTTTAGAATAATTGAGGGGGTAACGTCATGGCCAAAAAGATAGCCTTCGCGGTGCTGTTATGGATCTTATCGGGAATTTGCTTAGGCCAGGATGCTACAGCCCAAAATGCTCCCAGCGGAATCGTAAAATGCGATTCGTTCCAAGGCGCGGATGCAGGAGCTAAGCTCGCCGCATGCTTTGCGGCTCTGCCTGCCTCAGGTGGTACAGCGGATGCTCGTGAACTGAGGGGGGAGCAAAGTATCACGAACGATGTGTTCGCGGGCGTGACGAAACCGGGACGGCTGTTATTGGGCGAGACTACTTATACCTTGTCCGGCGCAGGATGTTTCAATGTTCCTTCCGGATGGAGCGTTGAGGGCACGGCACAAAGCATCCTTCGCGGTGTGGGGGCATGCAAAGTAGCGGGGGGCCGCATTGTCCTGACCACGGGTTCTCATGTCATTCTACGCGGCTTCAAGGTGCAAGGCGCTGGCAAAGATGGTGAACAATGCCTGGCCGCCATGAATGGCATCGATGACGTTTTGATCGAAGGAACCTGGGAGGACGGATGTGGGCAATATGGGATCATGGCGGCAAGCAATGAAAAGTCGCCAAGCGGCGGATTTAATGACATACGGATACTGAACAATAGAATTACTGATCTAGGTACGAATCACGGCTCAAATATCGGGATTGAAGTGTTCCCTCGTTCGGGAAAGGCAGAGAATGCAGGTGAAGGATATCTAGTCAAGGGACTGATTATTCGAGGCAATACGGTAACTCCAAGAGCTGGGGCGGAAATTGGCTGTGGCATTAAGATGAGCGGCGCCGATCATGGAATCATAGACAGCAACACTGTTGATGAAAGGGGAGTCCAGATCACCGATATTACAGCGGGAGGGATATGCCTGGTTCTTTCTGAGGGTGCTGTGATTTCCAATAACCGGATTTTGGGAGGCAAGAACGGAATTGCCGTTTCCGGCTTAATTGATCCAAGAAATCCGCGGCGAAATCACAATATCGTCATTAATGGTAACAATCTCATGGGTCAGGTGCAGAATGGGATTTACTCGGCAGAGGGTCAGGAAGGTCTAGTAATCGAGCACAACACACTAAACAACGATCGGGGCGGCACACGCGGAATCTGGCTGCAAAAGCGATCTGAGCCATATGAGCATGCTTCTATAACCGACAATGAAATTTCTTCCTATCCAATTGCCATCGATGTGGACGCTTCGGGTGCCGGTACGAAACCCAATATCGGCCGCAACAAAACCACGGGTAAGATAGATATTAAGTAAGAAGATGTACGCCGCACTGCTGAATTCAATAAAGGCGGGCCGGTCGTTTCGCCAACGCGAATTGACCTTGGAGCGCTTGGACAGAAATTCCCTTTTCGCACGGTTCAACCCCGATCATGTCACTTCGCCTCGGAACGGAATGCTCGCGTTCGCGGTCGCATGTTTCAAGAGCTGCATTGTGCCCAGGAGGAGAATGACGGGGGTAATCACCCAGATCAATCCATAACTTGTCAGCAGAAAGCCGCGCACTGTAATCTGTGTCAGGTAGTAAGCACCCGTCAAACCTTGAACAAACAATACATAGCCCACCGACGTATTTGTCTTTGTTTTCAGGGCCGCCAGGAAGCTCAGATACCAGCCAATGAACAGCATGGTGACAACAGAAAACCAAATCCCGGCCTGGGCGTAGGCCGCCAGATGCGCAGGCGCAGGAGCCGCACCCTGAGCCCAGTTAATAGCCGGGTACATATAGTTGAAAACAGTCTCAACCTCATTTGGCTTGGGAACAAGACCAAAAAGATCCAGGCCCAAATCAATCCCCATATAGGGCAAGACCCGCGGGTACAGATTAACGTAAAAGGGGAACGCGTTGGCCATCCTGAAAATAATCAGATACAACCCTTGTAATGCTTGCCAATCACCCAAAATAAAAATCTGAATCGAATTGAGCAGCAGAAATGCTCCAATTCCCGAGGTGAAAAGCATCCAAATCTTTAAACGTCCCAGGATAGCCAAGCCCATGGCCAGTGACAGCAGGAACAGCAGTAAAAGTGATTTTTGAAACGTCAGAAGAATCAAGAGACAAGTGAGCAAGGAAGTGAGGAGAAACAACAGCCGCCAGGTCCAGGAGGCAATCCGGACCGCCTTGTACAAGGCGAAATGAGCCAATGTCGGCAAGGACATGTAGAGCAGGCCGAAAAATACCCTGCCCATACTGTTAAAGATCTGGTCTCGCAAGCTTATCACTGCGACGTAATCTCCTTGAACACCGATCAGCCTGCTCAGACTCAGATCGCCATGGGAATACAAGTCCAGGAGACAATATCCACCCAGCAGCATCAAGACGATCATAAACGACAAAGAATCGGCGTCCAGAAATGTCAGGGTGGTAACGGATCGCCATAGAATGCCGTGACATTTCGTCTTGGCAAGTAGAAGAAACGTCAATGGACATATGATAAGGGGAGAGAACAAGAGAAGCAGATATGTAAAGCTGCCGTAATCGGTGATCAGTGTTGTGTCAATGCCGCCGCCATATAGGCGCCATAAATCCCCGCCGTGCTCTACCGAGATGATTACGGAACCGATGACCGTGGTTACCACATAGGCTCCGCAGAATATCATCAGCGGCGCACGGCTATCCGATTTGGCGCGGCAGCCCAACCACAGGGAAGCCGCGGAAAGTACCAGGAAAACTGCAAGCATGAACCGATCCCTGCTTTCGCGTTTGTGTCCGCAACGCGCCTTGGCTCTATTCGCCTATCTCAACACTCCCCATAACTCCCCCGTCGCCCATCGAGGCGGGAGATGTGGCCCCTCGGCAGTTTTCAGTGGCTTCCTTCTTCTTCAATCGCATCGCAACAATAAATAGCATCGCAAAGATCAATGCGTAGTCAGCGGACAGCGCCATTGCAGATCCGCGCACGCCGAATCGCAAAATAAAGATAACAGACAGCAGCAGAATCAAGACAAGCCCCGCCGCCCAAACGTAAACCTGGGCAACGGGGAAATCCCTTACGGATATGTATTGCGAAACGATCGAGGTTAGAGCGAGGAAGAAAGCCCCCGGCAGGATACATAGAAAAATGGGCACGGCTTTCAAATAGGCCGTACCGAACATAATCTGAATGAAAGGCTTGGCCAGGAATGCTGCAATCATGCAAAGGAAAGCCATGACCGCCGACACCTTGATGAGCGTCTGAATCATCATCGTCCACGAGTTTTCTTTGTCTCGAACGAGCTTCGGAAATAAAAGCATTCCGATTACGACTGGCAACGTGCCAAGTGCGTCCGACATTTGGGCGGCTACGGAGAAATATCCCAAGGACTCGGAACCCAGCCAGCGTCGCAACAGGAAGACGTTGGCCCTGAGGACGAGCAGACCGAAAAGGCATGCGAAATAAGCCTTGGTCGAATAGTGAAAACCGGAGAAAAAGGTCCGGAAACTAAAATGCCAGACACGAATTTTGGGTGCTAGAACCGCAAAAACCGACAAAGAAGAGATGAGCCACGCTAGCGCAGTAACGCAGAGAAACCCCGGCGCCCCCAAATGCATCCGCCATGCGAAAACAATGAGGGAAAGGAGCAACAAATATGCTCCCACCTGGAGAACATTAAACCAGGGTGTCATTCCCAGGCCAATGAGAAGACTACAGCCGAGCAGAAAGAAAAGATTCGCCGGCACTAAGAAGACCGCGTACCCCAAGCCCGGAAAATTATGGTAATGAGACATTACCGCAATGACCGCCATGCTGCACCCGCCGCCCACCACTACCGACAACCAGACGCTATTCATCGCCAGATTTCCGCCGTCATCCCGGTTTTTGGCGGAATAGTAGGTATTGCTGGAGTGAACCCCCAAATTACAAAATTGCGCAATGACTGCAGCAACCGTGATCACGAAAAAATAATCGCCCCGGCCGCGAGGTCCAAGCACTCGAGACGTTAGAATGCTCACTCCGAGCATGGCCAGCAGAGCGCCGATTCGCGCAGAGAACGTCAATGCAATCTCACGAATGAATGTTCGGAATTGGGACGCCCGTTGTTTCGTCTCAATTGCCTGCGGAGGCGTCGAATTCACATCTTTGTCTTCTTCGATTTTTAGCACTAATTTCCTCGAAAAATGCGTTGCCGGGAGAAGCGCGGCGCCTGCCCAGCTTAATTCCCCATTCAGAGTAAACTAAGATCGCGCAATCTCTTCAAGATACTGGCAACATGGTGCTTCCATGTGTACTTGGATAAAGCTTCGGCACGGGCATTTGCCCCCAATCGCTCTCTCCAGCATGGCTGCACAGCCAAGAACTTGATGGCCTCCACAAGTTCTTCCACATTGCCTGGCTGAACTAGCAGTGCAATTCGGTCTTCTCGGTCGTGCGGCGCACCAGCGGGAAGCTGCCCTGAACGTATGCTATTTTGAAGTACACGGCCGATCTGATCCAGGTCGGAGGCAATGATGGCCTTCCCCATGGCCATGTATTCGAACAGTTTTGTCGGCGAACCGAAGAATGGGGACCCATCGCTGTTTGGAATGTGCGGAGAGAGAAGAATGTCGGCGGCGGCCACGTGCAGCGGCGCCTCCTCTTGCGGCACCAACCCAGGCAAGGAATATAGTCCCCTGCATTCCTCACCGGAAAGGATTTCCCTGAGCCGGCTCATCTTGATCCCGTCCCCAATGATCAGGAAGTGAGTTTTTGTTTCCCGCAGAAACTCCCTGGCTCGCGTGGCGAGAAGCCGGATCGCTTCTCCCATGATCTCTACACCATGCCACTGTCCGAACGTTCCTAGAAAGCCGATGACCATGGCATCGGGGGCAAGGCCATACCGGGAACGCAAACTGCTGATTTCGTTGGTGGAAAACCGCTCCGGATTGAAGATTTCTTCGTCAACGCAATTCGGATAGCTGACGATCTTTTCGGCCGCAACGCCGCGGCTGACCAGCTCATCGCGCAATACATCGGAAACGGTAACTACCACATGGGCGTGCCGTAGACAGGCTTCTTCCGCCTTCTCCGCAACCTTGGGATAGGACAGCGGTCTACTCCAGCTTCCAGCCACCCAGACTTCCGACCCGTTGTATTCCATAACCAGCGGAATCCGGTATTTGCGTGAAATCAGCACCCCCACATAATTGGCGACCGACATCCGCTGATACAAGAACCCGACTTGTCGATCCCTCAGCCAATGGTCCACTTGTCCTACAATGGAACGATGGAAAGCATAAAAATTTCCATCATAAGGCAATCCATACTCGCTCGGTGGTTCCAACTGCACGAACTCGGCCTGCGGCCGTACCATGAGCCTATTGCCGGCAGAGAGAAAATCTACGTTATAGCCCAGTTTAAGAAATCCGTTTATAACCCCGGAGATATGTCCCACAGAACCGCCAGCTTTTACGCCAAACCACAGGTTAGAGTTCAGAAATAAGGTTCGTTTCGTTTCCGATGTCGAAGGGACCACCAAGTCTGCTTTCAGCAGAGACGTCAATTCACGGTCGCAGCTCCTGACACTTGCGAGGCCCCGCGCGGAAGCACGCAAGAATGAAAAAAAGGATTTTGGCGCCTGACGACGGAAGAACCTTCTCCTCCCCCCTCCCGGAAGAACGACTTCAATCACTTTGGCTCTACCAATGACTGCCATCATCTCCAGGATGGGAAGAATCGCCATGCTGTTCTCGTCTTCCAGCGGCAACAGCATCATTTCTCCGCGCAATTGACGCAATCGTTGAATTACCTGAAATATCGACAAATGCCGAAGGTCTGAAATGGTTACATAATGCGGCTCCCGCCCAAGCTCCTGTTGCAACCGAGATTTATACTTTGTGGAGAGAGGATAGTTCGTAAGGACATGGCAAAGCGATCGGTCCATGGGCATATCCGGTATGATTTCACTCACAATCCCGCCAGGTCGCACAGGCCTCTATCGATGCACTTCAAGTATGCTTGGCAGCACTTCTCCTGATCGTTGTCGGTTTCAGTCAAGGTCTAACCTTGATCGCCCCACAACAGCCAAAACGAAATGCCAGTGGATTCCCCACGACAAGAAGACTACGGGCTGCGGATTTGGCGCCACCATACAACAACCAAATTTGGCCGCAGTGAAATTTACCATCCCTATCGCAGCCTGCACCTTCCCTAATTTCGCGAAAGTTGCGCCTATCGTTACTGCTATCCCAAACCATTGCGAGCAGGCTTTATTGCTCCCCGTTCTTGGCCAGACAAAAGTTAGTATTCTGAGCTTGGTTCTGAATCTTATCGGCGCAGGATCATTTATGCTTGTTGAATTATCTCAACCGTTAAGGAAATGTTTGCAGCCTTATTGTCCACAGAACGGAACACTAATTTCGTAGCCGGCAATACCACTCCATAACTTGGCGAGACTCGCGAGGCAGACTTTTCGGCCACCCACGTACCCGTCCCGGACCATTTGATCCGAAAGTGGCCATCAGGATGGTTCAGTTCGCCGGCATTCTCGCAAATGGTAATCTCCGTCCGTGGTGCAAAGTGAAACGGAATGACCACCTGGCAACCCGCCGAGCACTGAATCTCGTCGGATACGCCGAGCGCGTGGCGCACATGGTCCAGAGTGATTCGCCGCTTTAGGAATACCGGTGGGTCCAGCCTTTCGTATCCCGAGTGTGTCATTTCGATCAGGGAGCGGAGCGGGCTCGTCTCCCATTTCGTGACCGCCGGAATAGCGTCCTTGCGCAAAGTCCATAACGCATCCGGCGCCGGAAAGCGGTTGATTTCTTCGCTGTTGATCATGGGAGTGTTGTGGCTTGCGGTGGAACGAAAACAGTTCCGTTCCTTATAATTCGCGGTATAGACGTAAGTGCCGCAGTCAGTAATCAGGTGAGCTCCGTCGAGGACTGCCTCAAACGAAAGCAGGTCGTTGTGTCCGTGGCCGCCTCGCCCGGCCAGGCCTACCGGTCCGCAATCGATAAACACATGGTCCCGCTCACTTCTCATCACATAAAATCCGCCCTGCGGAAAGGCGATCGATCCCATCTGCCCGGCTGGCTGTTGGCACTGGGAGAGCGATTCCGCCGCCGCCGAGCCCAGCGCCCAGAAGATTTCCTCTCGAGGACCGCTGAAATATTCCTTCTGCGCCGGAGCCACCGCGCATCCCACAAGACCCAACAAATAACGATGATCATTGATCTCTTGTCCGCCGAAGGGCAATGCCCGCGCGTCGTCTGCATCTCCCCACAGCGGAACGGAGCCGTCCTGGCGAGAGTAAGCCGCAGTGTAGGTGGCCATGCACGAAATTCGCCGCGAATAGGAATCGGGAATTTCCTTCCCCGCACAGCGACGATAAAGTGCCGGCAGCAAGAACAACTCCGTAACCAGACGGTGGTAGGCGACCGATGCCTCAAAATCCACGCCGTCCTCATACACCTGCTTGGGCAGTTCGTCTGTAAGTATATTCCATCCCATTTCTGCCCACTTCCGGGATCTCTTTCCTTCAGCGAAGAATAGGCCTGCGAAGACGAGGCCTGCGGCGTCAGCTGTGTAATGGTTGCCATTGACATCTGATCTCTCGAGATGCCGTTCGGTAAAATGGCCGTGGAGATAGAGGCTGCTCAGGAATTCCAACTGGAACGGCGGATCATTCCATGCATGGCTTTGAGAGAACACATGGAAAAGCCAGGTCCAGGTCAATATGCGCAAGGCAACTTCCATCGTACAAGCCCAATTCACGCCCTGCGCATAAGGGTTTTCGCGAATCCATTCTTCGATTACTTCGCGCACCGCCACGGCGTATTTCTCGTCCCCGCTCAGCAGGTAAGCCTGTCCGGCGGGGATCAGCCACTGCATGCGCGAAACCTCCCAGGGAAATTTCACATCGCTGGGCCGGTCCGGGTTGTTGTAATCAATGCTCCGGCAATAGTGCACCGGCCAGGAAAGATTCGTCTTGTAATCCTTGTGCCAGTCGATGGCGTGTCCTAGTTCGACTGGCCCAGAACCCAGAAGGTCGACACGGTGCGCCAAGGCATCGGCGGCTTTACGCAGGATTCGGCTATAGTCACCGGGGCAAATGCGTTCGTAATCCTGGGGTAAGATCCTTTCGGTTTGTGCGGGGTAAGGTCGTGACTTGAGAGAGTGCCACAGATGCGCTAAGTCCGGTGCGCCTGTTTCGTTTAGAAGTTCCTTTATCTCAAAGCGGCGCGCCCGGCGAGGCCCCAGAATCTTCTCCGCTTCGGCTCTCGCTACCAACGCCAGACGGTCCACGATATAGCGCGGAGATTTTCCGAGGCCCCGGCGTACCTTGTCCAAAACGTTTTTCATGATCTCTGGTTATGCCGCGCGAGCGACTTTACCTTCAATCCAGTAGTCGTACCAGGACGTCAAATTAAATAGCGACCAGATCAAGAGACTGTTGTTTGCGTCGCCGGAAATGTGATTTACGAATAGTTCCTGAACATACTTGCGGTCAAAATACCCTCTGTCAAACAACGGCGAATTGAGGAGAATGGATTTCGCTTCCCGGCCAAAATTCCCACGCAGCCATTGTTCCATCGGAGCGCCAAAGCCCATTTTTTTCCTGTAAATCAGGTTGTCGGGAATAATTCCTTCGACCGCTTTCTTGAGAAGATACTTTGCGGTGCCGTTTCGCACCTTCCACTTCATCGGAATGTCCATGGAAAACTCCACCAGCTTGTGATCGAGAAAGGGAACTCTGGCTTCCAGGGAAACCGACATCGTGATCTTATCCACGCGCATCAACAGCAGTTCGGGAAGCCGCAGCTTGAACTCGTTATAGATCATGCGGGTCAGCTGGTCGCGACCCGGATGTTCTGCGTCGAAATGCCCCAAGAAAGAGGAGATGACGTGGAAGGAGTCCGGCTGCAGATAGCTGAGAGGCAGCATATTCGTCCGCAGGAGTTCTTCGGGAATTCCATTCGAACGGCAGGCGTCCCGGTTGACGAATCGCTCTTTCATGTTCTCCCAGAGGCACGTGGCCCCCGACCAAAACAGCTCGCGGTTCCGGGAAGCCCGATTCACGATGTCTGTATAAACGTCCAGACCTTGTCTTCTATTCCCAACGCTTCGAGCTATCCCCGCCATCCCTCGCTGGGCGAATCCTGGCAGCATGGATTGGAAGGGCCTCCAGCAGAAGCGATGCAGCTTTAGATAGGCCATATAGGTACCATAGCCACAAAACTGCTCATCCGAGCCTTCGCCTACTTGAATGACGGTTACGCCGCTATCCTTCGCCAGTTTGGAAACGAAGTACAGGGGAACGCAGACCCAATCCGCAAGAGGCTCGTCCTGGGAATGAATCAAGTTTTTCAGGTATCCCACCATGTCGGTTTCGGATATGAGCACTTCATGGTGATTGGTTCCGAATTGAGTGGCGATTTGCCGGGCATATTGCATCTCATTCAGGTGAGTGTGGTCGCTGAATCCCACCGTGAAAGTGTCCACTGGTCGGTCCATAAGCCGGCTCATCAGGGCGACGTTCGTAGAAGAATCGATCCCGCCGGATAGAAATACGCCGAAGGGCACGTCGGACATCATCCGATCGCTGATCGATTCCATCAGACGATCGCGAATTCCATCCACGTAGAACCGCTCCAGAGCCTTGGTCGACAGCCCTTTCGTTTCCGCCGGATCAATTCCTTGTCCCGGCACCGCATCCCAGTACCGTTTTGCTGTAAACTCTCCGTCCATCTTAATTTGCGCACAATAGCCGGCGGGAAGTTTGTAGATGCCCTCGAACATCGTCATCGGGGCGGGAGTGGTGAGGAACGAAAGGTAATGATACATGGCGCAGGGATCCATCTCCCGCGAAACGGACGGATGAGACAGGATCGCCTTGATTTCGGAAGCGCATAGAAACGTGCCGTTTTGCAGCGAGAAATAGAGAGGCTTTACTCCAATCCTGTCGCGTAGGATGGAAAGCATGCAGTTTCCCGCATCCCAAAGGCAGATCGCATAGTCGCCAGATAGCCGTGTGGCCAGGCCCTCTAATCCCCATTGCTCGTAGCCATGGACCAGAACTTCGGTATCGGAGTGGTCCGTGAGGAAGGTGTGCCCGCCCGCAATCAGCTCTTGCCTCAGTTTTTTATGGTTGTATATTTCCCCGTTGAACGAGACCCAGATCGTGCCGTCCTCGTTGCACATGGGTTGTGCGGCCGAGGAGCTCAGGTCCACGATCGAGAGCCGGCGATGGCCCAATCCCACGCGCCGGTCCTCAGAAACCCAGATTCCCTCGCCATCCGGTCCTCGATGGGCCATGGAATCGCACATAGCTTTTAGTACGGAAGCTTCAACCTGCAACGAATTGCGATAATGAAAAATCCCGCGCGATGCCGCACATGAAAAATCAGCCTCTCATCCCGCCGGCGGCAAGGGCCCCGGCGATTGTTCCCTAATTTGCCGTTCGATTTCAAAGCTGATTCGAGTTGCCTCAAGCTGTTGATCCAGGGAGATCGGCCAGTCCTGCTGGTGAAGCAGGCAATCAGCAAGAGCCTTCAGTTCTTCGAATTGGCCCTTCTCCTGGGCGATCGAACTCCAACCTTTGTATTTGCCCCCGGAGATGGAAAGCGACTTGTAATCGGTAAGCGAGATCACCTTGCCGTCGGCGAAAATGTCCATGCTTTCTTTGGGAAAAGATTTGCTGCCCACGGAGGTATACAGGAGTGAGCAAACGGAACCGTCGGCGTAACTTACGGTGGCAGAAAAATTGTCGCTTGGATGCCATTGCCGCGAGTCCCCACCCATACCGTGGGCGGATACGCAGGTGAAGGGTCTTGCCGTCAGGGAATTGAAAAGATCATAGATATGGCATGCCTCGCCCAGATTTCTTCCGCCGCCTTCAGCTCCATAAACCCAGTGGCCAGGCGGCAATTCACCCGCATTCATCCGATAATTAATGAGGAGGGGAGTAGTTCGGCTGGCCAGGACGTCGCGGACACGTCGGATGGCTGGAGAAAACCGCCGGTTATAGCCTACCATTAGCAATGGCGCGTTTGGATTCGCGCGATAGTAATCCTCAATTTTCTGAAGTTCGTCCTCGAAAATCGTCAGCGGCTTTTCGACGAACACATGCTTGCCGGCTTTCAGCGCTCGCAGCGCCATGCAGCCATGCAGGTTGTGCCTCGTGGTGATCATGACCAGATCCACTTCCGGATCGGCGAGCACCTGCTCGTATTCCGTGGTGGCATATGAAGCACCAAATCGATCGGCGGCAAACTTGGCCGTGGAACCGGTGCGGCTCATGACGCACTGTAGGGAAAGCTTCTTATCTAACTTGGCAAAATTCGGCAGGTGCATGGCCTGCGCGAAATTTCCCGCGCCAACCAGAGCCACGCGCACTTGCTCTTTGTCCGTTTTGGCGGGTCGCAAGAGGATGCTGCGCTGTGCCGCTGTGCCGCTTTCTGGATAGGAAAGGGCAACCATGAGCGGTTTTTTGCCGGATTGCTGCAGCGCGTCATAGCCCTGCGTCGCGTTTTCCACCGGGTAAACCACCGGCTGCAAATCGGCAAGAGTAATTCTTCCCTCGGCCAGGAGGCGGAGATACTCCTCCATGTTGCGATTTTCGGTCCACCGGACGTATGGCAGCGCATAGTCCTCCCCGTCTTCTTCGTAGGCGGAATCGTAGCGCCCCGGCCCATAGGAGCATGAAATCAGAAAGTCGATTTCCTTGTCGTAGAAATCGGCGCGTTTGAGGTTCAGGCCGACATCCCCGACGAGAACCACGCGCCCCTTCTTTCGACAGGATTGCATCGCCTGACTGATGACGTCATGGCTTGCGGTGGCCGCCGTGACAAGTACCGCATCGGCGCCGAAACCGCCCGTCAGTTTTTTGATCCGGTCAACAAAATCTTCCTCCCCCGGATGAATGCCGAAATCCATGCCGCCCTTCAAGGCAAGCCGGATGCGTTCCGCGTCAAGATCCATGCCTATCGCGCGGCAGCCGTTTACCCGAACCAGTTGTGCCGTGATTTGCCCCACCAAGCCGAGGCCGATGACGGCGACCGATTCCCCCAAAGTGAGATTTGCCCGCCGGATTCCCTGCAGGGCGATGGAACCTATGGCTACGCTCGATCCTTCCAGAGTCCCGAGTCCGACGGGCAATTTGACCGCCAGATTCACCGGCACGTCGATCATTTCCGCATGATTTGCGACTCCTGCGCCAGCGCACGCTACCAGATCGCCGATCTGGAACAGTTCCACTTCAGGCCCGACGTCGACGACCACGCCAGATGCGGAATAGCCGGACGGCATTCCCGCCGCGAGCTGGCCGCTGACACGTTGGAAGGTGCGCTTGATCCCCTGGTCGCGCATGATCTCCAAGACGCGCTTAACATGATGGGGCTGTTTCAGGGCGCGACGGTAAAGGGGCAAGCCTGACATCTTCACCCCCGCGATCTCCGTTCCCACACTAATGCACGAATGTGCAACGCGAACCAGAATATTCTTCGGGCTCGTCTGCGGCGCAGGCACCTGCTGCACAACGGCTTTTCCACCTTGCATGAATACCTGTTTCACCGGATTGGGCAGCTCGTTATCTTGGTTTTGGTCATGATGTGGCTTGGTTCTGAATCACTATGGCGGCAGGCCCGTTCGCATCCTCGTTCTCCGCACAATCTGACTCGCTGCCTGGCCTCGTTTCCGTAAGACAGGTCGCCGATTCGCAACCGCTGCGGCAATTTCGTGTTTCAAAAACCAACAACGCCGCGAAGGACACAGGAAGCTTGTCATGAAACTGGAACGGCATGCCCGGCGCGGTCCCGACTTACCGGTGCAGCGCCCAGGGCAAGTACGATTTAAGGACCTCCAGCCGAACCAGGAACTGCGAATCCCTTTTAGCCGAGCTCATTGCTTCAAAAATGAACGCCAGCAGACAAGCGGCAAACAGGCCAACAAAAGCCCCGGCAATGACGATGATGGAACGGTGCGGAAAAGAGCGCACCTCTGGTGGCACGGCCGGATCCAGCACCTGAACAAGAGAACTGTCCTTGGCTTCATCAACCCGTGCGAGTTCATATTGCTTTGTCATCATCTCCAGAAGCGCTTCGCGATACTTTACCTCGCGCAACTTGGCAATATATTCCAGCCCCGCCTGCGGCATCTTGCGCACTGCGATATCTGACGGCGTCTGATCGCCCTGTCCCGTAAAGGCCTGAGCAACCTGCGCGCGCAGGGCGGCCAACTCGCTTTGTGCCCGGACAAGATCCGGGTTCTCGGGGGTAGCGAAGGAACGCATAGACTCGATCTGAACTTCCTTGGCTGCGACCTCGGCGCGCAGAGTGGCCGCCGATTCCAGCAAAACCTTTGCCTGGCTGTCAATCTGCAGGATGCCGGTTTTTTCCTGCGTTTGCCCCAAGGACTGGTCGGCTTTCACCAGTTCTGCCTGAGCCGTCTCCATTTCCCGTTGAAAAAAGAGACGTCTGCGCCCTGCTTCCGTCACAGCGATATCCTTCGTCAGCTTGCGTAATTCTTCGACATAGCCGTTCGCCAGCCCGGCGGCGCGGGTCGGATCGCGATCCGTAACGGAGATCGTAATGACGCCTTCTTTGCCGGCACTCATTGCCGTAAGGCTTTCCAGCTTTTCCTTGGCGTCGGTATCTCGCTTCACTTTGTACACGCTTCGCAACGAAAACTGGCTGAGAAGATTGTCCGCAACCGTGCGGCTCTTGAGCATGGCAAGAAAAAGGTCGCTGCTGTTCCGGCCCAGATTCGGAGCTCCAGCCATGTTGATTAAAGGACTGATCTGGCCGAGCAGCGCGGCCGTCGTGGATTGCTCCTGCTGAGGAGGCATAAGTTCAGTCTTGGCCGTGTACTGAAACGGCAGAAGAAGGGACACAAGAATGCACAGGACCGTGACCACCAACACGAAGATCGTCAGGAATTTGCCGTGCTTGGCCAGCACGATCAGCAAATCCAGAAAATGGACACGTTCCCTATCGGCCGAGTCGTCCGCAACCGCATCGGCCTTCACGGGAAGATCCAATTCCATTTTTTCCTGTTCGTTCATCCTCGTGCGATTCCTATCAGAGCGTGTGTACCGCCGCGGCGGCAAAACCAATCTGGAACAAGATTTGAGTCCAATCCTTGAGTGCCTGTATTGTGTTCCCCTTATTGAATTTCTCCGGTACAACGATTGAATCGCCAGGCATCAACTTCATGCTAAGCAATTCCCTGTGATCCTGCCGGCTTACTGCGCTGCCATCTGCCCGAACTACAAAGAGATTCCTCTTATCGCCGTCCTCGATGATTCCTCCCGATAGCCGGAGATACGCTCTTACCGTTTTCCCGTCCTTATAGATAATCGAACTATTATTGTTGATGGCGCCGACCAGGTTTACTGTCGCCGGCCGAGGCGGAACCACCAGCCGGTCGCCGTCTTCGAGAACGATATCGGGAAGGCTGTCCAAGGCTGACGCCCCCGGCTGCAGCTGGAGCACTAGCCTTCCTGTCGCCTTCACTTGGCTCATCTGTTCAATCAGGCGGTGTTGCGCATCCAACTTCTGCTGTGCCTGGAGGGCATCTTCACGGGCCGGCGTCGCCGTTTGCGTTCCGGCGGACCGTTCCACCGATTGCTCCAGTGTTTGGATGTAATCATCAAGCCTCTTCTGCTGTGCGATGCGCACCGATTCGCGTGTGAAAACCGCGCCGCTCAGATAGGCCTCATTTGAGAATCCGCCGACCTGCTCAATCAAATCCCGCAAAGTCTGTTTCGGCTTGACCTGGTAGACACCGGGAGAATGGAACTCTCCTTCCAGCCGGACAAATTTGGCTTGCTGTGCGGTGGGCACTTCCAGGTCGGCCTGGGAAAATATCGTGATGATGTCGTCCGGTTCCAGAACCAGGTTATCTTCACTGCGGCCAGCGATCGCCTGGGCCAAATTGAACGGTATTAGTTGTGAAGAAAGGTCCTGTTTGTTTCTGCGCTCTATCACGGCATATTCCCAATTGATTTCCGCGCCCATGCGCTGCACTTCGTTCTTTACGGCCCCGGGTTCTGCTCCTTTCGTTGGCCCATTGTCACGTCCTACAAGCTCGTTCTGCGTCTCCCAGAATTCCCGGGTGGTCAGAAAGTCCCGGTTGGGAATCAGATCCTTCACTCGCATTCCACTTTTCCATGGATACCTCCCGGGAATAGCCACGTTTCCGCGGATGGTTACGGCGTTGTCGAACCTGGGAGAGATCTGCTGGAATCGAATGATATCGCCGTCTTTCAACTGCTTCGCTAGATTCTCTTCGCCTTCAAGGGGCAGCTCCGCGACAATGCGGGTCATTCGGGAATCAATTCTCTCCAGGATGGCGCTCACTCCCCCGGCGGTGCTGCTCAGGTCCCCCGCATATCCGATGACATCCTTCAGTGAGGCATTGCCATTCAACTCATAGATGGCAGGATTGTTGACGCTGCCAGTCATCGCCACTCGAGGCCCGGCGGGGGGTACAAAAATCACATCGCCTGGCAAAAGGGGGGTGTCCTGGGTCAAGTCGCCTCTCAAAAGCATGCTATAAAGGTCGAGTGTTGCCACCGTCTTGCCCGCTCTTTTGAGTTCGATCTGCCGCATGGAACCGTTCTTGGATGGGCCACCGGAAGCGAACAGGGCATTGATTACCGTGCTGAGCGAGCCGATGGTATATGTCCCAGGAAGCCGTACTTCTCCGACTACATAGATCTGGATGGAACGAAGCATTCCCAGGCTCACGCTTAACTCAAAGTTTTTGAAGACCCGGCTTAACTCCGAATTGAGAGCGGCCTGCAACTGGCTATACCTCAGTCCCACCACGCTGAATTCTCCGATTTTGGGGAGGTAGATCGAGCCGTCGCGGTCCACAGTCGTGCGAAGATTGAGGCTGACCTGTCCCCAAACCCGGATCAGCAACTCATCCCCTGGTCCCAACACATAATCCGCCGGGACCGGCACATGATCGAGCGGGGCAAAGGTGGAGGGCACCGTTCGAAATAGATCCTGTCCAAATATAGGGAGTACTTTCCCTGTTGATTTCTGCACGAAGTCCTGGAATTCGGTATTTGGTTCCGGAGGGAGGGTCACGGGTGGACGCTCTGGGACCGGTTTTCGTTCCGGTTCTCCCACTGCCGTAGTTTCTTGACCTTCTTCCTTAATCTTTTCCTTCATCTCGTCGATGTTCTTTTTTTGCTCTTCCTGGAGGGAAGCGGGGGGGGGTGTCTGCTGGGCAGGCATGGGCATGGGAGCGGCGAATGCACTCTCGCACGGAGCAACGCAGACCGCGCCCAAAATAGCGACGAGGCAAATTTTAGAAACAAAGGTACCGGGCATGAAAAGGCTCAACCCCTTATCCTAATTGCTGCAAGAGAGAGTGATGCAGCGATTTACTTAGGACTGAAACGCACGCTCGTGCGATTTTTGCGCACGGTACGATACGGCATCCCCAACCTTTCAGCGATTGAACTATAGTCAACGAGATTAGCTCTGTATAGAAGCAATGGGCCTCCGTGTGCTTGCCCCCGCGCTAAAGAGTAAACTCCGGAAATCCACCCTCCAAGTGGGTGTTGGCTCGCGAAAACCCGCGCCGCGCCATGCAAAAACACTTTCTGGCCCGATGGAAGGGATTCTTCGCGTGGCACACGCGATTCACTTGGAAGTTTTCGGCGTAGGTGAATACGTAAATTGTATGGCGGTTGTCACGTTGTTTTGCGGACCCGCGGCAAGAATGGGGAAGTTCCACTTTTCGTACTGGACAAAAACATTCAGGTTCCACTCGGCCTTTACCCACATGTCCACACGAACCCCTCCATCATTGATGGTTCCGCCCCCAGGGACAAAAAGACCATCCACCTTCTCATGCCGGTACTCAAATTGGATCGAATTCCGCGAGCCCAAATCGTACCGGCTCCAGGCCTGTACCCCCACGCCTCCTCGGCCGATCCAATTCCCCATAAGATATCCCTTGTTGGTGTAGAGGTCTTTATAGAAGGTGTCCCAATAGACAAAGTGCCCCGGAACATAGGTTTGCTCCGGGATTTCTGTGTACACACCCTCTACGCGCAGATCGAGTTTTGGGATGCGGGGAATCTGCGGCATGTAGATCCCGGGGTTGTACGCGGCACGGCGCGGGGTCACAAACGGAGATGGATCATCGTCGGCTAAAGCATCCGTGTAGAGAGTCAGCCAGTTCCTAACAAAGGGAACCCGGTAACTGAAATCAAATCCGGCTGTTCGCTTTCCCGGATTCGCGCTTGCGGCAAAATCTTCCTTATGGCCAATGCTGAAATAGCTGTTGAAGAGACTACCGAACGTCAGAGGCCTTCCTACGCCACCCATCTCTGCTGTGCGGCTAAAACCAAACTCCAAATTCGGTGTTGGCTTGAAGCTGAACTTTTCTCCATGAAAGAATGGCTCCGGTGGATAAGAATGGCCTGCTAGTTGCCCAAAAAATGCCTCCATCCGTATTGGCCCCAGGTGCCACAGGAAACCGGGCAGCCGGAATGGCACTACTCGGTCCACATGAAATGCCAGTATGGGAGGAGCATTATTGGAGAGCAGCATCCCGCCGCCTTCTCCGGGCCCCCACCACGTGGACCGTTGCCCAAAACTGAATTGCCAGTTGCCTGCGGTCATGCCAACATAGGCATCCATCAATGTCGCCTGGTTGTTGGCAGCGGGAGGGGTGGCCGGCTTAACGGGCAGAGTCTCGTCAATCGTGGCCATCCACAAGCGCACCGCATCGGAAAGTTCCGGGGCAGCAGGTGCGTATTGATATTCTCCACGCACGTAGGCAATCCACCGGCCGGAAACAGCCCATCCGGACATTCCCGTGCTATTATTAAATCCCTCCTGATAAGGGCGTCCGTAATCATTCGTCAGAGTTTCGCCAAAATGATAGGCATCCGTCAGCGGCTGCCCTGAGATACCCATCATGCGCGTGTACACCGATTCCAGTTGGAGGCTACGGTTCTGCCCGCCATCCAACAGGGCGAGTTCCCGCGAGAATTCCTTGACGAGTGCCTGATATTGTTGGAAATCTTCCTTCGAAAGGTCGCGTTCCACCTGGTAGAACTTGCCTTGAATTTCGTCCAACATACGTGCGCAGGCCATGCGGGTCCACGGCCGAATCCCCACAAGGCCTTCTTCGATTACCCCTCGTGCGATTAGCTGGCTGAACGCGGGATAAACCCAACTTTCCAGAGGAACATAGGGCGACCCCATGGCACTTGATCCAAGGTTCCGCTTTTTTGTTTCCTTCCTTTTCGTTTCCTGCTGGGAGCGAGCGGCATTCTCAGGAGGGACTCCGACTGGATCGACTTGAGATTCCTTGGCAATTGAACCCTGCGGGGATGCGCTGCCCGCAAAAAGTCCCGCCGCCGCACCGGGGAGTCCAACCAAGGTCCCAATCATGAATATGATGAATAAACAATTACCGGCTCGTCTCCGGGCATACTTGTGGGCGCTGGGACGGCCGGCGTGGGGGTTCTTCAACTGGCCATTTTTCAAGTTCTGTATGAGAGACCTATGCCAACCGAGTGCCCATAGGCAGCCACCATTCGTCGGAACCCGGCGTATCGTTCTCTCCGGAGTTTGGCTACATGAGTTCATTGCAAAATCGGAATGCCCCCCAAAATGCTGCTGTCGTTAGCGTAGTTACTAAGATGGAACCAACTTACATGACGGTCAGTACTGAACCGCGACTGCGCAACCTATAATCGCAAGCTGTAAAAGAACGAAGTCCCAATTTGGAAATTTGTCCGGTTCTGGGGAACTTAACTTGACCGCAAGGCAATTTACCATCGTTATCGTAGTCGGCGCCCGCCCCAATTTCATGAAAGTTGCTCCTATCATTACCGCCATCCGAAATTACAACCAAGCGATGGGCCTGAAAAAGAGCAGCAGAATGGCGGCGGATGGCGGCGTGATTCTCCGCCATCTTCTTGTCCATACGGGCCAGCACTACGATGCCACGATGTCCGATCAATTCTTCCGCGACCTGGGCATGGAGAATCCAGACGTCAATCTGTGTGTGGGTTCCGGATCCCACGCCGTCCAAACTGCAGAAGTAATGATGCGGTTTGAGCAGGTGCTTCTGAAGGAACGACCCGATGCGGTACTTGTGGTAGGCGACGTGAACTCGACCATCGCTTGCGCATTAGTGGCTTCCAAAATCAGATATGACGGTTCGGGTCATCGGCCCATAGTCATTCATGTCGAGGCGGGTTTGCGCTCCTTTGACGATGAGATGCCGGAAGAATGCAACCGCATCCTGACCGACCATCTCTCAAATGTCCTATTCGTAACCGAGCCGAGCGGTCGTGTAAATCTCCTCAAGGAGGGGATTTCCGAGAACAAGATCTTCTTTGTTGGCAACACTATGATTGACACCCTCATGGCCTTTCGCGAGAGGGCACAGGACGATAATTTCCTCCAGGAATTGGGCCTTCAAGAAAGCACAAACAGGACTGACCCGCCTATCAGAGTTTCTACTTACGCGCTCCTTACTTTGCACCGGCCTTCCAATGTGGATGACCGTGAGGCCTTCCATCAAATTTTGGAGGGCATTTCGGAAGTTTCAGCGAAATGGCCTGTGATTTTTCCCGCACACCCCCGCACCTGCAAGCGCATCGAAGAGTTCGGTCTGCAGGGATATTTTGTTAGGAATTTGAACACGTCTCCTTTTCCGCTTGATCTGGACGGCCCTTCGTCTCCCGGGATCCGGATCATCCCGCCGCAGGGCTATCTCAGGTTCGTCTGCCTGATGAAAAATGCCGGTCTGGTCATCACCGATTCCGGCGGTGTGCAGGAGGAGACCACTTGCCTCGGTGTTTCCTGCGTGACGGTTCGTGACAACACGGAGCGTCCCGTGACTATCGATCACGGTACCAATATCCTTGCGGGCACAACGTCCGCCGGAATTCGCCATGCAATCGCCCGGCAGATGGTAGGAAAACGAACCGATATGAATCCCGAGAAGTGGGACGGGTGCGCCGCGACCCGAATTGTCTCAGTTTTGGTCGAAAAGTTGAGCGCACACGCAATAGGCTTGTCTTCTCATGAGGATGGACGTGACCCGGGCCCCACTGCGGAAAAGTCACAGTGGGACGTTGAGGTCGAGAGCAGAAGGTACATCTCGGTCATACGCTGATCTGGAAGTGCGCGTTGGCAGCTTGGGTAGCAATTATCCCTATAAATTAACCAGATTATGAAGATTGCTTATCTCTCGCAGTATTTTCCCCCCGAAATTGGAGCGCCGGCAGTCCGGGTTGCCGAGTTGAGCCGATGCTGGGCGGCTTCTGGAAATTCAGTCTCAGTTCTCACCGGATTCCCGAATCATCCGACGGGAGTGGTGCCCCCGGAATACCGGCCCAAGCTGCGGCGGCTATTCATGCGCGATGACCGGGAAGGTTTCAGGGTCTTCCGAACCTGGCTATGGCCCCTTCCCAATCGGAAATCCTGGGAACGTATTTTGAATTATTCATCATTTGCGGTCTCGGTTGCACTGCGTGGCCTGTTCGTGGGGAAACCGGACGTGCTGATTGCCACTTCTCCTCAGCTTCTTGTCGGTCTGTCGGGATTAATCGTCGCCCGATGCAGGCGTGTCCCGTTTGTCCTGGAAGTGCGCGACCTTTGGCCGGAGTCTCTGCAAGCGGTGGGCGTAGCTGGTGAACGGTCCTTGATGGTGCGCATACTGAAAACGATCGCTGGGCTGCTCTATCGTGAGGCAGATCACATCGTCGTTGTCACTTATTCGTTCAAGACGTATCTTGAAGAAAAATGGGGAGTTCCGGCGGAAAAGATCTCGGTGGTCAGAAATGGTGTGGACCATAACCTGTTTCATCCCAAAGAACCGGATCAGAATATTGTCCGGGAGTTCGAGTTGAACGGGAAGTTCGTTGTCTCTTATATCGGCACTGTGGGAAATGCCCATGGTATTGACACGCTAGTGTCCGTGGCCAAGATGCTAGCAATCAGCGATCCGAACATCCTTCTGCTAGTGATTGGGGACGGGGCCGAAAAGGAATCCGTGCGGCGAATGGCTGAGCAGGAGGTGCTGCGGAATTTGTGCATCTTACCTGCCCAGCCACGCGCCAAAATACCGGCTCTTATAGCGGCATCACATGCATGCCTGGTCTTGCTGAAAAAAAGTGACGTGTTCAAGACGGTCCTGCCAACAAAAATGATGGAGTACATGTCTTCGGGGCGCCCAGTCATCTCAAACGTCGAGGGAGAGGCGGCGGACCTTCTTACATCAGCCAATGCAGGCGTTTGCGTGGCCCCGCAGGACCCAGAAGCTCTCTGGCGTGCTATTCGCGCGTTGAGGGCCAACCCTGAAACGTGTAGAAGGCTGGGGAGAAACGGCAGAGCGTTCGTATTGCGCAGCTTGACCCGTGATCGCACGGCCGAAGAGTATCTGAAGGTCTTGAGCGCTGTGCTGAACG
Source organism: uncultured Acidobacteriota bacterium (assembly GCA_963819395.1). Lineage (GTDB taxonomy): Bacteria > Acidobacteriota > Terriglobia > Acidiferrales > UBA7541 > Palsa-360. The sequence goes on from CAWFVW010000004.1 coordinate 137,782, forward strand.
GAGAAGGTTTTGAAGCTGTCGCGCCGAAGGAGGAACCGGGCGTGGCGAACCTGACCAAACAAAATTGAGCATCTGAACAAAAGGCTGTGTGCAAATGCGTATTGCTTCAGTCGGATCGATTATCCTGATTTTTGCTCTTCCGCTGGTATTTCCCGCGCAATCTCGGGGGCAAGACGTGGGGAGCAACACGGATGCGCCCCAGCAGCAAGCGGGCGGGAACAATGCCGGGAAGCCGCAGAAAAACTCCACTCCGGCGACTTGCGGGTATTCCCATATCGTCCGTTGTGTCAAGGACTTGGGGGAAGATCAGGTTGGCATTTGGACAAGCCCTTTGAGGGCGCAACCCTCCGACGCAGCTTGGCTCATCCCGTTTGGTGTCGCAACGGGAGTAGCCATTCACTACGATCCCCAAGCGCAACAGGATCTTGGCATCAATCCCAGCCGCATTAACGCGAGCAAAACTATTTCCCAATTTGGCTCACCCTATGCGACCTTCGGAGCCGCGGCAGGCATCTATTTTTTCGGAATTGCCAAGCACAACGAGCACCTTGCGGAAACCGGCCGTTTGGGGGCTGAAGCAGTTCTTGATGCCTCGATAGTCACCGAAGCGATCAAGCTGGCCACCAATCGTGAGCGCCCCTACCAGGGACTCGGCCAAGGTGGCTTCTGGCCACGCGGCACGAAGTCCTACTCGGTGGATGGATCATTTCCTTCAGGTCATGCCGCCGCAAGCTGGGCATTAGCGCGCGTCATTGCTTCGCAATATCCCAGTCGGCCCGTCCAGATTGCCGCTTATGCCTTTGCACTGGCAATCAGCGCCAGCAGGGTAACCTCTCGAGAGCATTTCCCGTCCGACGTCCTGGTTGGCTCTACTTTCGGCTACCTGATCGGCGGCTATGTTATCCACCACCACGCCCTCGAATATCAAGATTGGAGCGTTTCCTTCCTTCCGATTATGGACTCTGCGTCCAGGACGTACGGCCTGCGACTGAACATAACCCCGTAAGGGCGTCCGGGCCCCGATCGGCCAAGCAATACTCAAGAAAATTCCACTGAATCCGCATTTTCCTGCCTGGCCTCAATGCGTCTTATGTGACACTGCTTATCTTTAAGTGTCATTGTCCTCATAAACTTGGTGACACCCAGTCCGTCCGAAAGCATTCTTTAAACAGATACAATCCATAAGTGAAGTTGATTTTAAGTTTTCTGGCGGGGATTGGTGAGATGCAGACTTTCTTGTCTTTACTTTTAACCTCGGCGTTAATCTCACTCATGCTCACTTGGGTCGTCCGCAACTATGCGATCAAGTGGGGACTTGTTTCGCAACCCGACGCGCATCACATTCACCACCGATCGGTCCCACGTGTCGGTGGCATCGCAATTTTTGCAACCTTTTCCGGCTTTGTGCTCCTTTACATGGTGGCTTTCCAGTCGGCCCTTCCTGAAAATGTGTTCGCCGCGGATGTCGCCAAGATCGCTTTGCCCGGCGCTCTCCTGTTCGGAGTCGGAATTGTGGATGACCTCCGGGGCCTGCGCGCAAGAGTCAAGCTGCTTTTTCAAATCGTCGGCGGTGTATGCCTGTATTGCAGCGGCATGGCCTTCCCCGCTCTGGATCTACATATTGCCGGGGTTCCTGTGGGCACCCTACTAAGTTTTTGCCTGACGATCTTTTGGGTCGTTTTGCTCTGCAACGGCCTGAATCTCATCGATGGGCTGGATGGCCTGGCAACTGGGACTGCGTTCCTGGCCTGTATTCCTCTCCTCATCTTTGCCCTCATGAACGACAGGCCAGTCCTTTCTTTGACGATTGTCATGTTTTCAGGGACGCTCCTAGGCTTCCTTGTCTTCAACTTCAATCCGGCATCAATCTTTCTGGGGGATTCAGGGAGCCTGTTCATTGGGTTTGTTCTCAGCGGAATCATCCTATCGGAATTGAGGAGCGGGACGCATGGCCCGCGCGTCGCTCTCTCTCTGCTTGTCGCGTTCTCATTGCCGGTCGCAGACACGGGGCTGAGCGTGCTGCGCAGGCTATTGAATCGAAAGGCTTTGTTCTCTCCGGACCGTGAGCACATACATCATAGGTTGATGAAGATTGGCTTTTCTCATCGCCAAGTGGTTCTGATTCTCTATGGGATTTCGACCGCTGCCACCTGTCTGAGCATCTTTCTTTCCATCGCTCCGGCAGCAACCGGAATAGGGGCATTTGCGCTTTGCTCCCTGCTGGCCGTTGGCGGCCTCAAGAAGCTTAGTTATGTGGAATACTCGGATGTGCCCCGACTTCTCCACATTTCTCTACGAACGCCTGTCAGAAACGCAATCCACCAGCAGTTGGAAAGCGTCACGAAATCTGCGACCGGGCCAGACTATATGCCCATTCCGCCTTCCTCCGAAGAGTGGTTCGCCGAACCCGTTGGCCAAATTCAAAGTCTAGATTGATCCGGTTCAATCGACAATACCAACGTCCGGGACCTGGTTTTACTTCACTTACAGAAAGTGGTGATGGCGCCAATCTTTGCATCTGGTTCCAATTACCAGTTGATTCCCTACCTCGCCTTGTTTTCCATTACATCTTGCGCCTGTCGAATGGGGGACTTTTGCATGATGCCCACGAGGAGAATCCGAAAAGGAGAGAGTGCGCTGAATTTATTCACGGTTCGCTCATAGAGCAAGCCCATGATATAGCTGACCTTGGAAAACCGCATATACTCGGGACGGCCCTCAATCTGCCGCACCTCCTGAACGAGGAGACCGCTTCGCTTGGCAAAGTACCTGATCTTCCCCTTTGAATTCACCCGGTAATGGGTCTTGAAAGTATGGGTATCGTCTCTTCCCCGCAACCTATTGAACAATTTATGGATGAATGTGGGGGTCAGCTGGGCAATCAAAGTCACGTAATGAAACCGGCCCGGGGTTTTCACCAGAAAATATCCGGACGGTTTCAGAACGCGATATACCTCCCGGAAGACGGCATCCGGATCCGGAAGGTGTTCCAATACATTATCCGCGAATACCAGATCAAACGATTCCTCCGGCCAAGGAATCTTCTCACCGAAACCAACCTTTGCCTCATCCAGGTGGGGATTGTTCAGGACGGAGACTTCTGGATCCAGTCCGCAGACCTTGGCGACATTTCCGCGAAAGCGCATCTGCTCCACAAAACCTATGCCTGCCCCGATGTCCAGGATGCAGTCCGACTTGCAGACCTTACTCAGAACAACTTCTCGGAAAAGCCAGTCATCCCAATGGTCCAGATGGTCCTTATAGAAACGGGAATCCAATTTCGCTATGCTCTTATTCATAGAATCGTACTCGGCACTCGGAATCTTAATTGAAGACCATAATAAATCCAATTCTGAAAGCGTTCTCGGCAAAGCTCCAACTTTGAGAGATCTACATGGGGGGAACGGCGGGTGTTTTCTATTGAAGCAGGAGGGAGGATGCGTAAGAGCGGACTCTCGACTTTCGCGCGAGCGACTTTACAAGTAGAACGCAGCATTCTTCCAGCCAACCGCAGCCATTTCAGCAAGAAACAATTGAATTAGTCGCGGTTGTTGGCGATACATTGTTTCATGCGAATGGTTTCCGCGACAGGCGCCGTAATGGATGGAGGATCGATGAGCGATGGGGCTGCTGCCACCGGCGGCGCCAGGGCCGTTGCCTGTTGCGAATTAACATTAGTTTTCCCGCAATTCCGGCAAAACTTCGCGACGTCGGGGTCGTGTGTTCCATAATAGTTATATGACAGATCGGCTCTCGTGTTTCGAGCAGAATCATACCTTGCCCAGCGAAGTGACAACAACGAGATTCGCGGCGCTCGCGATTAGCGAACCTGCTCACGAGGCCGGGGCGTCATGAGGAACCGTGTCCTCGCGGAGGAAAATTAGGAATTGACCTCGGTAGTCGCGAACTGCCTGCTTAATGGAGCCAATTGGAGCCTGGCAGAGAAAGGTTGTGGACGCTAACTCATTGGAAAATATGGTAGGCCCGTGCGGACTCGAACCGCAGACCTCTACCGTGTCAAAGGCCAACTAACCAATACTTACAATAACTTAGACGGTCTCGAAGGGCGCGAAAACACGGCTAAATACGTAGACGAGTCCAGGTAATGACAC
>CAWFVW010000005.1:0-74709 GCA_963819395.1 uncultured Acidobacteriota bacterium
GGCGAAATGGAAGTGTGGGCGCTCGAAGCCTACGGCGCGGCGCACATTTTCAGGAGCTCCTGACCGCGAAGTCGGACGACGTGTACGGCCGCGCGAAAATTTACGAGGCCATCGTCAAGGGCGAGCCGGGCATCGAGCCGGGCGTCCCTGAATCGTTCAACGTGCTGGTCCGCGAGCTGCAGTCGCTCTGCCTGGACGTGGAATTGATGAAGCGCCAAAAGGCCGCGGAAAAACCGGCCGCCGATTAGGCCGAGATTTTGGGCCGGGATTTTGTAGCGCCCACCTTCAGGTGGGCACAGGGCACAACCGATCGGATGCCCGCCTGAAGGCGGGCGCTACACAGGCCGGGCTCAAGCGGATTCGGAAAGGCGCAACACAAAGATCGAAGTGAGCGGTACCTGAGTTTCACCGTTTTTCTTTCTCCCGGCACCCCGGGATGGCTCCAGCGCAAGCCGGAGCAGGAGGGACATACCTTGTATCGAAGCAGCCCTTATGATCGTGCCAGTTTAATCGCGGATTTCGATTCCATCCGGATCAGCCTTGCGAGTCCGGAAAAAATCAGGTCCTGGTCGCACGGCGAAGTCACCAAGCCGGAGACCATCAACTACCGTACCTTCAAACCCGAGCGCGACGGCCTGTTCTGCGCCAAAATTTTCGGCCCCGTCACGGACTGGGAATGCCTCTGCGGCAAGTACAAGCGCATGAAGCACCGCGGCGTGATTTGCGACAAGTGCGGCGTGGAAGTCACGCTCAGCAAGGTTCGCCGCGAGCGCCTCGGCCACATCGAACTCGCTTCGCCCTGCTCGCACGTCTGGTTCTTCAAGGGCCTGCCGTCCCGCATCGGTTACCTTCTCGATATCTCGATGCGCGATCTCGAGCGCATCCTGTATTTCGAGGGCTACGTGGTCATCGATCCTCTCGAGGTTCCCGGCATCAAGGAACGCGAGATGCTCCCCGAGGAAAAATACCGCGAGCTGCAAAAGGATTTTCCGGGGCAATTCCGCGCGCAGATGGGCGCGGAAGCCATCAAGGAACTTCTGAAGCGCGTGGACGTGGAAAAACTTTCCGAGGAATTGCGCGAGAAGATGAAGGTCGATCCCAGCCTCCAGAAGCGCATCAAGTACGCCAAGCGCCTGAAGGTGGTCGAATCGTTCCGCAAGAGCGGCAACCGCCCCGAATGGATGATCCTTGACGTTCTTCCGGTGCTTCCGCCGGAGTTGCGTCCTCTTGTGCCTCTGGACGGCGGCCGTTTCGCCACGTCCGATTTGAACGATCTCTATCGCCGCGTCATCAACCGCAACAACCGCCTGAAAAAGCTGATGGAGCTGCACGCGCCGGATGTCATTGTCCGCAACGAAAAGCGCATGCTTCAGGAAGCGGTGGACGCGCTGTTTGATAACGGCCGCCGCGGCCGCGTTTTGCGCGGCACGAACAATCGCCCGCTGAAATCGCTTTCCGACACGCTCAAGGGCAAGCAGGGCCGCTTCCGCCAGAACCTGCTCGGCAAGCGCGTCGATTATTCGGGCCGTTCCGTGATCGTCGTCGGCCCGGAACTGAAGCTGCACCAGTGCGGCCTGCCCAAGAAAATGGCGCTCGAGCTCTTTAAACCATTCATTTATCACCGTCTCGAAGCGCAGGGCCACTGCACCACCATCAAGCAAGCCAAGGAAATGGTCGAGCAGCAGGAAGCCGTGGTCTGGGACATCCTCGAGGAAGTGATTCGCGAGCACCCGGTGCTTCTGAACCGCGCTCCCACGCTGCACCGCCTCGGCATTCAGGCGTTTGAACCGGTGCTCGTCGAAGGAAAAGCAATTCGCATTCACCCGCTCGTCTGCACCGCATTCAACGCGGACTTTGACGGCGACCAGATGGCCGTGCACATTCCGCTTTCGCCCGAAGCGCAGGTGGAAGCTTCCGTCCTGATGCTCTCGGCGAACAACATTCTGTCGCCCGCGAACGGCCTGCCTCTCGCCGTTCCCACGCAGGACATGGTTCTCGGTATTTACTACTTGACAAAGGCAAAGCCCGGCGCCAAGGGCGAGGGCCGCGCCTTCGGCAGCACCGATGAAGTCGTGCTCGCGCTCGAGTCCGGTGAAGTCGAACTGCTCACGCCGATTCGCATGCGCTACGAAGGCGAAATGATCGACCTCGCCGCCGCGTACGACGATCAGGACGTGCCGCACGCCGAATCCGTCACGCTCAAGCGCCAGTTCATCAACACCACCGTGGGCCGCGTGATTTTCAACGATCACCTGCCCAAGGAAATGCCGTTCATCAACGGCCTCATCAAGAAAAAGGGCGTGCAGCAGCTCTGCTATTTCTGCTACCTGCAGTTTGGCTTGAAGCGCACCGTGCAGATGCTCGACGAGCTCAAGGAACTGGGCTTCCAGTACGCCACCAAGTCCGGCATCTCGATCGGCATTGACGACATGCTCATCCCCGGCGACAAGTTCACGCTCGTCGACAACACCGAAAAAGAAGTCGTCAAGGTGCAGCAGCAATACCTCGACGGCGCCATCACCAACGGCGAACGCTACAACAAGGTCGTTGCCATCTGGAGCGACATCACCGAAAAAGTCGCCGAGCAGATGTTCAAAGCGATGGAGCGCCAGGACAAGGAAGGCGTCATCAACCCGATTTACGTCATGGCCGATTCTGGCGCTCGCGGATCGAAGCAGCAGATCCGCCAGCTTTCCGGAATGCGCGGCCTGATGGCCAAGCCCTCGGGCGAAGTCATCGAAACGCCCATCACGTCCAACTTCCGCGAAGGACTGACCGTGCTGCAATACTTTATCTCGACGCACGGCGCGCGCAAGGGCCTCGCGGACACCGCTTTGAAGACGGCCGATTCCGGCTACCTCACACGGCGCCTCGTCGATGTGGCGCAGGACGTAATCATCAGCGAAATCGATTGCGGCACCGCCGACGGCATCTTCGTCGAGCCGATCACCGAGGCGGGCGTCGAAGTCGAGCCGCTGCGCGACCGCATCGTGGGCCGCGTTTCTCTCGACAAGATCAAAGACTATGAAGGCAACATTATCGTCGACGTGAACCAGGAGATCGACGAAGAGTTGGCCAGCGCCGTGCAAGCCGCCGGCATCGAGCGGGTCAACATCCGCTCCGTGCTGACGTGCGAATCGCGGCGCGGGGCCTGCGCCCGCTGCTACGGGCGCAACCTTGCGACCGGGCGCTTCGTGGAACTCGGCGAAGCGGTCGGCGTGATCGCCGCGCAGTCCATCGGCGAACCCGGAACGCAGCTCACCATGCGCACGTTCCACATCGGCGGAACGGCGACGCGCATCACCGAACAATCCAAGCTCGAAACGCGCAACAGCGGCTTCGTGCGCTTCATCGACATGAACGTCGTGCGCGGGCGCGGCGAGCACCTGATCGCCATGAACCGCAACGGCCTCATCGCCATCGTGGATGAAAAGGGCCGCGAAAAAGAGCGCTACCACGTGGTTTACGGCGCGCGCCTGCGCGTCGAGGAAAATCAACCGGTGAAGCTCGGCGAACTTCTTGCCGAATGGGATCCGTACACGTTCTCGATCCTCACCGAAGCCGGAGGCACGATCCAGTTTAAGGACCTGCAGCCCGGCATCACGATCGAGGAACAAGTGGACGAAGTCACCGGCCTCTCGCAGCTCGTCGTCACGCTGCCTCCCGGTGACGAAAAACACGCGCCGACGATTCAGGTTCGCGACTCCCAGGGCCGCACGCGCAAAAAATATCTCATGCCTTCCCGCGCGCACTTGATGGTCCAGGATGGAGACGAGGTGCAACCGGGAGACGTGCTTGCGAAAATCCCGCGCGAAACCACGAAGACCAAGGACATCACCGGAGGCCTGCCGCGCGTCGTCGAGCTCTTCGAGACCCGCAAGCCGCGCGACCCCGCCGTCATCAGCGAAATTGACGGCGTCGTGAAGTACGGCGAAATCAGCAAGGGCCTGCGCAAGATTTACGTCGAAAGCGAAGACGGCAGAACGCAGAAGGAATACTCGATCATCCGCGGCGTGCACATCAACGTGCAGGAAGGCGAACACGTGAAGGCGGGCGAGCCTCTCATTGACGGCCCGCTCAACCCGCACGATTTGCTCGCCGTCCTCGGCGAAAAATACACGCAGGCCTATCTCGTCAACGCCATCCAGGAGGTCTACCGCCTGCAGGGCGTCAACATCAACGACAAGCACATCGAGACCATCGTCCGCCAGATGATGCGCTGGGTGAAGGTCGAAGACGTCGGCGACACCGCGTTTTTGCTCGACGAGCAGGTGGACAAGTTCCGCTTCCGCGAGGAAAACGACCGCATCATCGCCGAGGGCAATCGGCCCGCCACCGGGCGCCCGCTGCTCCTCGGCATCACCAAGGCGTCGCTCTCGACGGATTCGTTCATCTCCGCCGCGAGCTTCCAGGAGACCACGCGCGTCCTCACCGAAGCCGCCGTCGCCGGCAAAGTGGACTACCTGCGCGGCCTAAAGGAAAACGTCATCATGGGCCGCCTCATCCCGGCCGGCACCGGCCTCGAGCGCTACCGCAACATCCAGCTCTTGACCGAGATGCCTCCGCCGCCCCCGCCCGAGGAAATCATGCCTCCCGCGGAACTTTCAGCGGAAGAAGCCGCCGCGCTCGATTTCCTGCGCAAGGATGCCGACGCGCTCGCGGAGGGCGGGTCGGATTAGCTGGGAATTCACAACGGGAAAGAAAGTTTGGGCGGCCCAATTCGTCGGGCCGCCCATTTCTTATTTAGAACCTATGAGGCTCTGTTGACATCCTCAAGAAAAGGTAGCGATGCCTCAGGCGATACAGATTGAAACTCAGGCCGAGCAGAAGAGCTTGACGCTTCTGCGTCGGCAACGTGCGACCGTGTGCCCGTGCCGAGAGTTTGCGTTTCACCGAACTGAACAGGCTCTCGATCAGGGATCGACGCCGGTAGAGCTGTCGTGGAAATGCTCGCCGCATCTCGGCGCGCACTCCATGAATGCGCCAGGTTTTCTTTCCGCGCTTGGCAGGGATCACGCTCTGCGCCCCGAGTTGTTTGCGGATGTACCTGTGGTTCTTCTCGCTGTCGAACTCGGCGTCGGCCAGCACCACCCCGATGCGCGTTTGCTCGGAAGCCGCTCCGACCAGGGCAGGCAAATTCGCGCAATCGTTCCATGGACCCCGCCGCGCAATCTGCGACAACACAAACTGCTGATCCAGATCCGCCACGACCATCCACTTCAGCCAGTGCCGCCAGGGCAGCGGTTTTTGCCCGTGATGATGCATGCGTCGGACAAAGAACGTGCTGACCGCTCCCTGCGCCAAACCCGTCGCATCGACTCCCACGCGGGCTCGCCGCCGACCTTTTCGGCGCGTGCTGCGCAACTGTCGCACGGTCTCGCCTACCGCGCGGTCGATGCTCCGGTCGTCCAGACGTTGCAGAAAGCGATACAACGTCGTGAAATCGGGCACGCTCACCAGCCCCAGCGCCTGACGCAACTCGCGATGCTCGCCCAGCCGCACTTCGGCTTCGCGAAAAGTCCAGTCTTCGTAGCGCATCAGGCAGAGAATGGCCAGCAACTGCGGCTGCGTGAATTGGTGTTTGCTGAATCGGCTTCGGTAACGCGGGAGCACCGCCCGGCAGACGTGCAGGGCGATGCGAGCAAAAGGCAGGAGTCCGATTTCTGCCATCGCACCTCCTGCTTACGTAGGAAACAACAATTTCAATCGATCCGGTATCGTAAATTTTCATTGTCGTAACGAGGATGTCAACAGAACCAACCTATGACGAACACAAATTCTGAATTAGAGACTTGATCTGCTCGCCAGAGATGTATTTAGCTCTGCTCTGTGTTGCACCTTCCAAACTGATCGAGCTCATTCTCTCACGTCCGTAGATATCCATTTTGATACTTCGTCTGCCAAAAGCAATCGCACATAGGCATCCAGAGAGTACAATTCCCAGTCATCGCTCCCGATATTGATAGCCTGATGACGGAGACCGTATGTCCCCTGAGCCCCTCCTCGGAAGACGACCGGAAGACCAAGAACTCGCAAAGAAGAAGGCCGAATTGTCCCAGCTCCAATCGCTGCTGGCTGATAAGGAACTGTTCCTGACAGCCCTGCGCGCAGAACTTTCTGCCTTCGATCAAATCTACATAAGAACCGTTGGGAAATGCTATGCGGACCTCGATGAAATCGAGGCCGAGATTGCGGAGCATGCTGCGCGCACGCAGCCAGAGAACATGAACGCGCGGAATACAGCGACCCAAGCTCGTTCGCAAGCTCAGGCGTCGCGCGCTGTTTTTGATGAAAGTGTGGCGGCCAAGACTGTTAGCCCTAAATCTTCGCAATCTCAGACTCTCAAGAGCCTGTACCGCGAGGTGGCCAAGCGAATTCATCCAGATCTGTCAATCGACAGCACAGATCGCCAGCAAAGAGAGCGGCTGATGACCGTGGCAAACCGGGCATATGAAGAGGGCGACGAAGCGCGGCTTCGGGGAATTTTGGAGGAGTATGAGAGCAGTCCCGATTCTGTGAAGGGCGACGGGCCAGGGGCAGAGCTGGTTCGGGCAATTCGCAAGATTGCTCAGGTCGAAAGACGGTTAGCCGAAATCCAGGTAGAGGTGGACCAGATCAGGGCAACCGACCTATTTGAGCTGAAGAAGAGGGTTGATGCAGGGACAAAGCAGGGGCGCGATGTCCTGAAGGATATGGCTTCTACAGTGCAGGCGCAGATTGCTGAACGCCAGGCTGAGTTGCGAAAAACTCGCGAGCGTAAGAAGAAATGACCGAGGACAGCCACAAGGACCAGATTGTCCGAAGTACCACCGACGGGCTCTCCAAACGGAGCGCTGGGTTGGTTCGACGAGGCTTGCAAGATTTAGCTGTCTCGGTTCCAAGCGACCGGAAACGGATTCTTGTTGCCGATGACCAAGAAGCGATTAACGAGGTGATGGGCGAAATACTAAAAGCAGCAGGCTACGAGGTAAGGCAAACCACACATCCGTCTGAAGTTGTCGCTATTGTGGATGAATTCAAGCCACAAGTTGCGCTGATCGGTTTGGTGACCCCAGAAATTGATGGAGTGGAACTTAGCCTCCACTTGTCGAAACGCTTCCCGAAACTCAAGATCGTTCTCACATGTGAGAGTGTGGAAGAAGGGGTATTGCAACACCTGCTCGACAACGGCGTCGCCTGCGACACCTTTGAGGCACCCTTCGAGCGGGAGGATCTGCTCGAGATGATGAAGACCTGGGCGAAAGGTTTCGACTATATCGATCCGGCGACTCGCTTGCGCAAGGAAAAAGCCTTCCAGGTAGCCGTAAGGAATACGATTTTTTTTCAGGGTACGAGTGACCGGAGTACATCTGTCGTTTTCGTTGAACTTTTCGAATCCGCTTCTTCTGATCCGACACTCGAACCGGAGGCCATCTTTCTCCGCGAACTGGGCGGGACCCTCGGACGATTCGCTCACGTCGCATCCGCCTATAAGTGGGGGCAGAATCAGTTTGCGATGTGCTTGCCTAATTTTGACAAACGTAAAGCGTGTGACTTGTCCAAGCAGCTCAACACCGAGGTCAAATCTCTGCTCAAAACGCACAATCTCGACGACCGTTATTCTGTGGCGATAGGCGTTGTATCTCTACCTGGCGATGCAAAGTCACTCGAACAGGTACTGGAAGCGGGGCGCCAACTGATAGCCAAAGCCAAAGAGGCTGGGCAGGGAGGCATTACAGTATGGGCGGGTGGCCAACCCCTCCGCCGTAACGCGTGAACGCGCAGTATCTGATTTAGGTTTTCCGGGTGGCCGACTCTTCCAGCATTTGGAAGGGCCGGGGTTTTGACTTTCTTCCCGCAAGAAGGAGACCTTCCGGGCCTCGAAAACCAGGAGAGATCAGGCTACCGCGGGTGGCCAACGCCTCCCGGCGTTTTCAGGTTAGATTTTTCGGGTGGCCGACTCTTCCCGCCTTTGGAAGGATCGGGATTTTGAATTCGATTCCCGACTCGATGGGCTCGCCCTCTCAAGCGTGTTATAGTTGTAGAAAGGAGTGACCCTGTGCAAGCCGCGAAGGATATATCCAAATTACTGTCCGGTGTCCCGAAGGGCGCATGGGTGGCATTGTCAGGCGACGAAGAGCGGGTGCTTGCATACGCTGCCGATCTGGCGGAAGCTGTGAAGAAGGCAAATGAGCTTGGCGAATCGGATCCTGTTATCGTTCGTGTGCCGGAAAATCCTTCCAGTTTGGTCGTGTAGGCGAACTTGGCCGTTTATTCCGTCCATTACGCGGAAGTAACCTTGCCTCCGAGCCCCGCATTTCCCAAGGGCAGGTCGGCGTTCCGGCCGATCTTGAGGATGGCTCTCGTCGCGGGGTCGAGGCGATTGTCTTGCTATGCGGTCGTGGATTCTGGCTCGGACCATTGCGTGTTCCCGCGTCAATTCTTGCGTATGCTGGATCTGAATCCGCTCGCCTCTCCAATGGAGACGATATCCGGGGTCGCCAGCACTGGAGTGCCGACGCATTATTTCCATGTCGAGGTTGACCTGCAAGGCATGGTTCGATTTCCTGTGTATGCCGGATTCACAACCGGCCTGGACGACCTGGGTCTTGGGCTCCTCGGCCAAAATGGTTTCTTCGATAGGTTCCACGTGCATTTCAAATTGTCGCAACGCATCTACGAAATTGAGGCCATCTGATTCGCAGGCGGCCAACCCTTCCGCTGCAATGCGCGAACGCGGACGATCTGATTTAGGTTTTTCGGGTGGCCGACTCTTCCAGCATTTGGAAGGGGCGAGGTTTTGACTTTTTTCCCCCGGGTGCCCCACTCTTCCGTCTTGAAGGGCGGGGGATGTGACGTGCATTGATTCAAGGGAGGAAAGCTATTCGGTTTCCACGCGCACGTCCGCGAATTTTCTGAAACCAAGATCGAAACTCGCGACCGGGATCCTTGCTTCCGCCGCGGTCGCCGCAATCATGCAATCCACGAAGTGAATCTTTGTTTTTCGATAGCGTTCGAGGGCGTCGAGATGAACGGGGGCACGGTCAATTTCAATTCCGGGACTTGAGATTAGCGAACCGAGCGCCGGAGCAATCTCTCCTCGCGCACATTCGTAAAAAGATTCAAGAACGAAAACGCATTCGGCCAGCACGGCCGGGAGCACCACCATCACGAGGTCGCCGCGGTCGCAGGCCGCGAACAGCTTTCCGGCAGCCTCGGCGTGCCGTTCATGATCCTGTACCAGATAGCGAACGATGAGATTGGTGTCGACGAGCCTTCGCTTGCTCACCGAATGCCCTCGCGCTTGCGGGCGGCTGCAGCCGCGGCGTTACGGATTTGAGCGAAGGACATGCCCTTGCCCTTTTTACTGGAAAGAGCGCCTTTGAGGGACCGAATCCCGGGGTGCACGCGGATGGTCGCGTGATCCTCGTGCACAACGTACTCGAGTCTGTCGCCCGATTTTATGCGCAGGGCCTGCCTGATCTTGCCGGGAATGGTTGTTTGTCCTTTCTTTGTCACTGTGGAATGCACAGAAGAATCTCCTTACATAAACGAATTGCATTACCAGCCCATTATCCCCTATTTCTTCCTCTTTGACAATGAACGTCGGCGGGCGGCCAACCCTTTTGCCGCTATGCGTGAACGCGGAGTTTCTGCTTTAGGTTTTCCGGGTGGCCGACTCTTCCAGCATTTGGAAGGGTCGGGGTTTTGTCTTTCTTTCCGCAAAAGGAGACCCTCCGGTCCTCGAAAACCAGGAGAGATCAGGCAATCGTAACTTTAACCCCAACTCGCCAGCTCGGCCACTCGCAATGCTGCCCTCTCCATCCCGAAGAACACGGGATGGAGAGGCCTCTGCAAAATCGTGTTCGTTGCGGGGGGGGTGCTTTTGTAGAGGCCGCCCGCATTTGGGGCGGGCATCGTTTCGTTTTCTCTTGACGCTAGGTATTTCAGCGCCTACGCTTATTTTATGGAAGTGAATCTCAATCCCGAATTGCAAGCGAAGCTGGCGCAAATTGCGGCCGAGAATAACAGCGGCGCGGAAGAATACGTCCGCCAGCTCGTGGAGCACTACCTTGACCACGACGCGTGGTTCCGTCAAAAAGTCAAGATGGGGCTCAGCCAGCTCGACGGGGGAGAGTTTGTCACCCACGAAGAAATTGGGGCCCGCATCGACGAGATGTTCCGTCCGTAAATGCAGGTTCGCTGGTCCACCGCCGCATCACAAGACCTGTTCCAAATCATTGAATACATTCGCAGAGACAATGCTTCCGCCGCGCAACGTGTCGCCAAGATAATTTACGACAATGTCGGATCATTGAGTTCCTTCCCCCATCGCGGAAGGCAGGGGCGCGTCGAAGGCACGCGGGAATTGCCGGTGCCGTCGCTCCCTTTTCTTGTCATCTATCGCGTGACTACTGACGCGGTGGAAATAGCCGGCGTAATTCACGGAGCGCCGCGATGGCCTCCACAAGGTTAGAGCGAGATTCCCGATATCTGAGTGTGTAACGAAGAGAGAGACCTGAAATGAAAAAGCAAAGAAAAAGAGCCAAGGAAGAAACCGTCACGGTGGGCAGCGGCAATGTATTTGCCGATCTCGGCCTGCCCAACCCCGAGCAGGAGCTGCTGAAAGCCGAGTTGACGCTGCAAATTTACCGCATCATCAAGCCGCGTAACATGACGCAAACAATGGCCGGAAAAATCCTGGCCATATCGCAGCCGCATGTTTCGGCGCTGGCCCGCAATCGCGCCGGCAACTTCTCGGTCGGGCGCCTGCTCGATTTTCTTACAGCCCTCGGCCAGAGCGTAGAGATTACCGTAAAGCCTGCGCGCAAAGAGCAAGGCGAAATGTCCGTTGTATTCTCATGAAATTCTGAAATTGCCTGCATAACGGTCCAACGTCGGATGACTACTGTCCGCACACTTGTAATCAGCCGCCGCCCGCCGAGGATTTTAGTTTTCTGGCTTGCTCCAGAATTTGCAGGATTCCGGCGGGGGCCGCGCGGAGAAATCGTTCCATGAAAGATCTTTCGGCGCGAAGAGCAGAAAGCTTCTCGGCCACGCAAACGTTAATCAACTGGTTCAGGGATATACGTTCGGACCTCGCCAGCCTGACCGCCTCCGCCTTCAACGAAGGCTGCAGGCGCAAAGAATAACAGGGTTCCCTCTTGGGCTTGTTCTCGCCAGCTTTTCCGTAAGGACTCATACAGACTTAGTAAGGCCTGGGGCTTGGAACGTCAAGCGCTGTTTGATGCCTCGTTTGAAAACTATTCGAACGGTATCATCAAGCAGCACGAACTGGCCTGCTTCCGATTATTCGGGAAATGGCGGCCCTCGGAATGACAGGATGTAGGACTCACGCCCGTTGCACGAGCGCCATCATTTCGGGTGTGTAACGTTCTCCGACGACAGGAATCTGCGCGAGGCGCTCCGCAATTTTTTTTCGGTCGGTTTCGGTCAGCTTTACCTGGAGCGCGCCCATGTTGTCCTCCAGATAGCGCACTCGTTTTGTCCCGGGGATGGGGACCATGTCTTCGCCTTGGGCGAGCACCCAGGCCAGCGCCAGTTGCGCGGGCGTCGCACCTTTTTCAGCTGCCAATTCCTTGACCACGGGAACCAGCTTGAGATTTTCCCGCAGCGCTTTTTCTCCGAAACGCGGATTCGTCCTCCGCCAGTCGCTCGGGTCGAGGTCTTCGAGTTTTTGAATCGCGCCGGTCAGGAAGCCCCGCCCGAGTGGACTGTACGGGATGAAAGTAATGCCCAACTCGCGGCAAGTTGCCAGCACGCCGTTCGCTTCTACATCGCGCGACCAGAGCGAGTACTCGCTTTGCAGAGCGGCGATCGGGTGGACCTTCGCGGCGCGCCGAATTGTATCGGGGCCGGCTTCCGACAGTCCGATCATGCGGACTTTTCCGGCCGAAACAAGCCCGGCCATTGCGCCAACCGTTTCCTCGATCGGAACTTTCGGATCCACGCGATGCTGGTAGTAGAGATCGATCGTCTCGATGCCCAGCCGCTGGAGGCTCGCGTCGCAAGCGCGGCGGACATTTTCGGGCGAGCTGTCGACGCTCCGGCTTCCGCCGGGGCCGATCCGAAAGCCAAACTTGGTCGCGACGACGACGCTGTCGCGCGGAACTTCCCGCAGGAAACGTCCAAGCAATTCTTCATTCTTGTACGGACCGTAAATTTCGGCCGTGTCCAGGAAGTTGCCGCCAAGATCCAGATACCGGCGAAGAACTCGAAGCGATTCCTCGTCATCCCCCGGCCCATAGGCAAAGGACATTCCCATGCATCCAAGCCCGAGCGCGGAAACCTGCGTTCCATTCTTTCCCAGTTTTCGGTATTCCATATGCCCTCCCCGTTGTGGGTTCCCTTGTAGGATGTAGCGAGGTCAATGAATGTTACGGCGAATAGGCAAAAAAGGGGAAGAGCAATCATAGTTTTATATAGCCCGAAAGGGGAAGACGTGATAACTAGAGTCCTTCGAGCATTTTGCAATAGGGGAAATCGAAAAAGTGAACGGGGGATGAGCAATGAATCCTTGGGAAACGATTCTTCGGAACGGCGCCGCTCGCCATGGGCGACAATCGCGCGGCCAGTATCCTTCGCGGAGAGAAATCCTTGGCGTGCTATCGGCGGTCGGCGCGGGGATGGCGCTGGCTCCGCTCACGTTTGGCCAGGCCATGAACGCAGGTCCGCGCATCATCGATATGCACCATCATTTTTATCCGCCGAAATATACTGCTGAACTCATAAAAAGATTTACCGAGTCAGACGGCCAGAGAGCGCTGCGCACGAATTGGAATCCCAAATATTCTCTTGACCAGATGGACCAGTGCGGCGTGGCCACCGCCATCGGTTCGCTCACGAGCCCCGGAGTATGGATTGGGAATAACGAAGAGGGCCGCGCGTGGGCTCGCCAATCGAATGAGTACGGCGCCCAGCTGATCAAGGATTATCCCGGCCGTTTTGGCATGTGGGCCGCGATTCCGCTGCCGGACATCGACGGAAGCCTGCGCGAAATCGACTACGCGCTGGATACATTGAAGCTTGACGGCATCGGCCTGCTAACCAGCTACGAAAATGGAAAGTTGCTCGGCGATCCGAAATACGCTCCGGTGATGGAGGAGCTCAATCGCCGCAAGGCCGTCGTTTTCGTTCATCCGACAGCGACGTGCTGCTCGGACCCCATTCCTCCGCTCAACGAATCCGTGATCGAGTTTCCAACCGACACGACCCGCACCATCACGAGCCTGATCTATCGCGGCACTTTTGCCCGCTGCCCGAATATTCGGTTCATTTTTTCCCACGGCGGCGGCACCCTGCCTTTCATCCTTACCCGCATTTCCGGACCCGCGAACAGAATGACGCCGGAACAACGCGCCGCGATTATTCCCAACGGCTTTGAGGGCGAATTGCAGCGCCAGTATTATGACATCGCCAGTGTCGCCACCAATCCGCCCGGCATGGCGGCTGTCTTGAAACTTTTCTCGACGAGCCACCTCGTGTTCGGGTCGGATCTTCCTTACTGGACGGTGGCATCCATCGTCGATGGACTGAACGGCTTGGGACTCCCCGTGCAGGACCTTCGCGCCATCCAGCGAGAAAATGCGCTTACGCTTCTGCCGCGATTGAAAATGTCCAAAGCGTAGTGAGTCTTTGCGGCGACTTAAGCTTTCCGGATTAAGGCGAGCGAATTTGATTCAAACACATGCCCGCCTGAAGACGGGCACTACAAAATGTGTCACCCGAGTGTTAACAACTTCGCCATTCGCCCCGAGTCTTTGCGTTGCTCCGACGATGGATTCACGCCATAATTTTTTGGCAAGGCAGCCCCCCAGGTCTCCCGCCTAACCGGAGGCGCCTTCCAACACAACTAGCTGATGAACAAAGACTTCACGCCGCGCGCGGATGCTCCGGCCGAATCCGCTTCGTCGCCTTTGGAACGCGACCAACTGAGCCGCCGGGAACGCGGAGTTTGGCGCGCCGCCCTCCTGCTTCTTGGCGCTCTGGCGTTGGCCTTCGCCGCTACTTCCTGGCAATCCATCCGAGCCATGCCGCACCACCTCGAAGCGCTGCCTGTGGGACTGGTGGTCCTGGTGTTCCTTGTTCGTCGCCTATGCGTGGGGTAAAACCAATGAAATCGCGGAGTTGCGGGGACTGGTCCGCGGCATTGAGCAGCGCACAAATGCGGAGCACGATACCAATCAGCTCGATCAACTCTTTTCCCTGATCTCCAGAGTCACAACAAGGCTATCGCGACCTGATCGATACTTTCGAAGACCTCTTATTTTCCGTTTCGAATGACGGCAAGATCCTCACCGTCAACCGGAGTTTCGCCGACCTCCTCAACGTTTCCTTTGCCGATGTCGTTGGCCGCTCGCTGGACGAGTTCTTTGACCTTCCCGAGAGCCAGCGACCGTGTAGCCTTGGAGCATTGGCTTCCGCGCTTCATGCAGCGGCGGCGCTGGACCGGCGTGGTTCGCGCGCGCGTGAAGAAGACAGGAGCGCTGCGCTATTTTGATTGCGTGCTGCACGCCATCGTCCGGGACGACGTTGTCCATGGAATCAGCGGCTTTGCGCGCGACGTGACCAAGGAACGCGAAAGCGAAACCCGCTTCACCGAATTGTTCCAGACCTTGCGCGAAGGTGTCTATCTCGCCTCCGCCGACGACCGGATTACCGAAGTCAATCCCGCTCTGGCGCAAATGCTCGGATATGAAAATAAAGAAGATCTGCTCAATCGCGAAATCGCATCCCTCTACCTCAAGCCCGAAGACCGCGCGGAAGAACAGGACCGGCTCGCTGAATTGGGGTTCTTGCGCGCCCATGAAGTCACCCTGAAGCACAGCCAGGACGGGCATAACGTTGTTGCCGTCCACACGACTGCGGCCATCCGCGATCCGGCCGGCAAATTTGTGCGATACCAGGGCACTTTTGTTGATGTCACCGAGCAGCGCGAAATGGAGCGCCGCCTCCACCGCGAACAGGAATTCGCCGGCCGCCTGATGGACAGCTTCCCTGACCTGGTCATCGCCCTCGATACCGATGGACGATACACGTTTGTCAGCCCGCAGATTTTCGAAATTCTCGGTTTCCGCCCCGAGGAATTGATCGGGAAAAGAATGGGCGGCCGCACGGATCCGGCGGACCGGATCGCGATGCTCGAGATGTTCGACGATTTGATTTTCAATCGGCTCTCCGAAGGCCAGATCGAATACCGCACGCAGAACAAGAACGGCGCGTGGCGCGTATTCCGCGCCTCCGCGCGGCCCCTTGCATGACGAGACGGGGCGCATCAACGGCGTGATTGCTTCCGCGCGCGACATTACTGAACAGCAGCGGCTCCAGCAGCAGCTCATTCAGTCCGAGCGGCTCGCGGCCATGGGCCAGATGATCGCCGGCGTGGCTCATGAACTGAACAATCCGCTCACCGCCATTCTGGGCGTCACCGAATTGCTGCGCGACCAGACTACCGATGAAACCGCGTGCCGCCAGCTGGACCTCGCGCATCGCCAGGCGCGCCGCGCCGCGCACATCGTGCAAAGCCTCCTCGTTTTCTCGCGCCCTTCGACGCCGCGCAGCACGCTGCTTCACTTGCCGGACTTGCTGCAGCGCACGCTGCAGCTGCACGAACATTCCCTGCGCGCGAATCATATTCATGTGGACCTGGCTGCGCGGCCCGATCTCCCCACCGTCCTGGGGGATTCCAATCAGCTCACGCAGGTATTCCTGAACCTCATCGTGAATGCCGAGCAGGCCATCCACGAAGTGCGCGAACGCGGCACACTGCGGATTCGTCTGGGCGTTGTCGGCGAGCGCGTGCTGATCACTTTCCAGGACGATGGCGTGGGCATCCGCCGCGAATTCTTGCCGCGCATTTTCGATCCCTTCTTCACCACAAAGCGCCCCGGCCGCGGCACCGGGCTCGGCCTCAGCATCTGCATGGCGATTATTCGCGAGCACAACGGAGATATTTCCGCGCAGCCGCTGCCCGATGGCGGCTCCGTTTTCACTGTCTCCCTGCCGGTCTGCACGGAGTCCGTCGCGATGATCGAACCCGCCGCGCCTCCGGTGAGCGTTGCCCGCAAGGAATCCTCCGTGGCGCCGGCCGGACAGCTCGCGCGGAGGAAGATCCTGGTTGTCGACGACGAGGAAAGCATCCTGGAACTGGTGACCGATACCCTCGGCGCCCGCGGGTGCCTGGTGGACCGCGCCGCTTCTTCCGAACAAGCGCTGGACCTTGCGAATCGAAATTCCTATGACGTGATTCTGTGCGATTTGAATCTCGAGTCCAGCTCCGGAGACGTGGTCTCCGGATTCGATCTTCACGATCGCATTCAGGAAAACCTGGCGGCCCGCTCCGGCCCCCGTCCGATTTTCATCTTCATGACCGGCGACCTGGTTGACGCAGCCGTCGGCGAACAAGCCGGCCGGGAAGGCAACCGCTTCCTCCAGAAACCCTTCCGCATCACCGAATTGTTGTCCCTGCTGAACGATTTGCCTGCACCCGCTGCAGTCTCCCAGCGGCTGGGCGATGACATCAATTAAACAGTTCTCCCTCAGGCGCAACTGACTCCCGTGGGTTGAGAAGTCGAAAGTGTGATGTTATATGACGTGGGGTTTCGCGGGAGGTTGTGCAATCATCGCGTCCCAGGAGGCCATTGCGCAGTGGAATGCGCATATAAGGGCTTTGCGCGAGGCTCCTTCGCGGGCTTGAAGCGCGACGCCTCCCACTGCGGCAGTATAGAACGAGGCGAAGGCGCTGAAATCGAGGCTTGAGGGTAGTTCGCCTTCTGCGATGCCGCGATCGAGGCGCCGCCGTATGGCCACTCGCAGGCGCGCTCGGCGCGTGCCATGATTCTGGAACACTCGCTACGGAAATGTAGCCCATCCCGGGACCGCCGTCCACGAAGAGAGGACTATCATGCAGCAGAATCTGGAACACACCATTGCCATGCTCATGCGGACTCCCGCCGCTCTTGATGGGCTCCTGCGCGGTCTGCCGGAAGCGTGGACAATGCAAAATGAAGGTGAAAAGACGATGAGTGCGTTCGACGTCGTCGGCCATCTGATTCACGCCGACCGCACCAACTGGATGCCGCGGGCCAAATGGATCCTGCAATTCGGCGAGGCCCGCCCGTTTGAACCTTTCTCCCGCTGGGGCCACCTGCGGGAAGTGAAGGGGAAATCGCTGGAAGAGTTACTCGACGAATTTGCCCGCGAACGCGCGGAAAGCCTGCGCGAGCTGCGCGCCCTGAACCTTCAGCCCGCGGACCTGGACCGTCGCGGCGGCCATCCCGCGCTCGGAGTCGCGACTTTGTCCGAACTGCTGGCGGCCTGGGCGGTTCATGACCTGACTCATTTGCACCAGATCTCCCGAGTCATGGCCCATCAATACCGCGAAGCCGTCGGGCCCTGGAACATATATCTCGGCGTGCTGAAGTGCGATGGCCACAGCTCCCCGCGATGAACACCGCGGATATTGCCGAACGCTCTCTTCAGCTTTGTCCGATTATTTTTTATTCGATTTTGGCAGGTCGATTCCGAAATCCCACACGTAGCCGTTGATGCCCTCATCGGTCATTTCGACGAAGGCGTATTCGCCGGGCTCGAGGCGCTGGTCCATGGTGTAGCGGAAGACTCCCGAGGCGGGGGTCCACGTCTGAATCTCGATTTCGGTGGCTTTGTGTTTCTCCTCGCCTGTGAAGTGGACGCTGATGTCGTCCAGGACGCGGTGGCCTCCCTTGACTTGCGCGCGCAGCAGACGGAATCGCGGCTCGCGCGAATCGGCGGGACGCATGAAGAATTCGGGCTCGGCCGTGGCCAGGCGCATCGCGGCGCGCTCGCCGGGAATTTCCATCGTTTTCTTGTCGGGGATCAGCGCCACTCCGCTCATGATTTTTTCGACTTCCCGACCCGTCGACATCTTCACTTCCGCCGTGCTCTGTTTCATCTCTCGAATAAGCTTGTCGCGGTCAAGGGCGTAGACGCCGATGGCGTCAGGCAGAAACAGTCCCGGCTTGATTTCCAGGCTGCGATCGACGTCGATGTCCTTGGTGCGCATGGCCAGATCGGAAGCGTGGATTTTCGCTTTCAGTTCCGTATCATGGGAGGCCTGTTCGGCTTCGGATTTATGGGTGGCGTCCCAGTCCACCAGAGCCGCGGGAATTTCCTCCCACTGCGAGCGCTCGACACTCCAATAGCGCACCCGGTCGCCTTCCACCGTATACTCGCGCGCCAATTGGAACGTCCCATCCGTAAGGAACAGCTTTTTTCCTTTGGGGAGGGCGGCGGGGATCTGGTTCGGTCCCGCAGGGGCTTTGGTGTCCGTGTCCTGCTGCGCGGCCAAGGGAGCGCCTGCAAGAGGACCTGAAAAGCCGGGCAGCACAGCGAGAAGCGCCGCGAAGGAGATTGCGATTTGAGCCGGGAACTTCATGATCACCGTGATTTACCCGCCTCCAGGACTGCCTTTCCGATGCCCGCAGGGTCAAAGAGGTTTTTCGTTACCTTTGAGGATAACGCTCAAGCGTCCCGGGCGCAACGGCGACGAGCGGAGCGTCAGAAGCGGGGCAGCTTTAATTAAATTCAATTAAATTTCCGTGAAAGAGGTGTGAAAGCGCGTCTCTAATGTTCGCAGCGGGGAAACAGTGCGGTGAGGACGCTCAAATCGGTGTTGGAGAATAGCAATCGCTCCACCTGCCCTCCGGCGACTCCAGCAGCGCGCGCAATCGTGCCCAGATGTTTGCTCCGCGCCATCGCGCGGAGATGCTCGGTGCAGATTCCCGTCAGGAGGGAAGTTTCGTCTTCGGTGAAAATCTTTTGATTGGATTTGACGGTGATCATTCCGGGCCATCCTTCATTTGCAATCCGACAATTCGGATTTATTGAGAATGATTTGATTACACCTGCGCGCTCATTTTCCTAGCAATAATCCTGCCGTTTACGCTGATTCTCCTCTGTAAGCGTAAAAAGATTTGCAAACTTCAACAATCAAAAGCTTTAAGGGAAAATAATCGTGGATGCAGAAGCACGGCAGGAACTTGCTCTGAAGCCTCAACCTGAAAAGATGTGTTACTTTTTGTACTCTCCTATGAAATTTTGTGCACTCTTGGAATTACACCGCGATTCTTGGATTCGGTTCAATTGACAATTTGAATCTCAATTTTGTTGAGCCCATCCCCCAGCGGCGGACGAGTATCTCCGATCACCGCGCGTGCCCACCCGAAGGTGGGCGCTACAACTCGCTCCCGCCCGCTTGCTCAAATGCATGGGCCATCTGCAACACCCGCTCTTCGCCGAATGCCGGCCCATAAATTTGCAGGCCGACAGGCAGACCTGCGGAGGTCTTCCCGGAAGGAACTGAAATGCCCGGCACGCCTGCCAGCGACCCCGTAACCGTATATATATCCGCGAGATACATCTGCAATGGATTGCTGGTTCGCTCGCCGAGGCGAAACGCCGGCACGGGCGAGGTGGGCGTCACAATGGCATCCACATTTTCAAACGCTTCTCGAAAATCCCTGGCGATCAGTGCGCGGACCTTCTGCCCCTTCAAGTAATATGCGTCATAGTATCCAGCAGAAAGAACGTACGTCCCCAGGACGATGCGCCGCTTCACCTCAGCGCCGAAACCGCGCCCGCGCGTCTTTTGATACATCTCGATCAGCGTCGCGCCCGGGACACGCGGGCCATACCGGACTCCGTCAAATCGGGCCAGATTGGAACTCGCCTCGGCGGTGGCGATGATGTAGTACGCCGCGATAGCGTAGTGAGTGTTCGGCATGCGGATGGATACGCGCCGGCAACCGAGCCTTTCGAGCAATGCGATTCCCGCCTCGATCTTCTTCCGCACTTCGGGATCGATCCCCTCGCCGAAATAATCGTCGGGAATGCCGATGCGCAAACCTTCCAGGGGGCGTCCGAGACCAGCGGCGTAATCAGGGACGGGTACTGAAGCCGAAGTTGAATCGCGCGGGTCCCGCCCGGCGATAACGGACATCACCGTCGCGGCATCGCGAACCGTCTGCGCGAGCGGGCCAATTCTATCCAGCGACGACGCGTAGGCGATCAGGCCATAGCGTGAAACCCTGCCGTAACTTGGATTCAACGCCGGGACGCCGCAAAATGATCCGGGTTGCCGAACCGATCCGCCCGTGTCGGTCCCCAGCGCCGCTACGGCAAGGTTTGCAGCCACCGCCGCTGCCGAGCCTCCGCTCGAGCCTCCCGGTACATAATCAGGCGCGACAGGGTTGCGCACAGGGCCATAGGCGGAGTTTTCGTTCGAACTCCCCATGGCAAATTCGTCGCAATTCGTTTTTCCGAGGACAATTGCGCCGGCGTGTTCGAGGCGCGTAACCGCTGTCGCGTCGTAAGGCGGCTTGTAGCCCTGCAGGATTCGCGAGCCGCAAGTGGTGGGAATGCCGCGCGTGCTGATGACGTCTTTCACGGCTACAGGCACGCCTGCCAGCGAAGGGAGCGCGTCACCCGCGGCGATGGCGGCGTCGATTTTGTCCGCCTGGGCATAGGCGCGCTCGGGTGAGAGGGCCAGAAAAATGTTGAGTTCCGCGTTGCGCTGCTCGATGCGCGCGTAGAATTCCTTCACCAGCTCGCGCGCCGAGATTTTCCGGGCATCCAGTGCCGCGCGAACCTCGGGAATCGTCCATGCGGTCGCGGCGCTCACTTTTCGATCACCCGGGGGACTCGGAAATAGGGCGCCTCGGGATCGGGCGCGCCCTGGAGCACTTCCGTGATCACGTCGGCGCGGACGACAACGTCTTCGCGCAGGGCCGAATCATCCGCCGCAGCCGCCACCACCTGCGTCATGGGCTCGACGTCCGAAGTGTCGACCTCATTCAGCTTGTCAATGTAGGTGAGAATGTCGTCGAGGTGGCCGCGATAGGTATCAACCTCTGCGTCGGACAGCTCCAGGTTTGCCAGAGCCGCCACTTTCAACACATCTTCCCTGCTGATTTTCATATCCTTGCCCAACCCCTCGGATTCAAGTGCAAGATTCTAACATAGGCGGGCCAATGCGCCCTTCCGTCCCCCGTTTCGGCAGGAAATGAATCGAGCGGCCGAATCTCAAAACTGGCAAGCTATTGATTATAAGATAGTTAGATGTGCTAAGCGAGTTCCAGTACCCTGATACCAAAATTTTTGATGCTGGTCGCCTATCGGCGTTTTTCCGAGTGTGTGTTTACAATGGCAATGTATTCAGCAGTGCGGAGATTTGGAAAAGCGCACTTGGATGCTGAGGCAAGCAAAAGCTGGAAGGGTTGATCCAGCCGGCGAATTTTAGAAGCGGCTATTAATCGTTTCCGAGGAACTGAAGAGACCAAACTATGCATTTGATCGCTCCAGGAATCGCAACCAATGTCGCCTACGGGACGTGCATGCTTCTTTTCGGCCTGCTGGTTCTATCCGTAAGGAATCGGAAGGCGGCGGCCAGAATTCCCTACACGTTTTATGCTTCGCCCGAGCGCGACAAAGCCCGGCCCGCGCCAAAGAAACGACCGGCGCAGAATTCGCGGCGCGCGACGATTCCCGCCCAGCAGTCCGCAATCCTTTTGAATGCAGGTCCTGAGAACGCGCCCCGCGAGTGGGCGAATCCTGTGGCCCCGAAGAGTTCCTTGAATTCATTGGCCGCGCCACCGGAGACTCCGGCCCTGCAAATCTCAGACGAGGTGAAAATGAATTCTCCATCGTTCCCGTTCGAACATCTTGATCCGATCGTGCTGTCTGAAATTCCCGCTTTTGTCCCTCCGCCCACGGCGTCGGCGAGCCCGGTATATGGTCCCGCCCTGCCGGCCGCTTACGGGGCCGCTCTGAGAGAGGAGCGCAGCGCGCATGAAATTGCGGTCGCGGATTCCGGGAAGGGATTGCGGCTCAAGAAGCAGGGAAAGGAGCTGGCCGGTGATACCGGCTGAAGGAATTTGCGAGAAGGCGCCGGCGACGGACGTCCTCTCATTTTACGAGTTGCCGCAACAGCCCTTCGACGTTACGCCGGACCCGGCTTACCTTTACTTCAGCCCGTCGCACCGCGACGCGCTGACTTCGCTTAAGGAAGGGATCGAAATTTCCGCGGATTCATGATGCTGGTCGCCGAGCCCGGCATGGGCAAGACGACTTTGCTGAACAAATTGATGGAGGAGCTGAGCGACACAGCGCGCGTCGTGTTCCTGTTTCAGACGCAATGCACCTCCCGGGAACTGCTCTGCTACATTTTGAATGAATTGGAAGTGGACCACACGGGGATGGACGCGGTTGCCATGCATCGCGCGCTGAACCAGGCCTTGCTCGAGGAAATGCTGCGCGGGCGCCGGTTCGTGCTGATCGTGGACGAAGCGCAAAACCTGCAGGAGCCGGTGCTGGAAACGATCCGCCTGCTGTCCGATTTTGAGACGACCCATTCGAAGCTGATTCAAATCGTTCTCGCGGGGCAACCGCAACTGGCGCAAACGCTCATGAAGGACAACCTCGTGCAGCTTCGCCAGCGCATCGCCGTTCTCGCGAATTTGCAAGCGCTGACCCCCGCAGAGACGGCGGCCTACATCGAGCACCGCCTGCGCGCCTCGGGCTGGAACGACAAAATTATCTTCTCCAGCGACGCGCTGGACCAGATCGCGGAATCCAGCGGCGGCGTTCCCCGCAGGATCAATAATTTGTGCTTCAACGCGCTGCTCGAAGCCTTCCGCCGCAAATTGGAATTCGTCGACGCGGACATTGTGAGGACCGTGGCGGAGAAACTGAGCGTTGAGTCGCTGTTGCGGAAGCCGCAAGTGGAGCCGATTTCGCATCTTTCCGCCGGCGCAATGGATGCCCTCGGCACTTCACAACTCGCGCGCGCCCTGGCCTCCGCACTTAACCCGGAAGCCCAGCCGGCGGAATCGAGCTCCGAAACTTCCATCGATCCGAAGGCGAAACCCGACGTCGTGTTGAAAGGCAACCTCACGGAAAAAGTCAAAAGCCAGGGCTGGAGCAAGCATCACGAGTACCGGATCCTGGTCACTCTCGAACGCGATCCCGTCTCCGGCCTCCCCATCGCCGACCGCTACTATTGCTGCAGCATTTACATGGACGAAGCCCAGGCCGCCGGCCTGAATCCCGGCAAGCCCGTGCGGATCAAGATCGAGCAGGATTAAGTAGCACAGGCACTCTGCCTGTGCGGGGTTCGCTATTGCAGCTGAATCGGTCGTCCAAACGCAGCCTAGAAAACCGCACAGGCAGAGTGCCTGTGCTACAAACTAGGCTGAATTTACTTCGTCCCGGTGGGGACTTTCTGCTTCAATTCTTCAAACCAGTTCAGGACGACGTTGATTTGCGTCGCCGCGAAAGCTTGCTCGGCCGTCTTGACCATCAGAAACCGTTGCCCATCCGGCGACACGTCATAGATCGTGCCAACCTGCGGCCAGTCCTGCGTTAAGTACTGCCCCTCGAAGAGCAACCGGGGTTTGCCGGGGGAAAAGCCGGGCTGCGTCGTTACATCCAGGGCCATCATCTTGTTGCCGCTGCGGTAAAATAGTTCCTTCCCATTGCGGTTCCAGGCCGGCTCCGCGCCTCCCTCGGTCGAGATTTGCCATTTCCCGCCGGGACCCGGGAACGGTTGCACGTAGACTTCGGGGCGCCCGGATTCATTCGAAACATAGGCGAGCCAGTGGCCGTCGGGGGAAAACATCGCGCCCCCTTCATTAAATGGAGTAACGAGAAAAGGCTGCGCCTTGTGGTCGCTCGTCCGCAGCGCCCAAATGTCCCTCCCCGTCTTGGGATTATTCTCATGGAAGGCCAGCAGTTGCCCATCTGGAGACCACGAGTTCGGAACTTGGAGGTGCTCGCTGGTGCTCAACCGCTCCAGCCCGCCACTCCCGTCTGCCCGTTGCCAAAAGATATTTCTCGCTCCTTCCTTGGTTGAACTGAACGCGATCCGCTTCCCGTCAGGGGTCCACCTTGGGTTTAGGTTTTGATCGCCCTCAAACGTAAACCGGGTCAAAGTGTCCCGGGCGAGATCGTAAAGCCAGATTTGATTGTTTATTTCCGCCGCGACGCGCCGGCCGTCGGGAGAAAGCTTGACTTCTCCCCGGTAGTCCTGTGGCGGGGCAGGCAAAGTCTGCTCCGCGCCGTTGCGGCTGACCCACACCATTTTCCGTTGATTTCCTTGAGAGGTTCCCGAAACGTAGACCAATGAGCCGGTGTCGGAAATGCTGTACTGGCTCGATCCATAGAACGGGGAATAGGTAACGCCCTCGACCACGGGAACCGGCGCGCCCTTGATCTCCAGCCGTCGCGGATCAAAGGGCACGGCCATCAGAGTCGCCCCTTGCGCATAGATCAGATGACCGGAAGTGGCGTAGTGAGGTTGCGTCCCGCCAACCAGGCTGCGTCGCTCTCCCGTTGCCATCAACTGGACAAAAATGTGCCCGTCAGTGTTGCCCGAACTTCCGCCCGCAAAGAGCACGGCCTTGCCGCCGGGCAAGAACTGCGGCCATATTTGGTAGTTTTCCCCTTTTTCGAAATGACCCAGCGGCTGCGGGGCGCCTCCCGCGTCCACCACTTGCAGGAGGGACGAACCTGTTCCTACCGGGTCGAAGGCGATTGTCCCCTGGCCGCTCCAACTGGCTCCGAGGGGGTTCCCTGCATCGGCGAGGGTCACGGTCGCTCCCCCGTTCACTGAGATCTTCTTCAGCTTTCCGCCTGCGAAGAAACCGATCCATTGGCCGTCAGGAGAGAAGAAAGGTTCGCTGGCTCCCTCCGTGCCGGAGATCGGCCGGAATTCCTGGCTATCCATCGGATGCAGAAAAATCTGGATGGTAGCGCCTCGGGAGGCGGCATAGGCAAGTTGTTTTCCATCGGAAGAAAGTGCCAGCACGGTCTGGTTAGGCCCCACAAGCCGGTCGCCAGGCGGGAGATTGATGACCGCGCGAGTGACGGGCTTTGGAGGCGCGGGCTTCAAAATCCACACGGCGAAACCGGAAATCGCGGCAGCGGCCAGGCAAGCCAGTCCCGCGAGAAATGCCCAACCGCGCAATGTGCGAGCGCGCTCTGCGGTTGCGGCCGCGGGCGCTGCCGTGGACGCGGCGCTTTCCGCAATCCACTTCAGCTCGCGGCACAGATCGGCGGCGTTTTGCCATCGGTCATCGGGTTCCTTTTCCATGCAAGTCTTGACGACGCGGTCCAAGGCGGGCGGCGTGACGGGCTGGAGCGAAGAGATCGCCGGCGGCTCATCTTCAAAATTGCCGCCATCACGCTGGCGGAAGATTTTCCTTCAAACGCCTTCTTGCCCGTGGCCATTTCGTAGACCACCGCGCCGAAGGCAAAGATATCCGTGCGGGCATCCACTTCCTTGGCTTCGACTTGCTCCGGGGCCATGTATTGCAGCGTGCCGAGGATCGTTCCTTCGCCTGTGATCCGCCTTTCATCGTCACAAGCTGCGATTCTGGAGTAGCCGGAGCGGCTTCCTGCTTCAGCTTCGCCAAACCGAAATCGAGCAACTTCGTGCCGGACTTGGTGAGCATGACGTTGCCGGGTTTCAGATCGCGGTGGGTGATGCCTTTGCGATGCGCCTTGTCGAGCGCGTCGGCGATTTCGATGGCGTATTGCAAGACCTGTTGAATCGGCAGCGGGCCTTTCTGCAATCGCTGCGCGAGCGTTTCGCCCTCGATATATTCCATCACCAGAAAATCGATGTCGTCTTGGTGGCCCGTGTCGAAGAGCGTGCAGATGTGTGGATGATTCAGGCTGGCGATGGTTTTTGCTTCGCGCTCGAAGCGCTCGCGCAATTCGCGCGGTCGGCGAGATGAGTGGGCAGAACTTTGATCGCGACGGTACGATCGAGGCGCGTGTCGCGGGCTTTGTACACCTCGCCCATTCCGCCCGCGCCTATGGCAGAGAGGATTTCGTAGGGCCCTAGACGCTTGCCGGGGAGAATCGCCATGGGTCTCCTGCCAAGTTTAAGTTGGCAGAGTATAACGCATGAGCTAACGCCGGGGCAGTGTTATTGGCCGGGAACAAGCGGGCCGAAGGAGTCTGTGTGATGACTCAAGCGCGGGTGGTGAGAGAGCATTTTGGGTGCCGCACCCTTTGAGTCTCTCAAAGGGTGGGGGTTTAAATTCAATCATATCGGGGATGTTGGGATGGCGTGGGCCGAAAATCCCCACCCTTGCAGAACCCGCAAGGATGGGGCACCGGGCTAAGGAAAGGCCGAACCCACGCGCGGACCCCCAGTGGAAAAGGCTTCAGCCTGTGGGCTTTGGGTTAGATGGCCCAAACCGCACAGGCTGTTCCACTTAAAACACTGCCTCAGAGTATTTTTGCGATTTTCCTAGTGGCAAAAAAAGCTTACGTGCACTCTATCGTGAGAATTCCGGGTTAGAACTTCGTGACGGTGTCGTCGGGATCGGAAGAGACAAACTCGCTGATCACGACTTCCTCTTCGCGCATGAAGGGCTGGCGCTCGCAATGGGAGAGGAATTCGACGAGCGCCTGCTGGAACAGGGGAGTCTCGCTTTCGCGAAGGGCGTCGATCGAAGCCCACGTGGAGACCACGGTCGCTTCCAATTCTCCCGGGCCGCTGCGCAGCACGAGGCAGCCGCGGAACCCGGGCTGACGCCGCAGAAGCGGCATCATGTCATGGGCGGCGAGTATAAACTTCTCGACCTGTTCGGGAAGAATTTTTAGTTTCCAGACCCTCGCATACATGTGCACCTCCGAGCGGGCCAGGGTGAAGGATGGGGTGACCGATCTTACGCTCCGGTCGAGCCCATGTAAATCGAAAGTCGTGTCGGCACTTCTGCCGTTGATGCGTGCGCCTCGGCATTTCTTAAACTGATCTTATGCGATGAATTGCCGGGGATGCATCCGCTCGTAGTCAATTCTGTACGGGCGATAGGTCGCTCGAATCGTGAACAACATTAAAGCGGAGGCTGCGCCGATAGTGATGGCAAGCGATTGCCCGACCATTTTTTCGTTTCGAAACACGTAGTCGTTCAAGAGTCCGGGAAGCAAAGGGCCCAGGCTGAGGCCGCCCATGTTAAGAATCAGAAGGAAAGAGAGCCGACACCTGGCCTCGCACCTGGTTCGGGAAAATGAATTGGATGGCGGCATAAGAACTCCCAATCGGGAGAGCGAGAAAGAAAAGCCCGGGAGCAGCCAGGAGCAATGTCCAACCAGCTTGTTTCGCCGTCATTGCGAATACAAATAGAATTCCGGCTCCAATGGCGCTGACTACGGCAACGCGGAGCGGGGCTTCCAAGACGCCCTTTTTTTGCCAGTGATCGCACAGCCGGCCACCGGCGGACATTCCGAGGCACCCGAATACAAGGATGATCAAACCAAGGGCCCGGCCGGATTGCCCTGCAGACCAGCCGTGGATTCTTTGCAGAAATGCGGGAGCCCAGCCAAAAAAGCATAAGCGCCCATCGACTGGAAGACCATCCCCACGGATATTCCCAGAAACGACTGCCATCGCTTTCTCAACTCCGCGACAACTTCACGGAGCTTGCAAGCGAACTGGAGTGCCGTCCGATGCCCGCAGCAGCTGGCGCCGAATGGGTTCACGCACCGTGTAGAGCAGCAGCGCGAATCGCCAGGCCGGGCGCGCCCACGATCAGAAACGTGAAACGCCATGGGGCGACCGCACCCAGGAGAGGCAGTGTAACCGCGGGCATTCGCGTCACTGCGTCCACCACCGAGCCGCCTGCGATCAGCGCGAGGCCTGAACCGATGAAAATGCCCATGGAATAGACGCTCAGCGCCCCGCCAAGTTTTTCTTTTGGAAAATAGTCTGTGATGAGCGAAAAGGCGGAAGGTGAGAGAGTCGCTTCGCCGACGCCTACTCCCATGCGCGCCAGGAACAGCGACCAGAAACTTCTTGCCGCGCTGCAAGCGCCTGTGAGGAAGCTCCACAGGACGACCCCGACGATAATCACATTGCGGCGGTTGCGAGTGTCCGCGAGCCGGCCGAGCGGCAAACCCATCAGGCCATAAAACAACGCAAACGCGAAGCCTTGCAGAAGTCCGATGCGTGTATCGCTGAGCGCAAGGTCACGCTTCATCGGTCCGACCAGCAAGCTGAGAATTTGCCTGTCGACAAACGACAGCGTGTAACAAACCATCAGAATCAGCACTACGTACCACGCGTAGCGAAGGCTGGGCTCGTTTCCTGTCGACATGAAAGAAGGCGCGGCGGTTTCCGAGGACAGGGCTAACGCCGCAGCTCGCTCGGATGATTTCATTTGTGGCGGAAGCGAATTCTATCAGGCGGCGCCTGTTCCCCATCAGGAAATGTTGCGGCGGGGAGCAAAGGCGGTATTTTGAATGCACGTTGCGAAATTTCGTTGTAGCGTCCGTCCGCCGCGGCGGACGGGCAATCGGAATCAAGAAAATGCCCGCCTGAAGGCGGGCGCTACACCAATTTACCGCGCGGGCTGTTCCAGCTCTGCCGCTGCGGAATTGATTAGCGCGCTCTCGCTGTCTAAAACGGCCGCGACTCGCACCATCTCGGAATCAGCTTCCGCCCAAAATTTTTCTTCGATTGCTTCTCGAATGCCGGGCAGCGTTTTGACGCCGTAGCCGGAATAAACGCCGGGGGCATAAAGCATGTGTCTGTACCACGGGCGCCGGAGTATGCCTTCCGAAGTGGTCAAGCGGCGTTCGCTATCCATCAGTTTTCGATTCAGGTTCTGAAGTGTGGCGGCGGAAACGCCGGCGGGCCATGCTTTCTTCAGAGCCGCCTGATAACGCTCCGCGCTGTGCGTGAGTGTATCGGCGGCATTGTCCAGAGGCGCGAAATTCAAATAGGGTGGGACGTCCACGTGCGGCGGGGACGATTTGGGGCGGCGCGGGTCATTCGTGGCGGTGAAAAGGCCTTCCTCGATTTCCTTGTTTCGCTCGGTCAATTCAGCCCTCTCGTCTTCCGCCAGTTTTTTCAGCTGTTTTTGATAGAGGTGAATCGTGTCGGCGAGGTCCGTGAATTCAAAGGGGAGCAGGTCAGCGTCCGCCAGGCGCATCACGGCCGTTCCGGCAGTTTGCGAAAGCGCGCGGCCATAGACAAAGTCCGTGTCGGCAAAATGGGTGTACCAGTAGAAATCGTCATACGCCGAATGATAGATGCCCGAAGTGTCTTCGCCTCCATACGAAATGTTTAAAGAAGCCACGCCGATGTGATCGAGGAAGGCCGTGTAGTCGGAGCCGGAGCCGAGCGCCTCGATGCGCAGATCGGCGCGCTGCCGCAATTCCTTGCGATCGTCTTCCGTTCTAGCCTGCTCGATCTGGCGCAACTGGGCGCGGCGCGAGACGGCAAGCTTTGTTTCCGGGTCCTGGATATCGCGAGCGACATCGTTCACCAGATGTTCGAGGGTGTGGGAGCCTTCGACTTCGAGGTAGCCGCGTCCATTGCCGTCGCTGTTGATGTACGCGACGGCATGCTGCGCGAGGTCTTTGTCGTGCTCCTCCACCCATTCCGTCGAGCCGAGCAGCATGGGCTCCTCGGCGTCCCACGAGCAGTAAATGAGCGTACGCTTGGGCTTCCAACCCTGCTTCATCAATTCACCGATGGCGCGCGCTTCTTCCAGCAAGGCCACTTGCCCGGAGGTCGGGTCCTGCGCACCGTTCACCCAGGCGTCGTGATGATTGCCTCGAATCACCCATTCCTCGGGAAATTGCGCGCCGGGAATTCTGGCAATCACGTCGTAAATTTCCTTCATGTCCCAATTAAAATTCACCTTGAGATGAACTTTCGTTTTGCCCGGGCCGACGTGATAAGAAATCGGCAGCCCGCCGCGCCATTCTTTCGGCGCTATCGGTCCTTCGAGGGCGGCAAGCAGCGGCTGCGCGTCGCTATAGGAAATGGGCAGATCGGGGATCTTGGTGAGTCCTGGTGCGTCTTTGATAGCCAGACGCTTGGCCTCGGCTGTGGCGCCCACACCGGGGGTAAGCGGATCGCCCGGGCTTGTGGATGGAAAATCCAGCACGCTGCCGCGCTGCACGCCATCGGGAGGGCGCATGGGGCCCTGCGGGAAAACATTGTCCACGGAATAGCCATCGTCGGCAGGGTCGGAATAAATCAGACAGCCAATCGCGCCGTGCTCGGCGGCGACCTTGGGCTTGATGCCGCGCCAGGAATTGCCATACTTGGCGATGACGATGGCGCCTTTCACGGAAACTCCAAGGCGCTCGAGCTGCTCGTAGTCTCTGGGCAGGCCGTAATTGACGAAAACCAGTGGGGCCGTCACATCTCCGTCGATGGAGTACGCGTTGTAGCTGGGCAACTGCTCACTTTGCTGGTTGCTGGTCGGATCGACGGAGAGCGGCGGCTCCTGCAATTTTGCGGTGAAGCGCGTGGGCGCGACCATCTCGAGCACACGTTCCTTGGGCGTGGGGTAAAGGACAGTGAAGGTTTCGATTTTGGCGTCCCAGCCCCATTCTTTGTACTTGGAAAGAATCCACTCCGCGTTTTCCTTGTCGTAGGCCGATCCGACATTGTGCGGGCGCGCGCTCAGCCGGCGCATGTACTCGCGCTGGTTGTCCGGACTGGGGATAGCACGGAATTTTGTTTCCCAATCGCGTTCCGTCGCGGAATTCGCGCGAGTGAATCCTTGCAGAGGTTCGTCCTCCGCGCCGGTGGAAACGAGACCAAACAGGAAGACGAACAGAATCCCCGTGATCGCCATGCGTCGCATCGGTGCACCTGACTTTCTTATTTTGGCTGCCGCCCCGGCAGTCCGTGGGAGGGAAGCTTACTGCAAAAAAATCGCGGCACCAAGCCTGCCGATTTCTACGCACTGAATCAAATTGAAAAGGGACGTGCCCTCTCCGTCCCGAAGAGCACGGGACGGAGAGGCCTCTACAAAACCGCAACGCCAATTCGAAATCGGTTTTGTAGCGGCCGCCCGTTTTTAGGGCGGGCAGCACTTCACAGCCACTGCAATTTTAACCGATGCATTACCGGTTCCTCGAAATCAGACGCCCCTCAGGTATTTCCGGTTTGCTTGGCGTTGAATTGGCCCATGAGCATCAAACTACGTTGCGAAAAGGGGAGATAGAGTAGCGCCGCAGTCGCGGCGAGCGCCAGGCCCACGCCGATTTCATCCACCAGCAGAAACGGCGCCAGGGCCCAAAGTTCGTCGAGTATGATCACAAAAGGAAACAAGCGAAGAAATTTCACGGGCAAACGGCGATAGCCAAAAATGGCAGCGGAGAGGAGATATAGTCGGAGAGGGATTCCAACCAGAGCGGTCACAAGGAGAAGCGTCAAGATCCAATTGGGATGTGTAACCGACTGGGAAAGCACGGGTTGCACCCACCGCAGCCTCGCGAACGAGATCACATAGAAGAACAGATACATCACCTGGATGAGCGAAAAAAGGAATTGGATGACGCCGCGAGGGGCGTCGGGCAGGTCGTGCGCATCGCTGAGCATGAAATTGCGGCTTTCGGTGGAACTCGTCGCGGGCCCCGCCTCAGTGCCGAGGATGTTCCCCTGTTTGGATGCCGCGGAAGCCGATGCACCGTCTCCCACGACTTCCACAGAGGCGATAAAGCGGTAGCCGCGGCGGGGAATCGTCTGGATGAATCGCGGATTATCGGCCGAATCGTTCAGGGCTTCGCGCACCTTGTTGACCGCTGTGTTAAGGCTATGGTCGGAATCGACAAACGTGTCCGTGGGCCAGAGCAGCAGCCGCAGTTGGTCCCGCGTCACCACATCGTCCGCACGGGAGAGAAGGTAGAGGAGAACCTCGAGCGGCTGGCCCTGCAGGCGGGGGCGCAGCACGCCCTCCTTGCGCAATTCTCCCGTGCCGCTGTCCAGCTCATACAAGCCGAAACGGAAAATGGATTTTGGATTGACTGGCGCAGGTTCCGACACTTGCTCACCTATGGAAATCTCTCTTCATTCTAAATGATGTCCATTGTTAAGAGGAATACTTTATTGAGGTTACGGAATGATAAGGATTCGATTTCTTTTGAGGCATCGTGCATTGCATGCAGGTTTCGACGTCGATCAAATGATCGACACCTTCGGCGGATTTTTCCTGGTGGGAGGGCTGGCGATCTCGGGCTTCATCGATAAGAGGATCGCACTCGGAGTGTTCGTCGCTTTCCTGATGCTCTCGGTCCAGGTTTATCTGGCGACTTACACGGTGGGAACTTTTGAACTTTCGTTTGCAAAATTTGGACCCACGGAAATCCGGATTCTGCTGGCGCTCGGAAATATTGCGTTGTGGTTTCATCCGGATGCGCGGATCTTCGGCTCGTCCTGCCGGATTTTTGACGTGGGGGGAATCGTCGCGATTGCGGGAATGTCTGTGATGCTGGTCGTTTCCACAATTTTCAATACAGTGAAACTCTATCGCGCGGAGACGCTGCGCTAGGAAAATTGTCGCGAGCTAAAGTCGCGCGGCGCTCGCCGCGCGATTCGCTTGACAATACCTCCGGCCGTGTCGCAGCATCGCAGTTAACCCCGAGAGGAGTTACCATCATGTTATCCAGCCTCCTGGTCCACCCGTTCCTGCCCGCGGCAATTCTTCTGATCGCCTTTTATTTATGGATGTCGGTCCGGGTCGTTGGGCCGACCGAAGTTGGGCTGGTCATGAAGCGTTTCGGAATCCGAAAACTGAAAGACGATAATCCAATCGCTTTTCACGGCGAAGCGGGTTACCAGGCCGATCTCCTGATGGCAGGGCGCCGCTGGAAGCCCTGGCTGCTTTACGAGGTTCAAATGTATCCGTGGGTGCAGGTTCCTGCCGGCGAAATCGGAGTGGTGATCGCGCAGGTGGGCTCGCCCCTGCCGATCGGAGCCAAATCGGCTGTTTACAAGAAATCCTTTGCGAACTTTTCCAATCTTCGTTCCTTTGTCACGGATGGAGGGCAAAAAGGAGTGCAGCGCCCGGTATTTCCTCCGGGCACGCTTGCTCCCGTTCATCCCGTCGGTTTTCTGGTAATCACCAAGAGCAAGGTCTATGGTTTGCCGGTATCGCCGGAACTGCGTTCGCGCGCCGGCAGGAAAGAAACGCTGACGCCGGAGGCGTTCGGGCTGCGTCCGGACCAGCTCAACCTGGTGAGGATCGAACCGAAGGCGGTCGGAACCGACGGCACGATGCTCGATATGGTGGGCATCGTGACGGTGTTCGAAGGCGACCCGCTTCCTTCGGGCGACATCGCCAGCCGCCTGGGGGGATTTGTCGACATCGATAAAATGGAGAGGACGAACGCGACCGATGGCGACATCATCGAGGTGCTGCTGGGAAATAAGAACAACCTGCACAACAACTATCAGGATTTCCAGGCGTTCCTTGACAGCGGCGGGCGAATCGGCCTGCAGCACGACCCGCTGCTCTACGGCGCCTACGCACTGAATCCATTTCTAGTCGCAGTCGAATTGGTCTGGATGCTGGTGGTGCAGCAAGGGCAGGTTGCCGTGGTCAAGGCGTATGTTGGATTGCCCACGCATGACACCTCCGGCGTCGATTTCAAATTCGGCACGCTCGTTCGGCCAGGGCATCGCGGCATCTGGCAGGAGCCGCTGCGAACCGGAAAATATCCGCTCAATCCGCGCTGCTACCAGGCGGAAATCGTTCCGACTTCCATCCTCACGTTGAATTGGGCCGACGAGGTTTCCCGAGCGCACAACCTGGATGCGCAACTGAAGCAGATCGTCGCCAAGAGCAACGAAGGCTTCGTCTTCGCCATCGACTTGCAGGTGCAAATCCACGTCCCGGATACGAATGCGCCGCGCGTGATCTCCATGGTCGGGACCATGATGAATCTGGTAAACGAAGTGTTGCAGGCCGCAGTGGGCAATCATTTCCGCGACAAGCTGCAGAGCATGCCCGCCATTCGCTTCATTGAAACGCGCCAGCAGGTGCAAGAGGAGGCCTTCAAGCACATCAAGGATCAGCTGGACCAGTATCGCGTCGAGACGCGGGGCGTTTACATCCAGGACGTCGTGCTGCCCCAGGATCTCGTCAAAGTCCTGACCCAGCGCGAAATCGCCAACCAGGAAATTGAAACGTATCAGAAACAGCGCGCCTCGCAGGAAGAACGCATCGCCATGGAAAACGCCAAGGGCACGGCCGAGATGCAGGCCGACCTTGCCAAATCCAAGGTGGGCGTGGACATCAAGACGAACGATGCGAATGCGCGAACCGAAGAAGCGCGAGGCGAGGCGGAATACATCCGCCAGACCGGCACGGCAAAGGGAGCCGAGGTGGAGGCGGTCGGGCTGGCCAGGGCGCGCGGCTACGAGGCGCAAGTGCGGGCGCTGGGCTCGAACGCCACGGCGCTGGTCAACGTCATCACCGCGCTGGCCGACGGAAGCATGAAATTTGTCCCGGACATCCTCGTCAGCCAGCGGATCGAACGGAGGAGGCGCACTCGATGGCCTGGCCGCCACCGCGATGCGATACCTCGGCGGGAATGGCGGAAAGAGTTTGCCGGGCGGCCCGGCCAACGAGCCGGGAGCCGGCACTCCGCCAAGCGCGCCTGCGAAACCAACTCAGGACAATGATTACGCGTATCAATTAATGCGATCGGATATGAAAATTATAGGTAGGAATCAAGCGATTGGAACTCTCACGCAAAATTGTGGCGCTCATTCTTGCGATCAATGGGTCTAGATGAGGCCACCTACGGTTGCAGCAGATTTTTCCCATTTTGGGCCCGTGCCACAACCCTTCGTTCCAGCTTGGCACTCAAGCACCCCCTCTACCTCTCCCTCCAGAATGCCATCGTCTTTAAGCACACATAACATTTGCAGGATCAATAGGTTAGTTGGCGGCATCGCGCCGGAGATTGGCGCGGAACATGCACTCTGATTTCGTGGAGGCGAATGTGTCCATATCGAGGTATTCTGCCTGCTACTCGGAATTTACCACCGCGGATTTGTGTTTTATTTTTTATCAGCCTGACGTTTCTTACCGGCCAGGCATGCGGCCAGTCCGCGCAGTCCTCGTCACCGGCTCCTGCGCAATCGGCGGGACAGCGGGACCTTTCCCTGGTCCCCCTCGAAGACTTGATGAACATCGAGGTGACTTCGGTTTCCAAGAAAGAACAGAAAATGTCGCAGGCGGCGGCGGCCATTTTCGTGATCACGCAGGAGGACATCCAGCCGATCGGGGGCGACAAAATTCCGGACTTGCTGCGCATGGTGCCCGGGCTGGACGTCTCCCAAATCAACGCCAATAGCCTGGGCCGTTTCGGCGCGCGGCTTCAACGACCAGTTTTCGAACAAATTGCTGGTTCTGATCGATGGGCGCGCCGTCTACACCCCGCTGCTTGGGGGAGTGAATTGGGATACGCAGGACGTGCCGCTGGAGGATATTGACCGCATTGAAGTGATTCGCGGGCCGGGCGCCACGATCTGGGGCGCCAACGCCGTCAATGGAGTGATCAACATCGTGACCAAGAGGGCCGCGGACACGCCAGGGCGTCCTGGTCTCAGCTGCCGGAGGCACGGAGGGACAAGCGCAAGGCACGGTGCAATATGGCGGAGCCATCAAGGAAAAAACAAACTATCGCATTTTCGCGAATTATCTCAACTACGGTTCCTTGCCCGCCGTGGGCGGCGGTTCCGGGCAAGACAATTGGAATCTCTTGCATGGCGGTTTCCGGGCGGATAGCAAGATTTCCTCGAGCGATTCGCTCACAGTTCAGGGAGATCTCTATACGGGCCAGGAAGGCGCCACCATCATACATATCTTCTCGGTGGCTCCGCCCGTCACAGGCAATCTGAACGTGGACAACCAGCTTTCCGGCGGCAATATTCTAGGCCGGTGGAACCATACTTTTTCGAGCCGGTCCGACACCACCTTTCAGTTCTACTTTGACAACTATGAGCGGACGGGCCCCGAATCCGAGCGAAACCCGAAACACAATCGATTTCGATTTCAGTCATCATTGGGCTTGGGGATCGCGCCAGGACGTGGTCTGGGGCGCCGGATATCGCCGCACCTGGGATCAGGACGCTCGGCACGATCGATCAGGCGTTCAATCCAGCCAGACGCGGCGCTCCAACTCTTCACTTTTTTCGCCCAGGATACGTTCACGCTGCAACCCGACCGGCTGTACTTCACAGCCGGGACCAAGGTCGAAAACAGTTATTTCAGCGGATTCGAAGTGGAGCCGAGCGTGCGCCTGGCGTGGACTCCTTCCAACTGGATGACATTTCTGGTCCGCGGTTTCACGCGCCGAACGCACGCCCGGCCGAAGAGACACTGGGCTCGACGCGGCCCTGGCGGCATTCCCCGATCCCTGCAGGATCGAACACGCCAGTGGAAGTCATTTTATTTGGCAACCCAAAATTCCAGTCCGAGCACGTCGTGGCTTACGAGGCGGGTTTCCGGGCGCAGCCCAACACGCGGCTTTCCATCGATGTGTCGACGTTTTTCAATCGCTACGACCATCTGGAATCACATGGAGCCGGGACCGGAAATTTTCGAGTCCAGCCCCTGCTCCCGCCCGTTTCGTCATGCCCATCACGTTCGGGAACTTGATGTACGGCACAACGGAAGGCGGCGAAATTTCCGCGAATTTGAAACTGACGGATCGCTGGACGCTAAGCCCGGGCTACGCTTTTTTGGAAATGCATCTGCATACCCAGCCGCCGAGCCAGGACACATCGTCCGTGGCGGAATATCAGGGTTCGAGCCCACAGCATCAGGCGCAGCTGCGATCTCACGTGGATCTGTCCCACGGCCTTTCGTGGGACGCGAGCGCCTATTTCGTCAGCGAACTCCCGGTTCAGGGCGTCGCCTCCTATACGCGCATCGATACGCAATTGAGATGGAAGTTCGCGGAACGAGGGGAATTCAGCCTGGTGGGGCAGAACCTGCTGCAGGACCATCACCTGGAATCCATGGACGCGCTGACCCTGGTGAATTCGTCCCTGATCAAGCGCAACGCCTACGCAAAATTCACGTGGCGCTTTTGGTAGAACAGATTTCATGGGCTGCGGAATAAACGTCTTGTTTTGTCATTCTGAGCGAAGCGAAGAATCTCTCTTTGATTTAAGTATAAGAAAAGAAACAAGGAGAGATTCTTCGCTTCGCTCAGAATGACAGGGCTTTGAGTTTTTCCGCAGCCTGTTCAGTCTGTTGGCTTCCGAAATGTCCTCGTGAGGAGAGTTCGGCAACCGGATCAGCCCTTTTGGCCAGTCATCTTCGAACAAGACAGCGACTGAAGCCGAATCAACTCCCGACGCCTTACGCCACGGCTGAAAGCCGTGCCCTACAAAGATTTAGGATTTAGCAGCCGCCAGGCTTCAATTCGTTTGCCTCCACTCAGCTGCGCAAAATGCCCGGCGAAATATCGTGCTGCCTTGCGAGATCGCTGAGGGCATCGACCTGGCTTTGGACTTCCTGCACCTGAGCTTCGAATAAGGCGACGGCCCCGCCGGGCGTCACACCGACGGACGGCTGGTCCATCGCAACGCCGGGCTGGGTGACGCGATCTTCCTTGGCAAGTGCCAGCGCTTCTTGCTCTTGCTGGAGAGCCGCGAGGCGCTTGTCCAGTTCGACTTGCAAACCGGCCGCCACGTCGGCATACCAGGTGGGATCGTCGAGCCGTGAGTCATAAACCGGGAAAGTGGTTTCAGATTGGGCGGCCGGCGCTTGCGTCGCAGGCGCCGCCGGTTCCTGGCCGACGATGGAAATCAGGCCGCGCGAGCGCAGCTGGTCCATGTCGTCATTCGTCCAGACTTTCCTGGGCTGATTCTGATTGGTTTGCGCCGGGCGAGGCTTCTCTGCCGCTTGCGAAGTAAATGCAACGAGCAAAACAACAACCGCCGCGAGCGGGAAGGGGTAATTCCGCATGGTTCCTCCTCGGCGGGGACAGCTTCAGTGTACATCCAAGAGGGGGTAAGCTAGGAAGCGAATCTCCAGTGCGGGAATGTGGCGGGCTCAGAGCCTTTGCCGAAACCCCTCTTGTTTCAGGCCATGCGTCTTTCACTCGCAGTTGAGACCTATGAGATCCCGTCGGATTTTCATACACTTTCCCATGGAGTTCCTCTTATCGGTATCGCCTGAGGTGTTCAGGCCACGATAAAATGGTCTTTCGAAGAAGCTTTCCGTTATCTGTTGTGTTCGAGCACCGGCGGCCATAAATTAGTTCTTTCGCCCCCGTACGCAGGAAGAGTCGGAGCGCTGATGGCGATTTCGCAAGATTCTCCAAAACCTGACTTGGGCTCGCTGCGAATCCATGATGACCAGCGAGGCAAGTCCGGCACGCGCAAACGAATCGTGTACGCCGCCATTCCAGTCATTCTTTTCGGGGCCATCGTCGGCGGCGCTTTCGCTCTGCGCAATCAGAAGCCGGTCGTTCAGGCGGCTACAGTCGCCAAACCCGACGCCGGCGGGCCTCAAACCGCGCTGAATGCCAGCGGCTACGTGACGCCGCGACAGCGGGCCACCATCGCCGCGAAGATCACGGGGCGGGTCACGGCCGTATATTTCGACGAAGGCACTCGCGTCAAGGAGGGCCAGCTTCTCGCAACGCTCGACGACTCCGACTACAAGCGGGCTCTGGATTCCACAAAGGCGGACCGCGATTCCGCCCAGGCCGCCATCGCGGATTTCGAAGTGCAGCTCCGATATGCTGAAGTGGAATTAAAGCGCGCGCAGCAGTTGTACGATCGCGGCATCGGCACGCAGGAAGCACTCGACAATGCCGGCACGAACGCCGACAGCTTGCGAGCCAAAATCGCACTCGCCAAGCAGCAGGTGGCCGCCTCGGAAGCGCGCATCGCCGAGGCGCAGCAGGCCGTGGATAATTGCATTATCAGGGCGCCCTTCGCTGGCATAGTGGTTTCCAAGGACGCGCAGGTGGGGGAAATGGTGTCTCCCAACTCGGCCGGCGGCGGATTTACGCGCACGGGGATTGCCACCATCGTGGATATGAATTCGAACGAAATTGAGGTGGACGTCAACGAATCCTACATTGCCAGAGTCAGAGAAGGGCAGGCGGTGAAAGCCACGCTGGATGCCTTTCCGGATTCGCCCTACGGCGCGAAGGTCCGCACCGTCATTCCCACTGCCGATCGCCAAAAGGCTACCGTGAAAGTGCGCATTTCCTTTTTGAAGCTGGACGACAAGATTCTTCCCGACATGGGCGTGAAAGTCGCGTTTCTAGAGGAGCCCAAGCCCGCCGCAGTAAAGAATGGCGCAGAGAAAGTTCCCGATGCGGTTGCCTACATTCCTAAAAGTGCTGTGCGCTCCGATTCCAATGCGTCCTTTGTGTATCTAATCAAAGATGGAGCGCTCGAACGCCGCGCGGTCAGCCTCGGAACGGATCGAGGGACGGACGTTGGCGTGCTGGCGGGGCTGGCGCCGGGCGACTCGATCGTGGTTAAGGGTCCCGAGAATTTGCGTGACGGCGAAAAAGTCGAAATCGGCCAACAATAGGAGAGAAATATGGTCCGAGTGGATGGCAGCGGGAATTCACAAAGCCTGATTCGTGTGCGCGGCTTGAATAAAACATACAGCCGCGGCGGGGAAAAAATTCAGGTTCTTCAGGGATTGAATCTG
Organism: uncultured Acidobacteriota bacterium; assembly: GCA_963819395.1. Taxonomy (GTDB): domain Bacteria; phylum Acidobacteriota; class Terriglobia; order Acidiferrales; family UBA7541; genus Palsa-360. The sequence goes on from CAWFVW010000005.1 coordinate 39,486, forward strand.
GATGTGGACAAGGGCGACTTTGTCGCCTTCATGGGCCCCAGCGGTTCGGGGAAGACCACGCTGCTGAATTTACTTGGCGGTCTCGATGTGCCTTCGGCGGGCAGCATTACCGTGGACGGCGACGAAATCACGAACATGTCCGGGAGCAAGCTCACGGAATGGCGGGCGCGCCACGTTGGGTTCATTTTTCAAATGTACAATTTGATTCCCGTGCTGACAGCGTTCCAGAACGTGGAGCTGCCGCTTCTCCTCACAAAGCTTTCCAAGGCGGACCGGCGCAAACACGTGGAAACCGCGCTGGGCGTCGTAGGTCTTACCGACCGCATGCAGCATTACCCTCGGCAGCTTTCCGGCGGGCAGGAGCAGCGCGTGACCATCGCGCGCGCCATCGTTTCTGATCCGACCTTTCTCTTGTGCGACGAGCCTACGGGCGACCTGGACCGCAAGAGCGCCGACGAAATCATGGCGCTGATCGATGAACTCGTGGGGAAATACGGCAAGACCGTGCTGATGGTGACGCACGATCCTGTTGTCGCGGCGCGGGCTCACACCACGCTGCATCTCGAGAAAGGCGTGCTGGTGGAGGCGTCCAAGCTGGAGCAGGGCATCGTGGCAGGAGGCGCGTCATGAAATTCAGCTCGCTGATTTTCGCCAATCTGTTCCGGAAAAAAATACGTCTCATCCTCACGGTCGGCTCGTTTGCCGTGGCCCTTTTCCTTTTTGCTTTTCTCGCCGTGGTGCAGAACGCCTTTAATCGCGGCGCGGATGTGGCCGGGGCTGACCGCCTGGTGGTGATCGACCGCGTCTCGATCATCAATCTGATCCCGCTCAAGTACCGCGACCAGATCCTGCAGATTCCCGGGGTGAAATCCGTCACGCACAATAACTGGTTTGGCGGCGTCTACCAGGACGAGAAAAACTTTTTCCCGCAATTCGTGATCGATCCGGAGAGCCAGCGCCAGGTTTTTCCGGAGCTGATTGTTCCCGACGATCAGTGGAATGTTTTCATCAAAGACCGCCAGGGCGCCATCGCGGGGGCCCGCACTGCGGAACGGTTTAACTGGAAGGTCGGCGACCGGATACCGATCAAGACTACTTTGTACGGAGGCAACTCCTGGGAATTCAATCTGGACGGCATTTATCACGGGCAGCGGCCCGAGGACGACGAAACGCAGTTCTGGCTGCAATGGGATTATTTTGAAGAGCGCATCCCCGAGCAAATCAAAGGGCAGATCGGGTGGTACGTTCTGCGCGTGAACAATCCCGACGATTCCGTGCGCGTCGCGAAGGCCATCGACGATAAATTCGCCAACTCCTCGAGCGAGACGAAAACAGAAACGGAATCCGCTTTCGCCGCGGGATGGGTAAAGCAATTCGGCAACATCCAGTTCCTGATCATGACCATCGGAACGGTCGTCTTTTTTACACTGCTCCTCGTGACGGGGAACACGATGGCCATCTCCGTGCGCGAGCGCACCGCGGAATTGGCTGTCATGAAAGCGATCGGGTATTCCGGGGCCAGGGTTCTCATTTTCATTCTTGCGGAATCTTTGGTGATTGCGTTGATCGGAGGGCTTCTCGGGCTGGGGCTTGCTCTCCTCGCCGTTCCGGCGCTTGCCAAGCAGCTCAGTGGCATGCTACCCACGCTGATTCTCGATCCCTCGATTCTGATTCTTGGACTTGTCGCCGCTCTCGCTGTTGGTATCGCGAGCGGCATTCTCCCGGGTTTGGGCGCGATGCGCATGCGCGTCGTCGAAGCGTTCCGGAGGGTCTGACCATGGCCATACCACTCACTTACAACGTTCGCAGCGTCAGGGCCCGCTGGACATCCGCCATCGTTGCAGTGATCGGGATTGCGGGAACCGTGGGAGTCTTCGTGGCCATGCTCTCGCTGGCCCGCGGTTTTCGCGCGACATTGGTCGCCTCGGGGTCGCCCGGAAACGCGCTCGTGATGCGCGCCGGTTCCACCTCCGAGATGATGGGCGGCGTCACACTTGATAGTGTGAAAATCATTCAGGACGCGCCGGGAATCGCGCGAGACTCCGCCGGGCCGCTCGTCACCGAGGAAGTGGTCGGCGTCATCCCGTTTCCGCTGATCAGCAGCGGCACGAACGCAAATGTACAGATCCGCGGCGTCTCCCCGAATGTCCTGCGCATCAGGAGCTTCGTCAAAATCGCGCAGGGACGCATGTTCAACCCGGGCCTGAATGAATTGATTGTCGGAAAAAATGCGAACAGGACGTATACGGGGCTGACGGTCGGAAACACGGTCAAGTTTGGGGGAACTCCCTGGCAGGTGGTCGGCGTTTTTGACGCGGGCGGCTCCGCGTTCGATTCCGAAGTCTGGTGCGACGGGCCCATCCTCAATCAAGTCCTGAAGCGGCCGCCGAATATCTTCCAGTCGGTCACGGTTCATCTGGTCTCGCCCGACACATTCCAACAATTCAAGGACGCCATCACGGCCGACCCGCGATTGAACGTCGACGTGACGCGCGAGATCGACTACTACGCGAAACAGTCCACTCAGATGACCAAGCTGATCACCATTCTCGGCGGCGTGGTGGCCTCCATCATGGCCATCGGCGCCGTTTTCGCCGGGCTCAACACCATGTACTCCGCGGTCGCCGAACGCGGGCGCGAAATCGCCACCATGCGCGCCCTGGGCTTCAGCGCGATCGCCGTGGTCGTTTCGTTTTTGTTCGAGGCCTTGCTCATATCGTTTGTCGGAGGGCTCGTCGGCTCCGTTGCCGTCCTGCCCCTGAACGGCTTAACGACGTCGACGATGAACTTTCAGACGTTTTCAAGTCTGGCCTTTGCTTTCAAGATCACGCCCGATTTGCTGGTGCGCGGCATTATCTTCGCCCTGGCAATGGGAATCGTCGGCGGCCTTCTCCCGGCAATCCGCGCCGCCAATACGCCGGTCGCAACTGCCCTTCGCGAACTCTAAATTGGACAAATTTAATTGGGGGTGCCGTTCCCTTAGGATCGGCTGGTAGATGCTGCGGCTGGCGTGGCACCACGCGGCGCGTATTTGGTCTGAATGTAATCGTCAACCAATTTGCGGAACGCGGCGGAGAGTTCGTCGTAGTTGCCATGCAGGGTGACGGATTTTTTGCCGTCGATGTACACGGGGCAGCTGGGTTCTTCGCCGGTGCCGGGGAGGCTGATGCCGATGTTGGCAGCTTTAGATTCACCCGGGCCGTTGACGATGCAGCCCATCACGGCGAGGGTCATGTCCTCGACGCCTTCGTACTGCTGTTTCCACTGCGGCATGCTTTCGCGGATGTAATCCTGAATGCGCTCGGCGAGTTCCTGGAACGTCGTGCTGGTGGTGCGGCCGCAGCCGGGGCAGGCCGTCACGCTCGGCGCGAATGCACGCAGGCCGAGCGATTGCAGGAGTTCGCAGGCGGCGTAGACTTCCTCGCGACGGTCTCCGCCGGGGCGCGGCGTGAGGGAAATGCGAATTGTGTCGCCGATGCCCTCCTGGAGCAGAATGCCGAGCGCCGCGGAAGACCACACGACTCCCTTCGTGCCCATGCCCGCTTCGGTGAGGCCGAGGTGCAGCGGCTGCTCGGTCTTGCGCGAGAGGTCGCGGTACACTTTGATAAGATTTTGCGGCTTGGAAACCTTGCAGGAAATGATGATCTGGTCGTGGCGCAGGCCGCACTCGAGCGCGAGTTCGGTCGATTCGATTGCGGATTGCACCATGCAGTTGTTGATGATTTCTTCGGAGTCCAGGCCAAGCTCGCGGTCGGTGTTCTCCTGCATCCTGCGCATCACGAGCTCTTGATTGAGCGAGCCGCCGTTGACGCCGATGCGCACCGGCTTTCCGTTGTCGACGGCGACCTTGCAGATTGTCGAAAATTGCTCGTCTCGCCGCGCGCCCGCGCCCACGTTGCCTGGATTGATGCGGTACTTGTCCAGTGCCCGCGCGCAATCGGGATATTTCGTCAGCAGGACGTGTCCGTTGTAGTGGAAATCGCCGATGATCGGCGCGGCGCATCCCAGATCGCGCAGACGGGCCACAATTTCCGCGACCGTCGCGGCCGATTCCGGCATGTTTACCGTGATGCGGACCAGCTCCGAGCCCGCGTCAGACAACTCTTTGCACTGCGCCACGGTCCCGGCAATGTCCGCCGTGTCCGTGTTGGTCATCGACTGGACTACGACCGGCGCGCCTCCGCCGACCTGGTATTGGCCGACTTTGACGCCGTACGTCTTGCGCCGCGTAATGGGGAAAATCTGCATGTTTTATTTTGTGATTTCTTTTTCGAGTTAATGATAACAGGGCTGCGCTGGTCCTCAAAATGTGAGTGGCCGTTAAGTAGGACGGGCTTCAGCCTGTCTGGTTTTGGCCTTGCCCGGCGTTACGAAAAGCAGACAGGCTGAGGCCTGTCCTACTTAGGCGCCAGCCGCCTGGTTTCCGCGTAGGCCTATAGCGTCGGCAATCTCGCGCATGGCGGCGATGCAGAAGGCGATGTGTTCTTCGATGGGGATGCCCAATTCTTGCGCGCCGTTGCGGACATCGTCGCGGTTCACGCCGCGCGCGAAGGCTTTGTCTTTTAGTTTGCGTTTCACGGAATCGGGCTCGACCTCGAAGATGCTTTTGCCTGGCTTGACCAGGGAGCAGGCGGTGAGGAAGCCGGCGAGTTCGTCGCAGGCGAACAGCGTATGTTCGAGCGGAGTTTCGCGCGGCGTGTTGCAATAGTCGGCGTGCGAAACGATGGCGCGAATAATTTCTTCCGTGTAGCCGCGCTCGCGCAGGATCGCCGATCCGCCGGCGGGGTGCTCTTCGGTGGGGCTGTGCGCGTCATTGGGCCAGCGCTCGTAGTCGAAGTCGTGCAGCAGGGCGGTGAGGCCCCAGAGTTCTTCATCGGCGCCTGATTTTCGCGCGTAGGCGCGCACGCAGGCCTCGACCGCTAGCGCGTGCTTGCGCAGGCTTTCGTTTTGCGTGTATTCGCATAATAGTGCCCAGGCATCATCTCTGGTTGGCATGGTGTTCTCCCCGAATTCAAATTTCCACCTGTAGAAAGATTTTTTCGGTGGCGCTGGCGTCCCGCCGGCGAATTTCCTCGATCATCCTAGCCCCAAAATCGCCGGCGGGACGCCGGCGCCACAAAGGTGGCGGCTGCCCGAGCACGCTGGAGCATCCCGGACGCAGCCTTTGAGGGTCCTGATTTACACGGCAAGGATACCGCAACAGCGCTTTCCGGGGAGGACTGTTCTGATTCGCGGACCCTGCGAAGGAAAAATAGTACTAATGGATTTACCATATTTGACCGATTTTATTATCGGAATACAGAAAATGCTTGACACCGGTAGCGGATACCTCCATGATGTCGGTCGCGCCAGCTGCTGCCTTCCCCACGTACGAAGTCCCTCTCATCCGCATGCCGGAATAGTCTGCGAGGAGCACCGGTGTCGGAACAAAATAGTACGACAGCAATGAACGGTACTAACGGAAATAAGGTTGCCGTGGATATCGACCTTGATCGCGAAGTAATCCGTTGCAAGACCTGCGGGCTTGTGCAGTATCGCACCCGCACGGGGAATTGCCGCCGGTGTCTGCGCTTGCTGCCGCCCAAGGTGGAATTTCTAATTCCTCCTCCCGAGCCGCAGGAGCTTCCAGGCGACGACCGGCAACTCTTCGAGAAATGGCCGAACCGCGAGACGGTGGAGAATATTGGCCAACGCATCCGGCAGTTGCGCGAATCGCGCGGGATGACGCAAAGCCAACTCCAGGCCCGCTCGCGGGTATCCCGGTCGTACCTGTCGCGGATCGAAAGCGGACAGATGACTCCAAGCCTCGGAACGCTCGAGAAGATTTCCGAAGCGCTTGGCGTCGGCTTAAACCGCTTCTTCGTTCCGGAAACGAATGGCGAAGCGCTCCTGGAAGATCCATTCATCCAGGGGTTGCGGCCGTTCCTTCGGCAGCTCGACTGGGAACAGTGGCAATCGATTCTGAAGCGCCTGGCCGCGATCAGCGACCACGTCTCCAGCGGCAATGGGATTGTGCGTCCGTTAGCACCGCCCCAGGCTTCTCGAGTGGAACAACTGGCGCGTCGGATGCACCCAGCTGCGATGGGCCACCGCTAGTCGGCTGAACGAGCGTCCCTACTGAACGGCGCGAACTCTTTCATTACGGGGAGTTCGCGCCGTTACGTTTTTTTTGCCTTTGCAAGAACCATCGCTACGGCGAACGAGCTCGCCTCCGCGCGGAACATCGCTCCGGCGAGTTAACTCGCTTTCGTGAGACTACCCGCTTCCGCCGGCGGGCGCGCTTCCTCGAATTTCCTCCGCCAGAAGGCCGTAATTTTCCAGATCGACGAATCGCCCCCACTTTTGGATGTGTTGCCGGGAACGTCCCTCATGGCGCATTCCGATTTTTTCGAGCACCCGCCCGGAAGCCAGGTTCCCGGCAGAATGGTGGGCGTAGATCCTGTTCAGGTGCAGCGTCTCGAAACCGAACGCGACCGCTGCCGCTGCAGCCTCCGTGGCGTAGCCTCTGCCCCAATACGGCACACCAATCCAGTAGCCGAGTTCCGCGTGCTTGTGCGCTTCCGCGATGTGGAGTCCTACCGCACCGCAGAGTTCGCACCCGGGCGAGATCGTTATCGCAAATGAGACTGAATGCCCTGCGAGGAAATCTTCGCCGGCCTTGGCAATAAAATTCCGGGCATCGTCTTCCGCGTAGGGGTGCGGAATCCGCAATGTCGTAGCTGCGATTTCCTTTGCCCCCGCTAGACGGACCATAGATGGGATATCCGCGCTCTCGAAGGAGCGAAGCAGCAGGCGAGCGGTCCGCAATTCCCGAGGAGCGGTAATGAAACCAGTTTACGCGAAACGCATCCTTACGTCAGGAGGCTCGTCGAGAGGTACCGTCTAGACTTAGCGCGCCGGGTTCATCCAGGTTATACGCACGCCAGCCAATCCGGACTGGGCCTACTTTCGCGCCAATGGCTTATAGTCGGAGTATTTTACGACCTCGCGAATGTGGACGAAGTTTTTGGGGAAACGCAGGAGTTCATCGGCGCGCGAGTAGGTAGGGAACCAGAATTGTCCTCCAAACTGTTCCCGGTAGGTCACAAAAGTAGGCGTGAGGTTGACGACGACATTTTTCTTAGGGGAATTGGCGTTTTCGTCTTCCCGGGGTTTGCCGCAGGTTTTTACGACCGTGAAGTCCTCATTGTCCACCCAAACCCGGCCCTCGAAAAACTTGGTTTCCTTCTTGGGGTTCAGTGGGCGACACGTTAAACACATAGGTATCGAGCTGATCCACGTGCTGCCGCCCTGCGTACGAAATTGAGAAGTGCGGCAGTTCCTCCGGCGTGAGCGCAAATGGCAACCGCTGGCGGATGTCGTCCAGATCGTCCTGTGAAAGGGAAAGTCTGCGCAGCGTGCTTTGGGGAGCGAAGGTCGTGTTTTCCACGCGCTTGCCGATGTCATTCAGCATGATCTCGGAGACCTGCTGATACTCGCCGTCCACTCGCCGTAATTGTCCAGGGTCTGCACGGTTATGGTTAATGTATACCCGAAGCGATCCCGCGCCCTTTGAATAAGGCTTCCTTGGCGGAAAATTTCTGAATGATTTCAGGGGCGGGATTCCCGGGGCTGCGTCGGGTCCAGAGGGCCATTTCCCTGATCGCACACGGATTGCGCAAAGATGCGGTTGGAAGGCATCACGCAGAGAAGAATGGCGGCGCAGGGGCCGAATGTCAGGCGATTCACGCTGGCCTCCGCGGGACCCGCCAAAATCGGATTTCTGGTTTGAAACGAGCGCTGCGGCAATTGTATCTCCAAAATATCCCATTTCGTCAATTTAATTAAAGTAAATGGGGATGGCCCCTGGGCCATAAGCTTTCCAGGCGGCGCAAGTGGAGCGCCATAAGGTGCTGTGACTTTTCCCTTGCGAGGCGAAGTTTTTTGCGACGTTGAAAGAACCTTGTCTGAGGACGCGGGCTACAAAATGGTTGCTACGCGAAACGCACTTTCACGTCCGGGCGCTTGTCGAGGGTGACGGTATCGACGAAGCGCACCTGGCGCTCGTCCAGAGTCACGACCAGCGACTGCGTGCGGATGCCTTCGCCGAAGAACCGGACGCCGCGCAACAGGTTGCCGTCGGTCACGCCGGTGCAGGCGAAAATAATTTTCTTGCCGGGGGCGAGGTCCTCTGTGCGATAGATGCGTTTGCCGTCCTTGATTCCCATTTTGGCGAGGCGCTCTTCGTGCTCGGGCTTGGAGACCACGAGGCGCGCCTGGATTTCTCCGTTCAGGCAGCGAAGCGCGGCGGCGGTCAGCACGCCTTCGGGAGCGCCGCCGATGCCCATCACGACGTGGACTCCGGTGCCGATGACCGCGGCGGAAATGCCGGCGGAGAGGTCTCCGTCGCCGATCAGGCGGATGCGCGCGCCGGCGGCGCGAATGTCCGAAATCAGTTTTTCATGGCGCGGCCGGTCGAGGACAATCACAACCAGATCTTCGACGTCGCGATCGAGCCGCTTGGCGACCGCGCCCAGATTGTCGGCGACCGGCGAATCCAGATCGACGGCGCCTTTGCAGGATGGCCCCACGATGATTTTTTCCATGTACAAATCGGGCGCGTGAAGCAGTCCGCCCTTTTCGCTCGCGGCGAGCACGGTGATCGAGCCGGGCGCTCCCGTGGCGCACAGGTTCGTGCCTTCCAGCGGATCGACCGCGATATCCACGGCGGGAAAATTAAATCCGCGGACGTGCTGCGCGGCGCCGATTTTTTCGCCGATGAAAAGCATGGGCGCTTCGTCGCGCTCGCCCTCGCCGATGACGATGGTGCCGTCCATGGGCACTTCGTCCATCACCTTGCGCATGGCGCGACGGCGGCCTGGTCGGCCATGTGGGCGTCTCCCCGCCCCATGGTTTTGGCCGATTCAATGGCCGCCTGCTCGACGACGCGCAAAAATTCCAGACTCAGTTCAATTTCCATCTGAACTCCAGTTCACTCGGATTTTTTGGATCTGGCGCGCAATCGAACACGCCCACGCGCGCGGTACGGCCAAGACACAGCCTATCCTAAACCAAGCGGCGCGGCACACCTAGCGGAACGAGCTTGCGATTGTGTTCAATGATTCTTCGTTCCGAAGTCATAGGGATCGCGTGGGTACTGTGGCAAATTTGGATCGATGGATGAAACTTCACGTGGGGGAAAAACCCCGCACCCTTGAAAGGTGCAAGGGTGCGGCACCGCAAGAGTAGAGCCTTTGTCCTCACGTCAGGAGAAGCGGGTGATTCCCGGAATTGGTCGAATCGAATCAAAACTCAAGATCCGATCGATTCCGTGATTTTCCATTACGGCAAGATGGACTGCATCCCGGGCTGATAAACCTGAGTATCCCAATAAGATCTCTTTAGCGCGCTCCACTGCACACCGGTCAATGGGGAAGACTTCGTCGATGACACCCAGCAAAGCATTGAATGCGGGCTGAATGGCGTCGCGCCGCTGAATTGCAGCGTAGCGATGCAAAATTTCTTGCAGGACCTCGGCATCGGTGACAAGGCGTTGCCGCTCGCTTACGAATTTTTCAAGCAATCGTTGTGCGTCGGTCTTATGAATATGAGGGGCGCCCACGAGGTACATGGGGATATTCGAGTCGACCAGAATCACGGTTTCGGGCCCGCGCTATATCCGCGTTCAATGTCCGCCAGCATTTGATCAATGTCCCCTGTCGGAAATTCGAATCGCGCCGCCTCGCGGACAGCTTCCATTTTTTTTTCCACGCTGCCGGAAGGCTCGCTACGGCGAGCAAGGCTAAGAGCCTGCCGGACCCATTCGGCAACCGAAATGTTGCGTGCGTGGGCCGCTTGTTGAATCTCTTGGTATTCAGGGTCCTTCAGAAGAACCTGTAGTCGCTTACCCATTGATGATTTTATCTCACTCCCTTATGAGCCAATACTAGGCTAGTTGCCCGTAATAGCCATTCATTGAGGCCGTAGCTTAAGCAGAATTCCGCCACCTGCCACGGGCCTTGCCAGATCGGCACGTCGCCACAGTTAGGATATATTTAGGCAAGACAAAGGAAGAAATAATCATGATCGATATCTTGGTGGGCGCTCCGATTGAGCAGTGCAAGGGTTCAAAGTGTGAACTTATATCGGAAGGTGTGCTTGATATGAAGATCACGATTCTGGACGATTACTTCGATACCCTGCGAACCCTGCCATGCTTCCAGAAATTAGAGGGCCATGACGTGAAAATCTGGAACGACCATGTGCAGGATGTGGACAGCTGGCCGAGCGGCTGAAGGATACCGAAGGATTGGTGCTGATCCGGGAGCGGACGAAGATTCAGGCTCCCTTGCTCGAGCGCCTGAACAAGTTGAAACTCATCAGCCAGCGCAGCGTTTATCCGCACATTGACATCGAGGCTTGCACCCGGCTTGGCGTGATTGTTTCTTCCAGCCAGCATGCCGGGACGCCCTGCTATGCTGCGGCGGAATTGACCTGGGGGCTGATTCTTGCCGCCATGCGGCAGATCCCGCAACAGATGGCCTCGCTGAAGGCTGGAAACTGGCAAATCGGAGTCGGCGACACTCTGCGCGGCAAAACACTCGGGATATTTTGGCTATGGCCGCATTGGGAGCGAAGTCGCGGATTACGGCAAGGCATTCGGGATGAAGGTGCTGGTGTGGTCCAACGAAGCCTCGAGGGAGCGAGCGAGGGCGGAGGGCTACGAGACAGCCCGCAGCAAAGAGGCGTTTTTCGAAAATTGTGATGTGATCTCGCTGCACCTGCGATTGTACAACGCCACGCGCGGGATCGTGACCGCGGCGGACCTGGCACGAATGAAGCCGACGGCACTAATCGTGAATACCAGCCGCGCGCCGCTAATTGAACCGGGGGCACTTGTGAGCGCGTTACAGGCGGGCCGCCCCGGGATGGCGGCGGTCGATGTCTACGAAGAGGAGCCGCTCGTGGACACGAGCCATCCACTGCTCGGCATGAAAAACGTCGTGTGCACTCCTCACATCGGTTACGTCACCCGGGATGAGTACGAAGTTCAGTTCGCCGAAATCTTCGACCAAATTCTGGCTTACTGCGCCGGCACGCCGATCAACGTGGTGAATCCCGCAGTGCTGGATTCTTTGCGGCCTCATTAGCTGTCATAAAATCGCCGAATTCTTGACGGAGAGCGCAGGGACTAGATCTTACTCTCGTAATGAAAGCGACATTCAACCGGAGGAGTTCCGAAAATGGAAATCAGAAGAATTGGTTCGCAGCCATCCGCTAAGGGCCCGTCCGAGTGGTTCACCGGCACTGTGCGTATCGACCCGCTTTTTCAGGCGCCCGACCCGGCATTTGTTCAAGGCGCAAGCGTCACCTTTGAGCCGGGCGCGCGGACGGCATGGCACACGCATCCGCTCGGTCAGACCTTGATCGTAACGGCCGGTTGCGGCCGGGCGCAGCGCTGGGGCGGGCCGGTCGAGGAAATTCGGCCGGGTGATGTGGTCTGGTTCGCGCCCGGCGAGAAGCACTGGCACGGGGCCGCGCCGACCACGGCCATGACGCACATCGCCATTCAAGAGAAGAAAGACGGCAAGGTCGTCGACTGGATGGAGAAAGTCAGCGACGAGCAAAATCAGACAGGGCGCCGCGTGAGGAAACACCGGCGAAGGGTCGTCCAGCCATCCCAGGGAGCGCTGCGCGCCGCCCGAGGCAAAAGAAATCTCCTCTTGACATGCAAGTATTTACTTGCATAAACTTCCCGCATGGACTCGGCCAATACGCGCGTGTCTCCCCGCGAGGGTGGCGCTGCCAAGGCGATCGACAAAGTTTTCAAAGCCCTGGCCGATCCGAGCCGTAGGGAACTGCTCGACCGCCTGCACGCGAGGAGCGGGCAGACGCTGACCGAGCTTTGCAGTGGGCTGGACATGTCCCGGCAGGCGGTCACGCAGCATCTTGATTTGCTCGAAGGAGCCAATCTCGTGGCCGTCGAATGGCAGGGACGCGAAAAGCTTCATTTCTTCAACCCGGTTCCCATTCACCAAATCTACGAGCGCTGGATCAGGAAGTTTGAGCGCGGCGCTTGCGGGCATTGCACGATTTCAAAAACAAACTGGAAGGGAAGAAATCATGAGTGATGAAAAATTCGTTTACGTCATCTACATTGCCGCGACGCAGGAGAAAGTATGGAAGGCCTGCTTGATGGAGAAATGACGCGGCAATGGCTGGGGACGGGAGAACGTGACAGATTGGGAAGCCCGGCTCGAAATGGGAGCAACGCGGTGTGACGAGCGCCGGTGTCGAAGGGGTCGTCGATCAGAGGGCGAGCCGCTCCGGGCTGTGCTGACTGGGCCGAACCGGCGGATGGCGCGGACAGATCCAGGCACACGCGGGTCGCGATTGACGTCGAGAAGGTCGATGACATGGTTCGCCTGACCGTCACGCACGACGAGTTCAAGCACGGAACGGTCATAGTCCGTAGATTTCCAAGGAGGCCACGCGAACTCAGCCGAAGACTGGAAACTCGACGCCATGCGAAGACCTCTGCGGACTTCGGTAGTTCAAGTGTTCACTTTGAAATAGAATGGCGCCACCTCAAACTTGCTGGACAAGTTGAATAAGTTCTAGCCGGAATTTCTCTCGAGTTGATAACCGAAAGCTTTTTTTCCTGCTGGAGGGAAGCGAACGTACCCTTGGGAATGTTTTGAGTGGAACGGGCTTGAGCCTGTGGGGTTTGGGCCATTTCGCTCTAAACCTTACAGGCTGGAGACCTGTTCACTGGGACCTGCTAATACGGGACCGTCATGGCAGCGGCTGAATGACCGTGTTCACGAGATTCGGGTCATCAAACGAGGTCTGGTCGCCGGCCTTGGCGCCCGCGACCGGGAGAAGTCGCGCGCTGAGCGGCTTCGATAATTTCGCGGATAGAGTGGCGACATCGCCGATGATGCGCTCAAGTTGCTGCACGGTGACGTCTCCGGGCAAAGGAATCGTGTCGAGTCCGGTGCCGCACACAGCGGAATACGCAAGAATCTGATCCATCGTCAGCGCGCCCTCGCCCCAGAGTTGGGCAAGGCGCGTATCTTCCATCACCGGCATCATCACGCCGTTGTACCCCACTTTTTTCACGGAGATATCGCGCAAAGCGGACGTGATGGCGCCCACCGCGGTCAGCGTTCCGCTCGTGCCGAATCGGCCGCCGGTAAATCCCGCGGTCGCCGATCCGATCGAGGCATATTTCATCGGCGCGGGAGAAAGATCGATGCCCATGTACGACCACCCAGTCTCCAAATCGATCTTGCTTGCGATGTCTTCCAAAGCGAACGCGTGCATGCCGAGTTCAGAAACCAACGCCTGGCGTGTCGCTTCCGGGTCGCGCTGCACGGACATCACGCCGGCGACCACGTTCGCAGATTCGAGAGCGATCGCGAATTGGTGTCCCAGGCCCTGGTGATACGAAGCGGGATAAAACGGCGTGTAGGCCTGCACGTTGGCAATCGCGGCAAAGCGAAAATTTCCCAGGCCTTTGTCGCCGTGATCCTCGAGATATTTCATGATTTCGGCCGCCGCATGTGCAGATTTCCAATGAACGCCGTCGCTTCCGGCCACAACCACGCTCCCGTAAAGATTGCTGGCCTGCCCCAAAATTTCCTCGAGAAGCTCGGCTTGCGCGGGATCATCTTTGTCGGTCATCAGGGCGGGGCCAATGCTGATGGAGACGCTTTCTTGTTTCGCGAGGGCGTCCAGATCATGAAAAAACGAAAGCGCCGCCTGCTTTGACATGCCCTTTGTATATTCCGTAAAAGGCTGCGTGGTGATGCGGAGGGTTTGCACTTCGTAGCCTGCCAGCCCGAAGCGGGACTTGGCGTTGCGCAGCATCGTCAAAGTGTCCGCAACCTGCTGCGCGTACTGCCCGGGATCCAGTCGAATGAATGCGGTGACGGTGCGGATTTTGGGTTTTCCCTGGGCTGATGCGGGTCCGACTACCGCCGCAAGCAGAAACGCTGCCAGGAAAATGGCGTGCCAGAGGTACGGAAGGACATGCGCGGAGCTGCCGCTGTTGCGAAACATCAGGTCCTCCTCAAAACTCAAAAGTAAGCCGGAATGCCGGTAATGCGTTCGCCGATCACCAGGCGATGAATGTCATGCGTGCCTTCGTAGGTGTAGACCGATTCGAGATTGTTCATGTGGCGCATGATGCAGTAATCGTCGACGATGCCGTTCGCGCCCAGAATGTCGCGCGCCTTGCGGGCCGTTTCCATGGCCATCCACACGTTGTTCATTTTCAGCATGGAGATGTGCGCCGGGTCCACCTTGTTCTGATCTTTTCGCCGGCCGATATGCAGCGCCAAAAGCTGCGCCTTTGAAATTTCCGTGATCATGAAGACGAGCTTGTCCTGCACGAGCTGGTGCGACGCGATGGGCTTGTTCTGAAATTGCTTGCGCGTCTTCGCGTACTGCAACGCCGTGTCATAGCAGGCCATCGCCGCGCCGATCGCTCCCCAGCCGATGCCGTAGCGCGCCTGCGTCAGGCAACTGAGCGGGCCCTTTAAGCCGGCCACGCCTGGCAGCACATTTTCCGCGGGGATCTCGCAATCGTTCATCGCCAGGCCCGAAGTGATGGAGGCGCGCAGCGAAAGTTTGCCGTGCACGTCCCAGGCTTTGAAACCTTTCGTTCCCTTATCCACGAGGAAGCCGCGAATCTTTTCGTCTTCGCACTTTGCCCAGATGAGGGCCAAGTCGGCGATCGACCCGTTGGTGATCCACATTTTTTCGCCGTTCAGCACGTAGCGATCGCCGCTCTTCACGGCCCGCGTCAGCATGCCGCTGGGATTGGACCCGAATTGCGGCTCCGTAAGCCCGAAGGCCCCTACCGCTTTTCCGCTTTGCAGCAGCGGCAGCCACTTGTCTTTTTGCTCGGGCGAACCGAACGAGAAGATGGGATACATCACGAGCGCGCTCTGCACGGAAACGAAGCTGCGCAGGCCGGAGTCGCCGCGTTCGAGTTCCTGCGTCACGAGGCCATAGGCAACGTTGGACATTCCCGCGCAGCCATACCCTTCGAGGTTCGCGCCAAAAAATCCCAGCTCCCCCAATTTCGGCACGAGGTGCAGCGGGAAGGTCGCCTCCCGATTGTGTTTTTCAATGATCGGGATGACATGCTCATCTACAAACTGACGCGCCGTCTTTCGCGCCAGCAACTCTTCATCATTGAGCAGGGAATCAAAGTCCAGGTAATCGACACCGGGAAACGCGGGCATCAAAAACTCCTTGTCGTGTTTCGCACGAAAATAACGAACCGAAGAGCGAGGTCGATTTCAATGGAAATGGCTGAGTCAGACACGCGCCTCATTTTAGCGTTCCACTTCCGCGCCAGCAACTCCGTACAGATCATTCTTCAAATCGTCCTGCTTGGCTCGCGGCTTGGATGATAGCAGGTCGGACAACCTAAACGAACGTCCTATGGACGGGCTTCGATTCCCGCAAGTCCAATGGTTATTCCGGCGGGAAGGCCGACCGAACCTGGCGCCGGGATCTTCAGCGAAAGGATTTCCATAAGCGCGTGAACTCGGGAGCTGTTATCGATGCGGTGCCGGAGTCTTCCCAGAAAACCGGACTCGCGCCGCCTGAACGCGGGGCGTCCGGCTGGAGCAGCGCCGTTGATGGCTGGATCGAAGCGCGCCTGAATTATTTCGCCTTCGGGGTGATTGCCGCCGCATTCCTGCTGCGGGTCTACGCCGCAGGCAGAAGTTTCCTGAATCCGGACGAGGCGCTGCATTACATCATCCTCAACCAGCGTTCCTTGTATTGGGCGTACAAGATCAGCTTGACCAACGCGCACCCTCCGCTGATTTATCTCCTTCTTTATTATTGGAAATTTTTCGGGCGCTCCGAACTGTGGCTTCGTTTTCCTTCAGTGCTTGCCGGCACGGCCGTCTGCTGGGTTGTGTACAAATGGATCGGGGCTATTTTCGGCAGGACGGCCGGTGTGATCGGCCTGATCCTCATGGCGTTTTCACCGGCCGCGATAGCGCTCTCGGCGGAGGTGCGGTCGTACGCTCTCCTGCTGTTCTTTGAAACGGCAGCGCTGTATTTTGTGGAGGTCGCCCTGCGGGAAAAGTCCGCCCGCAAAATGTGGCGCTTCTCCATCTTTCTTTACCTGGCGATCCTTTCCCATTACTCGGCGGTTTTCTTTGTTCTGGGCGTGGGCGTCTACGCGCTGGCGCGAATCGCGCAAGCCCGGCTTCCCAGGAATGTCGCTGCTGCCTGGGCCGCCGGGCAGACGGGAGCGCTCGCGATCTACGCATTCCTTTACGTAACCCACATCTCCAAACTCAAGACCACGATTGCGACGTGGGAAGTGTCATTCGACAAGGCCTATTCCCACTCGGGCCACGATCATCTTTTCGTTTTTGCATGGCAGCGCACACTGGATATTTTCAAATTCCTGTTTGAAAACCATTACGTCGCGTCCGCGCTGCTTCCGGCCTGGATCGCGGCGGTCGCAATTCTCCTTTTCAGAGAATGGGTATCCCGCGGGGAAAAAGGCTTTGTACTCTATACACCTATTCTCTTGCTGGTCCCATTTCTCGCGGTTTTTGGCGCGGGAATCGCGGGCTACTACCCGTTTGTGGGCAGCCGCCACACGGTGTTCCTAGCCCCGTTTGTGATCGCGGCGCTTAGTTTCCTGCTCGACACGCTGAATCGAAAGAAACTCTGGGCTGCTATTGTGATAGCGGTTGTCCTGGTGGGAGCGTCGAATACATCGGGGCAAGAATTCGAACCCTTCATCACCAGGCAAAATCAGAGCCGGTCCTTGATGAGGGCCGCGGTAAACGATATTCACCAGACAATTCCGTCTGGCAGCGTGATCATGACGGATTACCAGAGCGCCCTCCTGCTTGTTTATTATCTCTGTGGTCCGGAACTCATCCTGCCCGTCGGCACATTCAATCTCCCCGCCTCCCGAGTGAAATGCAACGGCTACACGATTGCCTCATTCCAGACGTGGAGGTTCGAAGCTCCTTTTTTCATCTCGCAGTTTGGAAATATTGCGCGCGCCCAGCGATTAGTGCCCGGGGATAGGGTCCGGATCTTCCAATCCGGCTGGGACCCGACTCTCGCGCGGGATCTGCCGGCAGCTTCGCCGCAGTTTCGCTGCACCCATCCGAAAACGTTTGGAGATAACATCGCCCTCATCCCGCTCGTCGTCGGCCCAGATTTTTCACCGATAACGGCCGAAGCAAACTGCCCTGGGGTCGCCGCCAATCCTCTCAGTATGTAATACTTGGCAGGTTTTCAGCACCAAATGCGCACGCGCGGGTTGGTTGTTGCGGACAGGGCCTTGCGCTAAACTGCCTCCGATGCTATAAAATCACTCCTTTATCCGGGCAGGTTTGTCCGTAGGGGTGGGTGTGCACCTCAGGTATTCCGGAGATGAAATTTGGCGGGCATTGTCGGGTGCCTTAGCATAATCAGTGGAGATCGTTAACCAACTCGGTGAGTTGTTCCTGGCGGCTGTTCCCACGGTCATTATCGTTTTTCTTTTCTATTTGTTCATGAGCTGGAGTTTTTTCAAGCCCATGCAGCGCGTGCTCGCCGAGCGCAAGCAGCGCGCCGAAGGTGCGCGGGCCGAAGCGGAAGCCAGCCGCGCAGCCGCGCATGAGAAACTCCGCTCCTACAATGAGACGGTGAAGAAAGCGCGCGGCGAGATCTTTGCCGAGCAGGAAACGAAACGCCGGGGCACCCTCGAGGAACGCCAGGCCACGATCAACGCGGCGCGCGCCACGGCTCAAAGCGCCCTCCAGGAAGCCAAGAAATCCATAGCGGCGGACGTTCAAGTGGCACGAGCGGAACTGGAGCTTTCCAAGGACAATCTGGCGAATGAAATTGCCGAAGCGATTCTGGCGGGAAGCCCTTCCGGGCCTGGCGATTCCCAGGGCAAGGGGGCGCGATGAAAAATCTCCGCGGTTTCTTCGCGTTCGCTTCAGGCGCGTTCCTGATTTTCTTTTTCGCAGCCCTTCCTGCGCTTGCCGCGGAAGGCGCCGAGCCCGATCCGGCCGATTCGACCGCTGGTTTAATTTTTCGATGGCTTAATTTCGTCATCGTTTTTGGCAGCATCGGCTTTCTGATCGCGAAGCACGGCGGCGCATTCTTTCGCGGCAATGCCAGGGAGATCGCGGCCAGCATCGTGGAGGCCACCGCCGCCAAAACGGAAGCCCAACGCGAGTTGCACGAAGTCGAAGTGAAGGTCGAGCATCTCAATCAGGATGTGGCGGAAATGCGCGCGGAGGCACAACGAAATTGGGCCGCGGAATCGGAACGCCTCTACGCTTCCGGCCAGGCCGAGATCGAAAAGATCGCCCATGCCGCCCGCGAGGAACTGGCCGCCTCCGAGCGGGCCGCGCAGCAGCAGGTCCGCGAAATTGCGGCGTCCCTGGCGGTGGAGCGCGCAGCCAACCTCGTGAGTTCCATGATGAACGCGCAGATTCGCGCCAGAATGTTTCAATCATTTATCAGCGAACTCGGAAGGGGCGCGAATTGAAAGCCCTGGCGGAGCGGTATGCGGGCGCGCTGGTCGACGTCGCGCTGGCCAACAACCAGGCCGATCAGGTCAAGCAGGAACTCGCGGCCTTCGCGGCGCTCATTCGGGAGTCCCCGGATTTGCACTCGTTTCTCTCCAATCCCTCCATCGCGCGGTCGGCCAAACATTCCGCCCTCGAACAGATCGTCGCGAGGATGGGAGCGAGCCGCACACTGCGCAATTATCTGTTCGTGATCGTGGATCACCGGCATGCCGGAATGCTGGTGGAAATCCAGGAAGCGTTCAGCCGGCTGCTGGATGCGCGCCAAGGAATCACGCAGGCGCAGGTTAGTTCGGCGACGGAATTGACGGCGCAAGAGCGCGCCGAACTGGGCGCGGCACTCGCGAAACTGACCGGGGAAAAAGTGCAGGCGCAGTACACGACGGACAAGGCCCTGATCGGCGGCGCCGTCGTGCGCATCGGCTCAACGATCTATGACGGTTCGGTACGCACGCAACTCGAACGCATGCGCGCCCGGATGATTTCCGAATAGGAGTGGGGAATGGCTTCGATCAAAGCGGATGAAATTACAAAGATATTGAAGGCGCAGATCGCCAACTACGAAGCGGCGGTGGCGGTCGAGGAAGTCGGCACGGTCATCTCGGTGGGCGACGGCATTGCGCGCGTATACGGCCTGGAAAAAGCGATGTCGGGCGAGATGCTGGCGTTCCCGCATGACGTTTTCGGGATCGCGCTGAACCTCGAAGAGGATCAGGTCGGCGCAGTGCTTCTCGGCGAGTACACGCTGGTGCAGGAAGGCGACACCGTCAAGCGAACTGGCACGATCATGTCCGCCCCGGTGGGCGAAGCCATGGTGGGGCGCGTGGTCAACCCGCTCGGAGTTCCGCTCGACGGCAAGGGGCCCATCGCCACAAATCAGCGTATCCCGATCGAGCGCATCGCTCCTGGTGTCGTGGACCGCCAGCCTGTGCGCGAGCCGCTGCAGACCGGCATCAAGGCAATTGACTCGATGATTCCCATTGGCCGCGGACAGCGCGAGCTGATAATCGGCGACCGCCAGACCGGAAAAACCGCCATCATTCTGGATACGATCATGAACCAGAAGGGCGGCGACGTGATCTGCATTTATTGCGCGATCGGGCAGAAACGTTCGACGATCGCGCAGATCGTAAAGATCCTCACCGATGCCGGCGCGATGGATTACACCATCGTGGTTGCGGCGTCCGCGACCGAGCCGGCCACCTTGCAGTACATCGCCCCGTACGCGGCCTGCGCGATGGGCGAATTTTTCCGGGATTCCAAGCGCCACGCGGTCTGCTTTTATGACGATCTCTCCAAACACGCTCAAGCCTACCGCGAAATTTCGCTGCTGCTGCGGCGTCCTCCCGGGCGCGAAGCGTTTCCGGGCGACGTGTTTTATCTTCACTCGCGCTTGCTGGAACGCGCCGCGAAGCTGAATGACAAGCTGGGCGCCGGCTCACTGACGGCTCTGCCCGTCATCGAAACGCAGGCGGGTGACGTCTCGGCGTATATTCCGACCAACGTGATTTCCATTACCGACGGCCAGATTTACCTCGAAGCGGATTTGTTCAACAGTGGCATCCGCCCCGCGATCAACGTGGGCCTTTCGGTAAGCCGCGTCGGCGGCAACGCCCAAATTAAGGCGATGCGGCAAGTGGCGGGCTCATTGCGGCTGGACCTCGCGCAATACCGCGAACTCGCGGCATTCGCGCAGTTCGGCTCCGACCAACTCGATAAGGCGACGCAGTCACAACTCGCGCGCGGGCAACGCCTGACCGAAATTCTGAAGCAGGGTCAATTTTCGCCGCTTGCGGTCGAAGAGCAGGTGCTCGTCATTTTCGCGGGAACGAGCGGCATGACCGACGATGTGGCCGTCGCCGATATTCAGCGCTTTGAGAAAGGGCTGATCGAGTACGTGCGGACTCGCTTTGGCTCGCTTCTCACCCAGATCGTCCAGAAAAAACAGATTACCGACGAGGCGCGTCCTGAATTGAAGCGCGCCATCGGCGAATACAAGGAGCAATTCCAGGCCAGCGTGGCGGCGGTTCGCGCGTAACAGGCTGAGGCAACAAAAGCCTATTTTGTCATTCTGAGCGAAGCGAAGAATCTCTCTTCGATTTGAATGGAAAGAAAGAGAGATTCTTCGTTTCGCTCAGAATGACAAAAATGTAAGGTTTTTCGCAGCGCTTAACTGGTGCAAGGAAACCTAGTAGATGCCCACACTTCTCGATTTCCGGCGGCGGATTCGTTCGGTGAAGAATACGCAGCAGATCACCCGCGCGATGAAATTCATCGCGGCGGCGAGGCTGCGTCGCGCGCAGGAAACGGCCGTGTCGCTGCGGCCCTACGCGTCGGGCATACGCGAAATTCTGCGCTCGGCGATGTCGCGCATCGAAAATCCCGAACAATTTCCGCTCCTGACGCAACGTCCCGAAGAGCGCGTGCTGGTGCTGGTCACTTCCGGCGAGCGCGGCTTGTGCGGCGCGTTCAACGCCAACGTGCTGCGCCGCGCGTTTGAATTCCTCAATGAAAAGACCGGCAAATCCGTGGAAGTCATCGCCATCGCGAAGAAAAGCCGCGACGCCTTCCGCAAGCGCTCCTGGAAAATCGCCGCCGAGTACGTGGACGTGACGTCGAAGGCCGATTTGGGCAAAGCCCGGGAAATTGCGGCGGAAGTGATGAAAATCTACACAGCGGGCGGCGCCGATTCCGTCTACCTGATCTACAACGAATTCAAGAACGTGATGATGCAGACGCTGCGCGTGGAAAAGCTGCTCCCCCTGGAGCGCTCTGCGCTGGCGCACCCCGAAAAGGGAGCGCCGCCCCCCTCCTCCAGCCCCGAGGTGGACTATATCTATGAGCAGCCCGCGGCGGAAATTTACAACAAGCTGGTCCCGCGATACGTCGAGATGCAGGTGTACCGCATGCTGGCCGAAAGTTCCGCCGCCGAGCACGCCGCGCGCATGACGGCCATGGAATCCGCGACGAGCAACGCCTCTGACGTGATCGACGCGCTGACGTTGCACATGAACAAGGTCCGCCAGGCAGCGATCACTCGCGAGATCATCGAGGTAGTAAGCGGAGCAGCGTCCGCGGGGTAAGTAGGACAGGCTTCAGCCTGTCGGTTTCTGTAAGAGTCGAAACAAAACCAAAAGCGACAGGCTGAAGCCCGTCCTACTGGAGCACAAATGGCGCAACACGAAACAGGAAACGTCGGCACGGTCATCCAGGTCATTGGGCCTGTCATCGACGTGCAATTTCCGGAGCATCATCTCCCGGAGATCCACAACGCCGTGCATATCACGAGCGAAGGATTTGAGGGGCCTGAGCCGATCAACATCGTGGCCGAGGTCGCGCAGCACCTGGGTGAAGGCCGCGTGCGCGCAGTTGCGATGACGGCTACCGAAGGCGTCGTCCGCGGAATGAAGGCGACCGATCTCGGAGGACCGATCGCGGTGCCCGTGGGCCGGGCCACGCTCGGGCGCGTGATGAACGTCCTGGGAGAGCCCGTGGACGGCCTCGGCCCGGTCCAGACGGAAAAGCGTTACCCGATTCACCGGCCGGCGCCCTCGCTCGAGGACCAATCAACCGTGCTGGAAATGTTCGAAACGGGCATCAAGGTGGTGGACCTCTTCGAACCGTACCTCAAGGGCGGTAAAATCGGCCTCTTCGGCGGCGCGGGCGTCGGCAAGACGGTTCTGATTCAGGAGTTGATCCACAACGTCGCGATGAAGCACGGCGGCGTCTCCGTTTTCGCCGGGGTGGGCGAAAGGACGCGCGAAGGCAACGACCTGTGGCTCGAAATGACGGAATCGGGCGTCGTCGTTCCCGGCAATTCGGAAAAATCACGCGCGGCGCTGATCTACGGCCAGATGACGGAACCGCCCGGCGCGCGCCTGCGCGTGGGATTGACTGGCCTGACCGTCGCGGAATATTTCCGTGATGAAGAAGGCCTGGACGTGCTGCTCTTCATCGACAATATTTTCCGCTTCGTACAGGCCGGCTCGGAAGTTTCCGCGCTGCTGGGCAGAATGCCTTCCGCCGTGGGATACCAGCCCAACCTGAACACCGAAATCGGCGAATTGCAGGAACGCATCACTTCCACCAAGACAGGTTCGATCACTTCCGTCCAGGCGATTTATGTGCCGGCGGACGATTACACGGACCCCGCACCGGCCGCGACGTTCTCGCACCTCGATGCCACGACGAACCTCAGCCGCCAGATCGTCGAGCGCGGTATCTATCCGGCGGTCGATCCGCTGGCCAGCTATTCGCGCATTCTCGATCCGCGCATCGTTGGCGACGACCATTACAACGTTGCCCGCTCTGTGAAGGGCGTCCTGCAGCGCTACAAGGATTTGCAGGACATCATCGCCATCCTGGGCATCGAGGAACTTTCCGACGAAGACAAGCAGGCCGTGGCCCGCGCGCGGAAAATCGAGAAATTTTTGTCGCAACCGATGTTCGTCGCGCAGCAGTTCACCGGCCTCGAAGGCAAGTACGTGAAAATCGCCGACAACGTCCGCGGCTTCAAGGAAATCGTCGAAGGCAAGCACGACGATCTGCCGGAGCAGGCGTTCTACATGGTAGGCACCATCGAAGAAGCGCGCGAGAAGGCCGAGAAAATGGCGGCGACAGCGTAAAAGCCGTGGCTCGTGGTTCGTGTCCCGTGACCCGTGTTTCGTGTCACGCGACGGCTGGGTAGACTTGCAAAAGTTGGTTGGAGTTGCGGTTCTGTGTTGAAGAGCTTTCAGGAATTGGAGGTTTGGCAGAAGGCGCATAATCTTGTCCTTCTGACCTATCGTGTGACAGAGGGCTTTCCGAATAAAGAGAGATACGGAATTATTTCTCAAGTTCGCAGGTCCGCCGCGTCGGTGCCTGCGAATATTGCCGAGGGATTTGGGCGCAGATCCACGAAGGAGCTGTTGCAGTTTCTGGCGAATGCAAATGGGTCATTGGAAGAAACGCGCTATTTTCTGATACTGGGCCGTGATCTAGGATACCTGGCAAAAGAACGATACGTGGAACTCGAAAAGGAGTGTTCTTCTGTGGCCCAAATGATTGCAGCGTTAAGGCGATCGCTCAAATCTCGGCTCGAAGAAGGGGTTCACGGGCCACGGGCCACGAATCACGGGACACGAAGAGATGGCTGACACATTCAAACTCGAAGTTGTCACACCGGCGCGGCAAGTCGTGCACGAAGCGGTGAGCGAAGCGCAGATCCCGGTGCTGGGCGGATACATTGGCGTGCTGCCGGGGCACACGCCCCTGCTGGCTCTGATGGGCATCGGCGAGCTCAGCTACCGCGCCGGCAATCGCGTTTATTCCTGCACGGCGATGGGCGGATTTGTGGAAGTTCTGGCCGATCGGGTGATTGTGCTGGCGGACATCGCGGAACGCGCAGAAGAGATCGATGTGCCGCGCGCGGAAGCCGCCTGTGACCGCGCCCAGAAGCGTCTTGCAACTCCCAACGATCCGAACGTGGATTGGAAGCAAGAGGAGGAATCCCTGGCGCGGGCGCAGACGCGCTTGCAAGTTGCGGCAAAGGCGGGGGCAGCATCGGCAACGGCGGGCTCCCACTGATCCCTTGTCCATTGTTACCTCTTCGGGGCATTCCGGACGTCAAGACCTGCAGGAATTCGCGTCAGAAGCGCTAAGATTAAATTGCGTATGGAAGAAATCACATTGTATTGCACGAGCTGGTGCGTCGATTGCCACCGCGCCAAGAGATTCCTGAAGGATCGCGGCGTGAATTTCGTCGAGGTGAATATCGACGAGGACGTCGATGCCGAGGACCTCGTGCTGGACGTAAACGAAGGCCGCAGAAAAGTGCCCACGATCAAGGTCGGCGAGCGTTTTTTTGCCTGCAGTCCCTTCGATCCCTACCAGCTTTCTACCGAACTGAAAATTCCACTGAACAGATAAAGGTTTCGGCCGGTTGCCGGGAGCATTCACGATGTCCAAGCTTCTCAATTTCCGATGCCTGGTGTCGCTTGTACTGATATGGCCGGGGTCTTTTTGTCTGGCGCAACCGGTGAAAATCCGCGTGATCGATGCCCACGATGGGCACCCCCTCGGGAAGCAACACGTCTCGCTCGCTCTCCTTTATGAAAAAGGGGAAAGGACTCAAGCAACCCCCCCGCCGAATTTAATTGGCGAAACGGACGCGAATGGCGAGGTGCAATTTCAGATTGACGAACCCTTCCCGTCTCATTTTTCCGTCATGGTTCGCATGACATCTGAATACTTGAATTGCGGATGCTGGGTATTGGGAGATACAAAAGACCTGATTCAGAAAGGGATCATCGGACCTCCACCCAGCGCCAGGCGGGAAAAGTCCGATACTCCTCCCCGTGTAGCCCCTGGCGAAGTGGTCGTCTTGACTCGCCCCATGTCATTTTTTGAACGACTTTTGTATCCGCTCGTGAAGGAATAGAAGGGCATCCTCCGGAGTCTGCGCCTTCTCGTTGAAAATCCTTTCAGAATTTAGGGAAGGCTTTTAACACAGAGAACACAGAGGGCACAGAGAAATTCAAGAGGAGCAATCAATAGAGCTCCAGCCCCGCTCCCCGGGTCATGACGCCGCAAACCTCGAGTTTGTCATCGAGGATCACCAGGTCCGCGTCCGCGCCCGGGGAGAGCACTCCCTTGCGCGCTCCGAGCCCGATTTGCCTGGCCGGGTTCGCGGTTACCATCTGAAGCGCGGAGGATAGCGGCACGCCCAGTGCCACCATATTCCGCAGCGCCCGGTCCAGCGTGAGCGTGCTTCCGGCCAGTTTGCCCTCCGCATTGCGGGCGACCCCGCCCGAGACCGTCACTTCAAACATTCCCAGCTGGAATTTCCCGTCTGGCATTCCCGTGGCAGACATGCCATCGCTCACCAGAATCACGCGCTTCGCCGTTTTCAGGTCGACAAGCATTCTCATCGCCGCTTCATCCACGTGGACGCCATCCGCGATCAGCTCGGCGCTCACTTTCGGCGAAGTCAACACCGCCCCAATGACGCCCGTTCCGCGATGCGAAAACGGCCGCATGGCGTTGTAGACGTGCGCGACATGGCTGGCACCCGCCTCAATCGCGGCTTGGGCTTGCTCGTACGTGGCGTCCGTGTGGCCGAGCGACACGACTAGGCCGGCTCGGCGCGCCGCGGCGACTAATTCCAAAGCCCCGGGCAGTTCCGGCGCGAGGGTCAGAATTTGCGCGGTTCCGCGCGCCTCCTCCAGAAGCTGCGCGAGCAACTCGAGGGAAGGGGGCACAATCCACTTGGCCGGGTGGACCCCGCGGCGAGCGGGACTGATAAAGGGCCCCTCGAAATGGATTCCCAGGATTTCCGCCGAAAGTTCGCGGGCGGGATATTGGCTGGTATTGAGGATAAAGTGCGCGATGCCCGCCACGCTTTTGCGCGTTTCCTTTTCGCTGGCTGTTACAGTTGTAGCCACAAGGGAGGTGGTGCCGTGCGCGGCGACGGTTGCCGAAATGATTTCCAGCGCCTCGCGCGTCCCTTCCATCACGTCGTGGCCGCCGGCCCCGTGGATGTGAACATCGACAAAGCCGGGCACGATAGTTCTTGAGCCGGCATCGATTTCGCGAACTCCCCGCGGCAGATCCACTTTCCCCCGCTGCCCTACGGCGGAAATCTTGCTCCCCTGAATGATGACGACGGCATCGAGGATTTCTTCGAATGGAGTGAAGGCCCGGTCGGCGTGGATGACAATCGGCTGCATAGGGACGGGATCATCCTACTTGAATCCCGGCGAAATTGGGAATCTCGCTGCGCGGAGATTCTCCGGGCCGCGTTTCTTGGGGATCGCGTGCTCGCGGGGCAACCTTTATTCACAGGCAGGGTTCTTGTCTCTGTGAGGCCAGCGGTGCTAGACTTTTAGGCGGTTTGGCGCCCGCTGATAGGTGAGTCAGGTTTGATCGATTCATGGTCAAAGCACCTTCAAGCCGCTTGCTTTGCTGTTCCCCACCTCCCCCTCCAGGTGGCCATCAGATCAGGTGGCTGTTAAGAAACAGTAGTACAAAAGTCCTATTCAGACCCCCAGCCAAGCTCAGTACATTTAAACCGCACGCGGCAGCGCCAGACTCGCTCCTGTTTAACCGCAGGCTGTCAGCTGTCTCTACGCGCTCGGAACCCAAAAGATAGGCGACGTGACGATATGACAACGATGACCCAACAAATTACGCAGGGGAGTCTTCGGCTCCGCCCGGCATCCCCATCGTCCGGTCCGAATCCCCAGGCATGGAAGGCCGCCCTGGGAACCAAGCCTGTGAGCGCGCGCTTTTCACTCTTGCCGGAAACCAAGCCGCGAATGAGTGCACTCGGGACAAGCGTGGTCCTTCAAATCTGTCTGGTAACAATTGTGGTGATTCTTCCCCTCTTGTTTCCCCAGCAGATGATTCCAAGAGCCATGTACATGGTCACGAACCTTGAAGGGCCGCCGCTGGAAATTCCAGAGCCGCCAAAACCGAAACCTCCGGCTCCTCCCAAGGTAGCGAAGGTGGCGCCTCCGCCGCCTCCTCCGGTTGTGAGGCCCGCGCCGCCAAAATTGGATGTCGCAAAATATTTTAAGCCCCCGGTCACGCCGCCGAAGGTGAAACCCCGGCAGGTCGAGGCCGAACTCCCGAAGGTCAATGACTCGTTTCAACCGTTGAACCTTAAGGTGGAAAATTCTCAGCCGGCTAAGCCGCGCGAACCGGTGAAGACCGGGCTGATGTCGGGCGGCAGTTCCGCAGTTCCCACGATTACCAAACCGACCCCGGTCGAAAAGGTTCAAACCGGCGGATTCGGCGATCCCAATGGGATTGCCGGGCCGAGCGATCCGAATAAGCGAGCCACGATTGGCCAGTTTGGCAATCCCGCGCTGCCTCCCGGACCTGGCTATGGTAACGGTTCCGGCGGCGCCACGGGCCAGCGCGGAATTATCGCCAGCACAGGATTCGGAAATGGAGTGGCCGTTCCCCCAACAGGTGGCGGGAAGAAAACCGGAACGGTTCAATCCACCGGGTTCGCCAACTCCAATGATGTAGTCGCCCTGGCACCCAAGAAGAAAATGGACGACGCCCCGGCTGTCGAGCCGGTAGTGATCTTGGCCAAACCAAGGCCGGTGTATTCCGCGGAAGCGATCAAGCTGAACCTGGAAGGCGAGGTTTTGCTGGAGGTGGTGTTTCCGGCATCGGGTGGTGAGGTGCAAGTGAATCGTGTAGTGAAGGGCCTGGGCCACGGCTTGGACGAGGCGGCCATGAAAGCGGCGCAACAAATTAAGTACAAACCAGCGCTTTCGAACGGTCACCCGGTCGACTTTCCGGCAGTGGTTCATATTGTATTCCAAATCGCATACTGACTTTTAACTTCAGGTTCGGAGGGGATATGCGCATTATCAAGACGGTGTTGGTGGTCCTGGCGCTCGGTGCTCTGCCGCTACATGCGGCTGATTCGCCCAACAACGCTTTGGACCAGGTGGTGGACCGCATCATCAGCACGGAACAGACTGAGATGCAATCTCTCAAGCCTTTTATCGCCGCTGGTGGAAACGTACATTCAGAATCTCAAGGGAGACAACAATCTTGGCGCCGTTCCGGCCGGTGATAAGTATTTCCTCGGCCGCGCGGTTCTTGCCAAGGGCGTCGATCTCGACCCCCTGACGGATGGCAGTGAATCCAAGGGCGGCAAGAAGAAGATGTTCGGCGGCCTCGGCAACATGTTCTCTATAGGCATGGAGTATTTGCCGCAGGGTTTCCTCCAGATGATTTATCTGGACACGAACGGCTTCGACAAGCAGCACTACAAGTTTGACTACGTTCGCCGCGAGTTTCTCGGCGAAGTACGCACCCTGGTTTTTGACGTGACGCCCCTGGCCAAAGCCGGCAAGGGACGCTTCTCCGGCCGCATCTGGGTCGAAGACCAGGATTTCCACATTGTCCGCTTCAACGGCGCGTACAGCGGGAGCTCGCGCACCAACTACTACTTCCATTTTGACAGCTGGCGCGTGAATACCGGCCCGAACCTCTGGCTGCCGGCATTCATTTACAGCGAAGAGTCGGACCTGAACTTTTCCCTGGCCAAGCGGCTCTCCTTCAAGGCGCAGACCCGCCTGTGGGGATATAACCTCGGCCACTCCGCGCAGGAGCAGGAACTCAGCAAGATCCTGATCGAGTCGCAGACGCCGATCAAGGACCAGACCACGACCGCCAATGACATCAATCCCGTGATGGCGCAGCGCAATTGGGACCGTCAGGCGGAAGATAACGTCGTCGACCGGCTCGAGCGCCTTGGTTTGCTCGCGCCCGAGGGCGAAGTGGACAAGGTTCTCGAGACCGTCGTGAACAACCTCGAGGTGACCAACAATCTGGACATCCAGCCCGAAATCCGCTGCCGCGTGCTGCTGACTTCGACGCTGGAATCCTTCGCCATCGGCCACACCATCGTGTTCAGCCGCGGCTTGATCGATGTGCTCCCTGATGAAGCCAGCCTCGCGACCATGGTCGCGCACGAATTGTCTCACGTCGTTCTCGGCCACCGCATTGACGGACAGTATGCCTTCTTCGATCGCCTGTTGTTCGACGAGAAGGACACGTTCGCCCACTTCGGCTTCGCGCGCACCCAGGCGGAAGAAGATGCCGCCAACGCCAAGGCCAACGAACTGCTCCAGATGTCGCCTTACAAGGAACAGCTCGCCACGGCGAAGCTCTTCATGGATGCCCTCCAAACCCGCCAGAAGGATATCCCGAACCTGATCAGCCCGCACCTCGGCGATCGCGTTCCCACGAATATGACAATGGCCTCTGCCGCGCCAACGTCTCAACCTCCGGCTGCCGCGAGCGCGCCAGCCGACCCGAAGACTCCTTCCTCCCAAGTCGTGGCGCTGCCGCTCGGCGGCCGCGTCAAGATGGACCCCTGGAGCGACAAACTCGAAATGCTGAAGGCCAAGCCAGTAGGAACGGTTGCGGAGCGGGAAAAGATGCCCTTTGAAGTCACCCCGTTCATGCTCTACCTGACCCGCCAGGCCAACGCTAACAGCAGCGCATCGATGCCCAGCGGCCCAACCACGGCGGACACAAAAGCCGTCGCCAGCGACAAAGCACCGGCACCACAGCGTTAAGCACGAAGACGTACCCCTCCGAACCTGAAGCGGCCAGCCCCACGCAGCACGGGCTGGCCGCTTGGTTTTTTAAGGAGTGCGCTCCGCACGCGTCCCCCTCATCGAATTCCAATCCATGTGCTACTGACAAGTGCATCGACTTGTCTCCGCGAAAGTTTTGCCGGGGGTGCCGCGCCCTTTGCGCACTTCAACGGGTGCGGGTTTTCGTTCCTTGGATCGGAGGTAACATCAAAAACTACCCGGCTCGAAGAAGCCATTAAACAATTCTGACAATCCAAACCCTCAAGGCAAGGCCGAATCATAGGAATGCATTCCCGCTTAAATTCGTTTCCCAATCCTTGCGATTCAAATATATATTTGTAGGACAGGGGAGCGGGTCGCTTCCCATTGTCGATTTCTTGTGCAGGTTCGGAGGCAAGAAAAAATGTGGACTCGTGGAATTCGAGGTTTGGCCTCGCTGGGCGTGCTCGTGGCGCTGGCTTGCGTGTTTGCGGGATCGAATGCTAGCCGCGCGGATGACGACACTTCGGCGAGCTTGATCGGGTCGTGGCGAGGGACGCGCAAGGCGTTGGGGACCACGCCGGCTCGGCACAATTTACTGAGCTTTCTGCCGGGCGGCGTGGCCGATGGAAGCGGGAGCTTCGATTTATGTGACTGGGGCGAATTTTGGGAACGGCACGTTTGTGGAGACGGCGTTTATCGGCACTTGGGTTAGCGAAGGGCACGGGAATTTCGTCGCCCACTTGATTTCAAATCTCTCGGAGCCGCCGCCGAGCAAAGGAACTCCCATCGGCACGGAAAATCTAACATTCCGGTTTCACATCGAGAACGGAAAAAACGGCAAGGAATTGAAGGGCACGCTCGAAGGCATTTTCCTCGACATGGAGGGGAACACGATGGCGCAGATGCCCGCGGGACTTACCTGGGATGCCGTCCCGCTGACGATCACGTCGAATGGATACAATTGAGTATGTGGCGCATGCTTTAGCTTGTGTGCTTTTGAATTTCCCGCGCCGAACGAAACCCCCACAAGCTGAAGCATGCGCCACTTAATTTCGATGGAAAATTCCGACTCGGATTGGGGTATACTTCACGACCTATGCGACTACACAACAGAATTGCAATCACGGCGGCATTTGTAATTTCATCGGCTTTTTCCGCGGCGGCGCAGAAATCCGTCAAGGTGGAAATGCACGACGGCATGGGTAATAGCGTCGGCACGGCGGTACTTTCGCCAGCGCCGAAAGGCGTGAAAATTCGCCTCAACCTGAAGAGTCTTGCCCGCCGGTGAGCACGCCATCCACGTTCACGGCGTCGCGAAATGCGAAGGCCCGGCGTTCGCCTCGGCCGGAGGCCACTTCAATCCGGACATGAAGCATCACGGCTTGATGAATCCGGAAGGCCCGCACGCCGGCGACATGCCGAACTTTACCGTGGCCGCGAATGGGACCTCTAAGGCAACTGTGGTCGCGCCCGGCGTTACCATGGGCGATGATCCCCACTCCGATTTTCACGGGCGGCGGAACGGCGCTGGTGATCCACGCGATGGCCGACGATATGAAGAGCGATCCGGCAGGCAATGCGGGCGCGCGAATCGCCTGCGGCGTGATCACCAAGTAAAGAGTCCGGGCGGAATTCCCGGAGTATTAGCGGCCAGCGCTGAGTGATCTTGCTGGAAGCGGTTTTGAGCGCCCTGCGGGAAATTCACAGGATTCTCACATGCGACAAAAGGACCGCTTGACGAGCCAAAAGTTTCTGATATACTCTCGATTCGTCTGACGAATAGCTGTGGCAGTACTGTAACTGTCAGGGGCGTTCAGAGTTTCGATAGACTTCTCGCAAGCGAGGTCAATTACGAACTCAGGATAGCAAATCAGTCGAGCATCGCGCGAACCCGTCCGGGTGGAAATTCGGACGGCTTGGCCCGGCGCTCGACGCCGGGTTTTTTATTGCTTTGCCTCGTTGTAAATGGGGCGAACGTTCCACCGGGAGTGGGACGGTCCAGCAGCACCGGACGCAAAGATCTTTGACAACTGAATAGGCTGGCATTTTGTGTTGCGGCTGGGATTCGCACGAATCCTGGACGTAACACGAAATCTGCAAATTCTGCTCGAGCAGAGCAAATTGTGGAAAGGCGAGCTTGCTCAAAGCCACTTCGGGAAGCGAGTCGGGGGTCTCTCTCCGGCAAGCGACCCGGGACGGCCACCTTTAAAGAGGGGTGGGCGTGACGGCTTGGGTAAGTTTTATGGTTAAGCTACTAAGGGCGTACGGTGGATGCCTTGGCGCCAGAAGACGATGAAGGACGTGGCAAGCTGCGAAAAGCCTCGGTGAGCCGCAAGCAGGCTTTGACCCGGGGATGTCCGAATGGGGAAACCCAACGTGATGAACTCACGTTACGGCCGGCTGAATACATAGGCTGGTACGAGTCAACCCAGGGAAGTGAACCATCTCAGTACCTGGTGGAAAATAAATCTAACAGAGATTCCGAAAGTAGCGGCGAGCGAAATCGGAAGAGCCCAAACCGTCGTGTTTACACAGCGGGGTTGTAGGATCCCATGAGTAGAGTTACCAATCCGGAGGCTAGGTGAACCTGCTGGAAAGCGGGGCCACAGAGTGTGATAGCCACGTAACCGAAAGCTTACCGGACTCGAAGGGATATCCTGAGTACCACGGGACACGCGAAATCCCGTGGGAAGCTGGGGAGACCACTCTCCAAGGCTAAATACTCTCTGGCGACCGATAGTGAACTAGTACCGTGAGGGAAAGGTGAAAAGCACCCCTGCGAGGGGAGTGAAATAGAACCTGAAACCGTATGCTTACAAGCAGTCAAAGGGCTATCTCCGGGTTCGCCCGGCTGAATGCCTGATGGCGTGCCTCTTGCTTAATGAGCCGGCTAGTTATTGTCACATGCGAGGTTAAGCGCAAGCGAGCCGTAGCGAAAGCGAGTCCGAATAGGGCGAATAGTATGTGGCAATAGACGCGAAGCGGGATGATCTACCCTTGGTCAGGCTGAAGGTGGCTTAAACGCCACTGGAGGGCCGAACGGTTGTGAGTTGAAAATCGCTCCGATGAACTGAGGGTAGGGGTGAAAGGCTAATCAAATTCCGTGATAGCTCGTTCTCCCCGAAATGCCTTTAGGGGCAGCCTCGTATCAATTGCCGCGGTGGTAGAGCTCTGAATGGACTAGGGACCAACCAAGGTTACCGAATCCAATCAAACTGCGAATGCCGCGGACAAATATACGGGAGTGAGACTACGAGGGATAAGCTTCGTGGTCGAGAGGGAAAGAACCCAGATCTACAGCTAAGGTCCCTAACTACAGACTAAGTGGGAAAGGAAGTGTGATCGCTCGGACAGCCAGGAGGTTGGCTTAGAAGCAGCCATCCTTTAAAGAAAGCGTAACAGCTCACTGGTCAAGCGATCATGCACCGACAATCCAACGGGGCTCAAGTCTGTGACCGAAGCTTAGGAATATAACGTGACTACGGTCATGTTGTTTTGGTAGGGGAGCATTCTGTGGAGTCTGAAGGTAGACCGAGAGGACTACTCAACGCCACGGAAGAGACCCTGCCGGCATAAGTAGCGATAAACACGATGAGAACTCGTGTCGCCGAAAGTCTACGGTTTCCTGAGGAAGGTTAATCCGCTCAGGGTTAGGCGGGTCCTAAGGTGAGGCCGAGAGGCGTAGCTGATGGACAACAGGTCAACATTCCTGTCCCACCTAATGGTCGTTATCACGATGGGGTGACGCAGAAGGATACAGGAGTCGGGTGATGGACGTCCCGATTGGTATGTGTAAGCCGGATCCCGCAGGCAAATCCACGGGGTCATTCAACGGTGAGACATGCGACGAGACCACACGGTCATAAAGTCCTGGATTTCACGCTGCCTGGAAAAACCTCTAAGGAGAACATTAGGTGCCCGTACCACAAACCGACACAGGTAGACAAGGACAATATCCACAGGCGCTCGAGAGAACACTCGCTCAGGAACTAGGCACATTAACCCCGTAACTTCGGGAGAAGGGGTGCCGCTGTAGGGTTTATAGCCCGAAGCGGCCGCAGCGAAACGCGCTCTGCGACTGTTTAACAAAAACACAGCTCTCTGCTAAGTCGAATACGACGTATAGGGGGTGACACCTGCCCGGTGCCGGAAGGTTAAAGCAAGGGCTCAGCTCCCGCAAGGGAACGAAGGCCTGAACTGAAGCCCCGGTGAACGGCGGCCGTAACTATAACGGTCCTAAGGTAGCGAAATTCCTTGTCGGGTAAGTTCCGACCTGCACGAATGGTGTAACGATAGAGCGACTGTCTTGGCGAGTGACTCGGCGAATTTGTGGTTCCGGTGAAGACGCCGGATGCCCGCACCTAGACGGAAAGACCCCGTGCACCTTTACTGCACTCTGGCTGTGAGTAACGGGACGATCTGCGTAGCATAGGTGGGAGCCTTTGATCCTCTGGTTTCGGCTGGAGGGGAGGCAACAGTGAAATACCACCCTGATTGTTCTGTCGCTCTAACCTACGACCCTAGACGGGTCGGGAGACATAGCCAGACGGGTAGTTTGACTGGGGCGGTCGCCTCCCAAAATGTAACGGAGGCGCCCAAAGTTCGGCTCAAGCGGATTGGAAACCCGCTGTGGAGTGCAAGAGCATAAGCCGGATTAACTGCGAGACACACAGGTCAAGCAGAAGCGAAAGCTGGGTCTAGTGATCCGGTGATCCCGCGTGGAAGGGTCATCGCTCAACGGATAAAAGGTACGCCGGGGATAACAGGCTGATCTAAGCCAAGAGTTCACATCGACGCTTAGGTTTGGCACCTCGATGTCGGCTCATCGCATCCTGGGGCTGTAGAAGGTCCCAAGGGTTAGGCTGTTCGCCTATTAAAGCGGTACGTGAGCTGGGTTCAGAACGTCGCGAGACAGTTCGGTCCCTATCTGGTGTGGGCGCAGGAGACTTGAGAGGAGCTGTCCCTAGTACGAGAGGACCGGGATGGACGGACCCCTTGTGAACGAGTTGTCACGCCAGTGGCATAGCTCGGTAGCGAAGTCCGGAAAAGATAAATGCTGAATGCATCTAAGCATGAAGCTTGCCTCGAGATAAGGTCTCCCAAGACGGCTGCGGCCGTCTAAGAAGAGCGGTCGAAGACTACGACCTTGATAGGCGGGAGGTGGAAGTGCAGCAATGCACGTAGCTGACCCGTACTAATCGCTCGTTCGGCTTGACCATAAAACTTTCCCAAACTGTCAGAAATGCCGTGATTCTGATTAGTGACTCGTGACTGGTGAAAACCGAAGCGGGCCCGATCGATACGGTGGCTGAGAGTCACAAAAAGTTCTGGTCGAGACGAATTTGCAGAAAACCCAAGTAACAAAAGCCTATTCAGTTGCAAAGCTTGAAAGCTCGGGAGTTGAGAGTTTTGTTTTTACGTAAAACTCTCAACTCCCGCCTTTCATACGATTTTTACTTGACATTGACTTTCCTGGTGGCCATATCGCGGGGGTCACACCCGTTCCCATCCCGAACACGGAAGTTAAGCCCCGCTGAGCCGATGATACTGCACGGGTAACTGTGTGGGAACGTAGGTCGC
>CAWFVW010000006.1:0-165132 GCA_963819395.1 uncultured Acidobacteriota bacterium
ACCCAGCCTCTGTTCCTTACTATCAAAATATATTCAAGCTGTACAACTCGGCGCCTGGTGCGAACACCGCGGTTCCGGGAGTGGCCTCACGGCAACCCCGACCAATCCGAACGCCCCTACCGGATGCGGAATGGTAACAACGAACATAGACCTGATCAGGCAATCCAGTCACAGCGCCATTCGTCCTTCCCGGGGTTACGAATTGCGTGGACAATTTCGGACCAGTTCCACTCTCGGCGTAACGGAAGCCCTTTACGCCTGCGCAGTAGACGTTACGATCAGTTCCAAGGACCGCCTTTTCGCGACATTGAGGCGACAACTGGTCTTCAAGGTTCCTATACCGATCCGATTAATCCGCTGTTCAATCTGGGTAAGTCCCCAGCCGGAGTATCAGGGACAGTCGGTCCGGTAAAACCATACGTTCGGGCCGACCGTGACAAACCAACTCCTCCTTTCCGGACAGTGGTATTTGAACATTTAACGCACCGAATTTGCCAGCGGCGCTCGCCGCCTATCCGACGAACCTCTCTTGGGACAATGGCAGCCTCACGGAACTGGCGGCCTGCATTTCGATGCGCCTCAAGGGCGGATGATGGCTCCAAGTGCAGATGTCGAAACGACCTGATAAAGTGGCAGCAGGGTGCCACATCCTGAAATTCGGGGTGAAATACCGGCGGAACGACGTGACGGATTTGACCTACGGCATCAACACCAGCGGGACGCTGGTGGCCAGCGACCTGGATGTCTTTGATAATGGGGTCTTGATTCCTACATTTACCGATCCAAACCAGGGTGTGCTAAACACCTCAGTCGATAGCAAATTCTTCGCCGCTTCGTCCGAACAACGGTTCAAGTTTTGGAATGTGGGAGCCTATGCCGAGGACGATATTCAGGTGAGGTCAAATTTGGTGGTGACGCTCTCACTGCGCGGGGACCACGCCTCGAATCCGACTTGCAAGGACCTTTGCTTCGCGCGGCTTGTCGAACCCTTCGCTCAATTGGTCAACGATCCCGTCCTCGGCGGCGCCAACGCCGCGAACGTTCCCTACAATCAGATTCTTTCACTCAGACATCAAGGCGGTGCTGGTTGGATTCACGAATATCCAGTGGGCGCCGCGCTTCGGATTTGCCTGGCAGCTGTTCGGCCGCTCACCACCCGACGGTGGTCCGAGGCGGGGTCTGTATTTTCTATGACGCTTTCCCCGGAACCATCGTGGACAACATTTCCTCCAATCCCCCTCTCGCTCAAACCTTCACTGTCGGAGGAGGTTTACAGCCGTTGCTGATTTCCCCCGCGGAGACAAGCAACCGGGACTGCAAGCCGCTGTCGCTTCCAATAACGCGTATAATAAGGGATTCAACAGCGGGGCGACGGTTGCCCAGCTTACTGCCAACGTACCCGGAATTCGTGCCGCCGGCTCCTCTCTATTATGCCTCTCATAATTTCACTCATGTGCCTCGAACATCCTATAAGTGGAATCTCCCTTATTCTAATAGGGTTTCGGACACGATACTTCGCTGACTGTCGCTTATACGGAAAACGACGGGCATCCACGAACCTGTGCAAAATTCGGCATTGAACGCCTATTCCGCCAGTTTCGCGGGACTTCCGACGGCTCCGCCCGATCCCCGGTTTGGGTACGTCGAAGGCATCTTTACCGAGGGGATTTCGAACTACAACGGACTGTCGGTCTCGGCCACGCACCTGCCTATGGGAGCGGGCTCATCACCGCCAATTACACCTAAGAAGCTCACCCCCTCGAGGTGAGATCTCCAACGGAGGCTTTGCGCCTGCTTGCATACGCAGCCTTCTTCTCGACCAATACCTCGCTGATCTACCCGCAAGATCCGAATAATCTCCGCGGCATGTACGGGAATTCGGATGACCACGTGCGGCATTCCTTCAGCCTCAGCTACGAATGGGAACTGCCCTTCAAGAAGCTCACCTGGGGCACGGGCCGAAAGCCCTCTTTAGAGGCTGGACCGTATCGGGGACGGTCCTGGCGCGGAGCGGGCTTCCCTTCAGCATCGTGGATTTGGCGACGACCGAACTCTGGAAGGATCGAATTACGGGCAGACGTTCAGCGGAGGCTACACGCCCGCGCCAGCGGGTGCTCGCGACCGCGACGGGCGCGGCGCCTGTAATATTGCTCGGGGCCGGGCTCCCACGGGCTCCCCGTGCTTCAACACCAGCGCATTTACGACTTCCGGCTCGGGATTGGGGAATGTGGGGCGCAATAACCACTGTATGGCTCTGCGATTCCAATAGTGATTTTTCCTTTTGGAAGAGCACGACGTGATCCCGAAGTGGGAGAAGGCGGAGCTTAGAATTGGTTTCCAGTTCTACAATGTCTTCAACCATCCAAACTTCGACAACCCGGTAGGCGACGTCAGTAGCTCGTTGTTCGGAACCATTGTCATGAAATAGCATCCTCGGCGACCACCATTTATGGTTCGGGCCGGGGGGCCACGCTTCGCCGCGATTGATTCAGGTGAAGGCGCAATTCTGTATGTTTAGCTCGGCTTCTCAACACTGTCTTCTCATTTCCAGAGGGCATACGACAGGGCGGCTCTTCAGGGAGCCGCCGTAGTCTTCCGCGCATCCGGAAATTCGGCAGGACCTGGGCAAACTCTGGATTGAAAATTCGCCTCATGATTCGTGCGTAACGACAGGTTTCACCAAGCCTGTGCGGAATTGCGGACGCGCGAATCCGGCAACCTTTACGACCGCATTAATTTTGCCGCGTTCCCGCCCAGGATGCGGTCGCTTCACTTGCCGGCAGTCCGGCATTCGCCGACGTAATCCACGCACAGTTTGAACGCGTCGTCGCGCCAGAAGGGGTAATCCGTTCCGAACAAGAGGTGATCCGCGCCGAGGGTTTCCCGCGCGCACCGGAGCGCCGAGGGATTGCCGTTCACTGTGTCATACCAGAAATATTTTGCCTGGACGCTGGGCGCCATGGCTGAGTCCGGCAGGAAATGATCCTGCAATTGGTCGAGCCGGGCCGCCAGAAAAGGAGCGAATCCGCCGAGGTGCGGCAGGATGATCTTGATGTCCGGAAAGCGGCTCGGAAAATTTGCCTGCATGAATTGCAGCAGGCACACCGTGTCTTCGAGCGGCGCGCCGACCGGCCATACCAGGTTGGTGGACTCGATCAGTTGCGATCCGAGGCTGCCGCCAATCGGATGAATGAAGAGGACGGCTTTGCGGCGATTGAGCTCCGCGAAAAATCCGTCGAAGGCCGGATCGGCGATGCTTTTTCCGAGGACCACGGTGCCGGCCGTCACGCCCACCATGCCGAGTTCATCGAGCGCGCGGCGCGTTTCCTCGATCGCCGCCTGCACGTGCGGCAGCGGAGTGCAGGCAAAGGCCGCGAAACGCTTCGGATATTCGCGGACGATGCGCGCGTAGATATCATTGCCGAGCCTCGCCGCATCCACGGCGTCGTTTTCCTTCGCGAAATAGGGGAGCTGGCCGGAGACGGAGAGAATCTGCATGTCCACTTTGGAGCGGTCCATGTTGCGGAAGTGGTCTTCGAGGCCGCTGAAATCGGCGGAATCCAGTTTCATTTTCCGGATTAAACCGGTGACGTGACTTCCGCCATAAAGGTCCAAACGGTCGAGATATTCCAGCGGAAAATAGTGCGCGTGAACGTCGATTCTCACGTGAATCCTTCCAGTTATTAAATTTTACGAAAGCGATGAGAGCAGGCGCGAGTATACAACGACTTGTTGCCACTATTGCGCTCGAAAAGCACCGCGCGCTCCGTGCGGGTCTTCACGTCACATTCAAAAAGATTCTAGTAGGACGGCATCCGACCGCACAGGCAGAGAGTGCTTTGCGATCATTGTGAAGTCGTCAGACCTTGCTTCCACAAAATCCACAGCCAGGAGTGGCTGTGCATTGGCTTCATAAGAGGATTGGGCTTTTTTAATTTTTTGCCGATAGGGAAGGTGTGAGCGAAAAGAGAACCGAGTTTAGAATTCCCCTGATGGCGCGGGTCGATGTCTTGTGGGGGGACGAAGACGGGACTCCCCGCGTGGCGCCGGCAACGCTCGAAGACACGTCGCACCGCGGCATGAGCGTGCGAATGAAAAATGCGATTCGCGTTGGGTCGCATGTCACGGTCAAATGGGGAAGCGAACAGGATTCCGGCACGGTTACGAATTGCCGCCGCGAAAAGGATCGGAATACGTCATTGGCGTCAAGCGCGACGCCGGCGAAGGCGCCGCATCGGAAGATAGTACCAACATCTCTTTTCGCCTGGCATTTGTGCCGTCTGCCGCCGCTACGTTACTTGCCGGCTGACCCCGCGGAGTCGTTCTTCCCCGCCAAATAAAAATAGCCGACTTTGTTGTTGGGCGAGGTGCCGTACCACATCCGCCCTTGCGAATCGCGGAAGAACTCGCGTATGGCAGGTTCGGGATGAGGAAACGGATACTCGATGACCTTCCCTGTTCTTGGATCGAAGCGGCCGATCAGGTCCATATTGTGGGAGTCATACCAAAGATAACCGTCGGCATCAAAACCCAGGCCGTAGGGACTCGGATCCGGGCCGGGCAGAGGAAATTCCTTGAAGGTTTGCGTCTTCGGATCGAACCGGGCCATCTTTCCCCCGCGAAATTCGCCGGAATAAATCATGCCGTCGGGGCCAATTTCCATGCGTCGAGGATAAGCGTCCGGCGTTGGGAGACTCCACTGGGACACCTTCATCGTTTTCCCGTCCACTTTGCCAATCTTGCTGACCAGCGGGCTCGTAAACCAGGCATCGCCATTTTTGTCCGGTTTAACGTCGTACGCATATTCGCCTTCGACGAAGCGGGCGAATTTCCCGGTCTCGGGATCGAAGCGCGTCAGCGGGACGCCGCTCGTCCACACCTTTCCGCTCGGATCGATCCGGACCGTGTGCTTCGATCCGCCGTCTTCGATTCCCTCTTTCCCGGGCAGATACGCATCCTGATATTCGGTGATTTGTTGCGTTGCGGGATCCCATCTGCCGATCCTGTTCGAGCCTTGCTCGGCGAGCCAGACCGAACCGTCCGCCGCAGGCACGGCCGAATGAACCCCGCCAGTACCTGTGAATGGAATCGAGAAATCCTTCATCTCGCCCGTTTTCGGATCGAGCCGCGTGATTTTATTCGCCAGGCCAAAATCGGGAATCCACAGATAACCGTTCTTGTCCGGAGCGGCGCTGAAGGGCATGCGGCTCGGCGCCGGCATGTCGTATTCCACGTACACGATGTTCATGGCCTCGCTGCTGAAGGGCCGCACCGTCTTCTGATAGGCGGGCATGTCCGCGGGAGATTTCGGCAGGACGGAATCCGGGCCGAACAGGCTGTTCAAATAAGTGGCCACCTCTTCCGCGTCCTGATCGCTGAAATTCGGGCCCAAAAAGATGCTGAAGTGCATGGCTTCGCGCATGAAATGCGACGCGGTCCCTCCAGCCGTCCAGGTCCCGCCGTGACGGAAGCGATGCGGCTTTGAAATTGATGGCAGATGTTGCAGTGCTCGAAAAGCAATTCTCTTCCCTTTTGCCGGAGGCCAGAGTTGCGTCGCCTGGTATTTGGAAATTTCATTCCAGCGCACCATGCCCTTCTGCAGAGCAAAATCGAACGAGGCATTTTGGTCGGCGGCGAGAGTCACGCCCGAGCGAGGATCGGCGCGGTAGCCCACGGCCCTGATCTGCACGCGATAATCCCCTGCCGCCAGATCGGGAATCCGGTAGCGCCCCTGGCTGTCGGACAACACGATGACCGTGATTTTGGTTTTCGCGTTCTGCGCCTCGACAAACGCGCCTTGAAACGGCGCGCCATCCGCGCCATTCACAGTCCCGGTGATCGTCGCGCCGTAACAGGCCGAACCGAGGAAAACAATCAAGCCGATCAGCGCCAGAATCTTGCTTTGTGGCCGCATGCATCGCTCCTTTTTGATCCGTTATCGATGAGAGGTCTGAAGTGGCCGTTGTCGTAAGTCCTGGACGTTCGAATTTGCGCCTAAGTCAACGCGAATGCGCTAATGCTAGCGTCTTTCTTCGTTTCAATCACCACAATTCCAACGCGGCATTCTGTTTCAAATTGAAGTTGCCGATCCGCCGGATTCGTTAATCGCACTGGACACTTCTTGCTGCTCCCTGTACGCTTCGGACAAATGCAGCACTACTATTGTAGGACGCTTCACTGGGCGCGCGGCGTTTCGAGATCCTTGTGACCACACGACGCGCATTCCTCACGCAGGTCGGCCGCGCCGGCGGATTTGGGGCGACCTATCTGATCATGCAATCCCTCGGACTTTTGCCGATCCCCGACAGCAAAGCGAGCATGGTCCGGCTGCCTGAGACACTGGGTAGGGGCAAGAGCGTAGTCATTCTGGGCGCGGGGATATCCGGCATGGTGTCAGCCTGGGAACTTTCCAAGGCCGGTTACAAATGTGTGATATTGGAGGCGCGAGGCCGCGCCGGTGGACGAAATTGGACGATTCGCAACGGCACACGGGTCGAAATGACGGACGGCACGACGCAAACGTGCAGTTTCGAGGAAGGCAATTATTTTAATGCCGGGCCCGCCCGGCTGCCTTCGCAACACCTGACGATGCTTGGATACTGCCGGGAATTCGGGATCCCCCTCGAAGTGGAAGTCAATACTTCCCGCAGCTCTCTCCTCCAGAGCGACCGCATGAACGGCGGCAAACCGGTGGAGCAGCGCCAGGCGATCAATGACACACGGGGGCACGTCGCCGAGCTTCTGGCCAAAGCGATCCGTCGCAACGCCCTCGACCAGGAAATATCCGCTGCCGACAACGAGCGCATGCTCGAATTTCTGCGGTTCTACGGCGATCTCTCGCCGGACTATTTCTACAAAGGGTCGAACCGCTCGGGTTACAAGGTTTTGCCCGGAGCGGGAGAGCGGGACGGTGAGATTCACGATCCACTGGATATGGGAGCGCTTCTGGACGCGAATCTCTGGAAAGGATTGTTAACGGAAGAGTACTTCCCCTGGCAGGCAACGATGTTCCAGCCGGTTGGCGGCATGGATCGAATCCCGGCGGCGTTTGAAAAGCGCCTCGAGCGCATGATCCGATTCCAATGTCCCGTGCGAGAGATTCGCAAGTCGCCGGGCGGCGTTCGTGTGGCGTACCGCGACGCCAAAACCGGAACCGATCACAGCATTGAGGCGCATTACTGCATCTGCACGCTGCCCTTCTCGATTCTCAAGGATATGGACGCGGATTTTTCTCCGGATCTCAGGGCAATCATCAACACCAGTCCTTATGACGACGCCTACAAGATTGCCTGGGAATCTCCACGCTTCTGGGAGCGTGACGATTCGATTTATGGCGGCATTTCTTTCGTGGACCAGCCCGTGAACCTGGTCTG
This sequence comes from uncultured Acidobacteriota bacterium, assembly GCA_963819395.1. GTDB lineage: Bacteria > Acidobacteriota > Terriglobia > Acidiferrales > UBA7541 > Palsa-360. Next base: position 7,374 of record CAWFVW010000006.1, read on the forward strand.
GTATCCGAGCTCCCGCCTTTTCTCCGAGAAGGGCGTGGTGATCGGCGGCTACGACCTGGAAAGCGCGAGCACCGTCAAAACGATGAATCTCGCGGAAAAACTCGAAGCTTCGCGGCAGGCGATCGAGCATCTCCATCCGGGACACTCCAAAGACCTCGCCAAGCCCGTGTGCGTTTGCTGGGCGCGAATCCCTTACAATATGGGCTCCTGGGTTCACATCGACGAGCCGAAAATGTATCCGGGATATGAGCGCGCGATCCAGATGGAAGATCCGATCTTCCTGGCGGGCGACCACATGAGCCACATTGTCGGCTGGCAGGAAGGGGCCGCGCTCTCCGCACATCGCGCCGTAACGCTGCTCACGCAGTCGCAATCGGCGCGGCAATCCGCCCTTGCGGATTAGTCTTGATTCCTTACAGCGGACCCAATCGGAATTCGTATTTGAGATATCCCCAAATCGGTGTCGCGGGTTAAGTAGTGCGGGCTTCAGCCTGTGGATTTCGGCTGGTGCGGGGGTGAAACCCACAGCCTGAAACCCGCGCTACTCAACCTGCCCTCCAGCACTCGCGATCTGTTGACACCAGGGGAAACCCGGCATATCGTCTTGCGCAAGGAACAAATCAAAATCGCAGACTGGGATCAAACTCATGAAACAAGATAAACGGGATCAGAACACTTTCTCGCGCCGGGATTTCATCAAGACGACAGCCACGGGAGCCGGCGCGGCCGCGCTGACCGGGCTTTGGCGTGGAAGCAGCGAAGGCCGAGGGACGGCCTGCGCGCTGGGATAAGGAAGCGGACGTCGTCGTCATCGGGGCGGGAGCTACGGGGCTGCCCGCGGCGATTCAAGCGGCCGAAGGGGGCGCGTCCGTGATTCTGATCGACGCGAATACGGACGTCGGCGGGCACGCAATTTTGAGCGGCGGAAACGTGCGCTCTGGGCGGCGGCACGAGCAGGCAGAAAAAATATGGAGTGGTCGATTCGCCGGACCTTTTGTTCTCGGACCTGACGGATTGGTCCGTCGTCGAGCCCAACGGGTTTCCCGATTACCGGTACAACGACAAGGAAGTCATCCGCGCCTTTGCCGACGAAAGCGCCAAGACCTACGAGTGGCTGGTCGAACACGGCGTCACGTTTGTGGAAAAGGCTCCGGACACGCTTGGCGGGCACGCCTGCGGCAACTCCGCTCCGAGGGAGAGCCATGCCGCGCCGCTGGGCTACACGCTCGTTCAGAATGGCGGCCCGCTGCCTGCCGATAAGGGGGCAACCACCTCCTCAGGCGTCGGCCTCATCCGGCCGCTGGAAGCCAGCGCGAGGAAGCTGGGCGTGCAGATTCTCCTGCAACACAAGATGACGGGCATCGTCCGCGAGAATCCGAATTCGGGCAGGGTCCTCGGAATTTCGGCGACGAGCCAGGGCAAGACCGTGAACATCCGCGCGCGCAAAGGCGTCATCATCGGCACGGGCGGACACAGCAGCAATGTGAACTTCCGCAGAATCTTCGATCCGCGGCTCACCGAAGAATACCAGGTGGCCGGCGAACCGTGGTCCTTCCAGGATGCCAGCGGAGAAATCGCGGCCATGTCCATCGGCGCGTCACTCTGGGGCGCGTTCAATCAATCCGGAGAATTTGGCCAGAATGTGACCAAGGCGGGATGGATCGGATGCCAGTACGGCTACGTGAATCTGAGCTGGCAGCCGGACAGCCCCATTTTTGCCAAGGCGCGCGCCTCAGGCCTCTTCGTCAAGGATTACCAGGACGCGATCCTCGTGAACATTGCGGGCCAGCGATTTTACGATGAGACGCAAGGCCAATTCCCCGCGAACAACTACAACTCCATCAAATCCTACATCCCGCGAAGCTACCTCAACGCCGCGAATGTGAAGTACGAAACTTCCAATTTCATCAACGCGGCCTTGGCGGGAACCGGCGATACCACTCCGGGAGGCGGGCCGATCTGGGCCATCTTCGACTCGGACGCGGTGAAGCGGGAAGGCTGGAAAGTTACGGCTCCCTACGTGGATTATGCGCGAGGGATACTTTTTCTCCGCGGATTCCATCACGGAACTCGCCGCCAAAATTGTCAACAAGTTTCAGAAAAAACCGATGCCGCCGAGCGCGCTGCAAGACACGGTGACGCGCTACAACTCGTTCGTGGATGCCGGCAAGGACGCGGACTTCGGCAAACCCGCGCCGAAATATAAAATTCAGACGCCTCCCTTCTACGCCGCCTGGGCCACGCCCGTGATTCACGACACGCGCTCCGGCCTGCGCATCAACGGAAAATGCCAGGTGGTGGACCTCAACGGCGAAGTCATTCCGGGCCTCTACTGCGGAGGCGAGTCCGCGGGAGGATTCAGCCTGCACGGCCTGGCGAGATGCGCGGTGCAGGGCCGAATCGCGGGGAGAAATGCAGCCGCGGAGACGGTTAAGGGATAGCAGATTGTAGGACGGGCTTCAGCCTGTCCGGTTTTTCCTCGGCGCCAGCCAGATCAAAAAGCTGACAGGCTTGAAGCCTGTCCTACCAAGAAAGCCCCGCAACGGCACACCTGTAACCCTGTACTCACCCCCTGTGGTAAAGCCTTCTCTTTCATTGCCGATGAATATTGGAGGAAGCCTTGCGGAGGTGCTGAGTGAAAGAGACCACCATCCGGCCCACTGGGGTCGAACGAACTTTCAGGGAAGATGAGATTATTGTAAGCAAGACCGACTTGAAAGGAATTATCACTTACGCCAACCGGACGTTCCTAGAAATAGCGCTGTACTCGGAGGAGGAAGTCCTGGGACAGCCGCACAGCATTATTCGCCATCCTGACATGCCGCGGTGCGTCTTCAAACTGCTGTGGGACACCATCCTGGCAGGCGAAGAAATTTTCGCCTACGTCAAGAATATGTCAAAAAACGGAGACTTTTACTGGGTCTTCGCGCACGTGACCCCGACCTTTAACGGCACCGGCGAAATCACCGGTTTCCACTCCAATCGACGCAAGCCGGATCGCCACCAAGTTCAAGTCGCGGACGGCCTGTACCGCAAGCTCAAGCAGGAAGAAGACAGGCACTCCGATTGGAAACGAGGAATGGCGGCAGCGACCGAAATGCTGCTCCAGGCCGTCGCCGCGAAACAAATGGAGTATGACGAATTTGTTTTTTCCATCTGAGTTGAAGGAGCGATCATGGCAGCCAGCCAGAGCTTAGGTTTGCCCACGAACGTGGACCTCGAGCGATACCAGAATCTGCTAGCGCTCGCAACGGAGACCTGCGAACGAGCGGCCAACGGCGACCTGGAAGCGAGGATGCTGCATTGTCACGAATCGGAAGAGATGGAGCGCCTGGCCAACGCCGTCAATCACATGCTGGATATGACCGACGCATTTCTGCGTGAGGTCGGAGCCTCGCTCGAGTACGCCAGCCGGGGCAAGTTCTTCCGACATGTGATCCTGCGGGGCATGCGCGGCTCTTTTCGGCAGGCCAGCGAGGAAATCAATCAAGCCAACAGCGTGATGGAAAAGGATGCCGCGCTCAAGGAATCCGTGGAACATCGCCGCGTTCTAGCCGACCAATTCGAAGGCACGGTAAAAAAGGTTTTTTCCGGGCTGGCTGCGTCCACCTCGCGCGTGGCTGCGGCCGCGAACACGCTTTCCGATGTGGCAGGGACCGGCGCGGCCAACTCGACCGCCAATGGGAAAGCGCAGGCCGCGGCCTTGAGAGGCAATTCGAATGCGCCCGGGAGTGAATCCGAGCACGCGCACCAACTCTCCGAGGTGATCGAACTTCTGAAAGAAGCCTCGCAACGTATCGGGGGAGTCGTGAAGCTTATTTCCCAAATCGCCCGGCAGACCAACCTGCTCGCTTTGAACGCCACCATCGAAGCAGCGAGGGCGGGAGAGGCGGGCAAGGGCTTTGCCGTCGTGGCGGCTGAAGTGAAGTCTCTTTCACAGCAGACCACGAGCGCGACAGAAGAGATCGGGAAGGAAATCGCGAGGATGCGTTCCACTGTGGATCAGACGGCCACCCTTGTGAGTACCATGGCGAAGAGCATTGGAGAAATGAAGGGAATCTCCTCGCAGCTTTCCGAACAAACCGATGAGCTCTCCGGATCCGTGGACTCATTCCTTCAGACGATCCGCGCCTAAGTTTAGTCTGGGAGTTCTGATAGCCGGGAAGCCATTTGAATCCATCGGTAAACCAGGTGGGATCCGAACCTGCAACCCAAAAAATCTGCAGGATATTGCGTCCGGGAGTTTGGTCTTTATACGAAGGCACGGTGCGGTCTTCCGTGCGGACGGAGCAAGAAAAGCTTCGCGACTCCTCAGCCGCGAAAGAAACCGCAGGCGCCAGGCATCCCCAACGTGGCAACCTTTTTTATTTCCTTCACTGGGGCGCCTTTGCGAGCCGTGTGCGGACCGTACCAAGTGTCTCGGCATCGCCGGCAGCTTCGGCCATTTCGAGCATCTTGCGCCACACCGGCAGTGCTTTTTCCGGCCGTCCGGCCCGGTCAAGTGCCTTGGCCAATTGCAGAGTCGCCCCGTAATGATTTGGATTGCGAGCCAGCACCTGCCGGAACCGTGCGGCTGCCCCGCTTGGATCTGCTTGTTTGTACAGCGCGTCCAGACCCGACTGCATCAGCGTCTGGATCTCCTTCGCCGCGATAAGTGACCTGAAATGCCGGGCGAGAACTGAACCGGCGCCCGGACTCGACATGATGTCTGAAAAGTCGGTGACCAGCTCCATAACCTGGAAGCCATCCGGGCCGAGGTCTTTATATCCGCGCAAGTTGGCGTCCGGAAATCCGAGGACATGTCCGAACTCGTGCGCCAGGGTCCGCGGAGCAACGTCATGAGGTCCTAGGACTATGGCCCGCCCATCGATCAGTTGAAGGGATTCCGCGCCGGTTGTAAGGATGGCCCCATCGGCGGGAAACCGCGAAACGTGCGCGTCCAGATTTTTATGTTGGCCCATAGCCGGGGGCTCACAGGCTGGGGCCGGATTTTTGCCGTCGCCATGGTGTGAGCAGTAAAGCCGCTCGGGCTGAATTGTGGTGATCGTCAGTAGCACGCGGTACTCGTCCTCGCCATCCTGAACGCGCCAATGCGTCTCGACCGAACGCCGGAAGGATTCAACGACTAAGGAATCGAGTATGTCAGTGTAAAACGGCACTGTGACAATGCGCAGGTGGCCGCCGGGCGGATCGACGCTTAAGAAGGCTGGCGCGTCGATACTAATCAATTGCGTTTCGGACTCTGGCGATGGGGATCGACTCTGTTTGTCAACCGCTGCGTTGAGCCGCGCGGTGAGGCGATCGAACTGCCCCCTGTCTTGCGCAATTTGCCGCTGCCAGAGCCAGTTGTAGTCGATATCCGCATCAATCAGCCGGCGGTGATCCACGGCTTTTTTGTAATCCGCGACTATAGCCTCATAAGCTGCATGGCTGGCTTGGGCATGATTTTGGGAAGCCGCCGCGAGGTCCGACTCGAGCCGGTCCAGGTTCGTCATTTCACGAGAGATCAGCGTCTCGCTCCACGGCCAGCTATAACTGGCAACGTGTGGAGTGGGGGGCGGTCCCGGGGAACCATCCGAGACGATGCGCGGCAGGATTTGGTAGCCGTAGGCAATCGCCGGAGGGGATTCAAGCGTTGGGAGCAGATCAGGCGAACCTCGCTGCAGTTGATCGGCGAGCCTGGAGTGGAGGCGGTCGAGCCGTTCTTTGAGCACTTGTTGGTGGACCTCGGCGTGATGCCCACGAATGATGTAGGCGGGCTCAGGGGCAAGATCCTGTCCGCGCGCCGCAGGTGCGGCAGTCAGCAGCAAGGTGGCCAAAGAAAGCGCGGCGGGTCCTCGCATGTGGCGAAGTATAGCAGTTCGTCCACATAGGCAATATGGCGCGCAGCATGAAAAATTGGAAAGCGTTTCCTCACGCCTCGCATGCTACAAGGATGGAGACAAGCTTGCACGGAGGATCTGATGCAAATGCAGCCGAATTCCACTTCCGACTTAGAAAGAGGCCAAAAGAAAACCAGCGCTTGCAATACCCTTAATTCATGAAGCGCGAATTCCTGAAAATACTCTTGAAATAGCTCCGATTCAGTTTCTAGCCCTGGGCTACCAGTTGCTCTTTGCCGGATTCCTTGTGATTGATGGCGTAGAGGGCAAGCTCCAGGCGATTGGATGTGCCAAGCTTGTTGAAAATTCGGAAGAGATAATTACGGACTGTATGCTCGCTCAGATTCAGCTCGCGGGAGATGTCGCGGTTGGTGCGGCCTTGCGCGACAAGATCGACCAGGCTTTGTTCTCTCCTGGTCAGCAAGGCGTTGCCTTTGGCATCCGTGACAACGGGCGAACCGACGTCCGCGATGGATTCGACCAGGTATTGCAACTGCTCATTATCAGCCCAAATTTGGCCGGTGCTGACTTTTTGAATCCCGCGGTACAGGTCTTCGAAAGCGCCGTCTCTTGAAAACACTCCCAATGCTCCCGAGCGAAATGCTTCCACAACGGCGGTGCGCTCGGGAGAATCAATCAGCATAAGGATGCGGGCACTCTCGTTAGCAGCATGCAACTCGCGAGACGCGCTGATGCCGCTGGAATCCCCATCTCTCAGGCGAGAGCTGATAATGCAGATATCCGGCTTCTTCGCCGAATATGCCTTCATGATCTGGGCCGAATCCGTGGCGCACGCCACGACGGACATCCTGCGGCGATAACGAGAAAGGGCCGCAGCCATCAATTCGCAACTCAGCCGGCATGGTTCGGCGACCAGCAGCTGAATTGGATTTCTGTTCGCCTTTCCTTTTCGCATTTCCCCGCCTTCCATCCCCCACCCCAGCGCCACGGAATTGCCGCTGGCTCCCCCAAAATCATATTCTGAAACAGATGCTCCTTCTTTATATCCCCCGAAATTCTCGTTTCCCGTCTGATAATTCCCGCTTAGAACTGATATACCGATTGAGTCCGCCGTGTTATCGGCAGAATCCTGTAAATCAAGTGGGGAAAATGTGCAACTTCATCCTGGTACTTTTCTCCACAGAAAGGTTTATCGAACACAGACTGGGACCAGGGTGAACGAAGCGGGGCTGGTTTGAACTAAACGCGGCCAAATGTTAACGAATTCCCGTTGAACCGTCTTCCTCCCGTTGAACATTCGGAAGAGCAGTACAACCCGGGGACGATCCGCCCCCGATTGTTATGCGATGCCGGAACAATTCAAATTGTTGCTTGCTTATATCTCCAATTCAAAGTTCATTTCCCATTTAGATTTCTCCGCTTTGCAGAAACTTCCCGATTCACACTCAGCATTCACCCTATGCGAAGAAATGTTTGTCCCCTTTTGTGAGTAGAGAAGTTCATCTCTCTGGGTGTAGAGAAAGTTCGGCACAAGATTTCGGGAAGAACGTACTCGCAATGAAAAATTTGTACCGTGGATCGAAGGCGGTGACATTCCTCTTCCCTCAGCGGGACATTGCGCTTCTTGTTGAGTTCTCGCGCCGCGACTAGGATTTCCCGCAGTGAGGATTCATCGGAACCATGAAACTAAACGCACCGCCGTGCGATGTAGCCGCAATCACCGATTCCCTTGATGGCGATCCAGCGGCCGACGTCCGGCACCAGATTCGCTACCCGCTGCGCGCCCCGGTTTCGTTTACTTGGTTCAGCAGGGAAGGAACGCCGCGCAGTGCGAAGGGGACGAGCCGCAATATCGGTGAAGGGGGAGCCTATATTCAGGCGAGGAATTGTCCGCCGGTGGGCGCCCAGATCATGCTGACATTTCGATTCCCCCATTTGCCGGACTTTGCGCGATTCCACCGGTTGGAAATGAGCGGCCAGGTGATTCGAGCCGACGCTGTGCCCAACGGCAAGGGAATGTGGGGATTCGCCGTAGCCTCGTCCTGGACGATCATGGCGGAGAACGAAGACTCGGATAGGGAAGCAGGGGACACAGATTAATCGCTACATAAAGTGCGCTGCGGGTTTCGCCTGCAACTGGGCAGAACGAACATTACAGAGAAGATGTGTGACCGTCTCCGGCTCCCCTTTGTAGGGGGTAAAGCGTCAGGGACTAAGAAGTACCAGCAATTTGTGAGTCAAAGGGCGAAGCTCTGAGCAACCTCCGCTACAAACCGTCATGATTTCCATCGAATCAACTTTCAAGTGGTATGCCGTCCATACTCGCCACCAGCACGAGAAAATGGTGGAGACAACCTTGTTGGGCAAGGGATTCGATGTGTTTCTGCCGACTTACGACACCGTGCATCGTTGGTCGGATAGAAATAAACGGGTTACCCTGCCCCTTTTTCCTGGATATCTTTTTTTCGCGAATGAAATTGACCGCTGGATCCAAGTTGTTTCGACGCCTGGAGTGAATGGAATTATCAAAGTAGGGAGCACGCTGGCGGAAATCTCCCACGAGGAAATTTTCGCGATTCGTCGAATGGTGGAAAGCACGCTTCGCGTGGAACCGCATCCTTTCGTGCGCGATGGTGATCTCGTGAGGATTAAGGCGGGGCCGCTTGCGGGCCTTGAGGGCATTATATCGCGCAAGAAGGATGCGCTGCGTCTGGTCCTTTCCATACAAATCCTGGGGCAATCGGCGGCCGTCGAGATCGACGGTTGCGTCGTCGAGCGTGTTCAAACCGTGCGGCCGTTAATACCCCAATTCGCCGGCTAGGTTTTGGACAGCAAACCAAGCGCGCCGAGAGAGTTCAATTCTTCCTATCCGCACGGAAGAAAGCCCCAGGCTCATAATCGAACCGATTGGACTGGAGTAGGCCATGTTCCTCGAATTCTATAAGCTCCGCGAACAACCGTTCGGAGTTACTCCCGATCCGCGATTCCTTTACTTCGGGGCCGCGCACAGGGAAGCTCTCGCTTCGCTTCTCTACGCCGTCGAATTGAAACGCGGGTTTTCCGCCCTGATTGCCGAGCCTGGAATGGGAAAGACGTCCTTGCTTTTCCGGATGCTGGATTCATTGCAAAGTTCGGCGCGGACGGCGTTCTTGTTTCAAACCGAGGGAGATTCGCGCGAACTCCTGCGCAGCCTGCTTCACGATCTTGGGATTAAAGTCGCGGACCAAGACCGCATCACCATGCACGAAGCTCTAAATCAGGGCCTGCTTCAAGAGTTGCATGCCGGAAGGCAGGTCGTCGTCGTGATTGACGAGGCGCAGAACCTGGATGACAAAGTACTCGAAACCATTCGCCTCCTTTCAAATTTTGAGACGCCCACACAGAAACTCATGCACATCGTCCTTGCGGGCCAGCCGGCATTGGCGGCGAAGCTTTCCGAGGCGGGGATGACGCAACTTCGCCAGCGCGTTTCCACGATCATCCGCCTGGATCCCTTCCGCGACGACGAGGTCGTAAAGTACATCGAACACCGCCTTCGTGCCGCGGGCAGCACGGGACCTTCCTTCTTTTCACCGGAAGCTCTTGAGAGGATTGGCCGGATCAGCAAAGGGATTCCAAGAAATATAAACAGCCTTTGCTTCCAGGCTCTGTCGATTGGATTTGCAAACCAATCGAAGCAAATTGGCGCGGAGATTATCCGCGAAGTTGTCGCAGACCTGGATTTCACATCCGATCGGAACGATCGCATCAATGTTCAGGACCCGCCCCGGCGGCCGCTCCATGCTTCGGAATCATTTCGACCCACCAACTTCTCCGGCTCATTCAGCTCGGAACCAGTTCGAATCACCGATATCCCACGTCGCGGCGGATGGGACTATGTGCATCCAACGCCTCCGCGTGCCTCCCGAATCAAATGGATTGCCGCCATCGGATGCATTGCCATCTTGCCGGCATTGGTGATTGCTCTCAGCGATACGAAATTCGGTCTGACACAGACTCTGCCTGGACAAGTTTCGGAGAAAGTGGTCAATGCCGTTTTAGGTTCGAACGATCCCAACGCGGATTTTGTTCCCCCCTTGCCCGACAAGCTCAAGCCGCCTCAGCCGCCTGCAATAGTCGATGCCTCGAACAACGCATCCGCAAATTCCATCCCCGATGCCCCGACATTTTCAGCGGCTGCGGAATCGGACAGGGATAATCAACGAGACAGCGAATCCGGTCAAGCGCCATCAACGCAGTCAACCAGCGTGAGACATGTTCGGACGGCGGCCGCGGCCGTCGAGAAGGATGGCGAGCCCGACAGAAAACCCAATCCACTCGGACGCCCTCAATTTGTGCATTCCAGCGCCCCGACGAGCGTACAAGTCCTTCGCCCCGAGACTGTCTTCCAATTTGCGCTCGAGCTTTACGGGCAGTCCAATTGGAAAATCATCGAAGCAATTTGCGCGGCAAACCCCGGAGTTCACGATCCTTACGCTGTCCTCACCCCGGGGCAATGGATTCGCCTCCCGAGCGACCTTGAAACCGTGACGGCGAATTTCAGCTGGCATGCGACGGACGGACGACCCGTCAGATAAGAAAATAAAGGTGCTAAGCGGAGTTTGAAATGAAAAGAAAACAGGCCGAGGGGATTGGTTTATTCGGTTTGGCGCTGGCGATTATCCTTGCGATCGCCACCACGGGCGCACACGCGCAGCAAGGCGGGGGCCTGTCCGCCTCCGCCGCCACTGCCCACAGTGGAGATTCTTCAGCTCAGCCGGTGGGAGACGTGCCCGAGCTGCATCATCGCAATCCTCGTTACAAGATCCAGCACAGCGACACGTTGTCGATCACGTTTCCACTATCTCCTGAATTGGATTTGCCGAAGGCGATCGTCCAGCCGGACGGCTACATTAATTTGCAAGGCGCCGGGAGCGTGCACATCGAAGGGATGACGGTTCCGGAAGTCGTCGATGCGCTGAAGAAGGCCTATGCGGGGGTCCTGCATGATCCGATCATCGACGTGGACCTCGTCGATTTCCAAAAGCCGTATTTCACGGTTTCCGGGCAGGTGGGCAAGCCCGGCGAATACGAGTTGCGCCACGAGACCACGCTTGCGGAAGCGATCGCCATGGCGGGGGGTTTCGCGCCCACGGCAAAGACGCAGGTGTTTTTTTTCCATCGCGTCTCCTCGGATTGGCTGGAAGTCAAAAAATTTAACGTCAATGACCTCTTGCACGGAAAAAACGTCAATGAAGTGCCCAGACTCGCTTCCGGCGACATGATCATCGTTCCGGAGAAGTTCATAACGAAATTCCGGAAGTACGTTCCATACGGCGTGGGGACAGGTTTCGGCTTGTATTGATGGCGCCGTCGATGGATTCCGACCACAAGGATGGAGTCAACATGAACAAGGCAAATCCTCCTAAAAGAATGGATGAAAGCTTGCCCGAGTTCACTCTGCGGGACATCGTATCTCCGCTTTTTCGTCACAAACAATTGGTGATGACGACTTTCGGCTTCGTTTTCCTGTTGTCGATTCTGGTTACCTGGCTTTGGGTCGCGAATTATTATGCAACGACCGTTCAGATCGTGGTCCAGCAGGACCGGTCCGATCCGGCGGTAACCACGGGTCAAAACGCGGCCGTTCAAACCGGTAAAGAGATCACAACGGACCAGATCACTTCGGAAATTGCGCTTCTTCAAGGGCGGGACATGATGCGCTCGGTGGTAACCACCTGCGGACTGGCGGAAAAAGGACACTGGTCGCTGTCGGATCTCTTCCTTCCGGAGGATCCCGTGCAAAGAAAGGCAGCCAAGTTGGAGCGAGCTGCCCTAGCGCTCGGGAAATCAGTTAAAGTCGAAGCGGAAAAAACCTCCCACGTGATTGACGTGAAGTATGGAGCCGTGGGCGATCCCCAAACTCCCGCCTGTGTTCTCCAAAACCTGAGTCAACTCTATCTCAAAAAGCACCTGCAACTGAGGCGCCCGCCAGGGACTTCGGAATTTTTTACGGAACAGACGGAGGATTACAGGAAGGCGCTCGCGAATGACGAAGACTCAACTTACGAATTTCAGCCGGGACGAGGGAGTCTCCGCGCCGGACGTGCTGCGCACGAACATGGCCGCGAACGTCGCTAATTCAGAGGCGGCTCTCTACCAGGCTCGCCAGGCGATCGCCGCGGACGAGCAGCGGGCAAAAAACGATGAATCGCAATTGGTGGGGACCAAGCCGAGGGTCCTGACTCAGGAAAGCACGAACGCGGACAGCACGCTGCTTGAAAATCTGCAGGCGAATTTGCTGGCGGCGCAAGTCAAGAGGACACAGCTCACGCTCAAGTTTGAGCCAACCTACCCGGCGGTGCAGGAAGTGGATCAGGAAATCGCGGAAACGCAGGAGGCCATCAAGAAAGCGGAAAGCATGAAATACGTGAACGAAACGACGGACCGCGACAACACTTACGAATTTCTCCGCGAAGACGTCGCGAAAACAAAATCGGACCTCGCGTCCCAGCAGGCCACTGCCACTGAACTGATCGGCAGCATTCAACAAATGAAGAATCAAATGGTCGATTTGGATCGCAAAGCAGTAACGCAGGCCGCGCTGATTCGCGAGGAAAAAGCCGATGAAGCGAATTACCTTCTGTACCTGGGCAAACGCGAGCAGGAACGATCCTCGGACGCCCTGGACCAGAGGAGAATCGCGGATGTAGCCATCGCGGTTCCACCCGCGGTTCCCGTCTTGCCCGCGTACAATCCGTTGCAGGCCCTGTTTGCGGGATTCGTGATTGCCGTCATCATCAGCATGTCATCCGGCTTCATTGCCGAATACCTTGACGCTTCTTTCCGAACCCCAGCCGAGGTCGCGGAGGCGCTGAACGTCCCGGTTATCGCTTCCGTTCCGAAGCAAGTATTGTAAGAGATTCCGAATAGTGGTTCTGAACCGTCCGGAATCTTGCTCGCCGGTTTGTTTCAACAAAATTGCCGATCACATCATCCGACATTCAATCGCGCACAAACACTTCCACAACGACAGCTCCGACAGGCGAGAGAGGAAAGCTATGAGCAAAAATTTCGAGTTGATGCAACGGGCAGGCAAGTTGCTGGAAATCGAAATGCCGCCACCTGCGGAAACTGTCGCTACACCGCCGGGCCCTCCAATCACGCCTGCCATTGCGCCGGCGATTGCCCACCCCTTCACTCCCACACTTCCGCAGCCGCGGATCAAAGAATGGAGGAAGGGACATTTCGCCACCCGTTTGACGGTCGATCAAATCGCACGCGAAGAATCTCACAGGCTCGTGCAGCAGATTTTCATGATGCCAGTGCAAGAGCCGCCCCGCGTGGTCGTGTTTGCCGGCATAGATCACGGCAATGGGTGCAGCCGGATGTGCGCTCACACCGCGGAGGCCCTCCGGGAAAATTTGAGGGGATCGATTTGCCTGGTCGAGGCGAACTTCCGCTCCCCTTCGTTACCCAAGCTTTATGGCATGCAGAACCATTTCGGATTGACGGACGCGCTCGTCGGGGACGGCCCGATTCGATCCTTCGCAAAGCCGCTGGGAAATGACGATCTTCATCTGATGTCATGCGGATCGCTGTTGTCGGATTCTCACGGGCTGCTGAATTCCAACCGGCTGAAGAGCCGCTTCAGGGAAATGCGAATCGAATTTGATTACCTGGTCGTCGATGCTCCACCCTTGACAAGGTATTCCGACGCAATCGCCCTGGGAAAAGTGGCGGATGGAATTGTGCTAGTCCTCGAGGCGAATGCGACGAGAAAGGAAGCCGCGATTCGCGTGACCGAACAGTTGCGCGCATCCCAGATTCGAATTCTGGGGGCGATACTGAATAAGCGGACGTTTCCAATTCCAGAATCTTTGTACAAGCATCTGTAAAACCGCTGCATGACGACGGCGTCTGGGAATCTGCCTTCGCCAGACTATTCCCAGAAACGAAAACCAACCGGATCCTGCCAGGCTGTCCGATACCTGCAGATTCGCCGTCCCGCAATATTTGCACCAGGAAAAGATCCACAGTGGAAGAAATCCGACGACGCTTCCTCATTAACTTACTCAAGGTTTTCGACCTTGTGCTGGTCACTCTGTCTTTCGGCGTGGCTACGCTGCTCGCCGCCTACTCCGACAATCGCGAATCGATTGCGGAGTTCCTATCGATTCGAGTCAAACTTTCCAACTGCGTGATTTTTGTGGCCTTCCTGCTGGCCTGGCACCTCCTGCTCCGGTCCTATGGCTTGTACAAGACGAAACGGATCCCCACGCGAGAAACGGACATCCTCGATGCGATGAAGGCGATTGCGCTTTCAACAGGATGTCTCGGCGGCGGGCGCGGTGCTGTTTCGTATCAAGCTGGTGACGCCGCATTTCCTGGTCCTCTTCTGGTCCTTCGGAACGGTCCTGGTGACGGTTTCACGCGTTGCTCTTCGAGAGACGCTTGACCAGATATTGCAGCGCGGCCGAAATCTGCGCTACGTGCTGATAGTCGGCACGAATTCTCGAGCACTTGATTTTGCCAGAAGAATTAAAGCCGAGCCGGAAAGGGGCTACCGCGTTCTGGGATTTGTTGACGACGGCTGGGTTACGAGCGAAGACTGTGAGACAAAAGAATTTCCACTGGTGTGCCGCCCCGATGACCTGCCTGAGTTTCTCCGCCGCAATGTCGTGGATGAGATGGCCATGTACCTCCCATTGCGGTCGTTTTATGAGCGCGCGTCACAAGTTGCTGAACCTCTGCCAGCAAAACGGAATCCCGATGCGGTTCGACGGAGACATCTTCAGCCTCAAAAGGAGTCGCTCCAGTGCGGAGGAGTTTGGCGGGCAATCGTATGCCACAGCGTCGACGGCGGTGCGGGAGTGGTGGCCGTGGACGATCAAACGAACACTCGACATACTTTTTTCCCTCATTTTGCTGACTCGTTTTTTCACCTGTTTTTGCGCTGGCCGCTTTGTTTATCTTTCTTGAATCGGACGGCCCGATTATTTATCTCCAGGAGCGCGTAGGGCTGAACAAGCGAAGATTTCGGATGTATAAATTCCGGACGATGGTTCCGCAACGCGGAGAAAATGATGGAGCGATTGGAAAGCGCTGAATGAAGTATCTGGGCCCGTGTTCAAAATCAAGAACGACCCGCGAATTACGCGAGTCGGAAAGATTTCTGCGGCGGACCAGCGTCGACGAATTGCCGCAACTTCTCAATGTTCTGAAGGGGGACATGAGCCTCGTCGGACCCCGGCCGCTTCCGGTTCGTGACTACGAAGGGTTCAACGCGGATTGGCAGCGGCGTCGCTTCAGCGTCCGTCCGGGCATTACTTGCCTCTGGCAGATCGCGGGCCGCAACTCAATTCCTTTCGAGCAATGGATGAGGCTCGATCTTCAATATGTGGACGAATGGTCGCTGTGGCTCGATATGAAAATATCTGGCGCGAACGATTCCCGCTGTGGTCAAAGGCGTTGGGGCGGCGTAGTCGGGACAGGAGTGAAACGCGAATGAACAGGGACGAAGGTTTTGACATGCCAGGAACTGAAAGGATGCACCGCAAATCTCATCATGTTTAACCTTTCATTAAAAAGCGGACTGGTTCGCAATACGATGTGGATGTTCCTTGGCCAGGGCCTTCGATTAGTTATTCAGGCGCTGTATTTTATTGAAATCGCGCGGTCGCTGGGCGCGGCCAACTACGGTGCGTTCATCGGCGTTGTGGCCCTGGTGGGAATCGCGTTTCCATTCGGGGCGCTGGGAAGCGGCAATCTCCTTGTAAAAAACGTGGCACGCGACCGGAACCACTTTCCGGCGTATTGGGGACGCGCGCTTGCGGTGACGGCGACCTCGAGCTCCGTTCTATATATTGTGCTCCTGATTGTGTCTCATCTGGCCCTGCCAGGCGGCGATTCCGCTTCGCCTGGTGCTGCTGGTCGCAGGAGCCGATCTATTTGGCTTAAATGTGATCACCATATCCGGGCAGGCGTTTCAGGCATTCGAACAACTGGGCTGGACCGCCGCAATTAACGTCTTGATTAGCGCCACGCGCCTCATCGGTGCCGTCATCCTGATGCGGATTCATGATCATCCTTCGGCCCTTCAGTGGGGATACGTGTATTTCTGCAGCACGGCAACAGTTGCAACCGTCGCTCTCGACACTGGTCTGGACCAAACTCGGCGCGCCAAGATTTGCTGACCCTCTTCCGGGAACGGAGGCGCGCGAGGGAATTTATTTTTCCGCCAGCCAGAGCGCGCAGACGATTTATAACGACATTGACAAAACGATGTTGGCGCGTCTGAGCACTCTCGACGCCACAGGCATCTATGGCGCGGCTTACCGGTTGATCGACGTGTGCTTCGTGCCGGTGTCCGCACTACTGTGGTCGGCCTATCCGAATTTTTTTCGAGCCGGCGCGAGGGGCATATCCGGCAGTTTCGGGTACGCCAAGCCCTTGTTGCTGCGCACCTGGGCTACTCCTCTATGTGTCTGTGTGCTCATTCTGCTTTCTGCAGGGGTCGTCCCTCACGTCATCGGTCCGGAGTATGCCCGCACGACGGAAGCTCTGCGTTGGCTTGCGCCCCTGCCGATATTGAAAGGGTTGCACTATTTTCTTTCGGATACGCTCACCGGCGCCGGGCACCAGGGAATCAGGACCGCCATTCAGGCATTCGTGGCTGCATTTAACGTCCTGATCAATCTGTGGCTGATCCCCGCATACTCCTGGCGGGGCGCGGCGTGGTCAAGTATTGCCTCGGACGCACTACTGCTGTTTGGCGTAAGTGCTGCAGTTTTCATTTTGTTCAGGCGATCGCGTGCCGTCTCGGGCGAGATTGTCGCCGGCGCGGAATGCGGTTGAATGCGGGCGTCGTACTCGCAAGCTCCGCGTTGCTCGAATCTCATGACCGTTATGATTTACTAATTCTTAGCCCCAATCAATTCCGAATCCCCGCATGGCACAACTTCCAATTTCTCGAAGATTTCTCGAAAATACAGCGCTAGGCGCTACTGCGTTCGTGCTTTCCGGAGCGATGATCCGTGTGCTATCGAGTGGCGATACGGATCTGGTGACCACGGGAGGAGACCGGCGCTTTGAGTTGGTTCTGTTCCTTCTTTACATGAGCGTACTTTTCATCGCTTTGACTCACCTCAGACGGCTGGTGCGTCTCGGGTTCCAGACGCCGGCGCTCATCGGACTGCTGATCCTGGCCTTCACTTCCTCATTGTGGGCGCAGTTTCCGGGCTTGGTCTTGCGACGGACGGTTGGCGTTGCCGGCGCGACCCTTTTTGGCCTCGTGTTGGCAAACCAATTGGAAATTGGGGAACTATTGTCGCTCCTTCGCCGCATTTTCCGAATTGCAACGGCGTTAACCATTGCGGCGTGGGCGTTTGGGCTGGTTGTCGGCACCGACCTTGTCAGCGGAGAGTCAACGCAAATTGGCCGTTATCAGGTTGAAATTGAGGCAGGGGCGTGGCGGGGGATTTTCAATCACAAGAATGCTTTGGGCGCGATCATGGCGCTCGCCATTCTGGTTGAGTGGCACCTGCCGGCTCATACAAAAGCATCGAAAGTATGGAAGGCGCTGTGGTTGTCCGCCTATGCAAGCCTGCTCCTTTTTTCTCATTCCGTCACGTCTTTGATTTCGGTTGGGCTCACAATACTCCTTTTGTTCACTTTCAAGACGCTTCGTCACCAGTATCGATTGATCGTTCCAGTCCTTTTATTAGTGACCATGTTTTCGGGAGTCTTGATCGCGCTGAATACCACTTCCGTAACCGGGGTTCTGGGGCGCTCGGCGGACCTCAGCGGGCGCGTTGAGCTTTGGCGCTGGGTGGCAACAATGATCTTCGAGCGGCCATTTCTCGGTTACGGTTTTTCAGGATTCTGGAAAGGAGCGTCAGACCTCTCCAGGGTCGTGGAGACGCGAATCGGCTGGTCCCCTGAATACGCACACAATGGATACTTGGAAATCACGCTGAGCCTGGGCCTTGCGGGACTACTCCTCTTCGCTTGGTTTGCGGCCAGTGGCCTAAAACGCGCTGCGATACGGGCCAAGGAAGCTGAATCGATCGAGGATCTTTGGCCTCTGGCATTCCTCGTATATTTTCTATTTCATAACCTCGGCGAATGCACGATCCTTTGGCAGAATTCGCTGGAATGGGCCCTCTGCGTGGCAACGGTGGCGTGTGCCGACCCGAGGCTTCAAGCTCACTTCGAAGTTGCCCAGACCGTCGATGAAGTCACACTCGAAAACACTCCCGAATATTCGTAAATGCATCCCGTCGAACAACGCAATCAAAGAAGAGCGCGAGTGGGGATCTGCATCGCCACGTTCAGGCGGCGCGACTCGCTGCGCCAGTTGCTCGTAGGCCTTTCGCGGCTGACCTTCGAACGAATGCCCGCCCCCGAAATCCTTATAGTGGTCGTCGATAACGATCCGGCCAGGAGCGCGGCGGACGTTTGCGACACCGTTTCTCTCCCATTTAGGGCGAAGTATGTTGTCGAGCCACTCCGAGGAATCGCGCAAGCCAGAAACCGGGCAATTCGGGAGGCGGAGAATCCCGATTTCCTGGTGTTCATAGACGATGACGAAATTCCGACGCCGCCTTGGTTGGATGAATTGCTTTGGACGCAGAAGTGTTTCGACAGCGATGTGGTTTGCGGTCCCGTCTTGCCTTGTTTCGCCGGCGGGGCGCCCGACTGGGTGAAAGCAGGGGGATTTTTTAGCAAGCAAACCTTCATGACCGGGCATCCCCTTGAAACGTGCAGCACCAGCAACGTGCTAATCAGCCGGAGAGTGATTACAGCCGTATACGGCTTTGATGAAAGATTTGCATTGACAGGCGGAGAGGATACGCACTTTTTTCTCCGCGTTCGCAGGGCGGGATTCATGATTACTTGTTCGGGCGGCGGCGTGGTCTATGAAGCTATCCCGGCTTCCCGTGCCAGCTTGCGCTGGCTTCTGCGGCGTGCGTACCAGTCCGGCAATTCCTGGGTTTTGTGCGAGTCGTCACTGGATCAAAGGATCTCCACTCGAATCGTTCGAATGGCAAAGGCATTCGGGCGAATTCTTCAAGGTGCGATGTCCGCCTGCCTTTCGCCCGTCTTCGGAAAAGCCGCACTCGCCCAGGCTCTCTCTAACCTGTTTCTGGGAGTGGGGATGATAGCGGGTTTGGCGGGCCGGACGTTTCAGGCATATCAAACTGCAGGCGTGGACACACCAAAATGAAAAAAGCTGCCTTTGCCTGAATGTACGGACGATTCTTTGATCAAGGGGGTGCAAACCATGCGAGCAATTCGAGGGCGAGCTATTTACATACTGGCGATGATCGCTCTCATGTGGACGCGAGCCGACGGGAAATTTCAGCTTGCCCCATCTGCGGTGCGCATTCCCGCGAATTTTTTTGGCATGCACATTCATCACGCCACCACGGGGACGCCATGGCCCTCTGTACCGATTGGAGGCTGGCGATTGTGGGATGCGCTGGTCGGCTGGCCGCAGATCGAACCGAAAAAAGGGCAATGGAACTTCGGTCTTCTGGATCAATACGTCTCCTTGGCCGAGCAGCATAAGACCGAAGTGCTCCTCCCCTTGGGGCTCTCTCCGCAATGGGCCTCGGCGAGGCCACTGGAAAGCTCAATCTACCAGTCTGGCAATGCAGCCGAACCCGCGGACAATGTGGACTGGCAAAACTACGTCACCGCGATTGTAACCCGTTACAAAGGGCGCATTGGGGCGTACGAAATCTGGAATGAGCCGAACAACAAGGGCTTCTGGACGGGGGACACCCAAGAAATGGTGGCCCTCACGCGAGAAGCGTCAGAGATCATTCACAAGATAGATCCTGCTGCTACCGTCGTTTCCCCGGCGGCGACCACAAGTTCGGGCATTGCCTGGCTCACGCAGTTCTTGAATCTGGGCGGCGGCAAGTACGTCGATGTCATTGCTTACCACTTCTACGTTTCGCCCCAGCCACCCGAAATGATGGTGCCGCTGATTCAGCAAGTTCGGCAGATCATGCGAGAAACTGGCGTGGCGGAGAAACCACTCTGGAACACGGAAGCGGGCTGGCAAGTTCCGAAGCCGTTCCCTTCCGCTGACCTTGCTGCAGCCTACCTCGCAAGGGCTTACATCCTTAACTGGGCGTCGGGCGTCAGCCGCTTCTATTGGTATGCCTGGGACAATCACGCTTGGGTTTCGATTCAGACCACGGAACCGGACAATCGCACTCTCACGCCGGCTGGCCAAGCGTATGGAACTGTTCAAAGATGGCTCGCGCAGGCCGAGCTGAATAATTGCGATGAGAACGCGGATCACGTATGGAGTTGCCGCCTCACCCGAAATGGCGCGCCCATATGGATTCTCTGGAATCCACTTCAAACCACTGCGGAAAGACGGACTTTTCTTTTCCCTCAGGCGTGGAACGATAAGAGTTTTACGCCCCTGCTTGGCACGGCTCAGCCCCTGAATGGACCGGATATCGAAGTTGGTCAAATGCCGGAGCTAGTGACGTCGTCAGTAGTTCCCTGACACAAACGCGGGCGGACTCGCCCCAGTAATGCACGCAGTATATAGCGAATCATATATATTTATTGATAGATTTAGTTACTGATACATATATGCCAGTCGAAAAAGAGCCTGTAACTGCCGCCGAACAATCGCCTGTATCTCACGGGGCACGATCCGGATCCGCAAAGAGCTTTCACTATCGCCCGGATATCGACGGGCTCCGTGCAATAGCGGTTCTTTCGGTTCTTGCCTATCACCTGAAAGTGGGGGCATTTCGGGGCGGTTTTGTCGGAGTTGATATCTTCTTCGTTATATCCGGATATTTGATCAGCGCGATCATCCTGAAGGATATTGCGGCCGGGAAATTCTCGATCGCCTCGTTTTACGAACGCCGCGTGCGGCGCATTTTCCCCGCGCTGATTGCCACGTTGATTGGAACAAGCGTTCTGGCTTATCGGTACTTCCTTCCCTCGGAACTGGCGGCCTACGCGAAATCCCTCCTGGCCGCTTTGTTTTCGGTGTCCAACTTTTATTTTTGGAGACATTCCGGCTACTTCAGCGCCCCGGTGGAGACAATACCGCTGATCCATACATGGTCTCTCGCCGTTGAAGAACAATTTTATGTATTTTTGCCGATTTTCCTGGCCCTTGCGCATCGCTATTTCCCGCGAAAGTTGCGCCTCTCCGTCATTTTGATCGCGCTCTTCTCCTTCGTGGTAAGCGCCGTGGGTGCCTTCCGGGACCCGACGGCAGCCTTCTATCTGGCTCACACTCGAGCGTGGGAATTGATGCTGGGGGTCCTCATTTCGCTTGAAGTATTTCCCGAAGTTCTCCGGCCTCTTCATAGAAATGTCCTCGCCGCATGCGGGATTGTGCTGATCTGCCTTTCTGTGTTTGCCTTTTCTTCCTCGACTCCATTTCCCGGGGCAGCTGCCCTTGCTCCATGTTTCGGCGCCGCGATGATCATTATCGCGGGGAAATCGGGGGACTCACTCGTAGGCCGTGTACTTTCGCTGAAGCCCGTCGTTTTCGTCGGACTGATCTCCTATTCCCTGTATCTCTGGCATTGGCCGATTATTGTTTTCCAGGGGATGGAGTCAGTGCTGGTGACCGGAGTCTCGGTTCGCATGGCAAAGCTCATTTGCATCGGCGTGTCGTTCGCAGTCGCCACGCTTTCCTGGAAATTTGTGGAGTCGCCGTTTCGGGCCGGGCACATGCGAATGCCTCGCGCCACTTTATTCAAGTTTGCCGCTGGCGCGGCTGCCGCGGTGGCCGCGGCCGGATTTACCGTGATCGTTCATAAGGGTTTTCCGTCCCGCTATCCCTCGAAAGCCATCCAGGTTGCTTCCTACCTGGATTACGATTCCGCGAAATACTTCAGGGATGGAACCTGCTTCATTTCCTCGGGATACAAATACACCGATTACGATTTTTCACATTGTCTGGATCAGGACCCGGATAAAAAGAATTACCTTCTATTTGGTGACAGTCACGCCGCCCACCTCTGGTACGGCCTTTCAACGAAATTGCACGGCGTGAATTTACTTCAGGCGACCGCATCCGGGTGCAAACCGACATTGGATCAACCCATGCTGACAGCGCCTACTTGCAGGCAATTGATGAGCTACGTGTACAGCGATTATTTGCCGAACCACCACGTCGATCGCCTCCTGATTGCCGCACGTTGGCAGAATGAAGATCTCTTGCCGCTCTCCCGCTCTCTGGCCTGGGCAAAGGATCGAGGGATTTCGGTCGTCCTCTTTGGGCCCATGGTTCAGTACGACATGGCACTTCCGCGGTTGCTGGCATTCTCGATCCGTGGAAATGACCAGGCAATTCCGGACGAGCACCGCGTCGACCAGCACGCGCTTGATGATGCCATGTCTGCAATGGCCGAAAAGCAGGGGGTGGAGTATGTCTCCTTCTATCGATCCCTGTGCGGAGCCCAGTCTTGCGAAGAGTTTGCGGTGAACGGGGTGCCCCTCCAGTTTGACTATGGGCATTTGACAAGAGAAGGTTCGCTTCTTGTGGCGCAGAAGCTCATAGGAAGCGGTGATCTGAAATAATGCGTCGATGTTGTGACAGTTTGGATTGGATAATTTAATTTCCGACCGCCGGAAAAACACTTCTTTCATTGCTCAAGAAATCAAAATGAAATCCCAAACAAACGTTCTTTATAACTCGGGGCGTCGCATCAAGGGGCTCTTGCGCGCGGCACGCGGAAAGGAAGTATGGCGGAGCGTGGAAACAAGCTGTGAAACGGTCTGCCTTGGGAATGAAGGAGCGAGGTGGTGCATTTGTCCGGCGTCACTTTGCGAAGCGAGCATCGTGTACTCGTTTGGAGTCGGTGAGGACATCTCGTTCGATCTCGAACTGATTCGCTGCTTCGGATTACGGGTTCACGCCTTCGACCCGACACCTCGCTCGATCGAGTGGGTCCGCTCTCAAGCGTTGCCGCCTGAATTCGTTTTTCACTCATACGGCATAGCGAATGCCGACGGCGTTTGCAAGTTTGCGCCACCCGTAAATCCGAAGCACGTTTCCCACACGATCCTGGAAAGAGATACTCCGTGGCCCGCAATCGAAGTCCCGGTAAGCCGCCTGCCGACCATCCTCAAATCACTCGGCCACAAAAAGATCCATGTGCTGAAAATGGATATCGAAGGCGCTGAGTACGAAGTGCTCGCGGATATGCTCGCATGCGATATCCAGGTGGACCAGTTACTCGTTGAGTTCCATCACAGGTGGCCCGAAGTTGGCGTAGAGAGAACCCGGCAAGCGCTCCGGGATCTGAAACTCAACGGTTATCGCATTTTTTATATTTCGCCATCGGGCGAGGAATACGGCTTTCAACGATTTCTGCTTTAGTTTCACTTTAATCACCCAAATGCCGAACCGTAAACCGAAATTGGCCCTGCTTCTGAATATGATTTCGCCCGCCAGGATTCCCCTGTATTCCGCCTTGGCAAATCACTTCGACCTGCTCATTCTTCACGGAGGGACCGAGGCGAACCGGACAACCTGGCGCTACGTCGAGACGGCCCTGCCGAACGCTAAAGTCAAACGAGTATTGGGCTGGCAAATCTCGCGGATTCAAGAAGACAACGGAACATTCATCGATCGCCGTTTCGTGCATATCGCACCGGGATATTTGCCGGATCTTCTGCGGTTCCGCCCTGATGCAGTCATCACGAATGAAATGGGTCTCCGCACCGTCATCGCCCTAGCCTACGGCACCCTGTTCCGAACGCCGGTGTGGGTCTGGTGGGGCGGCACCCTGCACACGGAACGCAAGATCAGTCTTGGGCGGAAATTATTGCGGAGTGTAATTTCGCGCTGGGCGCGCCATTGGATCAGCTACGGCAGGTCCTCTACGGAATATCTGGTTTCTCTCGGCATGAACGAAGAAACCATTCTGGAACTCCAGAACGGGGTTGACGAGGCGCGATTTTCAAGACCCACGAAACAGGCGTTTGAAATTCAGCCGCGTCCCGTCTTGCTTCATGTGGGCCAGCTTGTCGCTCGCAAAGGAATCGATTTGCTGCTCCAGGCTGTCGCGGGCGTGCAGAGGGAAGGGCTTGAGTTTTCGTTGCTGCTCGTGGGGAGCGGGCTGGATGAGAGCATTTTCAAACAAATGACACGGGATTTGCACTTGAAGAACGCCCACTTTTGCCCCGAGCTCGAGCCGGAACGAATGCCCGCGGTATATAGAAGCAGCGATGTTCTCGTTTTTCCAACCATTGAGGATGTCTGGGGTTTAGTGGCCAATGAAGCGGTTCTCTCAGGAGTTCCGGTTCTCTGCTCAGAGTATGCCGGGTGCGCCCAGGAACTATTTCCTCCAGAAAACATATTCGACCCTCGCAATCACGAAGAGTTCAAAAATAAGTTGAGATTGGCCCTTGCGGGACAGATTGCGAGGCCTGATCCATCGCGCTTGCGAACCACCCCGCAGCTCGCGCGCGATCTGATTCAAGCAATCGAATCCTCATTGCTCGGCGCGCATAGCTTACAGCCCGCAGCCAACAAAAGGCCTCTCGCAAGGTCGCACTGAGAGAACAAGCCATGAAAATTTGCCTGGTCCACAACAGCTACGAGCAGCGTGGGGGAGAAGACGTCGTATTCGAGCAGGAATGGGAAAACCTGGAGCGCCGGGGACATGACATTGTCGTCTATCGCCGCGGTAATATGGAAATCAAAAGCCCGGCGCCGCTCACTCAAATTTCGCTGGTGAAGAATTCCGTCTGGTCGAGCAGGTCGCGGCATGAATTCTCGCAATTGCTCGACCGGGAATCGCCGGACATCGTCCATATTCACAATACATTCTTTGTGATCTCTCCTTCCATCTATAGCGCATGCAAGGAAAGAGGCATCCCCGTGGTTCAGACCCTGCACAATTTTCGCTGGGTCTGCCCCGCCTACGCGCTCTACCGGAACGGGAACGTGTGCGAAGAGTGCCTGAATGGAAGCCTTTTGAATAGCATCCGCCATGGTTGCTACCGGGATTCACGAGCCGCTACGGCAGCCGTCGCGCTCATTCTCGGCTGGCACCGGCTCATCAAAACATGGGAAGAAAACGTTGATTGCTACATCGCACTCACGGAATTTTCCCGCCAGAAATTCATCGCTGCCGGATTCCAACCCGGCAAAATTGTGGTGAAACCAAACTTTGTGGAAATTGATCCGCGCCCGAAATCCGTAGCAGGCAAGTACGCACTTTTTGTAGGCCGACTGTCCCCTGAAAAGGGATTGGACACGCTTCTACGCGCGTGGAAACTCCTCCCTTCAAGGTGTCCATTGCAGATCATCGGCGATGGTCCTGAGCGGGCCGCACTGGAAGGCCTGGTTCAGAGGCAAAGCATTGCGAATGTGACCTTCCGGGGATCTCTTACTCGAACGGAAACAATAGACGCCATGAAGGAAGCGAGTTTCGTTTTAGTTCCGAGCGTCTGGTACGAAGGTTTTCCCATGGTAATTGCCGAGGCATTCGCCTGCGGCGTCCCGGTCGTTTGCTCGAAACTGGGCGCGATGCAGGAAATTGTCGCCGATCAACGCACGGGACTGCATTTCACAGCGGGCGATGCCGAGGATCTTTCGCAAAAAGCGTACTGGGCTTGGACTCATCCCGTTGAAGTATCGGAAATGGGGGCCGCAGCCCGCCGCGAATACGAAACCTGCTACACGGCTGAACAAAACTACATTTCTCTCATGGAAATCTATCACCGGGTCATGGACATGGCGACCCCGTATTCTCAGGCTCTTGCGACCCCCACACAGAGCCACGCCCTGATTGCCCGATAGATCTCACTCCACCAACGCAGCCTTCAAAGGAGAAATCTAATGAGTGTCGCCCTGATCACGGGCTCTGCCGGCCTGGTCGGTTCCGAAGCCGTTGCCTACTTCGCATCGCTCGGAATGGACGTTATCGGAATCGACAATGGCATGCGCGCGGAGTTCTTCGGCAAGGAAGCTTCCACGGCCTGGGTTCGGGAGCGTCTTTGCGCGGAACTTCCGCGCTACCAACATTTCGAAACCGATATCCGCGACAGCTCCGGCATTTCAAACATTTTTGCGCGCTACGGTCGAGAAATCGCTCTTGTGATCCACACCGCCGCCCAGCCCTCGCATGACTGGGCCGCATGCAATCCCACGACGGACTTCGCGGTAAACGCCAATGGAACATCGGTCTTACTGGAAGCGACGCGCCACTTCTCTCCAAACGCCGTCTTCATTTTCACCTCGACCAACAAGGTCTATGGAGATCTGCCCAACTCCTTGCCACTTGTGGAACAAGAAACGCGCTGGGAAGTGGATCCAAGCCATCCGTATGCCAGGAATGGCATTCCCGAATCCATGTCGCTTGATCGAACGATGCACAGCTTGTTTGGCGTCTCGAAAGCGGCCGCGGATTTGCTCGTGCAGGAATATGGGCGCTACTTCGGAATGAGAACCGCGTGTTTCCGTGGGGGCTGCCTCACCGGCCCTAATCATTCCGGGACTCAATTGCACGGATTCCTGGCCTACCTGATGAAATGCGCGGTCACGGAAGATCCCTACATGATTTTCGGTTACAAGAGAAAACAGGTCCGCGACAACATCCACAGCGCGGATCTCATTCGCGCTTTCCATGAATTCTTCAAAGCACCTCGCACCGGAGAGGTCTACAACATCGGCGGCGGGCGCCACAGCAACTGCTCCATGCTCGAGGCCATCTCGATCTGCGAAACGATCACCGGCAATCCGCTGCGATGGAAATACACCGAGGAAAATCGGCGCGGGGATCACGTCTGGTGGATCAGCGACATCTCGCGCTTCCGGGAACATTACCCCAACTGGAAGCAGAAGTACGACGTTCCGCGAATTCTTCAGGAAATCTACGAACGCAATTCCGACCGCTGGAGGGACCAATGCGCAATGGAGGCAAAAGGAACATCCTGGGGATCCTGATCGACGCAGTGGATTACGATTCCGCCGTCGACACAATTTTCCGGGCTGCGAGAGAGCATCATGGCGCGGCGGTGTCCGCACTGGCCGTCCATGGCCTTGTCACAGGAGCACTCGACCGCGAACAGAAGTTCCGGCTGAATCACTTTGATCTGCTGGTGCCGGATGGCCAGCCCGTGCGCTGGGTGCTGAACTGGCGCTACCGCGCCGGACTTCCCGACCGCGTTTACGGACCAAACCTCACGCTCAAGGTTTGCTCCAGGGCGGCGAAAGAAGGGATCCCACTTTATTTTTACGGGGGCACGCCACGGATCCTATCAGGATTGCGGAAATCGCTCCAGAGCAAGTTCCCCGGAATTGTAATTGCCGGAATGGAGCCCTCGAAATTTCGAAAGCTCACGCCGGAGGAAAAGGACCAGGTCGCCCAGCGCGTCCGATCTTCCGGAGCTTCGATTCTTTTCGTTGGGCTCGGGTGCCCCAGGCAGGAAGTGTTCGCTTACGAATTTCGCATGTCTCTCTCGATGCCGGTCCTTGCGGTGGGCGCCGCCTTTCCCTTCCTGGCTGGCATGCTTCCCCAAGCCCCGGCTTGGATGCAAGACGCCGGATTAGAATGGCTTTTCCGTTTGACTTGCGAGCCCCGAAGGCTCTGGCGCCGCTATCTTTTCTTGAATTTCGCCTATGTGGCCCTCGTCTCCATGCAAGCGCTTGGGATTTACCGCTTCCCCACGGATGGGCAGTCTCCCGCCAACGAACTTCTTTACGGATAGCAAGCGGCTCCGCCTCGATCGCCATCGTCCGATTACGTCCGGTCCAAATACGACTGGTCCCATCAGTGTGCATTTTTGTTGAGGGAAGACCAGGCACGGTGCGGGCGCCAGAAGCTCAACCACGAGCGATTCATTAAGGAAGATCGGCGGTGCACCCGTAAGAATGGGATCAAAGGTCTGTCGCGAATTCCTGCAACTAGGGAGAAGGGAGAGGATCAGTTCCTGATCCTCTCCCATTTCGCGCTGCAGTGGTTCTCGAATGGAGTTCCATCCTGGGGCGGACCAAGATCCCGATCCATACTGCGACAATGGTAGAAGCGGCTGGAATTTGCCGTAGAAGCAGCGTCAGTAAAAGGGCCGATTGGGCGCCAAGCTACAGAAAGGATAAAGGTCAAATTACACTTTCACTTGGATTGGCGAATTTTGTTCAGTTGGCTAACGTGAGAATAGGGGGCAACCCTCGATCGGAGTGGCGGAATGCAGACCCGATGGGGAGTAGTAATTCTATCGGCGGATTTGGAATGGCGCCGAAGTCTCTCGCATATACTCGCAGGAATTGGGATTGACTTTGCTTATGCCTCGAACGTTGAAGATTGCAGGGAAATCATCGCGCGCGAAAATGTGGGCGTGGTCTTCTGGGATAGTCACCTGGCGGATGGAACCTATCAACACCTTGTGCTTTCCGTGCGGGTGATTGATCCCAGAGTAAATATCGTCGTCGTATCACACATGAATGATTGGGATGAGCGGGTGGAGGCGGCGCAAATGGGAGCATTTGGCGTGATACCGTATCCATGCCAGCCGACGGACATCGAATGGGTCCTGAGCCGAGCAGCTCGCGCGGAGCTCGAAGTAGCAAGGACCGAGCGGCTAAGCCAACTCCAATCGCATTTGCGCAATTAGCTCCCCTCAAGAACACGCGGAGCAATAGAGCCCCCGCTTCCCATTGTTTCATTCGTGATCCCTTCCTTTAAGTGAACATGTACTCGAGCTTTGAGAATGTGCCGTGAGGCGGGCCTCCCCCGCAGCTGAAGATTGGCCTTACCTGAAGGTTCCCGAGAAGCGCGTCAGATCGACAACTTGCAATCGGTCTTCGGCTCCGACGCGCCGCATGATGCCGCGTAAATGATTCTTCACGGTTTGTTCGGATAAGTTCAGGTGCGCGGCGATTTCCTTATTCGTAAAACCTTGCGCAATCAGCGGGATAAGCTGCTGTTGTCGCCGCGTCAATCCGAATTCAAGTTTAATCCGCGCACTGGGAAGCGCGTCGAATTGCCGCGAAGAGGCCCGAAAGAGTTGCCTGCATAAATGAGGCGGGCAGGTCGCATTTCCTTGCGCGATAGTTCTCACCCCGGACACTACTTCTGAAGCGGAAGCGTCTTTCAATAAATAGCCGCTCGCCCCGGCACGAATGCATTCCAGAAACAATTCCGGATCATCATCCATATCGATAAGAAGTACGCCGATGCGAGGAGAGGCTTCGGTGATTTCTGAAATGGAAATACATTCGGATTGCAGCGCCGTGATCGAATCCAGAATCAAGACTTCCGCGCCGGAGGCAGCTACCGCCTGCGTAGCGTCGGCGACGCATGGGCAGACTCCGCACACCTTGAAATCACCCTTCTTCTTCAAAAGGTTCCCAAGAGCTTCGCGCAGCAGGCGGCTTCTCACAACTAAGAAGACGGAAATCATATCATCCCTCAGTAAATGGGCCGGGGAATGTTTCGCCGTCCAATACAAAGGCAAAATACGATTTCACATACTAACTACATCCTCGCCACATCTCATGTTATCAACCAGCCAGAAGTTTTCGATTGGTCTAACTCCTTAGAAAAATAAGATAAACCCTGTATGCCGGATCGACTTTGAAGCGTTGCAGTGCATTCGCAGACTGCACTTAGACGGAGTTCCTGAAGCCTTAAGGGCCTTTTCGCCTTTTCAGTTTACCTGGGATGCTGGTTTGTCTATTTTGGCTGGATATGGAAAACGGGATTTCAATAATTTTTAGGTCTCAAAAACCAAAGGTCCCGTCCAGGAGGATATTCCAAGGGCTAAGATATTCCTCGATTCCAATAAATGCAAAAATTAATTGATCAATATCCGCTCCGCATTTGATTCGATGAGTGTGTTCTATAGTACTAATATGGTACTTTCGTTGCCCCATTTTCGATTCATCTCTCACGAGTCCGGCAGTACTGAATTACACCCTTCCCGCGATATTAGCCCCACTCTTTTTTGAACCTTACTTTTTCTTCTTCTTTCAACGATAGTTTGCGCTGTTGTAGCGACGTATAAATGGCGGAGCAAATAAAATGACTCAGCCAATCCGAGTTGTCGTTGCAAATCGCCCTCGACTAATGCGCGAGTTGCTTTTGGAAAGCATCTCAGAGCAGCCCGATATTGAGATTATCGCTGAGATTCGGAACGAAGCTGAGATTGTCAGCGTGGTTGAAGGAACGCATCCGGATTTTCTGATTATCGCTTTGGGAGAGTCCGATCAGCGACCCCTCCTTTGCGACACCTTGCTTCATCGTCATCCCGATTTGAAAATCCTGGCCCTCGCGCCCGAACGCAATAGCAGTGCCCTCTATTGGGCGTCCTTCGATATTCACTCCAAAGTGGTGGAAGCTTCCGAAGCCGGAATCTTGAGCACTTTGCGTCGCGGGGGCGAGTTGGTGGGAGGTTAAACGTGCGCCGTGAAATCAATCCATCTTGCAACCAGCTTCGGGCCAGGAAATGGCGGGGCCTCATCATGGGTGCGGGATTGGTTTTTGAACTATTACTGCAGGCCCCGAAAGCGCGCGGTCAACAGCAAAATCGCGGAGCGGCGAACAACTCCGATTTGGCCCTGCAAAACTCGAGCAGGGTTGCGGCCTCCGCTGCAGAAATCAAAGCAGTATTGGGGAAGGACGTGGGCCTGATGATCGAGCTGAAACACTGGGTTGCAAAAGACGCGACCGACCACGGCCAGGCAGTTGGCGAGACAGATCTCAGTGATTTCGCGATATTCACCCGCCTGGAGACAGACGTCGAATTCAGGCCTATCGCCACAGCCCTGGTCCAGAAATATGGCTACCTTGTTCCGAAGCTAAATCCCAATTCCGACCTTGCCCAAGACCACGAATTGCTCAGAGTGGAGCGCACGAAATGGATCGCTCAAGCGCAAGAAGAGGAACTGGCGCAAGCGAGGCAAAAAGCGGCCCAGGAACTACAAAGCAACGCAGCGTGCCAGACGCAATCCGACCGGCCCTGCGGCAACGGAACGCCCGGTCAACGGCCAAACGAAAATCCAGGCCAGGGACGTCAAATCGATATGGCGCCATCGGGCGCTCCTCCAGAAGACCAGAATTTGCCGATTCTCCCGCCGAATGGAATTGAAAACAATCTGCAGCTCGCGCAACTCATGCAAACGGGAAGCATCTCTACGGGTTCTTCCCCCCAAATTTCCCAAATGTCGAATCCCGGGCCTTTCGGGAATTTTCTGTCTCCGACCGGTGCAAATACGGACGCCCTTTCATCGGATTTTGGAGGGATGGGCTCAAACCGACAAATTACTGCCTCTTTCAGCGGCGCAAATCCAGGAGCAGTCAATTCAGGGGAAGGATTACTTGCCGCTTATGGAATTGGGATGGGAAATTCGACCGGAGCTGGATTGGGAACGGGAATTGATTTCAGCAGCGGATATCTTTCGAATGGTGGACAGGGAAATAATTTTTCATCCTTGGAGTCAAGACCCTCGCCTCTGATTCCGCTGCAGCCGTATTCGAAGTACCCGGAAAAGACTTCTCTTCAGCCGCCAGAGATGGTTCGAAGGATGAGCCCATATGAGGACGTACCGTCGTTATTCGATATGTATATGCAAACGGTCGCTCATCCCTCGTCTCCCAGACGTTTCGGCGCGGATATCTTTGAAAACGGCACACGCGATTTGCAGCTGATCCCAATGGATCTTCCCGCCGGACCGGATTACGTGGTCGGGCCGGGAGACGGATTGTCCATCGATTTATGGGGCGGTGTCTCTCAGCGGCTCATACGGACCGTGGATAGAGGAGGTCAGATCGCTCTTCCCGAGGCCGGCCCGGTTCAGGTGAGCGGGAAAACACTCGCCGCTGTCCAACAAGAAGTGCAGGAAGTTCTCAGAGGCCAATATCGCAATGTTTCCGCGGGAGTTTCGCTGTCGCGATTGAGAACCATCCGTGTTTATGAAGTTGGAGATGTAACTAACCCGGGAGCCTACGACATCAGTTCCCTTTCGACGCCGCTTAACGCCCTATTTGTTGCCGGGGGACCATCGGCTCGAGGATCTCTGCGAATCCTCAAGCACTATCGCGGAAACCAACTGGTCCAGACGGTTGACGTTTACGATCTCCTGCTCCACGGCGTGAAGACCAACATCGAGCAACTCGAAAACGGCGATACGGTTCAGGTGCCTCCGATCGGGCCGCAGGTAACTATTGAGGGAATGGTTCGAAGGCCTGCGATTTATGAATTGCTGGATGAAAAAAATCTCGCCAGCGTTATCGAACTTGCAGGCGGCCTGCTTCCTGTCGCTTCCCTGCGCCATATCGAAATGCAACGGCTCGTGGCTCATGAAAAACAGACTATGTTGAGCGTGGATATACCCGATTCCGGCGACACTTCAGAAGTGACAAAAAAGCTCGAATCCTTCGAGATTCAAAATAACGATCGTATTCGAATCTACCCGATTGCGCCTTATAACCAGGATGCGATTTACCTAGACGGCCATGTCCTGCGCCCCGGCCGGTATTCTTACCACACCGACATGCGGGTTACCGATTTAATTTCCTCGTATAAGGACATGTTGCCTGAGCCGGCCACACAGTATGCCGAAATCATACGATTGAATGCGCCGGATTTTCGGCCAAGCGTGGAAAGCTTCAGTTTGACCGATGCGCTCGCCGACCCTTCGAAGGCTCCCATTCTCCATCCCATGGATACAGTTCGAATCTTCAGCCGATTCGACTTTGAAGATCCACCGGCAGTCGCGGTCATGGGTGACGTCCGGGAACCCGGCTCTTACAAGACCGCGGGCCAAATTCACCTGGCCGATGCCGTCCACTTGGCGGGCGGACTTACGCCCGATGCAGAGAAGGGCGATGCCCAGGTGTTCCGATATCTTCCGGACGGCAAGTTCACAATTTTCGGCGTCAATTTGGGTCAAGCCCTCGCGGGAGACCCTGTTGAAAACATACTCCTCGAGCCTCGCGACAGGCTCCCGGTGCATAAGTACCCGGATGCCGTCGAACAAGCGACGGTCTATATCCAGGGCGAGGTCTCCAAACCAGGCCGATATCCACTGACTACAAACATGCACGTCGCGGATCTGATCCATGTCGGTGGAGGGCTAAAGCCTAGCGCGGATACGGAAGTCGCCGATCTGACCCAATACGAGTGGCAGAAGCATGGAGAGCTTGGAGGCCAACACGAACAAATCACGATCGCTGCGGCATTGGCAGGGAATTCGAAAGCCAATTTCCCTCTTCATAACGGAGACGTATTAACGATTCGCCAGCTCCCCGGATGGAATGATCTGGGTGCTTCCATCACTTTGAAGGGCGAGGTGAAAAACCCGGGAGCTTACGGTATTCGTCCGGGAGAGCGGCTAAGTTCAGTGCTGGAACGGGCGGGAGGATTTCAAACCGATGCCTATGCTTACGGCGCAGTCCTTCAAAGGACGACAGTGCGTGAACTCGAACAAAAAGAGCAAGAGTCTTTAATTGTACGCGCGAAAAGCGTGCAGAACAGTATCGAACTCATGCCCGAGAATGATGCCAGACAAAAACAGGCAAAAGAAACCGCTTTGCAGCAATACCAGACCACGCTCGAACAGCTAAGTGAAAATCCCCCGCTTGGGCGCGTCACAATGCGAATCTCTTTGGATATCAATCGCTGGAAGAATACTTCGGCGGACATGGAAGTAAGAGCCGGCGATACCTTGATCATCCCCAAGAAACCGAGCTATGTGATGGTGACGGGACAGGTCTTCAATCCAACCGCCGTTGCCTATCGACCCGGTAAGAGCGCCGCATGGTATCTCAGCCAGGCGGGCGGCCCCACCTTGCTCGGGACCAAGAAGACTGCCTTTGTGATTCGGGCGGATGGATCCGTCGTAAGTTCCAAGAAAAGTTTAATTAGCGGAGAGACGTTTGGCGCTGTCCTCCAGCCGGGAGACACCGTGGTCGTGCCTGAGAGAGCTGTTGGCGGCCCCATCGAGTGGCAAACCATCTTTGCGGCGGGCCAACTGGCGAGTTCCGTCGCGACGTCCATATTTTTTGCACTGCACTACTAGTGTGAACCTAGCATGATCCGAGCGAGAGCCATCCTCCTTCAGAATTGCTGCCTGATCGCAGCCGTGCTTGTTGTGTGCGCGAGGTGCGTTGCTCAAACGTCGGATTCGCCGGTGACGCGACCCTCTTCGCCTTCTGAAACGAATGGCGCCAGCGGAGACACGGAAAAGCCCGACCGAGTAGCTGCGAATACGAAAGATTCCGATGATCAGGACGGCGCCCAGAACAATGCCATCGGCGTCTCTTTCCTGAAAAATCTGGTCTCTGATCAAAAAACGATTTGGACGAGCCCAAAGCATCTTCATTGGGCCGATGGGACTTGGTTGTTTCCGCTTGCCGCAGCCACAGGAGCGTTCTTTGCAACCGACAGAGCCGTTCCTCCAGCACTCACCGCGGACCCGAACAAGTTGCACCGATATGTGTCTATTTCCAACTATGGCCTTTATTCCATGATTGGCGCTGGGGGAGGGCTCTATGTTTGGGGCAGACTCTCACACAATGATCACCAAAGGGAAACCGGCGTTCTCGCCGGAGAAGCTGCGATCGACAGTTTTGCAGTAGCCTCTGCACTTAGGTTCAGACGTCGCCGGTGAATATCAGCGGGCCGGGGATTATGTCGTGAAGCTAACGCACGCGGCGATCGATATCGCTTCCATGGATTCTGTGCGGAGCGTGCTCAGCGACATCAATCCTGATGTAATTGTGAACACGGCGGCAATGCATCACCTGGATGTATGCGAGAAAGAACTGGACCGTGCATATGCAGTGAATGCGATGGGAGTGCGGAACCTCGCCGTCATTGCGCGGAAATTGAATGCAAAACTGGTTCATGTAAGCACGGACTATGTTTTTGATGGGGCAAAAAAGAAGCCGTACGTGGAAGAGGATCGTCCGGCACCGCTCAATGTCTATGGAACCACTAAACTCGCGGGAGAAGTGATCCTCCAGGGAACGGCCGAAAAATATTTCATAGTGCGGACCTCGGGTCTGTACGGGAAATATCCTTGTCGAGCTAAAGGCGGCAGAAATTCCATCGACCTGATGCTTAAGCTGGCAAACGAACGCGACGAAATCAGCGCGGTGGACGATGAAGTGGTCAGCCCCACGCCCACTTCGGAGCTGGCCAAACAGATTGTGCTTTTGAGCCGGACGGAGCGCTTCGGTCTATATCACGCGACTTCGGAATGAAGCTGCAGTTGGCACGAGTTCGCCAGAAGCATTTTCGATATGACGGATACCAAAATAAGGCTAAAAGTTGCCGGCCCCAATGAGTTCCCCAGCAAAGTTGCGCGGCCGAAATACTCCGTGCTGGAAAATCTGGCCCTCAAGAATCTGGCGCTGAACGTCTTGCCAGATTGGCGGGATGGCTTGTGCTTATACCTTTCCACCAGGAATCAACGCGCGGAGACCGTGGGAAGATAACGACTCCGTGGACTGACTCCCCTGTTGAAAGCGTTCCCATTATACAGAACCAAGATCAGTCAAGAACATCCACTTCGTATTTGGCGGTCTAGTTTGGCGCAAGGCATTCTTCGTCGGGTTGACCAGGTGTTTTGAACTTTTTTCTGTTTCGCTCTCCTTCCAGCAGTGTCCCAGCCAAGTTGCTCCGAAAGGGTTCACCATCATGATCCTGCGGCTGAAGCTGTACACGCTCTTCCTGAAAATTGCCATCTACTTAATTCCTGTCCTTGCATTCGGGCTCGGGTGGTGGTTTTGGGCAGTGATTTGCGCACTCTTTGACAGACCTGTCCTTTATTCACTCCAAGGGCACTTCGGTCATATTTTATTTGGGACATTCGTGTGGGCATTTGTTTCGGAACATTATCATGTGGCCAGTTTCGACGAATTATTCCGCGAAAGGACGGGTGCAAAGGCGGCCTGGTCTGCCGGCATTGGTACTTTTTTCATCCTGCTTGCGGCTCTATTTTTCAGCAGGAACATCATATTTCCACGGGGTCTTTTGATTTGCGACCTCGTCGCTTTGCTCGCGTTCACCATTTTGCTGCACGCGATGTTTCGCATGCTGTGCAAAAACCGGGCGCACCTGGTGCGGTCGACGCGCCTTCTTGTGATTGGCGCCGATCAGTTCGCGGGCGAGGCTGCCAAACGTTTGAAGCACTTGTCGTTTGCCCCGCTCGAGATTGCCGGGCATGTTCGATTGCCGGGTCAGGAAGTCCACGTTACGGGATGCCGAGTCTACGAATTTGAGCAGCTCGAAGTCGCTACCTCCGTGCAGGAGATCGACGAAGCGGTGATGGCCATCCCTCCCGCGGAATTTTCGCAGATTCCCATATTTATGAAGGCCATCGAACATCTCTGTATGCCGACCAGAGCGGTTGTCGATCTCGGCGATGGTGTAGTGGTTCGTGAAAAGCTCTTTCAATTGGGCAATATTCAAATGCTGGATCTGATGCCGACCCCCACGGAGTCGCTGGACTATGCAGTCCTCAAGCGGGCGTTCGATCTTTTCTTTTCAGCATGCACTCTCATTCTCGCATCGCCGCTCTTAGCATTGATCGCGCTGATCATTCGTTTTACTTCGCCGGGGCCGATCTTTTTCGTTCAGTCACGCGTCGGCCTCAATGGCAAGCCATTCCGGATGTATAAATTTCGCACCATGAACGTGAGGCCGAAATCGGAAAGCGATACGCAGTGGACCATCGGTGGAGACTCTCGCAGAACGACTTTCGGCTCGCTGCTGCGCAAGACAAGCCTCGATGAATTGCCGCAGTTCATCAACGTGATGAAAGGGGATATGAGCGTTGTCGGGCCGCGCCCCGAACGTCCGCATTTTGTTCACAAATTTTTGCAGCAGGTATCACGCTACAACAACCGCCACGCGCTAAAGGTCGGAATCACGGGATGGGCGCAAGTGAATGGCTGGCGCGGCGACACTTCGATTGAAAAACGGGTCGAATATGACTTGTACTATCTCCAA
Source organism: uncultured Acidobacteriota bacterium (assembly GCA_963819395.1). Classification (GTDB taxonomy): domain Bacteria; phylum Acidobacteriota; class Terriglobia; order Acidiferrales; family UBA7541; genus Palsa-360. The sequence goes on from CAWFVW010000006.1 coordinate 44,159, forward strand.
AATTGGAGCCTTGCCTTCGATATGAGAATTATTGCGTTAACAATTCTGTCCGGTTTCACCAACAAGAACGCTTATTAACAGCAATAGGAATGTAACGCTATTGTATTTTCTGGTGAACCGGGTAGGACTCGAACCTACAACCCGCTGATTAAGAGTCAGCTGCTCTACCATTGAGCTACCGGTCCACGAACTTTTTATTCTACCACGACTGTAATATTTTCCAGGCCGTCCGCGGCACCGGGCACTCTCCTAATTTCGAATCCTTCGCCATGAATCCGGCTCTCGGGAGGTCCGACCTTCCGGTCGGACAATCACCTTCAGACAAAATTGGGCTTTAGTCCCTGAAACTTCAGGGCCTAAACGCCATCCTTATGCGGAGTCGGGTGTCCAACCTGAAAGTCGGACCTCCGAGCGCACTCCTTCTGTCCCCCCATCTCTCCAAATTAGGATATTGCCCTGGGGAGCGCCTCGCGTCTAATCCCGCAATTTTTCCGCGATTTCCTTGGCGACTTGTTTCGCGCGCTCGATGTCGTTCGGTTCCAGGGAGATCGCCGCGACGCGCGGGTGGCCGCCTCCGCCGTATTGTTCCGCCAGGGTTGCCAGATTGTCTTCCGCGGCGTCGGGATTCCAGGGATTTGAGCCAATCGAAATTTTCGCGCGCGTCGGCGAAGCGAGCACGCTCACCGTGTAGCGCGCATCCGGGTACAGCATGTAGGGAATAAATTTGTTGTAGCCGTCGATGTCCAGGTCGCTGATGTCGAAATAAATCACGCCGCCGCGAACTTCGATGCGCTGCCGCAGCAAGTCGATCGAATGGTGGTGCTTTTCGAGCAGCGGGCCGAGATGCTTCGCGACGATCGGCAGCTGAATCATTTCCGCGAGCGGCACGCTCGGACAAGTCCGGAATGATTTTGGCGACCAGGCCTTCTTCCGGCGCGGCCTCGATCACCAGGGCCAGTTGCGTCGCGGGCTCCGCGAGAGCCACCGCGGATTCCGGCGTGGGATATTGCGCGCCGTCGATGATGTCGCCCCAGTGAATCAGCTCGGCCAGCGGCTTCACGTCGAAACCGAATTGCGCGCTGGTCACGTCGGCCAGCAGCTTGGTGCAGGATTTGTAATCGGGGTTGTAGAACTTGTGGCCGCTGCGGTCCTGCCGAAAGTGCTCGGCGTCGGCGGGAGTGAGGAACGCGCTCTGGTGATGGTCAAACCACCAGGTCACGCGCGGCGAGCTCGAGTATTTGAAATCGACGATGGCGTTTTCATCGCCGTCGAACAGGGCTTCCGGGAAGGGATGCCGCGCCTGGTGCGTCATCCCCGAGAAATGAAACTCCGCGCCCGGCCGGATGCGCTCCCGAAAAAAGCGGTAGAAGACCGCCGACGACGCCGCGCCGTCGAAGCATCGGTCGTGAAAGCACAATCGAACTTTGACCGGGTCCGCCACTCTCCGCCCTCGCTCCACCCGATTGCCAAACACAAAAGCAGATGGAAAGCCCTAAAAGATGGACGGGTCCGGCAAGAATGTCAAGATGAAAAGGAAGACCAGCGAAACTGGAGAAGGGCAGAGGATTAGAGTTGCGGCGCAAATGGCCGTGGCCAGCTTTCTCACCAAAAGCCCCAGGCAGACGTCTGTAGAATCCGTAGCGTGACTGCTCGCGAAGCTGTCCAGGGCATGTAGGGGCGCGAGATGTCCGCGCCCCTACGAGCTGCGACTCCAGTCAGACGGCTGCCGCAACAAAAGGAAGCGGTTCTAATTGCCGGCAAAGCTTTTTGCAATGCCGGCCGCGATCGGCACCTCGAACTTCTCGTGCTGGTAGGCCTTCACCATGAGCAGGATCCAGAGAATGAACGCAACCAGACTGATGAGGCCGTACAGCGCCGATCCCATCCCGAAAGCGCCGAATCCGCCCATCATCATGAACCCCGCGCCAAAGAAACAGATCCCGATGACAATGTTAATGATGTGCAGCCCGCCGAACACCACGATCGATTGCGCCGCATGAAACCGCACAAACGGCCGCTTGTCGATCAGGAAGAAAATGATCCCCGTGACCCATCCAACCAGATAGCACAAGAATGCGGCTACGTTTTCAGACATCCCCGACTGCGTACTCTGCGTCGGTTTGCGCCACCGCTCCTCCTGATTGCGCCTCGCCGCATTTGGGGCAGAATCCCGCGCCCGCCGCCACTTCAGTGCCGCACTTGCTGCAAAAGGCCATTGTGTTTCTCCCCTCTGGAAGTCGTTAAGGAAAGAGCCCCCGCTCATGCGCGCGAAGGCTATCACCGCTGCCTTCGCCGCACAAGCGCCACTGTGTAAATCCCCTGTAAATCCGAAGCGGGAAAGATTGCCGCCGGATTGCGCGCCGTTGTAAACTACGCTCGATCTTAGAGGATTTCCCTCGCCGGGAGGGGCCGGTAGCGCTCGGCCTCGCCGCGAATGGCATTCGGCACGAACCGATGGAGACGCTCCTCAATCTCGTCTGGCTCGCAGTCACCGTGGCCGCAATTTGGCTGTGGCGATTCCGCTGGACTGTGTCACGGCGAAATCCGCAAGCACAGCACGAGAATGGAAGCGGTTGCCATGGTCTGCGTCTTGGCCCTTCTATTCCCGGTCATTTCCCTTACCGACGACCTGCACCCGGAAACCGTGGCTGTGGATGCGGCCTCAGGCAAACGAAATGCCTGCCTGATCGCGGCCAGCGCCCCCCACGTGCGGGCCGGCACGGTTAGTTCAGGAATGCACTTGGCGGTCGGGATGATCCTCGAGAGCCATTGCAGCAGTCAATTTATCATTTTCAGAAATCTCTCTACCTTGCTAAGTTACACAATCCAAGCTATTTAGCTAGCAGTTCTCCCGGCCGGTCTCCCCCCTCTCTTCTGTAATCGATACGCCACTTTCGTTGCCCGCCTGCCTGAACTTTGATCGGGCAGGGCGCCATTTCCATTTTCACTTCTGGCGAATGGAGTTCATGGATCGCGCGATTCGGAAATGCGGCTTCGGACCTTTCGAATGCGCTGAGTCCAAAAGACTTGGCGCGCACTTGCCTGAATGGAGAGGCGGAAATGAACAAAATCTCAATTTGGATCTTGCTGGCGGCGCTCCTGTCCGCAATGCGGGCTGTGGCCAGGAAAATGCCAATCCGAAAGCGGAGGCGCCCCCTCCTGCGCAGGTGGAGCATGAACAGGACGGAGGCGTGGTCCAGGTCGATCATCCGGAACAGATTCCGCTGGTCACAGCGGTGGCGCGCACATCCAGGCCGGAACTGGTTGTGACGGGAGTTGTAACTCCAGACGTTTCGCGGAACGTGCCGGTCGTCTCGCTGGCCTCGGGCCGCGTCGTGGAGATTCGCGCTCGCCTGGGCGATACGGTCAAAAAGGGCGACGTGTTGTTGAGGGTTCGCAGCGATGACATTTCCGGAGGCTATTCGGATTACCGCAAAGCCGTTGCCGACGAGGAACTCGCGCGCACGCAATTCGAGCGCGCCGAGGATCTTCATGCCCATGGCGCGATCTCTTTGAACGACCTGCAGATAGCCCGGGATACGGAAGAAAAAGCCAAAGTGGATCTGGAGACCACAGCTGAGCATCTCCGCCTGCTGGGCAGCGATCCGGACAAGCCGAACGGCATCGTGGAAATCCACGCCCCTGTTTCTGGAGTCATTACTGACCAGCAAGTTACGGACGCCGCGTCTGGTGCAGGCATTTGGGCCAAACCCATTCACGATTTCGGACTTGTCCTCGGTCTGGGTGGTCTGCGACGTGCACGAAAACCAGCTGGCCGGCGTGCGCCTGGGCGACGCCGCCGAAATCCGCTTGAACGCCTATCCCGGCCAGCTTTTCAAAGGCACGGTCAGCAACATCGGCGCCATCCTCGATCCGAATCTTCGGACGGCCAAGGTGCGCATGGAAGTGCGCAATCCGGGGATCATGCGCCTGGGCATGTTCGTGACGGCCACGTTCCGCGGGCAGAAGCAGGTTACGCGCGCGGTCATTCCGTCCACGGCGATCCTGCATCTGCACGACACCGACTGGGTATTCGCGATCACGCCGGACAAGAAATTTCAGCGCGTGGAAATCGTAGCGGGCGCTTCGCTGCCGGGAGATATGCAGGAAGTCGTCTCCGGCCTGCTGCCGGGAGCGCAAGTGGTCCGCAACGCGCTCACCTTCCAGAACATGGTGGACCAGTAAAATGATTCGCAGGCTTGTCGATTTCGCCCTCGAGAACCGCTTCATGGTGCTGGCCGCCGCGCTCCTGCTTTTTGGCTGGGGCGCGATTTCGTTTCATCAGCTTCCCATCGAAGCGTATCCCGACGTGGCGGACAATTATGTGGAAATCATCACGCAGTGGCCGGGAATCTCAGCGGAGCAAATCGAGCAGCAGGTCACGATTCCCCTGGAAATCGCAATGAACGGCATCCCGCACGTGGCTCACTTGCGATCGTTCTCGCTCTTCGGGCTCTCAGACCTGAAGCTGATTTTCGATGATGAAGAGGAGAACGCCTGGAATCGCGAGAGGGTGCTCGAGCGGCTGTCGCAAGTTCACCTTGCCGCCCGGAGTATCTCCGCAGATGGGAACGGATTGGAGCCCGGTCGGCCAGATCTATTTCTTCACACTGAAAAGCACGAATCCCCAGTATGACGTGATGGATTTGAAATCGATTGAAGATTGGGTTGTCGAGAAAAATTTCAAATCGGTCCCCGACATTGTCGATGTGGCGAGCTTTGGCGGACCCACGCGCGAGTATCAGGTTCGCCTGGATCCCACGAAATTGATTTCCTACGGTCTCAGCATCGCCCAGGTGGAACAACAGCTCGCGAACAACAATATCAATGCGGGCGGCAGTTTCATCGAAGCCGGCCAGCAGCAAATCAATATCCGGGAAGTTGGACTGGTCAGAAACGTTCGCGATATCGAAAACACAGTCCTCACAGCCAAGAACGGCACTCCGCTTCGAGTCAAGGATATTGCCGTCGTGGCCCAGGGCCCGAAGATCCGGCTCGGCCAATTCGCGCGCGCGATCCATCGCGAAGACGGGAAAATTATCGACAACGATGATGTGGTTTCAGGGATCGTGCTCTTGCGCAAAGGCGCGAATGCGGATGACGCGCTCGCGGGAATCCATGCCAAGGTAAAGGAGTTGAACGATCGCATCTTGCCGCCCGGCGTGAAAGTCGTTCCGTTCATCGACCGCAGCGATCTGGTGCACTTCACGACGCATACCGTCCTCCACAACCTCACCGAAGGCATCGTTCTCGTCGTGATCGTTCTCTTTCTGTTTGTCGGCAATGTCCGCGCCGCGATCATCGTTGCTCTTACGATTCCCTTTGCGCTCTTGTTCGCGGCAACCTGCCTCAACCTGAAGGGCATTCCGGCAAACTTGCTCTCTCTGGGCGCGCTGGATTTTGGAATGGTCGTGGATGGCGCCGTGGTGATGGTTGAAAACATCGTGCGGCACATGACCCAACCGAAAAATTCCTCAAGAAATACGATGGACGTTGTCCGCGAAGCCGCGCATGAAGTGCAGAGGCCGGTCTTTTACGCCATCGCCATCATCATCACCGCGTATCTGCCCATCTTTACGCTGCAGCGAGTCGAGGGAAGACTTTTCAGGCCCATGGCCTGGACCGTGGCGTTTGCCCTGCTCGGCGCGCTGATTTTTTCGATGCTCATCGCGCCCGGTTCTTTCGACGCTGCTGTTTCGCAAAGGGGTCAAGGAATGGCGCAACCCGGCGATGGCATTCTCGATGGACCACTATCGCAAGGCCGTGCGCTATGCGATTGAACATCGCGCGTTGACTGTGGGGGTCGGGCGTGGCTGGATTATGCCTGGCCATTTTTCTCGTCTCTAGCGGCGTGATCGGATCCGAGTTTTTGCCGCACCTGGACGAGGGCGCCATCTGGGTGCGCGGAACGCTGGCGTCCAGCGTCGGGCCCAGCGAATCGATCCGGATCGCAAACCAGGCTCGCACGCTGCTGTGTTCCTTTCCCGAGGTGCCGGAGTGCACGAGCCAGGTGGGACGCCCCGATGACGGGACCGATGCGACGGGATTTTTCAATACGGAATACTTCGTGGGCTTGAAACCCAAGGAAGAGTGGCGGCCCGTCTTCCATCAGGATAAAGACAGATTGATCGCCGCCATGAATCGCGAATTGCAAAAGATTCCCGGCGTAACGTGGGGCTTTTCTCAGCCCATTGAAGACAACATGGAGGAAGCGGTCAGCGGCGTGAAAGGCGAGCTGGCCACCAAGATTTATGGCGATGACCTGAAAGTTCTCGAGGAAAAAGCCGATCAGATCGTCAACACGATGCAGCAGGTCAGGGGAATCGAGGATCTCGGAGTCTTTCGCGTCCTCGGCCAGCCCAACATCAATTTCGAGGTGAACCGCGAGCAGGCCGCGCGCTATCAAATCAACGTCGCCGATGTCCAGGACGCCATCCAGACCGCGGTGGGAGGATCCGCCCTCACGCAGGTATTGCAAGGCGAGCAGCGCTACGACCTGGTCTTGCGTTACCTCCCGCAATACCGCACGACGAAGGAAGCCCTGGAAGACATTCGTCTGCTTTCGCCGTCGGGCGAGAGAGTTTCGCTCGCCGAACTCTGCACGATCAAGGAGCAGGACGGCGGCTCGGAAATCTACCGCGAGGAAAACCAGCGCTACGTGGCCATCAAATACAGCGTGCGGGGCCGGGATCTCGGCGGCGCGGTCGAGGAAGCGATGCGCAAAGTGAATGCAAAAGTACAATTGCCACGCGGATATCACATCGACTGGGAAGGCGAATACGAAAGCCAGAAGCGGGCCCAGGCGCGCCTGCTCGTCATCGTGCCGCTGACCATTCTGGTGATCTTCATGATTATCTACTCCATGTTCCGCTCTCCGAAATGGGCCGCGCTGATTCTCGCCACCGTGGCGATGGCCAGCGCCGGCGGACTTGCTGGCTCTGCTCATCACGGGAACCCACTTCAGCGTTTCCTCCGGCGTCGGATTCCTGGCGCTGTTCGGCGTCTCCGTCCAGACGGGCGTCATCATGCTCGAATACATCAATCAGCTTCGCGCCCGGGGCGGCTCGATCGAGGAATCCGCGATCGATGGAGCCGTCCTGAGGCTGCGCCCCATCATGATGACCATGCTGGTGGCGACGCTGGGCCTGTTGCCGGCCGCGCTTTCGCACGCCATCGGATCCGATTCCCAGCGGCCCTTCGCGATCGTTATCGTGGGAGGCTTGATGGTCAACCTGGCCATGAGCATTTTTATCTTGCCCACGCTCTACGTCTGGCTCGCGAGAGATGGCGACAAGCTCCCGGAACCAGAGCCGAACTTCGAAGCGTAGCATTTGTAGGACGGGCTTCAGCCTGTCTGCGTTTAGATCCTGCATGGCGCAAATCCAAACCAGACAGGCTGAAGCCGTCCTACTCGAACGCCATCCTCGGTTATACTGTCTGCCAACGCGGAAGTGGCGGAATTGGCAGACGCGCCAGCCTTAGGAGCTGGTGGCCGAAAGGCCGTAGGGGTTCGAGTCCCTTCTTCCGCACCATTCCTATTTTTCTTTGCGTCCCATTCGAACATTTATTTTCGCATGCACATCGTCGTGCGAGTTGACGCGGATGTTGGATTCCCCTATACTTTGCATTCGTCGTACCCCGCTCGCAGTTCTTTCCCGTTTCCATTTTTCCGGACCGAGAAGCGGCAAAGAGTAGAAGTACGAACCTTAGGGCGGTTCCTGACGTATTTCGATCATCTGACAATGCAATCCGTGATCCCGAAGGCCTGACCATGAGTGAAGCAACTTGCCGGCGCGAACTGGAACTGGAAATTCCCGCGGAAACTGTGCAGAAAGCAGTCGAACGCGTGGCCAAGGAATTTGCCCGCGTCGCGCGCGTCCCGGGATTTCGCCCGGGAAAGGCGCCTGTCACGTTGATCCGGCGCCGCTTTGCCGACGACATCAAGAGTGAAGTGCTGCAATCCCTGGTGCCCGAACAGATCGAGCGCGCCGTCACCGAAAGCAAGCTGGTCCCGGTGACGCAGCCGCAAGTCGATAAGGTCGACTTCACGGAAACCGGGCCGGTGAAGTTCCGCGCGACGTTCGAGGTCCTGCCCGAATTCGAGCTCGGACAATATAAGGACCTGGAAGTCGAAGTCGACGACCTCAAGGTCGAAGATTCCGATGTCGATAAAGCGATCGAGGAGCTTCGCGACCGCGCCGCCAATTTCGTTCCGGTCGAAGGCCGGCCCATCGCCGACGGCGATTACGCGCAGCTCAAGCTGAAGGGCATCCCGGCGGGCGGCGGCGAACCGCTCGAAGCGGACAGCGTCCTGTGCCACGTGGGCGGCGAAGAAACCATGGAGCCGTTCAACGAAAATCTGCGCGGCGCGAACATCGGCGATCACAAGAATTTTGACGTGACCTATCCCTCCGACTATCCCGATCCAAAGCTCCAGGGAAAAACGTATACCTACGCGGTCGAGGTTCTGGGCATCAAGGAAAAGAAGCGGCCCGAGCTGACCGATGAATTCGCCAAGGACGTGAGCGAGGCGCAGACCCTGGAAGAGTTGCGCAAGAAGATGCGCGAAAATCTCGAAGCGGCGCGCACGCGCCGTCAAAGCGAGCAGACGCGGGAGAAGCTGCTGGCCCAAATCGTGAAGTCGCATGAGTTCCCTGTCCCCGAGGCGCTGGTCGAGCACCAGATGGACTCGCGCCTGGAACGCACGGTGCGGTCGCTCGCCTCGCAGGGCGTCGATCCGCGCGCGGTGAATGTGGACTGGGTGGCGCTGCGCAGCCGGCAAAAGGACCGCTCCATCGAGGATGTGAAGGCGGAGTTGCTGCTGGACCGGATCGCGACGGCGGAACATATCGAAGTGGCCGAGGAAGAAGTGGAAAAGGAAATTGCGGCGATCGCGGAGCGCAGTGGCGAATCGGCTACAGCCGTTCGCGCGAACTTGACAAGGCAAGGGGCGCTGGATAGGATGAAATCTAAGATCCGGAGTGAAAAAACTCTGGACTGGCTCTGCAGCAATTCCCGGACCCGGACAATAACCAAGGAGAATTGAAGTGGTTCCGGCCGGGGTCCCTCGCGCAACCTAAAAAACAAAATGAACCATACTGATGATATGACTCCGCATGCGACAACGCTCATCCCCATGGTGGTCGAACAGACGAACCGGGGAGAGCGCGCCTACGATATTTATTCCCGGCTGCTCAAGGACAATATTATTTTCATCGGGACGCCGATTGACGACCACGTCGCCAATCTGGTCACCGCTCAGCTTCTGTTCCTGGAAGCGGAAGATCCCGAGAAGGATATTTCGCTCTACATCAACTCGCCGGGCGGCTCGATCACGGCGGGAATGGCGATTTATGACACGATGCAGTTCGTGCGGCCGAGCGTCGTGACCATTTGCGTCGGCCAGGCCGCGTCGATTGCCGCGCTGCTGCTGACCGCCGGAGCGCCCAAGAAGCGCTTTTCCCTGCCCAACTCGCGCATCCTGATTCACCAGCCGTGGATGTCGGGATTGTCGGGCCAGGCCACCGATATCGATATCCACGCGAAGGAAATCTTGCGCATGCGCACGGTCATCAATGGCCTGCTGGCGCAGCACAGCGGGCATCCTCTCGACACTCTGGAAAAAGACGTCGAGCGCGATTTCATCATGTCCGCGGCGCAAGCCAAGGAATACGGATTGATCGACGAGATAATTACCAAGCACCGCTAGCGCGTTCCAATCAGTTAGTAATAAACAAACGCGGCGGTGTACGGAAGCTGCAAAGGGGCCTAGAATAATCCGCACGGCAAGGAATGCATGCCTTGACTGGCCTTGACCGGCGGAGGGCGACACACCGTTGAGAAAACTCAGCACTGACGAACCACTGCGCTGTTCCTTCTGCCATAAAACGCAGGAGCAGGTCGAGAAGTTGATCAGCTCGCCCTCGGACTACCCGCGCGCCTACATCTGCAACGAGTGCGTGACCGTCTGCGAACAAATTCTCGAGGAAGAAAAGCGCGAGCAAGCCAATCCCGTCAACAAGCGCCTGCCGCGCCCTCCGGAGATCAAGGCGTTTCTCGACGGCTACGTGATCGGCCAGGACAAGACCAAGAAGAAGCTGGCCGTCGCCGTCTACAACCACTACAAGCGCATCTTCCTGAACCGCCAGCCGGGCGACGTGGAATTGACGAAATCGAACATCCTTCTCATCGGCCCGACCGGAACGGGCAAGACGCTCCTGGCGCAGACGCTCTCGCGCATGCTGGACGTTCCCTTCGCCATCGTGGACGCCACGACGCTGACCGAAGCGGGATACGTCGGCGAGGATGTCGAGAACATCATCTTGAAGCTTTTGCAGGCGGCCGACGGCGACGTCACCAAGGCGCAGCAAGGGATCATCTACATCGACGAGATCGACAAGATTTCCAAGAAGGACGAAAACCCGTCCATCACGCGCGATGTTTCCGGCGAAGGCGTGCAGCAAGCCCTGCTGAAGATTCTCGAAGGCACCATCGCCAACGTTCCCCCGCAGGGCGGACGGAAGCATCCGCACCAGGAATTCACGCCCGTCGATACGACCAATATCCTGTTCATCTGCGGCGGCGCGTTCGTGGGCCTGGAAAAAACGATCGAACGCCGGATCGGCCAGAAATCGCTCGGCTTTCACACCGATGCGCAGCCCACCACCGCGCAGCGCCGCAACATCGAACTCCTCAGCCAGGCCCAGCCTACCGACCTGATCCGCTACGGCCTGATTCCCGAATTCGTGGGCCGCTTGCCCGTCGTCGGCGTTCTGGGCGATCTGGACAAGGCCGCGCTGATGCAGATTCTGACGGAACCGAAAAACGCGCTCATCCGTCAATATCAGAGACTCTTTGAATTTGAGAACGTGCGCCTGCGGTTTTCCGACGATGCCCTCGAAACCGTTGCGGAACTTGCCCTGCAGCGCAAGGTCGGCGCCCGCGGGCTGCGCATGATTCTCGAAGACCTCATGCTCGAACTCATGTACCACCTGCCGGCCCAGCGCAAACTCCGCGAATTCGTCGTCACCGGCGAAATGGTCCGCAGCCGGGAGATCAACTGGTCGCTGCTCGAAAAAGCGGGATGATGAAGGAGCCAGAGAAAATTACGGACCCCATGTTTAGCCGAGAAAAGACGGAATCGAAACGCGTGCCCATGATGCCGGTGCGCGATCTGGTCATCTTCCCCCAGATGATGAACCCCTTCATCGTGGGACGCGAAAGTTCCCTGCGCGCCCTCGAAGAAGCCCTGGCCACCGACAAGAAGATTTTCCTCGCCACCCAGCACGACGCCTCCGTCGACGATCCCAAGCCCGACGAAATCTACTCCGTCGGCACGCTGGCCAATATCGTGCAAAGCGTTCGCCTTGCCGGACGGAAACCTGCGCGTGCTGGTGGAAGGCGTCGAGCGCGCCAAGGCCGTGCAAATTTCCACCGACGAAGGTTTTTTCCGCGCCACGCTGAAAGTGATTCCCAACAAGGCCGAGCCTTCCCCGCAAATCGAGCAGGCCGTCACCAAGGTCACCGGCCTCTTTGAACAGTACGTAAAACTCTCGCAGAGCCTGAATTACGACACCATGATCGCCGCGACGCGCGTGGACGACCCCGCGAAACTCTCCGACACGATCGCGTCCAACCTGCAGATTCCCGTCGAGGAAAAACAGGAACTCCTCGAAAATTTCGATCCGCTGGACCGCTTGACCCGCGTCGGCGAAATTCTCGAAAGCGAAATCGAAAAGCTCAACGTCGACCGCAACATCAACACCCGCGTGAAGCGCCAGATGGAGCGCGCCCAGAAAGAGTATTACCTCAACGAAAAATTGAAGGCCATCCACAAGGAACTCGGCCGCGGCGAGAAAAACGAACTCGAGGAACTCAAAAAGAAAATCGAAACCTCGGGCATGCCGAAGGACGCCCTCGAAAAGGCCACCCAGGAACTGAAGCGCCTCGAAATGATGCCGCCGATGTCCGCGGAATCCACCGTGAGCCGCAATTACCTGGACTGGCTGCTGGCCGTGCCCTGGAAAAAACGATCCAAGGAAATTCGCGACATCGCGCTCGCGGAAAAGATTCTCGAAGAAGACCATTACGGGCTCGACAAGGTCAAGGAGCGCATCCTCGAGTTCCTGGCCGTCCGCCAGCTGGTGAAGAATCCCCGCGGCTCGATTCTCTGTTTTGTCGGGCCTCCGGGCGTCGGCAAAACTTCCCTCGCCATGTCCATCGGGCGCGCCACGGGACGCAAATTTATTCGCGTCTCCCTCGGCGGCGTGCGCGATGAAGCGGAAATCCGCGGCCACCGCCGCACCTATATCGGCGCCCTGCCCGGCCAGATCATCCAGATGATGAAAAAGGCCGGAACGGTCAATCCGATTTTTGTGCTCGACGAAGTGGACAAGATGTCCACCGACTTCCGCGGCGACCCGTCGGCGGCGCTCATGGAAGTGCTCGACCCCGAACTGAACCACGCCTTCACCGACCACTACCTCGACGTCGAGTACGATCTCTCGAAAGTCATGTTCGTCTGCACCGCCAACGTGCTGCACACGATTCCCCAGCCCCTGCAGGACCGCATGGAAATCCTGCGGCATTCCGGGCTACACGGAAGCCGAAAAGGCGCAGATCGCCAAGCGCTTCCTGGTGCGCAAGGCGCGGGAATCCGCCGGCCTGGCGGAAACGCAATCTCACCTTCACGGACGAAGCCATCTCGCACATTATCCGGCATTACACGCATGAAGCCGGCGTGCGCAGCCTGGAGCGCGAAATCTCCAGCATCTGCCGCAAGGTCGCGCGGCGCGTGGTGAAGGAAGGAAAACAGTATTCGATCAACGTCGCGCCCGAGGGCGTCGGCGAATTCCTGGGAGTCATCAAGTACCGCGAAGTTTGGGCCGAAAAGAAAAACGAAATCGGCCTCACCACGGGTCTCGCCTGGACCGAAGTCGGCGGCTCCGTGCTCTCCACCGAAGCCGCGATCATGCAGGGCAAGGGCCGCCTGACGCTGACGGGAAAGCTGGGCGACGTCATGCAGGAGTCGGCGCAAGCGGCCATGAGCTACGTGCGCTCGCGTACCTCAACCTTCGGCCTGCCGCGCGATTTTTACCGCCACCTCGACATTCACATGCACGTGCCCGAAGGCGCGATCCCGAAGGACGGTCCCTCGGCCGGAATCACCATCGCCACCTCCATCGTCAGCGCCCTCACGCGCATCCCGGTGCGCTGCGACGTGGCCATGACGGGCGAAATCACCCTCCGCGGCAAGGTCCTGCCGATCGGCGGCATGAAAGAAAAGTTGCTGGCCGCTCACCGCGTTGGGATCCGCACCGTGATTCTTCCGAAGGACAATGAAAAAGATTTGGCGGACATCCCGGCGGAAATACAGGCCGACCTGACCCTACGGTTCGTCGAGAACATGGACGAAGTTCTGGAAATCGCCCTGGAACGGCCCCTGACACCCGCAACGCACGACGCAGTCCCGGAAGTGGCGGCGAAGTTTGAAACGGAAACCGAGAGCGATCAGGAATTGACCAATTGAGGGAAACCTCGGCTCCTCCGTCCCGATGAAACGCAATAGAACCAGTCAGCGGGGTGATTCGGGATCTGGGACGCGGCTGTAATTCGTATCGCCCGTGATTTGAATTTCCAGTTTGGCTAACCCGGTCGGAAATCGAATAGCGCCTGCCCGGTGTCCGCCGATAAGGTACAATCCCGGCCTGAGCTTCAGGCTTATCTCTATAGAGAATTAAGGAAATGAAAACGATGAGCATTAGTCTTGCGGAACTGAAAGAAAAAAATATTACCGATCTGGCGAAAATCGCCAAGGACCTGGCCATCCCGGGCTCCAGCGGCATGCGCAAGCAGGAGTTGATCTTCCAGATCCTCCGCGCCCAGACGGAAAAGAACGGCCTGATTTTCTCCGAAGGCGTCCTCGAATGCCTGCCCGACGGCTTCGGCTTCCTGCGCGCGCCGGAGTACAACTACCTGCCCGGCCCGGACGACATTTACGTCTCCCCGTCGCAAATCCGGAAGTTCGACCTGCGCACCGGCGACACCGTCTCGGGACAGGTCCGGCCTCCCAAGGACGGCGAGCGCTATTTCGCGCTGATCAAAGTCGAAGCGGTCAATTTCGAGGACCCGAAGTCGCGCGAAACAAAATATTCTTCGACAACCTCACGCCCCTGTATCCCCAGGGCCGCCTGAAAATGGAAACGACCCGCGAAAACCTGACGGGTCGCGTGCTGGACCTGCTCTGCCCGGTCGGAAAAGGCCAGCGCGGCTTGATCGTCGCGCCGCCGCGCACCGGCAAAACCATGATGCTGCAGGCCTTCGCCAATTCCGTCACCACCAATCACCCGGAAGTCGCGCTGATCGTTCTCCTGATCGACGAGCGCCCGGAAGAAGTCACCGACATGCAGCGCACGGTGAAGGGTGAAGTCATCAGCTCGACGTTCGACGAGCCGCCGCAGCGCCACATCCAGGTCGCCGAAATGGTCCTCGAAAAGGCCAAGCGCCTCGTCGAGCACAAGCGCGACGTCGTGATTCTGCTCGATTCGGTCACGCGTCTCGCGCGCGCTTACAACGCCGTCACCCCGCCCTCGGGCAAAGTCCTCTCCGGCGGTATTGACGCGAACGCCCTGCAGCGCCCGCGCCGATTCTTCGCCGCCGCGCGAAATGTCGAGGAGGGCGGTTCGCTCACCATTATCGCCACGGCCCTTATCGACACCGGCAGCCGCATGGACGACGTGATCTTCGAGGAATTCAAGGGCACCGGCAACATGGAAATCAATCTCGACCGCCGCCTCGTCGACAAGCGCATCTTCCCCGCTATCGACATCAACCGGTCCGGCACCCGAAAAGAAGAATTGCTGATGCCGCCCGATGAACTGAACCGCGTGTGGGTTCTTCGCAAGGTGCTCAATCCCCTCTCACCCGTAGAAGCCATGGAGTTGCTCTTGGGACGCCTCTCCAAATCGAAGTCCAACGCCGAGTTTCTCGCTTCCATGTCCAGCCCGAGCTAGGGCATTCGGCGCGCTTTCATCCCCCCTTCCTTCCCGGGCCAGTCCCGGAGCCGTCGGCATTTTTGCCGATTTAAAAGGGGTTCAGAAATGAAATATCTGGCTCGCCAGCCCATCCTGAATCGCTCGCGTGAATTGTTTGCCTATGAATTGCTCTTTCGCAAAAGCCTTCAGAATTCCTGCGACGGCATCGATCTCGAGCTCGCATCGACTTCCGTCGTGGATACTTTCTTCCTGATCGGCTTTGAAAAAATCACCGCGGGCCATCCCATGTTCATCAACTGCCCCCGCGATTTCCTGCTGCGGGATTATATTTCCCTGTTCCCGCCCAAATCGGTGGTGGTCGAAATTCTCGAAACCATCCAGCCCGATCAGGAAATCGTCGACGCCTGCCTGCGTCTGAAGCAAATGGGATACACGATCGCGCTGGATGACTTCGTCGATTCTCCGGGCTGGGGGCCGCTGGTCGCCCTCGCCGACATCATCAAAGTGGATTTTCGCCTCACAGATCCAAAGGAACAACGCGCGCTGGTTTCCCGCTACGGCGGAAACAGGATTCGCATGCTCGCGGAAAAAGTGGAGACGCAGGAGGAATACGCGGCGGGCATGCAGATGGGATACTCGCTGTTCCAGGGCTATTTTTTCTGCCGCCCCGAAATGATGCAGCACCGCTCCCTGCCTTCCTTCAAATTGGCCTACCTGGAACTTTTGCGCGCGGCGACGGCCCCCGAATTCGATATCCAGGAACTGGCCTCCAAAATAAAGCACGAGGCTTCGCTTACTTTCCGGCTGTTGCGGTACCTGAACTCCGCGGCCTTCGGCCTGCGCTCGGAAATCCACTCCGTCGCCCACGCCCTCTCCCTGCTCGGCGAACGCGAACTCCGCAAATGGATCGCGGTGGTCTCGGTCGGCGTGCTGGCCGACGGGAAGCCCGATGAATTGATGACCGTGCCGCTCGTCCGCGGCAGATTCTGCGAGCTGATGGCTCCGCTCGCGGGGATGGCGGGACATGCGAACGATCTGTTCCTGATGGGACTTCTTTCGGTGATGGACGCGATCATCGACCAGCCGCTCGATTCCATCCTGGCCGAACTGCCGGTGCGCTGTGAAATCAAGGAGGCGCTTCTGGCGCGCACAGGCTTGTACTGGCAGTTGCTCGATATCGCCATCGCCCACGAACGCGCGGATTGGGAAAAAGTCAGCGAGCTCGTGCGCGAAACCCGCATGAAGGAACAAGAAGTAAGCGCGCTGTATGTCTCCTCGATCGATTGGTCCACGGCGCTCCGGCGCACCGTGCGTGTCCCGGTCGCAGGATGAACATGTTCATGTATTTCCGGACGCAAGAAAAATATAAAATCCAACGCACAATTAAATAATACAAAGCAAACTCAGTGATGACGGTTTCACGGGTCACGAGTCCGGAACGACGGCTCACGATCCTGTCGCCGCCCTCGCCTTTTCTTTCGCCAGCAGGACAATCACGCGCGCCGTTTCTTCCGCATCCATCGCCGTGTTGTCCACCACCACGGCGTCCTCGGCCCGCACGAGCGGTGACATCTCACGCTCGCGGTCGCGCCGGTCGCGCACGTGCACTTCCGCCAGAACCTTTTCAAATTCCCTCGGTTCGCCCTTCTCCTCAAGCTCGCGCTGGCGGCGGCCGGCACGCACATCCGGAGAGGCATCGAGAAAAATCTTCAGGTCCGCGTGCGGAAACACCACCGACCCGATGTCGCGCCCCTCCATCACCACGCCGCCCGGCTCCCCAGCACGCCGCTGCTCGGCCACCATGGGATGCCGTACCCCCGGCACCACAGCGACGACAGAAGCGGCGTGAGAAACCTCATGCGAACGAATCGCATCCGTGACGTCTTCGCCGTCGAGCAGGACGCGCAGCTTGCCGTCCCGCGGTACTAGATCGATGCGCGCCGCGGCGGCAAGCTCTGACAAACGCTCCGGTGAATCGAGCGGCACTCCGCTGCGCAAAGCTTTTAGCCCCACCGCGCGGTACATCGCACCGCTATCGAGATGCGTGTATCCCAGCATCTCCGCGACGCGCCGCGCGACGGTACTCTTCCCCGATCCCACCGGGCCGTCGATCGCGATTATGAGTTTGTCGTTCACAGAAACGCCTATCCCGCCTCGAAGCTATCTCAATCGTGCTCTTTGTGGGTCGCGGCTTTAGCCGCGACGTTCAGTCCCTGAAAAACAAGGGCTATAGAGTCTGTGTGAGAACTCGGTTGCAGGTCATGTAGAGCCCGCCTTCAGGCGGGCATCTGGTTGATTCCAAAGTGCCCGCCTGAAGGCGGGCGCTACAAAACCGTGCCAATTTTGAGTTCTCACACAGACTCTTTAGCCCCTGAAGTTCTGGGGAGTTAGGGGGGCTGGCCATGTATGAAATGGATTCCGTTTAAATTCTTTTGAACGCGCGCTCGATTTCCCGCACCGAGTAGCGCAGCACGATCGGCCTCCCGTGCGGGCAGCTCATCGGCGCTTCCGTTTTCGCGAGCTCCCCGAGCAGCCACTCCATCTTTTTCTGGTCGAGCGGCATGTTCACCTTGATCGCCGCGTGGCACGAAGTCGAAGCGGCGATTTTTGCCTGCAGCGAGTCCATCGAAATCGCCGCGTTCTCGCGCTCGGTGCCGTCAAGAATTTCCATCAGCAACCGCTCCGCGTCCGAAGCGGCGATTCCGGCGGGCGCCGCGTGAATCGCTACGCTGCGCGGCCCCATCTGCGCCACTTCAAATCCGTTGGCGACAAGCTCTTCGGCAATCCGCTCAAAAATCACGATTTGCCGCGGCGAAAGCTCCACCATCATCGGCACGAGCATGCGCTGCCCGGTCAGTTGCCCCTCACGCCGCGCGCGCAGGTGCTGTTCGAACAACACCCGCTCGTGCGCCACATGCTGGTCGATGATCCACAACCCCTCGCCGTTCACCGCCACGATGAAGCTCGAATTCACCTGCCCCAGCGGCTTCAGTTCGGTCAAGCTCCCCGCGCTCGCCAGCGGCTCGGCCTCGCTGAAATTGCCCGCGCTACCGGAAAGCGATTCGTCGGAAAGCATTCCGAGCCCGCTTTCAAAGCGAAAGCGCTGCGGTTCGGGTCGCAACGGCGCGCCCGTCAATTCGAATTCGCCGGCTATCGCCGCCCCTGGCGCGCCCTCGGCGCTCATCTCCGCTCCACCTGCCGAAGTTCTGCTCATTGGAGACGCGTTCAACGGAGGAATGAAGGCGCGGGGCAATCCCGTTCCGGATTGAATTGCGCCTGCAACAGCGGTGGCCGCAGCTTCGATCCCTTGCTCCCCATTGCTTGCAGCCGGAGGCGCGACGCCGGAAAAACTCGGAATCGGCCTCGCGCGCGAAAGCGCCTGGCGGATCGAATCGCGCGTGAAATCGTGCACGAACTGGGGATGCCGGAAGCGCACCTCGATCTTCGCCGGATGGACATTCACGTCCACTTCCTCTGCCGGCAAATCGAGGAACAACAGCACCGCGGGAAATACGGCGGGCGGGAGCACGTTGCGGTAAGCTTCGTGAATCGCGTGCAGGATCAACCGGTCGCGCACCAGGCGCTTGTTTACGAAAACGTAAATCCCGTTGCGGTTCCCGCGCTGCACTTCGGGCCGCGAAGCAAACCCGCGCACGACGAGTTCCGCGGCGCGCTCTTCCGTCGTGAGTTCCGCCTCGGTGATTGCCGCACGCATCGGCGAGCGAACCGGCAAAAGCTCGAACAGTTCGTCGAGCGCCTGCCGCCCAAACAGCTGGTAGACGCGCTCGGCCATCGTCTCGACCGCCGTCGCGTGAATGATTTCCTGCGTCGGCGTTTTTAAAACAAATTGCTTGTCGGGATGCGCGAGCGCGTAATGCGTGACGAGCGAAGCGATGTGCCCGAGTTCCGTCGTCTCGGACTTCAGGAAATTCCGCCTCGCCGGCACGCAGTAAAAGAGGTCCGCCACGCTGATCGTTGTCCCCGCGGGCAGCCCCTCCGGATTCACTCCGACGAGTTTTCCGCCCGCGAATTCGACGCGCGTTCCCTCCGTCTCTTCGCCCGCGCGCGTTTGCAGCAGCAGGCGGGAGACTGCGGCGATCGAAGGCAGCGCCTCACCGCGAAACCCCAGCGTCGCGATCGAAAGCAAATCGTCCGCCGTCCGCAGCTTCGAGGTCGCATGCCGCTCAAACGCCAGCAGCGCGTCGTCATGAATCATCCCGCTCCCATCGTCAATCACGCGAATCATCCGCTTCCCGCCGGACTCCACCTCCACGCGAATCGAACGCGCCCCCGCATCCAGCGCGTTCTCCAGCAACTCCTTCACGACGGAAGCGGGCCTCTCGACCACCTCGCCCGCGGCAATCTTGTTCGCGACGTGCTCCGCTAATATACGTATTCGTGCCATCGTTGTTCTGAAGGGCTTTAAGGAGGGCCGGGCTTCAGCCCGGCCGTAAAGACTCCGATTCCTGAGGGCTTTAGCCCCTGAAGCTCAAGATTTGAATTTCTCCGGGACCGGATCCATAACAAACTTACCGCAAGCCGACCCATACGGCCATTCTTCCGGCCTTTCAACCAACCGCCTCTGAACCGGATTCATCTGAATATACCTGACTTTCGTCCTGTAGTCTTCGCCGTCACGAATCGTCCAGTCATGAAACCCGATTTGCCAGATTTCCATCCGATTCTCGGTCTGCTTATGAATCTCGTGAGAACTCCCGCCTTTGACCAATTGCACGGCCTTCTCAAGCGACGTCGTCTCACCAGGAGTAAGAAGGAGATGGAAATGGTTCGGCATTACAACAAATTCATGGAGCAGATAGGCGCCTTTGTCACGGCAGACAAGAATACGTTCAACTAGAATTTCCGCGACCCGCGGCACTCGAAAAAGTTCGCGCCTCTCCCACGTGGCGGAGGAAACGAAATACGTCCTCCCCGGGCCGGTCCTATGCGGCAGCTTGCTCATCGGACCTTCAGGGGCTAAAGCCCTTTTTGTTTGCCACCATTACGTCGGGACTGAAGTCCCGACCTCCGCAACCCAGTTACAAAACTCGAACCTTAGAAACCGAACTTCAAAACATTCTACTGACAAAAAGCTATTTCTCTTCGCCTGGCTTCAACTGGATGCCCAGCAGGTCGAGCTGATCCGTGTCTACCGTCGAAGGAGCGTCAGCCATCAAGTCCTGCGCCTTCGCCGTCTTCGGAAATGCGATCACTTCGCGGATCGACTTCTCACCCGCGAGCAACGCCGTGACGCGGTCTAGGCCCAAAGCGATGCCGCCGTGGGGCGGCGTCCCGTACGTCAGCGCGTCGAGGAAGAAGCCAAACCGGTTGCGCCGCTGCTCCTCGCTGAGGCCCAGCATCTTGAACACGCGGTCCTGCAGCTCCTGCTGGTGAATTCGAATGCTGCCCGAACCGAGTTCGACGCCGTTCAGGACGAGGTCATACCCTTTCGAACGCATGGACAGCCGCACTTCGTCGGAGGGGTCTTCCAGTTTCGAAACGTCCTCGTCCACGATGCCCGTGAAGGGATGCTGCGCGCTGACGACTGCTTTTTCCGTCGTGTTCCATTCGAATAAAGCGAAGCCCGTGATCCACACAAATTCCCAGCGGTCCTTCGGAATCAATTTTAACTGGTCGGCAAGAAGCAGGCGCAGTTGTCCGGCGATCAGGGCGGCGGCGTCCGTCCCGGGAATTTGTTCCTTCGCGCTGACGGCGACGACCAGATCGCCGGGTTTCGCGTCGACGCTAGCCGCGATTTTCTTCAGCGTTTCCGCGCCAAGATTTTTTTCGAGCGGCGAAGTGACGCCCTCGGCCGTGACCTTCACCGTGTACACGCCGCGCGCGCCGATCGCTTTCGCCTTCTCGACGATTTCATCGAGCTGTTTGCGCGAAAACGTGGCCGCACCGGGCGCCACGAGAGCCTGCACGTTTCCTTCGATATGCAATGTTTCCCGCGCGGGCGCGAAAAATTCCGTCAGGTCATGCAGTTCCATCCCGAAGCGCAGGTCGGGCTTGTCGGAACCGTAGCGGCGGATGGCTTCTTTATATTCCATGCGCCGGAACGGGCCCTTGACGGTAATTCCGGCCACGGCGCAGGCGCGCACCATCACGTTTTCAATCACGCCAAAAACCGTGTCCTGCGTGGGAAATGATATTTCCAGGTCCAGTTGCGTGAATTCCGGCTGGCGGTCGGCGCGCAAATCCTCGTCGCGAAAACATTTCACGATCTGAAAGTAGCGGTCCATCCCGCCGATCATCAGGATCTGCTTGAAAATCTGCGGGGATTGCGGAAGCGCGTAAAAATGCCCGCGGTGCACGCGGCTCGGCACAAGATAATCACGAGCGCCCTCGGGCGTCGAGCGCGTGAGCATGGGCGTTTCGATTTCATAGAAGCCCATCTCGTCCATGCCTTTCCTGATTTCAAGGATTACTCGGTGCCGCAAGGCGAGATTCTCCCGCGGTTTCGTGCGGCGCAGATCGAGATAGCGGTAATGCAGGCGCGTCTCTTCATTCGCGGTCAAGTCGTCTTCAACCACGAACGGCGGTGTCTTCGCCGTATTCAGAATGCGCAGTTCGCTCGCAACGATTTCCACTTCCCCCGAAGTAAGATCGGGATTCACCTTCTGCCGCTTCACCACGCGCCCGATCACAGCGACGACAAATTCCGAGCGCAATTCCTCGGCGCGCGAATGCGCTGCGGCGTGCAGCTCCTTATTGAAAACAATCTGGGCCAGCCCCGACCGGTCTCGCAAATCAATAAAAATAAGATTGCCAAGATCGCGCCGCTTGTGGACCCAGCCCATCAGCACGACATCCTTGTCGGCGTCCGCAGCGCGCAAATCCCCGCAGTAATGCGTCCGTTGCAGTGTCCCAAGTGAATCGAGCACTAGTCGCTGTCCCTTCCAATTTTCCGGTTGTTGGTTCCCAGTGGCGCATGCTTTAGCTTGTGGAGGTTAGTCCTTAAAAGGACCAAACCCCACAAGCTAAAGCATGCGCCACTAAATCGCCCGTATATACGAAAACAAATCTTGCTCGGTAAGCTTTTGCTGCGTGCCGTCGGACAGCCGCTTCAGCGTGACGACCTCGGCAGCCAACTCATCGTCGCCGATGATGACGGCGTGCCGCGCCTTCAAACGATCCGCTAAGCCCAACGATTTCCCAAATTTCATTTCAACTGCCGGCATCTCGACAGAAAAGCCCGCATCGCGCAGCCGCCTCGCAAGTCCAATCGCCGCCGCCTGCGCCGCCGCGCCAAACCACGCGAGATAAACGTCAGGTCCGCTGGCCTTGCCGGCTGGGCCGCCGGCCGCCACGCCCTCTCCCGCTTCCTGTAGAGAGAGCACCAGCCGGTCGGTGCCAATGGCGAATCCAATCCCTTTTGTCGTGGCCGGACCACCGAGCAATTCCACGAGGCCATCATAGCGCCCGCCTCCGCAAACCGCGTTCTGCGACCCAAGCCCCGTCGCCGTGATTTCAAACGTCGTGCGCATGTAGTAGTCCAGCCCGCGCACGAGCCGCCAGTTTTCCTGATACACAATCCCGCGCAGCCCGAGCTGCCGCTTCACTTCCTCATAATGCGCGCGGCAATCTTCACAAAGGTTTTCCCCGATTCGCGGCAGCTTCTCGATGATTGCCTGCTCGTGTTCGAGCTTCGAGTCGAGCACGCGCAGCGGATTCGTCTCGATCCGCCGCTGGCTGTCCGCCCCAAGCTGTTCGCGCACTTTTTGCAACTCCGCGCGCAATGCCTCGACGTAAGCAGGCCGGCAATTCTTGTCGCCGATGGAATTAATGTTGAGTACAGCGCCCTTGAGCTTCAGCCGCTCGAAAAGCCGCATCAACATCTCAATCACTTCCGCATCAATCCCCGGTGCGTCCGAAGACCCCAGCACCTCCGCCCCAATCTGATAAAACTGCCGGTACCGACCCTTCTGCGGCCTCTCGCGCCGAAACATCGGCCCCATGTAGTACAGCTTCACGTTCCCAGGAAGCACCTGCATCCCGTGCTCGATGTAAGCGCGCACGACAGAGGCGGTCGCCTCCGGCCTTGGAGTTATTCGGTCCCCAAACGACAATGAAGCTAAACCAGTACGGTTCGTATCCACTACGGCGCGGGCATACACCTCGTTCTGGCCTCCCTTAAGGAGGGCAGTCCGGCCAACGATGTTTCAAGTCCAGCTAGCGTCTCCTTGTTTTCATGGGTTCTAGGGGCAATTTCGCTCGCCAAGGCTTTGCCGAATCCTTGCGTGAAATCCTCAAGCAGCTTCAGGTATCTCTCAAACGAAGGAACATCACTGGCCATCGGGTCTAAGAGCACAAGATGTGCACGGAGTGCGGCAAGATCCCGGAGTTCGTGATCCTCCAAGACATACATTTCCTTAGATACAATGTCCGTTTCCTGCCCGACGGATCGCGCAAAGAGTTCCGTCTGCTCAAAAATCGGCAAGCGAATTTCCGCGAATCCGAACGTGCCAAATACCTCGCGCGCGGTCTGCTCAACGCGATTCCACAGCGCGGAATCCGGCGGAAGAATGTCGCGCACTCCCTTAATAGCCTGGAATTTCGTTTTTTCAGCCACAGGGAATTCCTGTGGCTGGTGACTGGTGACAAATGACTCGTGATTCCAAATCCCTCATCTCTTCTCTGTGCCCCTCTGTGCGCTTTTCTCAGTGTCCTCTGTGTTAAAGCCTTTGAATTCTGACAGGCTGAAGCCCGTCCTACTGTTCCGCCTTGTACGTCTCGGAATACTCAACGTACCGAGTGGCATAAGCCTCAATGCTCGCCTGATCCTCAGGCGTAAGCGCGCGCCTGAATTTCCCAGGATGCCCCATGAACAAGCTCCCCGGCGGCACCACCGTCCCCTCAGGCACCAGCGTCCCCGCCGCCACGATCGAGCCTTCCCCGATCCGCGCCCCGTTCAGCAAAATCGCGCCCATGCCGATCAGGACGCGCGATTCGATCGTGCAGCCATGCAAAATAGCGCCGTGCCCGACCGTCACCATGTCGGCCAGCACCAGCGGATGCGTATCCTTGTACACATGCAGGATCGACCCGTCCTGAATATTCGTGCGCGCGCCGATGCGGATCCAGTTCACGTCGCCGCGAATCACGACGCACGGCCACACGCTCGAAAGCTCGCCAATGACGACGTCGCCGATGACGACCGCCTGAGGATCAATGTAAGCCGAAGCCGCAATCTGCGGCGTCCGCCCATGATGGCTGCGAATCATGCACGCACCTCTTTGAAATGGAAACAAATGAAACTAACACACAGTAGGACAGGCTTCCAGCCTGTCGGTTTTCGTTAAGCCAAGCAAGCACGAAACCCGACAGGCTGGAAGCCTGTCCTACTAAATCAATCAATTTCAACAACCGATCCGCGCGCCGCAGCCGGTTTCGCCTCTAAACGCGCGGCAACAGCTCGCGCCATCGCGTAGATGCTCTTGGCCACCGGCGCGTCCGGCCCGAGCAGCGCAACCGGCTTCCCCGTATCGCCGCCGATCCGTATTTGCGGATCGATTTCAATCTCGCCAAGCAGCGGCACGCCATAACTGTCCGCGATGCGCCGCCCTTCGCCGTGGCCAAATACGTCGATGCGCCCCTGGCAATGCGGGCAACTAAAGAAACTCATGTTCTCGACGACGCCGAGAATGTCCACATTGACCTGGCGAAACATTTCCATGGCTTTTCTAACATCAGCCAGCGCCACCGTGGACGGCGTCGTCACCAGCACCGCGCCGGTCACCGGCACAAGCTGGATCAGCGAGAGCTGCACGTCCCCGGTTCCCGGAGGAAGATCGATGATCAGGTAATCGAGCTCGCCCCACATCACGCTGCGCAGAAACTGCTGCATCACGCTGTGCAGCATCGGCCCGCGCCAGATCATGGGCTTGTCGCCCGGATTGAGCAGCCCCATCGAAATCATCTTCAGCCCCTGCGCCTGGACGGGCAGAATTTCCCGCTCGCTAAGCGCCTGCGGCTGCTCGTCCGTCCCCAGCATGATCGGCACGTTGGGACCGTAAACGTCCGCATCAAGCAAGCCGACCGACGCACCTAGACGCTGCAATGCCAGGGCCAGGTTTACCGCAACCGTGGTCTTCCCCACGCCCCCCTTCCCGCTGGCGACGGCGACAAGATTCTTCACGCCCTGGATTGGCAATTTCGGCGGCTGAGGCATGGGAGGCGGAGGCATGATCTATTTCTCCTGAATCAAAGGTATCTACTGCTGAGCACTATACAGCCCCTCATTTTGTACGAGAAAGGCGCATACGTCCACTAGCGCCCAACCATCGGCACCCGGCCTCCAGGACAGGCAGTTCCCCTTTGGCCACAGATCTTCCGGAGGCCATTGTTCCCTGCGCGGGGCCGCGCTACGGTTAGAAAGGAGAGGCGCGGCCCGCCTGCGCTCCGTACGCAATGGATTCACCCAACACCAAACAAACCTCCGCCCGCGCCTTTATCCGCAGCCTCAACATTCTGCTCAAATACGCGCGGCTCTACAGCTTCGACCATGCGCGCACGGCCGAGCAATTCAATACCGCCTGGACCGAATTGCACGCCGCGATTCCCGTCACCAATGAATCGGGCCTGCTCTTGAGCGCCACCGGCTCGCAACTCTTGCTCGACGGCATGCCCATCGAAGCCACTCCCGCCGAGCGCAGCTTTGCCCAGCTGCTTTCCGCCGCCGGCCTCGCCAGCATCCAATTCACCTCGCGCGTCACCAAGGAAGATCTCGAACGCCTGGTCCGCGCTTTCCCCTCGCAAAATACGAAGCCTTCTGTCCTGGCTGAGAACCTGAAAACAGCGCTGGCCGGATCGAACATTCGAATCAATGAAATCCGTTTCGTGGCGGAAGACTCAGCCAAGAGCGACGCCCTTGCGGCTGGCTTGCTCACCGCGCAAACCCTGGGCGCGGACACCGATTCGGTGAAGGACTGGCTCCGCGACCCGCAAAAGCTGCTGCAATTGATTGCAGCGGCCGAAGGATCGCGAGGCGAATCCGGCGACGGCACAGGCGATGGTCCGGGCGGCGAAGGCACTGGGACAGGTGGACCAGGCGGCGCAAGCGGCAATGCGGGCACGGGGTTGGGCACCGGAAATTATTCCGGAGGCGGGAGAGAACTTGGCCCAGGGATTTCGAACAGCGGCACTGGAGTCGCATCCACGGCCGAAGGCGCCGGAAGCGGCGCCGGCGCAGGAGTTGCAAGCGGCGGCTCTGGGTTTGGTGCAGGAGCCGGAACTGGGAGCGCGACAACCGGTGGCGGCGGTGCCGCCGATGGTAGTGGGCTGGCAGGCATCGGTTCAGGCGGCCCAGGTATCGGCGGTGCAAAAGGGAGCGGCACTGGCGGCGGACAAGGCACGGTAGGAGTTGGCGCAGGAGCACCGGGCACGGGCTCAGGGAGCGGCGCAGGGCCCGGAATGGGAAGCGGGATATCCGGTGTCGGCACAGGGGCTGGCTCAGGGAGCGGTTCGACGGGGTTAGCTGCGGGGGGCGTCCAAAGTGGCGGAACTGGAGCTGGGACAACTGGCGGCCAAAGCCCTTACTCCGGCGCAAAGCCGGGCAGCGGTGTTCTCCAGCGAGGGGCTGGAGCTGGCCCGTCCGGAAGCGGAGGGCCCAAGCGGGGCGGACCCGGCGGCTTAGGTCCGGGCGGCTCAGGCGGCCACGGCACAGGCGGGATGCGCGGAACTGGTGACGCCGGCAGTGGCCTTTCGGGTTGGACCACGAAAGACGAAGATATTCTGGGCATCCTGAAGCTTCTAACGCATCTCGGCCACAACGTAACGGGGCAGGGCGGAACCTTGCAGGCCGGCCCTCTGCAAGAGGAGCTCAACAAGCTGCCAACGGGATCGCAGGAAATGTTGCGCCAGGCCTTGGCGGCTGTGGCTGCCCAAGCGCCCGCGACTAATGCCAAAGACCCGATGCTGCTGCGCCTCGCCGAACATCTGGCCATCAAGTTTGCCCTGGAGCGGTACGAGCGCGGCGAAGTGAAAGTTAACGCCGTGCGCCAGATGTTCGAAAAGATGTCCCAGGAAATCGAGGGCCTGCGGAAAATCCTGGGCGGGCACGAGCAAAAACTGGCCGACGTGGGTGTCATTGTCGAATCGACCGCCGAATTGCTCGACCGGCAATTCTGGGCGGCGGTGCCGGAGCGCGGCAAGCTTGCCGTGCTCACTTCGTCGGAGGCATGGTGCATTCCGGCGCGCAATCTCAAGCAATACGTCGAGGAACTTCTCCAGCGCGGCGATGAAAAAGCAGCGCTCGAGATTCTGCAGAATTACGCGTCCTGCCTGGAGAGCCCGGAATTCGAGGCGCGGCGGCGGACGGCGATCGGCATTGCGGATCTCGCCGATGTGTACGCTTCGATGGGAGGCCGTCCTCTCGCGCCGGCCATCCGGATCGCGGGCGCCCAGCTGAGCGTCGAGCGCGACGACAATTTGCAGGGGCTCATCAGCGCCGCATTTGTGCGGCTGGCGCAGGAAGCGGGTTTGAAGCGTGTGTTCCCCGCGCTGATTCAGTCGCTCGATTCGCTGGACACCGTGGAGCATCAGAGGCCAGTATTCGCGCAAAGCCTGCGGCCCCGCATCGGCCTCGAAAAACGCGTGCCGGAATTTCTGGAGGACGTGCTGCGCGGGGATCGCAAGCTCGACGGCCTGGAAATTTTGCTGCAGCGCGTGCCGCGCAGTGCGGCGGAAAATTTGATTTTGCGTTTCAACCGGACTTCCAGCCGCGCCGATATGCAGCGCCTCGTGGATCTCGCGCGCTCGGTCGGTGACGATTTGATGGCCTCGTTGCGCGACGCCCTGCGCTCTGGCTCCGCGAATGAAGCAGCGGAAACCGGTGGCCTGCTCAGCCGCCTCGATCCTTCGGCGATCGAGCGCTGGCTGCCCGAACGCCTGGCCGATTGGCCGCGGCAGGCGCAGGACCGCATCGTGCGCCTCATTGCCATGGGCGGCGCAATTGAACGCGGAAGCCTGCTCGTCAATCTGCTTCACATGCTCGATCCGGTTTTGCTGCCCCTGGCCATCGATGAAATTGGCTTGAGCGAGGACACGAATTGCAACTCCACTTTATTGCGCTTGGCGGAAGGCGATACGAGCCGCTCGGCCGGGCCGTTTGTCCGCCTGAAAGCGATCGAAGCGCTGGGAAGACTTAAGGCGCGCGAGGCCGCGGAACTATTGCGAGGGATCGCCGAAGCGCGCCACATGTTTCACTGGACGCATGCGCCGGAACTGCGCCTTGCCGCCGTGCAATCCCTGGCGAAAATAGATCCGGCTTGGGCCAGGGATTTCGGCCCGCGCAGCGGATTCACTTCCACCGAGTTGGCCCTCGCGCCTCTCGACCCGCTGCCCAACGCAAAATATTTTCGCCGCCGGCGCTATCCTCGCGTGCGCCTGTCGCAATCGATCACGGCGATCGCGTCCGTCGGGCAGGATTCCTATCGCCTGGAAATTCGCGGGCTGAGCTTGAGCGGAGGAATCGCGGTCGGCGAAAAGCATTTGCCGCCGGGCACGCTCGTCTCGATGAAAATCGGTTCCGGGCTGCGCCCGATTCGCGCCCAGGTCCTGATGCGCGACGCGCGCGCTCAGGGCCTCGGTTTTGAATTTGCCGACATGGACCTGGATGAACGCGCCCGCCTCCGCAAACTGCTGCTCGAAAATAAACCCTCCGCGTTTTACCAGGAAGAGGGCGAGCTCGCTCAGACGGTGAATTAATTCCGCGGCCTTCCCGCCTGTTTGATGGATCGATCCTCTACGACATCCGCGTAACCGTTTGTCTGTATGTAGCGCCCGCCTTCAGGCGGGCATTTGCTTGACTCCAAAATGCCCGCCTGAAGGCGGGCGCTACAAAGACTTGCCGAATTCAAATTCTCACACCGACTCTTCAGGCCGGGCTGCGACTCCCGGGGAATCGATCATTTTGATTCTTTACCCCAGCACAACCCTCGGTTGTCCGCGGCCATCTAAATCAGCGAGTGGCTGACACGCAATAAACTGTGCCGGGTTTGGCGCGCGCGATGGCGCCGGGGGGACGCACCTTAGTTTTACGGGGGAACTCACTGCAGAAAAGGAGCCTATCCTTGTTCAAGTTCACGATTCGCATTCTTTCGCTTTTTCTATTTTTTATATTGTTTGTCAGCGTCAAACAGGCAAGCGCCCAGGGGATCAGCGCGTATTTCGGTTTGGGAAGCGCAACCGACAGCCCGGCCACAAGCCCAGGCTGTTCCTCACAACAAATTTCCGATCCGTTCAACCCTTCCGGCCCGCCAACTTCTTGCGTCCCCGCGCAATCCATGGGCGGGGTCTTCGGCGTTTTTGGCGCCGACTTCATGATCAAGCCGCACTTCGGCATCAATGGCGAATATTCGGGCCGTTTTGCTCAGGCCAATTATTTGCCGAATGAGGGATTAAATGTTCGCCCTGCCTTTTACGATTTTAATGCCGTGTACCAGCCGACCTCGGGTGACAAGCGCATTGTGCCCGTGCTGGAAGGGGGAATCGGCGGAGCCAAATTGTCTTTTTACGTGTCACAGCAGGCGGGTTCCCTCTTTAATCAGAGCCAGTTCTTCGTCAGCTCCAATCATTTTCAAGTCCATGGCGCCGCCGGCGTGAAGTTGTACGTAAAATCGGACATTTTCATCAAGCCGCAAATTGATGTCCGTTGGGTGGATAACTTGACGGACCAGTATGGGCGGACATTCGTTCCCGAGTATTCGCTTTCCATCGGCTATACATTTGGGAGACAGTAAAAACGCCCCACGCCGCGGGAGCCTCGATGGATTTGCGCAATTCATCGACCTGCCGGGCGCGCGCCAGATGGAGATGAGTTTGCTGCGCGCATAATTTCAAGGAATCCCGCGGGACCGAGCAGTGTGCTTGCCGTCGCGACTCCGCCCATCAAGGCGCCCATGATTCCGAGCACCGCTACATCCGTGCCGGTGAGGTATAAGTTCCGCAGCGGCGTCTTAGGGTGTAAACCAGCTTTTTCGAAATCTGTCCGGCGTCGCCGGATATCCATAGATCGTCCCCGATGGCGCTCCCGTGAAATGTTCGAATGTAAGAGGCGTGGCGAGTTCGGCGTAAGCCACCAGGTCCCGAAAGCCGGGGTGTTGTCGCTCGATGAGGTCCAGCAGGGCTTGGGTTATGCGATTCTTCGCTGATTCGTAGTCCGTTCCGCGCCGCCGCCAGGGCTCTTCGCGAAACGCCTCCAGAGTACGATAGGACAATGGTGCTATGATTTCCGCCGTGTGGTTGCGCGCCTTCGGGTCTTTCAACGAAGGAAACGAGAGATAAACCATCTGCGTCCGGCCATCCAGCAATTCATCCCGTCCGGCGGACATTTGATCGTGGTCGAAGGATGAGAATAACCAGTAGTTTTCACCCTGAAAACCCAACTCGCGAGGATCCCGCTTCAGCCCCAGAAACAACTCGACGGCCTCCAGCCCCTCCGGAGGCGTTTCCAGTTCCGCTCGAAACGGGATCGCCTCGTCGGGCACGAGGCGCGTGAACGTATTCCATGCACCCGCATCGGAGACAATGACCGGCGCTCGAAATTCCAGGCGAGTTTCATCCTTCCCCTTCTTGGACTGAACCTCTACACCCACAGCACGCCCACCTTCCAAAATGATTTTCGTGACCTCGTGGCCAACGAGGAGTTCTCCTCCCGCTTCACGAATCACGGCGCTTGCGGCCTTGGGAATTTCTCCCGACCCGCCCACGGGATACCATGCCCCATTCAGGTAGGAGTTTATGACTACTGCGTGGCACACAAATGCGCTGCGGGACGGGGGAAGGCCGTAGTCTCCCCATTGCGAAGCGAGCACGGCGCGAAGACGAGGATCGCGGATGTGGCTTTCGAGATATTGCTGTGTCGTTTGCAGCGCCGATTGCTCCGACAGGCGATTGATAGTTCGAACGATCCAGCTCACAGGCTGCGGCGTTACCATCGCCATGATGTGCCGGTTGAACCAGTTCGCGGCGCGCTTGATGTCCCGGAAATATTTGCCGATCGCTTGCTTTTCTGCGGGGAATGCTTCCACGAGCGCGCGCTCGAAATTCGCGCTGCCTTTCGGCACCTTCATGGTCAGGCCGGGATAGACGAACACATCGTAAACTTCCGGCAGGGGCGACCAATCCACGCCGCCATCGGTGATGAAATCGAAAAGCCGCCGCCCGGTCATGCCGGGGCCCATTTCGCCCACGTAATGCAGGCCGACATCCCACGTCCAGCCTCCCGGGCGGCTGAAGGTGTGCGTGAATCCGCCGATTTTGAAATGGCGCTCGAGCACCAGAACGCGCCACTTCCGCAGCCTGGCCATGATAGCGGCAAAGCTGAGCGCGCCGATGCCGGAGCCGATGATGATGGCGTCGTAGGAATGGGTTTCGGATGTGGGCCTGCCGGAGCTGCAGTTGAGCGCCATTGACCCTCCTTTACAGGACTAGTCTGAGATTGCTTTGTGCCTCGCAAAGAATAGTCACGCGCTTTGTAGGGCCGGGCTTCAGAGTCTGTGTGAGAACTCAAAATTGGCACGGTTTTGTAGCGCCCGCCTTCAGGCGGGCACTTTGGAATCAACCAGATGCCCGCCTGAAGGCGGGCGCTACATGACCTGCAACCGAGTTCTCAGACAGACTCTCCAGCCCGGCCGTGACGGGCGATTCTAAAACCGGCTTTAGCCGCTGAAGCTGACTTCGGTTGCGGCATGTCGCGCCATGAAGCAATGTGGGCACTGTCAACATTCTACCCAATTCATGTTGCCGCTGTCAACATTTCGGTGTAAAGTGAATCGGACTTCATGGGGCAGCCCACCCTACCATCACGGCAACCTCCGCGAGACCCTCCTCCAGGGCGCCCTCCGCGTCATCGCCGAAGTCGGGCCCGCCGCATTCACCCTTCGCGAAGTCGCCCGCCGAGCCGGCGTTTCGCACAACGCCCCCTACCGCCATTTTCGCGACAAAGACGCCCTGCTCGCCGCCGTCGCCGCTCAAGGTTTCCGTGAACTCACCCGCTCTATGCGTGAGGCAGGCGACAGGCAGCCGAATGCGCTGGACAAGTTGAAGCAATCCGGGATGGCCTACGTGTCGTTCGCCGTCCGCAGACCGGAGCACTTCACCGTGATGTTTGACGCGCCCGTCACCGGCAGCAAAGATCCCGAATATTTACAGGCGTCGCAAGAAGCGTTTCAAACACTGGTGAGTTACATCCGAAATTCTCAGGAAGAAGGCCAATTGCCAGCCGATAACACAATGGAGCGGGCGTTGTATGCGTGGTCCCTCGTGCATGGAATCGCGAAGCTGGCCGTCTCAAGCCGTTTCCCGTTCCGAACCAAAACCGCCCTGATGAAGTTCGCCAAATTTGCCATCGACGAGTCGGTCCCGGACGTGTGATTGGCCCGACATTCGAGGACATCGCTATTCAATGAAACCGACGGGGCGGAGGTTGCGATGGAGATTTTTTCTGCCTCGCGCCAACCGCCTCGAACCTTTGCCTCGGCCGTGCACCGGCCGCTTTGTGCGACGATATTCGGGCAGAGTAAAATAATTTTTTGAGCGCGTCTGCGGGGAACCCTCCTGCTGAGCGCAGCGCATCGGCCTTACTCAGGCTGACCAGGGTTGACCTATTCCGGCAAATTCATTTTTTTCGACCAGCGCGGGCCAAAAGGGGCTAGAGATGAAATTCTTCCCAAAACTGCTACATAGAATAAACCGAATAAAGGGATCGCGTTGCTCGATGGCCTTTTCCACCCAATAGGCGGCCTGTTCATTTTCCCCAAATACGATATGGAAAATGGCAAGTGCTGAGGGAGCCATGTAAGCCTCGCCGGGTCGAAGGCGCTGAAGTAATTCCTCGGCCGGCCCGATTTTTCCGGTGCGCATCAGCACTCCTGCAAGCAGTCCAGCAACGAGCGGAGCGAATGGCGCCAATGCGTACGCCCTTTGCGCGTAACCAAGCGCTTCTTCCAACTCGCCCCGCAACGCATGAAAAATGCCAAGCATCAAGGAGGCGTTCCAGAAGTTCTCATCGAGTTCCAGCATATGACGCAATTCAGCGGAGCCCTCCGCATCCTTGCCTGCTGAAAGGAGAGCGGCCGCAAGGTTCCAGTGATAAACGATGTTGAGCGGATCTTCGCCGAGTATCCGCCGCACTTCCGCGGCGGCCTCGATCGGGCGGCCGATCGGAATCAGGAAGAAAGCCACGCGCCAGAGTCGAACTTGGGCGGAACCGGGTGCAAGATCCATAGCCCGTTGAAATCGCCGCTCGGCCTCCTTCCAATCGTAGTCATATACTCCGGCGACTATGCCAAGCATGGCATGTGCATCGCCCAGTGAGGGATCGATGTCCAGTGCCATTCGAGCTTGCTCGCGAAAAAGCGGTATGCCCACCTTCGCCGGCATCTGACCAACGTGCGTGAGCGCCAGAAAGTAGTCACCCTGACCGACGTGAGCCAAAGCGAAGTTCGGATCGAGCGCGATGGCTTGTTCGTAAAGCCCCTTGGCTTGGGCCATCGCTTCCGGCGTAAACTTCCACTGACAATACCGAGCTTTTAGAAGGGCTTCGTAGGCTGGAAGCTTGGGCGTGTATCGTGGCTTCATGGCTGGCTGCGGCGAAAGCTTGGTGTGGAGAGCTTCGGCTATGGCCGCGGAGATCTCATCTTGCACCGCAAACACGTCCGCTAACTCGCGGTCATAGCGCTCTGACCATAAATGGCTCCCGTCGGCGGCGTGGATGAGCTGTGCAGTTACGCGGATGCGGTTCCCCGCCTTACGCACGCTGCCTTCGAGCACATTGCTGACGCCGAGCGTTTCCGCAATCTTGCGGATGTCCTGCTCCTTGCCCCGGAATGCGAAAGAGGAAGTGCGGGCCATTACCTTCAGCCCCGGAATTTGTGCCAGCAAGTTGAGGATCTCTTCGGCCAGGCCGTCGCTGAAGTATTCATTTTCTTTATCCGCGCTCATATTGACGAAGGGCAGGACAGCGATCGACGGAAGGTTCTCAGCCGGCTTGATCAACGCTTGTTGGATTGCCGCCCGAACTTCGTTAATCGTTTGGAACCGGCTGGCGGGCAGCTTGCACAAGCAGCGTGTGACAACTGCGCAGAGGTTCGAGGGCGCATCCAGCAGCGCGGGCTCATCGCGCACAATTGCGGCCATCGTTTCGATCGCGGAGTTCCTTGGAAAGGCCTGGCGGCCGCTGAGCATTTCATACAGCACAACACCGAAGGAAAAAATATCGGAGCGAGCATCCGCCGGCTCGCCTTTGGCCTGTTCCGGCGACATATAAGCCGCCGTGCCCAGGACCGTACCTGCTTCGGTGAGGTCCAAGTTCAGTGTAGTGCTATCGGAATCAGCCGAGAAACCAGGGGTCGCCACCTTTGCCAAGCCGAAATCCAGCAACTTCACGCCGGAGGCAGTTACCAGGATGTTGCCGGGTTTTAAATCCCGATGCGTGATGCTTTTCTTGTGAGCGGCGTCGAGAGCATCGCAAATCTGCACCGAGTATTGGAGCACACGATCGAGCGAGAGAGGGCCACGAAGCGGAGCCCCCTCAATGAACTCCATGACTAAATAATTGGGACCGACATCGTAAATCTGGCAAATGTTGGGATGATTCAGCGAAGCGATGGCTTTCGCTTCCCTTTCGAAGCGCTCCGAAAATTGCGAGGTAGAAACTTTAATCGCCACGTCGCGATTCAAACGCGGGTCCCTGGCGCGATAGACCTGACCCATGCCGCCCGCGCCAATCGGCGCGAGGATTTGATAAGGACCAAGCTTATCGCCTGAAGAGAGCGGCATAGGACCGAGCCGGTTAAGTCTACCTGATAGTCCGCGAAATTTGCCATCGACGTGTCGGTCCACGGCGGAGAATAAACGCCAAAACGGCGTGCCCGACGGCCTTGAACCCTCCCAAACGAGCCTGATGAAGCCGGCCCGATCACGGCCAGTCGCCACCGAAGATCCGCATGATAAATCTAATTAACGACGGGCAGCCATACAGCGCTCGCCTGGCTGGACGAGTGGAACACGGTCTGCGTCGCTTTCATGTAGTCGGACGGCTTCGCGAAAAAAATATTTGGCACGTAGGTCTGAGGATTCCGGTCGTATAGAGGAAACCAGCTGGACTGGATCTGTACCATGATTCTGTGACCCGGCAGAAACACATGGTTCGTGGTCGGCATGACGAAACGATAGCGCTGCGGTTTTTCAGCCGGAATGGCCGAGGGATGCTCGAAACTCTCGCGATACCGCCCCCGAAAAATATCCATGGAAACCGCAAGCTCATATCCACCCATCTCCGGCTGGCTCGGAACTTCATCCGGAAAGACGTCGATCAGTTTCACGACCCAATCGGCATCCGTGCCGCTGGTGGCGGCGAAGAGGTCGGCAATCGGCGCTCCACTGATTCTCGTAGCCGTGGTGAGCACAGGCGTTGCATAGGTCAGCACATCCGTCCGGTCGGCCACGGCGCGCTGATCGGTGACCAGCCATTGCTTCCAGCGGTCCGAATCGGTAAAACGCACCGGCCGTGGAAGATATGGGACAGGCTTGGCAGGATCGGAGACGTAGGAATCCGCGGCACTCGCAGAGTCTGCCGGCTTGTCGAATCCCAGGCCGAAGTCCGCCTCGAGATAAAGCGGTTTCAGCGGCGCCGCGCAACCCGTTTCGCAGGAAAGCGGCCAGTTCTTCAAACGATCCCAGTGGTTCTCACCGGTGTTGTAGATAAACACAGGCGGCGTGTCGGCCTTCGGCGCATCCGTTTTCAGGTATTGATCGAAAAAGGGTTTGAGCACATCGCGCCGGAATTGAAGAGCCGTGTCACCTTCCCATTTCAAAGGCCCGAGATTATAGGCGTCATAATTCACCTGGCTGTGTCTCCACGGACCCATAACCAGATAATTAGTCGCCGCCCGCCCTTGCGCCTTAAGGGCCAGGTAACAATGAATCGCGCCCCACATGTCCTCCTGGTCCCACAGGCCCTGGATCCACATGGTTGGCACTTCCGAAGGATGCTGCGCGACCAATTTATCGAGTGCCTGCCCCTGCCAGAAGGCGTCGTAGGCCGGATGTTCGACAATCTTCATGGTCCATGGCAACTGGTCAAGACCATGCAGGCGCGCATAATCGCCCGCCGACCCAGCCCGTCGGAAGACCTCATAGTCGTCGTAGGCACCGCGAGGGACAGCCTCGCCTTCGCCTCTCTCTGTAGTCTGCTCGGAGAAGTAATCGATGTTGACCTGGCGGAAGGCGCCGTAGTGAAACCAGTCGTCGCCCATCCATCCGTCTACCATGGGGCTCTCTGGAGCAGCGACTTTCAAGGCCGGGTGCGGATTGAGCAGAGCCATGACAACAGTGAAGCCCTCGTAGGAAGAGCCGATCATGCCGACGCGTCCATTCGATTCCGGCGTGTTCTTCACCAGCCAGTCGATCGTGTCATATGCGTCGGTGACATGGTCTGTCGCGGTCGGGTTCAGCGGGCCTCGAACCGGCCGGGTCATGACGTAGTTGCCCTCGGATTTGTACTTGCCGCGCACATCCTGGAAAACGCGAATGTAGCCGCCCTCGACGAATACCTCGTCCCCCTGCGGAAAGATTGACGAGCATATGCGTGCTGTTGTTTCGGGCCGTGCGCTGGGAGGCGTTATAGGGAGTACGGGTAAGGAGAATGGGCGCGTTCCTCACTCCTCGAGGAACTACGATGACGGTGTACAACTTCACACCGTCGCGCATAGGGATCATCACTTCTCGCTTGATGTAGTCCCGGTCGGCGGTTGGGGCAGTAAATTTCTGGGGAATATCGCTGCCGACGGCGGAATGTGGAGATTCTTGAGGGACAGCCCACGCATGCATTGCAGGCAAGACGCACAACGCCAAAAATAAACTCGGCCTTAGCAAGCCCGAAATGCCTCTGCAACAGCGAGGTCCGCTCGGCATCCGGATATTCTAGCCCTTTGCTTATTATTTCGCACTAGCCCGGGCCGGTCCTGAACAACGGCGCACTCGAAACTGACCTCATCTGCTCACCGGATCATTTCTTCCATTCTGGAAAGCGCCGCTGTCACTTCCGCCGGCCCGCGCACGGAAAACCTGGCTTGCGTCGCGCGCCTTTTGCCCACCAATACTGGAATGCCCTCCCGCGCCGCGGCAAAGGCCGGCTCGTCGGACATATCATCTCCAAAATAAATCGGCAGGGCTCCGCGCATGGCGGGCTCGTCGAGAAATTTCCGCACCGCGGTCCCCTTGTCTCCAATCGACAACAGGCGCGACTTCCACGTCGCGCAGGTTGGCCATCACCTGGAGCGTTTCGCGCAGCGGCCTCACGCGTTTCTTCACTTGCTGCCGCACCTGC
Source organism: uncultured Acidobacteriota bacterium (assembly GCA_963819395.1). Classification (GTDB taxonomy): domain Bacteria; phylum Acidobacteriota; class Terriglobia; order Acidiferrales; family UBA7541; genus Palsa-360. The sequence continues at coordinate 81,488 of CAWFVW010000006.1, forward strand.
CGTTGCGTTTCGCCGCTGGCGCCCTTTAAGTGGACCGAGAAACTGCTGCGCTTCGGTTCGATCCACACGCCGGGATACGCGGGGAGCTCCGTCAGTAATTGGATGAGCGTGCGAGCCAGCGCCTCGCGGACCGGATAGGGCAACTTCTTATTTCCGTTGCTCTCCCATCCGTACAGGCCCATGTATTTCATGTTCTGAATGCCGATGAAGTGTTGCAGCTCGGCGCGCCGCCTTCCGCTGATCACCGTGAGCGTTACATTTCGGTGCGCTCGCCAGTTTTCGCAGAACTTCCCGCGTCTCGTCCTCGAGGCGCACGCCATCGGGCATGGGGGCGATCCGCACAAGCGTGCCGTCGAAATCAAGAAACACCACGAGCCGCTTATTTCCGCGGATGCGCCGCGCAATGCTATTCCCACTGCTGCGAATAGATGCGGAGTTGACGCGGCGTGACTGTTTCATTGCGTCTGTCGCGCCTCCACGCGTTCGGCTGCTTCGATTCGGATTTCCGTCAGATCGCTGAGCAGGTTTGCCGCCCACCGGTAGATGTTGTGTTCTTTCACGGCGCGCCGCATCCACTGCATTCGCTTGGCTTGTTCCGCTTCCGGCATTTCCAGCGCCGAGTGGATCGCTTCGCTCAGCTGCATGATGTCGTACGGATTCACCAGCAACGCGTCGGCAAGCTCGCGCGCCGCTCCCGCAAAGGTGCTGAGAATCAGCACGCCCTGCTCGTCCTCGCGCGACGCCACGAATTCCTTCGCCACCAGGTTCATCCCGTCGTGCAGCGAAGTCACCAGGCACACCGACGCGGCCCGGTAGTAACGCGCGATTTCTTCGTGCGAGTGGTGCCTTTTCAGAAAGACAATCGGTTTCCATCTTCCCGGCGTGAAACTTCGCGTTAATCCGCTCCGCTTCCGCGGTCACTTCGTCCAGGAAATTCTTGTACCGCACGATATCCGTCCGGCTCGGCGCGCCGATTTGCACCAGCGAAAATCTCCGCTGGATAGGCCGGATACTGCTCGAGGAATCGCTCGATCGCCCGGAACCTCTCCAGAATTCCCTTCGTGTAATCCACGCGATCGACTCCCACGCCAAGCAGCGAAGCCTCGATGCCCAGCTCCTCGCAAATCGCCGCGCGCTCCGCTCCCGCGCTGCGCGTCTCTTCTTCGCTCGAGCGCGTTTTCCGGAAACGCCACGCTGATCGGATACGGCCGCACGCGCGTCACGTGCCCGTGCCGGTTCACGGCAAAGCGGTCCCACTCCGTCAGCGCTTCCACGGCGTGGTCCACGGTCTCCAGAAAATTATTGCAGTGCGTCTGAATGTGGAATCCGATCAAGTCCGCGCCCAGCAAGCCGTCCACCAGTTCCCTTTGCCACGGGCAGATTCCAAACATTTCCGCATTCGGCCAGGGAATGTGCCAGAAAATCGCCACGCGCGCGTCCGGCCGCGCTTCCTTCACCATTCGCGGCAGCAGCGCGAAGTGATAGTCCTGCGCGAGGAGAATCGGCGATTCCGTGCCCTCCATTTCCTGCAGCACCACGTCCGCAAATCGCCGGTTAATCCGCTGGTACTGAATCCAATCCTCGGGACGGAAAACCGGCCGCGTGTGCGCGATGTGGCACAACGGCCAGAGCCCTTCGTTTGAAAATCCCTCGTAGAAGCCTTTGTCCTCTTCGTCCGTCATCCACACGCGCCGCAGCGTGTAGCTCGGATGATCCGGCGGCACTCGCAACCTGTCGTTCTCGTCCACCACTCGCGCGATCCGCGCTGCCGCTGACCCGCTGGCCACCCACGTCCCATTGCACGCCAGCAACACCGGCTCGAGCGCCGTCACCAGGCCGCTCGCCGGAACGATACGTTGATCGATGCATCCTTTTCATTCAGCACGTGCATGTACGGTTCGCGGTTGGAGACGACAAACAGCGGCGTCTCGTGCAGTTTGTCCCGCAGGCTTACGCGCAGCCGCTCGCCCGTCCACAGCGAAGCCCCCGTATCGCGCAGCCTCGCTTCTTCCTCCGCCGTGGCCCGCGCCGTGTTCAAGTCGCGCGCCAGGTGCGTGACTTCCTGATGCAATTGGTCGAAAATTTCGCTCTGCCCCTGCGGCAATTCGGGCGGGGCCTTGGCGCCGTTTGCGCCGCCAGTCCTCAGCGTGCGCAGCCAGTGCGCCGTGCGCTTCAGCGGCCGCATGAACGTCCACCGCACCAGCACCAGCGCCAATCCCGTGATAAGGAGCGTCTGTACGAGAGCATTCACCAGCGAATCGCGGAGCGTATGCGAGGCTTGTACGTCGATATAGCTGGTGTCGTGGAATAACGCGAGCGCTCCCGCCACTTCGTCGTCCCGGTGTAACGGGCAGGCCAGGATGTGCAGCGCCAGGACTTCTTGTTTACCGGCTTGATCCGCGCGCTTTTCGCGCACAAATTCGGCCTCTTCCCTGATCGTTCGCGGCGGCGTTCTTCGCAACATCCGGCCAGTTCTGGAACACCGTCGCAATTTCTGGCGTGATTGCCAGCGGTTTTCCAGCCGCGTCATAAACGGCGACGCCTTTCAAGTGCTCCCGCTCGCCGAATCGCTCAACCAGCCTCTGCAAATTCCTGTTCGAGCCATGATCCATAAGGGGTTCCACACTTTCCTGCAACGCCTCCCCAAGAATTTCCGCTCGCCTGGACAGATCATTCCTCAGGATGCGCCTCTCCGTGCTCACCTGGTACCAGGCAAACAGACCGGAAACCACGGCGACGCTGACGATAAGGGGCAGGACCATTTTCAGGGCCGTGCGCATCGATGCTCCTCTTACTGTCTGTTCCGGGAATGGGTCGCGCCGGGTTGGGGGCGGGCGGCCTGAATTAATACATGCTGCCGATCCGAAGGTTACATCTTAAGGCAAATTGCTCGGTCTGAGTCTCTAAATACAGGAAGAAATACGGATCGACTTTCCCCCACCGAAATGGCACTAAAACAGCCAAACTGCAACCCAATACCCCGCCCATTGCTAACCCATTTTCGGTTCAATTACTTACAGGTCGCCGTAGCGATCCTAAATTGAACGGATAGCTCCGTGTCGCTATGCAAATTTTTCCGTCCCGCCCGGTTTTTCCCGAAAAATGGACGCCGGGAGTGGAAATGTTTTTCACACCCATTTTGCATCATCCGAGTAAGGGTGTCCGTCAGGCGTTTTCTGTATTCTTGGCTCCCCTTGCCTGTAACGGACCAACCGCCTCAAGCGACACATTCCCTTATTTGTCGGAAGGGAAAGGCGGAAAACGAAATAGATCCGGCTCCCGGTCCGGTCGAGTCACAATTCAATTCTCGTTCGGGTGTAAGGTTATTTTCGTTTTGGGAATCACCTCACTTTGCACGGTGATTGCAGGACAGGGTACAATGAATTTTTGAGCGCGCATGCAGGTTGCCCTCATACTGCTCCGCACCTGTATCTCCTGCGCGGGGCTGTGAGCCCGCCGCTGGGGATGGAAGTGTATTCCGAAGAACACGAACTGAAGGATAGTGATGCGAGTCGATAGTCTGATCGACCAGGTTGTCGCCAAGTTCATTGGCACCAAGCACGAGCGCGACCTGAAGCTGATCCAGCCGCTGGTCAACGCAATCAATCCGCTCGCGCCGGAGTTTGAAAAGCTTTCTGACGCCGAGATTCTGGAGAAAACAATTCAGCTCCGGACGCAGGTGCAGGCGCGGCTCGGAGACATCCCTTTGGAAGATCCGCAATTCAAGGAGCGCTGCAAGGACGCGCTGGAACCTGCTCTGGTTCCAGCGTTTGCACTGGTGCGCGAAGTGGGCCGCCGGAAGCTCGGCATGCGCCATTTCGATGTGCAATTGATCGGCGGCATCGTTCTGAACGAGGGCAAAATCGCCGAGATGAAGACGGGCGAAGGCAAAACGCTGGTGGCCACGCTTCCCGCGGTACTGAACGCGCTGACGGGGCGCGGCGTGCATATCGTCACGGTAAACGATTACCTGGCGCGGCGCGACGCGGAGTGGATGAGCCCGATCTACCGCGCGCTGGGATTGACCGTCGGCGTGATCGTACACGATCTGAGCGACCCCGAACGGCGCGCGGCTTACGGCGCGGACATTACTTACGGCACAAACAACGAATTCGGTTTCGACTACCTCCGCGACAACATGAAATTCGATCTCGCCGACTGCGTCCAGCGCGGGCATCATTTTGGCATCGTGGACGAAGTGGACTCGATCCTGATCGACGAAGCCCGCACTCCTCTGATCATTTCCGGCCCCGCTGAGGAATCCACGGACAAGTATTACCGCATCGACAAAATTATTCCGAAATTGATTCAGGACATCGACTACATCGTCGAGGAAAAACACAGAACCGCGACGCTGACCGAAGAGGGCGTGAGCAAGACCGAAAAATTGCTGGGCCTCGGCAACATGTACGATCCGCAGCACATGGAGACGATTCACCACGTCTACCAGGGACTTCGCGCCCACACGCTTTACAAGCGCGATGTCGAATATGTGGTGAAAAACGGCGAAGTCATCATCATCGATGAATTCACGGGGCGCGAAATGCCCGGCCGGCGCTGGTCGGACGGCCTGCACCAGGCCGTCGAAGCCAAGGAAGGCGTCAAGATCGAGCGCGAAAATCAGACCCTCGCGACGATCACCTTCCAGAATTATTTCCGCATGTATAAAAAACTTTCCGGCATGACCGGAACCGCGGAAACCGAGGCCACCGAATTCAACAAGATTTACAAACTGGATGTTTCGCTGATCCCCACGAACCGGGTGCTGCGCCGCGAGGAATTTCCCGACGTGGTGTACCGCACGGCCGCGGAAAAATACGAAGCCGTGGTCAACGGCATCATGCAGGAAGACAACTCCTATGCGCACGGCCTCCGGCAGATTCATGAATCGGGCCAGCCCGTGCTGGTCGGCACGATTTCGATTGAAAAATCCGAGCATCTCGCGAATCTGCTGAAAAAGGCGGGCATCCCGCACCAGGTCTTGAACGCGAAGCAGCATGAGCGGGAAGCAAAAGTGATTTCACAGGCCGGGCGAAAAGGCGCGGTCACGGTTTCCACCAACATGGCCGGCCGCGGCACGGACATTTTGCTGGGCGGCAACCCGGAAGCGATGACCCGCGAATATTGCCTGCAACAAAAACTCGCGATTCCCTACACTGCGGCGCCTGCCGTGATCGGCGCCGATGGCGCGGAGTCCACCGCGGCGACGAACATGGTTTTATTCCAGCAGGAAGGCAAGATTTTTCAGGTTCCCGCGGAGCAGTGGAAACCCATTTACGATCAATTCGTGGACCAATGCCGCGCCGAGCACGACGAAGTGATCGCTCTCGGCGGTTTGCACATCCTCGGCACCGAACGCCACGAAGCGCGCCGCATTGACAACCAACTACGCGGGCGCGCCGGCCGCCAGGGCGACCCCGGCTCCTCCCGCTTTTTCCTTTCGCTGGAGGACGACCTCTTGCGTGTGTTCGGCGGCGAGCGCGTCAAAGCCCTGATGTACAGGCTCGGAATGACCGAGGGCATCCCCATCGAATCCAAGTTGATTTCGCGCCGCATCGAAAACGCGCAAATGGCCGTTGAAGCACAGAACTTCGAGGCGCGCAAACACCTGCTCGAATACGACGACGTGATGAACAAGCAGCGCGAAACGATTTATTCGATTCGCCGCTCCGCCCTCGAGGGAAAAGAACAAAAAGATTACGCGCTGGGCATCGCCGAAGACATTGCCCGCGAACTCGTGGAAACAACCTGCCCGGCAAACGAGCATCCGGAAAAGTGGAATGTCACACAATTCGCCGCTGAAGTTCTGAACCAGTACGGAATCGACATCAAGGCCGCCGGGATCGACCCGGTGAAGATGAACCACGCGGAGCTCGCGGACACCCTTGTCGAGCGCGTTAAGACGCGCTACTCGGAAAAGGAAGCATTGTTCGGCGAGAAAATGATGCGCTGGCTCGAGCGGCGAATCATTCTGGATATAGTGGACACGCAGTGGAAGGACCACCTGCTGACGCTCGACCACTTGAAGGAAGGCATCGGCCTGCGCGGTTACGGGCAGAAAGACCCGCTCGTCGAATTCAAAAAGGAAGCCTTCACGCTGTTCGAGGACATGATGGGCCGCATCGACACCGAGACGGTCCGCTATCTTTTCCTGGTCCAGCCCGCCCGCCCCGAGGACGAAGCCAGGGAAATCGAGCGCCGCCAGCGCCGCCAACAGCAGGAAATGCAGCTGCAAGCCGGCGCCGCGCAAGCCGAGCAGCCCAAGCCGGTCCGCACTGGAGCAAAAGTGGGCCGCAATGACCCCTGTCCCTGCGGAAGCGGAAAGAAATACAAGAAGTGTCACGGGGCTGCAGCCTGACCATCGTTTCCCACCGGCGTCATGATCTGTGAAAAGCGAGCAACTTCGTCGACATGTCGCGCAGGCTTTTCGTGGCGCCGACCTCTCGTCGGCGGTTTTCCTGTCGCCACGGCTTACAAAAATGTCGGCGAGACGCCGGCACCGGAAAATAAGAAGGCCGGCATCGCGAGAAACATCCTCGCGAAATACCGGCCTTTGAAATGAACGATTCCGTCCGTTAGAAGTTCAGTACCAGGCCCGTTCCGAAAGCATAATTCTTGGAAATTCCCGGACCAACGTTCGTCCCGATGAAGTCGCCCTGAACTCGCCAGTACAGGCGGCCGCCGCCGATCTTGTAATCCAATCCTCCGCCTCCCATGAACGCGGCGTGGCCAATGCTGCCTAACGTGGACGTTTGGGTAAAGCGGAAGCGTTCATAACCAACAATCACGTGAACCCAGGGCTCTAAATGGTTGGTGTTGTAGACGGAGATGTGCGGTCCGCCCCCGATGAAAAATGTCTTTGCGTCTTCGCTGGAATTGTTACTGACGCTGCCGAATCCCGCGGTGGCCGCTCCTTCCACCCCAAACCAGTTATTGAAGTAACGGGTGACGTCGGCCTGATAACCGAAATTGTGAAACGTCTGTCCCAGGACATTATAATGCGAGTATAGAAACCCCACGCCGATTTGCCATGGATCCCGGTCCGGCGGCGCGAGCGATGCGGGAGCGGCCGGCTCACTCGCCGAAGCGCTGGCATCGAACACCGCAGTGGAATCCTGCGCCGACGCTGTTAGAGTCAAGCAAAAAATCGCCGCGCAGAGCATGAATAACTTGCGCATACGGATGATCCTCCTCGCATCCCTAATTACGATTTCCATTCGCCCAACCATAATTACCTCGGTGGTGGGGCGTGTCCATGCTAATCCGTAAACGAGTTTCCCGGCAAGTCAATAGTGCTTGCGGCCAAAAGAAAACCTCATACAGTCTTTCCCCCACCCCTCCGGCCGAACCGGCTCACCACCCCGGTTGCACACGCAGGATAGATTCTACCCAATGTTTGGCACACTATGGGCCCAGTCTTAGTGGCGGATATTCTCAACCACGGCAAAACAGGGCAGATAAATGCTGTGCACGGGTTGGCAGTTGGCGTGCTCCCTACACCGTTGCGATTTGTTTTCAAGGTGCAAATCATGACGATACATGGACAACACGATTCCACCCAGGCATCTGTGCTCGACCTGCACACCATCTCCGACAGACGCGGCAAGCCTCTGGATGACTACCTCCTGCAGTCCGCGCACAAGTTGGATGCCCTTGCCGAACTCGCCAGCCAGGGAGAAGCGATCGATTCCGATGCGCACTCCTGGATGCTCGCTCAGGTGGATTTCATCATTGAAACCATCGGGGATGAGAGCCTGGAATTGAGCGATGAAGCGCGTTCGAATTTGTTGCAACTGCTTTTGTCGGTCGCCAATCTGAACGAGCACATTCGCCACCAAGCCTCATTGAGCCGCTAGGCCCGCACCAGGGGTATCCACACGGAACTCATGCCTTCCCCATCGGTTGTTCTGGCGTCCATTCGGGTTCAAGATACAAATAGGCATGCTTGCAATTGCCGGAAACGTGGAATCCAGCTTTTCGGGTACAATACGCCGTCGCGGCCACGCACCGCGAAATCGCACATGGCTATGGATCTCAATTCAGCTCCCTCGGGGAATGAGCAGCCCACCCCGACGCACTTCGAAGTGACGCTGCCCGCCGATGTCTCCGCCATTACCCCGGTTGTGAGCTGGGTGATGCGGCTTCTCGGCGAACTGGATTACGCTTCCGGCAAGGAATTTGAAATTGAGATGGCGTTACGCGAAGCCCTGGCCAATGCGGTTCTGCACGGCTGCAAAGGCGATTCCAGCCAGAAAATCGATTGCTCCGTGACGTGCGACCGGAAGCAAGGCATCCTGATCGTGGTCCGCGATCCAGGCCCCGGGTTCGACCCCAAATCCATCCCTTCCCCTACCGAGGACTCCAATTTGCATGCCGACCATGGGCGCGGCATTTTGTTGATCAACAAGCTGATGGATGAAGTGAGTCACGAGCGCAACGGCACCGTAATCCGAATGCGCAAATTTTGACGGCCATGCTTGCCAAACCACCCACGAAAGCTCCGGACGAGGCCCCCGAAAAACCCGCGGAGAACAAGTTTGATCCGTTCCGGCCCGACATGCCTCAAATTCCGGGCGTGGGCCCGGGGCCTCGCCAGACAGTTCGGAATTCAGGCGGCCTTGACAGGGACCGTTTGTTGCAAATCGCAGGCGTCGCAGGAGCAGTGCTGCTCGTCGGAGCCTTGATTCTATGGTGGGTCAGGAGCAAGCCGAAGGGGGCAAGCATTGCCTCCTCGGATGCGCAAGTTGCGGACGAGAGCGTGCCCGCTCCTCCGCTGCCCAACCCCGCAGCCGCAGATCAGCAAGGTCCGACCGTAGCCGCATCGCTCGACCAACTCTCCAAACCTTGGGACGCCAGGAAATTTGTTTACGTAAAGGTGCTCACGCAGGAACACATTGACGCGATGGTTGATGCGGCTCCCCGGCGGGGAGCTCTGGGGGTTCTCTCTCCAGGGGCCATTCGGCCACTGCACGTTGGAATACGTGACCGATCTCGGAGTGCTTGCCTCGCAATACAAATTCAGCGCCAGCCACCCCATGGTCGTGAATCCCTGCGACGGCACCGTGTACGATCCATTGAAAGTCGGTTCGCTGGGCGGCAACACCTGGGTCCGTGGAGAGATCGTAAAGGGCAGCAGTTTGCGCCCTCCCATCTCCATTGAAGTAAAAGTGCGTGGCCGCTCCGTAATTGCCGACAGCATCGAGTAATTCGCGGGAACGCCAATCTCCCGATTGGCGGGTTGAAAGACGCCAATGTTGAAGGACGCCAATCGGGAGATTGGCGTTCCAGGCTTCCACGCAAATTATTTCTGCGGAATCTTCCGGTTCCGGATGTGCGATCTCCACTCAATCAATTCCGCCAGCAATGCCTTTTCCACGGTGGTGGCTATCCGCAGCACGATGGGCCAGGTCTCGGATAGTTCCAGCTGTTTGTCCCATTGCACCAGCATGCGGTGCAATTCCCGGTAGCGGTCCCGGCGGCGCTCGTAGTCATTTACGACCACCAGCGATCCCGCCACCGTGGCGATTTGGAATAACGCCGCGACCGACAGCGCCAGGTCCGGCCTCAAGCCCCCTGAAATCCAATGGTTCAAGCCATGCGCATTGAGCAGCAGCCAAAAATTGAGTCCCGCGGCAACCGCGATGCTGGCCCAGGTGACGATCTGGTATGCCGCGCACCACGCGGCCGCGCTGATTCGCGTGGCGCGAAAAATAAGCGATCTGATGTTGCACCCGTTCGCCTCTGATAGAGCCGCTTGAATTCGTCGAGGGTCGTTTCGCGCGCCGCGCGATCCGACATTTTCAGAAAATTCAGCGACGTCAGCATCCCGGCCAGATCGGGCACAACTTCCGGTCCCACAACCTCGTAGAGCGCCGGCGTCCGCCAAAGCGCCAGGCACGACCGGCAAATTTCCGCGGCGGTTCGCATCCTCGTCCACGCAACCTGGCGGCGATCCAGCCTCATGACGGTTGGCAGCGCGGCGGCCATGAGTCCCAGCGCCGTTCCCATCCACAAGCCAAATCACGCTGCTGCCGGTAAACGCCGTCTTTCCGCTCAGCACTGCCGCGGCGGCGGTGCAGAAGATCGGGATCGCGGCCATGCGGCGAAACTGCGGAGCGACGCGGCTGGCATTTTCATCCAATTTGACAAACCACGCGTTCGCCAGATCGTGCGGGAAGCCCGCGGGCACTTGGCACGGCGGGTCCGGCCAATCCGTTCAGGAAGCGCATTTCCGGATCGTTCAGGATTTCCGGACTCTCATTGAAATGCTTGCACCGCGCCGGTAGCGCTGTGGATCCAGATGACCGGCCGTCCCTTGCTCCTTCGCAAAATGGACCATGTCCGCCGTGCCGCCCAGTCCCTGGCTGGGTTCTCCGTCCCACAGCGCCAGGAGCAATTGACTCTGCTGCACCGTTTCGATGCCGCATTCGTAATAGCGCTCCGTCAATTTCTCCCCGGCGCCGGTGACTTCCACCGAAAGCGCTTTCCCGAATACGCATTCCGCGCGGTGCCCAGTGCAGGCTCGTCAAAATCTTCACGGAATTGTTCCTTCGGGAAAGGCAAAAAAACGCGGATCGGCAGATTCAGCTCGATGCACGTCTCCGCAAACAGCAAGTCTCCACCGGCGGCGGCCGACGTCACGCCATAAACAACTCCCGGAACTTTCTCGATCCACTCCAGGAGTACTTTTCGAATGGCTTCGCGGCACTTGGCTTCATCTGGAAGTTTGCGATGCCCGGTAAATCCAATGGCCAGGGTGACGGGCAGTTGCACGGAAGTCCGGGGCTGGATGGCTCATGAAGGTCATTCAGATGGGAAAGGCGCTTCCCCGTTCCACCATGATCGCGTTCCTCGAATCCCTACTCGATCCGCAAGCGTGATTTCATCAGGACCACAACGTAGGGATTCATCAGTCGACATCACGTAGTAGAGTTCGAGTTCGGAGCCTTGCACTTTGGTCCAGCGCTCCACGACATAGGGAGCGGAGGCGCCACCGCGAATTTCCGCGGCGTTTACTCGATTCCTCCGTCCCAGGACCGGCCCTTCCAGACCGTCGTCAATTTTCCTTATGCGGATCGTGAATGAATCTTCCGAATGCGTTGTCACGCACGGGGTTGAATAAGATCTGCGGTTCGCTCCACGGTCCCCACGGCGTCCGCGAATAGGAAAACGCGATGCCGTTGGGTTGCGTCCGCCGGTCGTAAGTCATCAGCCACAAACCAAGGTCCTTGCACCAGGTGACGGACAAGTCCCCGAGCGTGCCGTCCTTCACAATCGGAGTTGCGTCCGATTCGTTGTCGCTCCAGGTCGGAGCGTTCGCCGCGTCCAGGCCCGCGAAATAGCGGATTCCTTTGCCGGCCTCGAATTGCCCTGCGGGAATAATCGACAGATACGCGTCGCTCTCGCGGTATTTGCCTGTTCCCCATGTGAAAATGAAAGGCCCGCCGGCGGGAAGCCCCGCGATGGGTCCCGGCTGGGCATGCATCGACATTCTGATGAATCGCCCGTCGGGAAGTTCGGAAATGGTGCGAACCGTTTGAAAAGTTTCCGGAGCGACAAACTTGGTGAGGACGGAGCGTTCGGTAGCGCGGCCCTTCGTGAAATTCGTGCTGACGGCCACGTACATCTGCCCGTCGAGGCTGATTCCCGCCACGGGCACATCCATCGGCAGCCATGGTGATGCCGGTCGGCTGCACGGCGATGTTTTTGCCGCCGTTCGTCAGGAAATCCAGGCGAACGCCGCCTTCGGGATTGGTCGTGTCCGTCGTCGCGATCGTGTTGAGAGCGCGGGGCATGCGGCCCACGGTCGGCCCGAACAGAAAATAGGCGTGTCCTTGGTGTTCGAACGAATTGCCAAGCTCCGTGCCCTCGACGCCGAATCGCGTGAGGGTTTGGCTGGTCGTGGGCTTGTGCTGCTCCTTGTCCTCATCTCCGATGAGTTGTTCGAGCTTGACCGTTGAATCAGCAACGTAATGAAGAGCCACTTCGCGAGGGGGCTTCGCAGTGCGAGCCGGCGGGTGGTGGCGCAGAAGAAGCTGGTGACGGAGCCGCTGGAGCATGCGCGGAAGGAGCCGCTGAAACAGCTGCGTTCACGGGCGCGAGGAGTTTCTTCGGTTTGTCGGGCGCTGCCGCGGCAGGTGCGGCAGGCGGCGGAGCAGGCAGCGGGGCGAACTCGTCGCGATTTGCGCGGCTGGCGCGCTTCCCTGGGACCTGGAGCGGTACGTCAAGGAAGGCGAGAATCAGCACGACTGCGGCCAAGCCGCCGATCACGAAGTAATCCCAAGTGGGCCGCGCCGCCCGCTGGTGCGGAATGCAGCGGCGACCTCATGCCCAGCGCGGTTGCAGGGGCGGACTCTGTGACTGGATGCGCGTCCGATCCTTGCGTCGCTTCGCGAAAGCAGCGTCTGGACGTTCGCGGCCAGCCTCTGAAGGTGAACTTCCAGCGGCGGAGTCAACGCGTCGAGCCAGTGAACGCTGCCGATAAAATAGTCCAGCGACTTGGCCGGCGCGACATTCTCGATGCGCAGCGGCATGACGGTGACGCCCTGGCTGACCGCGCGCTCAATCTCCTTGGGAATGTGGCCGGACATGTTGGCCTTCGAGGAAAAAACCAGCACCATGATGCGGCACTCATGAATGGCGTCAATGATGGCTTCGCCGTAGTGGATGCCGGGAAGAACGTCGCGCGGCGCGATCCAGCAGCGAATCCCGTGGGACTCCAGCGTGGCACAAACGGCATCCGCCACCGTCTTGTCCCCGGAGGCGTAGCTGACGAATACATCATGCGCCATGGACGGGCAAGTTCCTTTCCTCCAAACGACGCCTTTAAGGGGATCCAGCGAGCGGATTCTAGCACGGTCATGCGCAGTAGTGCAGCGGGTTCGGCACTGTCAGAATTTGAATTTGCTCGTCTTTAGGAGGGCCGAACTTTTTACCCTGACTGTGGAAGGGCAGCTCGGCCATTCGGATTGTGTTGAATCGCGGGCTTCAGAGTCTGTGTGAGAACTCGAGGTCAGGTTATGTAGCGCCCGCCTTCAGGCGGGCATCTGGTTGATTCCAAAGTGCCCGCCTGAAGGCGGGCGCTACAAATACCCACCAATTCCGCGTTCCCAGACAGACTCTTCAGCCCCCGAAGCTTCAGGGGTTAAACCCACTGATCAGCCAATTCTTTTCGTTCGGACTGAAGTCCCGACCTCCTATGAAATCATGCTGTGCCAACGCCATTCAAATTAGGGCGGCGCCGGTGGTTCGCGGGGCTTCGTCCATCGACCGGTGATATCATCCCCGCCTGACCCGCCGTATGACCGGCGTTCACGCAAGCACGGAGAAAACGATGGCACGCCGATTTGTCGATCTCTCAATCGCCCTTGAAAATGACGTGGCCGCCGATCCGCCCTTCATGCGTCCGAAGATAGGGTATGTGAATCACCAGCAATCCTTCGAGTCGATGGCTGCGTTTTTTCCCGGGGTGAAAAAGGAAGACCTGCCGGACGGCGAAGCCTGGGCAATGGAAACCGTCGAATTCACCACGCACAACGGAACGCACCTCGACGCCCCCTACCACTTCGCTTCAACGATGAACAACGGCGAGCGCGCCATCACAATCGACGAAGTTCCCCTGGAGTGGTGTTTCCAGCCCGCCGTAAAGCTGGACCTCCGTCATCTAGCCGATGGCGCGGTAGCAACAGCGGACGACGTCGAGCAGGAACTTGCGCGCATCGGCCACGCACTGAAGCCCCTGGAAATCGTCGTGGTCAACACGCGCGCCGGTTCACGCTACGGCCACGGCGACTACGTAGCCGCCGGATGCGGCCTGGGCCGCGAAGCGACGTTGTACCTTTTGCATCGCGGCGTGCGCCTGACGGGCACGGACGCCTGGAGCTGGGACGCGCCTTTCGTCCACACCGCCGAAAAATATAAACAGACGCGCGACGCGTCGCTGATCTGGGAAGGCCACAAAGCCGGCCGCGAAATCGGCTACTGCCACATGGAAAAGCTCCACAACCTGGAAACCCTCCCCGCCGCCGGTTTCACGATCGCATGTTTCCCCACAAAAATTCGCGGCGCCTCGGCGGGCTGGACCCGCGCCGTAGCAATCTTCGAGGAATGAAATCGACTTTGTACCGCCTTCTTTGTAGCGCCCGCCTTCAGGCGGGCATTGTGAAAATCGTCGCGAAGGCTTTGGACTTTCGGAGGTCGGGACTTCAGTCCCGACGGAAAGAATCATCTGATCTGGGGTTTTAACCCCTGAAGCTTCAGGGGCTAAAGCCCGCAATGAAGCACGACCTAACGGCCGAGCTGAAGCTCGGCCCTCCTAAATGCGAACCTTTTCAAATTACGCCAGGATCAAAAACAATCGAACGAATGCGCCCAACCCGCCCTGCATGATATAAATGCAATATGCGGCTGTAGCTCAGCTGGATAGAGCGCGTGCCTCCGAAGCACGAGGTCGGGCGTTCGAGTCGCCCCAGCCGCACCACTCCTTGCCGAAACCCTCCGCCCCCTTCGAATACCACGAAGGAGCGACTACACGGAAATTCAAGGATGCCTCAAACGGTGCGCCGCCCGCCCATACGTGAGAGAAGCCACACTGGATTTGATAGCAAAAATCGCTGCGGAGATCATGAAGGGATAGCGGTGCCGGTTCATCTGAATAAACGGTGAAGCAACGCTTTCAGTCCTTCCAAGTAACCAAGCTTGTCCGCAATCCCGACCACGGCCAGTAGAAAACCCGCAAATCCGGCAATGGCTTTGAAAAGCTTGCCGAGCAATGAGTGCTCAAGCATATTTCCATCAAAACCTGCTTGACCGAGTATTCGGAATGGAACCGATAGCACCTTGTTCGCAGCCCAGCCTAACCAGAAGAACGGATTGAAGCACTGCCGGAATAGATGCGTTGCCTTCGTCTCATAAACGCCTACCGCACGGGAAAGGACATCCTTGGCCATTTGAGGTTCTATGCGAAACTGGTAAAACTGGAACACGCCGCCGATTAGATCAACGGGCCCGGCATAACCGCCAATCGCTGGAGGTGGGGAGTAGAACACGGTGCGCGGTATGCCAATCAGGTCAATTGAGCTGATAACATCGCTCATAAGCAGGTTCATTTGGTGGCGGGCGTTTTGCGCAGTCTCGTTTTCTTCAGGCGGGCCTAGGGCCATCCAACTGCGAGGCTGGATATTTGCAAAGTACGCGGCTCCTAATGAACTGAACAGTCGCAGGTTTTCGAGTCGTCGCTTACATTCCCAATAAAGCACGAGCGCATTATGTCAGATGAATGATCTTAGATGTCTGGAATTTCCTTACACGAGGCGTTCTCGCGGGTTCGGATTCAATTTTTGGACGGGTGGCCCGGGCTTTGTACTTGAACTTGGGACGGCGGGTGGCCCGGGCTTTGTCGTTGAACTTTGGGACGGGTGGCCCGGGCTTTGTACTTGAGCTTGGGGTGGCCCGTCCTTCGCGTTTTGAAGGGCGGGGGTTTTGATTTGATTCTCGAGGTTTTCATCAAATTTCAGGATCGATGGGAACCCGGGCGGAGTCTTCCTTCTCCGACAACTTTCGAACCAAAAGACTCGCCCTTGAAGTGCGTCAGACGGGTGGCCCGGGCTCTGTACTTGAACTTGGGGTGGCCCGTCCTTCGCATTTTGAAGGGCGGGGCTTTTGATTTGGTTCTCAAGGTTTTCATCAAATTGCAGGATAGATGTGAAACCCGGCGGAGTCTTCCTTCTCGTACAACTTTCGAACCAAAACCCCAGTCCTTGAAGTGCGTCAAGGACGGGCACCCCCATCCAACTGGAAAGCCCGACCTAGCCACTTCCCATGGGTGACCGGGAATTGGAAATCGGGCAGAAACGTTCGCACCCCATCGTGTCATGTTGACATTGCCGCACCCTCAGATATCCTTAAAAGAGAGCCCGATCCCCTTCTGGAGGGTTTACCCGTGAACATCGAAATCCACGATGCGGCCCTGGAAGCCAGAATCCGAAAACAGCTTCGGGCGACCGGGTCAGGCAGCGTCGAGGAAGTATTGATCCGTTTGCTGGAGACCCAGGAAGAACAGGACCGCTGGCTGTTGGAGAACCGGGAAGCAATCGACGCAAAGATCAGGCTCGGGATCGAGCAACTCGACCGTGGAGAAGGAATTCCGGAAGATCAATTGGATGCTCATCTTTCGAAACTGAAAAACCAAACCTAAATGAGCGCGCGCTACATTCTGGCGCCACAAGCCGCGCTCGACCTCGTCGAAATCTGGCGTTACATTAAAGAGCGGGCGAGCCTTACGGTTGCTGACCGCGTTGAATCGACCATCCGCGAACGTCCGCTTTTTCTCGCGGAAACCCCGGGCGCCGGGCACCGCCGCGCCGATTTGACCGAGCGCGACGTGAAATTCTTCCCCGTCTACTCTTATTTGATCGTGTATCGGCCCGAGACGAAGCCTCTTCAAGTCGCTTCCATTCTTCACGGCCGCCGTGATTTGGAGCAAATCCTCAAAGACCGTTGATGAGACGTGTGGCCCGGGTTTTTGAATACTGACCAATTGCAGCGGGATCGTCCAATCGCCCGGGTTCGAGTAGCACAGGCACTCTTGCCTGTGCGGGTTTCGCAATCGAAATCCCCGACACAATGGACATGGTCGAAGACGCCGCAGCCCACAAAACCGCACAGGCAAGAGTGCCTGTGCTACTTTTCCTTCCGTTCCTGGGACAGTGTCGATTCTAGATATATCCTCCGGCTTTACTGGCAATGGCGGCGAGCGGAGAGCCAGTTGCAGGTTTGGCTGCCGATGGTAGACTTGGGGCGAACTTTCGCGCGCCAGGCGAGCGCAGCATCAAGCGCGCAATCCGCGCGTTTCCTCGGGGGGCGGCATCCGATGGCTAACGATCAGATGAGCACGCCCGGTGCGGTTGGCAAATCGCCTGTCCTCGCGCAGGCCGTGGACGCGCCGCTTACTCGATCCGCGATCTTCCTCGTTGCGACGCTCAATCCCGGCCCTGAAAATTGCGCCATTCTGCGCTCGTTCTGCGGAGACCTCCCCGCGCTCATACGCGCGGTGGAATTTCGCGACCTCGAGGCTGGACTTTCCTGCGTCATGGGGATTGGGTCGGACGCGTGGAGTCGCCTTTTCGGATCGCCCGCGCCGGCGGAGTTGCATCCCTTCCGCGAGATTCGCGCCGGCGCGCGCCATGCGGTTTCGACGCCCGGCGACTTGCTGTTCCACATCCGCGCTAAGCGCATGGATTTATGCTTCGAGCTGGCCACGCAGATCATGTCCCGCATCGGAAACGCAGTTACCGCCGTGGACGAAGTGCAGGGCTTCCGTTTCTTCGACGACCGCGACCTCATGGGCTTCGTCGACGGGACGGAGAATCCCAGGGGCGCGGCGGTGGCCGAAGCCGTGCTGATCCGCGACGAAGACGCCGACTTTGCCGGCGGCAGCTACGTGATCGTTCAGAAATATCTCCACAATTTGGACAAGTGGAACGCGCTCCCCACCGAAGCGCAGGAACGCATCATTGGCCGCACCAAGCTTTCCGACATCGAACTCGACGATTCCGTCAAGCCAACTTCGGCCCACAACGCGCTCACGACCATTGTCGAGGACGGGAAAGAAATCAAGATCCTGCGCGACAACATGCCCTTCGGCCGGCCCGCGCAAGGTGAATTTGGCACCTATTTTATCGGCTACAGCCGCTCGCCCCGCACGATCGAGCAGATGCTTGAGAACATGTTCGTCGGCCGCCCGCCCGGCAATTACGACCGGATACTCGACTTCAGCGTTGCCGTCACTGGAAATCTGTTCTTCGTGCCGTCGGCCACGTTTCTGGAAAACGTCGCCGAAGACCAGCCCACGGCTGCGGAATCGCCTGCCGCACCGGCAGCGGCCGAAACCCCTTCATCCATCCCATCGGTGCGCGACGGTTCGCTCGGCATCGGTTCTCTCCGAGGAGAAACACGACATGAATAATCTGCATAGGGAGCTTGCCCCCATTTCCGATTCGGCATGGGCTCAGATTGAAGAGGAAACATCGCGCACGCTCAAGCGATACCTGGCCGGACGGCGCGTCGTCGATTTGAAGGGACCGGCCGGCAGCGGCCTATCTGCCGTCGGTACCGGCCACCTGCGGACAATTACCTCCCCGTCGAAAGGCATCGTCGCGAGGCAGCGCGAGGTTAAGGCGCTCGTCGAGCTACGCGTTCCGTTCGAACTGGATCGCCAGACAATCGACGACGTCGATCGTGGCGCGAACGACTCAAACTGGCAACCGGCGAAGGACGCCGCGCGCCAGATCGCTTTCGCCGAAGACGCCGCCATATTTGACGGCTATGCCGCCGCCGGTATCGGGGGCATCCGCCAGGGAACCAGCAACCCGGTCATGACGCTCCCCGCCGACGTCCTCGAGTACCCGGAAGCGATTGCCCATGGCTTGAGCCAGTTGCGCCTCGTCGGAGTCAATGGCCCTTACGCCGTGCTGCTCGGCGCCGACGCTTACACTGCGCTCGCCGAGACCAGCGACCACGGATACCCAGTGCTCGAGCATGTCAAGCGGCTTGTAAACGATCAAATCATCTGGGCTCCCGCCATTGCCGGCGCTTTCGTGCTAACCACCCGCGGCGGCGATTTCGCTCTGCACATTGGCCAGGACGTCTCGATTGGCTATCTCAGCCACACCGATGCCGCCGTCAGCTTATACCTGCAGGAGACTTTCACTTTCCTCTACCTCACCAGCGAGGCAGCCGTGACGCTGGCTCCCCCCGCAAAGGCGAAGAAGAATTGACCCGCATGACCGAGGGATAATGTAGGCCAGGCTAGAGTGACTGCGGAAAGTGCATCCTTGTCATCCCGAGCGAAGCGAGGGATCTGCTTTTTCGCCAATTACAAGATAAAAGCAGATTCCTCGGGCAAACTCCGCCCTCGGAATGACACTTTTAGAGTTTTTCCGAAGTGCGTAAAGTTTGATAGGGTATGATAAGCAAAATGAGAGGTTGAAATAGAATCTCTCGGGAGGTTGCCTTCCATGCTTACTCGTTCACTCGGCTCGCTGATTGCTTTTGTGTCAACCGTATCGCTGTTGGCCTGTTGTGCGCTGGCGGCGGCTAAAACACCGATTCCCCCTGCCAAAGTTGACGTGTCGCCGGCCACGGCGCATGGCAAAGAGACTGCTGTGTTTGCCGGCGGCTGCTTCTGGGGCACGCAGGCTGTCTTTGAGCGCGTCAAGGGTGTCCTCGCAACCACGGTTGGATATTCAGGCGGCGGCTCCGCGAAGACGGCCACCTACGATCAAGTGACCACCGAAACGACGGGCCATGCGGAATCCGTCGAAGTGGTCTATGACCCTTCGCAGCTCACGTATGGCGAATTGCTGCGCATCTTCTTTTCCGTGGCCCACGATCCCACGGAACTCAACCGCCAGGGTCCGGATGTGGGCACATCGTATCGCTCCGCGATCTTCTATTCCACGCCGGACCAGAAGCGCATCGCCGACGCTTACATCGCGCAACTCGATGCCGCAAAAGTTTTCCCCAGCCGCATCGTCACGGAAGTAACACCGCTCAAGGGATTTTATCGCGCCGAAGATTACCATCAGGACTTCGCGATAAAGAACCCGAACAACAACTACATCCAGATTTGCGACCTTCCGAAAATTTCAGCCTTGAAGCAGCAGTTCCCCGAACTGTTTGTGGATTACAAAGGTAAAAAATAAATTCCACGCAGGGAAGAATCCACCCTTCCACCGCTTTTTCGATTTATGCAAAGAAGAGAGCGATTGCAGATCACGAATTCTTGTTGCCTGCAAAGAGGAGCGCGAACCCACCGACAAGAGCTACCGCGCCCACAATGGGCGGCAATGGAATCGTTTTGTGCTCTTCTTTTGTCGCTTGGACTGGACCGATATCCAGCACTTTTTTCCTCGTGGTGTAGTTGATCCCCTGGTACGCAAGAGCAATTACTCCGAGAACAATCAACATGATTCCCGCAATGGATGCCGTTTTCATTCAAGTCCTCCCAATTCAAGCTCTCAGATCCAAGTGGCCGGTAAAGAATTCTTTGAGCAAAGTCCCGGTCCAAAGAAACGAAGAATAGGGCCGACCGAGGCCCAGCCTATAGGACCATTGTCCGGTCCAATTTTAATTGCCCACAATACGAGTATCCGGGTATACGTCGAGCAACTACGCTGTAAGCATGAAAAGGCCACGGATGCGAAGCTTGAAGTCGCCAGAAGCGGATGGTCCATCGCTGTACTTATTTTTTTCCCCTCACCGAATATTGCCGTTGAGAAAATGACAACGATGCCCGGCTATCAAGCGCCACCAAAAACAACAGGTCATTGGGAAATTGTTGCGAACATACCCATCGACGTCAGGACCATTACACCCGTGGCTACCCATCCGGCGACGTGCAAGGAGACTGGCAACGTGAATTTTCCCATCACTTTCGGGTTTCGCGCCAAGAGCATCATGAACGCCATTACGGGCCCTGCAACAACGCCATTGAGCACTGCCGAGAAAAAGAGTGCCTTAATCGGGTTCAAATGCATGAAGTTGAGAAGAAGACCCATCAATGTCGCGATGAAAATCGTCGCGTAGAATCCAACCGCCCGATGAGGTTTCTGTTCGAGGCTGGCCTTCCATTGGAATGCTTCGCTGACGGCATAGGCCGCGGATCCCGCAAGCACGGGAACTGCAAGCAACCCCGTGCCCACAATTCCGGTGGCAAAAGTGAGAAAGGCGAATCTCCCAGCGAAGGGTTCCAACGCCCGGGCGGCCTGGTCGGCAGTCTGAATGTCGCGGAGTCCATGGGAATACAGTGTGGATGCAGCCGTTAGGATGATGAAGAACGCCACTAAGTTTGAAAAAGCCATTCCTAGAAATGTATCGAACCGAATCCGTTGAAGCTGCTCAGGCGCTTGTTTGGGAGCATCCTTGAGCGGCTGCTCTTTGGCATTGATGGTGACATCTTCAACCTCCTCGGATGCCTGCCAGAAAAATAAATAGGGGCTTATTGTCGTTCCAAGAGTAGCGATGAGGGCGGTAAAGTATCCGCCGTGAAGTGAAAAACCCGGCATGAGGGTTGCCCGAATCGCTTCCCATTTGGGCTCATGCAGAATGATTGCCGTAACCACGTATGAAAAAAGCGCAACTGTAAGCCATCTTAAATATTTAACGTAGACCGTATAAGGAATCAGAATTTGCAAAATTAAGGAAACACCGCCGGCAATAATGATGAAGAGTGTTTGGGGTCCGGGGAACATAAGTCCCGCGGCTGCGCCCATTGCACCGATGTCCGCTCCTATATTGAATATATTCGCAATCAATAGTAGTGCGACGATGCCATGCAAATAAGGTTTCGGGTAATGGCGCCGAATATTGCCGGCAATTCCGATCCCAGATACTCGGCCAATACGCGCGCTGATTTCCTGGATGGCCGCCATGAGTGGAAGCGCAAAAAGCACTGTCCAGAGCATGCCGTAGCCGAATTGCGCGCCGACCTGAGAATAGGTGGCAATTCCACTGGGGTCGTCATCCGCCGCTCCGGTAATCAAGCCGGGGCCGAGTCTCCACAGAATCTCCTTCGTGCGTGACTGTTTGCGTTTCTGGACATGCGAGAGGCCGGTCATCATTTACTCCAATCCCATTTGCTCTCGCAAACATCAGTTCATGTCTCCACGCTATATTTGCAAAAGAAAAATAGATATCGGGCCTTGACCGTAGAGGCGCGGAATATCCCGCGAGAATAGCGGTCGGCAATGCTTTCTCTCTTCATTGCGATTCTTCGCGCCATACTCGAATCTTCTTGCGGCAGTCAATGGTCCACGGTATTTGTTTCGGGGTGCCGTCGTTCTCTTTAATCGGCAAACTGTTGGGAGGGGCGGGTGGTCATCCTTTTCGCGTTCCCGACAGGGAACGCCTTTAAAAATTTCGGGTGCCGCACTCTCAGGGTTTCAAAGGGTGTGGGTATTGACTTTCCACATGTCACTAGAAGCTCAATCCAGCATGGAGCTTCATCTCCGACGAATCTGAAACGAGATCGCACAAAAATCATGAAGTTGTCCCCCTTGGGCGCACTACTTCAGTTCCGGAATTCAATCCAGTTTGTAAATCATTTGTTCCAGGTTTCCTGCCGGACGGATGGGAACTACGAGAAACTGAAGCTTACTTCCACCCGCAAAGCTACCGGCGTGGGCTCGCCGTCGAGGACTGTGGGTTCGTACCTGCGTTTGGAGACGGCGGCCAGGGCGGCTTGAATCAGGAGGGGATCGCCGCTGATGACGCGCATGCCCTTGACGGTACCATGCTCGTCAATTACTGCATCGATAACTACAATCCCGGCGAGGCGGGATTGCTTGGCGAGAACCGGATACTCGGGCGGGGGGCCAAACAGCAGGCGCGGCGGCTTCACTTCGCCGCCTACTCGGACGGGCGGCTTCGGCCCCTGCGCAACCGGCTGCGCCGGCGGCGGCGCGCCCTTGGCAACGCCACCCAGTACACCGCCGATCACGCCGCCCACCTGCCCTCCCGGCATTCCGCCGGGAACTCCGCCTGTCACTCCTAGTAGCGCTTCGTCCGGGGGCGTCCCCTCAGCGTCCGGCGCCGCGACGGCCTTCGGAATAAATCTTGGAGCCGTGATTTGTCCGGGCGTAATGACCCGTGGAAGCGTAACGCGAGCCGGCCGGGCCGCGGGGGCAACCGTGGCTGGGGGAGGAGGGGCCGCAAGCATCGCAGGAGGCGCGAGGAACGTGAGATTCAGCTTCTGGAAATCGAGTCCCGACGTGAAAAAGAGGGGCAAAACTATGAACACGGCAACAAGCGCAATGTGAACGCAAAAGGACGCCACCCAATCGAAAGGGCTGCGCCGCTGGTGGATGGAGGTCTCTTCCAGCAGGATATCGATCAGGACGTCGTGCGGCATCAAGAACGTGGACGAAGCTTCTCCGTAGGGTCCCTGCGGATTCCCGGCCCCGCCGGCTGCTCCAACGAATGGAATCTGTTGGTCTTCCACGCTATCGTCCCCGCGCTCGCCAAGGGCTTCAGACAGGCAAACCCTCTCACTCCACCAAAACAGGAAAAAGCGCTCCTGCCAGCCTGTTCCATTGGCATTATACTAAATTTGGCAAACAAAAAAAAGAATCCCAAGATTGAGGTATTTTCGCAATTTCGAGAAATTGCGGTAGAGGAAGCGGGTTCGGAGGTCCGACCTTCAGGTCGGACACCCTGTACGGCATAACGATGGCCTTTAGGCCCTGAAGCTTCAGCTTCAGGGGCTAAAGCCCAATTTTGTGCGACTTCGATTGTCCGACCTGAAGGTCGGACCTCCTAAGGATCGGATTCATGGCGACGGATTCGAAATTAGGGCAGTGCCAATATGGGGCCTGAAACAGACCACCTTTAAGTGATGCATTGGGTTTTATAAACGGGAATTTCGTTTTTCAGTTTCGGCAACTTGCAAGAGGACAACTCATTAAAATCTAAATTTCTGCTGCCCTGATTCTCGTCCTGGCTCGCGACCTCCCGCGTTTCGAGTCCTTGCCCTTACTTGAGCTGTGAGAGGGGGCACTAATCGGAGCGATTAAGCTCCAGCGGCCCCTCCACCTTGAAACCTAAACCCCCTGCTTTCTCCGCAGGAGGCCCGTACCTTATGAAAAACTGAAGCTGACCTCTACCCTCAAATCGATCGGGGTCGGCTCGCCATCGAGGACCGTAGGTTCATACTTTCTTTTCGAAACGGCGCTCAATCGCTGCCGGAATCAGCAAGGGATGTCCGCTGACCGCCCGCATGCCTTTTACGTTGCCGTGTTCGTCGATGATTGCTTCGATTACAACAACACCCGAGAGGCGGGCTTGCCGGGCAAGGGACGGATAATCCGGTTCGGGCCCAAAGAGCAGGCGCGGCGGCTTCACATCGCCACCCACGCGGACGGGCACTTTCGGCCCGTGACGCCACCGGCGCCGGCGGCGGCACGCCCTTCAAAGCGCCTCCCAGCACCCCTCCCAGAACGCCTCCCACCTGGCCTCCGGGAATTCCGCCGGGTACTCCGCCCGGAACTCCCATCAACGCCTCATCCGGGGGCCGGCCCAGCGGCCTGCATGAGTATTCAACAATGGCTTTCGGGATGAACGTCGGCGCGGTCAGCTTCCCGGGATTAAAGACCCTCACAGGCGCTACGTGAGCTGGACGCGCCGCAGCGGAAGCCATCGGCGGCGGGGGCGGCCCCGCGGGCATCATCGGGGTAGCGAGAAACGTCAGATTCAACTTGTGGGAATCCAGCCCCGCCGTGAAATAAAGCGGCAAAATCAACAGGACGGCGAGGATCGCGAAGTGGACGCCAATCGCGGCAACCCAATCCAAAGGGCTGCGGTGCTGGTGCGCGGAAGTATCCTCCAGCATGGCTTCCGCGAAAACGTCATGCAGCGGCTCTACTTTTGGCGGCGCCAGGACGATATGCGCTCTTGCATTGGCCGTAGTGTCGTTATCTCCAACAAACAGAATATGTTGATTTAGCATTCCGTCACCCCCCAAGTCGCCGGGTGTCCCAACTTGGGACATAACGCATCATGAAAGACGCCCTGGCGCCCACTGCGGATTCCTTTCTTTCCTGCCATTTGAAGATAAGGAATGCGAAGGATTCAGCCATGACCCACGTCACACTCCCATGTGACGAAGGTCACCGGCCGAAGGGAGGCGATTTTCTTTTTTCGCGGGGGAGGCAATAACTAGAGAGGAAGCTTTAACTTGCGCGAATCCGGTCCTTGATCTGGCGCGCCAGTTTTTCGATGTCTTCCGCCTTTTTGACCAAAAAGGGACAGGACATCGGTTTCCGGCGTCTTATCCGATTCGTCCTTTCAAGTCTTTGACCAACTGCAGCAAGCGGTCGACGTCACGCTTCAAGTCTTTCTGGTCTTCCTTGAGCTGCGCTTTTGGATCTGCGCGCGCGGAGGGGCTGGAATATCGTCTGCCCCACCTGTATTGCTGGCATCCGGAATTTGGGAAGAGCGGGGAGCGTCACTTTGCCGCTGGCCCTGGCCGCCGGCCAGCAAGGCACGTGTTCCAGCCAGCATCGCGGCAATGCCCGAAAGGAAAAATCTGCGTCCGGTTTTCATCGGATTCTCCTGCGGCCGCAATCCCGGCTGCCAACCCTCATCTTGTGGCGAATCCCAGAATGCTATAATCTCACCCGGTTATTATGATCCAAACGTATTCAAATGGACGGATTTTGCGGTCGCGGACGGGCTGCGAATCGCCACAATCTTGGTGATTGCCCTGATCCTGAACCGGATTTTGCGCGTGCTGACCCGCCGGCTGATTCCCGCGGCGGGAGCCGAGGGGCTGGGCCGGATCGCGCGGATGCGCGAGCAGCACGTGAAAACTCTTTCCGGTCTTCTGTACAGCGCGGGAACCGCGATCATCGTCATCGGCGCGATCCTTACCGCGTTGCCGGTGTTCGGATTCAATGTCACGCCCATCGCGGCGGCGGCGGGACTGGCAAGTCTGGCGTTCGGTTTCGGCGCGCAGCATCTGGTTCGCGATCTCATCAACGGATTTTTCATCATCATCGAAGATCAGTTCGTGGTCGGGGAATCCGTGCGGATCGGGACCGTGATCGGGCGCGTCGAGCATTTGACGCTGCGCCGCACCGTGGTCCGGGATATTCAGGGCGCCGTGGTCACCATTCCCAATGGAGAGGTCACGCAAGTCGCAAACCTCAGCCGGGACTGGGGCCAGGTATTCGTGGACATTTCCATTCCGCCGGAGACATCGTCCGATGCGGCGCTCGCGGCGCTGGAACGCGTGTGCGCCGAACTGCGGGCCGATGCTTCCTGGTCGCCGGTCCTGGTGGACGGACCGCGCGCGCTGGGAGTGGAATCGTTGGGGCCGGCGGGAGCAACACTGCGGCTGCAGCTTCGCACCGTCCCGGGCCGGCAGGATGACGCCGCGCGTGAATTGCGCCGCCGAATTCAGAATCGCTTCGAGCAGGAGCACATTCGATGGGGCGGCGTGCAGCGCGTGGAGATTGTCGGGAACGAAACGCTCCAGAGTTTCGCCGCGCGTTCGAATTCCTGAAGGAATCGCATTCGAATTATCGTCATTCCTTCTGAGGACCTTGAGGGGAGAGCTCCAGAGAAGAGTGATGCGCTTCCTCATGCTCCGCCGCTCCGGCCATGACGGTGCGATTGCGGCCTTCTTCCTTCGCGCGATAAAGAGCCGAATCAGCCATTTGCAGGATTTGATTCGGAGTGTCTTCCGGCCAATCCGCGGTAGCAACTCCGCCAATGCTCATCGTCACTTTCAGAGTGCCCGCGGAAGTCTCGATGGGCTCCTCGCGAAATTGCTTCCCGAAGGCGCTCGGCTTTGTCCCAGTGTTTCTGAACCATTGCAGCCCGGCAGCAGGATCAAAAACTCTTCGCCTCCATAGCGGCCCACGGCATCATAGGGGCGGACGTCCGTCTGCATTCTTTTTGTGACTTCCCGAAGAACGGTGTCTCCCGCCAGGTGTCCGTAGGTGTCGTTGACGGACTTGAAGTGGTCCAGATCCGCGATCAGGACGCCGAGGGAAATGCCCTCTCGCCGGGAGCGCCAGGTTTCCCTTTCCAGCGTTTCCAGGATCGCTCCGCGGTTCCAAACTCCCGTCAGGGTATCGTGCGTGGCCTTGAAGCGCATGGCTTCGCGTGCTTGCACGAGGTTGTCCTCCAAATCGAGCAGGCGCAATCCCACTCGAATCCGGGCCTTGAGTTCCTGCGGGTTGAACGGCTTGGTCAAATAGTCATCGGCGCCGGATTCAAGCCCTTCCACCACGCTTTCCTTGGCGTCCTTGGCCGTCAGCAAAAGAATGTAGGTGTAGGGTTCGGGCCGGAGCTTCCGCAGGGCGCGGCACACATCGACCCCGTTCTGGCCGGGCATCATCCAATCCAGCAAGGCCATGCGCGGAGCATCCGGCGATTTCAACTTTTCCCAGGCGGCGTCGCCGTCTTCGGCGGAGACGACATCGTATCCCCACTTCCCAAGCAGGCCCTGAAGCATGCGCCGCGATACCGACTCGTCATCGGCGATTAGTATTCTCATTTCGTAACTCCCTGGCAAAGCTCGGCGAGCGCCGGCAGCAGACGGCTCACGGCCCGTTCGACTTCCGCGAGACTTTCCTTCGCGGATTCCGCGTCCTTGTTTTTTGCGTCTTTTTCGAGCTGCAACGGCGGCGGCGGCCGTGGCCTTCGCCGAAAGATTGCTCAGCCGCTCCCTTGAGGGAGTGCGCGGACCGTCTCCAGCACGGCCATGTCGCCGCGTTGCAGGGCGTCGCGCATGGTCGGCGAGCAGATTGGGCGCGTCTTCCTGGAAGAGGTGGATCATTTCGGTGAGCAATTCTTGATCTCCCTCCACGCGTTCCAGCAGTGAAGCACGGTCGATTTGCTCACCCGGTTCTTGAGAATTTTCCGTCATGGCGTTGCTCCCTTCCGATGCGGCCAGGCATCGCTCGATTTCCGCGAACAGGCCGGCAGGATGAATGGGCTTGGAAATGTATCCGTCCATTCCACTCGCGAGATACCTTTCCTTGTCTCCTCGCATGGCATGCGCGGTCATCGCCAGGATGGGAATATGCTTTCCGGAATTCTTTTCACGGCTCCGAATCGCCGCGGTCGCTTCCATGCCGTCCATCTCCGGCATCTGGATGTCCATGAGCACAACGTCAAATCCAGGGATGCCGGCATTTTCCCAAGCCGCTGAGCGCTTCGCGGCCCGTGCCCGCCAGGGTGACGCGATGGCCCGCCTTTTCGAGCAGCCGGATCGCGAGCTTCTGGTTCACGGGATTGTCTTCGGAAAGCAGAATGTTGAGCGGCCGCCCCTTGGGTTTTTCTGGAACGCGAACCGATGATTCGATCAATCGCTCCTCGACGGCGCCCAGTCCCAAGGCCAAAAGGATTGCGTCGAGAAGTTCGGACTGGCCGACGGGTTTGGTGAGGCACTGCTTCACGCCGAGTTCGCGGCATCGCGCCGCATCCGCCAGATGGCGGTTCCCGGAAAGCAACATGATGACTGCGCCGGCAAGCCCCGGATTCGATTGAATTCGCTGCAAGACCTGAAATCCGTCGACGTTCGGCATGAGCGCGTCCAGCAACACGATCGGAAATGCGTGGCCGGCTCTTTGCGCAGCTTCCAATAGCTCCAGGGCGCCGGCGCCGCTGTCGGCCAGAGTCGGGTTCATGCGCCAGTTCGTCAGCATCTCCGCAAAAATTTCGCGGTTTACGGGGTTATTGTCCACGACCAGAACATTCAGTCCCGGCAGGGCTTGTCGCGGCAATTCGTTCCTGGTCCGACGCGGTCGCGGTTCCTTGCTGGAAATTGCAGGTAAAATGAAACGTGCTGCCCTTTCCGACTTCGCTTTCCACCCACATCCGGCCGCCCATGAGTTCCACGAGTTGCCGCGAAATCGTGAGGCCCAGGCCTGTCCCGCCAAAGCGGCGCGTCGTGGACCCGTCCGCCTGGGCAAAGGATTCAAAAATGATGTGCTGCTTTTCGAGCGGGATTCCCATGCCCGTATCCGAAACGGAAATGTGCAGGCGCACTTCGTCGCCGGTACTGGCTTCGAGTTCCGTATCCAGGATGATGTTTCCCTCTTCGGTGAACTTGATGGCGTTGCCGACCAGGTTCACGATGAGCTGCCGCAACCGCGTGGGGTCTCCGATCAGGATCTTCGGCACGTTGGGCGACACGCGCGCGCATATCTCCAGGGGCTTCTCGTCGGTCCGCTGAGCCAGCGTTTTCAAGGTATCCCTGAACAAATCTCGAATCTCAAATTCGGTTTTCTCAAGTTCGAGCTTGCCCGCCTCAATCTTGGAAAAATCCAAAATGTCGTTGATGACGTGCAAGAGACTATCGGCGGAGGATTTGACCAGGTTGAGATAATCCCGCTGCTCGGCCGTGAGAGAGGTATCGAGCGCCAGCTCCGTCATTCCGATGATGCCGTTCATCGGCGTGCGGATTTCGTGGCTCATGTTGGCCAGGAATTCGCTCTTGGCGCGGCTGGCCGCCTCGGCCGCTTCCTTGGCCTCGAGCAGAGCCGCTTGCGCCCGCTTGCGCCCGGTGATGTCCAGGAACGTGACGACTGCCCCGACGGCCTCGCCTTCCTTGCGGATGGGATAGGCCCAGTATTCCGCCGGAAAACTCGTGCCATCGGCGCGCCAGAAAACTTCTTCGTCCGAATGAATTCCTTCGCCCCGTCTGCAGCGAATTGGAAATCTGGCAATCCTCCGCGGGGTAGGGAGTCCCATCCGCATGCGAATGGTGCATCACGTCGTGCATAGCCTTGCCTAAAAGGGCGTCTCCCTTTTCATAGCCCAGCAATCGAAGCGTGGCAGGATTGCAAAACGTGCAATTTCCCTCGCGATCGATTCCATAGATCGCTTCGGCGGTGGAATCCAGGAGCAGGCGGATTCGTCCCTCGCTCTCACGCAACGCTTCCTGGGCGCGCTGGCGGTCCGCCACTTCCTGTTCCAGCTCGGTCGTGCGTTCGTCCACGCGCCGCTCCAGATCTTCGCGGGCGTGGCGCAACTCGGCGTCGCGATTCTGAATCTGCTCCAGCATCTCGTTGAAGCCGTCGATCAGGACGCCGACTTCGTCCTCCGAATGCTTCCCCGCCCGGATGGAATAATCCCGGGTGCTGGTCACCATCTTCGTGGTCCACGCCAGCTCCAGGATCGGATTCGAGATCGGGCGTTGCAGGCGCCCGGCCATGGCATACGCTCCCAGGGAGACGACCGCGACGATCAAGCGCGAAAAAGAACAAGTAGCCGACCAAGAGCTGTTTGTATTCGACCGTGTCCCCTTCCAGAAACACGGTTCCCACTTTCTCGCCTTGAAAATTGATCGCCTGGAAGATCAGGACACGGTTGGAAGTAAACCGGCTGGAATCGCTTTCCACGGGCGGCGCGGAATATTGGTCCGTCGATTCGCCGCGGTGATAAACGGCAAAGGGCTTGCCGTCACGGTCGTAAATGACAGCCGACAGGATGTGCGGCTTGGCCGCCAGGGCCCGCAGGATGTCCTGCGCGGAATTGGGATCTTTAAAAGCCAGCGGCGCCGTGCTGTTGGTTCCCAGGATATTCGCGAGGGCGTTCAAGTCCTCGAGGCGCAGTTCCTTGAATCGATACACGCCGTATTCCGCGAACCCGATGCCGGCCGCGCACAGCGCCACGAACGTGTTGATCATGATCACCAGCGTGAGCTTGCGCCGCAGCGAAAGTTTGCGGGTCCATTGCATTTTAGTTATTCGCACCTCCGTTCCGTTCCCGTCACCACGCGGGCGAGCGACAACAGCTTTGAGCTGACCTTCAAACGCGCACGGCTGGTGGCGCCCACGTCGATGGCCACTCGCACGCGGGCGTCCTCCACCACAAACTGGATCATTCCGCCCGATGCCGATAAAATTGTCCATGTCCGCCACCGTCAGGACGCTGGACCCGCGCAACTCCGCGAGGATGGGCGGCAGGCGCTTCTTTTCCGATTCGCTGATAAATAAAATATTGCAGGCGCGCAGATTGTCCGCGGCCTGAAACTTTTTGACCTGCAAATCGCGGCCCAGCACATTTTTCCCGTCGACCAGCCGGGTCAATTCGTCGCCGATGGGGGTGTCTCCGACAAATCCAATCACCCACTTCGCATGGGGATCCGCGCCCGGATCGTCCGGCCATTCCACAAATTTCAAGAAGTTGAATAAATAGGCCGCCTTGACTTGATATTCGGTGGGGGATTGGTCCGCGTAAACGGCGCGATTCGCCAGCGGAAAATATGCCGCCAGCAGCAGCGCGGCGAGGCATGCGAACCGCCGTCCGCACGCACGCGCCGCGCAGACGCGAATTGCATCGCGGCGCCAAACAATGAACCGTTTGTGCTGCATTCTCATGAGCGCTGCACTTTTACACCGTGACGGCATTGCGGCTCCCCATCCAATGCCGACCGGTCCCTCCCGCGCGGTCTTCCGGAGTTCCGTCCGCGCAAGGGAAGGTTGAAAGTCCGCAAGCGTTCCGAAACTCCGGTTCGAAGCGTGCACTCTTCGGTCCTGAGGAATCGTTATTCACATGTCCGCAAGGCTCCGCTCAGTTGCCGGTTTCCTTGCCGTTTCCTCCTACCACCTTCGCCAAACTCAGTAACTTGGAGCTCATTTTCAGCTTGGCCCGGCTGGTTGCGTCCACATTGATCGCAAACCGGACGCGGCCGTTTTCGTTCAGAAACTGGATCATCCCTCCCGCATCGAGGAATCCCGCGGTGTCCGCCACGGTGAGGACGCTCGATCCGCGCAAGCTGGACAAAATCATGGGAAGTCTTTTTCTTTTCCGATGCGCTGATGAACAGGATGTGAGCGCCGCGCAAATCTTCTCCGGCGCGGTACAAGTGAATGACGAGATCGCGGCCCTGCACGGTCTTGCCGATGACGACCTGCGGCAGCGCGCTCCCGAACGGGTCGTCGCCAACCACGCCGATCACGAATCGGCGCGAGCGGGTCCGCGAAACGATTCGTCGGGATACTCCACAAACTTGAGAAAATTGAACAGGTAGGCGGCCTTGACTTGATATTCAGAGAGAGCGTCCTGCGCATGTCCCACCGGGATTATAAAAAGGTGGAGGGAGAACAAAAGAGCCGGGAAGGCCAGGAAGAAACGCGAGCGCGATCGGGGTTGCCGCGCTGGCGCGTGAATTTTTTTGAGATGGCGGCGATTCATGGTGGCTCCTAAAAACGCCATGTCACTTTCGCGTATCCGCTGCGCTTGATTTGGCCGGATTGCATGCTTCCAAAAACATCTTCAAATTCGAGGTGCTGCCCCAAGGATTGACCGTCTTCTCATTTTTCGGCCCTTGGCCCACCATCACGCTTGCCTCGGAAACTGCGATCGTTCCCCGCTTCTAGTGCCCGGGTTTGGCCGAACCCTCGTCCGATTCCCAGACCACTTTGAAAGTGACGGACCGGCGAATTTCTCCCCCCAGAAACGCGGCGGGGATGGCTTCCGCGTGCCGGTCCTGTTGCAGGTTTCTTCCCCAGAGGGAGAGGGAGAATCCGTGGACGGGCTTTGTCGACAGGCCGATGTCCACCCGATTTAGCGGCGCCAGCTGATGGGAAATAGCGTCGTTGTAAAAGTACGAAGCGTCCAGGTCCAAGAGCTTTGTTACGTCCAGTTTTGACTGGGCGTTGACCTCGTGCCGCGGATTGTCCGTGACGGCCGGGTACCCTGTTCCGGGAGGCGAGGAGCCGCGCAGCTCCGTAACGGCCGCGGATACGGTCCATCGCCGGACCGGGGTATATTTCGCGAACAGCTCCAGGCCGTGTGTTTGCGACGCTGCTTCGTTAATGACGTAGACGGGGACATCAACGAAAAATGGCGACAGATGGGTGATGGGGGCTCCGGGGGCGCTGAGGCCGTTCAGGCCGTCGTAATCGTTGTAGTAGGCCGTCGCATCGATCGAGAATTTCTGTTTCCACTCATAGCGGTATCCCGCCTCGTACGCGTGGAGGATTTCGGAATCTACATTCGAATCGCCGGAGTAGAGCAGAAATTCCGAGGGCGGAGGCGATGGATTGATCTGCGCGATGCGGTCGAGGAGGCCTTCGTCAATGCGATTGGGCGTGCGCACCGCGCGCGACGCGGCCGCCCAGACCGTGTTTTGTCTGTTGGGAGTCCATACGGCGCGCACCTGGGGCTGGTATTCGAAACCGGAGTATGGATTATGTTCGAATTTGGAGCCGGCGATGAGGCGGAGCTTGTCCGGCGCCAGGATGGCGTCAAATTGCAAAAAGGCGCTGTACGTCGTGTCGCGTTTGTAGGACGGGGTAATGCTGAGCGTGAAATTTTCTTCCCACGTGTCGCCGGTGGTCAGAATCGATCCGCCCCACGTCAGCGTCTGCCGCGGAGTGAAGGAATAGCGGTGCTGGAATTCGGCGTCGCAGGTGTTGCGGTATTCCGTGTCACTCACGCTGATCCTCCCCGTCCAGTCGCAGTAGCCGAGGACATCGGTATCGGAACGATCGTTGAACGAATGTTTCCAACGGGCGAGGACGTGGCCACCTTTCACGACGCCGCTGGTTTCCTCCTGTGCGGGCACGGCCGAGGTGGGGGTGAATACGGGGACGACATCGCGAACTCGTCCGGAGTAGCCCTGGCCGTCGAAGGTTACGGTGTCTTTCTGCCAGGGGGACCAATCGAAGCGCGTTCCTCCTTGCGTGATGCTCCACGAGTCATAATTCGGCATGCCAGCTGCATCCACGGTCGGCAGCCAGTCATTGCTCGTCCCGTAAATCCGGTAGGCGAAGTTTTCCCCAATCTTGCCGCCGAAGCGCACACGGGCCGCGTAGCCCTCATCGATTCCGGCGGACGTGGCGACCAGCAGCCCCTGCGTCTTCGCCGCATCCTTGGAAATGATATTGATCACGCCATTCATCGCATCCGCGCCCCACAAGGTGCCCGCCGGCCCGCGGATCACTTCGATCCGGTCGATATCTTCCAGGGGAGGGTCCTGCACATCCCAGAAGACGCCGCCAAAGTCGGCGAATAAACGAGCCTGCCGTCGATCAGCACGAGCATCTTGTCGTTGAATTCGTTGCTGAATCCGCGCGCCGTCACCAGCCATACGTGGGAACTCTGCTGGACAACGTACAGTCCCGGCACCGTACGCAGCGCATCCGGAACAGAGGAAAATCCTCCGCGCCGGAGATCTTCCCCGGTGATCACGAAGATCGCCGCCGGAGCCGCGAACAGGGTCTCCGCTTTCTTCGAGGCCGAGGTCACCTGGATGTTCATGAGATCCTCGATACTGATCGAAGTCAGATCCACCGACTTCGCCGAACCCCGGTCGGAGCCTGGTGCGGACTCTTGCGCGCACATGCGCGTGGAAAAGGCACACAGCGCCAATACACATGTAAGGCCTCGAGCCATTTGCCGACGTCTCTGCACCAGGAAGAATCTTTCGTGATCCCCGAAATAGGGGGCGCGATACGGGCACTTGAACGCATCTCCGCGCTGTCATTCATGCACATTGGCATCCACATCGGGAATCGTCCTCGACGCAGTTACCCTTTTATTTCCAATGGAGAATGAGATTAGAGCGAACTAATGAATTGGTCTCGGCGCGCCCAGGCCCAATTTGGTCCTGGCGCGGTTCGAATTGGCCGAATACACAGGCCGATTTTCAGATCCCGGCTTCCAGAATGCGCGCCTTTCAGCCAAGCTGTGGAACAGGCTTCAGCCTGTGGGTTTTGGGTGAGATGGCGGAAACCTCACAGGCTGAGGCCTGTTCCACTCAAACCATGCCACAGGGCATTTTTGCGATCTTCCCGGCAGGAAAGAGAGTTTGCGTCCACCCTATCGTTAGAAAACCGGGTTAGAACTTCGGGTGGATGACGCCTGACAGCGGCACTAATTTTTGCGTTACTATCAGGGCGCGCCTTCGGAATTCCAGCTCCGGCGGGGCGCAAACATCAGAGGGGTGGGAACGGAGCGGGGACATGGCCGCCTGGTATGAAAGCGTGGGAGGCGTCGCAGCCGTATGCACGACGCTCTGCTGGCTGCCGCAGGCGGTAAAAATTATTCGCGAGAAAAAGACCGGAGGAATTTCGCTCCTCACGCAGGGCGTGTTTACGTTTGGGATTGCGCTCTGGGCGGCTTACGGTTTCCTGCTGAATAACCGGCCGCTCATCTACGCGAACGTCGTGACGCTTATTTTCGCGCTCGCCATATTGATCCTCAAGCTTCGCTACCCATGATTTGATTGCGAGTGTCGCGGTGGAAACAGCGATTTCCGTCGCTTTGAATGTAAGAATTGCAGGGAAGTTGTCCGCATGCGGACCATGGATGGCTCCTATGGCGCGCCTGGTGAAGGATTGCGGCCGGGCGAAGAGTTGCAAATGGATGCCGGTCGGTTATTCCAAACTCGAAGAACCTCCATTGCGGCGGTCTGGATCCCGATACGGTTCCAATGTGTGTCGTCCAACATATAGTTGTACTCTCTTCTCTGTAATCCCTCCGCCGCCTGCGACCTCAGTGCGGAAGTGAGATTGAGCACGGGAACATTCAGCCGATGCAAATCCAGTTCGAGCTGATCCAGGCGGGAGCGGACCTCGGGAGGCGATTGTCCCGCGTCACGCAGCAATGAATGATAAACGCTGTATTTATCGGGGACCAGTATCACGAGGAGCTCATTGCCGCCGCAGCGGACGAGGGCATTTACCTGCCCGAGGAAATTCGCGCTATCGTATTTCGGCCGATAAAAATTGTCCACCTCGCTCGGGTGGAAGAGCATGTTATCCCCATTGGTCAATTGGCCGACCACGACGAATTCTCCTGACGGATTTGGCAGCCAGATGCCGTTCTCTATCTTCCGAAAGCCGCGACCAAGAAAAATTCTGAGTGGCGAGTAGGCCAGGACGCCGTCCGTCCAAAGATCCAATCGCCGCAAAACGGGAAATTTCCCGCTGAGAGGCGGCGCATTGCCGGGAGCGACTCCAAGAATGCGCGATTCCATCTCTAGGGAAAGTGGCTGCGGTTCTCGCTCCGAAACTTCCCAGATCACCAGACCGCCTCGCATATGAAAGCGGTTGATTAACTCCCTGGTCATTTTCCAGTGAGCCCGCGGACTCGCCCCACTGTAAGCTCGCCGGTTCGAAAGGCGGCTCAGCTGCGCACTCAAGGTATCACCGTCCGACACGCCGGATCCGACGGCAAACGAATCCCCCACCAGGATCGCGGCGGGAACCTCTCCGGCGCCTTCGCCAGGCGGATTTCGAAAACCGAATTCGTCCGTCGTAAACACTTCCCGGCGATACTGGCGCAAGCGTGGAAGATTCCCAAGGCTCGACAAGTCCCCGTAGGCGCGATCGCTCTCAAAATGAAAATTCGGTGCGAACGGGCCTTCCGCGGTCGCAAAGCGGGTCGCGTCTTCCCACGCCCGAAAAAAAACCTGGCCAGGCGGAAGAAATCGTAGCGCCACGTCCAGAAGAAACGTCGCAAGGAGGAGCGCAGGGATCAAGACCCGAAGTCCGAGGACCTTCGGCGCGCGTTCGAAATCGGAATGCCGGGAAGAATTCATAGGCCTCAAAACTGGAAGTACAAAAATGGGGAAGCCTTTCCCCCATAAATCACGACGAGACATGCGGCAAACAGCACTGTCAGAGCGAGCGCCGAGGCCCAATTCCAGCGGTGAGAGATTTCAAACGAATTGGGAGACCAGTGGGCCAAGCCGGCGGCGATCAGAATCGGCAGCATCAAAGTCCACGAACCAGGGAGGCGCAACGCCTCGTTCCACACAAACATTTTCCTCAGCCAACCCGCCGCCATCGTGAAACTCGTCGCGCGAAACAAGACCCAGCCGACCACGACAAGGACAAATGTGACCGCCCTGCGCAGCCAGTCCGGCAGGAGGACGATTCCACCCAAACTGTAGCGTCCGGCAATGAGCAACACGCCGTGGTAAGCCCCCCAAGCCACAAACGTCCAATTGGCCCCATGCCACAAACCACCGAGCAGCATCGTTACCATCAAATTCCGGCAGGTGGCCCAATTCCCATCCCTGCCGCCACCCATGGGGATGTACAAATAATCCCGCAGAATCGTCGAGAGAGAGATGTGCCATCGGCGCCAAAAGTCCGACGGATCCAGCGCCTTGTAAGGAGAATTGAAATTCTGCGGAAGGCGGATGCCAAAAAACAGGGCGAGGCCGACGGCCATGTCGCTATAGCCCGAGAAATCAAAGTAGAGCTGGTACGCATAGCCGAGCGCGCAAAGCCATGCGCCGGCAGTCGACAGGTGGCCCCAATCCGCGAGGGCCGGATTCACCACCCTGGCGATGGAATCAGCGATTAGAACTTTTTTGATCATTCCCAAAGTGAAAAAGGACATGCCTCTCTCCAGCGCGTCTGATAAATCGGGATGATCGATTCGCTCGAGATCCCCCTCGACTTGCCGGAATCGGACAATTGGCCCAGCCACCAATTGAGGAAAGAAGGAGACGTAACACGCAAATTCAAAGAAATTACGAGTTGGAATGATCGTTCCTCGGTAACTATCCGCGATATAGGTGATGGTATGAAACGTATAAAACGAAATGCCTACGGGAAGGAGAATGGAAAGGTAGGGGGCGGAGGCCTGGATTCCCCAGCTATTTAGAAGATCAACCACTGAAGAGGTCGCGAAATTGGCATACTTGAAAATGCCCAACAGACTTAAGTCGATCACCACCGGCACGATAAGGCATAGCCGGCGCGCGCGCAAAGTCTGCCAACGAAGAAACCCCAAGCCCGCCAAATAGCTCACGGTTGTCGACAAGGCCATTAGCAGGCAAAACTTGTAATTCCAAAACGAGTAGAAGACGTATCCGCTCACCGTCAGCCAAATGTATCGTTGTTTCTTCGATGTGAGCTTCCAAAAAACGAAATAGGTAAGAGGAAGGAAGAAATAGAGAAAACTCAGGCTGTTAAAAAGCATCGTTGTCTATTCCGAAATTTCCGGCATTCGCGGCCAGGTTGCGCCTTCTGCGCTTTCCCGTGCCCGTCAGATCGGAGACTCTCTCAGAGCAGACTCCACCCGGCGCGCGGTTTCGACAGGCCGCGCTGAGTGTCTCTGGCTGCTGATATTCCATGATCTCATAACCGTTCTGGGCGGGATTCGCCGTGTGCCCCAGGAATAACGGGAGCAGTTTCCCGTTCCCCGGCGGAGACTGCATATTACTGCAGCTATCTGCTATCCTCCGGTCGGATGATGGCCGTAGAACTTCGAGATGAGCTGCAGGTACTCGAGGATGCGAGCTTCGTATTGTTTCTTGAGCGCGGGGGAGAGCACGTTGTTCTGTGCCTTGGGATCCTGCGCGAGATCGAAGAGCATGCTGCGGCTCGGCGAGTCGTAGGTGGTGTACATCCACCGGCCATCGTCGGAAAGAATTCCGTAAGCAGCGAGGGAATCCGACGCAAGAAAAAGGTCAGGGCGGGGATAGAGCTGGAACTCTTCCGCATTTTCCACGAAGATCGGGCGTCCCGCGAGCGGATTCGGCGTGATGGGCCGGTGCCCCAGCAGATAGTAAAGAGACGGCGCGATGTCGATCAGAGTGGAGATTCGGTTCTCATCGTAAACATATCTGGCGCGCATGGCGGATGGCAGGTGGATGATCAACGGAACGCGCATGACCTCCGGATAGATGATCGTGGAATGGCTGGTCCGGCCCAGTTCCCGGGTCGCCTCGCCATGATCGGCAGTCACGATGAGGATGCTGTTGTCGTAAAGGTTTTTGGAGCGCAGGTAAGCGGCGAAGGCGCCGAGAGATTCGTCCACTTGATGGACGGCATAGGCGATCCGGTTATCGAAGCCGTCTCGCGGCGTCCAGTTCTGGCTGGTGCGCTTGGGTAAATCGTTGGCGGCATGGGCGTGCACGTTCATCGCTTGCGTGTAGAAGAAAACGGGCGCGGCGTCCGGGGAACGGTGATCCAGGACATCCTCAAGCTGCCGCATGGTGGCGGAGATTTCAATTTCCCCCCAGGATTTCTTGTTCGCATCGAACTTCACCAGATCATCCGAGGGCGCGATCAGTTCGCTGAGCACCGCATCGTAGCTGAGCACCATGCGGTAACTGTCGGTGCGGGCCAGTTTTTCGAGACTGTCCACTTTCTGAAACGGCTGGGCATAGTGAGAATGGAGCAGGAGAGCGCCGGACCAGATGGAGGGCTCCGCGAGCGAAGTGCCGGCGTAGTTGGTGTACGCGCGGCGCATCACGATGCTCGCGGGCGAAGGCCTCAATGTTGGGCGTGAAATCCGCGCGCGGATTGTAGACTCCCAAGTAATCAGGTCGGAGAGAGTCAATCACAAGGATGAAAATGTTCGGCTTGGGCCGGTCACCGGCGATAAGCGATCGACAAGGTTGAGTTCCCGCCCGATCACGGCGTGCGGGATATTGCTGTACTGGCGAAGCGTCTTGCAGGAGGCGTCGCAAGGCTGCGGCGCCTCGTTGCCGAGGATCCTGTCCGCCAATCCGAATGACGTGTTCTGAGCGGAATAGTTGCGGAGTTCCTGGAGAACAAGGGCTTGATTGGGACCGACATCGGCGGCCCAAAGAAGTTTGGAATGGTTCAAGGCTTCATAGATGCCGCACGTAATCAGGGTGA
Source organism: uncultured Acidobacteriota bacterium (assembly GCA_963819395.1). Lineage (GTDB taxonomy): Bacteria > Acidobacteriota > Terriglobia > Acidiferrales > UBA7541 > Palsa-360. The sequence continues at coordinate 120,610 of CAWFVW010000006.1, forward strand.
TCACGAGTATCGTCCCGATCGCATATCGCTTCTGAAGAGAGCGCGCACGGGTGATCCCTATGGCCAGAATGGCCCAAAGCAGCAGAGTAATTGTCTGGTGGAGGATGCCATTCCAATCGTCGCCGGGGTTGACCGCCAGTGGCACGTAAATCACGAAAGCCAGGAGGAAGAGCGTGATCGCCGCCGACAGCCATTGCTTCTCCCGGTCACGCTTTTCAACGTTCAGCACCGGCGCAAGCAGCGCCATCCCGCAAAGGGTCAGGGTCGCGGCAAACAGGATGGAGTAGCTCCACGCCGGCCACCCGCGAAGGCTCAGCGAATCTTCGACGAGGGAGACGCAACCGAAAGCGAGACCGACAAAGGCTACGCATCCGATTACTCCGGAATCCAGGACCAGCGCGTTCTTTGTGTGAGTGGAGAGAAGCAATTGGATCAGATTGATGACGGAAGCGGCGAGCAAGGCGACGGTGATGTGCTCGACGACCGCCCAGAACATCAGCTCCGCGTCGTGGGGTTGCAGAAGAAGCGCGCCGCCGCGCGCGGCCTCAATCAGGCGCGGCGCCGCGACCGAAATCAGCCCGGCCAGAGCGCCGACAAAAGCCGCGTCGGAATAGGCGATCGAGTGGTGGCGATCCTGCACGGCGGGCGTGGATGCGCGCCGGATGAAATCGGAAGCCGCCACGAAAAGCGGGGGAAGAAGGAACAGAATACTCCAGGCAAGCGCCCCTGCGTTGTTTTGAATATGCGATATCGGATTGTGAAAGGACATGACCACCGCGAGCCCGACTACGGCGATCGCCATCGCTCGGCCCGTGCCCGTGAAGCTGCGCTTCCATTCAGAGAACAGGAATGCAGCGACGGCGAGCCAAAGCAGGGCCGTATTGTAATGCGCGAAAACGGCCAACTCTCGATAGGGCGGGCTGACAATCACGAAAAGATACGTGAACGGAATGAATGCGAGAAAGCAAATACTGGGAAGCCAGAAGGAAGTACGCTCCCCAGCAGAGCTTCAGAATTGAATTTGTCCAGGCTTTCATGCGATAGCCAAACTAGCTCCGATTAAGGCATGACTCGTCTTGAGAGCAAAAGCGCCCCCTCCGCCCCGAACAGCGTGGGGCGGAGAGACTCTACAAAATCGGTGAGGTGCTGGTTTTATAATGGCCGCCCGATTTTGGGGCGGGCAGCCGTTCTGTTCGTAAAATACCGGTTAATCCGCTGATTTCAACGGAGGAACGCGAAAGCGTGCAGCTCCATTCTCCATTAACAATTATACCGGGGTGCAGGTTCGAGCCTGAGAACGCTTTCGAGGTTGTGCCCAACAAATGAAGTGAATGTCACGCGATTTAGCCGCGCTCGAGTCTACGTAAGTCCATCGAACCCAGAAAATTATCACGCTGAGGCCCCCGCCCTTTTCGGCCAGGAAGCCAAGTTTTCTTGTTTCCGAGAAGAATATCGGTTGAATACGCCCAGCGGATTGCGGGGCGTAAAAAGGACGAAAAATACGGGAGAATGGAGGCGCGGGTCGGAGTTGAACCGACGAATGGAGGTTTTGCAGACCTCTCCCTTAGGCCTCTTGGGTACCGCGCCGAAACTAAGAAGTATAGCGAAACTGGCGTCTACTTGTCAGGGGTCGACGCGAGTCGTCTCGCCGATTTAACGGGATGCCACGGGCATGACTTGCGCTTCGCGGATGAAGCGCGCGGATTCCTCGGGCGGCGTGGGACAGATATAGAATCCCGTGCCCCACTCGAAGCCGGCCACTTTGGTGAGCTTGGGAATGATCTCGATATGCCAGTGGTAGTGCTCGTTGGTTTCCTCGCCGATGGGCGAGGTGTGAATCATCAGGTTGTAAGCCGGGCGGTCAAGCACCACGTCGAGGCGCGCGAGATTGTCCTTGAGCACCTTGGCAAGCCCCGCATAGATCAGGCTCTGATGATTCTCGAACGCCGAAGCGTGCTGCTTCGGCAGAATCCACATCTCAAACGGAAAGCGCGGCGCGTACGGCGCGAGCGTCACAAACAAATCCGTCTCGCCGATCACGCGCACGCCGGAATCCTGTTCCTGGCGGATCATGTCGCAGAAAATGCAGCGCTCTTTTTCGTAGTAATAGTGGCGCGAACTGTCCACTTCCTCGCGCACGCGCTTGGGAACGATGGGCAGGGCGATCAATTGCGAATGCGGATGCTCGAGCGACGCGCCGGCGGCTTCTCCATGATTCTTGAAAATCAGAATGTAGCGAAAGCGCCGGTCGTTTTTCAGGTCGAGCATGCGGTCGCGGAACGCCCAGAGCACGTCTTCGATTTGCTTTTCCGTCATCGTCGCGAGCGTGCTGCGATGGTCGGGCGTTTCGATGATGACCTCGTGCGCGCCGACGCCGTTCATGCGGTCGAAGAGCCCTTCGCCTTCCCGGTCCAGATCTCCCTCGATGCCCAGCGCGGGGAATTTATTGGGGACCACGCGCACTTGCCAGCCCGGCGTGTTCGGGCCGCTCCCGTTGCGCCCGTATTGGAGAACTTCGGGCGGCGTCTTGGATTCATGCCCGTAACAAAACGGGCAGATTCCGATTCCCTTGATCTCCACGCTCTCGCGCAGAAAATCCGACGGCCTCTTGGCGCGATCCGTCGAAATAATGACCCATCGTCCAGTGATGGGATCCTTTCTTAACTCAGGCAACGATTCCTCCTGGCTGGTGAGACCACACACTTTAACATCGGACGCCGCCGAAAAAGGCTTATTTTAAGCCTGATCGGCCCTGTCAAGTCTTGCGGAACAATTGCAATTCTCATTGTGCGGCAAAAGCGCCCTTGTGGAGACGAACGACGGGGCGCTGGCCGGGCGGGGCTTCAATCGCAAGAATGTCAAATCGGAACGGAGCGCCGCTGGCGCGGTATTCGCGGACAAATTGCCGGGCCATTCGCGAAAGGTGCCGCTGCTTCTCGGGCGTGACCGCGTCTTCGGGCGAGCCAAATTCGTCGCGGGGCGAAGTTCGCGTTTTCACTTCGACGAACGCGAGCGTCGCGCCATCGTATCCGACGAGATCGATTTCGCCTTTGACGCCGCGATAGGTGAAGTTTCGCGCGATCATGACGTAGCCGTTGCGGCGCAGATACCAATAGGCGTAGGTCTCGCCGCGCACGCCGGTGCGCCGCGCCTTGCTGCCGGCGGCCGCAGCGCGTCGGCGGAGCAGACGATTCCGCGAGGCCCTTGCGTGCGGCCCAATTCACCAAGCCGAACATGGCGCGCGCTAAAATCGGCACGGCATTTCTTCTCCCGCTTTTCTCTGTGACCTCTGTGTTCTCTGTGTTGAAAGCCTTGCTTTACGCACGGAAAAACTTTTAACACAGAGGGCACAGAGAACACAGAGAAAACAAGCCAGAGAATTCTCGATTCTACGCCGACTTCTCCACTTCGCTGATGCAGGCTTCCAGTGTTTGCGCGGCGAAAGCGGCCTGTTCCTCGTCGATGACCAGCGGCGGGGCGATGCGGATTGTGTTTTCGCCGGCGCCGAGCAGGAGCAGGCCTTTCTCGAATGCGAGGTCCACGATCGCTTCGCGGAGATCGCCGGCGCGCTCCTTGGTTTTCTGGTCGCGCACGATCTCGACGCCGATCATCAATCCTTTGCCGCGCACGTCGCCGACAATTCGGTGCCGCGCGGGCCAATCCGCCATGCGGCCCATGAAGAAATTCGCCGACGCGCCGCGCGTTTTCAATGTATTGCGTCTCCAGCAAATCCATCGTCGCAAGCGCCGCGGCGACGCACACGGGATTGCCGCCAAAGGTCGAAGCGTGCGCGCCCGGCTTCCAGTCCATCAGGCTCGCGCGCGCAATCGTCGCGGAAAGCGGCATGCCCGAGGCGATGCCCTTGGCCACGCACAAAATGTCCGGCTCGATTCCGGCGTGGTCGCAGGCCCACCATTTCCCCGTGCGTCCCATGCCGCTCTGCACTTCGTCGCACACGAGAAGAATTCCGTGCTTGCGGCAAATGCGCTGCAACTCAACGCAGGAATTCCTTCGGCGCGGGAACGTATCCGCCTTCGCCCTGAATCGGCTCGATGAAAATCGCCGCCACTTCCTCGGGATCGACCAGGCGCTTGAAAATTTCGCGCTCCAGAAACGTGGCCGATTCGACGCAAGTGCAGGGCGACGGATTGCCGTACGGGCAGCGATAAGAATTCGGATAGGGAATGTGAAACACGCCGGCCAGCAGCGCGCCGAATCCCTTGCGCTGCACGGCCTTGGACGCGGTGAGCGAAAGCGCGCCGAGCGTGCGCCCGTGAAAGCAGCCATGAAACGCGATGATTTTGTCGCGCCGCGTGTGGTATCGCGCCAGCTTGATGGCCGCTTCGATGGCTTCCGTGCCGGAGTTGCCGAAATAAACTTTCTTCGCTTCCTTGCCGGGAGCTACGGCGGCGAGGCGCTCGGCCAGTTCCACCATGTTCGGCAAATAAAAATCCGTGCCGGAAATATGAATCAGCTCGGCGGCCTGCTTTTGAATGGCTTCGACCACGCGCGGATGGCAATGCCCCGTCGAGACGACGGCGATGCCCGCGGCAAAATCCAGGAACACGTTGCCGTCCACGTCCTCGACCATCGCGCCGCGGCCCGATTTCGCCACCAGCGGATAGCCGCGCGTGTAGGAAGGCGAAACAAATTGCGCGTCGCGCGCGATCACTTCCCTTGCCTTCGGACCGGGGAGAGGCGTCAACAGGACGGGCAATTTGGCTTCGCTCGTCATCGTGCCCACTGATTTTTCCACGGAGGTCCTCCAGCGGGTGTGGCTTCGGTGCCACGACCCGGACGGCGCAGAACGCGTGCATCTCTCTCCGGGATCCTGGCAATCGACGCGATCGAAGGAGAGGGACCAGATACTAATTTACGCCGAAGAAGGCGGGCCGTCGAGAAAAGGAAAGCAGTGGGTTGTTTACGTTTCGGAATCGTCGGATTTGCTTGCGTTTCAGTAGGACGGGCTTCAGCCTGTCTGGTTTGGATTATTGCCTGTGGAGCAAAATCAAAACCAGACAGGCTGAAGCCCGTCCTACTTGCGCTTCCAGCGGACTCCGCCGTCGCGGGAATCTTCGAGAATGATTCCGCGCTCGGCAAGATGGTCGCGAATGCGGTCGGACGCCGCAAAATCACGGCGCTTGCGCGCGGCTTGGCGTTCGGCGACGAGGGCTTCCACTTCGGCGTCGCTGAGCGCTGCGGAACCTTGGCTGAATTCCGAGCGCGCGGAGCTTCTCCGCGTCGTCATCGCGCAGCACGGCAAAAATCGCGTCGAACGTTTCCATCACTTCGAGCACCGGCGCGGCATCGCCCTGGCGGAATTCGCCGCGATCCATCGCCGTGTTGGCGTCGCGCACCAGATCGAAGATCGCCGCGAGCGCCTGCGCGGTATTGAGATCGTCCGCAAGGCCGCGGTCGAACTCTTCCTTCGCTTTTGCGGCGCGCTCCGCAATCGCTGGGGAAGACCCTTCCGGAAATTTCCCCGCGCGAAGGCGCGAAACAAAATTCCTCAGGCGCTCCACCGAACTCGCCGCGCCCTGCAAACTCTCCGGCGTGAAATTCAACTGGCGGCGGTACGGCACCGAGGCCAGCAAAAATCGAATCGAAGACGGCTTGTGCCCGTGAGAAAACAGTTCGCGCAGCGTCGCGAAATTCCCCAGCGACTTCGACATTTTTTCGTGATCCACCAGCAGGTGCTCCGCATGCAGCCAGTAGCGCACGAACGTTTTGCCGGTGGCCGCTTCGGATTCGGCGATTTCATTTTCGTGATGCGGAAAGGTCAGGTCCACGCCGCCGCTGTGAATGTCCAGCGTATCGCCCAGATACTTCAGCGCCATGGCGGCGCACTCGATGTGCCAGCCGGGACGTCCCGGCCCGATCGGCGTCTCCCAGAAATGCTCGCCGGGCTTGGGCGCTTTCCACAGGGCGAAGTCGCGCGCATTGTCCTTGTCGTAGCGATCCATGTCCACGCGCGCGCCGGTCTGCATCCCGGCCACGTCAATTTTTGAAAGTTTGCCGTAGGCTGGAAATTTCGCGATGCGGTAATACGTCGAGCCCTCGCTGGTGTAGGTGAATCCCTTTGCGGTGAGGCGCTGGATCAGCTCCACCATGTCGTCGATATGCTCGGTGGCGCGCGCGATATGTTCGGGCGGCTCCAGATTCAAGGCGCGGCGATCGTCCAGATACGCCTGAATGTATTTGTCCGTGTACTCGCGAATGCTGACGCCCGCCGCGGCCGATTTCTGAATGATGCGATCGTCCACGTCGGTGAGGTTCATCACCTGAATGACGCGGAAGCCTTTCGACTTCAAATACCGCCGCAGGACATCCTGAAAAACAAACGTGCGGAAATTTCCGATGTGCGCGAAATCGTAGACCGTGGGTCCGCAGGTGTACGAGCGCACCTCGCCGGGCACCAGCGGAACAAACGGCTCCGTCTGGCCGGACATGGTGTTGTGGAACCGGATCTCCGTCTTCGTGGTCCGGTCCCCGCTGCTCAGTGTGGGCTGTGCGCTCATGGCAAACGCGTCATTTTAACCGACGCGCGCGGATGTAGCAAAAGGTCTGTTGGGGGGAGGACAGGTTGTCCCGCCAAAGACAGGTGTCGGTAGTAGGAAAACCTTCCGGCAATTACATTTCGCAAGAACTGGCTAATGTTCATCGGTGAAACGGGCATTCGCCCAGCAACCATAGCTATACGGAGTCGGGCTTTTTTCTTTGTCTCTTAGCCAACCAATCCAACCAGACCAACTAGGAACAGCCAGATTCCCGCGAGAAGACGCGGCGAACGTAGAAAATCTGTTCTTTGCGGTTCCACTCGCCATATTTGGTGGAGGTACGTGTACTGATGGTGCAGCACGAGACGGAAGAACACCAAAATAATTACAATCCCAATAAGTACGCAAACAATGTTTGTTATCCGATCCGCCTTCCACTCACTGCTCCGTAGCGGGCCTTAGCCGTGAATTCATCGGTCAGGCTAAGAAGTAAGGAATTAGATGTAAATGCGTGGAAGCAGGAATTGTTGGCGTTCAAGTCCCGATAAGATCTTCTCGGGAATCAGGCCCACCGTCTATCGCTTATGCGCTTGCGCGTAGTCGATGGCGAACTGCTTGAGGGTCGGGCTCGTCATGCCCAGCGCGGTGGCTTCCTTGGCGGCGCGGTCGACATCCCAGTGATCGACCACCATTCGCTTGATGAACCACATCGTGGCCGCGCGCCCGCCGCCCGCGCAGTGAATGAACGCCGGGTCGCTGCCTTTCGCGGTGATCGCGTCCAGAAATTTGTCGGCCGCGGCGGGATCGGGCGCGGTGCTGCTGAAGGGGATGGAATAGTAGCGAATATCGGCGGCCTTCGCGGCTGCTTCTTCCTCTGGGAGGTTCGCGCCGTCCTCGCTCGGCTGCCGCAGATTGATGATCGAGGCAAAACCAAACTTCTTGATTTCGGGCACCGCAGTGGCTTTGATCGCCCCGGAGCAGGCGACCGTCGTCTCGAGGCGATGGAGGTTGGTAATGCCATCGACGGTTTCGTTGGTCACCTCCTGCGCCCGGACCGGCGCCGCAGCCAGCCAAAGACTTGAAATCAAAGCCGCCGCAATCAGAAATTGTGATTTCATCGGAAGACCTCCTCTAGCGGAAATTGCATTATGCGACGAACGGGGCGGATAAAGCTAGTCTTCCGGCTCCCGGTTCACCCGCGATTCTTACAAGGAAGCGTTTGGGACCAGGTTTTTAGTGGCACATGCTTTAGCTTGTGGGGTTTAGTTCTTGCAAGGCCGAAAACCCCACAAGCTAAAGCATGTGCCACTGGGCCCCAATTTGTGTCCACCGCGAGCGACGGCTATAATGAGGGTGTCTGCTTGGAATTAACTCCAGACAACGACCATGATCGCTCCTGCCACAAATCGAAAGCCCGGCCTCCCTGGCGCACCTCGACCTCGAAAAGGAGATCGTGCGCCTGAAGCGGGAGATGAATGCCGTGATCCTGGCGCACTATTACCAGGATTCGGAGATTCAGGACCTCGCGGATTTTGTGGGCGATAGCCTGCAGCTCTCCCAACAGGCGGCCACTACCAAGGCGGACGTCATCGTCTTTGCCGGCGTGCTTGTTCATGGCCGAAACGGCCAAGATCCTGAACCCGACGAAGCTCGTTCTGCTCCCTGACTTGAAAGCGGGCTGTTCGCTGGCCGACGGCTGCCCGGCGCCGCTGTTCAAGGCGTTTCGCGAGCGCTACCCCGATCACGCGTCCATCACGTACATCAACTGCAGCGCCGAGGTCAAAGCGCTGAGCGACATCATCTGCACCTCGAGCAACGCCGAGAAAATCATCCGCCAGATTCCGCCCGAGCAGCCCATTCTGTTCGCGCCGGACCAGCACCTCGGGCGCTTCCTGATGAAGAAAACGGGCCGCGAAATGGTGCTCTGGCCGGGCAGCTGCATCGTTCACGAAATGTTTTCCGAGAAGAGCCTGGTGCAATTGAAGGAGCGCCATCCGAAAGCGCTGGTCCTGGCGCATCCGGAATGCCCGGAAGCCGTTCTGCGCCATGCGGATTATGTGGGATCGACCACCGGAATCCTGAATTTCGCGACGCACAACCCGGCGGCCGAATTTATCGTGGCCACCGAAAGCGGCATCCTGCACCAGATGGAGAAGGCCTGCCCGGAAAAAACATTTATTTCCGCGCCCGGCGAAGGGGGCTGCTCCTGCAGCGAATGTCCCCACATGAAGCTGAACACGATGGAGAAGCTCTATCTCTGCATGCGCGACCGCAAGCCGGAAATCACGCTCGATGAAAGTCTGCGCCAGCGCGCCTTGAAACCAATTCTCCGAATGCTGGAGATGAGTTAGCCTGCCTCCATCCGCCATGTCCCCCTTACTCGACGCGTCCGCATGCCATAACTTGCTGCGGTCTTTTCTCGCCGAGGATATCGGGGCGGGCGACATCACCACGGAAACGACGGTCTCCGCCAGGCAGCGCGCCCGCGGCGAGGTGATCGCCAAAGCGCCGCTCGTCCTTGCCGGGATTGAATTATTCGTCGAGGTTTTCCGCCTTTTGGATCTCGACGCCGAGGCTGAAATCTTCTTCCACGACGGCGAAGAACTTACGCCGGGAAAAGTTCCCGCACAAGCAAGCGCCTCCGCGCGCGCCCTGTTGACCGGCGAGCGCGTGGCTTTGAATCTCCTGCAGCGGCTCAGCGGAGTCGCGACGCTCACGCGCCGCTTCGTTCGCGCGATCGAAGGCACCGGGGCGGAAATTCTGGATACGCGAAAGACGACTCCCGGCCTGCGCGCCCTCGAAAAATATGCGGTCCGCGTGGGCGGCGGCAAAAACCACCGCAAGGACCTCGGCGAAGCCGTCCTGATCAAAGAAAATCATATTCGCCTGGCGGGAGGCGTTTCGGCGGCGCTCAAGGCAGCGCAGGCGGCCAAAGGCCGCGCGGAGTGGATTGAAATCGAAGTCACAAACCTGGACGAACTGCGCGCGGCGCTCGCGCATCACCCCGATGTCATACTGCTCGACAACATGAGCCCAACTCTCGTGCGTGAAGCCGTCGACGCCGTACGCGGGCAATCCGCGCCGAACAAGATTCGTACCGAAGCATCGGGGGGAATCACGCTCGATAACGTGAGAGAATTCGCCGATGCGGGTGTGGACTGGATTTCCGTGGGGGCGCTAACGCACTCCGCTCCGGCTGTGGATTTGAGCTTCGAGATAAAGCCGGAATGATTTTTCGACCGGCTTTACTCCATGAATAAAACGACTCGAACCGACGTGCTCGTCATCGGCAGCGGCCTTGGCGGTCTGGCCGCGGCGTGGGATGCCGCCAAGCGGGGCTGCGAAGTCACGCTGCTGACACGCGCTCACGTGCCTGAGGATAGCAATACGAATTGGGCACAAGGCGGTATCATCTATCGCGGACACGGAGAGTCACCCGAGCAACTCGTGGCGGACATTCTCCTGGCGGGCGCAGGACTCAGCTCTCCGGAAGCGGCCTCGCTGCTGAGTCACGAAGGCCCGCGCCTCGTGAAGGAAATCCTGATCGACGAGCTTCAAGTGCCCTTCGATCCTTCTCCGGAAAATCCGCGCGAACTCGATCTGACTTCCGAGGCCGGCCATTCCATCCCTCGGATTATTCATTTCAAGGACCGAACCGGATTTTCGATCGAGCGGGCTTTCTTTCAGAGGGTCCAGGCTCATCCGAAGGTGAAAGTGATGATAAACGCCACCGCGGTGGACTTGCTGACGGCGGCGCATCACTCGGTCGAGCCCACTGACGTTTACCGCCCTTTAGCCTGCGTGGGGGCGTACGTGCTCGACCAGACCACGGGGAAAATTTTCTCCATTCTCGCCAAGGAAACCATTCTGGCGACGGGCGGCCTCGGCAGCGTTTTTCTGCACACCACGAATCCTCCGGGCGCGCGCGGCGACGGCATCGCCATGGCCTATCGCGCCGGCGCGCGCTGCATCAACCTGCAGTACGTCCAATTCCATCCGACGGCGCTCCTCGCCCCGGACGGCTGCTTCCTGATTTCGGAGACGGTGCGCGGCGAGGGCGGCCGGCTCGTCGATCGCCAGGGCAAGGAATTCATGCAGAAGTTTCATCCCGCCGGCTCGCTCGCTCCGCGCGATGTCGCCGCGCGCGCGATTTACCAGACCATGCTCGAATCGGGCGAGCCCTGCGTCTATCTCGACATCACGCACAAGCCCGCCGACCAGCTTCGCGAGCGTTTCCCGGGCATCTATGCCGTCTGCCTGGAGCGCGGGATCGACATGACGCGCGAGCCGATCCCGGTCGTTCCCGCGGCGCATTACAGTTGCGGCGGAATCGCCACCGATGCGTGGGGCCGCACCACGGTCGATCGCCTGCGCGCCGTCGGCGAAGTCGCCTGCACCGGGCTGCACGGCGCGAATCGCCTGGCCAGCACTTCCCTGCTCGAATGCCTCGTCTGGGGAACGCGCGCTGGTGAGCAAGCCGCCGAACGCATCGGCAGCAGCCACGAGTTCTACTTTCCTGAGATAGCCGACTGGCGCTACGAGAATGAGCCCGCCGATCCCGCGCTCATTTCACAGGACTGGCTGACGATCCAGCACACCATGTGGAATTACGTCGGCCTGATCCGCAGCGAGAAAAGATTGAACCGCGCGATGCGCGTCCTGCGCGAGTTGGACCTGGAAATCGCCCGCTTCTACGAAAAGTGCGAAGTCAGCGATTCCATCATCGGATTGCGCAACGGCATCCTCACCGCGCTCCTCATCCTCGAAGCCGCCGAGCAGGCCCGCGAAAGCCGCGGCTGCCACTACCGCATCGATTGACGCTCCGGCTTGTTCCAGCCCGACATTCCAGCGCGACTTCATCGACGTTGTTTCCTTTAAAGCTCTTCATACGGCCTGACGGGAAGTACCCCCCAATACGTAATAGTTACTAAATCTTTGGTCGCATCCTGAGGAACTAGGCGCCGCTGGAGGCTTGCCGTCGTTGATCCTAGAACTTCGGCGCTTGAACGGGTGGGAGTCTTATCCTGAAGGCGATGCGATCTCGAATGCAAGGAATCATGACGCTCCGGGGCGTCCGCACAGCGGCGGTGGCAGCACTGTGGCTCGTGCCTCTGCTGATTTTCGTTTCCGCATTTTCTTCCGAATGGGTCGGCACCTGGCGTACGTTTGGCGTGCCTTCCATGACGCCGCGGTTCGTCGATCTGGACAGCATCCCCACGGCGATTGAAACGCTTCACCAGGGGGGAGATCCCCTGGTAAAAAATTGGGCGGATCCCTACCATCGTCCTCTGAACTACCCGCGAGTTTGGATGTATTTATTTTCAGCCGCTGGAATTACGACCGGAAATCTCTCGGTCGCCGCGATCGCTTTATGCGCGCTTTTCCTGGGATGCCTTTCCTTTCTGATTCTAGAGACGAAGTACCCGGCAGACGCAGCGATTCTGCTTCTGGCGGGTTTGTCCGTGTCCCCCTTGTTTGCGATGGAACGCGGGAACAATGACATGTTCATCTTCGTGCTCGTGTTCTTCGCGTGTTTTGTAAGCAACGGATATCTCAAGTCGGGGTTATTCGGCGCCGCGGCGCTGCTAAAACTTTATCCGATCATTGCAATGATGATCGACTCAATGCGCCGGCCCATCAAGGAACGCGCAGCCGCAGTGCTCGCGATCCTGTTCGTCGTAATACTCATTCTGATGCAATGGCGCGATGTGGCGCTGATCCGGCACAGCACTCCGGTTTCCAACTCGATGTCTTACGGCGCATTTTCTTTGGAGGGAGAACTTCTCCATCGAACCATGCGGTGGGGCTTTTTAGCGTCGCTCGGCTGGGCGGTCGTGGCGGAATGCTGGCTCTTCGGCGCGCTGGCCATACGCAAAGCCTGGGGCCAACCATCCGAAGAGGATGCCTCCATCGCAAAATCAAAATCCGCCGAGTTGTTCAGCGTATTCGGCGGAATCTATGTTTTTACCTATGCCGTTGGGTCGAATTGGGACTACCGGCTGATTTTTCTGCTGCCGACGATTCCTCTTGCGTTGGAAATGGCCCGCAGCGTTCGGCACCGGTGGTGGGGCGTCGCGTATGTCGTACTGGTCGGCGTCGCGGAGAACTCGATCGCTTTGGAATCATCCGTGGGCACGCTCGCCGGTCACGCCGCCACATTCGTCCTGTTTATTTTGCTCTTGAACATGCTGACAAATCAGGCCAGGAACTTGTACGGAGGCCGCACCGAGCCGGTACTTGCAGAGGCTTAGCCGGCCGAAGCCCAACTCACTTTTCGCTCCTTTGCCGCAACGTCCGGCCCGTCATCGCGGGTGCGACCGAGCAGAGAACAGGGTTTGGAATGAATCATTATCGACTTCGCTATCGAACCCGTTTCCTGTATTGCTGAACGTTCACCGGATTGACAAACTAATTGCGTGGATTGCCAGCACAGCCTCGGCAACTCTCCATTCTGAAAGCGCCGAAAATTGATGCCAGAGGACTCGCAAAGGCCGCACGGACACCCATCTTCGGCAGTCGCTTGACGGCCCAGGTCAAACTGAAGTGAACCCCATGAGAGAATCCGGCGGGATTGCCGTCTCGCACGATGAAAACGCAACCACTCGGAACCCAGAGGAGCATCTATCTGCTGTCAGGCTTTCCGTGGTGGTTACCGTGTTCTCGGAAACGTTTTCGATCCGCGAAACCGTGGACATCTTATTAGGCCGTGACCGCGGATACATCGAGGAAATCATCCTGCTCGTTTCCCCGCGGGCCTCGCGCGAATCTTTGCAAATCTGCCAGGAATGCGCCGCCCGGGACGAGAGAGTGAAAATCCTGATTCAAAAAAACAATCCGGGAATCGGCTGGGCTTACCGGGAGGGCATGCAAGCGGCGTCAGGAAATTATGTGGCACTCATGGCGGCGGATCTGGAGACCGAACCCGCCGCGGTGGACCGCATGGTGGATGAAATTCTTAAAACCGGGTGTGACGGAGTGATCGCCAACCGCTGGCTTCCCGGCGGCGGCTTCACGAACTACGATCCGGTCAAGTACGTCCTCAACTGGATTTTTCAAAAGACCTTCCAGCTGCTTTTTTGGACCAGCATTGGCGACCTGACTTTCGGCTTCAAGATTCTGAGCAAGAAAATCGCCGATTCGATCGAGTGGCAGGGCACGCTCCACGAAATCTGCATCGAGACGACCGTGAAACCCATCAGGAACGGTTTCCGCATCCACCAGGTCCCTTCCGTGTGGGTGGGCAGAAAAGAAGGCGCAAGCGTGAATACCTTCTTCAAAAATTTTCGATACGTAAAAATGGCATTCAAAGTCCTTGCTTCCCGGAACCGGCGGCCTGCGACCGGTCCCACAAGGTGATTATGCTCAGGCCCTGCCACATCGTTCTGACGACCATCCGTCATCCGGAGATCCTGAACGATCTGTACGCCAACCTTCGCCGGCACGGTCATTTGGATGAGGCGAAAGTCTGGATTGTCGGCGACAGGAAAACTCCCGCAACCGCCGGTACACTCGCTCGGGAGATTTCAAAAAAAGGGCTGGAAGTCGCCTACTTCGACATCGACCAGCAGGACAAATGGGGCAAGGCGTTTCCGTTCTACAAACTGATTCCCTACAACACCGACGGCAGGAGAGTCTTCGGGTATCTGCGAGCCATGGAAGAGGGCTGCGAGATCCTGATCGCCATGGATGACGACAATTTTCCGACCGAGGACGACTTTATTGGAGGGCATCGAAAGACCGGGCAGAAGTGGACCGGGCCGTTGATTCGCGAGCCTGCGAGGTTTCACAACATTTGCGAGTACCTGACCCTGGAGCCGCCCCGGCAGCTCTTTCCGCGGGGATTCCCGTTCCAGCTTCGCGGGCATCAAAATCAACCCGAGTCCGTGCCGGCCCCCGGCAACGCGGTGATCGGGGTGACGGAGGGCCTGTGGCTTGGCGAACCTGATATCGATGCAACTACTTGGCTGAACGGTAAAATAAAAGGCGTTAGCTACACGGGGCCCGATCTCTTCGTTCTGGATCAGTCCACATGGTCCCCGATTAATTCCCAAAACACCAGCGCGGTCCGGGAACTGATTCCGGCGTTTATTTTTGTCACCATGGCCTGCCCCGTCCCCGGGGGTCTGCTCGACCGTTACGGGGACATCTGGGGAGGATACTTCCTCCTGGCCTTAATGCAGGGCACCAGGTACCACGCCGCCTTTGGCCGCCCGCTTGTGGATCACCGGCGGAATCCGCACAATTACGTCGACGATCTTCGTCACGAATATTGGGGAATGATTCTGACAGATTGGCTCCTGCAACTCCTGCGAAATTCATTCCACCCCGCCAGCGCGTCGATTGTGGACCGGCTGGCGGAACTCGCGGAATTTTTGGAAGAGCAGGGCGTGACTCAACTGCCGGGCTGGTGTCCCCCGGAAATCAAAAAATTCCTGGCGTCGACCGCCGAAAACGTCAGGGAATGGTCGGCGGCCTGCCAACTGGTTGGCGTCTAGCCAATCGCTTTCGCCAATGCCGATAGCGCGGCAGACATGCTCCTGCGCATGAGACTTGAGTCAAACTTATCGGCCTTCCGCTGATTCAATCCCGCAAATTGATTGGGCGATTCCGGGCTCGGCTTTTCGCTCCCTCCTCCCAGGATCATTCCACCGAGTAGTGAAGGAACGCCATCCGAATTCTCAGGTTGCAGGCGTTTTCATTTTCCATTCCTTCACTGGGATGCGCGGCATTTCGAATAAATCCGATGTGCGGGCGTACCATCCGCGTCCATGCATGCGGCCGATCAGTTTTAATTTCGGCGTGTCGATGTAATACTTCGCGGCGTCAAGCACCATTTCGTTGTGGATGTGCATCGCCAGGACGCGCCCCAGAACCAGGCCAGTCTCTCCCAGATCCACGATCTGCATGAGCTCGCATTCTATCGCCACGGGACTTTCGGCGATGCGCGGCGGCTTTACGCGCACGGAAGGCAGAGTCGTCAATCCCGCCTGTTCCAATTCGTCTACGCTGGGATCGAATTCGATTGCGGTGATGTTCATTTGCTCGGCGTTCGCTTCAGACACCAGATTCACCACGAATTGGCCCGTTTCGAGAATGTTCGCGCGGGTATCTTTTGGCCGGTCCGGCGTGTGGCTGCCCAACGCCGATAGCCACGACCGGAGGATCGCCCGAGAAAGCGTTGAAGAACGAGAATGCCCCTGCGTTAAGCACTCCCTTGCCATCCTGGCTGACCACCCACGCGATCGGCCGCGGCGTCACCGTGGAAACAAGCAGCTTGTAACATTCCCTTGCCGGGATTTCCTTGAAATCGAACAACATGATGGAAAAATCCTCTCTGACCCGAACCTCAGGCTTAGCTTACAACAGGATTGCGAGGCGGGCCATCCTGCACTCGCTTTGGACTTATGTATTTAAGCTCCGCCAGCAGGGGTAGGATGATCCTTTCCTATGGCATAAATCGCTTGGCATCCACTCACTGAGCTGCCATCAATACAATCCCCATACACAATTCACTTTAGAAACTTTCTGCACCACTCCGGAAAAAACTTCTCTCTACGATTGCACGTTGCTCCCGCATGTTGGATAGTGGAGATTTTTGCAAACTACTCACTCCATAAGACTTTGAATTCCTTATGTATTTTCGTGATAAGTGGTCCGGAGTGTGCACCCGTTTCCATGCCCCCCATAAACCAGGAGGAACATACCCATGATTCGAAAGTTTCTGATTCTGGCTTCGCTTGCCGGTTTTCTGTTGGCCGTATCCGCGCAAGCGCAATCGCAGTCCCAGAACAATCAAGGCGATCAGCAAGCTCCGAAGGTCCACTCGGTTACAGGGAAAGTGACGCAGGTCGAGACCGGGGGAAAAGCGTTTTCAATGGACATCAGCCAGGGCAGTGACAAGCATCCCATGCGCTTTGTCGTGGACAAGACCACGACGGTGCAGGGCCATGTAGCCGCCGGAACCACCGCGAGCGTGGATTATCAGGCGGATGGCAGTGGCCAGCTCGATAGCTCTTGCAGTCAAGGAAGAGTCGGAACAATCCCGGTAGCCGAAGCGACGGAAAGCATCGAAAGTATCTCCAAGGGCGAAATCGGGTACTAGGGATCACGGTTTGGACGCGATTTCGCCCTCCCCCTCCAAAATGGAATTACCCCTGCAAAACCTCATTTTATAGCCTGGCCCAAGGTTGCCTGATTCGCTGTTGCGCCTTTACTTCGAGCGCGACGCGTGCTAATTTATTTTCCCGTACCGCCATCGTAGCGCCAGGCGGCTGGGCCACTGCTAAACGACCCTTCAGCGATTTTGTCGCGGCTCGAACCCTCCCGAGTAAGCGGAATTCGTTTCTGCCGATATGTAGGTTACGGGATTGGTGTAAGCGATCCTGGGGAACCCGTGCACCCGGCTGCTATACGGCGGAAGCCACAAAGGGGAAATCTTGCTTAAACTGCGCAAAGTCGAGCTGGTGGGCTTCAAATCGTTTTGCGAAAAGACGCACATCACTTTCAGCGGCTCCGGGCTTACCTGCATCATTGGCCCAAATGGCTGCGGAAAGTCGAATATTGTCGACGCCATTTCATGGGTGCTGGGCGAACAGAGCCACAAATCGCTTCGCGCCGAGCGGATGTCCGACTGCATTTTTAACGGGACGGCCAAGCGGCCTCCGCTGGGCCTCGCCGAAGTTACGTTGACCCTCATTGATCCGGAACTTGCTGAGGCGGCGGAGTTCGTGCTTGGGCCTCAGCAAGGCGAAATGGGCACGCACGGGCCTGTCGGCGTTCCAGACAGCGCCTTCGGGTCGACTGCAAAACCTTTCAACACAGAGGACATAGAGGGAACGGAGAAAAGCATCGAGAATTCGGATCTTATGGGCGGCGATGCGCCCCAAGAGGCGCTGACCGATGGCGAGGGCTCGAAAGAGCCGGGCTTTCTGAAGAAAAAGCGCTCGGCGGCGGAAAAGCACGCGATGCATTTGAAGCCGGGCGAAGTCGTTGTCGGGCGGCGGTTGTATCGCTCG
The DNA here is from genome assembly GCA_963819395.1 of uncultured Acidobacteriota bacterium. Taxonomy (GTDB): domain Bacteria; phylum Acidobacteriota; class Terriglobia; order Acidiferrales; family UBA7541; genus Palsa-360. The sequence continues at coordinate 138,122 of CAWFVW010000006.1, forward strand.
GGCCAAAGTGAGTACCTCATCAACGGCCGCGTGGCACGTTTGCGGGACATCCAGGATTTGTTCATGGGGATCGGATTGGGCCCCGATTCCTACGCGATCATCGAGCAGGGGCGCATCGGCCAGATTCTCAGTTCCAAGCCGACGGACCGGCGAGCCATCATCGAAGAAGCCGCTGGAATTACGAAATTCAAGACCAAGCGGCGCCTCTCGGAAGCCAAACTCGAATCCTCCAAAATCAATCTTTCCCGCGTGAACGACATCTACGTCGAGGTGGAAAAGCAGCTCGCGTCCCTCAAGCGGCAGGCTTCGAAGGCTCGACGGTACGCGGAAATCCGCGAGCAAATGCGCGGCTTGCTCCGTCAGGTTCTGGCGAGCAAAGCCAAGGAACTCGATCTCGAAGCGGATCGGCTGGCGAGGCTCGTCGGCGGAATTTCGCAGCAGGAATCCCAGGAAGCCCAATCCGTGAATCAATCGGAGGCGGAACAGGAGCGGCTGTCTTCGCGCATTTACGAACTGGAAGCCGAGTTGCGCCAGCATCAGAACATCCTCGGACAGACGGCGCTGGAACTGGACCGCAGCGAAAATCGCATTCTCTTCAACAAGCAGCGCACCTCGGAATTAACGGGGCGGCTGCAGCAACTGAACGTTGAGATCGAGCAGGGCGCAGCGCAAACTTCCCAGGCCGAGGCTCGCTCCACCGCCCATGGCGAGTCCGTCGCCAAGATCAAAGGCGAAGTCGCGCGCGTGGAAACAATTCTGGCGAGTCTGGCCGCGGCCACCGCTGAGATTTCAGGCGCGCACGATTCCGTCGAAGATCGCATCGCCTCGCTGCGGCGCGCGGCCGCCGAACTCGGCGACGAGCTGACGCGCTTGCACGGAGACCAGGCGCAGGCGGAGCAGACGCTCGCGCACCACATCGAAAGCGTGACGCGCCACGAACAGCGGGAACAGCAATTGCTCGAGGAATCCCTTCATCATCGCGAACGCGCGCAGGCCGCCGACCTGCACTGGCAGTCCGTGCTGGATCGCTCGCGCAGGCTGGAAGAACTGGTGCGCAACGCGCAGGCGCGCATTGCCGATCTTCGCCGCCAGCAGCAGGAGGCCACGGCGCAGGCAAGCGCTTCCCGCGATGCGCTGGCCAGCGGCCGGGCGCGGCGCGCATCGGTCGAGCAGATTTTGAATGAGCGTTCCTACACGGCCGACGCGGTCCAGAAATTATTTGCCTCCAGCCAAAACGGCGGCGAATCCGCCGGCTTCCGCGCGGTTGGCGTCCTCGCCGATTATGCCGAGGTCGGCCAGGAATACGAGAACGCCATCGAGCAATTCCTGCGCGACGAACTGGAGTACGTCGTCGTAGAAACATTTGACGTGGCCCGCGCGGGCATTGCCATGCTGCGAGATGAAGTCGGCGGCCGCGCCACGTTTTTCGTCGATTCCCTGCGCAAGCTGAACGTGCAGCCGAACGAGCCCGTCGTTCCTTTCGAGATCGAAAGGGAGACCGTATCGCGCCTCGACCGGCTGGTCGAGTTCCGCGATCCGCTGGGCCCGGCGGCAAAGCAATTCTTGCCGCGCCTGCAATCGGCGTTTCTTGTGGAGCAAGCCGCGGCGGCTGAGCGGCTGGCGCGCGAAAATCCCGCGTACTCCTTCGTGACTCCCGATGGCACGACCTATCAGGGCCGCGTCGTCAGCGGCGGCCGTCCTTCGGAAACAGGCCCTCTTGGCATGAAGCGCGAGTTGCGCTCGCTGGACTCGGAAGTGCTGCAACTCGAACGCGCGGCTTCAGAAACGCATGCCGCGCTGCTTCATATCGAAGAAGAACTTCGCGCGAGCGAACTGACTCTCGAACAGGCCGCCGCGCAGCATGTGGAATCGGAAAAGCTCGCTGTCGCGGCTACGTTGCAACGCGATCAAGCGCGCGGCGACATGGTGCGCCTCGGAATCGAACTTAGCGATTGCCAGGGCCAGCTCGCGCGGTTTCGCAACGATGCCGCCGCAGCCCAGCGGCGCGCCGAGGCTGCGCAGCATCGGCGCGGGGAAATTTCCAGACGCTCGAGCGGGCGCGGAATTGGAAATCGTCCGCGCAATGGAAGCAGCAAATTACCCTGCGGCAAACGGCGCAGGCCAAACAGGAAGACCTGGCCACGCGCCGCGCGGAAATGGCCGCGCTTGCGGAACGCCTCGCCAGCGCGGAGACGATCGCAGCGCGGATAGCCCACGAACTTCAGGAACTCCTGGCGCGGCGCGCGTCGCTCGTAGTCCAGCACAATTCGCTCGTGCAGGAGCAGGATCAGCTCGCGGCGCAGACCGCCGAGCATCACAGGCAGGTCGAATCGCTCCGAGCGGAAAAGCTGCGGCTCGAATCGCGCGGCGCCGAGATGGAGCGGGAATTCGACGCAACGCGCGTGCGCTCCACGCAGGTGGACGATGCGCTGCGCATGGCCCGCCAGAAGCTCGGCGATTACCGCGAGGAGCGCGGCAAGCTCGAGATCGAGCGCGCCCGCAATGATTCCGAACGCGAGCACCTGCGGCAATCCTGCGTCGAGGAACTAAACGCGCAGCCCGAGGATTTGATCGCGGAATTCCCTGCCCTCCTCTCGGGCGAGGAACTGCGCGCGTCCGACGCGCAATATCACGAATTGAAATCGCGGATCGAGTCCATGGGCCCGATCAACATGATGGCGCTCGAGGAATACAACGAATGTGAACTGCGCTTTGATTTTCTCGGCCGCGAACGCGCCGACCTCCTGCAATCGATCACGGACACGCAGCAGGCGATTGCGGAGCTCGACGAAGTCTGCAAACTGAAATTCGAGGAAGCTTTCGCATTCATCAATCAGAATTTCGCGACGGCGTTCCACACCCTCTTTGGCGGCGGAACTGGTGAGATGCGGCTCTCCGAGCCTGACAGCTCGGGCGAGCCGGGCATCGACGTGGTCGCGCAGCCGCCGGGCAAGCGCCTGCAGAACGTGCTGCTGCTTTCCGGCGGCGAAAAAGCCATGACGGCGCTGGCGCTGCTGATCGCCATTTTCCGCTACCAGCCAAGCCCGTTCTGCATCCTCGACGAAGTGGATGCGCCGCTGGACGAAGCCAACGTCGGGCGCTTCACCAAGCTCGTCTCCGAAATGAGCGCGGGGACGCAGTTCATTGTCGTGACGCACAACCGGAAAACGATGGAGATGGCGTCGGTTCTGTACGGCGTGACGATGCAGGAGCCGGGCGTTTCAAAATTAGTCTCTGTCCGCTGGGACGAGCCCGCCGCCGCGCAGGCCGCGACGAACGCCGCTTAGGTTCTCAGTGGCGCATGCTTTAGCTTGTGGCTTTTTTGGGTCGTACACCACAAACCAAAAATCCACAAGCTAAAGCATGCGCCACTTGAAGTTTTCCACTTTTCGTTTTTCTTCTCCGTTGACATCGCCCCGCCGTAGGCTAGAATGTCCGCCTCTCGAAAGGGATAGGACACCTTTGGCTTCTCCAAAATTAAATCCAGTTGTTTGGGAAACAAATCTTCCAGGAATTCACTTTCTGAATCGCGGGAAGGTCCGCGATTTGTATGAGGTGGGCGGCCAGCTGCTGCTCATTGCCACGGACCGCCTCTCCGCGTTTGACGTCGTCTTGCCGACGCCGATTCCGGACAAAGGCCGCGTGCTTACGCAGCTCTCGCTATTCTGGTTCGAACAGCTGCGCGACATCATTCCGAATCACATCGTGACCGCGACGGATTTCCCAGCCGAGCTCGCGCCCTACCGAGCGCAGCTCGAAGGCCGCTCCATGCTTTGCCGGCGGACAAATCCGCTGGCCATCGAATGCGTCGTCCGCGGATACCTGTCCGGCTCGGGATGGAAGGATTATCGCGCCTCCGGAAAAATCTGCGGCATTGACCTGCCGCCGGGCCTTCGCGAATCGGACCGCCTGCCGGAAGCGATTTTCACACCTTCCACCAAGGCCACCACGGGCCACGATGAAAATATCTCCTTTGATGAAGCGGTACGGCTCGTCGGCGCGGAACTCGCTGAAAAAGTCCGCTCCATCAGCCTGGAAATTTATCGGCGCGCCGCCGCGTACGCCGAACCCCGCGGAATCATTCTGGCGGACACAAAATTCGAATTCGGCCTCGTCGGCAAGGAATTGATCTGGATAGACGAGGCCCTGACCCCGGACTCTTCCCGCTTCTGGCCCGCGGACGGCTATCAGCCCGGCCGCGCTCAGCCCTCCTATGACAAGCAATACGTGCGCGACTACCTCGAACGGATCGGGTGGAACAAGCAGCCGCCCGGCCCGGACCTGCCCCCCGACGTCGTTGCCGCAACCCGCGAAAAATACAGGGAAGCGTACTGGCAGTTAACCGGCCACGAACTCAGTTAGGCGCGCCGCCGGGCGATCCCGGCGGCGAACAACTCTTGTGCGGAGCGTGCTACGGTGAAGGAGCAATTGGAATCGCTGGTTGGCCAGATGGTGGACCGCGGAATTCATTTCGACGAAGCCGTCAACGAATTTGAAAAGAAATTCATAAAGCGCGTGCTCGACCGTTTCCACGGCAATCAATCGCGCGCCGCCCGCTTGCTGGGAATCCATCGCAATACGCTCAGCCGCAAGATCGACCAGTATAAGCTGGATCACCGCCATCGCCGCGGGAAGTAAGGACAGGACTAATGATTCGTTAGCCGGCAGGTTGTGCCCGTGGGCGAATCGACCGTGTCGCAGCATTATTCCGGGAGGGCCAGCGGCTAAAGCCGAATTAACAGCCCGCTTTACGGCACGGCTGAAGCCGTGCCCTACAAATATCTCGGAAATCCCACACGGCCTCACCATTGCGGTTGCCGAATGGGAGTTCTGGATTTTTCGGGTCTAAGATTTCAAATTTGAAATTTCAGATTTGAAATTTGATTTCGATATTCGCATAGTGCACGCACAAATTGCCTTCAGAAATGATTGCCGGCACTCGACGGTAATGGTTCGCCGGAAAAAACAAATGGCCCCGGAAAATTCTCGGGGCCATTTGAATTTTCCATCGGATTGGAGATCAGTCCCCTGCGGGCGCCTTTTTTGCCGGAGCCTTCTTGGCGGGGGCCTTTTTGGCAGGACCCTTGTCTTCGGGCAGGTCTTCCGTATTGATCTTGGCCTTGTCCCACGTCAGCATGAATGGATTTTGCGTGTAGCCGGTCAGGGTCCCGGTAAATCGCACCACGGCATCCTTTTCGAGCTTTTTGGCTTCCGGCTGGCCATCGATCTTGACGGTCATGTTGGACGTCGTGGCCGCCTCGATTTCCTCGGGCGTGGCGCCGCGGAATACCTTTAGCGTTACGGTATCGCCGTCCACGGCGGGCGGTTCCATCACGCGGACTCCGACGTCCGGGTATTCCAGGCCGCAACTGGCAAGCCACATGGCCTTGCCCGCATCGCCTCCGGCCATCAGCGCCGGGATGAAGTTCGCCGTGTCATCTCGCGCCTTTTGCAGGTCGGCGGCGCTCGGGACGTTTAACGTCGCGGGCTTGTCCGTGGCCGTGGAGGCCAGCGTGAGCAGTTCGTTTACCTGATCATCCACAAGTTTGTCGCAAGCGGGTTGCTGGTAACGAATAATCTGGTTCTTGAGGTAGGCGCGCACTTGCGCGTCGTTTGGAATCTTCAGGTCGATCGCGCGGGCCAGTTCCCAGAATCCATCCGTTCCCATCGGCGGCGTCATTTGCAGGTCCACAATGCCGAGACGGTAGTGGGAAACGGCATCATTCGGATCGATGGACAGAAGAGTCTTGTAATATCCGGCTGCGGCAGCGTAGTCCTTCATCGTCGTAGAAGACAGGGCGGCAACTGCATTGAACAAAACCTTCACTCCCTTCTTCTGCGTTTCGAATTGATCGGCGGGGACGTTGTCCGGCTTCTTCAAGTCATCCAGCGCCTTGAGGCCGGCCAGGGCGTTGTCTCGCGCCTTGGTCAGAGCATCGGGAGTTTGCAGCGCCTTGTCGGACATGCCCAGATAAAACGCCTGGGCGCGAGTGTAATACGCTTCGAGGCGCCCGGTGGCGTCAATCTTGTCGCCAAGGGCGATCATCCGGTCGGAGTACTCGATGACCTGGGCGAAATTTTTCAGCGCCATGTACGTCGTGTAATAGTCGCGGTAGACGTATGGCATCAGTGTGGAATTGGGATACGCCTTCACAAAATCATCGAGCAGCTTGATCTTTTGTTGAGGGTTTGCCTCTTTATCCGCGGCCTGATACTGATTGTATTCGGCCAGCGTATAAGCGGGTTTCGCTTGATCCTGCGCCGCAGGCGGCGCGGCCCACAATTTCCCCGCGCCAGTTCCCATTGCCAGCGCGATCCATAACAGACCGGCGCCATTCACAATCCACTTTCGTTTCATCGGCTTCCAGCCTCCTCAACAAATTTCAAAAATTCGATTGGAAAAACTAGGTGCAAGAATGTCTGCCGGCTTAAAGCTATCGGATTATAGGGAATCCCTACCTAGGGCGCAAGCGTGATTCCCTTCGGCTCCCATACCTGAAGTCACTGCTCGCCGTCTTGGCTGCGTCTCCGTCGCGACGGGCGCTGATGTTATGATGACAAACTCCGGAATATGGAAGCCTGCGCAGAGAGTATCACTACTCCGGCCAATATAGGAGAGTCAATGTCAACCCAAGATGCCCTGGCAGGCAAGGTCGCGCTGATCACCGGCGCCAGCCGGGGAATCGGCTTCGCCATCGCGCGACGCCTGGGCCGGATGGGCGCGCGCGTCGCGATTTGCGGGCGCGAACAGGCGAAGCTCGATCAGTCCGCGTCCACTCTTCGCGCGGAGGGGATCGAGACGCTAGCGGTTCCAGCGGATGTCGCGCGCGCGGACCAGATTTCCTCGCTGGTTCAAAGAACGCAGGAGGAACTGGGGCCGATCGACATCCTGGTGAACAACGCAGGGACCGGCTTATTTGGCCCCTTCCATGAATTTTCGGAAGCCGATTGGGACAAGGTGTTGGACACGAACCTAAAGTCGGTATTCCTCGCGTGCCGCGCCGTCGCGCCGGAAATGATCCGCCGCCAGACGGGCCACATCATCAACATCAGTTCGCTCGCGGGGAAAAACACGTTCGCCAACGGCGCGATTTATTGCGCCTCGAAGTGGGGCCTCATGGGCCTGTCCGGAAGCATGGCCGAGGATTTGCGCGCGCACGGCATTCGAGTGAGCGCCATCTGCCCCGGCTCGGTGGCCACGGAATTCCGCGGCCAGGGCCGTAAAAACGCTTCGAAGATTCTTCAGCCGGATGACATCGCGCACGCCGTGGCGGCCCTCGTGACGCAAACCGAGGGAAGCTTCATCAGCGAAGTGCACATCCGCCCCACGCGCAAGCCTTAACTCGAATCGCACCGCCCAACTCTCCGGTTTTCTCCGCACTCCTCTGTGCTCTCCGTGTTAAAGCTTTTGCATTTCGGGGGCTCACACCCTTAACACAGAGAACACAGAGGAGCACAGAGGGCCACGGAGAAAGCCTTCCGAAACATTCCTCTTGACAATAGTCGTTATAACGAGTATCGTTAGCTCATGCATCGAGCCCCAAAACCGAAACGCCTTCCCCATTCCGATCTCGAAGAACGGGTCTTCGTCAGCCTCGTGCGCACCGCTGACGCCCTGTCCCGCGGCGGCGAAGCCCTGCTCAAGCCCTACAGCCTTTCCGGAACCCAATACAACATCCTCCGCATCTTAAGAGGAGCCGGGGAAAAAGGCCTGGCTTGCCGCGAAGTTGGTTGCCGGCTCATCTCGCGCGACCCGGACATCACGCGCCTGCTGGATCGCATGGAATCCCGGGGGCTAATCGTCCGGGCACGGGAATCGCAGGACCGCCGCGTGGTTAAGACTCGCATCACCGCGGAGGGACTTCGGCTGCTGGACGAGTTGGATAAACCGGTGCAGGAAACACATCGCCGCCAGTTAGGCCACCTTCCCGCCCGGCAACTCCAGCAACTTTTAGGTTTGCTCGACCGCGCCCGAAAGCCCCTGGAAGCAGAACATTCGCCGGAATGATTTTATTGATGGAGAACGCGATTATCGCAAAGTCATACAGAAAAGGAGAAAAAACATGAACACAGCCGTCATCGCACCATCGCAAAGTACGAAGCCGACTCAGTGGCAGCTCGATCCCGTCCACTCGGCCGCGCATTTCAGCGTCCGCCATTTGATGATTTCGAATGTGCGTGGTGAATTCACCAAATTAACCGGCAGCGCGCAGATCAACTCTGCCGATATGACCAAATCCACGGTCGAAGTAACGATCGAGGCCGGGTCCCTGAACACCCGTGAACCCCAGCGCGACGAGCATCTTCGCAGCTCGGACTTTTTTGACGTAGCAAAGTTCCCCACGCTTACATTCCGTTCCAAGCGAGTGGAAGCTCTTGGCGCGGAAGATTTTAAGGTGGTCGGCGATTTGACGATCCACGGCGTCACCAAGGAAGTGACACTTGACGTCGAGGGCCCCACCCCTTCCGTGAAGGATCCCTGGGGCAATATCCGCGCGGGAGTCACGGCGTCGGCGAAAATCAACCGCAAGGACTTCGGGCTCGTCTGGAACGCCGTGACGGAAGCGGGCGGAGTAGTGGTCGGCGACGAAGTCAAAATCACGATCGAAGCGGAGTTAATTCAGCAAGTTCCTGCGGCCTGAGTCATTCCCTTGGGTGGCGGCTCAATGCGACGGTCGCCGGCGGGCCCTAAAGGCTTGTTTGGGTCGTGCAGCGCCCGCCTTCAGGCGGGCACTTCGGAGTCAAGCGGATGCCCGCCTGAAGGCGGGCGCTACATGACCTTTTGAGGTCAGGCAAAACGGCCGGATGGGTTTTGCCCGTCCGGCCAAATTTATTCGAAGATAAATTCTCGCTGGAAAGGAATCCTAGTTCACCATGACCATTGAAAAAATCGCAGAGACTCAAGCCCCGATTCACGAGTTGATCGGCCGCCGATGGAGCCCGCGCGCATTCTCCGATCGGCCTGTCGAGCCCGAGAAACTCCTCAGCCTGTTCGAAGCCGCACGCTGGGCTGCCTCGGCCAGCAACGAGCAGCCCTGGGCGTTTCTCGTGGGCACTCGGGAAGACGCGAAAAATTATGAAGCCATGCTCAACGTGCTGGTAGAATTCAATCGTGGCTGGGCGAATAAAGCGCCCGTCCTGATCCAGACCTTCGCGCATACGCAGTTCGAAAAGGACGGCAGGCCCAACCGGCACGCGTTCTACGATCTGGGCCAGGCCACCGCCAATCTGTCCCTCCAGGCGACGGCGCTGGGTCTCACGACTCACCAGATGGCGGGGTTCAACGTCGACGCGGCGCGAGAACATTTTGCCGTGCCCGATGGATGGGAGCCGGTCAGCATGATTGCCCTGGGCTATCCGGGAGACCTCGAATCGCTAAACGAAACGCTGCGGCAGCGCGAGACCGCGCAGCGTAAACGCAAGCCCCTGGAGTCATTTGTTTTTTCGGGCGCATGGGGATATCCGTCTCCGATCGCGGATCTACCGAAATAAAATGAACGAGTTGCTCCAATTCGTTGTCCAGCACGGATACATGCTGGTCTTCGCGTGGGTTTTTGTCGAACAGGCCGGCCTGCCGATTCCTTCGGCGCCGCTGTTGCTGGCTGTGGGGGCGCTTGCGGGAACTCACCAAATGAATCTGGGAGTAGCCATCGCGTTTGCGACGATCGGCTCAATCGCCAGCGATACGATGTGGTACGAACTAGGGCGGCAAAAGGGAGTCCGGGTCCTTCAATTTCTTTGCCGCATTTCGCTCGAGCCGGACTCCTGCGTGCGAAGGTCCCAGGTCAGCTTTGGACGCAATGGCCCGCGTGTCTTGCTGGTTGCCAAATTTATTCCCGGCCTGAACGCGATGGCCGCGCCCCTCTCCGGCGTCATCCGCATGGGTTGGCGCCGGTTTCTGCTCTTCGATGCTCTCGGCGCTCTGCTCTGGGTGAGCGCGTTCACGATTACCGGCTACACTTTCAGCACCGATCTCGAGCGGGTCGCTGCCAGGGCCGCTTTCCTGGGAGAATGGCTGCTCGTCCTCTTGCTGGCGGGATTCGCGGGATACATTCTCTGGAAGTTCTATAATCGCCAAAAATTCCTGCGCAAATTGAAAATCGCGCGCATTTCTCCCGAAGAGCTAAAAGAAAAAATCGACGCAGGTGAGAATATCCTCGTGGTCGACCTCCGGCACGCGCTGGACTTCGATGCAAACCCGGAGACGATCCCCGGCGCCCTGCACGTCGATGCCGCGGAGCTTGAGGAAGCTTCCGAAGTCATTCCCCGGGACCGGGAGATCGTCCTGTTTTGCGCCTGCCCGAATGAAGTAACCGCCGCACGCCTCGCGCTTTTGCTGCGCAGCAAAGGCATCACGCAAATCCGCCCGCTTTCTGAAGGCTACGAGGGCTGGCGCAAACGCGGCTTCCCCATGAGCCTCGCCAAGGATGAATCAGGAGACGTCGAGGCGGCCAAGGCGTAGTCGATAGGGATCATCCAATAAATCGTTTTATAGCGGTTTTCTTTCCTTCAAGAGGCAGCCATCTTTTCGCGCCAACGGCGCGGAGAAAACCAGCCCGGGGCAACGCCCCGGGTACCAGGCACGTGTAATATTCTTCGCCCTGAAAGGGCGGGAGGTCCCCGTGCCCCTTCAGGGCACATCTCCATCAATCATTTCCGCAACCCAGGGCGTTGCCCTGGGCTCATATCCAACGGCGCTTTCAGCGCCTGAGACTGCTTGGGCTTATTGTTTTCTCGAAATTTCCACTGGTGGAACGGTGGGATTTTTCTAAAGCCGCGGAAGCACGATGCCCTGCTGCGCTTGGTACTTCCCTTTCTTGTCTTTGTAGGAAATCTCGCACGCCTCATCTGACTCGAAGAAAAGAACCTGGCACAAGCCTTCGTTAGCGTAAATTTTTGCGGGCAGCGGAGTGGTGTTGCTGATTTCGAGAGTAACGAAACCCTCCCATTCGGGCTCAAAGGGCGTCACGTTCACGATAATCCCGCACCGCGCGTACGTCGATTTTCCCAGGCAGATGGTGAGGACGTTGCGCGGGATGCGGAAATATTCCACCGAACGTCCCAGCGCGAACGAATTCGGCGGAACGAGGCATTCGGCCCCCTTGAATTCGACGAGCGACCGGGAATCGAAATGTTTCGGGTCCACAATAGTGGAATTCACGTTCGTAAAAATGCGAAATTCGTCGGCCACGCGAATGTCATACCCGTAGCTGGACACTCCGTAGCTGATCACTCCGTCGCGGACCTGGCGATCCTCAAACGGCTCGATCATCCTGTGTTCCAGCGCCATTTTGCGTATCCAGTGATCCGGCTTTACTGACATCCCGAGCCTCCCCTGTGGCCTTGCGAAGACGCGCATCTTACCCGAGCGTGTTCACCTTGACAACCCGCAACTGCCTGTCTAGCATAGCTTGCCGTCGAACAGCAGGAGGCTGGTGTGATCAAGCTGGACATTGTAAATGCCGTCGTAAACAAGACCGGAGTGAGCCGGACCAAGGCGGAACAGGCCGTCGAAACCGTCTTTGAAGCGATGAAGAACGCGCTCGGCAAAGGCGAGCGAATCGAGTTGCGCCGCTTCGGCGTGTTCAACGTGCGCCCGCGCAAGACCGGCATCGGCCGCAATCCGCGCACCGGCCAGGAAGTCAGCATCCCGCCCGGCAAAGCCGTTCGCTTCAAGCCCGGCAAGGAACTGCAAACGCTCTGAACTCAAATTCGTATCGCGACCTCGCCTCCTCGCTGAGAGCCGTCTCATAAATAGTCCTTGTGGGTCGCGGCTTCAGCCACGACATTCAGGGACCTGAAATGGAAGGGCTTTAGCCCCTGGAGTCCTGTCGAGTCTGATTGAATGGCTATCCATGAGCTGGCTTCATTTCTCTTTGGCGCCTCTTGCCCGCGATTTCTGTTCTGTTGCATCGCGCTGCGCATCTAATTGTCCATGACGGATCGAAGCGATTTTGAATCCGCTCCGGCGGAAACTCTCACGCCAGTCGTGGCCGCTTGGGACCTGCCTCCCAATCCGTACTGGGAAAATCTGGAAGCCCGCAGGCAGCGGAAATCGCTGGCCATTGCCATTTTACTTTTTGTACTGACTTTGATTTCGACGCTGGCGGTCGGTGCGCAGTACGCTTCCTCCTACGCGTCCGGGCAATCCCCTGATTTCGATGAACTGTTCACCACGTTTGCGGCCTTGTTCGGGCATCCGCAACTTCTGCTCGCGGGTGTGCCGTTTGCCTTCACTCTGATTGGTATTTTGCTGGCGCACGAGCTGGGGCACTTTTTTGCGTGCCGCTATTATGGAATTTCAGCCAGCTACCCGTATTTTCTTCCCGCGCCGACCCTGATCGGGACTCTAGGCGCGTTCATTCGGATTCGCTCCCCAATCTACAACCGCAAGGCCCTTTTCGATGTAGGTCTCGCCGGTCCAGTGGTTGGATTCCTCTTCGCCATTCCGGCGCTGGCGATTGCCATCTTCTACTCAAGGGTCGTGCCGCTTTCGGACGCCCATTCCTCGATCGTCTTCGGGCAACCGCTGGCGATGCGCCTGCTTGTTGCAATTCTTCGGCCGGGGGTGCCGCCGGGAGATTTACTGCTGCACCCCGTGGGGCGCGCGGCGTGGGTCGGATTATTCGCGACGGCGCTGAACCTGCTTCCCGGCGGACAACTGGATGGCGGGCACATCCTGTATTCCGTGGCCAGCAAATATCACCGAAAAATTACGCTTGCCGTTGCGCTGCTCTTGATTCCTCTCGGCTTCTTTTATTGGAGGGGATGGATCCTGTGGTCGATCCTGCTGTTGGCGATAGGCTTCCGCCATCCGCCCTTGCTGAATCGTTGGGAGCAGCTTGATCGCACGCGTCTCCTGTGGGCAGCGGTGGCCGTCCTAATGTTCATCCTCTGTTTCATGCCCATGCCGGTCATGATCCGCGGCAATTGACGCGCTATTAAGTGGAACAGGCTTCAGCCTGTAAGGGTTTAGTCCTTGCAAGCATTAACCCCCACAGGCTGAAGCCTGTTCCACTAAGTCCCTAAAAAAGACTCAGCGGATCGACATCCACGAGGACTGCCTTCTGCGGGATTTCCTTTTCTTCGCTGAACGCCAGCAATTCCGAGACGGCGCGCGTAAGCTGCGCCCGCTTGGGGGCTTTCAACAAAAATTGAAAACGATACTCGCGCTTCAGCCGCGCCAAAGGCGCCGCCGCCGGCCCCAGCACTTTTACGCCGCGCGATTCCTGCGGAGCAAGGAACGCGGAGAGCTGGCGCGACCACCGGATGGCGTTCTCGATTTTCGTGTCTCGCACCAGAATGCTCGCCAGCGCCGTGAACGGCGGGTAGTGCAGCAATCGCCGGAATTGCACTTCCTTTTCAAAAAAAGACAAGTAGTCCTGCCGCGCAGCCAGCTGAATCGCGTAATGCTCCGGATAGTAAGTTTCGACGAGCACTTCGCCGGGCAAGTCCCCGCGCCCGGCGCGGCCCGCGACCTGCGTCAACAGCTGAAACGTGCGCTCCGCCGCACGGAAATCAGGCAGGCTGAGTTGCGAGTCCGCGGAAATCACTCCAACGAGAGTGACCCGCTGAAAATCGTGTCCCTTGGCAACCATTTGCGTGCCCACGAGAATGTCAATTTTCCCCGTAGCGAAGTCGCCGAGCACCTGCTGGTACGCGCGCTTGGTGCGCACGGAATCCCGGTCTAGGCGCGCGACCCTGGCCGCGGGAAATTTTTCACGCAATTTTTCCTCGAGCTGTTCCGCGCCCGCCCCAAAAAAATAGACGTGCTCGGAATTGCACTTCGGGCAGCTCTCCGGCACGCGCCTCGAGAATCCGCAGTAATGGCATTCGAGCCGCTGGCGCTGCTTGTGATACGTCAGCGAAATGCTGCAATTCTCGCACTGCACGCACGCGCCGCACGACCGACAGAGCACAAACCACGAATAACCGCGCCGATTGATGAGAATCAGCGATTGCGTTCCCCCGGCAAGGCGCGCGGCGATGGCCTCTCCAAGTTTCGTGGAAACGGGCCCCGCGCGATGCGTTGTCTTGAAATCCTCGCGGAGATCAACGATTTCCACGGGCGCGAGCGGCCTATTTTCCACGCGCGAATCGAGTTGTAGAAGCCGGTATTTCCCCGACCGCGCATTCTGAAAACTTTCGAGCGAGGGCGTTGCCGAGCCAAGCAGCGCGACCGCTCCTTCGAGTTTCGCGCGCACGACGGCCACGTCCCGCCCGTGATAGCGCGGCGTTTCCTCCTGCTTGTAACTCGCCTCCTGCTCCTCATCGACCACGATCAGCCCTAGATTTTCGACCGGCGCGAAAACGGCCGAGCGTGTTCCCACCACGACGCGCGCCTCTCCGCGCCGCACGCGCCACCATTCGCGCGCGCGCTCCACTTCCGGCAGAGCGCTGTGCAGCACCGCGACCCCCGCGCCGAATCGCGCACGGAACAATCTCCCGCACCAGAGCGTCAGCGCGATCTCCGGAACCAGAATCAGCGCACTTTTGTTTCGCGCCAAGGCCGCTTCGACGGCGCCCAAATACACTTCCGTTTTCCCGCTGCCGGTCACCCCATACAGAAGCCCCGCGGTAAAAATCCCGGCATCGAGCCAGCCGCGAATCACTCCCAGTTCCCGTTCCTGATCCTCATTTAAAATATTGGAGGGCGGCGTGTAATCGGCGTCGAACAAATCCTCTTCAATGGCGATCGGCTCTTCCCAGCATTTCAGCTTTTCCTGACGGATCATGCGTTCGACGAGCGGCCGCGAAACCCGGGCAAGTTTTGCGAGCTGAGGCAGCGGCAACGGCCCGCGTTCCTCCGCGAGAACATGAAAAACGCGCGCTTCTTTTTCGGGGAGAGTGGCACAGGCCTCATCCTGTCGTGAATTTTCGGAAGGAGTCGCATTCCACGCGACAATTTTCTGCACGCGCGCCTGCCGCCGCACCGCGACCTCGCGCGCTTCGAGCTGCTTGCGCCGTAGCAGCCGTTCCGCCCCCGCTTCGCCTCCGGGCAGCTTGCGCAAGCGGTCCGCACGCACCGGCCGCCCCTCGATTTCCATCAGGGAAAGCAGCGCCAGTTCCGCCACTTCGGATTCGCTGCGATTGCCTCCCGCATCCAATTCGCCGCGTCTCGCCCGCCCCGCGTCGGTCACCAGAAATTCGCGTTCGTGCCGCAGATCGATCTGCGGCGGCAGCATCGCGCGAAACACTTCCCCGAGCGGCGCCACATAGTAGCCGCCCACCCAGCGCCCAAGCTCCAAAAGTTTCGGCGGCAGCGCCGGAATCGCGTCGAGTACTTCGACAATTTGCCTTACATTTTTTATGCGCTCGGGATCGGGCCGGCGGGAGGACACCTCCACCACAACTCCCGTCATCGCGCGATTGCGAAACGGAACGAGCACGCGGCTGCCTTCGCATACCGATCCGGCCAGGCGCTCCGGGACTTCATACGTGAACAGCGTGCGCAGCGGAACCGGCAGCGCGACTTCGCAATAATAAGGGGAAGGCATCTGAGTAGGACGGGCTTCAGCCTGTCTGGTTTTAAATCGTCCCAGCCGCAACGCAAAGCAGACAGGCTGAAGCCTGTCCTACTGGGAAGCTTTCTTCGTTTTGAGGCCGAGATGCGCCATCACCTTTTGTAAATCCTTCCAAACTTCACCCTTCGCAGCGGGGTTGCGGAGCAAATAGGCCGGGTGGTATGTGGCAAGAAGCTTCGTATTTCGATAATCGAACCACTCGCCGCGAAATCGCGAAATGGAATCCTTCGTTTTCAAGAGCGCCTGCGCGGCCGTCAGGCCGAGGCAGACAATCGCCTTCGGGCGGATCACATCCAGTTGCCGGAACAAATAGGGCGAACACGTCGCGACCTCATCCTCCTCGGGCTTGCGGTTTTCCGGCGGCCGACATTTTACGACGTTGCAGATGTAAACTTGATCGCGCGTAAGGCCCATCGCCTCGATCATCTGCGTCAGGAGCTTTCCCGCCCTTCCGACAAACGCCAGCCCTTGCAAGTCTTCGTCGTGGCCAGGACCTTCCCCGACGAAAACGAGTTCAGCGCGCGGATTGCCCTGCCCGAAAACTATTTTGTTCCGCGTCTTGTGCAGGCGGCAGCGCGTGCAATCGCCGAGGTCTTCGCGGATTCTTTCGAGTGTATCGCCCTCCACTCGGTCGAGCACCTCAAACAGGGAAACCGCATTCACCACGGGAAGAGCGGAGACGGGGGACGCGGCATTCGGCGTCGCAACAGGCGCGATGAGCGCCACTGGCTGCGTCGCAGGGAACGCGGCGGCAGCGCTCGCGGCCGCTTTCTTGATCGGGCGTTTTCCCATGGTTCTCCGGTCGGTGTAGAACGCACCGAGATTCAGATCCTCGTAGTAACGAAGCCAGGCTTCCAGTTTTTCGCGTGAGATTTGCGTGGAAGAGGAATCCATCGGCAGGTTCAGTGCGCGCGCTGCGTCGCGGCCGGCTGGCTCATCGATCGGCGCAAGACGAGCAATTGATCGAGGATGCGGTGCGCCGCGTCAATCTTGGGCATGCGCGCGTACGCCTTCTCGCTTCCGTCGCGGAAATAGAGCGTGATCACATTCGTGTCGTGATCGAATCCCGCGCCCTCGGCCGTCACGTCGTTGGCGACGATCAGATCGGCTTGCTTCGATTCCAGCTTGGCCCGCGCATGCGCCGCCACATTCTCCGTCTCGGCGGCAAAACCGATCAGCAAGCGATCGCCTTTACCGAGCGCCACGTCGGCGAGGATATCCAGCGTGGACTCGAGCTCCAAGGTCAGCCGGCCATTCACGCGCTTCATCTTTTTCGTATGCGGGGTAACGGACCGGTAGTCCGCCACCGCAGCGGCCATAATCAACGCCGTCGCGCGCGGAAAATGTTCGAGCACCGCACGATGCATCTGCTCGGTGCTGCGCACGGAAACAAACTGAACGCCCTGGGGCGGTTCGAGCCGTGTAGGCCCGCTGATCAAAATTACGTTCGCTCCGCGCCGCGATGCGGCCTGAGCCAGCGCATACCCCATCTTGCCGGATGAACGATTGGTCAGAAAACGCACTGGATCCAGATCCTCGCAAGTGGGCCCCGCCGTCACGATGATAGTTTCTTCCTGCAGGTCGTGCGCGACTCCCAGGCGGGCGAGCACGGCACCAGCAATGGCATCGACCCCCGCAAGACGTCCCGCACCAGTCATCCCGCAGGCAAGATAACCTTCCTCCGGCGGCACAACAACAACCCCGCGCGCGCGCAGCGTCTCGACATTCTCCTGCGTCGCCGCGTGCTCCCACATGTTCACATTCATCGCGGGAGCGACCACCACGGGGGCGGTCGTCGCCAGATAAAGCGTGGTTAGAAAATCGTCCGCGACGCCGCGCGCCATTTTCGCGATCACGTTCGCGGTCGCCGGAGCCACGACCAGCAGATCGATCCGCTGAGCCACGGCAATATGCTCGATGGCGCTTTCCACATTCGCGCCCGCGGTTTCCTCTCCAAACATTTCGGTAATTACTTTTTGCCCGGTGAGCGCGGCAAACGTAAGAGGCGTGATGAATTCCTGCGCGCTCCGGGTCATCACCACCTGCACGTCGATGCCTTCCTGCTGGAGCTTGCGCACCAGTTCCGCCGCCTTGTAGGCGGCCACTCCGCCGGAAACACCGAGTGCCACGCGCATAAAAATTCCGCGGCGCTACTTCTCGCGCCGCTTCCCATCCTTGTCGAGCGGATCGCCCGGAGGGTCGGGCAACTGGTATTCGAGCACGCCCGCGCCCAGCTCCTCAATCGCCACGCGGGTGGACTTGTGCGAGCGCGGATTCGCCACGAGCGGAGACGCCCCCAGCATCAATTGCCTCGCTCTTCGCGCCGCCACCACCACAAATGCAAACTTGCTGTCCGGTGCCACACTCTCGGCAGTCATGAATTCGTTACCCTCCAAAAGATTCCAGTATTTTGCATGCGCGCTCGCTCAAGCAACTACGAAGACACCGCGCGGCCACCGTGATCGCCTGGATTTCGCGCCCGGCGCGCTCCACATCGTCATTCACCACTAGAAAATCGTATTCGCTGTAACGCTGAATTTCCTGCCGAGCCCGCTCCAACCTGCGCTCGATCGCCTCTTCCGAATCCTGCCCCCGCGCCCGCAATCGCCGTTCCAGTTCTTCCTTCGCCGGCGGAAGAATGAAGATGGCCACCGCGTGGGGCAGCTTCTGTTTTACCTGTTCGGCGCCCTGCACGTCAATTTCGAGCACCAGGTCCAGCGCCTTGCACCGCGCTTCTTCGAGCCACTTGCGCGGCGTGCCGTACTGGTGCTTTCCGAAAACGCGCGCGTGTTCCAGAAACTCTCCCGCGCGAACCCTGCGATCGAATTCCTCTTCGGATACAAAATCATACCATTTTCCGGCGCTTTCCGTGGTGCGGGGCGGACGCGTGGTGCTGGACACGGAAAACATCGTCCCCGGAACCTCCAGCATTTTTTGCACCAGCGTGGATTTTCCCGAACCCGAAGGTCCGGAAACGATGAACACCAGAGGCTGCTGTGCCTGTGCCAGCGTCATTCGACGTTCTGCGCCTGTTCCCGCAGCTTCTCGATATCGGATTTTACTTCCAGGGCCAGCTCCGTGATCGCCAGGCCTTCGGACTCCACGCCGGGCGTTTTCGACAAAAGCGTGTTCGCTTCCCGCTGCATCTCCTGCAAAAGAAAATCGAGTTTCTTTCCCGCCTCGCCCGCTCCGGCCAGCAATTTCCGGAATTGCTCGACGTGGCTGCGCAGCCGCGCCAGTTCCTCGCTCACGTCGCTGCGCTCGGCCAGCAGCGCGGCCTCCTGCGCCAGGCGAATGGGATCGATCTGCACGCCTTTCAGAAGCTCTTCCAGCCGTTCCGCGAGGCGTCGCGCGATCGCGGGCCGAACGCGCTCCGCGAGCGTTTCCACTTCCGCCGTCCTCGCGGCAATCCGCTCCAGGATTTCCTGCATCTCCGCGGTCAGCGCCTGCCCTTCCGACCGCCGCATCGCCTCCAACTTGTTCAGCGCCTGTTCCAGGCAGGCCTCCACTTGCCCGCCCAATTTTTCCTGCATTTCTTCGCTCTGCAAGTCACTTGCGGCTCCCGGTGCAGCCACCACACCCGGAAGCCGGAAAAGCGCGACCATGTCCGGCTCGGTCTTCACGCCAAATTCCTGGCGCAGCCGCTCCACCGCCTTCATATAGGACTCAACGAGGTCATGATTGACTTCCACCGCGCCCGTCGCGCCCGCCTCGTAGTAAATGTTTACGTCCACGTGGCCGCGCCGCAAGCGGTTTCGAATGGCCTGCCGGATGCGCGATTCGAATACTTCAAACCCGTCCGGCATCCGCAGATGCAAATCCAGGAACCGGTGGTTCACGCTGCGCAGGTTGATCCGCACGGAGCCGCCGTCGCGTTCGATGCGGGCCTGCGCGAATCCGGTCATCGAATAAATTCCCGTGAGTGCCGTCGTGGCTTTCATCGATCCACCTTTGGCGCGGGAGTCGCCGCGTCGTCCACGTCCGCGAACTGCATTTCGTAAAGCCGCGCATAGATTCCGCCCCGCGCGAGGAGTTCCTGGTGCGTGCCCGTTTCAGAGATCGTGCCATCCTCGAGGACGATAATCTTATCTGCGCGCCGGATCGTCGAGAGCCTGTGCGCGATAACGAAGGCGGTCCGATCCATCATGAGGTTCGAAAGCGCGCGCTGCACCAGCATTTCCGACTCGGAATCGAGCTCGGAGGTCGCCTCATCCAGAATCAGGATGGGCGAATCCTTGAGGATGGCCCGAGCAATCGCGATACGCTGCCGCTGCCCGCCGCTGAGGCGCTGCCCGCGGTCGCCCAGCATCGTTTGATAGCCCTGCGGCAATTCCAGGATGAATTCGTGCGCCAAAGCCGCCTTCGCCGCGGCTTCCACGCGTTCTTTCGGGAGCCCCGGTTGACCGTAGCAGATATTGTTCCAGACCGTGTCATTAAACAGAATCGTTTCCTGCGTCACGATGGCCATCTGTTCGCGCAAGGACCGCAGCGTCACTTCGCGCACGTCCACCCCATCGATGCGCAGAGAGCCGGAAGTCACCGGGTAAAATCGCGGCAAAAGATTGACCAGAGTAGTTTTCCCCGCTCCGCTTGATCCGACTATCGCGACGACCTCGCCGGCACGCGCCTCCAGCGAAATGTCGCGCAAGTTAGGCAGCTCCGGATCGTATCCAAAACTCACGCGATCGAATACCACATCTCGGGAAAAGGGTGGTAGCGCGGGCAACCCCGGTTCCGCCGCAGGCTCTTCCGCGCTGCCGATATATTCAAACACCTTCGCGGTCGCTCCGAAGGCGAGCTCAAATTGCTGATAGACAATACCCAACCCCTTTACAGGTTCGTAGGACTTGAACAATGCATAGGCGAACGTGAAGAAAATCGGCTCGGTCATGACCCCGATCTTAATTTGACCGCGAGCATACATCAGCAACGATACGATCACCACAGCTCCCAGTAAATCCATGATTGGCGACGTGACGACAGCCGACCGAATCCACCGCATGTTTTCACGAAGCAGGCGCCGGGCCACGTCCCGAAACTTTTCGATCTCAAAATCCTCCATCCCGAAGGCCTTCACCACCCGGTTGCCGCTGACAGTCTCTTCCAAAACCTGAGAAAGCTCGCCAATACCAGCTTGAATTTTCTCCGTGGAGCGCCGTATGCGTTTTCCTAAAGTCCTGACTGGCCAAACCACCATGGGAAGGAGGATGACCGAGCCGAGCGTCATCTTCCAATTTGTCAGGATCAGAACGGCCAGTAAGAAGAACAGCGTGAAGATGTGCCGGAATCCAAGAGCCAGAAACTCCGAGAACGCGTTCCGGACGCGCTCAACGTCATTAATCACGGTGGATAACAAGCGACCGGTCTGATGGTGCTGAAAGAAGCCGATGGGCTGTCGGATGACTTTTGCATAGACTTGATTTCTCAGATCGGTGACCCCTGCAATTCCCGCGTACTGCACCAGCACATTGCCTAGATATTCCGCGACGCCCTTCCCGATAAACAAAGTCAGGAGCGCAATGGAGAACAATGTTCCGACGCTATGAATCCGGGAGGGAAGGAAGGAATTCAGATAAATTTCCTGGTGAGTGAACGGGTTTGCAATTAGAGGAAGCCTGTTGTCCGAAGCCTTAGGATTAAGTACGGTGCCAACAATAGGGGTGAACATGAGAGCGATCAGCCCTTCCGCGAGTCCCACCACGGAAAGGCACACGATCCCTGCCGCCAGCCGCATCTTGTACGGCAGGACGTAACGCAACAACCGGCCGAACTCTTCCCGTTTATTCAAAATGATTGCTGATCCCCTGTGATCCGGACGAATGTCGCAGGCATTGGTACGCTACGAATCGCCCCCGCTTTTGTCAAGCCGCCGCGCCCTCGCACGCTCTTGCGATTTGAGGGTCCTCGCTTTTAGGAGGGCCGAGCTTCAGCTCGGCCGTAGCCGTTCCTTTTGATTTTCGGCTTTAGCCGCTGAAGCTTCAGGGGCTAAAGAGTCCGTGTGAGAACTCGGTTGAAGGTCATGTAGCGCCCGCCTTCAGGCGGGCACTTTGGAATCACGCAGATGCCCGCCTAAAGGCGGGCGCTACAAAACCGTGCCAATTTTGAGTTCTCACACAGACTCTAAAGCCCGTTAGTAGCGGACATTCTTCGCTGGGACTAAAGTCCCAGCCCCCTAAAATCATTTAACTACTTCGCCAGGTCGCGATGCACAACCTTGGACGCATAGCCCCTTTTGTGCAGCGTCTTGCGCACCGCCTCCGCCAGCATCACCGAACGGTGCCGCCCGCCCGTGCAGCCAAATGCAATCGTCAGATAGCTCTTCCCTTCCCGGATATAATGCGGGATCAGGTAAACCAGCAGGCCCTCGATGCGCCGCAGGAATTCGCCGGTCTGAGGAAACGACCGGATGTACTTGGCGACGCGCGGATCGCGCCCCGAATATTTGCGCAATTTCGGAACAAAGTGGGGATTCGGCAGGAAGCGAACATCAAAAATAAGATCGGCGTCGGCAGGGAGTCCGTACCGGTATCCGAAGCTCACGAGCGAAACCATCATCGGGCGCTTGTCCGTTTTCTGGAAGCGCCGGATGATGAATTGCCGCAATTCGTGGACGTTGAACTTCGTCGTGTCGATGACCACGTCGGCCAGCTTGCGGATCGGCTCCATCAGCACGCGCTTCGCGCCGGAGTCCTTCCAGCACCGGACGGTCATGCCCCAGCGGATGCGGCCTCCGCGTCTCGCTGAAGCGCCGCAGCAACGCGTCCTCGCTCGCCTCGATAAACACGAGTGTCGCGGGATTCTCGCCGCGCAATTGCCGCAGGATCGCGGGCAATTTCTCCAGCTGCCCGCCCTCGCGCGCATCCACCAGCAACGCCGCGCGCTGGATTTCTCCGCCCGCCTGCATGTGCAATTCACTGAACGTGGGAATCAACGCGACGGGAAGATTGTCGACGCAGTAAAAACCGAGATCTTCGAAGGTTTTGAGAACCGTGCTTTTGCCCGAGCCGCTAAGGCCGGTGAGAATCACCAGTTGCCGGGCGTCGCGCGCAGTTCGGCGCTTCACGCGGACCGGCCTACGCCTTGACCCGGCGTTGGTGGGTGCTGGGAATGCGGAGGTCTTCGCGGTATTTCGCGACGGTGCGCCGGGTGACGTGGATTCCGGCGTCGTCCAGTTTTTTGGCGATCAAGTCGTCGGTGAGCGGGTGGGCGGTGTCTTCCTCGTCGATCATTTTCTTCACCAGCCGCTTCAGGGTCTGCAGCGACATGTTGCTGCCTTCCGGCCCGTTGACCGACTCCGAGAAGAACGACCGCAGCTCGATGACGCCCTGCGGCGTGTGCGCGTACTTGCTCGATACCGCGCGGCTGACCGTGGAGGGATGCACGCCGACTTCTTCCGCCACTTCCTTGATCATCATGGGCTTCAGGTGATCGGCGCCGTGATCCAGATATTCGCACTGCCGCTGAATGATGATCTGGCAGACGCGCAGGATGGTGTGCTTGCGCTGCTCGATGCTCTTCATCAATTGCATCGCGGCGGTGAAGCGTTCCTTCACGTAATTGCGGACTTCGCGGTCGGCCGCGTCGCGCGCCAGCAGCCGGCGGTACACGGGCGAAAGCCGCAGTTGCGGCACATCGTCATCGTTCATGAACACTTGCCACTGATCGTCCACTTTGCGGAAATAAACATCCGGCTCGACCAGGCGCGGCTGCGTCTTGTTGTAGCGCAGCCCGGGGCGCGGATCGAGCTTCTTGATCACGTCCACGGCGCGCTTCACAAGTTCCACGGGCCGGTTCAGGGCGCGCGCAATTTCCTTCAACTGGTTCGCCTGCAACAGCCGCGCCAGAGGCGTTTCCGGATTCAGTTCTTCGGCTTCGCTCGCCGCCAGCGGCCGCTTCGGCAGGCATTCGGAAACAATCTGCTGCGCCAGCGCGTTTTGCGCGTCCAGCGTGCGCAGCTGCGTCAGCAGGCACTCGCGCAAGTTGCGCGAGGCCACGCCCAGCGGATCAAATTCCTGCACCACCGCCAGCGCTTCCTCGACATCTTCCATCGAGTACTTGCCGTTCTGCGAAATCTCTTCGAGCGAAGCGCTCAGGTAGCCGTTCTCATCGAGGTTGCCGATGATGGCTTCGGCGATCTCGCGCACCACGTCGTTGCAAACCGTCACGCTCAATTGCCAGGCAAGATGTTCGGTAAGTCCCTGCGCCGAGGAAAGAAACTTGTCGAACGAAGGCCGCTCGATGACTTCGCGTTCGCCGCGCTCCGGATTGCCGCCGCCGCTGTCCAGGTATTGATTGAAAAACGAGGCGACGTCGAAATCTTCAAAGGGACTGGGCGGCTTCGGTCTCGGGAATTTTTTCGGTTTCGGCTTTCAGGAAGGTTTCGTCGCTGTAATCTTCGGTGGTGACCGGCATCTTCGGACAATTCCTCCAGCACCGGATTCTCGACCATCTCCTGATTGATCATTTCCCGGAGTTCCAGCCGGTTCAGCGCCAGCACGCTCACCATCTGGACCAGGCCCGGGGTAAGGATCTGCTTCTGCGCGACCCGGAGGTGAAGTTTTGGCTGCAGCCAGCTCATAGGGAGTCAGTTCAAGCGGAAATGATCGCCGAGATACACTCGGCGGACTTCGGGATTCTCGCTAAGTTCGGCCGGAGTCCCGGCGGCAAGAACTTTGCCGTTCTGCACAATGTAGGCGCGGTCGGTCACGCTCAGCGTCTCGCGCACCTGGTGGTCGGTGACCAGCACGCCGATTCCTTCGCGGCTCAAATCGCTGATAATTTTCTGGATATCCACCACCGTCAAAGGATCGATCCCGGAAAACGGCTCGTCCAGCAGGATGAAGGCGGGCTCCAGCACCAGCGACCGCGCAATTTCCAGCCGCCGCCGCTCACCGCCCGACAGCGTGTAGGCTCCGTTATATCGCACCGTTTCCAGCTTCATCTGCGCCAACAATTCCTCGAGCCGGTCGCGCTGCTGCTCCGCCGTCAAAGGCAGCGTTTCCAGCACCGCGAGCAGGTTTTCTTCGACCGTCAGCTGGCGGAAAACCGAAGGTTCCTGGGGCAAATAACTGATTCCGCTGCGGGCCCGGAGGTACATGGGGAGGTCGGTAATGTCGTCCCCGTTCAGGAGGACGCGCCCGGAATCCGGCCGGGCTAAACCTACCAGGATGTAAAACGTCGTTGTCTTCCCGGCGCCGTTGGGCCCCAAAAGCCCGACTACTTCGCCCTGGCTGATCTCCAGGTCGAGGTCATCTACAACTTTTCGCCCCCGATACGATTTGCTGAGCTCGACGGCCTGGAACTTGAGCATGCCACGTCATTTCTCGACCCGGTGAAGCGTCACTGTTCTCGAGCCTTCCTCCGAATCCACAACGATCCTATCATCAGCAAAATAGAAGGTCAATTGACGCCCCGTGGTCGTGTCGCCAGTTGAGTCATATAGGGTTGGTTTCCCTTCCGAAAGAACAAACTTGCCTTCCGAGGCCGTGTATTCGGCCCGATTCGAGGTGCCCCGGCGGTCTTCCTGCCGGACAGTAACGTCTCCATTCGCCACCGCCCGCGACAATTGTTTGGTTGCCGTTTGCGGCACCGTTGTCGGAAAAATACAGATCGATTTGGTTGGCTTGGATCGAGCCTTGCTCTGAGTCGGCTCTGGCGTCCTGCTCGATCCGCGCCGCGCGACTCCGTCTCCCAATAGGTCAGCAATCCTCCGCGAACATGTCCCAGCTGCGTCCCGGGATGCGCCGCCTGGCCGGGAGTCTTATTCGATACCGGCTTTGTTGCCTTGCTGGAAGTTTCCCCCGGCTCCTCCCCCGGTTTCGGACTCTATGCCGCCTGAGGGAAAACGCCGCGGACATTTCCTCTTCACCAGCAAGATGTGCGACGGGCTGTCCAATTCGATCGTGTCCCCCTCGATCACCGACTGCCCCTGCCACAATCTTCCCTTCCCCGAATACAGGGCATGCCCTTGCGCGGTGTCCGCGACGAGGTGCTCCGCCGAAATGTGCGCGGGCTCTTGCGCGAGATTTGAAATGCCGGCCGCCCCGGGGCGCAAATCCGTGGTCAGCACATGGCCGTCGGCGCGCAACGTGCCCGCCCCTTGAGCGAAGGATGCCGATTGCGCGGTGGTCCGCGTCGAGGCGTCGGAAAAAATCACTGAGCCGTCCAGAGTGACGACATTTGTGGCGCGATCCACGTGGGCTCGTTCCCCTTGCCCGGCACGCTGGGCATCGTGGAAATGGACGTCTCCCGTCTGGTCGATCGTGGACCATTCGCCCGTTTTGTCAAACTTCGCCACGAGTTCGCGCGAGGCAGTGGTCTCCTCGGGTGCGTCGCCCAGTTTTCGCGTCCACTTCCACTCCGCCTGTGCTCGCAAGCTGCTGCAGCAGGTTCTGCCCGCCGAATTTCAGGTTCATGCGCTGGCCCGACATCCGCGTCGATTGCGGAACAGGTTTGCCGTTCACGAGGGTCACGTTTTCCCAATCGACGCGCGCCGGGGCCAGTGTATTCACACTTTCCAGAAAGTTCTGACCCGGATGCGGAATCGTTGGAAATATGGACTTCGAGGGCGTCGCTCTGCACGTGGCGTGTTCCGCCATTGAACGACGCGCTCGTGGATGTCAGCGTGACGCCGTTGCTCGCCGTCAGCAGGCGAGGCAAGTTATCGCGCGTGGCGAGGTCCACCTGAACGCGCCCGGCATCGATTCCATCTTCGCCGACAGGCGTATTGCGGGTGCCATGCACATTTCCCGTTGCCACGATGGACTCGACCGAACCGTCGGCCCTGAGCCCCGAAACGATTTCGTCGGCGCTGAGCGCGATCGGCCCTTGTGGGCTCAAATCGTGCAGTTGCGGATGGCCGCTGGCGACAAAGCGCTTCGCTTGAAACGCCGCATCCAGGTCCAACTGTAATTTGTCCGTGGAAAGCTCGAGCGTCGTCTGCTGCGCATGCACGTTCCCGTCCACCACCACCGTTCGCGCGGCTCGCTGGAAGGACATGCTGTCGCCCGCCACGTGCACCATCTTTTCGTCCGTGGCCTCTGTTTTTTCAGGAATTGCTTGTGACGAAGGCGAGAGATTCAGTTCCACGTCCCGATGCAATCGCAGCGTTCCGCTGTTCGAATCGTAGCTCACGCCCGCGGCCCGGCCGTTTCCCGCCGGCCAGTGAAAGGTTACAGGCTTGTCGGTCCGGGCCTCGCCGGAATCCCGGTCAAACGTAACGGCGGACGTTGCGACATGAATGGCGTTCGCGCTCGGCTGCGCGCCGCCAGCCGCCTGCAGGCTGATCTGGACTTCCCCGGCGCAACTGATTTTCCCTGTGTTCGAAATAAAATCGCACGCCTTGGTCAGGAGGGTGTCGTTGCGCTCTCCCTTTTTTCCGTACACGACGATGGCGACGTCCTCGAGCAGGTTCCGGCTGCCTTCCTTGAACTCCGTCGTGCGCGACGCCTTCACCGTGTAAATCGTCCTCTGCCCCTCGACTTTGGA